>NZ_JBXVVD010000011.1:0-581 GCF_057219365.1 Roseobacter sp. YIN89 | reverse complement strand
GTCACAACCGTACCACGACCGGAGATCGAGAACACGTCCTCAACCGGCATCAGGAACGGCTGGTCAACCGCGCGCTCCGGCGTCGGGATGTACTCGTCCACAGCCGCCATCAGCTCTTTGATCTTCTCTTCGCCGATCTCGGGCTTGTTGCCTTCCATCGCCGCCAGCGCAGACCCCGCAACGATCGGAATATCGTCGCCCGGATAGTCGTAGGAGCTCAGCAACTCGCGGATTTCCATCTCGACCAGTTCCAGAAGCTCTTCGTCGTCAACCTGATCAACCTTGTTCATGAAAACAACCATCGCAGGGATGCCAACCTGACGGCCCAGCAGGATGTGCTCGCGCGTCTGAGGCATCGGGCCGTCGGCTGCGTTCACAACCAGGATCGCGCCGTCCATCTGCGCCGCACCCGTGATCATGTTCTTCACGTAGTCCGCGTGGCCGGGGCAGTCGACGTGCGCGTAGTGGCGGTTGTCGGTCTCGTACTCAACGTGCGCTGTCGAGATGGTGATCCCGCGTGCCTTCTCTTCAGGCGCACCGTCAATCTGGTCATACGCCTGGAAGTCGCCGAAATACTTGGT
>NZ_JBXVVD010000010.1:0-622 GCF_057219365.1 Roseobacter sp. YIN89 | reverse complement strand
TGGGCTCGATGCGGTCATTCGACCGTTTTTCTCAGATGGCTGCTTTGTAGCGGTAAGCATCCGTTCGCCAAGGTACAAATCAAGCAAAACACCTCACAAAGCAGGTGTTCAGTATCTGATAAAAATGTTATAGTATAACACATAACGGCAACGGTGTGTGAAGCCATCAAAAAGACTTCAACAAAAGGCACCGGCCCACCCGACAAGGTCTCTTAAAAAGGATAGCTGCATGACAAAAATTGAAGAGGTCAAAGACAAACCAGCGAGATATGATCTGTTCGACTTTGAACGGAACGAAGGCGGTTTGCATGTTACGCAGCACGGCGAAGACGCTATGTACAAAATCTTCGGCAGTGAAAGCCCCGCCGTAAATGAGGCTCTTTTCCGTCAAGGCTATATGACGCTCTCGTCTTCGGAAGCAGATGATGGGACGGCAGACATGCGCGGATTCCTCCCTGCGATCGTTAGAGACATAGGCCCGCGAGACGGGATCGAGCGTATGCTAGCTGTCCAGATGGCAACAACCCATATCGCGCTAATGCGGCAGGGCGGGCGCATGGCCAATGCCGACCAACTCCCTCAATTCGAGGCGCATGAGCGAGCGTACAACAAACTGGCGCGC
>NZ_JBXVVD010000009.1:0-6241 GCF_057219365.1 Roseobacter sp. YIN89 | reverse complement strand
CTGAAGAAAACAATGGATGAGGTAACCGATAGGTTTGAAGAGTTCGAAGATGATTTCAAAGGCTACCTGCGGGAAAAGGAACCGGATGTTGAAGTAAAGTTATTGTCAGAGATTTATGGCGATACACTTCCATTACAAAAGGAAGAAACAAAGCAATCTAAAGGCAGTAAGAGAAGCTGGTCCGATGCAACCAAGATCAAACACGTCAAGGAATATGACAAGGCCAAAAAAAAGAGACAGGGCGCACAATATCTAAGAGAGAATGACCTTAACTCTAACAATATCCAAACATGGCGGGCGGCATTCTTAGCTGCACTTGATGCAGCCGAAAAAGCGTCTGATAAGCCTTAACGACAGATTTTTTGTATAAGTTTTTCACTCTTAGAGTGGGTACGACTGCTTGCCCCAAAAGCGGACACTGACGGAAAATCGGTTTACTTCCGCTCTGCGGGACAAACCTGCCAATTAGTCAGCTAGTTGCGATGACTGCATACAGCCCAATTTGGTCGTTCACTCGACTTAAGCGTTGCCGCGCTGCGGCCATCTGAACAAGCGGTTCGTTACGGACGCGAAATGAGATTTCAGGTGAGTTTACCGTTTGCGGTCAAAACTGTCGTTTATATGCAGAAAGCCGCACGTGTCCTCCTGATTGGAATTTGTGATGGAACGGTACGGCCAAGCTACACCTACTTAGCCTCAAAGGATAACGTCCAGCTAAAGGGAGTTAGCTGGACGTTATCTTACAAGCCCTTCTGAACTTCACGCATCGAGTTGGCGCGTTATTGCCAATCAAGTCAGTAATAAGCGACTGCGCAAGGATTAATTGGACTACGTTTTGCTTTTTGGCTCTTACCCTGGAGCCACAGTCAGGAATTGAAGCACACTCTACCATCCGGCAGGTTCAGTCGGAATTTGCACCAATCAATTGTAAGCGCTTGCACGAATCGCCTGTAAGCGCTTACAGTTGTTGATGACGGGTAATTCATCGCTGCCTATGTAAGCGCTTACAATGAAGCCGAACTGATACTGGAGATAGATAATGTACCTATTCGCGTCACTGTGTGTCTTCATCGTCTACTTCGCCAATGTTGCCTTAGGTGCTTACACGAGGAGCCCAATTTTGGGAGATGTGGGAGAAATGCTGGTTTTGTTTGCAGCGTCGATCCTGTTCGTCATCGCAATTCTGAAAAAAGAGGCTAAGCGGAAAAACGACACCGACAGCTGATACAAAAATTTCCATGGGAGGAAAATAAATGAATGAAGATCGCAAAGGGCTGGCTTCGGCCGAACGCCGGAACTTTTTGAAACTTGCATCTACAGGCAGCTTCACTGCCGCGCTAGTTGCAGGTGCGGCAGGGACGCTTTGGTCGACCGAGGCTGCGGCTCAATCCGCGAACGAAGAACGCGAGCGCGAAAAGGCTGCAGAGCACATAATGATCATCGGCACGGCCTATGTTCTTGGAGCGTCACGCGGCTACCCGATCATGCAGTTGGACCTGAAAGAGAACATCCAAAACGCTACTAACGGCAAAGTGTACGTGAAACTCGCGCCGGGTGGCCAATTAGGTGCCGGTGGCGCGCTTGTTCAAGCTGTGCAAGGTGGAACAATTCAGGCGGCTCAGCACTCGCTGTCCAACTTCGCTCCGTTTGCATCCACGGTTGACCTTATCAACATGCCATATCTCTGTGGCTCCAACCAGCGTTTCACGAACCTTGTAACGTCGGATTTCTGGAAATCCACGGTTGAGCCGAAAGTCGAAGAGAACGGTTTCAAGGCACTCTTCTATGTGAATATCGATCCGCGTGTCGTTGCCGTGCGCAAAGGTGGTGCTGGTGCGGTCATCACACCTGGCGATCTTGCCGGTGTTAAGTTCCGGGTACCAGGCTCCAAGATGCTGCAACAGTACTACCGAATGGTCGGCGCGAACCCGACACCGGTTGCATGGGGCGAAACACCTTCTGCAATCAAGCAGGGCGTTGCAGATGCTCTTGATCCATCGGTCGGCGCTCTGCACGTGTT
The DNA here is from genome assembly GCF_057219365.1 of Roseobacter sp. YIN89. Classification (NCBI taxonomy): domain Bacteria; kingdom Pseudomonadati; phylum Pseudomonadota; class Alphaproteobacteria; order Rhodobacterales; family Roseobacteraceae; genus Roseobacter; species Roseobacter sp. YIN89. Next base: position 4,221 of record NZ_JBXVVD010000009.1, on the reverse strand, counting down.
TGGCTTCGGCGAAATCCTTAGCCATGTGACCTTCACTCAGGCCGTGCCGGACAGCCAAGTGTACTCCTGTAACCTGGAGTGGTTCAATTCGATGCCTGCCGACGTGCAAGAGGGTATCATGTGGGGCGCTGAAATGACTGCGCACCAGAACCTTGCCAAAGTCCCATCCGCGCGCGCCTACGCGATGGCGGAACTGACCAAAGCGGGTGTCGAATTCCACAGCCTGAGCGAAGACCAACTGGGCGAGTGGAAGGAAGCCGGCGGCTTCCAGCGTTCCGAATGGGACGAGTTCAAAGTCGATCTCGCGGGGTCGATGGAAAACTTCGCCAAGATGGAAGAAGCTGCCGGCACCCTAGGCAAATACTTCGTCCACGACGCATAATCACAGAACTCAACGGGTGCCTCTTTAGGCACCCGTTTTTCTCGGATGACTGAGCTGTGTCACCCGGCCGGCCAAGCGCGCCGAAACCGAGATATAGCCATACATTGGAAGCCGAAATGGAAACACTGCGTCACATAGACCGGAATGCCGAACGCTGGCTCTTGCTAACTTTCTACGTGATGCTTGTAATCACGATGGCGATCGAAGTGCTGCGGCGGGAAATCTTCTCTTACTCTTCAATATGGGGAGAAGAGATCGTACGCTATTCCTTCATCTACCTTGCTTGGATTGGTGCCGCCGCCGCGGTCAAAGAGCGTGCTCACATACGTATTGATGTGATCATGCACTACCTGCCGCCGCGTGCCAAAGCGCTCCTTTATATCTTCGGCGATCTGATTATGTTCTTCGTTGCAGTAATTGCGCTCTACTGGTCGTGGGAAGCGGTGCACATTTCGGCAAAATTTGGCTCCGTGACCGACGGGCTGCGTATTTCCAAAGTGTGGTTTTTGATGGCGGTGCCAGCGGGCTTTGCCCTCATGATCTGGCGCTTGCTGCAGTCTTTCAAACGCGACATTGACTCCCTTCGTACCGGCAAGCCGGTATTCGAAGGCGACACTCTCTTCGATTAAGGACCAGTCTCATGCTTTGGCAACAAGTTAACCAAACGGTCGAACTGGGCTGGGATTTCTACATACCGGTTCTTGTCTTTGTCGCTCTGATTGCACTGGCGGTGCCTGTCTGGGCAGCCATCGGAACGGCGGCAATCGCGATGCTCGTCATGTCAGGGGATCTGCCGCTTAGTTTGGTGGGAGAAAAGCTGTTTACAGGCATCGACGCCTTTGCGCTGACGGCGGTCCCGCTTTTCATTCTGACCGGCGACGTCCTTGTACGAACCGGGCTCAGTCGAAAATTCCTCGACGTGGCAGAGGCGCTTACCTGCTTTGCCAAAGGGGGGTTCGGTTCTGCAACGGTGCTTGTCTGCGGCATGTTCGCGGCGATTTCCGGCTCTGATGCGGCAGGCGCTGCTGCGGTTGGTCGTATGACCATCGCTCGCCTCGTCGAAAGTGGATACCCACGACCATATGCATGCGCCTTGGTTGCCGCCGGTGCCTGTACCGGTATTCTGATCCCACCTTCCATTGCCTATATCATCATCGGTTTGGTTCTGGGAATCTCGGCCTCCACCTTGTTTTTGGCAGCGCTTATTCCTGGCCTGTGTATCTTGTTTTCGATTCTTATCACCAACCTGATTGTAAACCGCATTTACAACTATGAGGGTGGCGGCACGATGACCGCAGGCGAATGGTTTTCGAACCTTGGCCGCGCGCTCAGATCCGGCTGGTATGCTTTCATTGTGCCCGGCATCATTTTCTACGGCATCTTTTCGGGGCGCTTGACTCCGACAGAAGCTGGCGCGACTGCCGTGGTTGTGACCATCATTATGGGGTTCATACTGCGCACGCTGTCCTTTGCGGACTTTCCAGCCATGCTCGTCAGCTCGGCCAAAGTAAACGGGGTGATCTTGCCGATTATCGCTTTCTCGGCTCCGCTGGCCGAAGCGCTGGCGATCATGGGCGTGCCGCAGGGATTTGTCACGTCAGTGACGAGCCTCACGGACGAGCCATGGTTGCTGATCTTGCTCATGATCGGCATTCTTATTGCTGCGGGCTGTGTCATGGAAACGACTCCGAATATCGTGATCCTCGCACCAATCCTCAAACCACTGGCCGACAACATTGGAATGAACGAGATTCAGTTCTGTATCATGATGATCACGGCTCTGGGTGTCGGCTTTATTACTCCACCTTTGGGTCTCAACTTGTTTGTTGTGTCAGGCATTACCGGAGAGTCGATACTCAAGATCGCTGCACGCGCTGTTCCATTTGTGTTGTGCATGTTCGTGGTGGTCATCCTGATCGCCTACGTGCCGGCGGTGTCGACAACTTTTTTGCCGGAAATCTACAAATAGACTGGCACAAACACGCTGGGTCGCCACAATTGAGTAAAAGTGGCGGCGCGGCACTTTTTCAAAATCTGGAGGTCACATGTACAAAAACATCCTGGTACCCATGGCTCTCGATCACGACGTCTCTCCACAAACTTTGAGCGTTGCCCGGACTTTGGCGGGTGAACACGGCAAAATAACCGCGATCCACATTCATGAAGCGTTGCAAGGTTCGGTTGCTGCATATCTCACTGAAGACGCGGTTCGTGAAGCCCAGCAAAATGCAGAAGTAAAATTGCGAGCAAAGACAAGCGATCTGACTGGCGTGACAACTGAACTCGTTGTGGGACACGCGTATCGCAGCATCATTGACTACGCGGAGGCAAACGACATCGATTGCATCGTGATTGGATCGCACAAACCCGGATTAAGTGATTATTTGCTTGGATCTACAGCAGCGCGAGTGGTGCGGCATGCTCCGTGCGCGGTACATGTTTGCCGGACTTCGTGAAAGACGCCGAAATTCTGACCACCCCTAATCTGTTTCTGCGTTCCCAACAGTTCTGCACAGTCCACTAAGGATTCCAAGCTAACTTGCGGCACAGCCAGGAATAGAGCTGAGTCGTGGCAATTGAGATGTTGTCTTCCGCCCATAACATCCAGCCAACTAGTATCTGCCGAGAATGACCGCTGTCCGCCCTTTTGGGCCCATGCTGCGCGAAAAACATAGGTCGCGTATGGGCTCCGAGCGGTCCTTCGCCGAATTTTGGTGAGTGTCTGCAGTCTCGCGTTAAGCCGCCATTCACGACCAAAAACTCGAAGTCTTCGCACTGAATGGCTGCTTACCACAAGAGCGGGCACTGACGGAAAATCGGTCTAATTCCACTCTGCGGACAATCCTACCCTTAGCTGCGACAAATCGTTTTGCTGCCAAATGACGTACCCTCGATCATCGAAAACGATTTTGTACAACTCGACGTCGATCGCCGCTCAGCAGTACATGTCCAATGGAAGGCATTCGACTTCTGGTAATTGGAAGAAATGCTCACGGCTTGTTCAAAGCCACAAGCCTAAGCAAATGCGGGACTGGGTCTTAGAACCTCCAAGATGCTCTCAGGTTGACGCTCCAAGCATCGGCATCAACGTCGGAGCCATCGATATCGCCGAAGTTATGCTCCAGCAGTTCCAAACTTATAATCGTCTGGGAACTCACGGCATATGCAGCACCGAAGCCGAAGAATTCACCCCATTCATCGCCCAGACCATCGACATCCACTTCCGCAGCGCCCACGGCTAGATACCCCAACCACTGTCCGAAGTCATAGCCGGCAATTGCCTTCAAGCGCATGACGCTATCCACGGAGATGTCGGGATCTAGCTCGACGTCCGTCCAGTCGTATTCGAATTCGCCGCCAAAGACCCATTGACCGGTGTCGTATCTGTATCCCGCGTGAAGTCCATAACTCAGGTCGTCGTCTTTGTTACCGCCGCCGCTGGGATCTACTTCGATATTTCCTATACCGGCACCGGCATAGAAACCGGTCCAGTCTTCCGCCAGTACTGAATTCGCCGAGAATGCCAGAAGCGCCGCGCTGATCGCCAGATACCTTGTCATTGTTTTCTCCATGCTCGCTTTTCATTAAAGGAAACCGCCATGTTCAAGTTTCCACGCGAAATTATATCATGTTTAAGGATGCTGACGCACCTTGCGCGCCGGTTTTTTCGTTGGATCACATTTCTGCAACGGCATCTTCTGATAACTGGCTGGAGGTGCTGTCAGACCAATTCGAACTCGTCTCTGCAAGGACAGTAAGGCTGATCCTTATGCCGCGCCGAGTTGGCGCCATTCGGCAAGAGCGACGGCGCGGTTGAGTTTGAAATTTGTTCGAGTTGA
>NZ_JBXVVD010000008.1:0-25817 GCF_057219365.1 Roseobacter sp. YIN89 | reverse complement strand
AAGGCGGCCGCACCGTTGGCGCGGGCGTTGTGTCCAAAATCACCGAGTAAGGTCGCGCCCGCCGCGCGCGAGGCCAACACCGGCAAAACACCAAAGGCCGCCCCACAAAAAGGGGCGGCCTTTTTGCGTGTTAAAGGCCGACAATCGCAGGCACCAATAAAAAGGGCCGCCCACTCAGGGGCGACCCGCGCTCTGCCGTAATGCAACCCCAATAGGGGACAGAGAACCTAGTATTGCGGAATGTCCGGTGTGCTCATGAATTGGACCTGATCGTTGATACCGACCTGTTGACCGGTGATCGGATAGTGGCCGCTGTTGGCACAGCCCAGCAAAATGAAAGAACCGGCAATCAGGGTAAGCAATGTTTTGGTTTTCATCGATCTGTTCCTTTAAAAATTCAGGCCTCGGGCCAGAGTAACGAATGCTTGATGGGAACAGATTGCGCGCCATGTGACGCGACGTCAGTGAACTGCGTCACACTTGTTCGAAAAAATTTGAAAATTTTTAAAAAAATTGGCGAGGCGCGTCCGTGGCGCCCCGCCGAAAGCCCCGTTCAGGCTGCTTTCTTGTTCACACCGCCGGTTGCGATGTCGGTCATACGGCGGTCACCGTCATAGGTGTTGTCGAGATGCTTTTGCAGGACAGCGGCGTCGCCGTCCAGATCCTGACGGTTGGCAAATGCGACAAGGCAGCCATACCCCGCCAGTGCGTAGTGCACCATGCGTTGGTATTGCGTGATGATCATCGCATCGCGCGCATCATCGTCGCTGATGTCTTCTTCGAGCGCGTGCGCGCGCGCCTCGTTGACCAGACCTTCCATGCCCTTGCAGTGTTCACCGTCGGGGTCGATGTCATGATCGGCGCACAGCGAGCGCAAGTCGTCCATACCCGCGCTGATGCCGGATGCGCCGTCGATCAGGGCGCGTGACAGGTCTTCGTCTTTTGCGGCGCGGCCCAGTTCGGTCGTGATTTCCAACGACTGCTTGCAGGCGCTGTACAGGTCTTGCAGCTGGTCGTGGTAAATATCCTTAAGTGAGACGATAGTCATGATGTTCCTCCATCCAAATCGTTACATGCCTGGTTCAACGTCCTGCCGGACAAAACGTTCCGGTCTGGGCGCGCGATAAATCGAAGAGAAGGTGTCGTTTGATCTTGAACCCGAAGGGGATTCCTATTACGCCCATGCTCGGCGAAGGGGTTTAGCTCAGTTGGTAGAGCATCGGTCTCCAAAACCGAGGGTCGTGGGTTCGAGTCCCTCAGCCCCTGCCAGCCTTCTCAAAATCAATGCGTGTTCTTTGCGGTCGCCACTTTTTTGCCGGCGGATTGACACGTTTTTGCCCGATCTGAAGCGCATTGTGGCCGTGAATCGTGTTTGCCAGAATGAGTGAAGCCATGTCAGAGCCACAGACCCCGCCCAGCACTGACCCCGCCACGGACAATGACGCCGAACTGGCCGCTATCCGCAACCTGATGTCCACGGCAGAGGGTGCAGGCGAGACGCCAGCCAAGGCCGAGAGCGAGAGCGCCGCCGCGCCCGCGTTGCGTTCCATGGCACAAGCCGCGGCGTTTTTGCCTGCGGTTGTGACAGCAAAGATATTGCCGGCACCCGCAGATGCACCGGAGCAGGTGCAACCCGACCACAAGCCTGAGGTCGCAGAAAAGCAGCCTTCGCGCACAGCCGAACTTGCGGGACGGATGTTTCGCTGGGCGTTTGCGCACGTCAAAGCCTACCGGCCGGAACGCAAGCGCATCCTGATAACCAGCCTTGTGCTCTTGCTGGTGCTGAAACCGTTTTTCGTGATCGGCTGGACTGCCGTGTTTGTCATGGGCGTCGTCTTGTGCTTTGCGGTCATGGGCGCGGATGCTTTCTGGCGCAAGATCATCGACCTCTACCAACGTTTTGCGCGGCGACGGCCCGAACATGCGCGGGTGCTCAAGCTGCGCGCCTACGTCGTGGCGCGCAAGTGGGATCGCCTGCTGCGGTTTTTGCCGGCTGCCATGGCCGATCAGATGCGGCCGCCGGACCTGCGCGACGTTATAGCAGCAGATGCCCGGCATGCGCTGGCGATGCAGGATCGGCTGCAGCGGTTGAACAAGGATGATACCGTCTGGTAGTTTCGGCCGCTTTGCGGTCTTGAATTCCGGTCGCGCGCCCGTTACATCGCACGGGTCTAACCCCCGTATGAAGGTGACCCATGGCCACGACTAACCCATTGCAGTTCATTCAGCAGGTACGCGCTGAGGTTGCCAAGGTCGTATGGCCGACACGGCGCGAGGTCATGCTGACCACCGTGATGGTTTTCATCATGGCCGCGTTGACAGCGGTGTTCTTCGCGCTTGTGGATATGGCCATTCGCGGCGGGCTTCAGGCGATTCTGAACATTTTCGGCTAAAGTCCTTCTGCGGGCAAAAATCGGGGCAAGCCACTTGAACCGGCTTGCTTTGTTGAGTATGCCGCAAACCTGACCTAAGACAGGCGCGCGTCGATTCGAGTTGCGCGCCGATTTTTTATTTTTCGGTCGGCAAGCAGGACGCTTGAAACAATTCGGAATGTCGGGCGGTCACTTGGCCCGCGCAGTCAGGGAAGAAGATCAGATGGCAAAGCGGTGGTATTCGGTCAGTGTTCTGTCGAATTTCGAGAAAAAGATCGCAGAGCAAATCCGCACCTCCGTGGAAGAGCAGGGGCTGGAGGACCAGATCGACGAAGTCCTCGTTCCAACCGAGGAAGTCATCGAGGTGCGTCGTGGCAAGAAGGTGACGACCGAGCGCCGTTTCATGCCCGGCTATGTTCTGGTGCATATGGAGATGTCCGACCAGGGCTATCACCTGATCAATTCGATCAACCGCGTTACCGGTTTTCTCGGCCCGCAGGGGCGTCCTATGCCGATGCGTGATGCCGAGGTGAACACCATTCTGAATCGCGTTCAGGAAGGTGAAGAGGCGCCGCGGACTCTGATCCACTTCGAGGTTGGCGAAAAGGTCAAGGTCGCCGATGGCCCGTTCGAGGATTTCGACGGCATGATCGAAGAGGTCGACGACGAGAACCAGCGCCTGAAGGTGTCGGTATCGATCTTTGGCCGCGAAACTCCGGTCGAACTGGAATTCACACAGGTCAACAAGCAGACTTGATCGCGCCCGCGGCCCCACTTGATTAAAAGGGGCGCTGCGTGTATGCGACCGCATCCGCTGCCCAGTGCAGCGAATCCCATGTGGGAGGCGAGGTCATCGCGATGGCCGGACCAGACCACATCGACATAGGCCCCGGAACGCGTTCAGGGGCTGTTTGATAAAAGGAGAAGGCCAATGGCCAAGAAACTCGTCGGCAGCATGAAGCTGCAGGTGCCTGCTGGTCAGGCAAACCCATCCCCACCCGTGGGGCCAGCGCTGGGTCAGCGCGGCATCAACATCATGGAGTTCTGCAAGGCGTTCAACGCCAAGACCGCAGACATGGAGCCCGGCGCCCCATGCCCGACCGTGATCCAGTACTATCAGGACAAGTCCTTCACCATGGACATCAAGACGCCACCGGCGTCCTACTACCTGAAAAAAGCAGCCAAGGTGAAATCGGGCGCAAACAACCCGAGCCGCGAAACTGTCGGGACCGTAAGCTCCAAGCAGGTGCGTGAAATCGCGGAAGCGAAAATGAAGGATCTGAACGCAAACTCCGTTGAAGCAGCGATGCAGATCATCCTGGGCTCTGCCCGCTCTATGGGCATCGAGGTGAAGTAAGATGGCGAAACTTGGAAAAAGAACCCGCTCTGCGCGTGAAGCTTTTGCTGGCAAAGAGAACGTGTCGGTCGAAGAAGCGGTTTCCCTGATCAAGGGGAACTCGAACGTCAAGTTCGACGAGACCATGGAAATCGCCATGAACCTCGGCGTTGACCCGCGTCACGCAGACCAGATGGTTCGCGGCGTGGTTGGCCTGCCGAACGGTACAGGTAAAACTGTCCGCGTTGCGGTATTTGCCCGTGGCCCGAAAGCGGAAGAAGCGGAAAAGGCTGGCGCGGATATCGTTGGCGCCGAAGACCTGATGGAAACCGTGCAAAGCGGCAAGATCGAGTTTGACCGCTGCATCGCGACACCTGACATGATGCCGATTGTTGGGCGTCTTGGTAAGGTTCTGGGGCCGCGCAACCTGATGCCGAACCCAAAGGTCGGGACGGTGACTATGGATGTCGAAGCCGCTGTCAAAGCCGCCAAGGGCGGTGAAGTGCAGTTCAAGGCGGAAAAAGGCGGCGTTGTGCACGCAGGCGTAGGCAAACTGAGCTTTGACGAAGGCAAACTGGTGGAAAACATCCGCGCATTCGTTGAAGCGGTCGCCAAAGCCAAGCCGACAGGTGCCAAGGGCACATACATGAAGAAGATCGCGCTGAGCTCGACCATGAGCCCCGGCGTATCGATTTCTGTCGACAATGCGGCTGGAAATTAAGCAGCCAAACCTTTGAAAGATTAAGAAAGCAGCGGGTTTCGCCCGCTGCTTTTTTCGTTGTTGCTATTGCACCACAACGGGCTACAATTTCAGATTGTAGGGATAGAGATATTGTTTTTTTTGCGGTCTTTGGGGAAGATGGCACCAACCTTCAAGAGGACGAGCACATGCAATCCAAATCTTTGACCTCCGCGCTGGTTATAAGCGCTGCAGTCGCACTGCCTTCCTTGGCCGCGGCCGATGGACTAAGCCCGAGCGCTTCGGCGGGTGCACTTCCTTCCGAGCTTCAGGCGATAGTCAACGGCATTGATGCGACCCAGACGTCTCGCCGCTTTCCTTCTGTGTTCGGCGCGCCAAGCGCGGTTGGCCCCGCGGGCAGCACCGGCTTTGTCGCGCTGACGCTGACCAACCCGCGGCAGGGAATCAGCGGCGAAGGCTGGGACGGCGAAGCGTCTGCCGGTTACACTTTCGGTGATGCGGTTGACAGTGTCGCGCTGACCTTTGGTGTGAATATTGCCAGCCTCGACGGCTTTGGCGATGACGGCTCTTTCTTTGTGAACGCGTCGCGTCAGATCGCGTCGTCGGGTAGCAACCGCACGTATCTGGGTCTGCAGGCCGCCAACATTGGTGCCTGGGGCGATGCAGATGAAGACGATGAAGCGGTCGCCGCAACACTGTCGCACCTGACCAGCTTCAGCTCGGCAGGCGGTGATATCCCCGTACAGTTCACAGTCGGCTTTGCGCAGGACAACACAGTTGAAGATGACGGCTCGGGTGATTCCGATGACGGTGTCTTCCTTGGTGTCGGTTTTGGCATCAGCGAAAACTTCGGTGCGAGCGTCTCGGCGACCGAAACACAATTGAACCTGGGTGTGGGCTTCTCAGTACCAAGCTTGCCGAATGTCGGCTTCTCCGCTGGTGTATTTGACGTGACCGACAATACGGAGCGTCGCCAGTTCTCCGTTACTGCCGCGTTCAGCTTCTGATCCGAGGGAAGGAACCCCCATGCAAACCTCAATGAAACTCGTTCTTCTGGGTGCCGCCGCAGCGGTGTCACTGGCCGCAGCACCTGTATATGCGGGCAAACAATCCACGCCCGGTGCCACAGGTGCCACGACAACTTTGTCGGCGCTTTTGTCTGCACCTGATTCCGCGCCAGCCCTCTCTGGTGGCGGCGTGTCGGCAGGTACCGTTCTGGCCTCTTCAACGGTGCCCGGCGCGTTCAACCTGCTGAGCGGCACATCAGGTTCGTTCCCAACGACACTGAACGGTGCCTCGGCGGTCGGATATGACACGGTTGATAGTGACGGGAACCCGATCCGGCTTGTCGCACAAGGGGATACGGTCGTCGTTCTGGCACGCTAAGCCTGCGAACCAATCGAATTAGAAAAACCCACGGAAGAAAGCTTCCGTGGGTTTTTTGTGTCGGGCGTGACACGAATATCTGAAAATGCTCCGACTATATGCTTGGAATTCGTATCGGAACCGATTAGACGGTGCCGTGTTCGAGAGCCTGCGATTCGTCGTGTGCTTTTGACATTCGTCCAAGACGGTGGGTGACCTTTCGGTCTTAATCTCCTGCCTGAGACGGGAAATACCAGATTGGCCACGGGGGCAGCCCTTCGTGTGCGTTCTGGCGAGGACCCCGTATCGGACATCGGGTCGGTGTAACAGCCGACAGAACTGAGCCGGGGGGTGACCCCCAGAACTGGAGTGAAACTGTGGATAGAGCACAAAAAGAAGCCTTGGTCGACGAACTGGGCCAAATCTTTGAAAGCTCTGGCGTCGTTGTGGTTAGCCACTACGCCGGTCTTACAGTTGCTGAAATGCAGGACCTGCGCGCCAAAGCACGCGAAGCGGGCGGGTCTGTACGTGTTGCCAAAAACAGGCTCGCCAAGATCGCCCTTGAGGGTAAGCCATGCGAAAGCATCGCCGACCTTCTGACCGGCATGACCGTTCTGACCTACTCTGAGGATCCTGTGGCCGCGGCCAAGGTTGCTCAGGACTATGCCAAGGGAAACGACAAGTTCGTGATCCTTGGCGGTGCGATGGGTGAGAACGCGTTGGATGTCGCCGGTGTCGAAGCCGTGTCCAAAATGCCATCGCGCGAGGAGCTTATCGCTACTATCGCGGGCATGTTGGGCGCACCAGCATCGAACATCGCCGGAGCCATTGGCGCCCCTGCAAGCAACATCGCCTCCATCCTCTCCACCATTGAGGAAAAGGCGGCATAAGCAACGTCGAGAGCGGCGTCGGGGCAACTTTACCGACGTTGGAACACACAAATCGTTAACGGAAAGAGCTAAACATGGCTGATCTGAAGAAACTGGCAGAAGAGATCGTTGGTCTGACCCTGCTTGAAGCACAAGAACTGAAAACAATCCTCAAAGACGAATACGGCATCGAACCTGCCGCAGGCGGCGCTGTCATGATGGCAGGCCCTGCAGATGGCGGTGGCGAAGCAGCCGAGGAAAAATCCGAATTTGACGTTGTCCTGAAAAACGCAGGCGCATCGAAAATCAACGTCATCAAGGAAGTCCGTGGCATCACTGGTCTGGGCCTGAAAGAAGCCAAAGACCTCGTGGAAGCCGGTGGCAAGATCAAAGAAGGCGTCGACAAAGCCGAAGCCGAAGAGATCAAAGGCAAGCTGGAAGCAGCTGGCGCCGAGGTCGAACTGGCCTAAGCCAGACCTCTGGTCGAACATTCAAAGGCGCTCCGGCAACGGGGCGCCTTTTTTCATGCGCAAGTGTTGGGCGGTGCGCGCGCGGATGGCAGCACCACGTGTGCCGACCGGCATATGCAGACCACGAGCCACCGGCCCGCAGCACCGGGTTAGGTGGCAGGCTTGCAGCGTTTATAGAGCAGGGGAAGTGGCCAGGGTGGGCGGCCGCCCGAAAGTCGATGGAACCGGCCGGGTGTCATCCGCAGCCGAGAAGGGTGAAATCCCATCACCTGACGTTGTGGTCCGGATAGCGCCCATCAGGCAAACTCATGCGGAGACCACGTGTTGCAACGGTGGCCACACTATGCGCGCAAGCTTTCAGCATCGTCACCAAGGCGTGCTGTGGTATCGGCATTTTTTAGGGTTCGGTTCCAAGCCCGACGCAATACGCGCTGGATGCCCTGCTTGGTGCAGGGCTATCGCGCTGATTGGCATTTACCTTCGGTGTCCAGTCGGTCGGGTTACGGTTTGCTTGGGCGCTGACTTGCCCAAGGGGCGGGTGTGGGGCACAATTGGCAAGAGAGGAGACATGCTGCCCACGGGGTCTTTGAGGGGCCGGTCGGGCAAGGGGGCATCCTCGGGGAGGGAGGCTTTATGACATCCAAGTCCACAAGTTCCGATCCGACACCACAAAACGGTGCTTTGCCTGCGCTGAAAAAGGTGACTGCCAACGATGTCCTCGCGTCGGTAAAGGCGGGTGTATCCGATTTTCTGGCCTATCCTTTCATGAGCGGCTTTTTCGGCCTGTTCTATGCAGTATTTGGCATTTTCTTTGTTTGGGTGCTGCTCTGGTTGGGTAAGATCTGGATGATCATTCCGGCGGTTGTTGGCTTTCCACTGGTCGCGCCTTTTGCGGCTGCGGGATTGTACGAAATATCTCGCCGACGCGAGAATAACGAAGCATTTGGCTGGGCCGACATCCTTACGGTCATGGCTGACCAGCGAAACCGCGAAATGGGGTGGATGGCATTCGTGACCCTTTTTGTCTTTTGGGTCTGGGTGTACCAAATCCGGCTCTGGCTTGCGATTACGCTTCAAAAATCATCCTTCTCGGATGTCGACGGGTTTCTGAGCACCGTGTTTTTGACGCCGGCGGGATGGACCTTTCTTGCTATCGGCACTTGTGCGGGGGCGGTTCTTTGCGCTGTGCTTTTCTCGGTTACCGTCATCGCAATGCCTTTGCTTCTCGATCGGGAGACGAATTTCGTGTCTGCGATGATCCTGTCGGTGCGCGCTGTCCTCGAAAATCCACTGGTGATGCTGTGCTGGGCGGCGATCATCTCGGTCACAATGGTTTTGTCGATGCTGCCCGCGTTTCTGGGCCTGATCGTCACATTGCCGGTCCTTGGCCATGCGACTTGGCATCTTTACCGGCGGGTGGTGCCGCCGCAAGAGGCGTGATCCTGCGGGCAATCCGCTTGCCGGAACCGGAGCCAGCGGTGCGAAATACACAGATAACACCAAGTCATTTGGCGTGAGGGCGTCGCCATTTATTCGCGCAGCCGCCGGTCGACCTGAAATTTTTCACTTTTCAGCGCCCGCCCGGTTGTGCTTTTGTTAAGACAGCCCTATGTCAAGGCTTCTGCTGGGAACGATGATTCGTGCCCGGCTTTTTGCGTCGTTGACATGGTAGGAGCAGACCACATCTAACACACTCTTCCAAATCTTTCGCAAAAAGCCGCTGAATTCCTCGTAAAAGCGGTTTTTTCGGAGAGATTTTGATCGGGCGCGCACGTTTGGGCACGTGGGCAGGAATAGATCTTCTTTTCGCTCTTTGAGCGTTCGCGGCGGGTGGCCCCACTGCTTTGCGGACAGACAAAGATGATGGAGTGCGATACCGCATGGCAAATTCGTTCCTTGGCCAGAAACGTCTACGTAAATACTACGGTAAAATCCGCGAAGTGCTGGATATGCCGAACCTCATAGAGGTGCAGAAATCTTCATACGACCTTTTCCTGAACTCAGGTGACGGTGAACTCCCCAGTGACGACGAAGGCATCTCAGGTGTTTTCCAGTCGGTCTTTCCGATCCGGGATTTCAACGAGACCTCAGTGCTTGAATACGTCAAGTACGAGTTGGAAAAGCCGAAATACGATGTCGAGGAGTGTCAGCAACGTGACATGACCTACAGCGCGCCTCTCAAGGTGACGCTGCGCCTGATCGTTTTTGATGTGGATGAAGACACCGGCGCGAAGTCGGTCAAAGACATCAAAGAGCAGGACGTGTTCATGGGCGATATGCCGCTGATGACACCGAACGGTACGTTTGTCGTGAACGGCACCGAGCGGGTAATCGTCAGCCAGATGCACCGCAGCCCCGGCGTGTTCTTTGACCACGACAAGGGCAAGACGCACTCTTCGGGCAAGCTGCTGTTTGCCTGCCGTATCATTCCTTACCGCGGTTCGTGGCTGGATTTTGAATTCGACGCAAAAGACACGGTCTTTGCGCGGATCGACCGCCGCCGCAAACTGCCTGTGACGACGCTGCTTTATGCGCTGGGTCTCGATCAGGAAGGCATCATGGATGCCTATTACGATACCATCACCTACAAGATGGAGAAGAACAAAGGCTGGGTCGCCCCGTTCTTCCCTGACCGTGTCCGGGGCACGCGCCCCACGTATGATCTGGTTGACGCAAAGTCTGGCGAAGTCTTGTTCGAAAAGGGCAAGAAGGTCACGCCGCGCGCTGTGAAAAAGCTGATCGACGAGGGCAAGGTCACCGAGCTTTTGCTGCCTTTTGAGCATATCGCGGGCAAATTTGTCGCCAAAGACATCATCAATGAAGAAACCGGCGCGATCTATGTCGAAGCTGGTGACGAGATGACCCTTGAGTACGACAAGGACGGCACGCTGATCGGCGGTACAGCAAAAGAGCTGATCGATGCCGGGATTACTGAAATCCCGCTTTTGGACATCGATAACGTCAACGTCGGCCCGTACATGCGCAACACAATGGCGCAGGACAAGAACATGAACCGCGACACCGCGCTCATGGACATCTACCGCGTGATGCGTCCGGGCGAGCCGCCCACTGTCGAGGCCGCCTCTGCGCTCTTTGACACGCTGTTCTTTGACAGCGAGCGGTATGACCTGTCGGCCGTTGGTCGTGTGAAGATGAACATGCGTCTGGCGTTGGATGCCGAAGACACGCAGCGTACGCTGCGCCGCGAAGATATCGTGGCCTGCATCAAGGCACTTGTCGATCTGCGCGACGGGCGTGGTGACATCGACGACATCGACCACCTTGGCAACCGTCGTGTACGGTCCGTCGGCGAGTTGATGGAAAACCAGTACCGCGTGGGTCTGCTGCGTATGGAGCGCGCGATCAAGGAGCGGATGTCATCGGTCGAGATCGACACGGTCATGCCGCAAGACCTGATCAACGCGAAACCAGCCGCTGCTGCGGTGCGTGAATTCTTCGGCTCCTCACAGCTGTCGCAGTTCATGGACCAGACCAACCCGCTGTCCGAGGTCACCCACAAGCGGCGCCTGTCGGCGCTTGGGCCAGGTGGTCTGACGCGTGAACGTGCAGGCTTTGAGGTACGCGACGTGCACCCGACGCACTATGGCCGGATGTGCCCGATTGAGACGCCGGAAGGGCCAAACATCGGTCTGATTAACTCGCTGGCCACTTTTGCGCGGGTGAACAAGTACGGCTTTATCGAAACGCCATACCGCAAGGTTGAAAACCGTAAGGTAACGGACGAAGTGCACTACATGTCCGCGACCGAGGAAATGCGTCATACGGTGGCGCAGGCCAATGCGCAGTTGGATGATGAAGGCCGTTTCAAGAACGATCTGGTCAGCACGCGCCAGTCCGGCGACTATACGCTGGCACCTTCAGAGAATGTGGATCTGATCGACGTGAGCCCCAAGCAGTTGGTGTCGGTCGCGGCCTCGCTGATCCCGTTCCTTGAAAATGACGACGCGAACCGCGCTTTGATGGGCTCGAACATGCAACGTCAGGCGGTGCCACTGCTGCAAGCCGAAGCACCGCTGGTCGGTACCGGCATCGAAGAAGTGGTTGCGCGCGATTCAGGCGCGGCGATCATGGCGAAACGCGCAGGCATCATCGACCAGGTCGACGCGCAGCGTATCGTTATTCGCGCCACCGAAGACCTCGAGTTGGGCGATGCAGGTGTGGACATCTACCGCATGCGCAAGTTCCAGCGTTCCAACCAGAACACCTGCATCAACCAGCGTCCGCTGGTGAAAGTGGGTGATCGCGTGGGCAAAGGTCAGGTGATTGCGGACGGTCCGTCAACCGACATGGGTGAACTCGCGCTCGGCAAGAACGTCGTCGTCGCCTTCATGCCGTGGAACGGTTACAACTACGAAGACTCGATCCTGATCTCTGAGCGGATCGCGCGCGATGACGTCTTTACCTCGATCCACATCGAGGAATTCGAAGTCTCTGCACGTGACACCAAGCTGGGTCCGGAAGAGATCACCCGCGACATCCCGAACGTCGGCGAGGAAGCGCTTCGCAATCTCGACGAGGCGGGCATCGTCTACATCGGTGCCGATGTGGAGCCGGGCGATATTCTCGTGGGCAAGATCACACCAAAGGGCGAAAGCCCGATGACCCCGGAAGAAAAGCTTTTGCGCGCCATCTTTGGTGAGAAAGCCTCTGACGTGCGGGATACATCCCTGCGCGTGAAGCCGGGTGACTTTGGTACGGTCGTGGAAGTGCGCGTCTTTAACCGCCATGGTGTGGAAAAAGACGAGCGTGCGCTGCAGATCGAGCGCGAGGAAGTCGAACGTCTGGCCCGTGACCGGGACGACGAGTTGGCGATCCTCGACCGCAACATCTATGCGCGCCTGAAGGACCTGATCCTCGGCAAGACTGCCGTGAAGGGGCCAAAAGGCGTCAAGGCGAACTCCGAGATCACCGAAGAAGTGCTCGAAATGCTGACCCGCGGTCAGTGGTGGCAACTGGCGCTGAAGGATGAGGCGGACGCTCAGGTCGTGGAAGCCCTGAACGAACAGTACGAAATCCAGAAGCGCGCGCTTGATGCACGTTTTGAGGACAAGGTCGAGAAAGTCCGTCGTGGCGACGATCTGCCTCCGGGTGTGATGAAGATGGTCAAAGTGTTCGTCGCGGTGAAGCGCAAGCTGCAACCGGGCGACAAGATGGCCGGTCGTCACGGCAACAAGGGTGTTATTTCCAAAGTGGTTCCCATGGAGGACATGCCGTTTCTTGCCGATGGTACACCGGTTGACTTCTGTCTGAACCCACTGGGCGTGCCCTCGCGCATGAACGTCGGTCAGATTCTGGAGACGCATATGGGCTGGGCCGCGCGCGGTCTGGGTATCAACGTGGACGAGGCGTTGCAGGAATACCGTCGCTCTGGCGATCTGACCCCTGTGCGCGATGCGATGAGCCATGCCTACGGCGAGGATGTCTACGACGAGGGCATCGCCACCATGGACGAGGAAAGCCTGATCGAGGCGGCCGGCAACGTCACACGCGGTGTGCCGATCGCCACGCCGGTCTTCGACGGCGCGAAAGAGGGCGACGTGAATGACGCTCTGGTCCGTGCCGGGTTCTCTCAAAGTGGCCAGTCGGTGCTGTTTGACGGTCGTACAGGCGAGCAGTTTGCCCGCCCTGTGACTGTCGGCGTGAAGTACCTGCTGAAGCTGCACCACCTTGTGGACGACAAGATCCACGCGCGTTCTACCGGTCCATACTCGCTGGTTACCCAGCAGCCGTTGGGCGGTAAGGCGCAGTTTGGTGGTCAGCGCTTTGGTGAGATGGAGGTCTGGGCTTTGGAAGCTTATGGCGCTGCCTACACCCTGCAGGAAATGCTGACCGTGAAGTCGGACGACGTAGCCGGACGGACGAAAGTCTATGAAAGCATCGTCAAAGGCGAGGACAACTTCGAGGCCGGTGTACCGGAATCGTTCAACGTTCTCGTGAAAGAAGTCCGCGGCCTCGGCCTCAACATGGAACTCCTGGATGCGGAGGAAGACGAGTGACGGGTAACCCCCGTCACCTCACTCCCAACGCACCCCTTTCAAGGATTTGAAAATGAACCAGGAATTGACAAACAACCCGTTCAACCCGCTTGCACCGCAGAAGGTGTTTGACGAGATCAAAGTGTCGCTGGCTTCGCCAGAGCGCATTCTGAGCTGGTCGTTCGGCGAGATCAAAAAGCCCGAGACCATCAACTACCGGACCTTCAAGCCCGAACGTGATGGCCTGTTCTGCGCGCGTATTTTTGGCCCGATCAAGGACTACGAATGCCTGTGCGGCAAATACAAGCGCATGAAGTATCGCGGCGTTGTCTGCGAGAAATGCGGTGTGGAAGTCACGCTGCAAAAGGTCCGCCGCGAGCGGATGGGCCACATCGAACTGGCCTCGCCCGTGGCACACATCTGGTTCCTGAAATCGCTGCCTTCCCGCATCGGCCTGATGCTGGACATGACGCTGCGTGATCTGGAACGCGTGCTCTACTTTGAAAACTATGTGGTCATCGAGCCGGGCCTGACAGACCTTCAATACGGTCAGATGATGACCGAAGAAGAGTACATGGATGCGCAAGACGCGTACGGCATGGACGCTTTCACCGCCAACATTGGCGCAGAAGCGATCCGCGAAATGCTGGCGGCGATCGATCTGGAAGCTGAAGCAGAACAACTGCGCGCTGACCTCAAAGAGGCAACAGGCGAGCTGAAGCCCAAGAAGATCATCAAGCGCCTGAAGGTTGTTGAAAGCTTCCTTGAGTCCGGCAACCGCCCTGAGTGGATGGTTCTGACCGTGATCCCTGTGATCCCGCCGGAACTGCGCCCGCTGGTACCGCTGGATGGCGGCCGTTTCGCAACCTCCGACCTCAACGACCTGTATCGTCGCGTGATCAACCGGAACAACCGTCTGAAGCGTCTGATTGAACTGCGCGCGCCTGACATCATTGTCCGCAACGAAAAGCGGATGCTGCAGGAATCCGTTGATGCGCTGTTTGACAACGGCCGTCGTGGCCGCGTGATCACCGGCGCCAACAAGCGCCCGCTGAAATCGCTGTCTGACATGCTGAAAGGCAAGCAGGGCCGCTTCCGCCAGAACCTTCTGGGTAAGCGCGTCGACTTTTCGGGCCGTTCGGTTATCGTGACGGGTCCGGAGCTCAAGCTGCACCAGTGCGGACTGCCGAAAAAGATGGCCTTGGAACTTTTCAAGCCGTTCATCTATTCGCGGCTGGAGGCCAAGGGCCTGTCCAGCACCGTGAAGCAGGCGAAAAAGCTGGTGGAGAAAGAGCGCCCAGAGGTGTGGGATATCCTTGATGAGGTGATCCGCGAACACCCCGTGATGCTGAACCGTGCGCCAACGCTGCACCGTCTTGGCATTCAGGCGTTCGAGCCGGTGCTGATCGAAGGCAAGGCTATTCAGTTGCACCCGCTGGTGTGTTCGGCCTTTAACGCCGACTTTGACGGTGACCAGATGGCCGTACACGTGCCGCTGAGCCTTGAGGCGCAGTTGGAAGCACGCGTTCTGATGATGTCCACGAACAACGTTCTGTCGCCTGCAAACGGCGCGCCGATCATCGTGCCATCGCAGGATATGATCCTTGGCCTGTACTACACCACGCTGGAGCGCGAAGGCATGCCGGGCGAAGGCATGGTCTTTGGTTCTGTCGAGGAAGTTCAGCACGCGCTGGATGCCGGTCTTGTGCACCTGCACTCCAAGATCACCGCGCGGATCATGCAGATCGACGAAAACGGTCTGGAAGTGATGAAGCGGTTTGAGACCACACCGGGCCGTATCCGTTTGGGTGCGTTGCTGCCGCTGAATGCGAAAGCGCCGTTTGATCTGGTGAACCGTCTGCTGCGCAAGAAAGAAGTGCAGCAGGTCATCGACACTGTGTATCGCTACTGTGGTCAAAAAGAGAGCGTCATCTTCTGTGACCAGATCATGACCATGGGTTTCCGCGAGGCGTTCAAGGCCGGTATCTCGTTCGGTAAAGACGACATGTTGATCCCTGACACCAAGTGGCCGATCGTCGAAGAGACACGCGAGCAGGTGAAAGACTTTGAACAGCAGTACATGGACGGCCTGATCACTCAGGGCGAGAAGTACAACAAAGTCGTTGATGCGTGGTCGAAGTGTAACGACAAGGTCACCGACGCGATGATGGGGTCGATTTCTGCCAGCCGTAAGGACGAAGACGGCACAGAGATGGAGCCGAACTCGGTCTACATGATGGCGCACTCCGGTGCGCGGGGCTCGGTGACGCAGATGAAACAGCTCGGCGGGATGCGCGGCCTGATGGCCAAGCCGAACGGCGACATCATCGAGACACCGATCATCTCGAACTTTAAGGAAGGTCTGACCGTTCTTGAGTACTTCAACTCGACGCACGGCGCGCGTAAGGGTCTGTCGGATACCGCTCTGAAAACAGCGAACTCCGGTTACCTGACACGGCGTCTGGTGGACGTGGCACAGGACTGCATCGTACGTATGCCAGACTGTGGCACCGAAGCGTCGATCACAGCGGTGGCTGCGGTCAATGACGGTGAGGTTGTCGCGTCGCTTTCAGAGCGCATTCTGGGCCGTGTTGTCGCAGAGGATATCCTGCGTCCCGGTACAGAAGACGTGATGGTTTCCGCGGGCACACTTATGGACGAGCGTATGGCGGATGCCATTGAAGAGGCTGGTGTTTCTTCGGCGCGGATCCGCAGCCCGCTGACCTGCGAGGCGGAAGAGGGCGTTTGTGCCATGTGCTACGGTCGCGACCTTGCACGCGGTACAATGGTCAACACCGGTGAGGCGGTCGGCATTATTGCCGCGCAGTCGATCGGTGAGCCTGGTACACAGCTGACGATGCGGACATTCCACATCGGCGGCGTTGCCCAAGGTGGCCAGCAGTCCTTCCTCGAAGCGAGCCACTCCGGTCAGGTCGTGTTCGAGAACGCTCAGACACTCGAAAACGAGATGGGCGAGACCATGGTCATGGGCCGTAACATGAAGCTCATCATTCAGGATGAGAACGGTACGGAGCGGGCGAGCCATAAAGTTGGCTACGGCACCAAGCTGTTCGTTGCCGAAGGTCAGGAAGTGGCCCGTGGCGACAAGCTCTTTGAATGGGATCCTTACACGCTGCCCATCATCGCGGAGAAATCCGGTACGGCGAAGTTCGTTGACCTTGTCAGCGGCATCGCAGTGAAGGACGAGACCGACGACGCCACCGGCATGACCCAGAAGATCGTCATCGACTGGCGCTCTGCGGCCAAGGGCAACGAGCTCAAGCCGGAGATCATCCTCGTCGATGCCGAAGGTGAGCCTGTGCGCAATGACGCGGGCAACCCTGTGACGTACCCGATGTCAGTCGATGCGGTTCTGTCCATCGAAGATGGCGCGGAGATCAAGGCGGGTGACGTTGTGGCCCGTATTCCGCGCGAAGGTGCCAAAACCAAGGACATCACCGGTGGTCTGCCGCGTGTGGCCGAACTCTTTGAGGCGCGCCGCCCCAAAGATCACGCCATCATCGCGGAAATCGACGGCTATGTCCGCTACGGGAAGGACTACAAGAACAAGCGCCGTATCGCGATCGAAAGCTCGGACGATCCGGACGTCAAGGTCGAGTACATGGTGCCCAAGGGCAAGCACATTCCGGTTGCGGAAGGTGATTTTGTCCAGAAGGGCGACTACATCATGGACGGTAACCCGGCACCGCACGACATTCTCGCTATCATGGGTGTCGAAGCGCTTGCGGATTACATGATCGACGAAGTTCAGGACGTCTATCGCCTGCAAGGTGTGAAGATCAACGACAAGCACATCGAAGTCATCGTGCGCCAGATGCTGCAAAAGTGGGAGATCCAGGATTCTGGTGATACCACGCTGCTCAAAGGCGAACATGTCGACAAGCAGGAATTCGACATGGTCAACGAGAAGGCCGTTGCCAAGGGCGGTCGCCCCGCACAGGGCGAACCGATCCTGTTGGGTATCACCAAGGCGAGCCTGCAGACCCGCAGCTTTATTTCTGCCGCCTCCTTCCAGGAGACGACACGCGTACTGACCGAGGCTTCGGTTCAGGGCAAGAAAGACAAGCTCGTCGGCCTGAAGGAAAACGTCATCGTGGGCCGTCTGATCCCGGCGGGCACCGGTGGCGCGACCATGAAGGTGCGCCGCATCGCGCAGGAACGCGACAACGTCGTGATCGAAGCGCGCCGCGAAGAAGCGGAAGCAGCAGCAGCGCTTGCCGCGCCATCGGCCGAAGATGATATCGTCGGTGGCGATGTCTTTGACACGGTGATCCCACCGGAAGAAGACAGCCGCAACTAACCGGCGTCGCCTGAAAATCAAAAGCCCCCGCGCGCATCTGCCCGCGGGGGCTTTTTTGTTCCGCAAACCGACTGTTCAGGCGCGGTCTTGGACCGCCGGACACCAACCAAGCAACGCCTGCAGCCCTAAGCTGTTGGTTTTGGAGCACGTGAGCAGCACCGGTGCGGCCATTGGGTGTCTAATAGGCGGAGCAATGACGCGGGTTCATTTCCCGCGTACGGCTGATTGAACTCGCATTGGTTTGCTAAACCAGTTTAACCTGCTCGAAATCGCCTGTGATTGCGAGCTGAGGTGCTTGAATATGAGGCCTGCGGAACCAAAACGGAAACTTGCAGCAATCGTTGCCGCAGACGTCGTCGGTTGGTCGCGGCGCATGGGCGTTGATGAAACCGGAACCCTTTCGCGGTTAAAGAAAGCTCGTACCGAAATCTTTGATCCGGCTATTGCGGGGTTTGACGGGCGCGTCTTTAACACGGCAGGCGACAGCATTCTGATCGAGTTTCCAAGCGCTGTCGCGGCGGTTCAATGCGCAATCCAAATTCAAAGCGAGATTGGCGACCAGCAAGATGATGAAAAACTGCTGTTCCGTATCGGCATCAATCTTGGCGACGTCATTGTCGACCAAACGAATGTGTATGGAGACGGTGTAAACGTCGCCGCGCGGCTGGAAGCCTTTTCAGACACGGGTGGTATCGCGATTTCGGATTCAGTGCGCGAACAGATCGTCGGAAAACTCGAGGATGTTTTTCTGGATGCGGGGGTGCAAAAATTCAAAAACATCGAACGCGAGGTGAGGGTGTGGCGGTGGCGCAAATCGACCGAGCAGGAAGAGACAGACACCTTACCTGCAGACGGCTTGCCTGAGCGGATACGCCCTGCCATCGCAGTTCTGCCGTTTGAAAACCTGAGTGCGGACCCTGAGAATGCTTATTTTTCGGACGGATTGACAGAAGACATTATCACGGCGCTGACCTATTGGCGTTCGTTTCCGGTGGTGGCGCGAAACGCCTCTTTTGCCTTCAAAGGAAAACGCAATGACCTGCGCGCTGTCGAGCAGCAATTGAAGGCGCGTTATGTGCTGGATGGCAGTGTTCGCAAACAGGGCACGCGGGTGCGAGCCAGTGCACAGTTGATTGACTGTGAGGTGGGCCACACGGTTTGGGCCGGAAAGTTTGACCGGAATATTGAAGACATCTTTGCGATGCAGGACGAGATTGTCCAAGCGATCGCTGCGGTCGTTGCTCCGGAGATGGACCGCGCCGAATTGGAGCGTTTGAGCAAGAAGACTCCAGACGATCTGGCCGCATGGGATATCTGCATTCGCGCAAAATCGCTGGTGCGGAAGAGGGCGCAAAAAGAAACGGAAACTGCAAAAGCGCTTTTTGAAAACGCGATCGAACTTCAGCCGGACTATGCTGATGCGCACGCCGGCCTCGCCATGACCCTGAATGTGAGTGCAATGAAAGGGTTTGCAGATGACGTTCAGTCGGCTCTTTTGCAGGCTGTAAAATCGGCAACACTCGCAATCGACATTGATCCGGGTTCTGCGTGGGCGCACCATGAACTCAGCACCGCATATCAGTTGATGGGGCGTGCAGAGGATGCTTTGGCCGAAGCACGCAGGTCAGTGGAACTGAACCCGAACGACGCTTATGCAATCCACGCTTTGGGGAACAAATCCGATCTTTATGGAGATGAACAGGGCATCGCCCTGATGGAGAAAGCACAAGTGCTTTGTCAGTTGGATGCCGGTTCTGCCACGCAAGTCAGTTTTCTGGCGCGTGCGTATTTCAACGCAATGGCGTTGGACAAAGCGGTCGATACTGCAAAGAACGCGGTACGAAAGGATCCCACGCATGCCGCGGCGCATTTTATTCTGGGCCTTGCCCTGTCAGCGCGCGGAGACATGGAAGACGCAAAAAGCGCGTTTACCCAATGCGATGAATTAAGCCCGGGATTCATAGCCTCCAGAAAAAACTGGCAGCCGTATCGTGATCCCGAAAGTAATCGCCGGATCAAATCGGCACTTGAAGGCGTGGTGAATTAATATTCGAAAACACACGACGCGTTAGCCAAGACGCAGGTTCTGGTCTTGTAAAGCGCGGGCGATTTGGGCCGGTCAGGGGTTTTCTTTTGGGGGTGGCAGGTGTTTTGTGGGCGCGCGCAACTCAAAGCAAAACGTGATGGCAACTCAGATAAAAATCGTAGGGCTGATGCGCTTTTCAGTGCTCACGCCCACCTATTATTCGGAGCGGTTTTCATCACTGGATGCTATCGCCGAACACCTGTTTTCGCCTAAGCGCATGTCGCTGCGGTTCCACCTGTTCGAAAGTCTGGTGCTGCCATCGCTGATGGCGCAGAGCGATGCCGGATTTGATCTGGTCATTCTGACGGCAGAGCGGCTGCCAGAGGTGCACTTTGACCGGTTGCAGACACTCTTGGAAGACCTTCCGCATATTCACCTGCGCCGGGTTGGTACGGCGCGCCACTACCAGCTGATAAAGGACGGCTACAACAGCATTGCACCGGATGGTGCCACGCACCGTGTGCTCTTCCGTCTGGATGATGATGACGCGGTAGACCTGAACTACATTCGCCGCGTGCGCCGGACGGCCACGGCACTGCATCAAGTGCGTCCCGCTTCTGTGCCGCAGATGATGGCCTTTAACCGGGGGTTTTACCTGCGGCTCGGTTCCCCCGAAAACGAGGTTTTTGACGCGGTTGAGCGCGCGCCCCTGTCCACGGGCACCGCGCTGCTGGCGCCGGTGGACTATTCGCGCAACCCCTACCGCTATAATCATCGCCAGCTTGCGCAGCACTACACCTGCTTTTCGGACATCGGGACACCAAGTTTCATCCGCACCATCCATGGAGACAACAAATCCAATCCCACGCCAATGGGCCTGACCGGACAGATGAAACCAGCGGCGATGCGGCGCGCGCTCAAGAACCATTTCGGTCTAGGGCTGTCAGAATTGAAGGCGCTCTGACATGTCGCCCAACGTTGCCGGCGCTTTGCTGATGATGGCCTCAATGGCCAGTTTCACCTTCAACGACGCCTTTATCAAGGCAACGGGCGGCGCGGTGCCGCTGTTTCAGCTGTTGTTTCTGCGGGGGATCCTGGCAACAGCGTTCATCGCGGTGCTGGCCCATATGCGCGGGGCGATCCGCGCGCAGATCAGCCCGCGCGACAAGGGGCTGATCGCCTTGCGCTCGGCTTCTGAGGTGGGCGCCGCCTATTTCTTTGTGACCGCATTGCTGAATATGCCGCTGGCAAATGTCACAGCCATTTTGCAGGTTTTGCCGCTGACCGTGACGCTGGGCTCCGCGCTGTTTTTCAGCGAGCCGGTGGGCTGGCGGCGGTTTCTGGCCATTGCCGTGGGATTCTGCGGGATGCTGTTGATCGTGCGACCGGGCACGGAGGGGTTTTCCATCTGGTCCGTCTATGCGCTATGCGCCGTTTTATGTGTCACCGTGCGGGACCTGTCCACGCGGCGCCTGTCGCGGGATGTGCCCTCGCTGTTCGTGACGCTGTCAGCATCGGTCACGGTTCTGGTGGCTTCGGGGCTGGCGTCGACAACTGAGGTCTGGGCGCCGGTCACGCCGGAGCTGGCATGGCTGATCTTTGCTGCGGCCATATGCATCGTGGGGGGGTATTTCTTTTCCGTTCAGGTGATGCGTGCGGGTGATGTCTCTTTCATCGCACCATTCCGCTACACCGGACTATTGTGGGCGCTTTTGTTGGGGTGGTTCGTCTTTGGGGACTGGCCTGCACCTTTGACACTGCTGGGAGCGGCACTGATCGTTGCGACCGGGCTTTTCACGCTTTACCGCGAACGCCAGCTACTGCGGAGGTGAGTACACCCGCCGCACGTGGTCTGCATCGACGTTGTAGGTTTCGCGGAACAGGGCTTCGCCTTGGGCGTCGAGCAGGGACAGGTTGCGCGTCCGCGCTGAGGCCTTTTGCCGCGAGTCGTTGAAATCGGTAAACCCGCGCAGCATCATGTCGGTGCCGGTCGCGGTCACCGTGGTCATGTTCTGCCACACCTTGTGGTGGCTGAAGTTCATCACTGTCAGGTCGGTCTGCGGCGACAACATCACGGCAAGCGCCGGGGACCAATACTGCATCTTTATCGCCGCCGCCTCGATCCCCAGTGGCCCCGGCCGAGCGATATGGCCCTGATTAAAGTCGATGGCCAGCCGGTCGCGGCCTTGCAGCAGCGGGTAGGCGCGTTCGGCCATCTTGCGCAAAGAGCGCACGAAATTGACGCTTACGGCATCATCGTCATCCAGTCGGAATTGCAGGCAAGGCTCGTCCGAGGTCAGCCGTTCTGCGTTGATCGCAGCCTTCATCACCTTGCGGTGTTGGCCTGATGCGTGTGACTGGATCACGATTTGCGGGACGTCAGTTGTCAGATCCCGCAGCCGTTCGTGATACGTACGCGGCATCGCGTCGCCGGTGACGATAACGTAGGTAAAGTCATTGTCCGTCTGCGCGCGCAACGAAGGCAGGGTGAGTGTTTCGAAGGTGGCAAAGCGCGATTCCATCCGGATCGGGTCGAACAGATAGGCCGCACGCGCCTCTGCGCTGTCGTGTTCAACCTGAAACCCACCCACTGCGGGGTAGGAAAACCGGCAAAGGCCTATGACTTGCATCGTGTCGGTCCCGGAAAATCAAGGGTTTTGGGTCGGTGCACCATTGCAGGGCACTCGGGGCGAGACAAGATGCTGGCCGCTGTTGACAGCATGCGCGACTCCTTTTATACGCGCGACAATCTCGACGGCAGGATACTCGACTGCTGTTGAAATCTAACTGAAGTGGTCACGATCCGGCCTAATGCTGGCCCGATCCTCTGTAAACCCACCGCGTCGTTTTCCTCGGTACGGGAACGAAGGCGGTTTTTTTGTTGTCGTATGTATGTACGGCGAGAAATAAACGCGCCTTGACGCGCAACGGTCGGTCCGCGGACGCGCGCACCGGTGAAATTGAAACCGCATGGGGGGCGTCCCCGTGCACACATATGTGAGCTAGGACGGGGAAAGATACCCATATGCCAACGATCCAACAGCTGATCCGCAAGCCGCGGCAGCCTAAAGTCAAAAGATCCAAGTCGATGCACCTGCAGGAGTGCCCACAAAAACGTGGCGTCTGCACACGCGTCTACACAACCACGCCAAAGAAACCGAACTCCGCGATGCGGAAAGTTGCGAAGGTCCGCCTGACCAACGGTTTCGAGGTCATCAGCTACATTCCGGGCGAAAGCCACAACCTTCAGGAACACTCTGTGGTTCTGATCCGTGGCGGCCGTGTGAAAGACCTTCCCGGTGTGCGCTACCACATCCTGCGCGGTGTACTTGATACCCAAGGTGTCAAAGACCGTAAGCAGCGTCGTTCGAAGTACGGCGCCAAGCGTCCGAAGTAAGGAGAGACACAAATGTCCCGTCGCCACGCCGCCGAAAAACGCGAAGTGCTGCCCGACGCCAAATATGGCGATCTGGTGCTGACAAAATTCATGAACAACCTGATGATCGACGGCAAGAAGTCGGTCGCAGAGCGTATCGTCTACAACGCGCTGACCCGCGTTGAAACCAAGATCAAGCGCGCCCCTGTGGAAGTCTTCCACGAAGCCCTCGACAACATCAAACCATCGGTTGAGGTCCGTTCCCGCCGCGTTGGTGGTGCGACCTATCAGGTGCCTGTCGAAGTGCGCCCCGAGCGCCGCGAAGCGCTGGCCATCCGCTGGTTGATCAAAGCCTCCCGGTCGCGCAATGAGAACACCATGGAAGAGCGCCTTGCAGGCGAGCTTCTGGACGCTGTTCAATCCCGCGGCACCGCGGTGAAAAAGCGCGAAGACACCCACAAGATGGCCGACGCCAACAAAGCGTTCAGCCACTACCGCTGGTAAACACAAGGCCGCGTCCCGTCCGGGGGCGCGTGCATTCGTTTTAAACACTCCTGAGGAAGCAGTTAAATGGCACGCGATTATCCGCTCCAACGCTACCGCAACTTCGGCATCATGGCTCACATTGATGCCGGTAAAACCACATGTTCCGAACGCATCCTGTACTACACAGGAAAGTCGCACAACATCGGCGAAGTGCACGATGGCGCGGCCACTATGGACTGGATGGAGCAAGAGCAGGAACGTGGCATCACGATCACGTCTGCGGCGACAACCACCTTCTGGGAGCGTACAGAAGACGGCCAGACCGCTGATACTGAAAAGCACCGTCTTAACATCATCGACACGCCCGGACACGTGGACTTCACCATTGAAGTCGAGCGTTCCTTGGCCGTTCTTGATGGCGCGGTTTGCGTTCTGGACGCAAACGCAGGCGTTGAGCCTCAGACAGAGACCGTTTGGCGTCAGGCGGACCGCTACAAGGTTCCGCGCATGGTTTTCGTCAACAAGATGGACAAGATCGGCGCTGATTTTTTCAACTGCGTTAACATGATCGAAGACCGCACCGGTGCGCGTGCGGTTCCAATCGGTATTCCGATCGGCGCCGAAACCGAGCTGGAAGGTCTGATCGATCTGGTAACCATGGAAGAGTGGCTGTGGCAGGGCGAAGACCTCGGCGCCTCGTGGATCAAGGCACCTGTGCGCGACAGCCTGAAAGACATGGCCGAAGAATGGCGCGGCAAGATGATCGAAGCGGCCGTCGAAGAAGACGACGACGCGATGATGGAATACCTCGAGGGTAACGAACCCGACGTGCCAACGCTGCGCGCGCTGCTGCGCAAGGGTACTCTGGCACTGAACTTCGTTCCTGTGCTGGGTGGCTCTGCCTTCAAGAACAAAGGTGTTCAGCCGCTTTTGAACGCTGTGATCGACTATCTGCCGAGCCCGCTCGATGTGGTTGATTACATGGGCTTCAAGCCCGGCGACGAAGAAGAAACGCGTAACATCGCGCGCCGCGCGGATGACGACATGGCGTTTGCCGGTTTGGCGTTCAAAATCATGAACGACCCCTTTGTTGGCTCGCTGACCTTCACACGTATCTACTCCGGTACGATGAACAAAGGCGACATGATCCTCAATTCGACCAAGGGCAAGAAAGAGCGCGTTGGCCGGATGATGATGATGCACTCCAACAACCGCGAAGAAATCGAAGAAGCATTCGCGGGCGACATCATCGCACTGGCGGGTCTGAAAGACACCACAACCGGTGACACGCTTTGTGCACAAAACGATCCGGTGGTTCTGGAAACGATGACCTTCCCAGATCCGGTTATTGAGATTGCGGTTGAGCCAAAGACGAAGAACGACCAGGAGAAAATGTCCCAAGGTCTGGCACGTCTGGCAGCCGAAGACCCGTCCTTCCGTGTGGAAACTGACCTCGAATCCGGTCAGACGATCATGAAAGGCATGGGCGAACTTCACCTCGATATTCTCGTCGACCGTCTGAAGCGTGAATTCAAGGTGGAAGCGAACATCGGTGCGCCACAGGTTGCTTATCGTGAAACGATCTCGAAAGAGGCGGAAATCACCTACACCCACAAGAAACAGTCCGGTGGTTCCGGTCAGTTTGCCGAGGTGAAGATGATCCTGACGCCGACAGACCCGGGCGAAGGCTACTCCTTTGAGAGCCGCATTGTTGGTGGTGCTGTTCCAAAAGAATACATCCCCGGCGTTGAAAAAGGCATCAAGTCCGTCATGGATAGCGGTCCTCTGGCCGGCTTCCCCGTGATCGACTTCAAGGTGGCGCTCATCGACGGTAAATTCCACGACGTGGACTCCAGCGTTCTGGCGTTTGAGATCGCAGCACGGATGGGTATGCGCGAAGGCATGAAAAAAGCCGGCGCGAAACTGCTCGAGCCGGTCATGAAGGTCGAAGTCATCACGCCTGAGGAATACACCGGTGGCATTATCGGTGACCTGACATCCCGTCGGGGTCAGGTGTCCGGTCAGGAACCCCGCGGCAATGCGATTGCGATCGACGCATTCGTGCCGCTGGCCAATATGTTCGGCTACATCAACACACTGCGCTCCATGTCTTCGGGCCGCGCGCAGTTCACGATGCAGTTCGACCACTATGATCCGGTGCCGCAGAACATCTCTGACGAGATTCAGGCGAAATTTGCGTAATTTAGTCGCCCCTACGGGGGCGGCAAAGACCAACTCCGGCGGCGAGGCCGCCAAACCAAACACCTAAGGAGGCCATCATGGCAAAGGCAAAGTTTGAACGTACGAAACCGCACGTAAACATCGGCACGATTGGTCACGTTGACCACGGCAAGACGACGCTGACGGCGGCGATTACCAAGTATTTCGGCGACTTCCAGGCGTATGACCAGATTGACGGTGCGCCTGAAGAGAAGGCACGCGGGATCACCATCTCGACAGCGCACGTTGAGTACGAGACCGACAACCGCCACTACGCGCA
>NZ_JBXVVD010000007.1:0-38704 GCF_057219365.1 Roseobacter sp. YIN89 | reverse complement strand
CAAGAATATCGCCTGCCGCCTCACCCGTGTTCGTGCCGCCGTAAAGCATGTCCACTCGGATATCCTGCGCAGAAGACCCGTAAACAGCCCAGTCAGACCCGCTTCCGCCGTTCATGACGTCAGCGCCCAGCCCTCCTTCAAGCGTATCGTCGCCATCGTGACCGAGCAATTGGTCCGCACCCGCACCAGCGGCGATAGAATTGCTGCCACGGTTGCCGATGAGTTCTTCATCCGCACCGCTGCCAGTCAGATCAAGGTCTGCGATGCCGAGCAACTCGGCAGAGGAGAACCCCGACACCAGTGTTGCGGATTTGGACAACATAACCTTGGAGCTGTCGACCAGATCTACCTTTGCGTTTTCGCCCTCCGGCGCGACATAGAGGCTGCCGGAAAATCCACCGTAGCTGATCTGCACCAGTACGCTTTCTGCAGGCGCGATTGCCACCGCATAGCCGCCCGCGGCCTGCGAAACATCACTGTTGCCACCTGCGCTGAAAACTGCGCCGGAGCGCCCTTCCCCGATCGAAAAGAAATTGTCCTGATCAAGGTCGTCGTAGACCACGCCGGTGATAAAAATATCCGATCCGGACTTGGCGAATTTCTGAGTGACCATGGACGAATTCCAGTTGCGCCCATCGTAATAGAATGTGCCCGCTTCTTGCGCGATGCCGATCTCGCGGAAGCTGCCATTCATGATATTTTTTCGGTGCCCCGAGCTGAGGAAAAGTCCGCCATGGTGACTGTCGATCTGATCATCAAGGTTGATCGACCCCGACGAGCCACGCCAAGAGAGGTTTTCGCCGATACGCCAACTGCCGGTCAGGTCATAATCAGACGCGTCGATGCGGTTGCGCAAGCTGCTACCGTTCTCGCCAGTGTGGCTGAACACATCCGCCTCAAGCATCCATTGCGTGTGCAGACGCGCGGCATATTCGAGATCTTCGTTAGGTGCCAAAGCCTGTTTCGCATCTGGTGATATCGTGCCAGCGCTGAGGTCTGCGTTCAGATCAATGCCTGCACGGTCAGCTTCTGCTTCTGGGTCAAGTCGGGCACGGTTTACCAGTTCCAGCAGGTACTGTTCGGCTTGGGTGGTCAAGGCAACGCTCCGGGATTTTTTTTGTCTTTCCCGAAGTCAATAAAAGTTAACATTGGCAAGAAAAGCCCCGGAATGTGACATTCCGCGTTCATAAGCGCACGAACGCTGACAATAAGGTAATTTGCGCGCGTTTCCGCCGAATTCAGAGACAATAATTTGAGCTTGATGATCCGGTGCGATTTCAGACCACGAGGCAAACGTATTCAGGCCGAAAGCGGCGCCCTAGCGATCAAGATGCTATCGTCACCATCAACAAACAAGACGGCACCAGCGACTGCGCTGAGACGTGTCGCTTCGATCCCGTGACAGTCAGCGGTAAAGCGGACAGGCGAGTGGGAAGAGTTGACTGGAACTTCGGCATTATCGTCAATTTCGAAATCCGTGACAGTGTCGTTGCCAAATACGTCTGACAAAACGAACAGATCGTGGATGTCAGTGACGAATCCACCAGCACTTGCGGGAACAGGGTGATCAGTGACTGCATTTTCGCCTCGATATCTGCCTCGACCGCGTGAGATTTGTCTGGACAGCTGGTTGCCTATGGGGCCAGCGAACAATTGGTATTTTCGATTAAGGTGAAAGCCATTTCGTCATCGGTCACATCTTGACCCAGATTGACGCTGGAATGCTTCAAGAAGTTCTTGAGCACGGTGAGTGCCCTTGCCGACTTTAATCATAATATCAGATACTTGCTCATTGTTCACACGGATATCTTCGGCACGGTTTGCCGCCTTTTAGATGACGTCCTGCATTTCGCGCGCGATGGATCGTGTAAGTGGCAACATGCCTAGCGGACCAATAAAATCAAAGAGGGATTCAACCAGTGTCTCGATCCTCTCGGCGCCCTTTGACAGTTCCTGAATGTCGTCAGTCGCATTGCCTAGATGGCAAATCGCTTTGGCTGCGGCGGACATTTCTGCGAAAACCAAGTGGGATTTGGTGATGCAGGTCGCGTTGCTCGCCCATAGATGACAGCTCTTTTGAAAATGCACCGAAATTTCTTGGTAATGATGATGAAGAGAAATGTGAGTGTTTGTGAAACAGCTCACTCGGATATTTGAATGAGAAATCCACCGGCAGCTGTGGGCCACGTTGCCTGCTACGGTGCACCATTGGACCGGGTCGAGGTGGCTTTCACAGCTTCGAGGTTTACGCAGTTCGCCGCTTCTGCCAGCTTATTGGGAAATTGTCACAAAAAACGAGCGCAGGGCGGATCATGGAACAAACCTGGACGGTGCTTGGCCTCTTCAGCGGGGCCGTCGCCCAGCATTGGGAAGGCCGACCACCTTCGGCGATCCATAAAACCCCAGCCGAGGGAGAGCAGTTGGTGACCTGCACGGGACTTGCCAGCGATGCGCAGGCCGATCTTGACGCGCATGGTGGCGCTGACAAAGCATTGCACCAGTACCCCGCTGAACATTATCCGGCGTGGCAGAAAGAAGGTTTAATCCCAAAGGGTACGCGCCCTTCGGCTTTCGGTGAAAACATCTCGACGCAAGGCCTGACAGAGGACACAGTTTGCATCGGTGATATTTTCCGGTTGGGCACCGCTTTGGTCCAAGTCAGTCAGGGGCGTCAGCCTTGCTGGAAACTCAGCGCCCACACCGGTCAGGAAAAGATGGCATACCGTTTCCACAAATCCGGTCGCACAGGGTGGTATTTGCGCGTGTTGGAGGAAGGTTTGGTATCTCAAGGGCAGAAAATGACACTTTTGGACCGGTGCGACGACCTGATTTCAGTGCGGGACGCAACGCGGGCCCGATTGGACCGGACCGCAAGCGCGGAGCAATTGGCCAAGCTCGTTTCTCTCGAAGCGCTTTCACCGGAATGGCGCGTGTTCTTTGAGACCTTGCAATCGCCTTAAAGATATTTGGTCAGCGCGGCAAAACAGTCGTGAACAAGGGCTGGTTGCGGCTTCTGCCCGAAAGCTCGCCAGCCGGGTAAAAAACGCCTCGCACCAACACTAAAGATGCTCAACTGGCTATAAATTCATAATAAATAGGCGCTGAGACGACACGACGCGCCCTAACTCTTGGCTTTTGAAGGCCAAAGTGGTGTACACTGCTGCGGGGACAGTAAGTTTCCCAGCACCTGGGCGAGACATTCGAATTTCATGAGCGGATCGGCAAACGATATTTCCGATTTCCTGCGTCGTGCGGGGCTGGGCGATATCGTGGAAAGATTCGTTGCCGAAGATATCGACCTTTTGTTGCTCCCGCAGCTTGACCGCGACGACCTCAAGGAACTTGGACTGACAATAGGTCAGCGCAAGAAACTTGCGGCTGCGTTGAGAAAGATTGCAGAGCCTGACACGCAAACGCCGCAGAGCGGTGACATGGGCGAAGTTCCCATCCAATTGCGCCGATTGAGCGTGATGTTTTGCGATATGGTCGGCTCGACTCAATTGGGAGAGCGCCTGAACATCGACGAGATGCAAAGCCTGCTTCAGC
Organism: Roseobacter sp. YIN89; assembly: GCF_057219365.1. Classification (NCBI taxonomy): domain Bacteria; kingdom Pseudomonadati; phylum Pseudomonadota; class Alphaproteobacteria; order Rhodobacterales; family Roseobacteraceae; genus Roseobacter; species Roseobacter sp. YIN89. The sequence continues at coordinate 35,158 of NZ_JBXVVD010000007.1, read as the reverse complement.
ATTATTATGACGTGGCGCATGACATTGCTCAACGGCATAACGGTCACGTGGTGGGCACACAGGGCGACGGGGTCATCATCCTGTTTGGATATCCCACAGCGCTGGAAGGTTTTGCCGAAAGATGCGTAGAAGCCGCGCAGGCGTTGCAAAACGCACTGGTCGAGAATGTGGTTCAATTTGAAGGACATGACCCCATTCGGATCGCAACAAGGATCGGGATCGCCACAGGACAGGCCGCCGTCGGGCAGACTGACGACAAATTGATCGGAGAACATTTGCGGTTGGTCGGCCCGGTCGTGAACCGCGCCGCACGGTTGCAGACGGTGGCAAATCCTCAATCCATTGCGGTTGACCAGAAGACCCAGGAATTGACGCGACACGTGATCCAGTACGCCGATGTCGAACGCCATGATCTCAAGGGGTTGCCCGCCGGCGTAGAGGTGTACCACCTGCTTGGCCTGCAGAACACCGCGACCGGACCGCAAAGCCAGGTTGAACTGGTTGGCAGGGCACCTCAAATCGCAATCCTGCACCAATTCTGGACGCGGGCACAGACCGGCAGCCCAGGTACGCTGACCATTCTTGGTGAGGCAGGCATCGGCAAATCGACGCTGGTGCAACATTTTGTGGCAACCCAAACGACGCCGCGCACCCGACTGCTGCAATTACAAGCAACGGCGATGACGGCCAAGTCGCCCTTGCGGCCTTTGGCAAAGATGTTTCAGTCGCTGGTAGGCGATAAAGACGACCCAAATGCCTTGACGCGGGTACTGCGCGACGCGGAACCGGCGTTGGTACAGGTAACCGCACGTTTCCTCGGGCTTGCAGATGGCGCCATGGGCGACACAGCCGTGTCGCTGAAAGATCGTCAAAACATACTCGACTTGCTGGTCCGTTGGATCACCCAAGGCGCGGATGGCCCGACGCTGGTCGTGCTTGATAATGCGCAGTGGGTAGACGATACGACACGCGAGTTGCTGACGCGCGCGGCGGATTACGCGCGCGATACCGGCGCGGCCTTGTTCATGATCGCTACAGCACGCGACGCTGACGGTGCAATCTGGCAGGAGCTTCCTGATCAGGAAACGATCACGCTGTCTCCGCTGCTTGACGATGACGCCGAGAAAGTCCTGAACGCTGTCTTCAAAAACCACCCTGTGCCACAGGTGGTGAAGGCGAACATTCTCGATCACTCCGGCGGCAACCCTTTGATGCTTGAAACCCTCGCGCGCGCGCAATCACAAATGCCAAGCGCTCAGATGGGAGAGACGGTCGAGGTCCCCTATACGATCTACGAATCCGTTTCAAAGCGGCTCGACGGCATTCGCGCCGGTCGTGGAGTCGTCGAGGCGCTGGCGATCCTGAACACGCCTGCCAATCATGCGTTGCTGGCTGCCGTACTGGGGACGGATGTTGAGGGCGTCTTTCCCGCGCTGTCCGCGTTGGCGCAGGCCGGTCTGATTACCAAACGGGCCGAGGGCCACGACGAAATGGTCGCCATCGCGCACCAAGTGTATCGCGATGTGGTCTATGAACAAATCACCGGCGCATCGCGGACGCAGTTGCACGGCGCGGCATACTCCGCCCTTAATGCTCTCGACCCCAGCCTTCGGTCCACGCGCCCGGATATTCTGGCAATTCATGCACAGGCGGCTCGCGATTGGGATCACGCGGCTGTGCACGCGCTCAACGCTGGCGAAAGCCTGCTCAAACAATCAGCGCTCATCGAAGCGGGGCATTTTCTTGAAATGGCCGATGCTGCCCTGACGCGCTTGCCGGATGCATTTGCGGTCCGCCAGATGCGTCTGCGCGCTATCACGGGGCTCGCGTCGGTAGAGCGGTCTCGCTTTGGTATCGCAACCGACCGCTCCGCCACTTTGGGGCAGGCCGCAGTTCAGCTTGCCCGCGAATTGGGTGACAGCCCGACCGAGTTGCTCGCGCTTAATGGGCTTTATGCGCATGCACTTGTGCGCGCCGATTACCCGGTGGCCGAAGACTATGCGCAGGCATTGCTTGAAACCGCGCAACGCAGCCAGAGCAAAACGTTTGAAATGATCGGCACCCGCGCCATCGGAGCGGTTGCCTTTCACCGCAGCGACTATCGCACCGCTATCGCGAACCTGACAAAGGCGCTTGACCAGTACGACAAGCAAGAACATTTGCCGCTGGCCCATGCGCATGGATATGACCATGCGGAAATTTGCGCAGCGTTCCTGTCGATGTCACATTGGCTGATCGGAGATCTCGAACGATCACAACACTTCAGCCGCTTTTCCATCAGTCACTCTCGCGAGATCGGACATGCACACTCGCTAGCACAGGCCATGGCATTCCGTGTTTTGCTGGGCGGTCTTGCTCGTGAGGGATCGGCACTGAATACCATCGGGGCGGAGGCCGTCGAACTGGGCGAAAAGTTCGACATTCGCGTGATGCGTGCGGCGGGTCTGTTCTTTCCGTTTGCGACGCAGCTGTGCCGGCAACCACACGCTCCGGATGGCGATGACCTGATCGAGCTGAAAGCACGGCTGAAAGAGTTTCGCGAGGTGAACCCATTCAACTATAGCCCTCTGGTGGCGTCGCTTATGGCCGATGTCTACCTGCGATGTGACGACGTCGCTGCCGCGGAAAAGATACTGGCCGAGGGCACAAAGGCTGAATCCTACACAGGCGAGACTTGGACCAGCCCTGAGCTGTTGCGCATGCGCGCCCGGGTCAGTGATGCAAAAGGCGCGGCGGAAGAAGCACAATCGCTGCGCAAGCGCGCTTTGAAGTCCGCGAATGATGCAGGCGCCTTTAGCCTTTCGTTGCGCGTGGCGTGCGATATGGTGGAAGCCACCGCTGATGCCACAAGCCGTGGACTGGTGGAAAATGCGCTGAACGCCATGGCTTGCACAGATCGCGGATGGGACGTGACGCGTGCGCGCAGCTTGCTTCAGGCAGCGACGCCCGCTTGAGGAAGTGCACCTCCCGCACAAAGTGTTTCGATGACATCTGCGACGCAGCGGATGTTATGCGTTCGCGCCAGTCGCTTGGCGATCGTTTCCAGTGACGCCGCAGGGCGGCTTGCTGCTGCCACGTCCACCGCTTTGATCGTCCCATGAGCGATGAAGAAATCCGAGGTCTCTGGCAATGCGATGGCCGGTGCCCACCGGATGCGGTCTTCATTCAGAACCGGTGCACGCGTCAATTCAATCGCCACTGGCACCACATCCGAGGTATTCGCAGGCGCGGAGCGCACAAGCTCTTTTCGACGTTGGCGCCAGAATGCACTGTCATGCAAAGATTGATCAGCATAAGCCGCGTCGGTTGCAATGCGAGCGGCCTGCACAGTCTGGGAATGCTTGTGGCGCAGAAACGCCAGCGCCGCTCTGCTGTCTGTCTGCTTGTCGAGGATGGTGCAAGCGGCAACCGCCGCCTGAACGCCACTGCGTATGGCGTGAACAACCCCATGTGACGCAATCGGATCGCGCGCTATCGCGGCGTCGCCGATTAGTATGTGGCGCGCCGCAGCGACAGGTTCATCGGCGGCTGAAAATCCAGCGGCGACAGGTCTCCCCATCTGATGCAGCTGCGCGCCTGAAACCAGCCGCATCCCAGACAGCGCGGCAGCCACAAGGCCATTGCGGGTTTCTTGGGTCGTTCCTGCCAGCATGTTGCTCGCCAAGAAAACAGCGCCGTGCAGCCTGTCGCCCGGTGTACTGGCCGCCCAAAGCCAGCCATCTGCCTGCGCTTCGAGAAACATTTTATGCGGGTTCTCATGCGCCATTGCCTGAAACGGCAGCGCGACGAGGTCGTCGCCGGCATGCGCGCGGGCCACGCGACCTCGCGCATCGATGACCAGTTCGGCAGTTAATCTGCCGGTCTCAAGCAACACGTCGGCGCCCAGCCGGTCCGAGCGGACCTCGCGCACCCGGGACGCTATCAACCGGCACCCCTTTGTTATGGCATCCTGCCGCAAGGCCGCATGCATTGCCTCCCGATCCAGAAGAAGCGGCCCCTCCCCCTCGAAGATCCTTTGTTCAGTGGCATCCCGCCACGACAAATGCATGGATGCCGCAGGGCCGTCGCTGACACTGCACAAAAGCTCCAACATCCCGATTTCTGCTGCCAGCGGCGCGCCAGAGGCGGGAAAGCTTTCAATTCCGTGCCGGCCTGCGGGGGCACCGCCATCAACAATCGCAACATCTACACCCACGGCGGCAAGAGAGCGGGCCGCCACCAGACCGGCCGGCCCTGCCCCCAACACTGCAACGGTCACGTCAGGCTTGTGCATCAAACCACTCTGGGTGGGTGTCAATCATGCGCCCGTAGGCGCGTAACCCGTAATCCAGCCAACCCCTTACAAACTCACAGGCAGGTCGCCCGGCATGTAACACTTCTTGGTGGCATCCGCCCCCGCATAGGCGGCGTGCCCAGCATGATGTGCAGGGTGATTGACGCTCTACGCTACGGTCTTGGAGGAACGACTTGCGCGCGACAGGGTCGGGGCCAGACTCGAGTGTGCCCATAGCGCCAAGAGGATCTTTGACGAACCGATGGCAAGCCGAATATTCACCTTCGGCATCCACCGCGAGATAGTCGCGCGCAGCGCCACAGCCATGACTGCGCGGGGTGCCGCGATGAATTTCGCTCAGAACGGTCGCCAGATTGGCAAAGGCGTGCGAACGGCCTTCTGCCATCGCGGCCAGCCACGCATCGCCGCAGTCCGTCATGCCCTGCAAAAGTTTTTCAAAGTCAGCCCCGGCAAGTGCCCCTTTGCCTGTCGGCGAGGATATCATTGGCGAGACGCCAACGCTGGAAAAGCCAAGATCCGACAAGTCTTGTACCACCGATGGCAAGTCCAGATTATACGGAGTGACAGTCACCCGCGCACCCAAAGAAAGCCGGTCGCGATGTTCGAAAAGCGGCGCGATGCGCGCAGCAACCCGGTCGAAACTCCCTTTGCCTGCCCTGTCGGGCCGCAATCGGTCATTTACGTCCCGCCCACCGTCCAGACTGACCGTCACCGCAAAATGGTGCTCGGCGAAAAACGCTGCATCCTGAGGGGAAAGTAGCGTGCCATTGGTCGTCAGCGAATATCCGACGCGGATCGCCCGCGCTGCCGCACGCGTGTTGGCGTAGTCGACGGCGCGGCGGATCAGTTCACGCGCCACCATCGGTTCCCCACCCATGAACGCAATTTTGGCACCCGCACCGGGGATTGTATTTTCCAGTAACTGATCTATTGCACGTTTCGCGACCTGCCACGTCATACGTGTGTCGGCGCCACCAAAGCTGCCCCCCGCGGCATAGCAATATCCGCAGGCCAGATTGCACGTCTGCGACACGGTCAATGCCAATGCGCGGATCGGTTCAACCGAAACAGCGGGGGGCGCGCCAACACCAGGTGCATGGAGCCCCAGCCGTTCCAATTCAGGTACAGCAGCAAGGTCACCCGAAGACAGCGCGTCAGCCAACCGCACAGCATCGCCGGAACTTACCCGATAGACGGCCGCGGTTTCCGCGATCAATGCAATATCGCCCGCAACATGCGCCAATCCACTTGGCCATGTATTCAGCGGCACATTCACGACGGCATCTCGAACACGTCAAAGAGCGGAACGCCAACGCCTTTTCTGGCAAGTTCAAGCGCGACATCGGACAAGGCATGCATGTCATCACGAGCGCGTTTGATATGTGCGTTGGCCTTTACCATGTCTCCGGCAACTGCTTCGATCAGATAGGCGTCATGCAACTCGGCCAACGCGGACTCAATCAGTCTGAGCGCTGAAAGCACTTGATTTTTCAAATCCTCGTCGGTGATCTCTGCGACTTTTGCAACTTTGATGTCGCGTAGGAACACGTCTTCGGGGTAGTTCCCCAAGAATTGCCGCACGTCCTTGAATTTCTGGAAATGCTGCATGCCATCGCTGTCAATGCGCACGGCAAGCTGAAACAACCCTTCGGTAAACTCCGAGTGGTTTTTGCGGAGATAATCCACCAGCTTGATGTACTCGGTATCAAGAAACGAGCCGGGGCGTTCAATATCCTCGAAGTTCTCCAAGTTCTTCAGTGTGGCAGGTTCCAAGCGCCGATCGCGTGTGCGTTCGGCGTTGTCTTTCGAGGGATCCGGTTCATCGATTGTCTTTGACGCAACAAGGCATGGCTTGTAGGTCCATTTTTTGCCGTCGATTTCCGGCTTGGTCCTATGTATTAGCCATAGGGTCTGGTTGACCCAACGCAAATGGGTCATTTCGCTTAGAGCAACGGAAAGGATCAACTGGCGTGCGCCGCGCAGGTCCTCTGAAAGTCCGGGCCACTTTGCTTCTTCTTCTATGGAAACTTCGCCTGGCTCTCGCAAACTGAAGTAGGCGTAAAGATACTCAAATGCGAGTGTGAGTTCCATACCGGCAAGTTTCTTGAGATCATCAACGACAGCCTTGGTGGATTCGTAGGGATCAACAGGTATCCTCGGGTGATGCTGTTTCGTGCATTTGGCTTCCTGCCCCTGTACGACGAAATCCAGTTCTTCCCAATGCAGGTTGATCTCGTAAGGGTCATACCGGTCAGGTCGCGCCTTCTCCAAGGTTGTCTGGGCGGACACATCCTTGAGCGGCAGATGCCTCCGGCGCATCCAGTCAATAAATGTAACTGCCTGCGCGGCATCCGCTTGGCTGGTGCTGTTGGGAAGCTGAGGATCTTCCACCTCGCCCAATACGACGTCTGGGTGGTTTGATGCCCAATAGTGACAGGCGCAATCCCGAAAGTCATGCGTCCAAGGGCTACACATTGAAGAGGTCAATTCGCCCGGATGGTAAACTGGGTCAATCATACCTTCCTCGTTCAGGTACATCCGGCGGCGACCGTGCAGCACTACGGGTTGTCCACTTGGCGACCCATCCTCGCCGCGTTGCGTCAGCGCAATGGTCAGTGGCGTTTCCGGTTCAATCAGGCGGATAATCCACCACGCCGTCTCGCCTTCGTAGGGCACGAGGCTGGCCGCATTTTGGTAGAGCGAATAGTCATAAAGCATGATCCGCTTTCCGCCCTGTTCGACGAAATGCAAATACCACGTCCCATCCCCCAAGGCCGCGCCCTCGGGCCCCGCATATTGCCGTTTGAGTGCGGTAATCCATTCCGGCCCGTCTTTGGTATAGTGATCTGCGATGATCGGATCACCACCCGGGTCGGCATAGAGTAACCGAGCACCCTGCGTGCCATCCGGGCCTGCCGGTGTGACACCGGGGAATTCAAACACAAGGCCGGGAAAAAACCGCACGTCGAGCTGGCGCAGATCAAATTCGAGACCGGGAAAACAATTGCCAACACCGCTTTCCATAAGGGTCGACACCGGATTGCCCAAGATCGGCTCGGCATAACGCGGCGCGCCATCTGCCGCCGCCCGTGCGGAAGCATTCAGAGGCGTAGCAGGTACTTTTGCAGTCGGGTCAGTCATTTCGTTCCCTCCTCTTGGTCGGCACCAGTGACGTGGGGTTTCCATTCGTTTTCCAGCTTGTCCAGATATCCCATGACCTGATCGTACTGACGCCGCGTGATGGACAGAGGTACACCCATGGAATGGCGCATGTACGGGGGCATACGCATGTCATAGGTCTGGTCAATCGTCTCGCGGGGGTCGCGGAACGCGATATCTTTCACGGCTTTGCCTTTAAAACCGACAGGCGTTGCTTTTTGCACACCCGGTATTTTGGGCAGTTCAGCCACATGCGCAAACGGTGGCCGGACCATGTGCCTGACCCTGTCGGGATCGCGCAACATAAAGGCGCGCAGGATGGGGCTGTCGCTCATCCGTGCGTGCACCTGTTGCACAACCTGAGTGTACGGCAAGCGATCGTGCGCGCCGGAGCGCGGCTCTATCGTATCGCCCTGCCCGGGCGTGTATTCAGGCACCAGATTCGCATAAGGCTTATCGCTTTCGCGCATAGAACGCGGCCCCAGATGCGGCGTGATGCCTTCATCCCAGTCCGGCTTGTTCTCGTCCGGTTCACCAAGCAATTGCGCATTGCCATCGAGCGCCCACGACCGACGCTGGTCAAGATTGATCAGGCTGGCGGTTTCAAAAATCCGGCGGAAGAGGTCAAGTACGTCGACAGGTGTTTCATCCGGGTCCAACGCTGCGGGTGGCAGATCACGATCTTCCAGTTCGTCCCGGATCGAGTACATGGGCCGCTTGTCGGGCGCGAAATCCGGCGGGCCGGACATGGCACGGGCCTGCGCGCGATACGCGACGCCGGCGATGGCCACATCTGCTGTCAGCACGAGATCACAAGTGTCGTCGATAAGCCCCCAGCTATTGCCAGACCCAACCCGCGCTCCGTCGTAACTGTCCATCGGGGTGGGCCACTTCGGCGTATTATCGGTGCGGAAGTTGTATCCCAGCCACGGCGTGTCCGAACTCAGGATACGGTTTTCCTTCCGTGTCATCTTGTGGATGCGCCCATACTCGGTCATCGGCGGCTCGAAGCCCCCTGGCGGCAGCGGCGAAGAGGGTGCTTTGCCCGCTTCTGGTGGCCCGTAACTGTCGCCCTTGCCAGGGATAAACCGCACCCGGATCTGGTCCAGACGCGTGGCACAGCTTGGCGCTTCGAAATTCGGCTTATATGTCCGTACCTTTCCCAGCGGCAGCGGAGCATCCTCGCGGACCATAGGAACCTGATCTTCGGTATGGGGGCTGATCGCATCAAGGTGATGCGTCTTGTAACTCTTGGCTGAAAACACCTTACGCGCGACTGCTGCACATGACGCAAGCTTGGTCCGGCTTTCTGCTTTGCGGTTTGCGGCGACTACTGTGAACTGAAGATGTTTGAGCTCGGTGCCACGCTCGGTCAAAAAAGCTTCGGTCACCGGGACGGCGACAACACTCCCGTCCGGATCCTGAACACGCGCCCAAAGCTCGAAGAACGGCGCCACCGGTTTGACCTTGCCATGTCTGTCCTTGAAGGTCACATCCTCATCGTGCTTGACCCGAAGCGTGAACGGATGATGTCCGGTGCATTTGACCGATACCTCGTCAAGGCTTGGCGCAGGCTCGATCATGGTCTGCACACCGCGTGACGGGTTTTCATCCAGTTTCCACCGGTAGGCCGGCATTGGCTCTTTTGAGCGACCTACACGGGCAATCGCCATGGGGGGGTCAAAATAAATCCCAAGCATCCGACCTTGCGTCAGGCTACGGCCGCACCAAGGCGCGCACGCCTGATCACCGGCATGATCGCAGCAATATGTCTTTTCCTCGCTCATTTGCCGCTTTCCTCCGTGGCTTCGTTTTCGTCATGCTCTGAAGATGTGCATTCGTTTTTTCTTTTGGGCTTTTGTCCGAGGCTTTGCTCAAACCAAAAAAGATTGTCGGGATCGAATTCTGCTTTGATATTCTGTAGCCGCGGGAGGTTTTCACCAAAGTACGCTTCTAGAAAATTCTCTGTCCCGCGACGCGGGTAATTCTGATACCGCCTGCCGCTGCCCATCCCAAGCGCCAGCGCGCCGAGTTTGTCGAGCCATTTAATCGTGTCTGCCTTGTGGGCATCAAATGTCCAGAAGGCCCAGCTGAACATATCGATCGAGGGATCGCGGTGCACGAATGCCATGTCTGTGGGCTTTGGCTCGGCAATTTTGCCGCCGTAGAATTCCATCGCGATAAAGCAGGTCTTGTCCGGAGCTTTCAGAAAATGTTCGACGACAGTGCGCCAGCGATCCGCTGAATGATGTTCATTAATCAGCCACCCTTCGACCAACGGTTTCGTGTTCATAGACACGTTAGGCATGTCATTGCCCGGCGGGTGCACCGTTTGCAGCAGGATTTCATTCAGCCGCGTATAATGCAGCTTGTCTTCATTGATCTCAAAGTCTGTGCTTACATCCTTGAGCGTATCAATCAAAGGCCCCAGAGCCGCGAGTGCTTCGGACCGCGTGCCATCATAAAGACCGCGTAAGCTGAGGCAGGGTATCTGGCCATCAGGATGCTTTTCGTCCGGCAGATACATCAACAGCGCCTGATGCCCCATGTTGGCGGGCGCATTATCGCCGTTTGAATACTCGGCCTGAAGCAGTTCCAGCACGCGGCTGACGCGCGCAATGTCGTCTTTGTGCTCGTGATGCATGTTCCAACGCAACCCGAAGCCGAAAAACTTCTTTTTCAGCGCCACTGCTTCGTAGGTTATCTCTAGTAGCACGCCAAACTGATTGCCGGTGCCACCTCGAACAGCCCAGAACAAATCCTGGTTTTCGTGTTCGTTGGCATTGACAATGCAGCCATCGGCAAGCGCGAGACGAACGCCGACCACGCGGTCACAATTCATTCCGTAAAGCCGGGAGGTAAACCCATACCCGCCGCCCATCATGTAGCCTGCCACGTTTACTGTTTCGCAACCGCCCCCCGGAACGTGCAACTGGTGGTAATCCAGCATCCGATTGAGTTTGCGGAACATCACCCCGGGGCCGCAACGGACCCGATTCTCATTTTGGTCTTTGTCTACGATGACGTGGTTCAAACCAGAGGTGTCGATCACCACCTGATCGTTAACCGAATAGCCTGCGGTGCAGTGTCCGCCAGATCTAGCGGCTACCTGAAGCTTGGATTTTCTTGCAAACTTCAGCGCGGCGATCACATCGGTTTCGCATTCGCAATAGACGATCAGCTGCGGGTAATGCTGGTAGGTGTGCATAAACACCATGCGGTCGTCGTTGTATCCAGCCTCTCCCGCAAGGACGATGCGGTCGGTGCTCAGTCTTTGGCGTAATTTATCTAGCTGTTTTTTCTTATAAGTGGGCAGCCCGGTTTCCCTGTGTTTATTGGCTTTCCACCGGGCTTGTTTAAATGCCTTTTGCTTGTATGCGTTTGTGCGGCTATCCCCGTAAGTCATTAACTAATCCTTAAAAATGATTAACTAATTTCTAAGGGAAAAATTCACGCAACGGCAATTTATTTCTCGCGAAAGGCGAATATTTGAAGGCCAATACCAACCCTCGCCCATCCGTTGGTTGCTTGCAACTCATGACGCATCGCAAAAGGGCGCCTTTCTGACACCTTGCGTGCACCGCGCGCGGCAACCATGACAAGGCTCCACTTTTCAAAAATCTTAATTTGCCGTGCCGCCGCCGTCACTTTTTACCTGGCGTCCCGTCAAATTTCTTTTCCAGCGTGGTCCAGCAATCGATGTAATCGTCTTGCAGCGGCGCTTCGTTCGCCGCGAACATGGTGAGGTGCTGGGGAAAGCGCGTTTCGAACATAAAGGACATCGTGTTGTCCAGCTTGTGCGGCGCAAGCTCTGCGTTGGATGCCCCCTCGAAGGCATTTTTGTCGGGCCCGTGCGGCAACATCATATTGTGCAGGCTCATGCCGCCTGGAACAAAGCCTTTGGGCTTTGCGTCGTATTGGCCATAGATATTGCCCATAAGCTCCGACATGACGTTCTTGTGGTACCAAGGTGGGCGGAATGTATCCTCTGCCACCATCCAGCGTTCCCGGAACAGTACAAAATCAATGTTTGCAGTCCCTTCGACACCCGAAGGGGCAGTCAGCACTGTAAAGATCGAAGGATCGGGGTGATCGAACAGTATCGCCCCGACTGGACAATAGGTGCTCAGGTCATACTTGCACGGCGCATAGTTGCCATGCCATGCAACGACGTCGAGCGGGCTGTGGCCTATATGTGTTTGGTGGAACTGACCGCACCATTTGACGGTCACCGTAGATGGCGCGTCGCGGTCTTCGAAAGCGGCGACAGGCGTCTTGAAATCACGGCGGTTTGCCATGCAGTTTGCGCCAATCGGTCCGCGCCCGGGCAATTCGAACTTTTGCCCGTAGTTTTCACAGACGAACCCGCGCGCAGGCCCTTCGATAACTTCGACCCGGTAAACCAGACCACGCGGCAGAATGGCAATCTCTTGCGGCGCCACGTCGATGACACCCAACTCGGTGCAAAACCGCAAACGTCCCTCTTGCGGCACGACAAGCAATTCGCTGTCAGCCGAATAGAAATAGCTGTCAATCATGCTTTCGGTGACGAGGTAGATATGGCTGGCCATTCCCGTCTGGGTGTTTACGTCGCCCGCCGTCGTCAGTGTACGCATGCCCGTGAGCCACGTCATGGGCTTATCGTCATGGGCCACGGGGTCCCAGCGGTACTGGCCAAGGCTGATTACTTCGTCCAACACATGCGGCGCTGATTTCCAATACGGCAGATTAATCTTTTCAAACCTGTGTGTGTGCTTGACCGAGGGGCGAATACGATAACACCATGTCCGCTCGTTCTGATGGCTCGGCGCTGTGAACGCCGTCCCGGAAAGCTGTTCGCCGTAAAGACCATAGTTGCACTTTTGCGGACTGTTCATGCCCTGCGGCAACGCCCCCGGCAAGGCTTCGGTTTCAAAGTCATTGCCAAAGCCCGGCATGTAGCCCTCGGTCGTGCCAAAAGGTGTTGCCGCTTGTGTCAGGGTCGGGTCGGAAAAAGGCGAGTTCATCAGGTGCTCCTGTGTCAGGTAACACGCAGATAATAGTTGCAAATGTAACTATCAAGAAGATTTGCCACCTGATCCCCGATGCGAACTTTGTCAGAATTGACCGAACGTGTGGTTGTCAAACCCGCCACTGGCACTGTAGCTATGGGAGCGTTCGCTCATCCGCTTCCCGACAGCGTCTTGGGCGACGTGCAAAGGTTGACTTCAAGCATCATGTCGCAACGGTTCTTTTCCAACAAAGATCGCCCATTCCACCTAGGACCCTACCCCAGCGAATTACTGGCGCGCGTGGATGTCATGCCGGATTTAGACGCGGTGCCGGACATGCCACACCTGTCTTTTGACCGTGCACATGATCCACTGTCGATCGTCAACGCGATGCGCGAGCATCAGTCAATGCTGGACGCAATACGCGATGGTCTTGTGAACAAGGCAGTGGCAGAAGCGCCCGAAGACCCGCAAGAGCGGGCCAATCACCTGAAAGCATTCGGATACTTTGCTGATGCGGCCGCGATGGGGGCGTGCCTGCTGCCAACAGCGGCCATCTTACCGGACCCGAGGGCGAATCCGGATGTCGCCAAACTGGCCAATGACCTCAAAACACGGCAGACCAAATCATTGGCGTCCGGCATCGACGTGATTATGGCGGATCTCAAGGAGTCGATGGAAGCGCCGCCGACGTCTATCGTCGGACACACACATGTGCTTGTTCTGCTTTACGAAAACCCGCGCGCACCGCATGATTCAGAACCGGGCACCGACTGGATCAAAAACGCCGACGCCCACCGGGCGGGGTTGCTTGCCGCTGAAACCGCCATTGTGCTGGCCAATTACCTTCGGCTGCTCGGCTACCCGTCGCGGGGGCATACCATTACCAGCTCAGATGTTGATTTGGGCAGGCTGGCTGTCGCCGCCGGACTAGCGACTGTAGAGGACGACCGCCTCAGCCACCCCTATATCGGTCAGAGGTTTGGGTTGGCTGCAGTCACAACAACGTTTGATTTCAACCCTGATCGGCCTTTGGCACCCATGCGTGCACAACCGGCCAAAGCATTTGGCGCCGCGTGGCGGCTGGGAACCCGATCTGTCAAGAACGCGAGCAATGCGGTGCCTTTCGCAAAACGCAGGTTCGTAGACGGCGCGCACCCTTTCGAAAACCTGAAACGGGTAGAGACACCGACGACCTATATTGACGAGCCGAACGTCGCCCGCGTCCCCAAGCGTACGGACATGTTCGCGCGGGTTCAGTTCGGCGACATGGGTAAGAAACTGCAAGACAGCGCGCGGGGCGGTCACTACGTGCGCAAGGCGGCACCCTCAATGGCACAGCGCCGCGCGCTTGGTGCGTTTGTTCTGCTACAAGACGGCGACACGGCGCGTAAAAAAACGCGGCTTGATCCGGACACCGCCGCCGAACTGGTCAAGGCCACTTCCTATTGGCTTGGGATTGATGCCGTTGGCATTTCAAGGTGTCCGCCGTGGGCATGGTACAGCCATGATGCCAAAGGCGCACCAATTGATCCGCCCCACGATCAAGCCATCAACATGATCGTCGACCAAGGCTACGAAACGATGGAGGGGTCTTCGGGCGACGACTGGATCGCAGTGGCGCAGTCCATGCGTGCCTACTTGCGATTTTCCCTTATTGGTGGAGTTGTCGCGAAACAAATCCGCAACCTCGGCTACAGCGCCAAAGCGCACACTGTCATGGACGGCGAAGTCTTGCAGCCGCCATTGTTGCTCCTGTCCGGCCTTGGCGAGGTGAGCCGTATTGGAGAGGTCATACTGAACCCTTACCTCGGCCCACGGTTGAAATCGGGTACAATCACCACCGATTTGCCGATGACCCATGACAAACCCATCGACTTCGGCCTGCAGAAATTTTGCGAAACCTGTAACAAATGTGCGCGCGAATGCCCGTCAGGTGCGATCACGGCAGGTCCGAAGCTGATGTTTAACGGCTACGAAATCTGGAAATCGGACAGCCAGAAGTGCGCGACCTACCGCATCAGCACGCCGGGAGGAGCGATGTGTGGGCGCTGCATGAAAACCTGCCCGTGGAACCTCGAAGGAATTTTTAAGGAAAGGCCGTTCAGGTGGGCGGCGATGAATGTGCCGCAACTTGCACCGGCTTTGGCGCGGTTGGACGATGCGGTCGGGAACGGGTCGCTCAACAAGGTCAAGAAATGGTGGTGGGACCTTGAGATACAACAGGATGGCGGCTACCGCCCGACTTCAACGCCAGTCAACCGGCGCGATCTGCAAAAAGATCTCAAGCTCGACTTCAAAGATCAGACGCTTGCCGTGTATCCCGCGCCTCTGGCCCCGCACCCCTACCCCTATCCTTTCCCGATGGACCGCGAGGCGGGCATAGCTGCCCATAACGCGTTGATTCCTGCTGACGAATACCGCAAGCGTCTGGCTGCTGGGGATCACAGTGTGATCCACCGCACCGCCCCGGCAACCGACAGCCCGGTGATAGAAGTGGAAGTGACCGAAGCACGGCAAACAGCGCAAAACGTCATGGTCTATACATTGGAAAGTGTCGATCGCCGTCCACTGCCCGCTTGGGATGCAGGCGCACATCTCGATATTGTCGTGGCACCAGAATACTTACGGCAATATTCGTTGTGCGGCGATCCCGGCGACACGTCGCGCTATCAGATCGCCGTGCTGCGCGAAAAGCAGGGGCGTGGCGGTTCAGATCTGATGCACCGGATTTTTCAGACCCGCCGACGTGTCTTTGTTTCTCATCCGATCAACCACTTCCCGCTGCATCCCGGCGCACCCTTCTCCGCCCTCATGGGCGGCGGCATCGGGATCACCCCGCTTGTTGCAATGGCGCATTCATTGCATCGGGACGGGCGAGATTTTGTGCTGCATTATTCTGGGCGAACGCGCGCCGGGATGGGCTTGCTGGATGAGATAAAGGCCAGCCCCTGGGCAGACCGCCTGAAGTTACACGTAACAGATGAAGGAACGCGCGTTGATCTCTTTGCGGCTTTAGCGGCTTTTCCGGCTGGCACACATGTCTACACCTGCGGCGCACCTGCTTACATGGAAAGTGTCATGGATGCAGCGGAGCATGCTGGAATCCCGGATGACGCGCGTCATCTGGAATACTTTGCAGTGCCCGAGCAGCCCGATTACGTGAACCATCCCTTCACGTTACGCTTGGCAAAGACCGGGCGCCTGCTTGAAGTCCCAGCAGACAAATCTGCAGCGGACGTGCTGATCGAGCATGGCTACAGCATTGACCTGAAATGCGCTGATGGCATCTGTGGTGTGTGTAAATGCGGTCTGCTCGGAGGCAACGTCGAACATCGGGATTTTGTCCTGTCACGGGCGCAACGGGACAACAATATCATTCTGTGCCAGTCGCGTGCCGCCGAAGCGAACGGCGAGATAGAAATCGACCTTTAGTCGGTCTCAGAGTTCTCTGCCAGCCTTCCTCTCTTGCCACTTCAGAACCGCTGCAGCTCCGGCGGCGGCAATCGGGCGCGGCGGCAGTTTTGACGGCGCGTCGGCGGCCAGCGCACGGTTGAGACGATCTGACGGTGTTCCAGTTGCAAGCTCTGCGGCCAGTACGCCGCCAAGTGTTCCACGCGTCGTACCAAGGCCGTTCTGGCAGCACGCGGCAAAAAGTCCCTGCTCCAGTTCTTCCACCACGTTTACGTTATTGCGACTAAGGCACAGCCTGCCGCCCCACCTGTACTGCATCGGTATCTCTCCCAGCATGGGAAACCGCGCCCGGAACGCCCGGTCATGGTCGCGGCCGACACGTGCAATGCGCGCGTCGCTCACTTCCATGGAAGGGTCAAATGTAAAACGATTTCGAATAACGATCCGATTGCCTTGCGGCGATGCGATCCTGCGCACGGTTGTGCCCATCGGATCTGCCGGCGTCACTCCCCAGACCTCATCTCCGCCAAGGGTTGCATTTTCCTGTGCGGTCAGAGGCCTTGTCATCGATGCATAGGTAAAGACGTGCATCAAGCGCCCTTGCTTGTATCCGAAACTGTTCAGGTGACCGTTGACCGCAAGTATTACCTGTGGCGCGCTGATCTTTGCCTTGGGCGTAGTCACCTGCCAGCCGTTTCGTGCCGCTTCGAGTGCCGTGACCGGACTTTTCTCATAGATTTGCATACGGTTAGACCGGATCCCATCTGCGACGCTGCGCACGAATGCGGCAGGCTGGATCATGACAGTGCCCGGCGTGTAAAGCCCGCTTTGATAGTAGGAAGTACCCGTTATCTGGGTCATCTCGACTGCATCCAGCAACCGGTATGGTTCATTCATGGCATCCAGATGCGCCGCATAGGAGCGATTATGCGCGTCGCCTTTTTCGGTCGCCGCTGCATTTATCTTGCCGGTCGGGCTAAATACGTCTGCATCCATTTCGAATTCAGCCGCCATCTCGGCTGCAAACGATATGGCGTGGCGGTTGTCCTCGGTCAAAACGGTATCATGTGTAACGGCCCCGCCGTAATCGGACGAAGCCAGATCGTGCGGCAGATCTATCATGAAACCGGAGTTTCGCCCTGCCGGCCCGTCGGCCACACGGTGCGCCTCTAAGACAACAATACGATCTGTCGGGCAAAGCTGTGCCAGCCGCCGCGCGGCCGCAAGCCCCGCAAAACCCGCACCGATGATGACCCAATCAGCAGTGGCATCCTTGTCGAGCGTCGGGTTTGCCGCACGTTCCGACAGGATTTCGTTCCACCCCGCGGGGCCGGTATCGACCGGCAGTCGACTGACTGTGCCGCGCCGCATTCTAGTGCTCCTGATTGAGCGCATCCGCTGCCGGGATTTCGCGTTCGCGACGTGCGATATAATCCTTGAGCGCGTCGTCAACTGCCGCGTCGAGCTTCGGCTCCTGATATTCCTGCAGCAGATCTTGGGCGCGGGTCAAAGCGCGCTGGGTAATCTCTACCGAACCTTCGGCTTGCCATTGCTCGATGGAGTTGTTGTCAAACATCTCAGGCATGAAAAACGCCTCCTGAAAATTGGCCAGCGTATGTGGGTGCCCAAGGTAATGCCCCCCAGGACCCACGTCCCGCACGGCGGCAACGGCTTCGTCAAAGTCATCCCAGTTAATACCCGACATCATCCGATGCCCCATGGCGCATTGTTCTGCATCAACTATGAATTTGGCCATTGAACAATGCATGCCCGCCTCGTTCCAACCAGCAGAATGCCAAATGTAGTTTGCGCCGGACAACAGCGCAGCCATCATAGTGCTGGCGCTTTCGTACCCGGCCTGCGCGTCAAAGGTCTTGGCACCACCCAAGGTGTTGGACGTGCGCCATGGCACGTCGTAATGGCGGGCCATCTGACCGATCATCATGTTCATCATGCTGATTTCCGGCGTGCCTGCCATGGGGGCTCCGGATTTCATGGATACCGTCGAAAGGTAATGGCCATAGATCGCGGGGCATCCTTTGCGTACCACTTGCGTGTATGCCAACGCGCTGAGCGCTTCTGCATTCAACTGCGCGACGGAGGGCGCGACAGATGCCGGTGTATTCGCGCCGCCCAGCACGAAGGGCGAACACAATACCGGCTGATTGCGACGACAAAAGGCGCGCATTGCTCCAAGCATTGTCTCATCCCAGACCAAGGGCGAGTTGCCGTTGCAATTTCCGGTCACGACCGGGTGCGTCTCCATGAAGTCTGCTCCGAACAGGATCGCGCACATCTCCAGCACGTCTTCGGCGTTTTTCGGGCTTGTCGTCATACCCATGAACGTCTTGTCCGAGTGTTTCATCGACGAGTATGTGATGCGCAGATGCCGTTGGCTGATCGGATGGTCATAAGGTTCGACAATATGGTGCGCCGATGAATGTAATGCGGGCAGCATATGGCTGAGTTTGTGAAAATTCGCCAAGTCTTCCAGCGTCGGATTGCGCCGCCGGTCGTCCAAACCCCGCAGGTAAGGTGCGCCGGTCATCGGCACAAAAATGGAATACTCGTTGCCAAATGGCAGATTATGCGCCGGATTTCTTGCGTGATATGTAAATTGCGCAGGTATGGTCGAAATCAGACCGCGGACCAGAGCGCGGTCCAGATGCACCGTCTCGCCGCGGACATCAGCGCCCGCGCGGCGCCAGTCGTCCAGCGCGACAGGGTCGCGAAAAACCACACCCACATCTTCCAGTATATCCATGGATGCCGCATCGATGCGGGCGACCTGCTCCGGCGACATGGGTTCTACCAGCGGCAGTTTGCGCCGCAGCGCAGGCAGCATCGTCGTGTCACGTGTTTCGCGAACGGCCTTGCGAGCGCCACGCCCGCGCCGCGTGCGGCCTACAGCTTCAACTGTCATGACAAATGATCTCCTTCGACCGGGTCGGTCAGATCGATCCAGATGGTTTTGATCTCGGTGAACTGGTCATGGGCGTGTACGCCGTTGTCGCGTCCGCCAAAGCCAGACTGCTTGTAGCCGCCAAATGGGGTGGAGATGTCGCCTTCGCCGTAGCAGTTGACTGTCACGGTGCCCGCGCGGATGTCGCGGGCAGCGCGAATGGCACGGCGCGCATTGGCAGTGAAAACGCTGGCAGCAAGACCATAATCAGTGTCATTGGCGACTTCGATCGCTTCATCATTGCTGGCCACCTCAATGACAGACAGAACGGGGCCAAATATTTCATCGCGCGCCTTGGTATCTGCCTTACCTACCATAGCAACCACCGGCGAAATAAAAGGCCCCTCGCCTTGCGCATCTTCATCCAGATAAGACCGCACCTTGGCGCAATGCGCAGCGTCGATCAGTGCGCCGATGTGATTTCCGGGATCCAGCGGGTCACCGGTTTTCCAATCACGCAAACGCGCTTCGATTTTCTCCATCAACGGCACGCGCAGCGTCTGGTGCACAATTAGCCGAGAAGTCGCGGAACAGTTCTGGCCCGCATTCCAGAACGCCGCATTCACGACGTGCTGCGCGACATGATCAAGGTTTTCGGCATCATCAAAAACAACCGCCGGGTTCTTGCCGCCGCATTCCAGAACAACCTTTTTCAAGTTGCTTTCTGCCGAATATTTCAGAAACAGCCTGCCGGTCTCGGTCGAACCGGTAAAGCTGACCATATCAACATGCATGTGGCGACCAAGCGGCTCGCCCGTCGTCAGCCCGTCGCCTGGCACTACCTGCAGAACACCGCGCGGAATACCCGCCTCATGTGCTAGTTCAGCAACCCGCAAAGCCGTCAAAGAAGTCTGCTCTGCCGGTTTGACGATCACCGAGCAACCCGCAGCCAATGCCGGACCAATCTTCCATGCGAGCATCATAAGCGGAAAGTTCCACGGCAGGATAGCGGCAACAACACCAATCGGTTCGCGCACAATCATAGAGACCGCATCATCCCCAGTCGGACCCGCCTGATCATAAATTTTATCAATGGCTTCTGCGTGCCACTTAATGCAATGGATCATCTCTGGCAGGTCAATGGTTTCGCAATCCAGAATTGGTTTGCCGCTGTCCAGACTCTCCATTACCGCCAGTTCGCGACGGTTGCGGGTCAACAGCTTGCACAGCCGGATCAGGACGTCTTTGCGCTCTGCGGGATGAAGCTTCGCCCAGCGCCCCTGATCAAAGGCTTCGCGCGCCTTGGCGACCGCAAAATCCACATCATCAGAAGTGCAGGCCGTGATTTCTGCCAGTACCTCCCCCGTCGCCGGGTTCACGGTGGCGAAAGCCGCCCCATTGCCCGGTCGAAACGCTCCGTCGATAAAAGCAGTGCGCGGCATATCCAAATCATCGGCGATCGCGCCGTATTCAGCCCGTGTCAGCAAGTCCGTCATATCTCTTCTCCGGTAATGCTGGAAATCGTTGTGTTCATTGTCCGGATAACTTCGGCCAACTGCCGCTTGTCGTCCTTGTTCAGGGGTTTGAGCGGCAAACGTGGAGGGCCAGCATCAATACCGCGCAAAGTGAGGCCGTGTTTGATGCATTGAACAAATTTTCCGCCCTGCTCAAGAACGCGCATTAACGGCATCATGGCAGACATGATCGCGCGCCCCTTGGTAAAATCGCCCTCGACCGCGCAAGACTTGTAAAGCGCGATGTGCGCCTCTGGCGCGAAGTTCGATCCTGCACAGACCCACGACCGCGCGCCCCAAGCGAAGAACTCAAGCGCCTGATCATCCATGCCACAGGACAATGCGATATGCGGATATTCACGCGCCAGCATATGCAACCGGTCAATATCGCCCGAGCTTTCCTTGATCGCGCAGAAATTTGGTGACCGACCCAGCCGATCCAGCGTTTCCTCGTCCATGTTAACCGACATGCGACCGGGATAATTGTAGAGCATAACCGGCAGGTTCGCGGCACGATCGATCGCAAGCGCATGCAGTGCGATCTCGCGCCCCGTCGGATAAGCATAAGGCGGCGTGGTCACCAGCAGCGCATCTGCACCAGCAGCTTTCGCGGCCTGAGCGTAGCGGATGCTGTCTTCTGTGCGAATGGCGCCTGTGCCGACGATCATCGGCACTCGGCCCCCAATCAACTCAGAGCAGCGGCTCATCATCCAGACACGCTCTTCTTCGGTCTGGGCATAGTATTCCCCGGTCGATCCGGCAACGATGATACCGGCGACACCTGCGGCGATCAGATGCTCTACGGTTTGCGCAAGCGCAGCTTCATTGCAGGTAAAATCAGGAAAATAGGGTGTGACGATGGGAGTGTAGATGCCCTCAAATTGCATTGCGATGGCCTTTCATTGAAACCACATCCAAAGGAAGCGGATCAGGACGAACATATTTTTCCATCTGGTCACGGGACAAATCCCAGTGTTGCAGCGTCAGATCGACTGCAACGGATGGCTCTTGCTTTTCGATCGCTGCGATCATCGCGTCATGCTGCTCAACCGCTTTTCGCACCCGTTCCACGTCTCCGTCAGATTGCGGGTCAAAAAAGGTCTGGCTGAGCCGTGTGTGATCCACGAGCATGCGCCGGAGGCCGGCCTGAAGATAGGGGTTTTGCGCCATTTCACCGATGATCTCGTGAAAGTCGTGGTTGAGCAGCCCGGACTGCCGCGCATCTCGCTCACCCGCGGCCTTGGCGAACCTGAGTTGTACACTCTTGAGGTCGTCCAACTGTCGCGTTGTCCGGTTTTCTGACGCCTGACGCGCAATTGAGGAATACACAAGCGGCGCGGTCTGGAAAAAAACGCGCATGGTGCCAAGGTCCATCGATTCCACTTTGGCACTACGGTTTTCTTCAAGCCGCACGTACCCACCGCCCGCCAGCCGCTGCAGAATTTCCCGTAGCGGCGTGCGGGAAATGCCATATTCCTGCGTCAACTCGCTTTCATCCAGCGTCTGTCCGGGCGCGATATCCATCGTCAGGATTCGCGCACGCAAATCAGAGTCACACTGCAGCTTGTTTGTCTTCGTCATCTCGCCTCCTATACTTCCTGTATACAAATTTTATACACCCAATGCCGCGCTATAAACGACATTGGATGGGCCGTGCGCGCCGTACCGGATCAAAAACGTCGTCTGCTGCCCTCTTTTCTTCTTGTCGGCACAACAGCACTATGGCCTTCAAACAACGAGCAAAACGCCTCCTTGGGAGCACTGCCATGGCGAAAGATGTAAATGATCCGATTGAGGCCCTCCGCCGGAATGTCTCGCTGCCTTTTGAGACCGCTCGCGCGATGCCAGCTGAAGTCTATACAACTCAGGCATTTGTGGATGCCGAGCTTGAACATATTTTCCGCAAGGATTGGTATTGCGTTGGGCGTTCAGATGCGCTCGCCAAGGCAGGCGATTATGTTTCCTGCGATCTAGCCGGACAGCCTATCGTCGTTATTCGCGATCAGTCCGGTGATCTGAGCGCGTTGAGCAACGTCTGCCTGCATAGAATGTCCACATTGCTGCATGGGCGTGGCAACACCAAGAGCATCGTCTGCCCGTATCACGCGTGGACGTACAGCTTGGATGGTACGCTGCGTGGCGCACCGGCGATGAGCAGGAACGATGCCTTTCGCAAAGACGCCTACGCGTTGCCGAAAATCCGTTGCGAAGAGTGGCTAGGCTGGGTTTTCGTCTGTCTTGATCCGGATGCGCGTTCTGTCGCAGATCAGTTGGCGCCGGTGGCGCAGATGATCGACGGTTACAACATGACCAACTATGACGAAACCTTTTATGAAGAGCATGTCTGGGATACGAACTGGAAGGTTCTGGCAGAAAACTTCATGGAAAGTTACCACTTGCCAGTCTGTCATGCAGGAACCATCGGAGGCTTGTCCCGGCTTGAGGACATGGTCTGCCCACCCGGAGACCCGGCTTTCAACTATCATACGATCCTCAAGGACGACACGCTTGATATTGCAAAGGCCCACCCGAGCAACAAACGGCTAAAGGGCGATGAGCGGCGTACAACCTTTCTACTGGCTGTGTATCCCAGCCTGATGATCACGCTGACACCAGGCTATTTCTGGTATCTTTCGCTACATCCCAAAGGACCTGGTCAGGTCCACATCCGCTTTGGCGGCGGAATGTCTAATGATTACAAGCACGACGAAAACGCGAAGGCGAATTTCGTTGCCCTGAAATCGTTGCTTGACCGGGTCAACGACGAAGATCGGGGGTGCACCGAAAAAGTTTACCGCGGCCTGTGCTCTGATCTGGCACGCCCGGGCCATCTGAGCCACCTCGAGCGGCCCAACTATGACTTTGCACATTACCTGATGAACAAGATCGACACCGGCCGCATGGCGGCAACCCGGGATTGATCAGGCCGCGTAAAACGCCGACGCCCTGACGGTCACCGCATAATGAACGGATTTGCCATTGGTTCGGCAGATGTGTTGATCCACGTCGTTTTTGAACGGGTGTAGTCCATTATTGCAGCCAAGCCAGCCTCGCGCCCGTAGCCGGATTGGTTGAACCCGCCAAATGGCGCAATCGGAGAGATTGCACGATACGTATTTACCCACGTAATCCCGGCGCGAATCCGCTTGGATACACGGTGTGCTCGCGCCAGATTTTCGGTAAAAATGCCCGATCCAAGGCCGTATGCGCTGTCATTTGCAAGTGTAATGGCTTCTTCTTCGTCGTCGAAGGGGAGCAGCGTCATGACCGGCCCAAACATTTCGACCTTTAGTGTTTCGGTCGCTGGCGAATTCGCGAGCACCAGCGTCGGCTGCATATAGTGCGGGCCCGCATCTGCACGCGCGCCCCCCATGACGACCTGTGCTCCTGCCGCTTGCGCCGTCGTTAACACGTCTTCAATACGTTCGACTTGCGCAAGCGTGCACAACGGCCCCAAATTGGTGTTCGGGTCGTGCGGATCACCGACCGTTAGCGCGCCCGCCTTTTGCTTGATCTTGTCGGTCAGGGCATCAAGCACCGAACGCTGCACAAGCCCCCGTGATCCGGCAACGCAAGACTGGCCGGATGCGCCGAAATTACCCGCAATCAAACCATTGGCGGCTGCATCCAGATCAGCATCGTCAAACACAAGGATCGGAGACTTACCCCCCAGTTCCAGCGTAGTGACGGCAAAGTTGCTGGCAGAATTTCGCACAACATGCCGTGCCGTTTCAGGCCCGCCTGTAAAGGCAATCCGGTCAACATCAGGGTGCTGTGTCAGGGGGATCGCACAGCCTTCTGCCGTGCCTGTAATCACGGACACAACGCCAGGTGGGAACCCTGCGGCATCGATCAAACGGGCAAACTCCAGCATCGGCGCAGGCGCAATTTCAGAAGCCTTGACGATCACCGTACATCCAGCAGCCAACGCTGGTCCAATCTTTGTTGCCGCCAAGAACATCTGCGCATTCCACGGCACAATCGCTGCAACAACACCAATCGGCATCGGTGTTGTAAAAACATGCATGTCCGGTTTGTCGATGGGCAGGACCGCGCCTTCGATCTTGTCAGCCAAGCCGCCGTAATAGCGGTAATAGTCTGCCACATACCCGGTTTGTGCCTTGGTTTCTGCCGCCAGCTTGCCACTGTCTGTGGTTTCGATCTCGCCCAACTGGTCAGCTGCATCCGCAACAAGGTCTGCAAGTTTGAACAAAAGCTTGCCACGCGCCGTTTGCGTCATGTCGCGCCATTCAGGGTTGTCGAGCGCAGACTTTGCTGCGGCGACGGCGCGGTCAACATCGGCAGGTGCGGCACAATCAAAAGTCGCCCAGGGCGCAGCTGTCGCCGGGTTAATGCTTTGCATCGTCTCACCCGATACGCCTGCAGTAAACTCTCCGGCTATGTAGAGTGGAAAATGATCCATGAGCGCCTCTCCTTAGGCAAAAGCTGGCATGACCTTGTCGATAAAGCGATCCAGCGACGCACGTTTTCTTTCGTGGCTCATTCCGCTGTCAATCCAGAACGAGAATTCGTCATACCCCATATCCTCAAATCGCTTGAGCCGGTCGATGATTTCCTGAGGCGTACCGATCGTGAGGTCGCGGCGCAAGGTTTCGGGCGCCATCATAGCGTTGGCATCCATCTCCGCTTGGGGGATCTCGCTCATCAAGCCCTGCTTAATCGCACGCTTGTTTTGAAACCATGCGCCGAAGTAGTTGTAAAATCTGGATAGTTCGCGAGCGCCGACTTCTGCATCAGATGCGTCTGATGCGACATACGTGTGATGCAGCAGCATGATCTTCGGGCGTGGGCCATCGTAGTCGGCACAGGCGGCATCAAACCGGGATTTCAGGGTTTCAATTTCATCTAGGCCCTGCCAGAGCGGCGTGACCTGCACGTTAAACCCGTTTTGAACAGCAAATTCATGGCTGTTGGGATCGCGGGCCGCGACCCAAATCGGCGGACCGCCCTGTTGAACCGGGCGCGGTGCGGAAGTCGTCGCAGGGAAGCTGTGATAGGTGCCATCATGCGCGCAATCGCCTTTCCAAAGGGGTCTGAGCAGTGGCAGTGTTTCGCGCATCCGTTGGCCTGCGTCCCATGCATCCATGCCCGGCATGAGGCGCTCGTACTCATAGGAATAGGCGCCGCGTGCAGCCCCGATCTCGATACGCCCCCCGGTAATTACATCGCTCATGGCGGCTTCGCCGGCGAGTTTGATCGGATGCCAGAACGGTACGATCACCGTTCCGGTTCCAAGACGGACGTTTTTCGTGTGATGGCTCAGGTCAACAAGAGACGTGAAGGGGTTCGGCGCAATGGTAAATTCCATCCCATGATGCTCGCCCGTCCAGATCGCACGCATGCCGCCGTCATCCGCCATTTTACACAGCGTAATAAATTCGCGATAGAGCGCGTCATGCGGTTGGCTTTCATCCAGCCGCTCCATATGCGCGAAGAGCGAAAACTCCATGTCAATCTCCTTCTGGCAATGGCAAGACGTCGCCAGCGTGAACGTCACCGTAATAAAATCCGTAAGCTTGTTGGGCGTGTTCGAGGGCAAAGCGTTCCAGCAGCGATTTTTGTGCAGGATCGTTCAGGGGCAACTGCCCCAGTTTTGAGATTCCAACCAGATGCAAGTCTGGCACCATCCCTTCCACTGTTGCCCTGACGACCAGATGTCGCGTGCCCGTGTCGTCATCCCACAGGGAATAAACCCCTTTCGTTCGCGCGGTTATTGCCCGTGCCCTTAGATCCTCGCGCAGTGCCGACATGGGGCTTTGATCGGGACGGACCTCGGTGGCGGGCAGCGTATTGCGGGCGGTCAGCCAAATGCCACCGGACGCCTGCAGCAACCCGTAGACCACCGTGCGCCGCGCCGACGGACGGGTTGCCGCCTGTTCCTGCACGCGGGTAAAATACCCATCTGGCCCATATCCGAGGCCCGGAAGGGTTGCATCGTCGTGATGTATCACGCGGCCAATCATGATCAGATGGTCGCCCGCCGGTACCTGCTGCGCTACCTCGCAGGTGAAACCGGCCGCACGCCCCGCGATCAGCGGTATGTCTGATACAGGGGCATCCCACACGCAATCTGCAAAACGATCCCCCTTGCCAGAGGCAAAGAGGTTGGAGATCTCCTGCTGCCCCTCGGCGAGAATACTGACGCCAAAATGCGTTGCATGTGCAAAACAATCAAAGCGCGACAGGTGCTTGCCCGGGCAGACAAGTAAAAGCGGCGGGTCCAGCGAAACCGAGGTAAAAGAATTCGCCGTAAAGCCAACCGGGGCGCCTTCAGTGTCACGGGTCGTCACCACGGTCACGCCTGTCAGAAACCGCCCGAATGCAGCGCGCAGTTTCTTTTGATCAACGGGTGTCATCGCATCCTCCTTTGCCGAAGAAGGTTGCGAGACGCCTTGCTGTTTCCGGGGCATGGGTCAGTGGCATCATGTGTGCTGCATCCGTCAGCACATCTACCGCGCCATCCGGACACAGATCAGCCATGGCTTGAGACATCGCAGGTGTGGAATTTGGGTCACGCCCGCCTGTTAGAAACAGTGCCGGACACGAAAGACCGCGCAGCAATTCATCTTCCGGACCGTCTTGGTGGGCAAAGACTGTATAGGCTGCTTTGTACCCCTTCGGATCCGCCTGAGTAAGCCAGCGACGACACGCGTCCGCTGACGGTGCCAGCGAAGTTTGCGCCAGCGCCCCGAACCAGCGCTGCAAGGTGATTTCAGGATCAGACGCACGATCGTCCGGTAAATCTGCTGCCCGGGCCCGGACCGCGCGCGCCGCCGCCGGATCACGCCGGTAAATCGCGTTGAGAGCCGCGACAGCAGTTACATCGAGCGACGTTCGCGCCGCGAGCTGGATTGCAATCATCGCGCCCATAGAATGGCCTGCGACACGAACAGGTTGGCGGATGTTTTCGATATACTGCGCGATCCGGTTCGAAAAATCACCAAGCGAAGACGCGTCATTCAGAGGCGACAGCCCGTGTCCCGGCATATCGACCGCATGAACCTCCATGCTGGCTGAAAGTTCGTTGCCTGCTTTTGTCCATGCTTCGGCACACAGGCCGACACCGTGGACCAAAACAAGCACCGGACCCGCCCCCTTGATCTGTGCGGCAATGTCGCCTGCCGCCTCAGAGGCCGGCCGGATTGTCCAACTCATGTCCAAGATCCTTCAGGTCCTGATACCGGTCTCCAATCCGGTGATGTGGCCGTCCCGACAACGCGGCCCCCAGCGCAACCACAACCTCATCCGCACGCGGTGCGTCCGCGATGGAAATTTGCACCGTCAGATAGTGCGACCTCCGTCCGGCGTCGTGCTTGTCCATCAGCGGAATTTGCAACTGCGTATTGGCCGGCCCCCTGCAATTGGTGAAGGCAAGGTAGGAGGTGGCACCAACCGCCTCGCGGAAGTGGTTTCCAAACCTAAGCGTGTGAATGAGCCCCGACGCATGCTCAATCTCTCCGTCAAGGCCGACAATCGCTGCCTTACCAAATGCTTCGATCTCACTCGTCCCTGCAAGTTGCACAACGCGTTGGGTCAAAGCAGCGCCAAGCACAGGACCATAAGCGCGGATTTCTGCTGTCAGATCTTCTGCGTAACGACCGGCCCAAGGGTTTTTTACAACAGCAGCAGCCGCCAACATGATCCAAGGGCGGTCTGCTGATTTAAAACCTTCAACCAGCGTCTCCTCTTTCATCGTGACGATCTTGCGAATCTCCGGTTGCACTATCGCTCTCCCTTGCCTTTCGCGCACATTAAGGCTGGTGTCGCGCCCTGACAAACGATAGAAATACTGGCAAGTTCATAAGTATTTCTAATGAAAAATGGCTGACACGACCCCTCCTCTTACATGGTTGCGCGCCTTTGAAGCTGCGGCGCGGCACCTGAGTTTCACACGCGCCGGCGAAGAGCTTGCGTTGACGCAATCGGCAATTTCTCAGCATGTACGGGCGCTTGAAGCGCATCTGGGGCAACCGCTTTTTCACCGCGATCACCGCCAGTTGCGCCTCACCGAAGCGGGCAGGCTCATGGTGCCGGATGTGGCCGCAGGGTTAGGCCTTTTGGGGCAAGCAGCGCGACGGTTCCGCGAAGACCCCACCCGGCAGCATCTGCGTATTGCCAGCAGTGCCAGCGTGGCACACCACATTCTGGCGCCGCATATCGCGGGTTTTGCAGCCGAGCACCCGAACATCGTTCTGGATCTGCGAACTGCGGTATGGCCGGACGATTTCCTCACGACAGCGGCAGATGTGGAAGTCAGATTTGGCAGCGCCGATATGGTCGCGCAAGACGCCATTCGACTTGACCCTTCCTTCTTGGTGGCCGTGGCGACACCCGCGCTGGCCAAGACTGACAAAGCCGGCAAGCCCGTGCCACTTATCCAACCGGTCGGTCTAAGCACCACATGGGCCGACGTGCGCAAGAACGCGGCGGCAGATATTCGCGTCGATACCCATGGTCTTGCTGTCGATCTGGCCTGTCGCGGTGCGGGGATTGCGCTTACCCATAATCTTATTGCCGCCGAAGCTGTGCGCGCAGGACACTTAACGCGTATTGACCTGCCGGAAATCGCCGCCTCGGAAGGCTACTATGTTGCCGTAAAGTCTCCTGCAGTAAACGACTTGGCGCCAGCCTTTGCCGAGTGGTTAAGAGGCATCGCTGCTGACATCGGGTAGCCGCTTCTTTAAATCAAAATGCAACCTGATCACCGCCTTTCAGGTCAAGGATAGCGCGCGCCTCTTCTGGCGTGGCCACCTCCAACCCAAGGCCTTCGATGATCTGGCGAACCTTCGTCACTTGCACGGCATTGGATGTGGCAAGCTCGCCCCTGCCCGCCCAGATACTGTCTTCCAAGCCAACTCTCACATTACCACCAAGCGCTGCTGCTTGCGCGGCGATGCGGAATTGATTTGCGCCCGCACCAAGAACAGACCATCGGAACTCTGCGCCAAACAGGCGGTCCGCGGTGCGCTTCATGTGCAATACGTCTTCCGGATGTCCGCCGATACCACCTAGAATGCCAAAGACCGACTGTACGAAAAACGGCGCTTTGACGAGACCACGATCCGCAAAATGCGCAAGATTATACAGGTGCGAGATGTCATAGCACTCAAACTCGAACCGCGTACCATTGCCGTAGCATGTTTCCAGAACGTATTCGATATCCTTAAAAGAGTTGCGAAAAACCAGATCGCGAGATCCTTCAAGATGCTCACGCTCCCAATCATGCTTGAACTCCGTAAAACGTTTGAGCATTGGATATAGGCCAAAATTCATTGACCCCATGTTGAGGGAGGCGACTTCGGGCTGATAGGTCGCCGCTGGCGCGGCCCGCTCTGCCACAGACATATACGGGCTGCCACCGGTCGTGATGTTAATCACAGCATCCGTGGCTTGTTTGATACGGGGCAGAAAGGGTTCAAACGCGCCGACACTCTGATCGGGGCGGCCAGTTTGCGGATCGCGCGCATGAAGATGCAGGATCGACGCACCAGCCTCGGCGGCCGCAACCGCCTCGCGGGTGATCTCTTCTGGCGTAACCGGCAAATAGGGTGTCATTGATGGCGTATGAATAGCCCCTGTGACCGCACAGGTGATGATGACCTTTCCGGATTGTGAAGACGTTGCTTTCATGTCTGACCCCTTTTTCATCGAATTACCTTATACGGCTGGGTCGTGCAGTGCGCGCAGCAAGGACATCAACCGTGTGTCGCGTTCACTTTGAGCTTCTTGCAGCCTGTCCAATGGGAATCGAGCCAATAGATCGTCTTCCAACCCAGAGGTGACGATGTTGTCCCAATCCCTTTGTTCGCCGCTGTTTGCGAACATTTCTTGGTACATAGGGCCGTAGCGCTGGACGTATTGTGCGACACCTTCTGGTGCATTGAGGTGAATTGTCTGAAACGGACCCATCAATGCCCACCGCAAGCCGAGCCCGTCGGATATTGCGCGGTCAATGCCATCGGCACTAGCGACCCCTCTTGCCAACAGATCAAAGGCCTCTCGCAGCAATGCCCCTTGCAACCTGTTGACGACGAAACCGTCCACCTCTTTCTGCAAAACGATGGCGCTCTGGCCAACCTGCTGCATCAATTCGCGCACTTTTTCGGTAACTTCAGGAGCGGTAAAGGGGGCTGGTACGATTTCAACCGCCGGGACGAGGTGCGGTGGGTTGATCGGATGGGCGACGATGCAGCGGGACCGGCCCGAAACCTCATTGGCATAGGATGAGGCGGGAATGCCGGAAGTTGAACTGCCGATCGGAACGTCTGGCGCCAGCGCGGCATCGATTTCCGCGGTAACCCGCGCCTTCACCTGTAGGTTTTCCGCAGTGTTTTCCTGCACATAGAAAGCATTTTTAAGTGCGTGTTCCAGCTTGTCAGAGACCAGGACGCGCGTCTGGACTTTCTCCATTTGAGATGGCGACAACAACCCCGCCTTCTCAAGGTCAGCCAAGCGCTCAGTGATGGCGGCGGGCGCGGCTCGCGCCACAGCGATATCCTGATCAAACAGTGCAACCTCATAGCCCGCCCGGACAAACACAACTGCCCAAGCCTGACCGATAAGACCACATCCTATAATGGCGATCCGGCGTGGTTTACCTTGGTCATGACACGAAGATTGGTTCATGTAACTTGGTCCTTGGTTGCCACTTAAGAACCACAGTAAAGTTATGCGCCGCGCCGTGGCAAGCTTGCGTGTCGCCAGCCTTAACTAAGACAACAGAGAGCCTAACTCTTGTAAGCCTCATCCCACTCGAAACTTTCTTATCGCTTGCGACCTTCATTGTGTGCTCCTAGGCTGTCTCTGCTTAAGTCACTGGACTGGCATTTTCTTTTTTCGACCAAATTTGAGTATTTCTGCGCGCGCGACACTCCATGCTTTTTAGTTCCGCCAGCTTCGTTTTTCTGTTTCTACCGGTTAGCCTCGTGGGATTTTATCTGCTTGCCCGCCTGCGCCCGTCAGAAGCCAAACTCGCATGGATCGCTCTGTGTTCGCTTTTCTTTTATGCCTATTAGCGACTTGATTACCTACCACTGCTTGTGGGGTCAGTCTGCGTCAACTACGGCGTATCTCGCGCGATCCTGAGTTATCGTATGCAGGCTCCAAACAGTTTGGCTGGCAAGCTCCTGCTCATTGGAGGTATTGCATTCAATCTGATCCTGCTTGGGATTTTCAAATACCTTGGATTTGCAATGGAAATTGCGAGCGATGTCTCAGGCGCACAGATCACACCCATCCAGCTTGTTCTTCCGCTGGCTATTTCGTTTTTCACATTTCAGCAAATTGCCTTTCTTGTAGACTGCTACAAGGGGATTGCACGTGCCAGCAGCTTTTTGAATTACTTGGTTTTCGTCACGTTCTTTCCGCAATTGATCGCCGGCCCCATCGTTCACCACAAAGAAATGATGCCGCAGTTCAAATCGGCATTTGTCGGGGTGCTGCGGTGGAAAAACATTTACATCGGCGCGACTTTCTTTGCCTTGGGCCTTTTCAAGAAGCTAGGGATAGCAGATCAGCTCGCCGTGATCGCGGATCAAGGATATGCAGACCATCAAAACATGACGTTTCTGGATGCTTGGTTTACATCCCTGTCATACACTTTTCAGCTTTATTTTGATTTCAGCGGATATTCGGACATGGCCATCGGTGGCGCGCGAATGTTTGGTATCAGGCTTCCTCAGAACTTCAATTCCCCCTATAAGGCGCTGTCTTTGCAAGATTTCTGGCGACGCTGGCACATGACCTTATCCAGATTTTTGCGTGACTACGTTTACATTCCTCTGGGCGGCGGGCGCCGCAGCCCCGTAAGAGTGTCTGCCAACCAGTTTACTACATTTTTGCTCGGCGGATTGTGGCACGGCGCAGGGTGGACGTTCATCATTTGGGGCGCCATTCATGGCGCCTATCTGGTGATTGAGCGCCTCGTACAACCATTTAGCACGCTTGTTCCAAACTGGCTGAAGTGGGCAATTACTTTCCTGATTGTTCACTTGGCTTGGGTGTTTTTTCGCGCGGAAAATGTGCCTCAGGCCATGAGCATCTTGAAAAAAATGTCTGGGTTGGACGGCTTTGCAACGGGATCGATAAACAATGTGATTACGGAAAATGAACGAGCAGCGGTCGCTATTCTCTGCGCAGCATTGATCGCGTTCTTTCTGCCGAACACCCATCAGTTCGCTCGCAATCTCAAGCCGGTGTGGAAGACCACCGTCGCGGGCGTTGTATTGGGAGCGGCGTGTTCATTGATGCTGACAAGCCGCAGCGAAGTCTTTTTGTATTTCAACTTTTGAGGCCAGTTTTCATGATGTATCAGGGTCGTCTAATTTGGCTAAGTTTCCTCGCTCTGATGGTTTTTTCCATTATGCCAGCCTCAAATCTGGTCGCGCGAAGCTCAACGTTTAGCGTTGCCAAGGTGCTGGAAGACCCCCGGAGTCTTTGGTCCTTCGACGGTGCCGAAGGCATAATGGGGTGGTGTCAGACGAATTCGAACCAGTCTCAGTTTGCCACAGAATACATGAACCTATGCGGAACATAGCTGACGCCACTCGGAGAGAGCGGCGGTTCGGTTAAGTTTGAAATTGTCTCGTGAGTAAAGGTGGCGCTCCTGGTTGAAGTGGTTGTGGACCGAAGAATGGACGGCGGCGAACTTCTGTAAACATCGCATTTGCCTAAAGCGGAGCATGGCGCGTTCTCGTCGTCGAAAAGGCAGGTGAGAATTCTCCGCCCTATTGTTCACCCAACGGCACGTTTCCTGTTTGGTTACGTTACCTATGTCCTTCATCGCAGCGCCGTAGGATCGGAGTTTGTCCGTAACGATGATTTCAGGTTGGCCATAGCGCTTCATTGATTTCCTGAGGAATTTCAACGCAGCTTTGCGGTCTCGACGCTTGGTGACGTAGCTTTCCAGTATCTCGCCTTCGTGGTCCACAGCCCGCCACAAGTAGTGCGTCTCGCCGTTGATCTTCACGAAAACCTCGTCGAGGTGCCACCGCCAATTCGAATAAGATCGCATACGGCTGACCCTGTTTCTGCGGATCTCAGCCGCGAACATCGGGCCAAATCTATTCCACCAGAACCGAACAGTTTCATGACTAATCTCAATGCCACGCTCATGTAGCAGGTCTTCAACGTTGCGAAGAGACAGAGGAAATCGAACGTACATCATTACCGCCAGGCGGATGATCTCAGGGCTGGTTTTGAAGTAGCGAAAAGGGTTGGGTTTTGTCATGCGACAACGCTAGGTGACCTCCCTGCCCGCCTGAAGCCGATTTGCTCTGACAATGCCCACTCCGCCACTGGCAAAGCCCTGTCTGACATGACGCTAAGTGCAACAATGAAACGTTTGCATGAAGCCGATCTCAAAGCTGGAGGCCACGGTTTCGCGGACTCAACATCAAAAAAACCGGCTGTGCCTCATGGGCTTCGATCCACCTTCCGCAACTGGGCCGCAGAGAAAGGCTACGACAGTGACATGGCGGAACTCCAACTGGCACACAAAGTTGGAACTCAGGTCACACGCGCATATTTCCGTACTGATATGATTGAAAAACGGGTGCAGATGATGGCCGAATGGGCAGCGTTTTTACAGACCCCATAAACTGAATTACATAACCCCCTAGCCCGTAGCCTAAAACGGCAACATCTTGGCGGGCATCATTGCATGATCCACAATAGTTTCTGCCGCAGTTGTTAGAACCACTACTGCAACCAAATATGCAGCAAAGATTAACGCATTCTCTAAACGGAAAAATGACCTGTTTTCTGGGTTTGGGTTGATGCTCATGATGGTTCACTAGCTCGATAATTTTTTTGTGCTGTTGTTGTATGGTAATTTTGGACACGTACCAATGAGCCGGTTTTAGCTTTTCAGAAATCGTTGCACGGCGGACTCACATTTGGACGAGGACAACGCCAAGCACAGCATTCAGTTCTAGTAAAACTAGACCTCGGCGGAGGTAAAAAGGTCCATATTATCTCAAGGGATTTGTGCGCAATGCTTGGCTGAATTTTAAGAATTGGCCATTTTATGTTACGATAAGGTGTTGTTGTAACTGTAACTATTGATTGGCTTGGCAATATGTCTAAAACGAGTTCAAAACCAGAAGTTCCCGTAAAAGTCCCTCAATCTGGACAAATACCTCCTCAAAAACCCAACCCGAAACCGAGACCCGTAATCACAGATTACGCTAGTCTCTGACGGATTATCCCCTTCATGACTTGTGCTAGTTTGCCGAAAAGCGAAGTCGGCAATCTATTAAAAGCCATTGGTTTAAATAGCGTTTTTAAATAGCGTTTTCGGTCAGACTACTTATTTGGGCAAGACGATTGTAGATAAAATGGAAACGGACTGTTTCTCATTTATGAGGTTTTGTGAGCGGTTTTTTGCTTGCCTCCAACGCTTTCGCACTAAATCATAGGTTGTTATTATTACTGGTGGGGTAACTAGGAATTAGTAGTGCTTATCTGGGCGACGCCGATCTTATTGCGCGTCGCCCAATTTTATTGAGCACCACAGCCAGTTGCTGATATTTTGGACAGTGTTCGATGCATCCTGTTTGATGTGAAAGGTGCAAAGTATCCCCGCGTCATCTACTAGCCATTAGGCGACGGCGGCAGGCGACAATATTCATCACATCATCGACTGGCTAACACCAAAGAAAATATCTGGGTCCCGACGCCTTCTTAATGCGCAAATAAATGTCTGAAGAAATATTGAATTTATGTGTAGTCTCTGCGTCAGATCATGACACAGTTGGTGCTTCAATTTAGGCTCTAGCTACCAACACAGAAAATGGGGATGGCAAAATGGTCAAGAAAAAAACGCTGGCTGAACTAAAGGCTGAGAAAAAAGAAGCTGATGCAA
>NZ_JBXVVD010000006.1:0-49329 GCF_057219365.1 Roseobacter sp. YIN89 | reverse complement strand
AAGATCAAAGAGCTGATGGCGGCTGTGGACGAGTACATCCCGACGCCGGAGCGCGCGGTTGACCAGCCGTTCCTGATGCCGGTTGAGGACGTGTTCTCGATCTCCGGTCGTGGTACGGTTGTGACGGGTCGTGTTGAGCGCGGCGTGATCAACGTTGGCGACGAGATCGAAATCGTGGGCATCCGCGACACCCAGAAGACCACCTGCACCGGTGTCGAGATGTTCCGCAAGCTGCTGGACCGTGGTGAAGCAGGCGACAACATCGGCGCCCTGCTGCGCGGTATCGACCGTGAAGGTGTTGAGCGCGGTCAGGTACTGTGCAAGCCGGGTTCTGTGACCCCGCACACCAAGTTCGAAGCCGAAGCCTACATCCTGACCAAGGAAGAGGGTGGCCGTCACACGCCGTTTTTCGCGAACTACCGCCCGCAGTTCTACTTCCGGACAACGGACGTGACCGGCACGGTACAGCTGAAAGAAGGCACCGAGATGGTTATGCCCGGCGACAACGTGTCCTTTGGCGTTGAGCTGATCGCGCCGATCGCGATGGAAGACGGTCTGCGCTTTGCGATCCGCGAAGGCGGCCGCACCGTTGGCGCGGGCGTTGTGTCCAAAATCACCGAGTAAGGTCGCGCCCGCCGCGCGCGAGGCCAACACCGGCAAAACACCAAAGGCCGCCCCACAAAAAGGGGCGGCCTTTTTCAATCATTTTATCGGCCGGATGCGTGGTGAAAACTGCGCTGTGAACCCTTGCGAAACCGTTGTGACATAATGATCTGCTATCCGCGCACAAACATGTGATTCACCGCCGCGGGCTGAAAAATGCCATAATGCTGTGGGAATCTTTACTTTCATGGTGCGTTCTTTTGTAAACCGGAGCTTTCAAGATGCTGACGCGTAGACATTTCATTCAGACTTCGACGGCGCTGTTCTCGGCTGCCCTTGTGCCTTCTGTGGCGCAGGCAACGCCAGGAAACTGGGACAGCTGGGATTCGCGTGTGACCCCTGCAGGCTACGTGCCTGAGGTGTCAAATCCGTGGGGTCTGCACCCCCGCCTCTTGCCCACACGGGTTCAGGCGAACGCGGGTCTCAAGCCGGGTGACATCCACGTCGATGCGGTCGCGCGCTACCTCTATCATGTCAAGAACGACGGCACCGCCATGCGCTATGGCGTCGCGATTGCGCGCGGAAATCTCTATGAGGCGGGCACCTACAAGATCCGTCGCAAGGCAAAATGGCCGAAATGGACGCCGACCAAGGCGATGATCGAACGCGATCCGGACTCCTATGCCGAATTTGCCGATGGTGTGCCGGGTGGGCCGGACAACCCGTTGGGGTCCAGAGCGCTTTACCTTTACGAAGGAAACCGCGACACCTACCTGCGTATCCACGGCACGCCCTATCCGCGTTCGATCGGCGGGCGCGCAAGTTCGGGCTGCGTGCGCATGGTGATGGCACATATCAATGGCCTGTACGACGAGGTTCAGACCGGATCGACGGCGTACCTCTATCCTGCCGAAAGCTACGTGACCGCCAGCAGCTGACTCAGGTCTGCGCGCGGGTGCAGATGGGGCGGCCTTCGACGTTGCGCAGCGGCAGGAGGGTCGTCTCTACAGGGCCGCGATGGCTATACCAATAGCAGCCGTCTTCTTCGAGAATTCTCACAGAGGAGAGGTCTTGATTCGGGGCCGCCATGGCGACAACGCTCTCCGGTAGGTCAACGATTGCGCTGCTGGTCGTCGCACTGGTGTCGGTACAGGCAGCGAGCGCTACGCTCACCCCTGCCAGCATGCAGAGCTTTTTGATCACGACAAACACCTCTTTCATTAAAACTGCAGCTTCTTTTTCTGCCACGGATGGGTGATATGCAAGTTTTGCGGCCCGTCCAGCCAGTATCGATGCGGCTGTGTTGCGCGTAAACACAAGGGAGGGGCGTCGGGTGCCGGCAGCCAGTTTGGGCGTAGCCGCAAAAAAAGCCACAAAGCCATTGCCTTTTGTGACGCAACCGCCTAAACGCTGCGATGTTCTGAAAGGGTGCGTCTCGGCGCGCCCTTCTCAGTTGATAAAAGACGCGACGAGGGTGTGCGATGAGCGCCCATCCTCCTCTCCGATCTGGACCCTAATATAAAGGGTGATGCATATGGCCGTTCAAAGCCAAAACATCCGCATCCGCCTCAAGGCGTTTGACTACCGCGTGCTGGATGCCTCCACACAAGAAATCGTCAACACTGCCAAGCGTACCGGTGCATCTGTTCGCGGCCCGATCCCGCTGCCGAACAAAATTGAAAAATTCACCGTTCTGCGTGGCCCGCACGTTGACAAGAAATCCCGTGACCAGTTCGAGATCCGTACGCACAAGCGTCTCTTGGACATCGTTGATCCGACACCCCAGACCGTTGACGCGCTGATGAAGCTCGACCTCGCGGCTGGTGTTGATGTCGAAATCAAGCTGCAATCATAATCGTCAGGGAGGGTAATCATCATGTTGCGCTCAGGCGTTATTGCAAAAAAAGTCGGTATGACCCGGCTGTTCATGGAAGACGGCAAGCAGATCCCTGTTACCGTTCTTCAACTCGACAAACTTCAGGTTGTTGCACAGCGTACCGTTGAGAAAGACGGTTACACCGCTGTTCAGCTTGGCGCGGGCGTTGCCAAGGCAAAGCGCACCAGCCAGGCGATGCGCGGCCACTTTGCTGCGGCAAAGGTTGAACCCAAGCGCAAGGTCGCTGAGTTCCGCGTAGACGAAGAGAACCTGATCGGCGTGGGCGAAGAGATCATCGCCGACCATTACTTTGAGGGCCAGTTCGTAGACGTTGCGGGCACCTCCATCGGTAAAGGTTTTGCCGGTGCGATGAAGCGCCACAACTTCGGTGGCTTGCGCGCCTCGCACGGTGTGTCGATTTCGCACCGTTCGCACGGCTCCACAGGTCAGTGTCAGGATCCCGGCAAGGTTTTCAAAGGCAAGAAGATGGCCGGTCACATGGGTGCTGCCCGTGTTACCACGCAGAACCTGCAGGTTGTCCGCACCGACACCGACCGTGGCCTGATCATGGTCAAGGGCGCTGTTCCGGGCTCCAAAGGTGGCTGGGTGACTGTCAAAGACGCGGTCAAAAAGCCGTTTCCTGACAATGCCATTCTGCCCGCCGCGCTGAAGTCTGCCGCTGAAGAAGCCGCGAAGGCCGCTGAAGAAGCAGCCGCCGCAGCCGCCGCAGAGGCCGAAGCCGAAGCACAGCGTCTTGCCGAAGAGCAGGCCGCCGCAGAAGCCGAAGCGCTGAAGGCAGCCGAAGCCGAAATCGAAGCCGACAAAGCCGCTGAACCCGGCGACGACGGCGAAGAGAAGAAAGAAGGTGACGCATGAAACTCGATGTCATCAAACTCGACGGCAAGAAATCCGGCTCGGTAGAGCTGGACGAGGCGCTGTTCGGTCTCGAGCCGCGTGCCGACATTCTGCACCGCGTCGTGCGCTGGCAGCGCAACAACGCACAGCAGGGCACGCACAAGGTTAAGACACGCTCTGAAGTGAGCTACTCGACCAAGAAGATCTATCGCCAAAAGGGTACCGGTGGCGCACGTCACGGTGACCGTGGTGCACCGATCTTCCGCAAGGGTGGTATCTACAAGGGCCCAACCCCGCGCAGCCACGGTCACGACCTGACCAAGAAGTTCCGCAAGCTGGGTCTCAAGCACGCGCTGTCTGCCAAGGCAAAAGAGGGCGCGCTGGTGATCCTCGAGGACGCTGCCGCAGAGGGCAAGACCGCCGCACTGGCCAAGCAGGTTGCAAACCTCGGCTGGAAACGCGCTCTGGTCATCGACGGTGCAGAGGTCAACGAGAACTTTGCCCAAGCCGCGCGTAACATTGAAGGTCTGGATATCCTACCTACAATGGGCGCAAACGTATATGACATCCTCAAGCGTGACACGCTGGTGATCACCAAGGCGGGTGTCGAAGCACTGGAGGCTCGTCTGAAATGAGTGCCAAGGCAGAACACTACGACGTGATCCGCAAGCCGGTCATCACGGAAAAAGCGACCATGACATCCGAAAACAACGCCGTTGTTTTCGAGGTGTCCATGGACAGCAACAAGCCACAGATCAAAGAGGCCGTCGAGGCGCTCTTTGGTGTTAAGGTCAAGGCCGTCAACACCACGATCACAAAAGGCAAGGTCAAGCGTTTCCGCGGCCAACTTGGCAAGCGCAAGGACGTCAAGAAGGCCTACGTGACGCTGGAAGAAGGCAACACGATCGACGTATCCACCGGTCTCTGATCCGGTCTACGTTTGGAAATTGAAAACCCCGGTCTGGCAACAGGCCGGGGTTTTTCTTTGGCACCTGTTTATTGTTTTGCGACCGAAAAAGATGTGTGCCGTCATGGCAGATGCCGCTCTGTTCCACTCCAGCAGTCGGCGTCCACCTCAGAGTAGCCGCGGGATCACCGGCCAAGAGCGGCTTGAGAAAAGCACGGGGCTGTCGGGTTTTACGCGCCAAAAACAGCCGGCGCGTGAGCGGAAACCAGTATTGTCTCCGCGCGGGGATGTGCGCCGTTGCCGAGGGAACAGTCCCGTCAAAATTCTTTACTGCGCGAGGGCAAATTCACCATCGGCCGTTCCTTTCGCAGGCTGGATCACGCAGGTTTTAGCGGTTTGTGCCCGATCGGCAGTGGCGTAGTGCCGCGCAAAATGGCTAGGGTGTGGAAACAAGCGAGCGGCGGCGCCGTTCTGCAAGCGCATGGGATCGGACACTTTGAAAAATCAAGCAAAACGCATTTTGAAGTCTCTTGGACTTTTCGGCGTGGCCCGGGCGGTCTTTCGGTCGGTCAGTCCGGAAGTTGCCCGCATGAAAAAACGCGAGCTGGCGTTTTATGGCCAGTTCATCTCGTCCGGTGATCTGGTGTTCGACATCGGCACGAACCTCGGCCAGAAGTCAGAAATATTCCTGGCAAACGGGGCGCGGGTGATCTCGTTGGAGCCCAATCCGCATTGCGTCGCCTATCTGAACAAGACCATCGGTAAATCCGGAACATGCGACATCGTAGCCAAAGCTGTGGGAGCAGAGCCGGGGCAGGCCGAGCTGAGTTTTCGCGGTACCTCTGCCACGGGCAGCCTGCGCGGCGACTGGCATGCGCTCAAATTCGGCGATGGAGAAATGGAAACCCGCATGGTCGAGATCACGACACTTGATGACCTCATCGCCGAATTCGGTGTGCCGTCGTTTTGCAAGATCGACGTCGAGGGGTTTGAGAAAGAGGTATTCGCGGGCCTGTCACAGCCGCTGCCGCTCATCGAATTCGAATATCATTCGGTAGAGAAAGACAACGCACTTGCCTGCCTCGATCGGGTGGAGAAACTGGGCGCTGTGGAGTACAATTTTGCCGTGGTGGACGAAGTTGTGCTGCTTCATGACCGCTGGCTCGATCCCCAGACTTTTCGCGCCAAGCTGGATGCGCCGGATGCTGCTCCGGTCGGTGATATTTTCATTCGCGCAGCCGGAGCGTCTTAGTAGACCGCGGCGCTGCTTTTTTGCCGCCCTGAGCCTTGACCCTATTTGGCGCATCCCCTAAGGAAGCGCATCGGCTAGGCCCCGGATTCGTCCGGGGCCGATGCTTTTGGTCGTTCGCGACTATTCAACCCGGGCACCTACGGGGGCCTACAACCACATAGGCGGGGTCTTTTGACCGCCGCTGTTAGCAAACGGAAGACAGACAACATGGCACTCAAGTCGTACAAACCGACGACGCCGGGCCAGCGTGGGCTGGTACTGATCGACCGTTCGGAGCTCTGGAAAGGCCGTCCGGTCAAAGCCCTCACAGAAGGCTTGACCAAGAACGGCGGACGGAACAACACCGGACGGATCACGATGCGCCGCAAAGGCGGCGGGGCGAAACGCCTCTACCGGATCGTTGACTTTAAGCGCAACAAGATGGATGTGACGGCTACGGTCGAACGCATCGAATACGACCCTAACCGCACAGCGTTTATCGCCCTCGTGAAATACGAAGACGGCGAGCAGGCGTATATTCTGGCACCACAGCGTCTCGCGGTCGGTGACAGCGTCGTGGCAAGCGCGAAAGCAGACATCAAACCGGGTAACGCAATGCCTTTCGCGGGCATGCCTATCGGTACGATCGTCCACAACATCGAAATGAAGCCTGGCAAAGGCGGGCAAATTGCCCGTGCTGCGGGGACCTACGCCCAGTTCGTAGGCCGTGACGGTGGCTACGCACAAATTCGCCTGAGCTCTGGCGAGCTGCGTCTTGTGCGTCAGGAATGCATGGCAACTGTTGGTGCCGTGTCGAACCCTGACAACTCGAACCAGAACTACGGTAAAGCAGGCCGCATGCGTCACAAGGGCATCCGTCCTTCTGTACGTGGCGTCGTGATGAACCCGATCGACCACCCGCACGGTGGTGGTGAAGGCCGGACATCCGGTGGTCGCCATCCGGTTACACCTTGGGGCAAGCCAACCAAGGGTGCCAAGACCCGCAACAAAAACAAAGCGTCCAGCAAGCTCATCCTGCGCTCGCGGCACGCCAAGAAGAAGGGGCGCTAATTTATGTCACGCTCTGTTTGGAAAGGTCCTTTTGTCGACAGCTATGTGTTGAAAAAGGCCGAGGCGTCCCGCGAAAGCGGTCGCAACGAAGTGATCAAAATCTGGTCGCGCCGCTCGACGATCCTGCCCCAGTTCGTGGGCCTGACGTTTGGCGTCTACAACGGCCACAAGCATATCCCTGTCAACGTGTCTGAAGACATGATCGGTCAGAAGTTTGGCGAGTACTCGCCAACTCGGACGTATTATGGTCACGCTGCAGACAAAAAAGCGAAGCGGAAGTAAGTCATGAGCAAGGATAAAAATCCCCGCCGCGTGGCTGACAACGAAGCAATGGCAAAACTGCGCATGCTCCGGACTTCGCCACAGAAACTGAACCTCGTCGCCGCGATGATCCGTGGAAAGAAAGTTGATCGTGCTTTGACCGATCTGACGTTCTCCAAAAAGCGGATCGCTCAGGACGTGAAGAAATGCCTTCAGTCCGCCATCGCCAACGCCGAGAACAACCACAATCTGGACGTGGACGAGCTGATCGTGGCGGAAGCCTATGTAGGCAAGAACCTGACCATGAAGCGCGGTCGCCCTCGGGCCCGTGGCCGTTTCGGTAAGATCATCAAGCCGTTTTCGGAAATCACGATCAAGGTACGTCAGGTAGAGGAGCAAGCCTAATGGGTAACAAAGTCAATCCGATTGGCATGCGCCTGCAGGTGAACCGCACCTGGGACAGCCGCTGGTATGCCGACACCAAGGACTACGGTGATCTTCTGCTGGAAGACCTTCGTATCCGCGATTTTATCAAGGAAGAGTGCAAGCAGGCGGGTGTTGCCCGTGTGATCATCGAACGTCCGCACCGCAAGTGCCGCGTTACGATCCACACAGCACGCCCCGGTGTTATCATCGGCAAGAAAGGTGCGGACATTGAAGGTCTGCGCCAGAAGATCGCCAAGATGACAGACAGCGAACTGCATCTCAACATCGTTGAAGTGCGCAAGCCTGAACTGGACGCGCAACTTGTCGGTGAGAGCATTGCACAGCAGCTTGAACGCCGTGTGTCTTTCCGCCGTGCGATGAAGCGCGCGGTTCAGAACGCGATGCGTATGGGTGCGCTTGGTATCCGCGTTAACGTTGCGGGCCGTCTGGGTGGTGCAGAGATCGCACGGACCGAATGGTACCGTGAAGGCCGTGTGCCGCTGCACACGCTGCGCGCCGACATCGATTACGCACACGTGGAAGCCACGACTGCCTATGGCATCATCGGGATCAAGACCTGGATCTTCAAAGGTGAGATCATGGAGCACGATCCTGCCGCGCGTGACCGTAAAGCACAAGAACTCCAGGATGGCCCTGCACCGCGCGGTGCCGGCGGTCGTCGTTAAGGGGGAATGACAGATGCTTCAACCAAAACG
This sequence comes from Roseobacter sp. YIN89, assembly GCF_057219365.1. Lineage (NCBI taxonomy): Bacteria > Pseudomonadati > Pseudomonadota > Alphaproteobacteria > Rhodobacterales > Roseobacteraceae > Roseobacter > Roseobacter sp. YIN89. The sequence continues at coordinate 41,383 of NZ_JBXVVD010000006.1, read as the reverse complement.
CACTAAGTTCCGCAAACAGTTCAAAGGCTCCATCAAGGGTCTGGCAAAGGGCGGGTCCGACCTGAACTTTGGCACCTATGGTTTGAAAGCCCTTGAGCCCGAGCGGGTCACTGCACGTCAGATCGAGGCTGCTCGCCGCGCGATGACACGTCACATGAAACGTCAGGGCCGGGTTTGGATCCGGATTTTCCCGGACGTGCCTGTCACAGCCAAACCAATCGAGGTTCGGATGGGTAAAGGTAAAGGCTCTGTCGACCGTTGGGCAGCAAAGGTCAAACCGGGTCGTGTGATGTTTGAAATCGACGGCGTCAACGATGACATCGCGCGTGAAGCGCTGCGTCTGGCAGCCATGAAGCTGCCAATCAAAACACGGGTTGTTGTCCGCGAAGACTGGTAACCCGACGCTTCAGCGTATTAATCAGGACCCCCGTCAAGATTCTTGGCGGGGGTTTCTTCTTGTGACTTCGCTGAGTTGGACACAAGCGCTTCGCGCGTTTTGGGCGTGAGGCGGCTGAGAAAATCGTCGTCTGCTTTGACCGAATTCGGCAAAGCGTAGCTGGTTCCGGCAATCTTCCACTCGTCATCAATACGCACCAGTGTGCTGAAGACGGGGAAAGCCTCCCTGATAATCGTCGTGCCGCTCACCAGTCTCGTTTCATAGACTGTTTGGATCGTATCGGGAGTCTTGAACGCCGCTTCAACGCAGCGGCGCGAGAGATCTGTTACGCCGTTCTTGAGATAAAAGGTGCGCACAGCGCCAAACACGTCGCGCAGGTCGTTTTCGTTAAGCAAAGACCGGCGGCCGACAAATGTCTGTAGTTCCTGCGGGTAGGTAAAACATCGCGCGAAAAGCTCGAAATCGCCTGTCTTTAATGCCGCGCCGGTGAGGACCAGCATCTTTTCGCAAATATCGCGGGCCGATGGTTGCGCTGTCTTCATAGTCCGACGCCCGTACTCAAGTCATTTCGGCAACGCTACGCAAATGCAGGACCGAAAGTAGGGAAAAGATCCGGTGCTGCACCCATAGGCAATATTATGCCAATGTAATAACAGGAAAATCTATCTTGACAGGAGGTTTCCCGCTTACTGCCAGCTATAGTTGAAACTTACGCTGATGCGTTCATCTTCGGACATGTTCACCGGAACTTCATGACGCAACCAGCTTTCCCACAAGAGCAGGTCGCCCGCCTTTGGTTTTTCGTAGTGAAAAGTCTTGAGACCGGTCGGCGCGGTTTTGAGCCGTGGCGGAGCCGCCATCATCATGGGCAGGCGGGGATCTTCAAATTTGATTGAGGAGGCTCCATCCGGCACGGCGACATAAGTCGTCCCGCTGATCACAGAATGCGGGTGGATATGTGAGCTGTGCGTGCCGCCATGTGGCAGGATGTTGATCCAGATGTCTTCCAGTGCCAGCTTGCGCGCGTCCAGATCGAAATGCAGTTCTTTGGCAAATGCAGCGACATGCGCGTCGAGCGTTTTGACGAGATCTGCAAAGATCGGAAATCTGTAGGGCAGATCGGTCAGCGACGCATAAGAGGTGTAGCCCGGATAGCCGTTTTCGTCGCACCAGTCCTGACCCGCTTCGTCATCCTCGGCAATCGACCAGCAAGAGGCTTCAAGCTCGGACGGGTCAACAGGCGCGCCTTCTTCATCAAGACGGGCGCGATACAAAGGGGTTACGAAAAGGGATTCTATGGTGCTCATGGCGTCTGTCTAACTCAAGCAACCGAAGGTGTTAAGGGAGCCCGCGCCCTTTGTGCAGCACCGCCAGAGGCCGAAACAGGCGTCTTTGTCCGCCTGGTGCCTGAACGGCTGAGGTGAAAGACGTGTGGTGGCTTTGCGGATACCCACCCTGTCTGCGTCTTGCGAGGACCCGACCACGATTTAGGTACCGGTCACGCAGGCGATGGCGCGGTGGCTATTTGCCGGTGCGGCGCGGCAGGTGTCTTCTGTCTCGACCGGTGCTGTGATTGTGGCCCTTTGACAGATCGTCGTGCAACGCAGAGCAGATTGGCAACAACACCAACGCTTGCGCGGCAGTCGTGACGCGTATTCACTCAGACTTCGGAGTGGGTGTTGCCAACAAGTGCGGCCGTGTTCGTATCGACACGCGCGTGAAACGGCCACCACCTGAAGGAGCATTTTCCGTCCTGTCCCCGTTTCCGGACGCCTAATAGAGAGGATTGGGTGGACCCCATTCGTTGGCGTCGTCGCTTGGCTGAATGTAGAACCAAAGCAGCACCAGCGCACCGATGAGGGGGACGAGGCCGATGAGCAACCACCAGCCCGAGCGTCCGGTATCGTGAAGACGACGGACAGCCACGGCGAGAGCCGGCAGTAACAGAGCAAGCGACACCAGAAGGCTCAGGGGTTGTCCTGCGTTTTCGGCACCCGCGTCGAACCCGAGCATCGGACCGATCAGGAAACCGTCGATAAGCTGCGTTGCCAGTTGCAGCAGCAGCACTGCAAGGCCCCACCACCAGAATTCGGCCCGCGAGGCGCGGCCTTCAAACGTTGCGTATTTGGACAGAACCGTGCGCACGGCAAGTGACATTTTTTCCATATCCGCCTCCCTTGGCTGGGCCCACGATACCCAAGATGCCTTTCCGCGCAACCTGCTTTCCTCAGGGCGATCGCGGTTCAGAACAGGTTGCCAAGAACCGGAGGGAGCGGTTTCGCCGACCTCGCAGACGGTCGGGGCTTGCGGGGCGCAACGGCTTGCCTCAAAAAAGGCGTCAGGCAGAGCAGGGGGCCGTTTCATGGCATCACGACTTTACCGGGTTTTGGTCCGGCATTGGATGAAGCGGTTTCGGCGCGCAGGTCATGCGCCGCATTTGCGTGCCGTATTTTTGGGTGACTATGTGAGCACCGAAGTCATCACCAAGGGCATCTATGAAAAGCACCAGTTGGATGTATTGACGCGTGAGGTGTTCGGACATCTGAAAGATGCGCCGGTTTGTCTTGATATCGGCGCCAATATCGGAAATCACGCGTGCTTTTTCGCGCAGCACTTTGAACGGGTGATCGCGTTTGAACCGAACCCGGTGGTGCATGCGCTGCTGGCGGTCAACACGATGGGGACATCTGTCGAGCGGCATCAGATGGGCTTGTCAGATCAGCAGGGCACGCTTTGGTTCCGACAGGACAACGTGAACCTGGGTGCCTCAGCAATCGTGGACACCGAAGAGGACGCCGATTTTTCAATTCCTGTCGACACGCTGGACAGCTTTTGTGGGAAGCATGGTATCGACCGTATCGATTTTATCAAAATTGACGTCGAAGGGCATGAGGCCAATGTGCTGCGCGGTGCGTGCGAAACGCTAAAGGCCCATGGCCCGGTGCTGGCAACCGAGGGGCTGTTTCGGAAGGACCCGGCATTGGGTGAGGTGGTGGAAAAGGCGTTGCGTGCGGCAGGGTACGCGTATTTCTACGGGCTGGTTCCCAGCCACCCGCTGGCTGCGTGGTTGGCGGCACGGGGGTGGCGGTTGAATAGTGGGCTCATGGCCGTCTTGCTGCCCGAAGATGTCAAACGAGCGCGGAAGCTGGAACCGCGCGCGCATGTTTCGGGCGAAAATCATGCTCTCTTTATTGCGACAACAACTCCCTTGCCGGTGCAGTAGGGCGATCGTATTCGGGGGCTCTGCCCCCGGCCCCGTTGGGGCCTCCCCCGGAGTTTTTCGAGCAAGGTGATATACTATGTGCGGGCCGGGTCCGGGGGCGGGAGGTGTTGACCGGTCTGGTAGGCGCGGTTGAGCAAGGCCGTGCGCCGTGCTTCGGAGCCGGTTGTGCCGTGGAGGATTTCCAACCGGCGCGGTGCGAAGCCAAAATATCCAAAGGTTCCGGCAGTCCAGACGGTCTCTAGTGCGGCGGTGTAGCCGGATGCTTCCATTTCATCCGAGCGCGCCCCGGCGCAGACGAGCAAGACAGCGCTTCGGTTGCGCTGGGCCGAGCGGTCGGGGTCGTCCAGCTGATTGTAAGCCCAGCCCCACGTCCAAACACGGTCGGTCCATCCTTTCATCATGGCGGGCATGCCCCACCAGAACAGCGGAAAGGCAAGGCAGATGGCGTCCGCGCGTTCGATGCGTGCCTGTTCGCCTTTGATGTCTGGGGCCGGGGCAGCGCCATCGTTGCTTAGTACATCTGCCATGGTCCACCTTGGATCAAAGCCTTCGGCGTGCAGGTCAGCAAGTTCGGTGGTATGTCCTGCAGCCTCGGCACCGGCCATAAAGCGCCGGGCTGCCGCTGTGGTAAATGAGGCGGGGTTGGGGTGGTCAAGAACTGTTAGTATGTGCATGCGAGTATCCGCTTTCGGGCAGGGTCGCGGCAATGTTGCCTGCTCAAGCATGGTTGAGGTCAAGCGAAATATCTGCTCTGCCTTTAAGGGCGTGCCTGATGGCGCGGAAAAAGGGTTGCCATGGGCTGAGAAGCCCCCTATACGGCCCTCTCATCATGAACTCCACGGGAATCAGGGTGACGCTTCTGGCGGCCTACTCGTGATGTTGAAAGGAAAAGGGCGATGAACGCCAAAGAATTGCATGACAAAACGCCAGACCAGCTGCGTGAAGAGCTGGCAAACCTGAAGAAAGAGCAGTTCAACCTGCGTTTCCAACAGGCCACTGGCCAGCTGGAAAACCCAGCACAACTGCGCAAGGCGCGCCGTAACGCGGCCCGCGTCAAGACTGTACTGAACCAGAAGGCAGCCGCCGCTGCCGCATCCGAGTAAGGAGAGCCCTTATGCCAAAGCGTATCCTGCAGGGCGTCGTTACATCTGATGCCAACGCACAAACAGTGACCGTGAACGTAGAGCGCCGCTTTACGCACCCGGTTCTGAAAAAGACCATTCGTAAGTCCAAGAAGTATCGGGCGCACGATGAGAACAACACCTTCAAAGTAGGTGACTCGGTCCGCATCATCGAATGCGCGCCCAAGTCGAAAACCAAACGTTGGGAAGTGCTGGAGGCCGCTGAGGCCTAAGGTACGAACCTTTATTCGAAACCCTGGGGACAAGGCCACGCATCGGCCCCCCATAGGTCGGGAGAAACCAAATGATCCAGATGCAGACAAATCTGGATGTTGCTGACAATAGCGGCGCGCGCCGTGTTCAGTGCATCAAGGTACTGGGTGGTTCCAAGCGTAAATACGCATCCGTCGGCGACATCATTGTCGTGTCGGTCAAGGAAGCCATTCCGCGTGGTCGTGTGAAAAAAGGCGATGTCCGTAAGGCCGTCGTTGTGCGCACTGCCAAAGAAGTACGTCGCGAAGATGGTACAGCGATCCGTTTTGATCGCAACGCCGCCGTTATCCTCAACAACAACAACGAGCCGATCGGTACGCGTATCTTTGGCCCGGTTGTGCGTGAGCTGCGCGCCAAGAACTTCATGAAAATCATCTCGCTCGCTCCGGAGGTGCTGTAATCATGGCTGCTAAACTGAAAAAAGGTGACAAGGTCATCGTTCTGGCAGGCAAGGACAAGGGCAAGACCGGCACGATCACTTCTGTCGATCCGAAGGCAGGCAAAGCTATTGTCGACGGTATCAACATTTCGATCCGCGCTACACGTCAGTCCCAAACAACCCAAGGCGGCCGTATCCCCAAGGCAATGCCTGTTGATCTGAGCAACATCGCCTATGTGGATGCCAACGGCAAAGCCACACGCGTTGGCTTTAAGATGGATGGCGACAAGAAAGTGCGCTTTGCCAAGACCACGGGAGACGTGATCGATGCTTGATTCCGCAACCTACACACCGCGCCTGAAAACAGCCTACCGCGAAACTATCCGCGCTGCGCTGAAAGAAGAGTTCGGCTACAAGAACGACATGCAGATCCCGCGTCTGGACAAGATCGTCCTGAACATCGGCTGCGGCGCCGAAGCTGTCCGTGACAGCAAGAAAGCGAAATCCGCTGTCGAGGATCTGACGTTGATCGCCGGCCAGAAGGCGCTGACCACCACGGCCAAGAAATCCATTGCGGGTTTCCGGGTGCGTGAGGACATGCCACTGGGTGCAAAAGTGACCCTTCGCGGCGACCGCATGTATGAATTCCTTGATCGTCTGATCACGATTGCTCTGCCCCGCGTCCGCGACTTCCGCGGCGTTTCCGGCAAATCCTTTGACGGTCGTGGCAACTATGCCATGGGCCTGAAGGAGCACCTCGTGTTCCCAGAAATCGACTTTGACAAGATCGACGAGAACTGGGGAATGGACATCATCATCGCCACAACGGCGAAAACCGACGCTGAAGCAAAGAGCCTGTTGAAAGCTTTCAACATGCCTTTCAACAGCTGATCGGGAGGAAAGAGATATGGCTAAGAAATCCATGATTGCACGCGAAAAGAAGCGTGAACGGCTGGTGGCAAAGTACGCGGCAAAGCGTGCGGAACTGAAGGCGATCATCAACGACCAGGAAAAGCCGATGGAAGAGCGTTTCCGCGCTTCGCTGAAGCTGGCGAAACTGCCGCGCAACTCCAGCGCCGTGCGTTTGCACAACCGCTGCCAGTTGACCGGTCGTCCACACGCGTACTACCGCAAACTGAAAATCTCTCGTATCGCGCTGCGCGATCTCGGCTCTCAGGGCCAGATCCCCGGCATGGTCAAGTCGAGCTGGTAAGGAGGGTATGAGATGAACGATCCTATCGCAGATATGCTCACCCGTATCCGTAACTCGCAGATGCGCGGCAAATCCACCGTCATGACACCAGCGTCCAAGCTGCGTGCATGGGTGCTGGATGTGCTGGCAGATGAAGGCTACATCCGCGGGTACGAGAAAACCACGGGCGCTGACGGCCATCCGGCTATCGAGATCAGCCTCAAGTACTACGAAGGCGAACCTGTCATTCGCGAGCTGAAGCGGGTCTCCAAGCCCGGTCGCCGCGTGTACATGGGCGTCAATGACATCCCCGTTGTCCGTCAGGGCCTTGGCGTGTCGATTGTCTCCACCCCCAAGGGTGTGATGTCGGACCAGGCTGCACGCAGCGCCAATGTTGGCGGCGAAGTGCTCTGCACCGTATTCTAAGGAGATTGTAGATGTCTCGTATTGGTAAAAAACCGGTTGAGCTGCCCTCTGGCGTGACAGCGTCCGTCTCGGGTCAGTCGATCGAAGTCAAAGGCCCCAAGGGTGTGCGGTCGTTCAATGCAACGGACGATGTGGACCTCGCGGTTGAGGACAACGTGATCACTGTGACGCCGCGCGGCAAGTCCAAGCGCGCCCGTCAGCAGTGGGGCATGTCCCGCACGCAGATTCAGAACTGCGTGACCGGCGTGACCGAAGGCTTCAAGAAAGAGCTTGAGATTCAGGGCGTTGGTTACCGTGCGCAAATGCAGGGCAACACGCTGAAGCTGAACCTTGGTCTCAGCCATGACGTGGATTACACCGCACCAGAGGGTGTGACTGTTACCGCGCCAAAGCAAACCGAAATCATTGTGGAAGGCATTGACGAACAGCTTGTTGGTCAGGTTGCCGCGAATATCCGCCAGTGGCGCAAGCCGGAGCCTTACAAAGGCAAAGGTATCCGCTACAAGGGCGAGTTCATCTTCCGCAAGGAAGGCAAGAAGAAGTAAGGAACGCACAAGATGGCAAACAGCAAAAGACAACTGTTCATCAAACGCCGCCTGCGCGTTCGGAACAAACTTCGCAAGGTCAACGCAGGTCGCGTTCGCCTTTCGGTTCACCGCTCCAACAAGAACATCAGCGTTCAGTTGATCGACGATGTAGCGGGCAAGACACTCGCGTCCGCCTCCACGCTGGAGAAAGATCTGGGCGTTGTTGGCAAAAACAACGTCGAGGCAGCCGCGAAAGTGGGTGCAGCGATTGCGGAACGCGCGAAAAAAGCCGGTGTCGAAGAAGCTTATTTCGACCGTGGCGGTTTCCTCTTTCATGGCAAGGTCAAGGCAGTTGCCGACGCCGCGCGTGAAGGTGGTTTGAAAATCTAAGACCTGCAGGGCGCCTTGACGGGCGCCCTCGATGATCCGGGGGCCCTGTGCCCACTGGGATTGAGACAACCGGGCGCTTGCCCAACATGAAAAGGAAGTTCTCATGGCAGAACGTGAAAATCGTCGCGGCCCACGCCGCGATCGTGACGAAGCACCGGAATTTGCAGACCGTCTGGTCGCAATCAACCGTGTTTCCAAGACCGTCAAAGGTGGTAAGCGCTTTGGTTTCGCAGCCCTCGTGGTTGTGGGTGACCAGAAGGGCCGCGTAGGCTTTGGCAAAGGTAAAGCCAAAGAGGTGCCTGAGGCGATCCGCAAGGCTACAGAGCAGGCCAAGCGCCAGATGATCCGCGTGCCACTGCGCGAGGGTCGCACACTGCACCACGATATGAATGGTCGTTGGGGTGCAGGCAAGGTCGTGATGCGCACCGCACCTGAAGGTACCGGGATCATCGCAGGTGGCCCGATGCGTGCTGTGTTTGAAATGCTTGGCGTCAAAGACGTTGTCTCCAAGTCCATCGGCTCGCAGAACCCGTACAACATGATCCGTGCCACTATGGACGGTCTGAGAAAAGAAGCGTCCCCACGGTCCGTCGCGCAGCGTCGCGGCAAGAAAGTGGCGGATATCCTGCCGAAGCGTGACGTTGTTGAAGAACAGACTGATGTCGCGCACAACAGCCCGTCCGAAGCGGCGGCGGCAGACGCGTAAGGAGAACGGGACATGGCAAAAACAATCGTCATCAAGCAAATCGGCTCTCCGATCCGCCGCCCTGCAAAGCAGCGTGCGACTCTGATCGGTCTGGGCCTGAACAAAATGCACAAAACCCGCGAGTTGGAGGACACACCTTCTGTGCGCGGCATGATCAACTCGATCCCTCACATGGTGGAGATCATCGAGGAAAAGGGCTGAGCCCGAGTTTTGTGATCGTTCTTAAAACGCGTCGGGTAAGTTACTCGGCGCGTTTTTTGTTAGGCGGGGCATTAGGGGCGGGTACGACGCCGCCATTTCAGGCCGCCCAAGGCTGCCAGGCCGCCGAGTACGAGCAGCGCTGATGCCGGCAAGGGGGTATTGACCACTTTGGCAGGCGGATCAGCTTGCCAGGTTCCCGCATCGTAGCTACCCGAGATACGTTCGTCGAAACCTGCGCAGCAGACGTATTTGCCGTCCTCCCAGGTTGCTTTTTCCAACTCCGCAAAGATGTCATCTCCCTGATCGGAAATGGCGAAGCTCACTGTGTCGGAGTTGTACATCGAATAGCGGAACTGCCACTCGCTCAGCGCGCCGTGGCTGTCGGTTTCGAACCTAAAGCTCCAGCCGCCCATATATCGGTGTTGTAGCAGGCTGATGCCGCCTGGGGTTTCCGGGCTGACGAACCCTGCTCTGATCGTGTCAGACGCGCCATCGCTCCAATACACATACTGCTCGTTGGCTAACAAAGCATCGGGAATGATAATCTGTAGTTTTATGTCATCGCGGCGCTCAAACCCTTGTTCTGCCAGAGTGTCCGCGCTGCCATAGCTTACGCTGTCGAGCACGCGCCATGCGTATTCGGCGTCAGTGAGGACGGTGCCGGAATAGGTTAGTGTCGTGGCCACGGCGCTCATGGGCGCAAACAGGGCGAATAGGGCAGTAACGGCGAAGCGAAGCATCGGCACCCTCCAAAAACTATAAAAACGTGAACAATAGGGGAAAAATTAACCCTTTGTTAACCTATGTCAAGAAATCGCGCGCGCGATGGTTAATCGCCTAAAGGGCGTTGGCGGGACTTGAATAATCTGTACAGGGCGTGTATCCGCGCCCGGTGGCACCAGCCATGCAAAGAATCGAAACGCCGTGTTTGCCCGCTCCCGTCGCTGGGGGGTATTTCCGGCATAAGGAGAAGCGACAATGAAACTGCATGAACTTTCCGACAACGAAGGCGCGACCAAAAAGCGCAAGCGCGTAGGCCGTGGCCCAGGCTCTGGCATGGGTAAAATGGGTGGCCGTGGTATCAAGGGTCAGAAATCCCGTTCCGGTGTGGCGATCAACGGCTATGAAGGCGGCCAGATGCCGCTGTACCAACGCCTGCCAAAGCGTGGCTTTAACAAGCCGAACCGCAAATCCTATGCTGTCGTGAACCTCGGCCTGATCCAGAAATTCGTGGATGCCAAGAAAATCGACGCCAAGAACACAATCACCGAAGACGTGCTCGTCGAGAGCGGTCTGGTGCGTCGCAAACTTGATGGCGTACGTGTGCTTGCCAAGGGTGACGTATCCGCCAAGCTGAACATTGAAGTAACCGGCGCGTCCAAATCCGCGGTGGCTGCTGTCGAGAAAGCGGGCGGTAGCCTGACTGTTGCGGCACCTGTCGCGGAAACGTCAGACGCGTAAGCCCAAGATCGGTCTTGTGAGCGGCGTCAACGCCGCTTACATAGTCGATTGAGTTTTCCATAACGCCGCCCCGCCGGAAAACGGCCCGGGCGGCGTAATTGTTACGAAAGAGAGCCCTCAATGGTTTCTGCTGTCGAGAACATGGCCGCCAACACCAGTTGGTCCGCACTGGGTAAGGCCACTGATCTACGCAATCGCATCCTTTTCACGCTTGGCTTGCTGATCGTATATCGTCTGGGTACGTTTATTCCGGTTCCCGGGATCGATGGATTGGCGCTGCGCGAGTTTATGGAGCAGGCAGGTCAGGGTATCGGCGGCATGGTGTCGATGTTTACTGGCGGTGCTCTTGGGCGGATGGGCATCTTTGCCCTCGGAATTATGCCCTACATTTCGGCATCGATCATCGTTCAGCTTTTGACAGCGATGGTGCCCAAGCTGGAGCAGCTGAAAAAAGAAGGGGAACAGGGCCGCAAAAAGATCAACCAATATACGCGTTTTGGTACGGTCGCTTTGGCGACGCTGCAGGCCTACGGGCTTGCGGTCAGCCTTGAAGCCGGCGACATCGTTACGGATCCTGGATTTTTCTTTCGGGCGTCCTGCGTAATTACCCTTGTTGGCGGCACCATGTTCCTGATGTGGCTTGGTGAACAGATCACCGCACGCGGAATTGGTAACGGTATCTCGCTGATTATCTTCGTGGGTATTATTGCCGAAGTTCCTGCCGCTCTGGCACAGTTCTTTGCCTCCGGCCGGTCGGGTGCGATCAGCCCTGCGGTGATTATCGGTGTGATCGTTATGGTCATTACCACGATCATGTTTGTGGTGTTCATGGAGCGCGCCTTGCGCAAAATCCACATCCAGTACCCGCGTCGTCAGGTGGGTATGAAGGTTTATGACGGCGGGTCGAGCCACCTGCCGGTCAAAGTCAACCCAGCGGGTGTTATCCCGGCGATCTTTGCCTCGTCGCTGCTGTTGTTGCCGGTTACGATCAGCACCTTCTCTGGCAACTCGACAAACCCGATCATGTCATGGCTTCTGGCCAACTTCGGGCCGGGTCAGCCGCTTTATCTTGGTTTCTTTACGCTGATGATCGTGTTCTTCACCTACTTCTATACGTTCAATGTCAGCTTCAAGCCGGATGACGTTGCCGACAACCTGAAGAACCAGAACGGCTTTATTCCCGGCATCCGTCCCGGCAAGAAGACTTCCGAGTACCTCGAATATGTGGTCAACCGCATTCTGGTTCTCGGTTCTGGCTATCTCGCCCTGGTGTGTTTGCTGCCAGAAATCCTGCGCGGGCAGTTTGCCATTCCGTTCTACTTCGGCGGCACGTCTGTGTTGATCGTGGTCTCGGTGACGATGGATACGATCCAGCAGGTTCAAAGCCATTTGCTGGCGCATCAATATGAAGGCCTTCTTGAAAAGTCGCAGCTCCGCGGCAAGAGTGGCAAGGCCCGCAAGAAACGGAGCCCGGTACGGCGATGAATATTATACTATTGGGGCCTCCGGGCGCCGGCAAAGGAACCCAAGCGCGCACGCTTGTCGAAGAGCGCGGAATGGTTCAGCTGAGCACAGGCGATATGCTGCGCGAGGCCAAGGACAGCGGTACCGAGATGGGCAAGGTTGTGGCCGATGTTATGGCGCGTGGTGCTCTGGTCACGGACGAGATCGTCATCGGGTTGATCCGTGAAAAACTGGAGACAGTCAAAGCAAACGGTTTCATTTTTGACGGGTTTCCCCGGACGCTGGCGCAGGCAGATGCACTGGGCGAGTTGTTGGAAGCCGAAGGTCAGAGCCTCGACAAGGTGATTGAAATGCGTGTTGACGATAGTGCGCTTGTCGCGCGCATCGTGGCGCGCTCTACCTGTGCGATGTGCGGTGAGGTCTATAACGACAACACCAAGCCCATCCCGGCGGACGGCAAGTGCACCAATTGCGGTGGCACCGAGTTCAAGCGCCGGGCAGATGACAATGAGGAAAGCCTCAAGACGCGCCTGATGGAGTACTACAAGCAGACGTCACCGCTGATCGGGTATTATTACGCAAAGGGTATGCTTAGCCGGGTTGACGGTCTGGGCACCATGGAAGGCGTCGGCGCTGAGATTAAGGCTGTTCTCGACGCGTGAGTTTGGGCTCGGTCGCGCCGTCACACGGCGATTGCGACCGGAATGCGATGCTGCGGCGCAAACGAATGCCTTTACGGGATTATCTGAAACGGGTTTTTCGCGTTGTACTGAGGTTCGCCGCAGTTGCTGCGTGAGACTGGTGCTGCGGGTGCCTGTGACGGTGCCAGTTCCAGCGTCATTGCGGGCAGGAGCCGGGCGGGCGAGGGGGCGGCCCGGGTATTCCAAGCTGTGGCAATGCGGTGTTTCTGACCTGCTGGCATGGCGGCCATTTCGAGCATGAGTTTCATGATCAGCGTTTCGCGGACATCTGCAAAGCCGCGCGCGACCACGTGGAACGCGCCGGGGCCGCCGATCACACAATCGGCGTAAAACCGTGCGACATCGTTATGCTGAAAGTCTTCGAAGACGGGCACTGTGCGGCGCACTTCGATCGGAAGGCCGTTGAGTGTCAGCCCCATTGCGAGTAGGCGGTTACGCACATCGCGCACGGCGGTGCCATCATTGACCACGCCGTCGCCGGAGATGTCGATTACGTAGTCACGTGCGGGTACGGGGAGCGAGGCCATGACCGTTTCAGCCGCGATGAGTGCATCGCCGACTGCGGTGGGTTGTGCGTACATCGGGTCGAGGTCACGATCCGGAATAGAGAGGATGTCTTCGGCAAAGGCCCTTAGTTCAGCCGCCGAGCTGAGAACCCGCATCGGGAGATGCACGCGCTGAAAGCGGTGTCCGCTCCATTCCATGTATGCGATGGCAACGCGGCCCGCACCGCCGCCCAGAGCCATGTTGGCCACGCGCGGATCAGACAGCGCTTGTGCGTAGGCCCGGCGCTGGAACAGCCGTTCGCCACGTTCAATAGAAGAGGAGACGTCAACGGCCAGAACCAGCGCGACATCGACACGTAGCGGATCGCTGACGTCATAGTGAATGCCCGAATAGCGTGGCGCGGGCGGTTCACCTGCAAAGCCGGGCAGCGTTTGAGTGATGAGACAGAGGGCGGCAAACGAAATGGTGACCGAGCGCATCAGCACGATCAGGGTTGGGGGCAGGCACATTGGCATCTCCTTTCAAGGCGACCTCCTCCCACGGTTTTGATCTCTGAGCTTAGGCAGGGTCTGGTTCATTTCCTCATAACGTCTCTGGGTTGCGCGCCAATACGCCGCAGTGCAGCATTGCGCAGAGCAGCCAATTCGCCTAAAAATTGAGCGTGTACGCGGGTGGCTTTCATGGATGGGTTGACGTCGCCTCGAAATGCCCATAACCAGCGTCATCTCGATAGAGAATCAATTGTCGGATGGGTCGCACCCGGATGGCAAGATCACCTGATCAGCTGACGCCCGTCGCCGTAAAACGCTTCGGGCTTACGTTGTGAAAAAAGGGTCTGGCGTTACGGACCCGCAACGAAAAGGAATTGTACACGTGGCACGTATCGCCGGCGTAAATATCCCGACTGCAAAGCGGGTTCCAATCGCCCTCACATATATCACCGGTATCGGCAATACCTCGGCAAAAGCAATCTGCGAAGCGGTTGGCATTGATCCGACCCGCCGGGTCAACGAACTATCTGACTCCGAAGTTCTGGCTGTGCGCGAGCACATTGATGCGAACTACACCGTCGAAGGCGACCTGCGCCGTGAAGTGCAGATGAACGTCAAGCGGTTGATGGACCTTGGTTGCTACCGCGGTCTGCGCCACCGTCGTAACCTGCCGGTCCGCGGTCAGCGCACGCACACAAACGCACGTACACGCAAGGGCCCTGCAAAGGCCATTGCCGGTAAGAAGAAATAAGGAGGTCTGACCAATGGCTCGTGAAAAGACGCGTACAAAACGTAAGGCCTCCAAGAATATCGCAGCGGGCGTTGCCCACGTGAATTCTTCGTTCAACAACACCAAGATCCTGATCTCTGATGTGCAAGGCAACGCGATCTCCTGGTCGTCTGCCGGTACCATGGGGTTCAAAGGCTCGCGGAAATCCACTCCTTACGCGGCACAGATGGCTGCAGAGGATGCGGGCCGCAAGGCGCAGGAACACGGTGTAAAAACACTGGAAGTCGAAGTGCAGGGCCCAGGTTCGGGTCGTGAAAGTGCTCTGCGTGCCCTCGCGGCTGCAGGCTTCAACATCACGTCGATTCGCGACGTGACACCGATGGCGCACAACGGTTGCCGCCCGCCAAAGCGCCGCCGCGTTTAATCGAATAAAATCTTTCGGGGCTGTGCTGTCTTGCACGGCCCCCATCCGCTTTTTGAAACCTCGAGCGTCTTTGCTTTTAGGACATGGAGCTTAGACAAGAATGGAGGGACGCATGATCCACAAGAATTGGGCCGAATTGATCAAGCCCCAGCAACTGGACGTCAAACCCGGCAATGACCCCGCGCGTCAGGCGACGGTCACGGCTGAACCGCTTGAGCGCGGCTTTGGTCTGACAATGGGTAACGCGCTGCGCCGTGTGCTTATGAGCTCACTGCAAGGTGCGGCGATCACATCTGTGCAGATCGACAACGTGTTGCACGAGTTTTCGTCTGTCGCAGGTGTGCGCGAAGATGTTACTGACATCATCCTCAACCTCAAAGGCGTCAGCCTGCGCATGGAAGTCGAAGGGCCAAAGCGCCTGTCGATTTCGGCCAAGGGTCCGGGTGTTGTCACAGCCGGTGACATTTCTGAATCCGCGGGTATCGAAATCCTGAACCGCGATCATGTGGTGTGCCACCTCGACGACGGTGCGGACGTCTACATGGAGCTTACGGTTAATCAGGGCAAAGGGTACGTCTCTGCGGAGAAGAACAAGCCGGAAGATGCGCCGATCGGCCTTATTCCGATCGATGCGATCTATTCGCCAGTGAAAAAGGTGAGCTACGATGTTCAGCCGACCCGTGAAGGCCAGGTGCTGGATTATGACAAGCTGACCATGAAGGTGGAAACTGACGGTTCCATCACGCCGGATGATGCGGTGGCATTCGCAGCGCGCATCCTGCAGGATCAGTTGGGCATCTTTGTGAACTTTGACGAGCCTGAGTCGGCATCCCGCGCGGATGAGGACGATGGGCTGGAATTCAACCCGCTGCTGTTGAAGAAGGTAGACGAGTTGGAGCTTTCTGTACGTTCCGCGAACTGCCTGAAGAACGACAACATCGTGTACATCGGCGATCTGATCCAGAAAACCGAGGCAGAAATGCTGCGCACGCCGAACTTTGGCCGCAAGTCGTTGAACGAGATCAAGGAAGTGCTTTCCGGCATGGGTCTGCACCTCGGCATGGATGTCGAAGACTGGCCACCGGACAACATCGAAGATCTGGCAAAGAAATTCGAAGACGCTTTCTAAGGTCGGCGTCTTTGTCGGGCGGCGCTCGCCGCCCAAAATGCCCGCAGTTGCGGGGACGAAATGGGCCAGCGCGCCCCAAGGAGAGCCGGGTGACACGCATCACCCGGACAGACAAAGCAAAACCGCCCGTAGAGGGCACTAAAGGAGATAAATTATGCGTCACGCACGTGGATACCGCCGCCTGAACCGCACACATGAGCACCGCAAGGCACTCTGGGCGAACATGGCCGGCTCGCTCATTGAACATGAGCAAATCAAGACAACCCTGCCAAAGGCGAAAGAACTGCGCCCGATCATCGAAAAGATGATCACACTGGCAAAGCGCGGAGATTTGCACGCTCGCCGTCAGGCGGCGGCAAAGCTGAAGCAGGACCAGTATGTCAACAAACTGTTTGATGTTCTGGGCCCTCGCTATAAAGACCGCCAAGGCGGGTACGTACGCGTTTTGAAGGCGGGCTTCCGCTATGGCGATATGGCACCAATGGCGATCATCGAATTTGTTGATCGTGATCGTGACGCCAAGGGCGCTGGAGACAAGGCGCGCCTTGCCGCTGAGGAAGCTGCCGAAGAATAAACATCCGCATTCGGATGGCGGGCCCCTGTCTCTGTTTGAGGCAGGGGCCTTTTTTTATGCCTCCGGCGGGGATATTTTGAAGTCAATGAAACTGGCGCTTCCTTCCGATCCACAGGCGCAGGTCAGGTTTCAAGATGGGAAAGAAATGAGCGATTTATTTGCAGAGCAAGCCGCGCCAGTGCCCGAGGCTCATCGTCCTCTTGCAGACAGATTGCGGCCAACGCATCTGGCGGATGTGATCGGGCAGCAAGGAGTTCTGGGTCCGCAAGCGCCATTGAGCGTGATGTTGAAATCCGGCGCGCTGTCTTCGCTTGTCTTCTGGGGGCCGCCGGGTGTGGGCAAGACGACCATCGCACGGCTGCTGGCGCATGAAACAGATCTGCATTTTGTTCAGATCAGCGCGATTTTTTCGGGTGTCCCGGAACTGCGCAAGACTTTTGATGCGGCCAAGATCAGGCGTCAGAACGGGCAGGGAACCCTGCTGTTCGTGGACGAGATACACCGTTTCAACAAGGCGCAGCAGGACGGGTTTTTGCCGCATATGGAGGATGGCACCATCCTGCTTGTAGGTGCTACGACGGAAAATCCCTCTTTCGAGCTGAATGCCGCCGTGCTCAGCCGGGCGCAGGTTCTGGTACTGACGCGGTTGGACGCTGATGAACTGGAGCTCCTTGCGCAGCGTGCCGAGGCGGAACTGGGTTTGTCTCTGCCTTTGGACACCGGGGGGCGCGCGGCCTTGTTGGAGATGGCTGATGGCGACGGGCGTGCCTTGCTTAATCTGATAGAACAGATTGCCGCATGGCAGCTTGATGCACCGCTGGATGCGGCTGGCCTGGGCGCGCGATTGATGAAACGCGCGGCCCAATACGACAAATCGGGGGATGCGCATTACAACCTGATTTCTGCACTGCACAAATCGGTGCGCGGCTCTGATCCGGATGCTGCACTCTACTGGTTTGCGCGGATGCTCGAAGGTGGAGAAGACCCACGCTATCTGGCGCGGCGACTGACCCGGATGGCCGTAGAAGATATCGGTCTGGCTGATCCGCAGGCGCAGGCGGTGTGCTTGCAGAGTTGGCAAACGTTTGAGCGACTGGGGAGCCCGGAAGGAGAGTTGGCGCTGGCGCAAGCTGTCGTCTATTTGGCATTGGCTCCCAAATCAAACGCGGGCTACGCGGCCTACAAGGGCGCGCGGCGTGCCGCCAAAAAAACCGGATCGTCGCCGCCACCGAAGCATATTCTGAACGCGCCTACTGCGATGATGAAAGATCAGGGTTATGGCGATGGATATGCCTATGACCATGATGCCGAAGACGGCTTTTCCGGTCAGAATTATTTTCCAGAGGATATGACGCGACCCGAACTCTACCAGCCTGTGGAACGGGGTTTTGAGCGCGATTTGCGCAAACGGCTGGACTATTTCGCGCGGCTGCGGGCCAAGCGCGAATCTTGACAATTCCGGCGCCGTGCGAAAAGGACCGAACATGATAAAGACGTTGATCATTGTAGCCTCCGGGGGGGCCTTGGGCGCCGGCCTGCGCTTTTTGTGGGGGGTTGGACTCTACCGGTTTTTCGGTGCGCCTGTTTCGTTCCCAGTGGCGATCTTGTCTGCCAATGTCTTGGGGTCGTTTTTAATGGGTGTTTTTGTGGTTCTGGCCGCACAGCGAGGGCTGACGCATTACAACCCGTTTGTGATGACAGGTTTGCTGGGCGGTTTTACGACGTTTTCTGCGTTTTCGCTTGAGACTGTGACCCTGATGGAGCGTGGTGCCGTAGGGCAGGCCGCGCTTTATGTTTGCCTGTCAGTGGGATTATCGATCGCGGGGCTGATGGCCGGCCTTTGGCTAATGCGCGGGGTTCTGGCATGAGCCGAGTTCAGACAGTGACTGTCAAAGTTGACGATGCGGACCAGCGGCTTGACCGATGGTTTCGACAGCATTTTCCGCACATCCCTCAGGGCCGGATTGAGAAAATGTGCAGAAAAGGCGAAATCCGCGTAGATGGCGGTCGGGTCAAGGGATCGACGCGGGTTGAGGCCGGACAAGAGGTAAGGATACCGCCGCTTCCCGATGCCGCAGCGCCGGCGCCGCGGACGGCGGTGCGTGTATCGTCAGCGGACGCTAAAATGATCCGTGATTGTGTAATCTACAAAGATGACCACGTGATCGCGATTAACAAACCTGCAGGCCTACCGACGCAGGGTGGTTCTGGTCAGACACGCCACGTTGACGGGTTGGCCGAAGCACTGCGTTTTGATGCGGAGGACAAGCCTCGGCTGGTACACAGGCTGGATAAGGACACCTCTGGGGTTTTGTTGTTGGCGCGCACCCGGCAGGCAGCCAAGGCGCTGACCGCGTCGATGCGGCACAAGGAAACCCGCAAGATTTATTGGGCGCTTGTGGCCGGTGTGCCCACTCCCTACCTCGGTGAAATCCGCTTTGGTCTGGTCAAGGCGGCAGGACGCGGGCGCG
Organism: Roseobacter sp. YIN89; assembly: GCF_057219365.1. Taxonomy (NCBI): domain Bacteria; kingdom Pseudomonadati; phylum Pseudomonadota; class Alphaproteobacteria; order Rhodobacterales; family Roseobacteraceae; genus Roseobacter; species Roseobacter sp. YIN89. The sequence continues at coordinate 22,596 of NZ_JBXVVD010000006.1, read as the reverse complement.
GTGGCGAGGGCGAAAAGATGATTGCCGTGCACCCGAGAGACATGAACGATACGGTAGGGGCCAAACGCGCGCATACGCTCTATGCTACGCTCTACCGCGTTGGCGCACGCGCCGCATGGGTTGCCATGGAGCCGATTACCGGACGCACGCACCAGTTGCGCGCGCATATGGCAGAGATTGGCCATCCGATTATCGGTGATGGCAAATACGGGGGCTCGGGGCAGGAAAACCTCGGTGATGGTTGGGGCGCTCAGCTTGGCGGCATTATCTCGAAAAAGCTGCATCTGCATGCGCGGATGATGCGTTTCGAACACCCAGAGACGCGTAAAGAGATCACTGTGACAGCGGACATGCCAGAGCATATGGCGCAAAGCTGGGAGACCTTCGGGTGGACCGAAGACCTTGCCGCTGAAGACCCGTTCGAGGCCCTTTGATGAGCGACAGGCTGCGGCTGGTTATTTTTGATGTCGATGGCACTTTGGTCGATAGCCAAGGTGATATTCTCGCGGCGATGACCTCGGCTTTTGCGGCGGAAAGTCTGGCGCCACCGTCGCGTGACGCAATATTGGGAATTGTGGGTTTGTCATTGGATGTGGCCATCGCGCGTCTGGCACCGCAGGCAGATAGTGCTGTGCTCAAAAGGTTGGTCGAAGGCTACAAGGACGCCTATGTGGCCATGCGTGCCCGGACCGGTGCTGCCCAGTCCAGCCCGCTTTACCCCGGTGCGTTGGAAACGCTGCACGCACTGCAAGCCGTACCGGATATTCTGATCGGCGTGGCAACAGGCAAATCGAAACGGGGTCTGGACAAGCTGATAGAGGCACACGCGCTAGAGCCGTTTTTTGTCACCCGGCAAGTGGCTGATTTCCATCCGTCAAAGCCGCATCCGTCCATGATTTTGGAAGCGATGCGCGAAGCGGGCACAGAGCCTGCCGACACGGTTATGGTCGGGGACACCTCGTTCGACATGGAGATGGCAAAGGCTGCGGGCGTACACGGGATCGGCGTGAATTGGGGATACCATCCGGTCAACGCGTTGTACGCAGCAGGTCAGATCATCGACAGCTTCGCCGCCCTCCTGCCGTTGTTGTCGACACATTGGAGTATCGAAACATGAGCGAATGGCAGGCTAAACGGTTCTGGAAAGAGGTGTGTGTTGATGAGCAAGAGGATGGCTTTGGCATTCTTCTTGATGCGCGCCCGGTCAAAACGCCGGCAAAGCGGGCGCTGCGGGTGCCAACGCAGGCCTTTGCTGATGCCATCGCGCAAGAGTGGGATCAACAGCAAGAGCGTATCAATCCTCTGAGCATGCCATTCACACGCAGCGCCAATGCCGCGCTCGACAAGGTTGCGGTACAGCATGCAGAGGTTGCAGACATGCTTGCAGCCTATGGGGACAGCGATCTTTTGTGTTACCGGGCGACCCACCCGGAGGCTCTGGTATCGCGGCAGCGGGACCAATGGGACCCTTTGTTGGCATGGGCGGAAGAGACCTACGGAGCGCGGCTGGAGCCGCGCAACGGTGTGATGCATGTGCCGCAAGACCAAAGCGCTCTGGCGCGTCTATCGCAGGAAGTGCACGCGCTCAACAACTTCCAGATGGCGGGGTTTCACGACCTCGTCAGCCTGTCCGGTTCACTGATTCTCGCACTTTGCGCGGCCAGAAATGCAAAGCAGACAGAGGCCTTGTGGGAAATTTCGCGTTTGGATGAAATCTGGCAGGCTGAAGAGTGGGGCAAGGATGAAGAGGCCGAAGCCGCCGCAAAAGTGAAGCGTGCCGCATTTATTCATGCAAAGCAGGTATTTGATCTGTCTACGGTTTTAAAATAGGCGCCTGCACAGATTTTGATCGATTCATCCGGTTTGGCGAGGATGAAACAGTATTGATCCTCTTGACCTTGGAGCGCTTTTCTTAACAGTATGTGCCCCACTTGGGGAGCACAACGCCCCCCTCATGAGTACCGGAAAAATCCGGTCCAACCGCCCCGAGGACGGGGTGGACAATCAGGAAGAGGTAAAAAATGAAAAAATCAGTATTTCTCGGCGCGCTGACAGTTGCTGGCTTGGCGGCTGGCGCAGCGGCAGCCGGTACGCTGGATGATATCAAAGCACGCGGCAAGCTGAACTGTGGTGTGACCACTGGTCTTGTCGGTTTTGCTGCGCCAGATGCAAACGGCGAATGGAACGGCTTTGACGTGTCGGTCTGCCGCGCGGTCGCCGCAGCGGTTCTGAACGATCCATCGGCGGTCGAATTTGTACCGACCACCGGTAAGACACGCTTTACGGCGCTGGCATCCGGTGAAATCGACATGCTGGCACGTAACACTACATGGACGTTCTCCCGCGACGTTGACCTCAAGTTCACATTTGTTGGTGTGAACTACTACGACGGTCAGGGCTTCATGGTGCCAAAAGGGCTAGGCGTTTCCTCCGCGAAAGACCTCGACGGCGCGACTGTCTGCATCCAGACAGGTACAACAACAGAGTTGAACCTCGCGGACTTCTTCCGCGCGAACAACATCAACTACGAGCCCGTGCCAATCGAAACAAACGCTGAAGCGCAGCAGCAGTATCTTGCTGGCGCATGTGACGTTTACACAACTGACGCGTCCGGTCTGGCCGCGACACGTGCAACGTTCGAAGCACCAGGCGACCACGTTCTGCTGCCAGAAATCATCTCCAAAGAGCCTCTGGGCCCACTCGTACGCCACGGCGACGATGAATGGGGTGACGTGGTACGCTGGACTCTGAACGCATTGATCACAGCCGAAGAACTGGGCGTGACATCTGCAAACGTGTCCGAAATGTCCACCGGGTCCAACAACCCAGAGGTCAAGCGTCTGCTGGGTACCGAGGGCACACTGGGCGAGATGCTCGGCCTCGACGCTGACTGGGCGATGCGTGCGATCGCAAGCCAAGGTAACTACGGCGAGATCTTCGCCAAGAACATCGGTGAAGAAACACCGATCGCGCTGTCCCGCGGGCTCAACGCCCAGTGGACAGACGGCGGCCTGATCTACTCGCCTCCGTTCCGCTAAGAAGCTTAGAGGGAAGGGCGCAGGGTAACTCCTGCGCCCTTTCTTCATAAAACACGCACACCAGCAAAAAACCCGGCCAACAGAGGCGCAGCAAGCGCCCGGAGAAAACCAACAGGCCGGAACACGGGGAACAATCCATGACAACGATAACGGACCCACCACGGGAGACGTTCCGGCTATCCATGCTGCTGAACGATACCCGCTACCGGTCGATGACCTTTCAGGCGATTGCCGCGATCCTGCTCGCCTTGTCGATCATGTATCTGGGCAACAACCTGCTTCAGAACTTGCGCGCCGCGGGTCTGAACATCGCATATGATTTCCTCGGGGATCCCGCTGGGTATGACATCAATCAGACGCTGATCGAATACGACAGCCAGTCATCTCATGCACGCGCCGCAATTGTCGGCGTCCTTAACACCTTGCTGGTTGCCTTCCTTGCCTGTGTGACGGCGACGTTCTTTGGGGTTATCGCCGGTGTTTTGCGCTTGTCGAACAACTGGCTGGTGTCAAAGCTGATGGCCTTTTACGTGGAAATCTTCCGCAACATTCCGGTGCTGATCTGGATCATTATCATTTTCACGATCATGACCGCTGTGATGCCGGCGCCGCGGGCGTTCCGTGGGGATGAGCCCGAAGCGACGATGCTGCTGGGCCTGTTCGCCTTTACCAACCGTGGTGTCTACATTCCCGCACCCGTCTGGGGGCCAGGTTCCATTGTGGTGGTTCTTACCTTTGTGGCCTCTGTCATCGGTGCCGTCGCCTATCGACGTTATGCAACCAAACTGTTGTACGACACGGGTCGTCTGCTGCCCATGGGGTGGCCCACGCTGGCGATCCTGTTTTTGCCGACCATCGTGATGTTCTTTGTCATGGGACGTCCTATCGGGCTTGATGTGCCGGAACTTGGCGGGTTCAACTTCCGGGGCGGCATTCAGATTGGCGCGCCCCTGATCGCGCTGTGGTTCGCACTCTCGATCTATACCGGCGCTTTCATCGCAGAGAACGTCCGTGCGGGCATTCAGGCGGTGTCAAAGGGACAGACGGAAGCTGCTGGTGCACTTGGTTTGCGCCCCGGCCGGATCATGAATCTCGTTGTCCTGCCGCAAGCGCTGCGCGTGATCATTCCGCCGTTGATTTCGCAGTACCTCAACATCACAAAGAACTCGTCGCTTGCCATTGCTGTTGGCTACGCGGACATCACCGCGACGCTTGGTGGGATCACGCTGAACCAGACGGGTCGCGCGATCGAATGCGTGCTGTTGCTGATGCTGTTCTATCTCACGATTTCGCTGAGCATCTCGGCCGTGATGAATGTTTACAACAACTCTGTGAAACTGAAGGAGCGCTAAGCCATGTCGGATACTCATGCACACTCCGTCGCCTTCGTTCGCACGGAAGAACTCCCCCCAAAAGAGCCGCCGTCGTCCGCTGCCGGCCCGATAAAATGGGCCAAGGACAACCTGTTCGCGACGCCGGCAAATGCCTTGCTGACCGTGGCGGCCCTGTACGTAATCTATCTGATCCTTGCTGGTACGCTGCCATGGATCCTCAACGGTATCTGGAGCACGTCGAGCCTTGCGGAATGCCGCGAAATTCTTGACGGCGCGACAGGCGCCTGTTTCTCGGTACTGACCGAGCGGTGGAACCAGCTTTTGTTCGGGTTTAAATACCCAACTGAGTACTACTGGCGGCCAACGCTGGCGTTTGTTTTGCTGGGCGTTGCTGCTGCACCTGTGTTGTTCTTCGACTTGCCTCGCAAGATGCTGGCCTTCACTGCGGTGTATCCGTTTATCGCTTACTACCTGATATGGGGCGGGACCATCCTTGTTCCGGTGATCGCATTTGCCGGTGTAGCGATTGGCGTACTTGTTTATCAGCGGCTTGTGACCAAAAGCTTTGCGGCAGGTTTCTTTGGCGGCATCGCAGCGGCAGTAGTGGCTTGGTGGCTTGGCGGCTTCCTGATTTCGGAGAGCGCCAACGAGAACGCGATGCTGGGTCCGGTACCGTCACGGGATCTTGGCGGCTTCATGCTCAACATGATGCTGGGTGTTACTTGCGTATCGCTTTCGGTTCCTCTGGGTATCGCCTTGGCGCTCGGGCGCCAGTCCTCAATGCCGTTGATTAAGGGGGTCTGTGTCGTCTTTATCGAATTCATCCGCGGGGTGCCGCTGATCACGCTGCTTTTCGTGGCGTCGGTGATGCTGGCCTATTTCTTCCCGCCTGAATCGACAGTCGACCTGTTCCTGCGGGTTGTAATCATGATCACGATGTTCTCGGCGGCTTATATCGCTGAGGTGATCCGGGGCGGCCTCGCCGCGCTGCCGAAAGGCCAGTACGAAGGGGCGGACAGCCTAGGGCTCGACTATGCGCAGGCGACCCGCCTGATCATCTTGCCTCAGGCGTTGAAGATCTCGATCCCGGGTATCGTCAACATCGCTGTGGGTCTGTTCAAGGATACAACGCTGGTGTCGGTCATCTCGATGTTCGACATCCTTGGTATGATCCGTGGTCCGATCCTCGCCTCGACCGAGTGGAACGGCGTTTACTGGGAGTTGCTCGGCTTTGCTGCCTTGCTCTTCTTTGTCGTCTGCTACGGCATCTCGCAATACTCACAATGGCTCGAACGTCGCCTTGCGACCGACCACCGCTAATCAAGGAGGCCTGACACATGGCTGAAGCTACACAAATGAAGGTCTCTGACGAGGTCGCAATCACAATCGCAAAGATGAACAAGTGGTACGGGTCATTTCACGTGCTGCGTGACATCGACCTGACCGTTTTCCGGGGCGAGCGGATCGTTATCTGTGGTCCGTCCGGTTCGGGTAAATCGACGCTGATCCGATGCATCAATGCGTTGGAAGAGCACCAGCAGGGAACGATCGAAGTCGACGGCACGTTGCTGTCGTCCGACCTCAAGAACATCGACAAAATCCGGTCAGAGGTTGGCATGTGCTTTCAGCACTTCAATCTCTTTCCGCATTTGACGATCCTTGAGAACTGCACGCTGGCACCCATCTGGGTACGCAAGACACCCAAGAAGGAAGCCGAAGAAACCGCGATGCATTTCCTTGAGAAGGTAAAAATCCCCGATCAGGCGAACAAGTATCCGGGACAGCTTTCTGGCGGTCAGCAACAGCGGGTTGCCATCGCGCGTTCGCTCTGCATGAAACCACGCATCATGCTCTTTGACGAACCGACCTCGGCGCTTGACCCTGAGATGATCAAAGAGGTGCTCGACACCATGATCGAACTGGCCGAAGAGGGTATGACGATGCTCTGCGTGACCCACGAGATGGGCTTCGCCCGTCAGGTTGCGAACCGCGTCATCTTTATGGATGCCGGACAAATCGTTGAACAGAATGAACCCGAAGAGTTCTTCAGCAATCCGCAAAGCCCGAGGACACAGCTCTTCCTGAGCCAGATTCTGGGTCACTGACGCTTACGTCAACTCTCTGGGAATGACAAAATCGATCGGCTGGCCACTGTGCCAGCCGATTTCGTTCCAGCTGTCTGCATCGAAATCGCACACCAGCGTCGCGCCCGTAGGGTAATCTTCAAAGCGGTCATGTGAGGGGGCTGTCGTCACAAGCCTGTGTGCCAGATCGCAGATGCCCGGATTATGCCCGAGCATGATGACGCAGGATCCGTTCGCTGATTGCAAGATCTCCATCATCGCGTCGGATGTTGCCAGATATAGGCCGCGGATAAAGCGTGTTTCTGTTTGAGGCTCGAGACCAAGGCCTAGCAGCGTCTCTCCTGTGCGCTCTGCCGATGAGCACAAGACGTGGTCTGGTATGTACTCGTTATGTCGCAACCAGTTGCCCAAAGCCGCAGCAGAGGTGCGCCCGCGTTTGTTAAGCGGGCGGGCATGGTCGTCCAGACCGGCATAGGACCAGTCGGATTTTGCATGGCGCATCAGGATCAGGCGAAGCATCGTGTTACCCTTTGAATGCCGACATATGAAATGCCGATTGCTCTGCCAGACGGGGATACGCGCGCGACACGGGACAAACACGTCGCGCACGACAGCCGTTGCCCATGCAGTCTTGTCCGGCGTCTGTACCAAGAAAGCTTTTGCACGCTGGTACATCATAGCCGTTACCGTCAAACGCGCCTACCGGGCAGGCCGACCGGCATGGCTGATCCGCACAGGTCAGGCAGGGGCTGGGCGGTGCATCGGGCAGAGCGATGTGCTCTGACAGCGCAAGCGCGCCGCGGAACGAAACAAACATACCTGCCGTATCATGCACCAGCAGCATGATAGGGGAGGCATGGACACGGCCGGTGCGCGTTGCCCACGAGAAAAACGGCAGATAGGGTGGCCCGCCAAAAGGAAACAGAGCAGTGGCATTCACGGCGTGCCCCAGTTCGGTAATGACACGCCGAGACCACCTGTCCATGGGATCCGGCTGGTCCGCGTGCCGTTCAGGCGAGGCGGTGAAGGCTTGCCAGAAGCCAGGCTCATGCGGGCTGAGCAGCAACAGCGTTCTGCAGCCTGCGGGTACCTTGTCGTCTTCTTTGGGGTGAAATCCGCCCGCTATGGTTAGGTGGCGCGCCTGCGCTTCAGCTTCGAGGGTAGCATAAGAGGTCACTTGCGTGCGAACGGCAGTGCGAGGGACCAGCCAAGCCTGCTGGGTCGGTCATCCTGCCACTGCAGCCCGACTTGCATGTCGTCGTGGCCGGCTTGGGGCTGTGCTATGTATGTGCCAAAGATGCGGTCCCAGACCGACAGGGAAAACCCGTAGTTGCTGTCATGTTCGTGTCTGTGCACCGAGTGGTGGACGCGGTGCATATCAGGGGTGACGAGCACCTTGCGCAAAGGGCGGTCAAGCCATCCGGGCAGGGCAAGGTTCGAATGATTGAACATCGCTGTACCGTTAAGAATGATCTCGAACAGTACGACGGCAACAGCGGCGGGCCCAAGCAGGTAAACCAGGCCTATCTTGAGAAGCATGGACAGCGCAATTTCCACCGGATGAAAGCGGATGGCCGTTGTCACGTCCATATCGACGTCTGCGTGGTGTACACGGTGTAACCGCCACAGGATCGGTATCTTGTGGGTAATCAGGTGCTGCAACCAGATTGCGAAATCGAAAATCAGGACGACCACAACGATTTCGAGCCACAGGGGCAGCCCAAGCAGGTTGAAAAGGCCCCATCCCTGTGCTTCGGCGTCCAGAGCGGCACCTACCGCCAGCAGAGGCAACGCAAAGGCCATCAGGCGCAGGGTTGCCGTATTGAGCAGGGTAACCCCCCAGTTCGTCACCCAGCGGCTTCTGCGGGGCTGTGACCGCACGCGTCTGGGTGCAAATGCCTCAAGACTTGCCAGAACGGCAAAGAGGCCCAAAAAGACACCCAGACGAATAAGAGCTTCGTTTTCCATAGGCTTAATTTAGGTGGCAAGCACACCAGAGCAAGCCGTAGCGTAACACATCTGCGTTAACCTGCGCGGATGATCGATCCTGCCCCGTGTTCCGTAAATAATTCGAGCAGGCAGGCATTGGGTGCCCGTCCGTCAAGGATTACGGCTGCGCGTACGCCCCCGTCGATGGCGGCCAGAGCGGTTTCGGTTTTGGGGATCATACCGCCTGCGATCGTGCCATCCGCTGTCATCTCTCGGATTTGCGTGGCGCTCAATTCTGTTACGACATCGCCAGCCGCATTTTTCACCCCTGCCACGTCCGTGAGCAACAGCAGCCGGTCTGCCTTGAGCGCCGCTGCGACAGCCCCGGCGGCAGTATCGCCGTTGATGTTGAAAGTCTCACCGCCGCGCCCCGTGCCAAGCGGTGCAATGACCGGGATATATTCCTTTTCCGTCAGATCGCGCAAAACCCGCGGGTTTACCTCTTCCGGCGTGCCAACAAAGCCCAGATCGGGATTTGTCTGCGAGCAGGTAATGAGCTGCGCGTCTTTTCCTGAAAGCCCGATCGCGCGCCCGCCCTGACCATTGATCGCCTGCACAATCCGCTTGTTCACCAAACCGCTGAGCACCATTTCCACGACGTCCATGGTAGCCTCGTCCGTGACCCGCTTGCCGTTGACGAACTCTGATTTGATCTGCAACCGGTCCAGCATCGCGTTAATCATGGGGCCACCGCCGTGAACGACGACGGGGTTCACACCGACCTGCCGCATCAGCACGACATCGCGCGCGAACTCGTCCATCGCCTCGTCACTGCCCATGGCGTGACCGCCAAGTTTGATGACCACAGTGGCGTCAGAATACCGCTGCAAGTAGGGCAGGGCCTTGTTCAGGGTGCTGGCGGTGCCGATCCAGTTGCGGTTCATGTCTTGTGTCTTCATCTTGAGCCTAAGGGTTTCAAGGTTATGCGGTGCGTCCTGCCCGGGCGCAAGGGGCGTTACTCCAGTGTCGCGATTATGGATCGCAAGGCCGGGATACCCCAGCCTTTTTCACTGGAGGTTACAACCAGTTCGGGAAACGCCGCAGGATGCGTGGAGAGTTTTGCGCGCACCTGATCCAAGATTTTGGCGCGTTCGTTTTCCTTGACCTTGTCGGCTTTGGTCAGCACGACCTGAAAAGTGACGGCGGCCCCGTCAAGAAGGTTGAGGATTTCTTCGTCAACTGTCTTCACACCGTGACGCGCGTCAATCAGCACAAATGCCCTTCGCAGAGTCTGTCTGCCGGACAGATATTGCTTGAGCAGGCGCTGCCATTTTTCCACCACAGGCACAGGCGCATTGGCAAAGCCATACCCAGGCAGGTCGACGAGGTAATGCGTATCGCCAGCTGTGAAATAGTTGATCTCTTGTGTCCGCCCCGGCGTATTCGACGCGCGTGCCAATCCCTTGCGCCCGGTCAGCGCATTGATCAGGCTGGACTTGCCCACGTTGGAGCGTCCGGCAAAACATACCTCCATCCGGTCCGCCGGCGGCAAACCGCTCATGGCAACGACACCCTTTACGAACTCTGTTTCGCCTGCAAACAACAACCGTCCACGTTCGAGCGTCTGCGGGTCAGGATCGTCCACGATAGGGAATGGTAGGGTGCTCACAGCAGTCTGACCTCGTCCTCTGGTGCGACCACGCCGGGCGATACAACTTCGGCCAGCACAGAAAAATCCTGATGCCCCAGTTGCTCCAGCACACCCAGAATATCAGCGTCGCGTTCACCTGTTTCGGGGTTGGCGGCAGTGGTCATGCAGCGCTCAGTGCGCTCGGTTACCCGCAGTTTAGCCCCGCCAATTTCGATGTCGCGCCCGATCCAGTCAAATTCTTCCCATGCCGTGCCGGTGTCAAACCAGAAATTGCCGCGCCAGCGGTCTGTCGACAGTGTTCGGCCCGCCTTTTCTTCGACTGCGCGGTGTGATGCGAGATTGCACAGGGTCACCGACGGAAATGCGCTATCTGTAAATCCTCTATGCCCCGCCAAACGCACAACGCGCGCCGGCTGTGCCCGATGTTGCGGCACCAATGGTTTTACCCATCTTAGAAAAGCATCTACCTCGGTATCGGGGTTAAAGGTCAGAGGCGGGCATGCAGGATGTCGCAGGGTGAGCGTGTTGGAAGCCTCATCAAGCTTTGAAGTGATTGCAGCCAACTGCGGCGCCCCTGCCACGCGCACAAATTGCTGACAGGGTGACCATGTCGTACCGGTCGCGCGCGAACCCTCGTGAGCGACGGCCCACTGGCGGTCGAAAGGAATTGACTGGCCGGCTTGCAGCGCCACGCTGTCCAATGCTTCGCGTCCGTGACTTTTCAGCGGGTAACGCAAAATCGCGGTCAGGCGGGTCATTCCGTTTCCGACTTGGATTTCCGTGTAAAGCTGGTCTTGATGTTTCCAAACACGTCCGGTTTATACCCTTGGCTGCGCATGATCGCGTACTGCTGCGCAAAGGTGATCGTGTTGTTGGCAATCCAGTACACCACAAGGCCGCTGGCAAAGCCGCCCAGCATGAACATAAAGACCCATGGCATCCACGCAAAAATCATTTGTTGCGTCGGATCGGTTGGTGCCGGGTTCAGCTTTTGCTGCAGCCACATGGAAATGCCCAGCAGAAGCGGCAAGATACCAATAAAGATCAGCGCCATGATCGATTGCGGTTCAGGTCCGTCGAATGGCAACAGGCCAAACAGGTTCATGATGGATGTTGGATCCGGCGCGCTGAGATCTTGAAACGGCCCAAAGAACGCCGCGTGGCGCAGTTCGATCGTTACAAAAATCACCTTGTAGAGTGAGAAGAAGATCGGAATCTGCAGAAGGATGGGAAGACAACCGGCAGCGGGGTTCACTTTTTCCCGTTTGTATAGCTCCATCATGCCCTGTTGCATCTTCTGGCGGTCTTCGCCTGCTTCTTCCTTGAGCTTTTCCATTTGCGGCTGAAGCTCTTTCATCTTGGCCATGGATACGTAGGATTTGTATGCCAGCGGCAGCAGGATCGCCTTGATGATCAGGGTAAGACCGATAATCGCCCAGCCCATGTTGCCGATCAGGGCGTTAAGGTAGTGAAGCAGCCAGAAAATCGGTTTTGTCAGGAAAAAGAACCAACCCCAGTCGATGCTGTCGATGAACCGGTCCACACCATCGCTTTGATAATTGCGGATGGTTTCCCATTCTTTGGCGCCTGCAAAAAGTTGTGTTGTCGCGGTAATGCTGGTGCCGGGTGCCACCGTTTGTGCCGGCAGCACCGTCTCTGTCTGATAGATGTCGCGGCGCTCGTCATACTTGGCGACCGATTTGAATGCACTTCCAGGCGCGGGGATCAGCGTCGACATCCAGAAGTGATCTGTAAACCCGATCCAGCCGTTTTGCTGAACTTGGATAACCTCTGCGCGGGCGCCTTCGCGCTCTTGAAAGGTGAAGTCCGGCATATCGTCCCAGTCGATTTCGGCCAATTCGCCATCTGCCATCCCGACGACACCTTCATGCAGGATGAAGAAGTTTTTCAGGTCCTCTGGTTGGCCATGACGTGCAAGGATACCGTATGGTGCCATGCTCACCGCTTGGTCGGACGTATTGGCGACCGATTGCGTGATCGTGAACAGGTAGTCTTCGTCCACGGCAACCTGGCGCGTAAACACAAGCCCCGCACCATTGTCCCAAGTCAGCGTCACGGGTGCGTCCACACTTAGCACATCTCCGCCTGTTTGCGTCCACTCGGTGTTGGGGCCGGGTACTGCGGCAGGGTTAAGGCCCGAACCAGCGGCCCAGCCATAAAGTGCGTAATAAGGTGCATCCGTACCGACAGGGGACAGCATTGTGACGATTTCTGCGCCGTCTTCCTGCGTTTCGCGGTAATCCTTGAGCGCCAGATCGTCGATACGTCCGCCGAGCAATGAGATTGACCCGCGCAGGCGGTCGGTGGAGATGTCAACGCGCGGGGCGTTCGCGATTGCCTCTTCGCCTGCATCGGTGCTGGCGGTCACGCTTGCAGGGGCCTCTTCGGTCACCGATGGCAATGATTCCGTTGTGGCCGGAGCCGTCAGGTCACTTGTGGTTTCGACGCCCAAAGGTGTTTCAGGTTCCGGCGGCGGAAACAGTACGAACCATATCAGGATCACCAAAAAGCTGAGTGCTGTTGCAAGAATGAGGTTCTTGTTCTGATCGTCCATATGGACCGCCACCCGGTTGTCGTTAATATCAGCGAGGGTTCAACAGAGTGTGGGGCAAAAGGTCAAGCAGATTCCAACCAATTCGGCGTGTATGCAGCGCTTGGTCGCGCGCGAAAGCGCGAAGATGCGAGGATCAGGGCCTTTGCGCCGTTCAGCCAAATCGCGATCCGAGGATATTCGGCGTCGTTTCGAGCTTAGCATTATGTGCGCGGACCCAGTCGATGGTTTTGTCGAATGGCATGGGTCGGGCAATGCCAAACCCCTGAACATGCGAACACCCGAGTTGAGCAAGCAGTGCGTGCTCGCCAACTGTCTCTACGCCTTCGGCAAGCGTCTCGACGTTCAGCCTTTCAGCCATTGTCAGGATTGCGCTTATGATGCGCTGCTGTTCGGGATCGCGATCCGCCTTGATCACAAACGAGCGGTCAATTTTGATGCGGCTGACGGCAAAGCGTCTGATCGACGCAATCGAAGCCTGCCCTGTGCCAAAGTCGTCCAGATCAATCCGGCAGCCCATCTCGCCAAGCATTTTGATATTGCGTGTTGTTGTGTCTTCGGGTGCGCCGGCGACCACTGTTTCCAAAATTTCCACTGCAAGCCGTTCTGGCGCAAGCTCAAACCGATCAAGCTCCCATTTGACCTTGTCAACGAGTTTTGGATTGTTCAACTCCGGCCCGGCAAAGTTTACCCCGACCTGCGGAATGTCGAGCCCCGCCGCATCCCATGCCTTAACGGCAGAAAAGGCGTGGAACATCATGATCTCGGCCAAACGCTCAAGCATCCCGGCTTGTTCAATTGCGGGTAGGAAAGACGCCGGCGGCACCATGCCATGGTCTGGGTGGTGCCATCGCGCCAAGGCTTCGAACCCGGTGACAAGGCCGGTGTCGGTTGAAATCTGCGGCTGGAACCACGGCTGGATTTGCCCGTTTTCCAGCGCGGTGCCGACCTCTTCGCGCACCTGTGCGCGAGTTTGCGACTTGCGCCTCATCTCTTCGGAATAAGCGCGTATCGATTTCGCGCCATTGCTCTGCGCGTGTCGTAGCGCAACACCTGCAGCGTGGGTCCACGCGGCTGCATCCTGATCCACAACTTTGGAAATCTGGCAAAACCCGATTGAGGCAGAAACGAAAACCGATGTGCCATCAATAGCAACGGGTTCTTCCAATGCAGCTTGAACGCGCGCGCACACTTGCAAGCATAGTTCGAGGTCCAGCCTCTTGGTCGGCGCGATGCACAGCGAAAACCTGTCATCGGCCGTCTGCGCCACGGCATCATCATCCCGCATGCACGCCAGCAGACGTTGGCCTGTTGTCCGGATCACCTTGTCAGATGCGCTTTGTCCATGGCGTTCTTGAAATTCCTCGAAGCCATCGAGTTCCAACACGAAACAGGCGCTGCGCAACCCATTTTCGCGCGCGGTCGCAAAATAGTCCGAAGCGATCGTCCTGAATGCGTCGCGCTGTAGCAAGCTGACGGTGGCGGCACGGCTTATGGCGCTGTCATGCACCTTGGGTCGCTGACCGCCAATCACCATGGCAATGACGGGGAACACAACCGCGCAGGCGATCAGCGCGGTTTCGCCAAGTGTCCAGTACAGCAGTAAGCAGATTGCCGGGAGGCTACCCAAAAGCGCCGGGTGATTGGTTGCATATGCGAACTTCGAATTTATGCGCGCGCACGCCGTGCGGATCCATGGCAGCATGAGGAATTCCCAGAAATGACCAGTCAAAATCACAAAGACCAACCATTGATCTAGCTCTGGGGTATTTTTTCGCGGTTAATGCTGCAGGATTAAGCGCGCGGCAATTTTCTAAAACTAGAGCTACTTTCGGCTAAGGTCTTGGAAATCAAAAAGCTTGGGGTCCAGCAGATGTGAGGGCCGCGCATTCATCAATGCACGGAACATCACCTGACGCCGCCCGGGGCTGTTTTTTTCCCACCCGTCAAGGATCGCTTTGACCTGCTGGCGCTGCAATCCGTCCTGACTGCCACATAGATCGCACGGTATGATCGGGTAATGCATTGCATTGGCAAATTTTTCGCAATCCTCTTCGGCGATATGAGCAAGCGGGCGGTAGACAAACAGATCGCCTTCTTCATTGACCAGTTTTGGGGGCATTGTTGCGAGCCGTCCACCATGGAACAGGTTCATAAAAAACGTTTCCAGAATATCGTCGCGGTGATGGCCCAGCACCACGGCCGAGCATCCTTCCTCGCGGGCGATCCGGTATAGGTGGCCGCGCCGCAGACGCGAACACAGCGCGCAAAACGTGCGGCCCTGCGGTATCTTATCCATCACGACTGAATAGGTGTCCTGATATTCGATCCGATGCGGCACCTGCATTTTTTCCAGAAATGCCGGCAGCACAGTTGCCGGAAAGCCGGGTTGGCCCTGATCGAGATTGCAGGCGAGAATATCGACCGGCAAAAGGCCGCGCCATTTCAGTTCGTAAAGGATTGCGAGTAGCGTATAACTGTCCTTGCCACCGGAGAGACAAACCAGCCAACGGGCATCTTTCTCGATCATCCCGTATTGTTCAATCGCCTCGCGCACGCCGCGCACGACGCGTTTGCGCAATTTGCGGAACTCTGTCGTTTTTGGTGCTCCGTTAAACAGGGGATGAATATCGTCCGAGGAATCGAGCATGTGACTACCGTGAAGAGTTTATCTGTTTCTCTATACGGGCGGCGGCGATGAACCAAAAGCCTTGGCTACGCGTAAAAAGAACATAATGGAGGATGCAAGATGCTACGTTTTTTCGCCTTGGCGCTGGTATGTGTACTGTCGGGCTGCGTCGGCAAGCCGGCTCTGGATGATCCCAAGCTTTCGGACAGCGAGTTCAACCTAGAAGAATTTTTCGATGGGCGCGTCGTGGCACAGGGACAATTTCAGGATGTTTTCGGCACTGTCCGGCGTCGATTTGACGTGACAATAGACGGGTCATGGGACGGGCAAACGCTGCGGCTTGTCGAAGATTTTATCTATGAAGACATGACGACGGAGCAACGCATCTGGACGCTGCAGAAAACCGGGCCTCAAACGTGGCAGGGCACAGCGCCGGGGGTAATTGGCGTGGCCACCGGAGAAGAGCGCGGTGACACATTCAACTGGCGCTACAAGATCGATTTGCCGGTGCCTGATGGTACTTTGCAGGTCACTTTTGATGACTGGATGTGGCAGTTGAGTGATACTAGGGTGCTGAACCGAGCGTATATGAAGCGATTTGGTGTGGACATTGGCGAAGTGATTATCACGTTTGAAAAGCGTTAGTCTTTCCGTTCTGGCACCGGGTCATAACCGTCACCGCCCCAAGGATGACACCGGCATATGCGCCTGGTGGCCAACCATCCTCCCTTGAGCCCGCCGTGTTCTTTGAGTGCTTCGAGCGCGTAGACACTACAGGTGGGCTGGTATCTGCAGTTGTGCCCGACCCACGGGCTGAACAACAAGCGATAGGCGTGCACCGGCAGCGCCATAATCCGTGCAAGGATGCTCATTCGCGCTTTGCCAACTTGGTGACAGCGCGCTTCAGGTCGGCTTGTAGCTGTGTAAAAGGGAGTGTTCCCGTTGTGTCTTTGCGCCCTACCAGAACGTAATCGGTGCCGTGGACACCGTGCTGTGGCAGAATTAACCGCGCGATTTCGCGCAGCCGCCTTTTTGCGCGATTGCGTGCAACGGCTTTGCCGACCTTTTTCGAACAGGTGAAACCTATCCGCAACTGGTCTGAAATCTGGGAGGGGGCCGGATGGGCCTGCAAAATAAAACCGGGTGTGACCACCCGTCGTCCGCGTGACACGCGCAGAAAATCGCTTCGTTTGCGCAACACGGACAAACGCAAAGAAGCCGCCGCAGGCGTTCTCCCGTCGGTGGTTGTACCGTCTGGGGACGCGTGCGGCGGCATCATGTCATAGCAACCGAAAAAGCGCGATCAGGCGCTGAGAGACTTCCGGCCCTGCGCGCGACGTGCGTTGATGATCTTGCGGCCTGCCTTGGTGGCCATGCGCGCGCGGAACCCGTGGCGCCGTTTGCGCACGAGGTTGGAAGGTTGATAGGTGCGTTTCATCGCTCCGTGCTCCATCTAAACATCGGCTTGCGCGCGGAATCGCACGGTGCCGGGTCATATTCGAGGACTGTGCTCTAAAGCCCCTCGACACGCAAGTCAAACCCCACGCGACGTAAAAACGGCGTATTTGCAACATTTCTTTCGGAATTCGGGGATATGTTTCAACTTGTCGCGCGTTGACCCACAAATCTCCAGTTTGGTGTCACGCACGATCAAGCACGCGTGATCGCCCTATCGCCGTCAGATCGAAGGCGTCATTTACTAAAGAATTGAAACGCGTGCTGTGAAAGGCGACACTGATGACCGAAATGACGCAAAATCCCAAACCGACGTGGGCGAGCCGGTTGCCACTGGCGCTGATCCTCGTTGTCGCGGCAATCGGTGCTTTCACGCTGAAAGACTACATCAGCTTTGAAGCGCTGCGTGACAATCGCGAGACGCTCATCGCTTTTCGGGATGCCAATATTGCTGCCACCGTTCTTGTGTTCGTCGTGGGCTATGTCGTTATCGTTGCTTTTTCACTGCCCGGCGCGTTGGTCGCAACCCTGACAGGCGGGTTTCTGTTTGGTACATTTGGTGGCTCTCTGCTGAGTGTGACCGGTGCCACAATTGGTGCCACGCTGATTTTTCTGGCGGCGCGCCACGGGCTTGGAGACAGGCTACGCGAGAAAATGGATGCCTCCGAGGGAAAGGTCGGCAAAATCAAAAAGGGTCTGGATGAGAACCAGTGGTCAATGCTCTTTTTCATTCGGCTCGTGCCTGCGGTACCATTTTTCGTAGCGAACCTCGTACCGGCGTTCTTATCCGTTCCGCTCTATCGATATGTCATCTCCACATTTCTGGGGATCATTCCCGGATCGCTCGTTTACTCGTCGGTGGGTGCCGGACTAGGTGAAGTTTTTGCGCTTGGAGAGACACCTAACCTCGGCATTATCTTTGAACCCAAGTTCCTGTTGCCCATCATCGCGCTTTGCGCGTTGTCCCTGATGCCCGTGGCGGTCAAGGCGATCACCGGTAAGAAAGAGTTCTGAGATGAATTCCATAAAAACGGACATCCTCGTCATCGGCGCAGGGTCGGGTGGGCTATCTGTGGCGGCGGGCGCGTCGCAGATGGGCGCGGATGTCGTCCTGCTTGAAGGCCATAAGATGGGGGGTGACTGTCTCAACTATGGCTGTGTGCCCTCCAAGGCGCTGATTGCCAGCGGCAAGGCGGCTTATGGTCAGCGCCATGCAGAAAAATACGGGATCGCTAACGCGCCCGGCGATGCGGATTACGCCGCCGCCAAAGACCATGTAAAGGGCGTCATCGCGCAGATTGCCCCAGTAGACAGCCAAGAGCGTTTCGAGGGGCTCGGCGTGAACGTCATTCGCGAATTCGGCCGGTTCGTCTCACCCAACCAGGTGCAAGCAGGTAACACGGTAATTTCGGCGCGCCGGATCGTGATCGCGACAGGTTCATCGCCCCTTGTCCCCGCAATTCCGGGGTTGGACACGGTACCTTTCGAAACCAACGAGACTTTGTTCGATCTGCGGGAAAAGCCTGAGCACCTGCTAATCGTAGGCGGTGGGCCAATTGGTATGGAAATGGCGCAAGCGCACATTCGACTGGGCAGCAAGGTCACTGTCATCGAAGGCGACAGGGCGCTGGGCAAAGATGACCCTGAACTTGCTGCAGTCGTTTTGGACCATTTGCGCGATGAAGGCGTGGTAATCCAAGAGAACGCGCAAGCTGCCGAGGTCAGGGGCAAGGCAGGCGCCATTGAGGTCGTCACCAAAGACGGTCGCAGTATTCACGGCACGCATTTGCTGATGGCGGTCGGGCGTAAAAGCAACATCGAAAAGCTTGACCTCGACAAAGCCGGCATTGCCACGACAAAAACGGGGATCGAAACCGATGCCAGTTTACGCACGACGAACCGGCGTGTGTACGCAATTGGTGACGTGGCAGGTGGGATGCAGTTCACTCACGTGGCGGGTTACCATGCGGGTGTGATCATCCGTTCGATGCTTTTTGCGCTTCCCTCAAAGGCAAAGACGGCGCACATCCCTTGGGCGACTTATACCGATCCCGAACTTGCACAGGTCGGTCTCACCGAGGCACAGGCGAAAGAGGCGCATGGCGACAAACTGGAAGTGGTGCGCTTTCACTTCAATCACAATGACCGCGCCATTGCCGAACGCAAAGACAAGGGCTTTATCAAGGTGATGGTGGTGAAAGGGAGGCCGGTCGGTGCTTCTATTGTCGGGTATCAGGCCGGGGAGTTGATCAACCTTTGGGCGCTTGCACTGGCCAACAGGATGAAGATGAGCGAAATCGCTGCAATGGTTGCGCCATATCCAACCATCGGAGAGATCAACAAGCGTGCAGCCGGCGCCTATTTCAGTCCTAGGCTTTTCGAAAACCCGACAGTGAAAAAACTCGTTGGGCTTGTTCAACGCTTCATCCCGTGAAAACCTAAGTTATGTTTAACTCGCTTTCAGGCCGGCTGTTGATCCTGACGACCATCTTCGTGATGATCGCGGAAGTCCTGATATTTGTACCGTCCATTGCTCGGTTTCGCGAAGACTACATGACGAACCGGCTCGAACGGGCCCAGATCGCGTCGCTGGCTCTGCTGGCTGACGATATGATCGACAGCGAGCTTGAGCAGGAGCTTTTGGAGAACGCAGGTGTTTTCAACGTCGTGTTGCGACGTGACGAGGTCCGGCAGTTGATGCTCTCTTCGCCGATGCCGCAGCCGATAGAAGCCACATTCGACATGCGGGACAACAGCGCGCTTGTGCTGATCCGCGACGCGATGATGCGTCTTGTCTCCACTGAAAATCAGTTGATCCGTGTGATCGGCGCACCAGTGCGAGATGCTGGGCTGCTGATCGAGATCACGATGGACACCGCGCCGCTGCGTATGGCGATGATCGACTACGGTATCCGGATTCTGATCCTGTCTGCGGTGATTTCCATCATTACCGCGTTCTTGCTGTTTCTCGCCATGCGGGCACTGCTGTTAAAGCCGATCAAAGAGGTCGTGCGCCAGATGCAAAACTATGCCGCAGCCCCTGAAGATGCCCGCCGGATCATCCAGCCTTCTGCCAGTGTGACAGAACTGCGCGAGGCAGAGGAAGCGCTGCAAACGCTTGAAACCGACCTGACGCAGGCGCTGCGCCAGAAAGACCGGCTGGCACAGCTTGGCAGCGCGGTGAGCAAAATCAGCCACGATTTGCGGAATATCCTGACATCCGCCCAGCTGTTTACCGACCGGATCGAAATGAGCGAGGACCCGACCGTTAAACGCATGGCGCCCAAGCTTGTCGGGTCTATTACCCGTGCTGTGCATCTGTGCGAAAGCACGCTGGCTTTTGGCAAGGCAGAAGAACCGAGCCCTACATTGACCATGCTTTTACTCCACGACCTCATTGAGGAAGTCGTCGAGAGCGAGCGCCTTGCTGTGGGCGATCACGACATCTGCTTTAGCTGCGACGTGCCGGTTCCGATGACAGTGCGCGCGGATCCCGAACAGCTCTATCGCGTCTTATCCAACCTTTTGCGGAACGCCCGGCAGGCGTTGATGGCGCATGACAAGCCGGGCGAGATCTGTATTCAGGCCGATGAGGATGATGACGCATGGTGGATCAACGTCTCTGACACCGGGCCCGGTTTGCCGCCCAAGGCGCAGGAATTTTTGTTTACGCCATTTCAAGGAGGGGCGCGAAAAGGCGGCTCCGGCCTTGGGCTGGCCATTTCGGCTGAATTGGTGCGCGGGCATGGTGGTACGCTTGAGCTGAGCGAAACGGGTCCGGCGGGAACGAAGTTTTCCATCCGTCTGCCAAAGGGCGACGGGACCCTGGCGGCAGGCGGCACCGTGCCAACCCAGACTGTCGCTGTGGGGTAACCATCGGGTGCGTAAACGGATAAGCGCGCTTTTCCGACCCGACCCGTGCTATTTTGACTTGCATAACCTGCGCCACAGCACTAAACCCCGCCCTCAGTGGACCGATAGCTCAGCTGGATAGAGTACTTGACTACGAATCAAGGGGTCGGGGGTTCGAATCCTCCTCGGTCCGCCACTGACGCTACGTAAATTATTGTAATATATTAATTTTATTACATTCACTAATTTTAAATCCCCCAGCATATCCCCCATGTGGCTCTGGAATTAGTAGGAATTTGACGGAATGCTGTTCTTCGCTTAATCGTGTTGTGGATTGGTTTCTTCGGATTTGAACGACTGCTAACGTCAAAAGCGGACGCTGGCGGAAAATCGGCCTACTCCCGCTGTGCGGACAAAACTGACATTCTTCGCAGAAGTGAAGTTGACACAAGTTGCAGGCGTGCCGTTAACATGAAACCGCTGCCTGCGAAGTCAGGATTGCCGCAGCCGTGATATCGTAGTTGTGCAAGGTATCCCGAGACCGTACCGAGAGGAAAACAAAAGACTTGTGGGGTGATGTGCTGACAAAGCTAACCAGATTTTTCTGGCCTATCTTCATTTCTGTTGGCACCGCTGCAGCTGACACGGACCGGGATGGCACATGGTCCTGGGCTCTGCAAACAGGCGTCATGACCGATGACCGGACCGCCGAAGCTTTGAACCCAGCTAGTGTCCGCTTTGTCGATAATTACCTCGTTGGTCTTATAATCGGATACGACCGACAAATTGCCGACAGCCGTTTCTCATATGGTATTGAGGTTCAGGCGAACGCGCATTTTGGCGACCAGGGATTTTACGAAATTGTCGTGCCCGTCTCCCTTCGGTACCATCCGGAAAACAGTTGGTGGGACGCATTTGATAGTTTCGCTTTGGGCTTTGGATATTCGCGCTACTCTGAGATTTCAGATCTTGAGCGCAAAAACTATGATGGCACGTCGCGCCGCGATCTTCTGTATTACTACCTTGAAATCGAGTTTGCCTAACTCAAACCCGGTACCAACCTGTTCGCACGTCTGCACCATCGTTCGAACGGCTACGATACGCTCAAGCCAGACGGGGGTTCAAACGCACTGCTTATTGGGTTTCGGCGAGATTTCTAAATAGCGACAAAGTCCAAGCTATCGTCACGCCGATGTCGGCCGTTTGTTCGTGAGATTTGACAATAGCGAAGCGAGCAGACTCAAGAAAAGCCCAATTGCGATGAATACTGCACCCAAGGTCAGAACATTCCTGATAAGACCAGCGAGGCCAATTTCAGGCAGGTCCACAAACGGGTATGGGTAAAAACCGGACCAATGGGCCCTGAGCAATATGTACGCGCAGTAGGCGAGCGGCCAAGCGATCCATGTAAGAGCCGTCGAAAAACTCAACTGTACCTTCGGGGAAAACAGTAACCACCACAAAACAGTAAGCGCCGGCACGATCGCGTGAACTCCGTGATCGGCGATCAGGCCGAGGCGAGAAAGCTCCACCAAATCAGACAGCACAACGTAGTAGACCAAACTCGCACCGATGATCGCAGTGGTAAGGGCCATGACAAAACGCGGCGCAACGCTGACACCCAACGTCACCGCCACCATAGACACGAGAACAAGAACATTGGTGAGTATTGTGAAGAACTGAGAAAGATATGACAGGGCGTCGCTGAGATTGGATGTCTCACTTGCCTTTATTGTAACCCGCAGCACGAGGGTTACCGCCGTGATCACCATGATGAATGCGGCAGTTGCCCGGGCTGCGAAACTATAACTGTTTGTTCGAATATGACCTCGGATCATCGACTTGCGTTCTGTTAATGACATTGCACATCATTGCCGAAAATACTCCTGGGAACGTCTTCCAACAAGCTTTCTAACAGCTGCCGCTTTGGGCTCGATGCGGTCATTCGACCGTTTTTCTCAGATGGCTGCTTTGTAGCGGTAAGCATCCGTTCGCCAAGGTACAAATCAAGCAAAACACCTCACAAAGCAGGTGTTCAGTATCTGATAAAAA
>NZ_JBXVVD010000005.1:0-112932 GCF_057219365.1 Roseobacter sp. YIN89 | reverse complement strand
CGTCCGGGCCTCGTCCTGAAGTCGAAGATGGATCAGCAAATTGTCAAACGGTACATGAACCGCGCGGGCAGTCAGGAAGAGATCGACAATATGGAGCCCGAAAATCTCGGGCCGGAGCTGTGCCGCCTCATTGCGCGTGTTCGTCCTGAATTGGACGCGTATCTTGTCACCGAACGGTCAGTGGAAGACATTGCAGGCCTTGATCTGGGGATTTGCCGCCGTGTCTTTTACAATCAGGAAGACTTTGTCGAACTGCACCTGAACATCCTGCGGGGCGTGCAGTCGCGGTACAAAACACCGTTCTTTACCGCGCTGACAGAATACTCGAAACAGCCAACCGGTGTTTTCCATGCGATGCCTATTTCGCGCGGTAAATCGATCACGCGCAGCCACTGGATACAGGACATGGGCGCGTTTTACGGCCCCAACATTTTTATGGCGGAAACGTCCGCAACTTCTGGCGGTCTGGACAGTTTGTTGGAACCACACGGGCCGATCAAACGGGCGCAAGAACTCGCTGCTCGTGCGTTTGGGGCCAAGCAGACCTTCTTTGCGACGAACGGGACATCCACCTGCAACAAGATCGTAGTGCAAGCGCTGGTGCGCCCGGGCGATATCGTTCTGGTCGACCGCGATTGTCACAAGTCACACCACTACGGGATGGTTCTGGCAGGTGCGCAGGTCTGCTATCTCGACAGTTACCCACTCAATGAATACTCGATGTACGGCGCCGTTCCGCTCAAGGAAATCAAACACCAGCTGCTGAAGTTGAAGACGGAGGGCAAGCTTGACCGCGTGCGGATGTTGTTGCTGACCAACTGCACGTTTGACGGGCTGGTGTATAATGTCGAGCGGGTCATGGAAGAGTGTTTGGCGATCAAGCCGGACCTTGTCTTTCTGTGGGATGAGGCGTGGTTCGGTTTCGCCAGATTTAACCCAACCTACCGCCAGCGCACCGGAATGGCGTCGGCAGATTCGTTGCGTAAAAAGTTCAGGACCGAAGCGCACCGCCGCGTCTATGAGGCGCAGCAGGCCTTGCTGGAAAACGCCGACGAACAGACCTTGCTCAATACGCGTCTGATTCCGCCGCCGACCGCCAGAGTTCGGGTATACGCATGCCAGTCAACGCACAAGACGCTGACATCCCTGCGGCAAGGGTCAATGATCCACGTGAACGATCAGGATTTCAAAGGCGAGGTAGAGCAGGCGTTTCACGAGGCTTACATGACCCACACGTCAACCTCGCCAAACTATCAGATCATAGCCAGTCTTGACGTGGGCCGCCGACAGGTGGAGCTCGAAGGTTATGAGTTCGTGCAGCGGCAGATCGAAGCCGCGCTTTCGATGCGCCGTGCGATCATGACCCACCCTTTGCTCAAGAAATACTTCAAAGTGCTGACGGCGGGCGACATGATCCCCGACGATCACAGACAGTCGGGGATCACAAGTTATTACGATGCCGAACAGGGTTGGACAGACATGTGGGACAGTTGGGAACAAGATGACTTTGTTCTTGACGCTACGCGCGTGACGCTCGCTGTGGGCGGTACCGGCTGGGACGGTGACACGTTCAAGACCGATATCCTCATGGACAAATACGGCATCCAGATCAACAAGACCTCGCGCAATACTGTCTTGTTCATGACCAATATCGGAACGACCCGTTCAAGTGTCGCATATCTTATCGAAGTGCTTGTTGAGATTGCAAAATCACTGGATGAGCGATTGGACGATGCAAGCCGAATGGAGCGTCTCGCCTTTGACAAACGGGTCAAGGCACTGATGGAAGAACTGCCGCCCTTGCCGGACTTCAGCCGCTTTCATGATGCATTTCGCCAATGCGAAGTCACAGGCGAAGGCGACATTCGTTCTGCCTTCTTCCTCGCTTACGACGAAGAGAAATGTAACTATCACGACATCAACGGTTCGCTTGGCGCTGCACTGGACGCCGGAGAAGAAATCGTTTCGGCCAGCTTTATCATCCCGTATCCTCCCGGATTCCCCATTCTTGTGCCGGGTCAGGTGATCAGCCGGGAAATTCTTGCCTTTATGCTGGCGCTCGATGTCAGCGAAATACACGGCTACAGGCCCGATCTTGGATTGCGGGTCTTTACCAATGAAGCCTTGCAAGAACTGGTGGATGCCAAGCCGGTGACTAAAAAAATCGCGCATGTCGCGGAATAAGACAATCAGAGAGGACAGACTAAAATGGCCACAACGGTTCTGAAGAATATCTCGGAAATCCGCCGGTACTTTCACCGCAATGAGGATCCGGTCTATTTCGTCTCGGCAACAAACTTTAACCTTCTCGGCATCGACGAGTGGGTCAAGAATTTCAAGTATATCTGCTATATCGACTGTTATGACGGGCGTCATCCGAACGTCTTTTGTCCGTCCGAGCAACCGCACGCTGAATTCCAGTCGATAGAAGACATCAACAATTACCTGCTGCAGCACAAAGAGGTGATTGATTACATCAAAAGACGCGGTGGCAAGCCAAAGTTTGTCTTCCTGATGTTTGATGAAGAGACCGAGCGTCTGGCCAAAGAACTCGGCGGGACGGTCTGGTTTCCCAAGGCAAAGCTGCGCACCAACATGGACAACAAAATCGAAACGGTTCGCATCGGAAATAAAGCGGGCGTGCCATCGGTGCCAAATGTTCTGGCCGAGGTAATGGACTACGACGATCTCAAAAAAACCTGCGAAAAAGCAGGGATTGGAAATGATCTTGTCCTGCAATCAGCTTTTGGCGATTCCGGTCACACAACGTTTTTTATCAAGTCCGAAGAGGATTTCCGCCGTCATGAACACGAGATCGTAGGGGAGGGCGAGATCAAGATCATGAAACGGATCGATTGCCGAGGTTCTGCAATCGAAGCCTGTGCCACATCTGAGGGCACGATTGTCGGCCCGCTGATGACTGAACTGGTTGGCTTTAAGGAGCTTACACCTTACCGCGGCGGCTGGTGCGGTAACGAGATCCTCTCGACAGCGTTCCCTCCGAAAGTTCGCGAGCGTGCACGCGATCTGACGTTCAAGTTCGGTGAACAGCTGCGCAAGGAAGGTTACAGAGGATATTTCGAACTCGACTTTTTGATCGACAAAAAGACCGGTGATTTGTGGTTGGGCGAGCTTAACCCGCGGATCACGGGGGCGTCTTCAATGACCAACCACGCCGCTTTCGCTCACGCGGATGCGCCTTTGTTCCTGTTCCACCTGCTGGAGTTCTCAAGAAAGAAGTTCAATCTTGATGTGGATGAGCTGAATGCGCGGTGGGCGGATAGCGCTAATATCGATAGCTGGTCTCAGATGGTCATCAAACATACCGAAGACAGTGTCGACATTTGTACCGCGGCACCAGAAACGGGCATCTACCGGATGCTTGAAGACGGGCGCGTTGTCTATGACCGTTTCGACTATCACCGCCGCGCGGTGGAAAGTGAAAACGAAGCATTCTTTTTGCGCATTCTTGGCCCCGGCGACTACCGCTATGAAGGGGCCGATATCGGTATTCTGGTTACTCGCGGGCGTTCAATGACCAAAGGGTTTGAACTCAACGACCGGGCCAAACGGTGGATTCACGGTATCAAACAGGCCGTTGCAGCCAAACCTTTGCCGACCGCAGAGGCCGGTCCGGCGTTGGCGGATCCTGCCTTCAAGATACTCTGACCGGGAAAGGACCGCGCAGACATGCAGTGGCGCGCGCTAAAAGAGGACACGCCCGGCCCGAAATGGGCCGGGCTGTTCAAAGAATACTGGCCTGATTACAAGCGTTGGTGGCTTAAAGAGGGTGAAAACGCCCGCCCGACCTATGGCGAGAGCAGGCGGGCCCTGCAAGAACACATGCCGGAGATGATGCCGCTTTACGAAGAGTTGTGTGATCTGGCCGGCGGCGGCGATCTGGCCGCGCGGTTTTTGTCTTTTTACTGCCCGCCGCCTTATCTCGCAGGATGCAGTCAGGCAATCTGGACCGGAGCAGAGCCGGTGCTGGTGCGCAATTACGATTACAACCCTTATGCCTTTGACAGCCTTGTGTTGCGCACATCTTGGCAGGGGCGCGACGTGGTCGGCACCTCTGATGGCCTTTGGGGCATGGTTGACGGTATGAATGACGCGGGCCTCGCGATTTCACTTACCTTCGGCGGTCGGCGCATCGTCGGAGAGGGGTTCGGCGTGCCTTTGATCCTTCGATACGTGCTGCAAACCTGCGAGACGCTAGAGGATGCGCGCAAGGTGCTTGCACGCGTCCCCACGCATATGAGCTACAATGTAACCGTGCTGGACAGCGAAAGACGGTATTTGACAGCGATGATGGCCCCGGATCGTTCAACGCTGATCACCCACGCGGCGGTGGCGACCAATCACCAGGAAAATGTTGAGTGGGTCAGCCACGCGCGCTTCACCGCCACAGTAGAGCGCGAGCGGTATTTGCTGCACCGTTTGACACTGCATCGTGATCCCGAAGAAAAGTTTATCGGTGCCTTTCTGAAACCGCCGCTCTATTCGACCGCGTTTCAAGCAGGGTTCGGCACGCTTTATACGGCCGTTTACAGACCCCGGTTGCAGCAGATGGAGCTGCGCTGGCCTGGTACTGTCTGGCCCTTGGGCTTGGCCGATTTTCAGGAAGGCGGCAGACGCGTTCAAATACCCGATCCGTCGCTGGCAAGCCGTGCATAAATCAGGGGCAACGGCGATCACTTTCGCGGAAGAGTTGCGTTATGGGTCTTGCCAAACGTGCCTCTGTGCCAAAGACTGAGTGCATAAAAAATAATCTACCGGGGAGATACCGATGAAATTTATGACAACTGCCGCCATGGCAGCGATCCTGCTATCGTCGACAACACTTGCCTCTGCAGACACCCTGCGTTGGGCACGCGCCGGTGACGCTCTCACCCTTGATCCACACGCGCAAAACGAAGGACCGACTTCGACGCTGGCGCATCAGATCATGGAGACGCTGGTCATGCGTGACCATTCCGGCGCGCTGGTCCCTTCACTTGCCACGGAATGGAACCCGTCAGAGAGTGATCCGAACGTCTGGACCTTTAAGCTGCGGGAAGGTGTAACCTATCACGATGGCTCCGCATTTGACTCGTCTGATGTAAAGTTCAGCCTCGAACGGGCGATGACGCCGGATTCCGACTACAAAGAGCTGCTTGCTTCTGTAGTCGAAGTGCGGGCTCCTGATGCGTATACCATCGAGATCGTAACCAACGGTCCAAACCCGATCATGCCCAATAACCTGACGAACATGTTCATCATGGACAAAGAGTGGGCAGAAGCGAACAACGCCGTGAAGGTGCAGGACTACGAAGGGGGCGAAGATACTTTCGCTGCCAAAAACGCGAATGGCACCGGCCCCTATAAGCTCGTAAGCCGCGAACCCGATGTAAAGACTGTTCTGACCCTGAACGAGAACTACTGGGGTAAAAGTGAGTTTCCCCTCGACGTAACCGAAATCGTCTACACACCGATCCAGAATGCGGCGACCCGTGTTGCTGCTTTGCTGTCGGGCGAGGTCGATTTCATTCAGGACGTGCCGGTGCAAGACCTTGAACGGGTCGCGGCGACAGACGGGCTGGATGTACGGACAGCACCGCAGAACCGCGTTATCTTCTTCGGGATGAACTCGGGCGACGCGGACCTCAAGAACGACAATGTCGATGGCAAGAACCCGCTGGCTGACGTACGCGTACGCGAGGCCATGAACCTCGCAATCAACCGTGATGCGATCAAACAGGTCGTCATGCGTGGCCAGTCTGCGCCAGCAGGCATGATCGCGCCACCTTTCGTAAACGGTTGGGATGCCGAGATGGATGCATCCTCCAGCACTGATCTGGACCGGGCAAAAGAACTGATGGCAGAAGCGGGATATGGTGACGGGTTCTCAATCCAACTGGATTGTCCGAACGACCGCTATATCAACGACGAGGCGATCTGTCAGGCGTCTGTCGGTATGTTGGCGCAGATCGGAATTACCGTGAACCTCGATGCCAAGCCAAAGGCCCAGCACTTCCCCCTGATCAACACGCTTGAGACAGATTTCTACATGCTCGGCTGGGGTGTACCTACATACGATTCAGAGTACATTTTTAACTTCCTCGTGCATGGGCGCGACGAAAAGTACGGTTCATGGAACGGAACGCGCTACAACAACGATGCACTGAACGAAAAAATTCAGAGCCTTGCTTCAAACACGGACCTTGAAGCGCGCGACGCTGACATCAAGGCAATTTGGGAAGTTGTGCAGGAAGAAAAACTCTACATCCCGCTGCACCACCAGGTTTTGAACTGGGGCCTGAAATCAAATGTAGATACAGTGGTAGAAGCGGAAGACTCTCCTAAAATCAAATACTTCCAGCTTAACTAAGCAATAGCCGCGCAGCGTGAAAATGCTGCGCGGTTCCTTCAGGCCGCGGGCATAAGACCGGCATCGCCGGTCTTCTCAGAATAGTATGCGTTCCGACAGGAACGCGCCGCTGGATCATTCCCAGCGTCACCGAGAAAAGGTCACACCATGCAAACACTGTTCAAAGTCATTGCCGTTTCGATGGTCATGACATCCGCCGCTCATGCAGAAGAATTTACCTGGGGGTCAACCACAGACCCCCAGACGATGGACCCGCATGCGGTCAACTCGGCTCCTGTTCTTGGCTTTCTGAACAACGTTTACGAGGGGCTCGTCAGGCGTGGCAAGGACATGGCGATTGAACCTGCACTGGCTACATCGTGGGAACCGATCGGTGACGGCGAAGGCTGGCGGTTCACGCTGCGCCAAGGCGTGTCGTTTCATGATGGCAGCAGTTTCGACGCCGAGGATGTGTTGTTTTCCTACCAGCGCGCCTCAGGTGAGGCGGCCGACACACGCAGCTGGTTTGCCCCTGTGAGTAATGTAAAAGTAGTCGACGATTTTACCGTCGACATTCTGACTTCGGCACCCAATCCGATCTTTCCCGACAGTATCGCGAACTGGATGATCATGGACAGTGGTTGGGCCGCGACAAACGACGCAATGTCACCCGACAAGGACAACGGCAACCACGCAACTCTCAACGCGAACGGCACCGGTGCCTTCAGGGTTACGACCCGAGAGCCCGGCTTGCGGACCGTGCTGGAACCTTTCGAAGGCTGGTGGGACACCCCGGAGCACAATGTTACGCGGGCTGAATTCACACCTATCCAGAACCCGGCCACGGCTGTCGCAGCGTTGCTTTCTGGGGACATCGATTTTATCAATCCGGTCCCCATTCAGGACACGGCGCGGCTTTTGGCCAACCCCGAAATTCAGGTTATCCAGGGCATTGAGGCACGCGTGATCATGCTCGGTTTCCCGCATGAGGCCGAAACCCTGAAGTATTCGGCTGAAACGACCGACGCGAACCCCTTTGCCGATGTGCGCGTGCGTCAGGCAGTAGGTCATGCAGTAAATGTCCCGGCTATCCTTCAGACCATCATGCGTGGCAATGCAGAAGGGGCCAGCCAGCTGGTCAGCCCTGCCATGCGCGGCTACAGTCAGGCGTTGGCCGCACGGCCCGCGTTTGACCCGGACAAGGCCAAGGCCCTGCTGGCCGAGGCGGGATATCCGGATGGGTTTTCTTTTGGTCTCAAGTGCCCAAACGACCGCTATCTGAATGACGAAGCTGTCTGTCAGGCCATAACGGGCATGCTGGCGCAGGTTGGTCTGCGCGCCACGCTGGATGCCATGCCCGTTCAGAACTACTGGCCGGAACTGCGCGCCGATAACTACGACATGTACCTTCTGGGCTGGTCTCCCGGCACCTTTGATGCCGAACATCCGATCCGCTTTCTGGCGTCCACACCCGACGAAGAGAAAAAACTCGGCTCATGGAACTTCGGGGCCTTCAGCAATGACCGTATCGACACATTGCTGCCGATGATCCAGTCAGAGATTGACGACACCAAGCGTCAGGCGATGCTGGATGAGAGCGCCAAGATCCTGCAGGACGAGGCGGCCTATGTGCCGCTCTACGTGCAGCCCTTGGTATGGGGTACCAAATCCAACATCTCGATGACGCAGCGGCCGGATAATTTCTTCATCCTGCGTTGGGTTACCGTGAACGAATGATTGCGTGACCTGATGCTTGCTTTTGTAGTTCAACGGGTCCTTCAGTCCGCGCTGGTCCTGCTCGTGGTGGGGCTGGTCGCGTTTTCCATGTTTCGCTTTGTCGGTGATCCGGTGGACAACATGCTTGGGCAGGAACGGACCCAGGCGGACATAGAGCGTCTGCGGACAGAACTGGGTCTCGACCAGCCGTTTCCGGTACAGTACTACAAATTTTTGCAAGGCGCGGCGCAGGGAAACTTTGGCGTGAGTTACCGGCAAGGTCGTCCGGTGTCCGACATCTTGCTGGAACGGGCTCCGGCCACGCTGGAACTCGCGGCGGTCTCAGGGTTTCTGGCGATTTCCATCGGGATTGCTTTGGGCGTGTTCACCGCGATCCGGCGTGACGGATTTGCAGCCAATGCCATCATGTCCGTCTCGTTAATCGGCGTTTCCCTTCCGACATTTCTGATCGGTATCCTGTTGATTTACCTCTTTTCCGTTGAGCTTGGGTGGTTACCGAGTTTCGGACGCGGAGAAACCACGATGATCGGCGGTTGGTCTACCGGCTTTTTGACAAAAAGCGGTCTGCTCGCTCTGATCCTGCCGTCGATCACCTTGGGCCTTTACCAGATGACCTTGATCATGCGGCTGGTGCGGTCCGAAATGCTTGAGGTGCTGCGACAGGACTACATCCGCTTTGCGCGCGCCCGCGGGTTGCGCGAGCGCGCCGTTAACTTTCGACATGCTTTGAAAAACACGCTGGTGCCCGTCATCACCGTGACCGGCTTGCAGCTGGGATCCATCATCGCTTTTGCCATTATCACCGAAACAGTATTCCAGTGGCCCGGTGTCGGGCTGCTTTTTATCAACGCTATACAGTTCGTCGATATCCCCGTTATGGCAGCATACCTGATGCTGATCTCGGTGATGTTTGTCGCGATCAACCTGATTGTTGATTTGCTCTATTTCGCTATTGATCCGCGCTTGCGCGTCGACCGGACAGAGGCGCACTGATGTCGGAATCGTCCCTGCCGCAACCCAAAGAAAAGTCTCGCCTGCGTCTGGCACTGGAAAGCGATTTCGTTTTCCAGTTCAAGAAATCGCCGGTCGCCGTTGTTTCTGCGATGGTCGTCTTGCTGATGGTGCTCTGTGCCATTTTCGCCCCGCTCATCGCCCCTTATAATCCCTTCGACCCGGCATCGTTGAACCTGATGAACGGTTTTTCCAAACCGATGGAGCCGAATGCCTTTACCGGTGACACTTTCTGGCTTGGTACGGATGATCAGGGCAGGGACGTGTTCTCGACCATTCTGTACGGGATGCGAATTTCGCTTTTTGTCGGCGTCGCCGCTGTCCTGTTTGCCATGATACTCGGTATCACCTTAGGGCTCGTCGCCGGCTACGTTGGAGGATGGACGGAAACTGTCATCATGCGGGTGGCGGATGTACAGCTGACCTTTCCTGCAATCCTTGTGGCGATGCTGATCTTTGGCATTGCGAAAGGGATCACGCCTGTAGAATACCGCGATCAGATGGCAATTTGGGTACTCATTATCGCAATTGGCCTGTCGGATTGGGTTCAGTTTGCCCGCGTGGTCCGCGGCGCGACACTGGTCGAGAAGAACAAGGAATACGTTCAGGCCGCACGGTTGATCGGGCGTGGACCCGGCGCAATTATGCTGCGCCACATCCTTCCCAACGTGCTGAGCCCCGTTCTCGTGATCGCCACCATTTCACTCGCGCTGGCCATTATCGCAGAGGCAACTCTGTCTTTCCTCGGTGTCGGAGCACCGCCAACCCAACCATCACTTGGCACGCTTATTCGCATCGGACAGGGCTTTCTGTTCTCCGGAGAATGGTGGATCCTGCTTTTTCCTGCCGTTACGCTTTTGACGCTTGCCTTGTCTGTGAACCTGCTGGGCGACTGGCTGCGCGACGCTTTGAACCCGAGGTTGCGCTGATGAGCAGCACAGCGGTCATCAACGTCAGTAATGCTCCTCACTATACTTGGGGCGGCACATGCGATGGATGGCGTTTACTTGATGAAGCCGGTCTTTCAGTCACCGAAGAGCGAATGCCCGCCGGTGGCCAGGAAGACAGACACTTTCATGCCGAGGCAACCCAACTGTTCTATGTGCTAAAAGGAAGGTTGAATATCGAAGTGGATGGACGCGTCTCGATCCTCAATTCCGGAGATGCTTTATCAGTATTTCCCAAGTCAAAACATGAAGTGCGTAACGACAGCGCCACCGACGTACAGTTCTTGGTTATTTCGGCACCCGCAACGCACAACGATAAACACCATTCATGACGAACGTGCTTTCTATAAATAATCTGACGGTCGAAATTCCTACGCGCTACGGGATTCTGCGGCCTGTAGATGGGGTGTCTTACGAAATTGGTGAGGGTGAAATTCTCGGCGTCGTCGGCGAGTCCGGTGCCGGAAAATCCATGGCAGGAAATGCGGTGATCGGCTTGCTCAGCCCTCCGGCGCATATCGCGTCTGGCGAAATCCTCCTCAATGGCACGCGCGTTGACAATGTAACTGGCGAAGCCATGCGGCGACTGCGCGGCAAGGAAATCGGCATGGTCTTTCAGGATCCGCTGACCTCGCTCAATCCCCTTTTGCGTATCGGCGATCAGCTGACAGAAACAATGCTGGCGCATCTGGACATCTCTCGCAGCGAAGCAGAACGCCGGGCTGTGGCCGCGCTGGAAGAAGTTGGTATTCCGGGGGCTGCCGAACGCGTGAGCAGCTATCCGCACGAGTTTTCCGGCGGTATGCGCCAACGGGTCGTGATTGCGTTGGCGCTGTGTGCCGAACCGTCACTGATTATTGCAGATGAACCGACCACAGCCCTCGATGTGTCCGTGCAGGCCCAGATCATCGCCCTGCTGAAAAAGTTGTGCCGGGAACGGGGCACTGCGGTGATGCTGATCACCCACGACATGGGTGTCATTGCCGAGGCTGCCGACCGCGTTGCGGTAATGTATGCCGGCAAACTGGCAGAGATTGGTCCGGTGCGGGAGGTTCTGACCGCACCCCAGCACCCCTATACCAACGGGCTAATGGGCTCGACCCCTCTGGCGTCACGCGGACAGGCACGACTGCATCAGATCCCCGGTGCCATGCCGCGACTGGACGCGTTGCCACAGGGGTGCGCTTTTCATCCTCGCTGTCCCAAAGCGCAACAGACCTGCAAGGCAAACCCCGGCCCGAGCATCGACGAAACCGGTGGCCGCGCGGCATGCTACTTTCCTCTGACCGAAGAGGCAGTAACCGCATGAGCCTTGTCGCAATCCGTAATCTGACGCGCATTTTCGACGTGTCCAAGCCTTGGTTGAACCGCGTTTTGGAAAGGCGCGAAAAAGCCTTTCTGACGGCGGTTTCAGATGTGAGCTTCGATATTGAGGCCCGCAGCGTTTATGCCTTGGTGGGTGAAAGCGGCTCTGGCAAAAGCACCATCGGCAAAATGCTCGTCGGCCTGTTGAACCCATCCAAGGGGTCGGTCGAAATTCGTGGCGTGGACCTCGCGCGCGAGAGTGACGCGGCCAAGGTGGATGCAGTGCGCCGTGACATCCAGATGATCTTTCAGGATCCGTTTGCGTCTCTCAACCCGCGATGGCGCGTGCGCGATATTATCGTAGAGCCCGTGGCAGCCCGTGGCGGTGACACCTCGGGTATGGCGGAACGTCTGCTTGAAGCGGTCGGACTGTCGGCACAGGATGCCGGCAAATTTCCACATGAATTTTCCGGAGGGCAGCGGCAGCGGATTTGCATCGCGAGGGCTCTGTCGTCCGAGCCGAAGCTGATCGTCTGCGACGAGCCCACGTCTGCGCTCGACGTGTCCGTTCAGGCGCAGGTTCTCAACCTGATGAGTGACCTGAAGGATGAGTTTGGGCTGACTTATTTGTTCATCAGTCACGATCTGACCGTCGTGCAACACATGGCAGACCGGATTGGCGTGCTCTATCTCGGTCGTCTGGTTGAAGAAGCCGATCCTGACGCACTATTCGACGACCCAAAACATCCCTATACGCAGATGCTGCTGGCCGCAGCACCCCAACTTGGCAATTTTGGTCGGGACGTGCCGCCGCCAACCGGCGAAATACCTGATCCGATCAACCCCCCTTCGGGCTGCGCCTATCATCCAAGATGCCCTTTCGCAGAACCCATTTGCAGCGCGGAACGCCCGCAGATGCGCGAGATCAGAGGTGCCCGCGTCGCCTGCCACATGGCCAAATGAGCGGGCCGCTTACATCGTTGAAAGTCGTTGAATTCACCGGGCTTGGGCCGGCACCACTTGCTGGCCAGTTACTGGCCGATCTTGGCGCCGACGTCACGGTGATTGACCGGGCGACTGCAGCGCCAGATCCTACAGATATCAACAGACGCGGCAAAAAAAGCATCGTCTTGAATTTAAAAACGCCTTTGGGACGCGCCGCGGCACAGAAAATTGTCGCCGCATCAGACGTTCTGATCGAAGGGTTCCGCCCCGGCGTGATGGAGCGGCTAGGGCTGGGGCCTGACGACTGCCCCGAACATCTGATTTACGGACGCATGACAGGCTGGGGCCAAACGGGCCCCAAGGCACAGACCGCCGGTCATGATATCAACTATCTCGCCATGACAGGTGCATTGCACGCTATCGGCCCTGCGGATCGTCCACCTGTTGTCCCGCTCAACCTTGTCGCGGACTTCGGCGGCGGCACGATGTTCCTATTGCTGGGACTCCTTTCTGCGGTGATCGAAAGAGGGGTTTCAGGCAAGGGACAAATCGTGGATGCGGCCATGGTTGATGGTGTTCCTGCCATGATGGGCCTCATTCACAGCATGATCGCGCAGGGCAACTGGCAGCGGAACCGGTCGGCAAACTGGCTTGACGGGGCTTCGCATTTTTACCGCTGTTATGAATGCGCAGACGGGAAATACATTGCGGTAGGCGCACTTGAACCACAATTCTTTGCCGAGCTTGTCGCGGTATCCGGCGTCGAAGGTATCGAACTTGACGCCCAATTTGACACCGCCCGCTGGCCCGAGCAGCAGACGATTTTTGCCAAACACTTCAAACAGCGCAGCCGCGATGACTGGGCCGCACTTTTTGAAGGAACCGATGCCTGTGTCGCGCCGGTGCTCGAGTTCGGCGAAACCGCACAGCATCCATTCAACGCGGTCAGAGAAGCCTATCATGACGTCGACGGTGTGGTGCAGGCACGCGCAGCACCTAGGTTTAGCCGCAGCCTGCCTCCGATGCCGGATCCACCCCGCGCGCCGGGCGCGGATACCGTTGAGGTATTGAAATCGCTTGGGTTTGACGACGATCAACTGGCAGCGATGCGGGCATCAGGAGCCATCACGTGACCGTGTTGATCGCAGGTGCGGGGATTGCAGGGTTAACGCTTGGCCTAACCCTGCACCAGATCGGCGTACCATTTCGCATTTTTGAAGCGGTCGATACGATCAGACCTCTGGGTGTGGGCATCAATTTACAACCCAATGCGGTCCGCGAGCTTTACGATCTTGATCTTAAGGACGCATTGGAATCGACAGGCGTCGCAACCCGCAGCCTTGGTTTTTACAGCAAGACAGGGCGGGAAATCTGGAAGGAGCCTCGGGGCCTTCATGCTGGCTACAACTGGCCGCAATATTCGATCCATCGGGGCAAATTGCAGATGCTGCTTCACGATGCCCTCATTCAACGCGCGGGTGAAAACTGTATTGTCACGGGCAATCGCGTGAAACAGGCCTCCGAAACCGGCGAGCTATACGTCGAACATATTGGCGGAACGAAAAAGGAAAAGGGTGCCATTGTGATCGGTGCCGACGGGATCCATTCGGCTATAAGGTCGCAACTTGTGCCGCAAGAGGGTGCGCCGCTTTGGGCAGGCGCTATTCTGTGGCGGGGCGTGACGCGGATGCCGCCGTTTTTATCGGGCAAGGATATGATCCTCGCAGGTCACGACACCTTACGCATTGTGGCTTATCCTATCTCCAAAGCCGACCCGGAAACTGGGCTTGTGGATGTCAACTGGATCGCAGAGCGGCGTGTAGATCCGGCACAAGGGTGGCGGCGCGAAGACTGGAACCGCCCCGCAGATCTGGCCGATTTCGCGCCCGCGTTTCGTAACTGGCGGTTTGACTGGCTTGATGTGCCAGATATGATTGGCGCCGCTGAACGGGTATACGAGTACCCGATGGTCGATCGCGAGCCGCTCGAACGATGGACCCGCGGACACATATCGCTGATGGGCGATGCTGCACATCCAACCTATCCTGTCGGGTCAAACGGCGCCTCTCAGGCTATTGTGGATGCCCGCATCCTCGGGGCCGTAATTGCCGAACACGGGCCAACACCGTTGGCGCTGGAAGCCTACGAAGCACAGGTTCGCCCACGCACTACTCAGGTGACACTGGCGAACCGTGGGTCGGGGCCGGACGCGATTTTGCAGCAGGTGGAAGATCTGTGCGCCGGCGAGTTCGACAAGATTGATGAAGTGCTGCCACATGACGTGCTGGCAGCACATGCTGAAAAGTACAAGGCACTAGCCGGTTTCGGGATAGAGGCCTTGAATGCCCAGCCCGCGCTGGTTCATCCCAACCACTGGAAGAGAGGATAAGACGATGCGGGTTGCTGTTGTAACAGGCGCTTCTGGCGGACTTGGTCAGGCCATTTCATCAAAGCTTTTGGCTGATGGCGTCTTTGTGGTCGGCCTCGATATCAATTCCAACGGCTTTGATCGTTTTGCCTGCGACAGGTTCGAGGGCATGATCTGTGATCTGACAGACGCGCAGGCGATTGCGACGACCTTCAACACGATCAGAGCCAAACACGGTGGTCTGGATATATTGGTAAACAATGCGGGCACCTGCCTGATGTCAGAGTTCCCTGACATCCCTGCAGACGAGTTTCGCAACCAGATGGAAATCAACTTCGGCAGCGCCTTTCACTGCTCGCAAGAGGCCGTCAAACTGATGGACGGCCGCGACGGGGTACGAAAGATTGTGAATATCTCGTCAAATGGGGCATATAACTTCGACGTGTTCGATCCACCTCATTACCGCGCTTCCAAAGCGGCAATGGACACTCTGACCAAAGATCTGGCCCGGCGCTACGCGCGGGCAAAGATTTGCGTCAACTCCATTGCACCTGCCATGACAGAGACACCCTTGTTTGGTGTGGTCAGCGAAGAGGTGCTTGCCGCCGCGATCGCTCAGATGCCGCACGGCAAAGCCATGCAGCCAGCCCAGATCGCCGAGTGGGTCGGATTTCTTACATCCGATGCAGGAGATGTGTGCAGCGGAAATGTCATCATATTGAATCAGGGCAGAGACGTGCGCTGATCAGGTGTACCACTCGGGCGCTTTCTTCAGCTCGGGCCACTGTTCGGGGCTATGTCCGAAGATAATCATAGCGCGATCCCTACCGGCGCGTTCCATGAGCCGCGTGGCATTTTGCGCCGCCAGCGCGACATCCCATCCGCCTGAAAAACCGGTGTCGAATTCGGCGGCACGGCTTATGGCGTCAGATGTCAAAAGAACCGGACCCGTTTGAGGCAATTGCAGCGCAAAGGCAAGCTGCCCGGGTGCGTGACCTGGCACGAGCAAAACCTCAAAGCCGGGGCCGATGAAAGTATCCTCGGAAACGAGCTGATACTCCGCCTCTGGCCACTCCATCGCCTGTTTGCCTGACCAGTATAGCGGACGGGGAAGGGCCCGTTCAGCCTCGGCCATCAGAATGGGTACACCGGGAAAGCCATCCATAAAGCCGACATGATCAATATGTGTATGGCTTTGAATCATTAAAGTGATGTCTGCAGGGCCAAACCCCAGAAGCTCAAGTTGAGCGGGCGCCAGATTTTCGGCCGTTAGTGACAGCACTTGCCCAAAAGTTCCGAGCGCGTCCTGCTGTGTAGCCGCCTCGGCATCTTCGGCGTATTTGGCCGGAAACCCGGTATCAATCAGAACGACTTCGCCCGCCGTTGTTTCGACGACGTACCCGCAAATCCCGATTACTCTGCCGTTCTCGTGGACCTTAAAAAGACCGTAGTCCAGCACAGCAAGACGTTTCGGTGTGCCTGTCAGAAGGGGTTGCATATTGGCGGATGCACCTTTCTTGTTTCACAAAGACTACACCGGACGCGCCCTATGAAAGTCAAGATACACAGACTGTTCGAATATCTGCTTGAGACAACACAGGCGGAACCCGAAGCCGTGGTCGGTTTTTCACTATCAGAATCTCCACGGCTCGGGGCATTTCTGGATGATCTCGATCCAGATCTCAGGCTTGATTGGAACAACAAGGATTTTCGCGGTTTACCGGACTTGCGCGCACATGTTCTGGCACAGGCCGGTCTGCAGGGTACCTGCAAACTTGATGATGTCCTTATTACCGCCGGCGCCGCCGAAGCGAATTATCTAGCCATAATGCAGCTGTTACAGCCCGGAGACGAGATCGTTGTCGAGCGCCCGGGTTGGCCGCAGGCCGAAGTTTTGGCCGAAGCGATAGGAGCCCGCATTGTGCCTGTGCGTCGCCGCGAAGAACAAAACTGGCTGTTGTCGCTGGACGATCTGGCCGCCGCCGTCGGGTCCGAAACAAAAATGATTTTCTTGAGCAACCCCAACAACCCGACGGGTCAGGTAATGGATGCCGCGACACTGCAGGAAGTCGTCCGGATTGCTGACCGTGTCGGCGCGTGGCTTGTCGTAGACGAAGTCTACGCAGGTTTGGAGTGGCATGTCACCCGTGCTCCATCTGTTGCGGGGCTGTACTCTCGCGGTATCACCACTGGCTCTGTCTCCAAGGCGTTGGGGTTGCAAGGATTACGGACCGGCTGGTTCATCTGTCAGGACAAAAGTGCCGTCATGGATGCTGTTATCCTGCGCGAAAACAGCTCGGAGATTATGAATATCATGGGCGAGGTAATTGCAGAAATTGCGATGCGACCTGACAGGCTGGACCCTGCGATGCGACGGGCACGTACGGACGGCAAAGCCAACCTGAAACGGCTAATCGCATGGGTGGATGCCACACAAGGAATGAGTTGGGTGCCGCCGGCTGCTGGCCTCATCGGTTTGGGGCGGCTGCCGGACGGCATCGATAGCGACGCTTTTGCGCAGCACCTGCTCGCGCCGCCGTACAAGACGTTTGTACTGCCGGGCAGTGCTTATCACCAGCCGTCTCACATTCGCCTCGGCGTCGGCGGTGGGGCGGAGGTCAATCTGGAAAAAGGGTTGAGCCGCGTGGCATCGGCCCTTCAGAATTGGGCGGGTTAGCGTAACCCTTGCCGCGCAATAAACAGCGACAAATCACGAATTAACAGCCCGCGCGCAGCGGCAATAGCCGTTGCCCCGGCGTCCAAGTCATAGGGAACCGAAAGATCGAAAAGACCCGAACGTTCCCGTCCCCCATCCGGTACGGCGACGAAATACTGGCCTTGCGCGCGATACCGTCCGTCAGCCCCGGCAAGCAGGGTTTCAAACCGAATGTCCAACCGCGCATCAGGAAATGATTCAAACGGCCACGGAGCAGACGCAACACGTGCATTGCTGAGCTGCGAAAGGTGGCGAGATATTTCAAGCGCAACTGCCCGGTCTGGCGTATCCGCCCACAAGACCTCGCCATCGCTGACCAGACGACCGTCTGTGTCCTGAACCGTTATTTCATCCGAGGCGGCGTAGGCGGGCAGCGATACCTCGCGAATTTCAACCGCGCTAAAGCCAATACGCTGCGTTTCCGCAACCGATGGTGGCGCCACGGCAAATCGGTCCGGCGCCGCAGTGCAGGCCGCAACTACGCTCAGGAACAGCAACGGGATCAGTCTGCGTGTCATCAACGACCTCGTATCAACGCGCTCGGGTTGCGCTCCAACAAGCGCGCCAGCGAAGTTATCGCAGCCGCCGCGCGGGAGATGTCCTGTAACGCCGCCTGCGCGTCGCGGCTGATGACATCTCCACGGTTGTAGCCCTCTATCGTTTCACTTGCACGATCAAAAACTTCTGTGATGCGTTCGACCAGTTCCGGTAAATCGCGGCTGGACAGGGCAACAGCATCTGCCGCTTCACGTGTTGATGCCAAAGTCGCATTCACATTCGTTACGGCGCCACCTTCACGCAGTTCTTCCAAGGCCAGTGCAAGCTCGTCCAGAGCGCGTGACAAGCTTGACGGCAAGTCCCGAGTTTCAGGGGCGCTGATCAGATCTTCGGCGGCGCTCAGAACGTCTGTCGCCTGCGCGGTCAGATCACGCAAAGGCAGCGCCGCTGCTTCTGCGGCAACAGCTGTCAGCCTTTCCAACAGTTGCGGCACCCCCTCGACGCTCTCTCCCAAAGTTGCCGCAGCCTGCGTTGTCGCCTCAAGAGCCGCCGTCAAACGGCTGACGGCCTGCGCCTCTTCGACCTGACCCAAAATCGCCTCAAGCCGTTCGAGTGCTGCATTGAGGGTGACAGGTATGTCCTGAACCGCGCCCGATGTCACAACACCGCGAATGTCAGCCAGAAGCGCGCGAACCTCTTGCGGTGTTTCTCGCAATTCTTCGCTCCCAACAAAGGTGCGCGCGCCTTCCAGAAAGCCGATTGCACTTTGCAACAATTCTTCGATTGGCAGACTGTTGATGCGGGTAAAGACACCTTCCACAGTTGCGGCCGCATCCGAAATATCGCTTTGCGTACTGGGCATGGTCGGAATGCTGCCATCGGCAACAACAATCTCGGCCCTTTCGGGGTTTTCAATCTCAACAAGCTCAACTTTGAGACCACCGGTCAGCAGATTTCCGGATGCGAGCCGCGCGCGCAAACCGCTATCGACACGGTCGCGCAAAAAAGTGAGAGCAGCCTCTGCTGAGACTTCATCGGGAAGCCCAAGCCGAGCAGGCTGAATCCCCAGCACAACGCTCAACCGGACGCGGTTATCGCCAAAAATGTCTCTGTCCACGATACCCGAGAGGTTTGTTACCGTCCCGATCCGCAATCCGCTCAGTTCAACGGGCGCACCCAACGCAAGGCCGGAAATGTTCTCGTCAAAAATGACCCTCAATTCCAAAAGGGCGACCTCGGAAGCGTTAAAGACACTGTTTCGTGCCGCCGCTTCTTCGGGAAATACCTCGAACACGGTTCCGTCAGACACACGCGTGCCACCGGATACAAAGGTATCAAATGTGATACCGCCACCTACCAACGACGCCAGCGAGGAGAAATTGATCTCGGCCCCCGTCGTTCCTATTGAGACACTAAAACCGGAAGTGTCCCAGAACCGGGTTGACGGTGTTACCAGACGCCCGTGTGGTTCATAGATAATCGCTTCGGCGATCGCATAATTACCCTCTAACGAAATGCTCGCGGGGCCTACCAGGCCCACCTCGATACCGCGGTACAAAATCGGCGTGTTATCGGTCATCACACCACCTGGCACAGTTCTCAGAGCGATCTGCAAACCTTCTTTGCCCGAACGGAACAATGGCGCTGCGGGCAGACCCTGAAACAGTGATTGCGGCGGGCCTATCTCTTCGTCCCAAGTTCCTTCGATGAAGACACCACTGAGAACCGTGTCCAATCCGCTGACGCCACGCGCCGTCAGTTCGGGTTGAACGATCCAGAAAGACGCACCAGCGTCGACATAGTCGGCAACTTCTTTTTCCAGCCTGACGTCCGCAAGAACGCTGCCAAGACCTTCGCTGAAGTGGACTTTCTCAACCATGCCCACCTTTACATCGCGAAACCTCAACTCGGTCTCGCGGGCGGCAATCCCGGAGCCTTCTGCAAATTCGATCGTGATAAGTGGGCCTTTTTCACTATAGCTTTTCCACGCAACGCTGAGCGCCACGAGCAAAGCGACAAGCGGAATCAACCAGACAAAAGACAGGCGGCTCTGAAAGACACCTTTGCTATCTTCCAGCGCAACCGATTTTGGCGCGTCAGTCATTGGCGCTCTTCCTTGTTCTGCTCAATGGCGTCCCAGATCATGCGGCTGTCAAAAGCTTGTGCCGACAGCATCGTGAAGAATACTGACAACGCAAAGAAAAGACTGGCCAGCCCCGGATAAATTGCCACCAGAACATTCAGTTGCACCAGTGAAGACAGAATCGCAACGACAAAGATGTCGATCATCGACCAGCGCCCGATATACTCCACGACTTCAAACAAGAGCTGACGTTGATGGGGGGCGACGGTAGACGGGCGCACAACCGACACCGTCAGGAACGCAATTGCAAGGAATTTCCCAATCGGAATGGCGACCGATGCAAACAGAATGATCAACGCAACGCCGAGATTGCCATATTCCATCAACTCTACCGCACCGCCGATAATGGTATCCTGCTGGACAAAAAACAGCGTCCTGGTCTGCAACATCGGATAAAGATTGGCAGGGATGTAGCACGCAAGCCCGACCAGCCAGAACGCCCATACCCTTTGCAGGCTTTTCAGGTCACGCGACTGCAACCGGTGCCCGCACCGTCCGCAATGGGCAGCTTCGTGTGGCCAGACTTCTGTGCAGCGCGTGCACATGACCAAGCCCATATCACGTGCGGTTATGGTCTGCGGGCGGGCGTCAGTGCGTTCCATACGGACCATCTGCAGATAAAGCTTTCCTGTACAACAACCAAAACCACCAGCGCCGAAAACATCCAAAAAGCGGGACCAAAGGAAACCGTGGCCAGATCGCTTATCTTTACCAGCGCAACCGCGCAACCTATGGCAAAGATTTCCGCCATGGACCAAGGGCGCAAGGCCTCAGAAAGGCGAAATGCAACAGCCGCGTTCGGGGCAGGGGGCTTGTCACGTACAAGTGGCACCAGAACATAGAGCGACAGGATCATGCGCAACAGCGGGATGAAAAAAATCAGGGCAAAGGTTGCCAGCGCCAGGGCGATAAGCGGCCCGTCAGTAAAGGCCAAAGCCGCATCCAGTATCGAGACCGAATTGGTTGCACCGCCTGCGTTAATCGTCAGAAAAGGGAAAACACTGGCTGCAACGATCAGAACCAGTGTCGCCAATGACATCGCAATGATCTGAAGGCCGGCCTTTCGGCGCGGTGTGATCAGCACAGCTTTGCAGCGGCC
Organism: Roseobacter sp. YIN89; assembly: GCF_057219365.1. Lineage (NCBI taxonomy): Bacteria > Pseudomonadati > Pseudomonadota > Alphaproteobacteria > Rhodobacterales > Roseobacteraceae > Roseobacter > Roseobacter sp. YIN89. Next base: position 91,814 of record NZ_JBXVVD010000005.1, on the reverse strand, counting down.
ACAGACTGCGCGTTGACCGTGCGAAGGTCTGCGCAGCGCATAAGCGGCATCGCATTTTGGACACACGATCAGGTCTTTGCGGGGAATCATGAGGTCACCCATTTCATGACTACCTGTCTAACTGTTTTACCCACGACAGAACATGGGTCGAATACCTCTGTTCGACAGAAAATATGCTTGCGGCAGATAGGCGCTATGACAGGTTTTCCGGTCGGCTAAGCTTGTTTGACACGCAGGAATACGAGACACTGCAAACCGAGCGCGCGCAAGGACAGCAAGGACACCATCAATGAGCGGCAGCAGGCCCCAGACCCCACGGGTCGGATTTTTTGTTACCTGTATCGTCGATGCAATGCGGCCAAATATTGGCTTTGCCAGCCTCAAACTGCTTGAAGAAGCCGGTTGCGCGGTGGAGGTTCCTGCCGCGCAGACCTGTTGCGGGCAGCCCGCCTTTAATAGTGGCGATGACGAGACCACTCGCAAACTGGCAAAGCAACTTATTCGCGCGTTTGAAACGTTTGACTATATCGTTGTGCCGTCCGGATCCTGCGCCAGTATGATCCGCAGCCACTATGGCGAACTGTTTGCCGATAACCCCGAATGGCGCGAACGGCAGGCCGCTGTTTCTGCAAAGACATGGGAAATACTGAGCTTTTTGTCTGATGTCATGGGCTTTGAGCCGGCGGACGCAAGCTATGAAGGAACAGCGACCTATCATGACAGTTGCTCTGGCCTGAGAGACCTCGGCGTGCACGACCAACCCCGAAAATTACTCAACGCAGTCTCGGGCCTCGACTTGCTGCCGTTGGAGGGTAACGACGAATGCTGCGGATTTGGCGGAACCTTTTGCGTGAAATACCCCGAACTGTCGACCGCGATCGTTCAGGACAAAACCGACAAGATCAGAAAAACCGGCGCAGACACACTTTTGGGTGGCGATATGGGCTGCCTGATGAACATGGCCGGCAAACTGGGCCGTGATGGGACGGAGATGAAAGTTTTTCACACTGTCGAAGTGCTCGCAGGTATGGCGGACGGGCCCGGCATTTGTCCTCCCAGGTTGAAGCCATGAAACAGACCTCGCATCAGTTCAATCAAAACGTGACGCGGGCACTGGCCGAGCCCACGTTGAAAGTCGCACTCGACCGCACAACCACGCTGTTGCGCAGCCGTCGCGCAAAGGTCATTGACGCCTTTCCGCAATACGCGGCCGCGCGCGAAACGGCCCAGCGTATCAAGGATCATACGCTTGATAATCTCGGCCACTACCTTCGAGAATTCGAGAAAAATGCCATCGCGAATGGCGCCAATGTACACTGGGCAGAAACGCCCGAGGATGCCCGCCGGATCGTGTCGGAGATTTGCACCGACGCAGGCGCAAAGACAGCCACCCGAGTTAAATCGATGTTGGGTGAAGAGATCGGCATTGGCGAGGCGCTTGATCACGCCGGAGTGGAGCGGATCGAAACCGATCTGGCCGAACATATTATCCAGCTTGCGGGTGATCCGCCGTCGCACATCGTCATGCCCGCAATGCACAAGACCCACGAGCAGGTCGCCGATCTTTTTGCCGAAAAGCACGCATCACCGTCGGAAACCAGAGATGTGCCGTCTTTGGTGGAAAGCGCACGCCGCGAATTACGGCCCAAGTTCATCGCTGCAGACATCGCTATATCCGGCGCCAACTTTCTCATCGCTGACACCGGATCGTTTGTGACCGTCACTAACGAAGGCAACGCAGAGCTGACAACCACGCCGCCAAAAACGCATATCGTGACGGTAGGGGTGGAAAAAATGGTGCCCAGCTTGAAGCATGCCGCCGTGTTTCTGAGGCTTTTGTCGCGCGCGGCAATCGGCACAGAGATCACGCAATACACTACCTTTTTCAACGGGCCCAAACGTGATGGCGACAGGGACGGCCCCGAAAACCTGCATATTGTTCTGGTCGATAACCACCGATCAGAGATGCTGGCTGACTTTCTGCGCCCGATGTTGCGCTGTATCCGTTGCGGCGCTTGCATGAACCATTGCCCTGTCTACGCGGCAGTGGGCGGCCATGCTTATGGTGCGGTCTACCCTGGTCCGATGGGTTCTGTTCTGACCCCGGCCATGACCGGGTTGAAACAGACAAAGGACCTGCCAAACGCCTGCACGTTGAATGGACGCTGCAAGGAAGTGTGCCCGGTGAATATCCCGCTTCCCGACATGCTTCGCGCTTTACGGGCGCGCCAGCACGACGCCGGTTTGACCAGTCCAATGGCCAAGTGGGCGCTAAAGATCTGGGCCATGTTGGCCACGCGCCCCGCGCTGTACCGCATTGTCACAGGCGCGTCCAACATTGGGTTGAGAGTGTTGGCCCGCGGTCGGGGCAGATTGACTTGGGTGCCTTTGGCGCAGGGTTGGACAAATACGCGCGACTTGCCAGCACCAGAAAACGGAACCTTCATGCAGCAATATCGCAAAGGACGTCGTTGATGTCGCGCGACACTATTCTAAAGAAAATAGATGCAGCAAATACCGGACGTGGTGCATCGGATGTAGACGCCGAAGCCGCTGCCCTGATCGCCGAGCCGGGCGCATACCGCATTGCTTTTGATGACACGTCAGACCTTGACCAATTCGTACGAAAAGCAACCTCTGAGACTGTAACCGCAACCGTCGAGATGTTGGATACTCTGACGGATTTGCCGCAGGCCGTGGCGCGGTACCTGACGGAAAAAAAATTGCCAGACCGCATAGCTTTGCAACCGCGGCAGTCGCTGACCGAGCTTGATTGGGGCGCCATTTCACTGTCCCATAGCGCCGATGAAAACGAAGCGGTGGCGGTCACCTTTGCCGACGCCGGAATTGCCGAAACCGGATCTTTGGTGTTTCAAACGGCACCGGATGCGCCGGTTCTGCTCAATTTCCTGCCGCTCCACCACCTTGCGGTCCTGCGTACATCCACCATAGAGCGCCACATGGAGCAGGCCTTTGACCGGTTTGGCACGGATCGCGTTTCACAACAACGCAGCCTGAACATCATCACTGGCACAAGCGGCACCGCAGATATCGAAGCGAAAAACGTGCGCGGCGCCCACGGCCCACGGTTCATGCATATTTTCTGCGTCTGCGACTAAAACGGTACAGGATCAGCGCTTTTCTATCTTTTCGACCGGACCGCCTTTTTCAGCCCAAGTGGAAAAGCCCTCCTTGAGGTGCGCCGCGTCAAATCCCATGTCTTGCAAGGTCGCAACGGTCAGGGCCGACCGCCACCCCGATGCGCAGTGAAAGACGTATTTTTTGTCCGGCTGCGAAAAGACTTCTTTGTGATAGGGGCTTTCCGGATCAACCCAGAATTCGATCATCCCGCGCGGCGCATGGACCGAACCGGGGATCGCTCCGGTGCGCTGGCGCTCTCGAATGTCGCGGATATCCACAATGACGACGTCGGGGTCGTTTACCATCGCGATCAGATCGGCGGTCTCCACCTCTTCGATGGCTGCCCGCGCTTCTTTGACCATTTGCGATGCTGTTTTCTTGAGTTTTCTCATTTAGCGATCCTGACCTTATGCAAGGTTTCCGAGTTTCTTTTGCGCCAAACGCGGTACAGTCTTTGCCACAGCATCACACCTGACCCAAGCTGCGCAAGTGAAGAGACCGCATGTCCAAACCAACACGCCGATACTTCAGCTTTTTAAACCGCGATGCCTGCCCATTGCAAAGTGGTTAGGTGGTTGACCCTGCAAGTACAGCCAGCAGGGTCACCGAGTGGCTAAAGCATTGATGCGGGCCTTGTCCGTTTCAAGATCTGGCGTCCGCCAAACGGGGTGTCATTTGTGAAATATATCTTCCGTTCGGCATTCCTGCTGGCGGTTTTTTGTCCTAGCCTGAAGTTACGCGAATTCCTGCACTGTGCAATCGCGGTGCACTGCCAATCATAGGACAATAGACATGACAGAATCCCCCATCGCACTTGTTTCAGGCGGGGCACAGGGCATCGGGCTGGCCTGTGGCGAAGCTCTTGCCGCGGACGGCTACAAGGTGATCCTTGCAGATATCAAGGACACCGTGATCGAGGCCGCCAACGGTATTGGCGGTGTCGGCTATCTGTGTGATTTCAGCGACGCGGCGGCCATTTCCTCACTCTTTGACAAGATCGAGGCAGAACACGGGCCAGTATCCGCGCTCGTCAGCAATGCGGGCGTGGCGGCTCCGGGTGATTTCCTGAACTATGATCTGGAAACATTTGATAATGTTCTGGCACTCAACCTGCGCGGCGTGTTCGTCGCAACGCAGCGTGCTGCCCGCACCATGGTGGCAGAGGGAATCGAAGGCGCAATCGTCAATATGTCGTCGATCAACGCGCAGTTGGCGATCCCTGCGATCCCGGCGTATTGCGCCTCCAAGGGAGGCGTGATGCAGCTGACCAAAGTGGCGGCGCTGGCGCTGGCGCAAAGCAAAATCCGCGTCAACGCAGTTGGCCCGGGTTCGATTGACACCGAAATGATGGCGGGCGTGAATGCAAACCCCGACGCCTTCAAGGTTGCTATGTCCCGTACGCCGTTGGGACGGCCCGGCTCGGCCCGCGAGATTGGCGATGTGGTCGCGTTCTTATGCTCGCCAAAGGCCAGCTATGTCACCGGAGAGACGATCTATGTCGACGGCGGGCGCCTTGGGCTGAACTATGTAATGTCTTGATGCCTGTGAAGTGGAGCAACCCATGATCGAACGCATTCACACCTCTGACCGGATGAGCAAAATCGTAAAACATAATGGCGTTGCCTACCTGTGCGGGCAGGTTGGTGCAGGCGACAGCGTGGCCGAACAAACACGGGACTGCCTGTCGCGTGTGGATACACTGCTGAAAGAGGCCGGATCAGATCGCGAGAACATCTTGCAAGCGATTGTATGGCTAGCTGACATGGCGGATTTTGCTGAGATGAATGCCATTTGGGATGATTGGGTGCCCAAGGGTCACGCACCTGCCCGTGCTTGCGGTGAGGCAAAGCTTGCCCGTGACGTACTAAAGGTCGAGATCATCGTCACCGCCGCCGTCAAGTAGCAGGATCAGGCGCGCGCGCGCGCGCGTTTCGGGTCGTAAAAAGGCAAATCGCACACGGTCGCTGAAAGACGTTTCATGTGACCGTCCATCTGGCCCACTTCAAGGGCTGTGCCGGATTCCGCATATTCGACGGACAGGCGGGCCATCGCGATGCTGCACCCGAACATTGGCGAGCGGGCCGCAGACGTAATAACCCCGATCGGCCGTTCTGCCGCGAATACATGCGCGCCCTGTGCAGGCACATCGTTGGTTTCAAATTTCAGCCCCTTCAAGACGCGGCGCGGGTGTTTGGCGTTGCGCTCCAGCGCTGCTTTGCCTGAAAAGTCGCAGGATTTTTCGCTGATGGCGAAGCTCAAGCCGGATTCGTGCGCGTCTCCCCCCGAGGCGAATTCCGCGCGGGAGGCCAACCCTGCCTCTATCCGGATGATCTCCAACGCGTCCGAGCCCATGGGCGCAATCCCGAATTCTGCGCCCGCCGCCATGATCGCGTCCCACAGGGCAGGGGCGTCAGAACTGGCGCAAAACAGCTCGTACCCCAATTCGCCGGTATATCCAGAGCGCGCCAGCATGAAGGGAATACCGTCGCGGTCACGCAGCCGCGCAATGGTTACGCCAAACCACCGGAGCTCATCCAGCGACGGATGCGTCGGCTGCGAAAAGACTATTTCGCGTAGCACATCGCGCGATCGCGGGCCCTGAAGCGCGACACTTGGCATCGCGCCGCCCATGGCATGAATGCGTACCTGCATGTTTTCCCGCTTGGCAACGGTTTCCAGAACGCGCGCGCTTTCCTCTGATCCGCAGCACCAGCGGAACAGATCGGCACTTAGACGGAATAAGGTACCGTCATCCACAACATTACCGATTTCATCACAGATCAGGGCATAGGTGCCGCGCCAAACCGCGACCCGAGACACGTCCTTCGTTAGAACAAGCTGTAAGAGGCGCTCGGCATCCGGACCGATGACATCAAATTTACGCAGCGACGACATGTCCTGCAGCGTGACCTTTTCGCGGCAGGCCCAGTATTCTCCGACTGTACCAACAGAAGGAAAGCTAACGGGCGCCCACAAATCCCGCGCAGGCGCGAAATTTTGGGTCAGTTTCGATGTCGCTGGGTGAAAAGGGCTTTCCTGGCTGATCGACATCGGGGCATTTTCCTTCTCTCGAAAAGCGACGGCACGCTGGATCGGCGCGTCAGGGCGGTAGATGCGTACATGAATGTCAGTGGGGTTCCAGCCGTTGATCGGATCGATATCATCAGGGCATGCGGTACTGACGCAAACCAGTTCCTCCAACGCCTGCAAAGCCACATAATCACCCGGACGCGAATGACTTTCCTCTGTCAGGATCCTGTGCGATGTCGGGTCCAACCACGTGTTCCAGAAAAAGTTAACGGCAGGCCATGCCAGTCGTCTTGCGACCCCGAACGGCGCGTAGGCGTTTGAGATGTTATCGCTGCAATTCAGGTGCCCCGGAAACCCGCGATCTTCGTATCCGCGCGCTGTGCACGCCATGCCAAACATGTCATGCCGCCCACAAGTGTCTTGCACGGTGCGCAAAATAGGCCGCAGTTCAGGATCATAGAACTTGTCCAAAAGCCCCGGATCGGGGTAGGCCCCGTGCACCATGGTGCGGGTTGCGGTACCATCGATGCCGATTTCGCGTCCTTTTTCCAGCGCGTCCTTGCGCAACGCCATGAAATCAGAACACTGCTGGCCTTCGACATCGATGATCTGCACGATCTCTCCTGGCTGCAGTTCATAAGCCAGCGCCGTTCCACGCCGCACAGTGAACTCGTCTCGCACGTGTCCAATCGCCGGCGGCAGCGGAGCTTGCCGGCCAGCACCAGCCGCTTTTAATGCGACCCCGACCGTACCAATACCTGCCGCCGCAACAAGCTCTTCTGCAGGTTGCGGATGGATGATCCAAACCGTGCCGGTCGCACGCGCCTTTAACGCCACCAGATCCTGCAATAAGACAGTTGCCACGGCAAAATCTGCGTCGGTAGGGGCCCCATTTCCTGCAACCCAACCGGTGAATGCTGCGCAGTTGAAAGACTGCAGATCAACTTGTAACCCGACCGGCAGACCCAAGAGGCCCGGGTCACAACGGCCGTTCGGATGAAAGGCCAAAATGCTTACGGATTGTTCGGCGCAAGAAGGCAAAAGCGACAAGATATCATCGACTTTCACGTCAATTTTCACCGCGTCACGTGGCGCAAGCGTCCAATGAAAAGCATCAGATTTCACAGGAAAACCGGGAAAGGCGCGACCTTTGCCAGCAAAGCCGATGTTATTGAAACGCAAGTATTCCGTCTGATGCGACACCCGAGTCATCCTGACCTGTCTGTAACTAGTTTCACGGCAAAAGACCGATCCGTGTCAAGAGACGTTGTGCAACCTGCGCAAGTATGTTTGTCTTTGTTCAATGGCTGTGCGGCGGGAAAAGAAAAGGGTTAATCTTCGAGACGTTGCGCGGGCGGCGGATGTCTCCGTTGCGACCGTATCGCGGGTTCTCAATGCACCACAGGTCGTACAGCAGGGAACACGCGATCGCGTGCTGCAGGCAATCGACACACTCGGATTTCACCCAAGTGCCGCCGCAAGAGCAATTAACAGCGGGCGCACACGGATACTCGGCGCGCTCATTCCAACGCTCGATAATGCGATCTTTGCCTCCACCATCGAAGCGATAGAGAAACGGCTGGGCGACTTTGGCTATTCGCTTGTTGTCGCGACAACAAGCGGCGACCCCGGGCAAGAACTGCGCCGCGCGCGCGAGTTGCTGGATATCGGCGTCGAAGGTTTTTTTCTGTCCGGCATCACACACGACGATGCTCTTGTCGCGCTGCTGGAAAATCGCGACGTCCCCATTATCGCAATATCTCACTTTGATCGGTGCTATCGCTACCCCACGGTCGGATACGATAACCGGCAAGCCGCGCAAAAAGCATTGGAGCATCTGGTCGCTCAAGGACACCGCTCAATCGCGGTTTTACATGGATCACCGGACTTTGATGACCGCACACGTGCCCGGTTGGATGGTACACGAACCGATGCACCAGACGTCAGGCTTCACTATACTCAGGCGACTGAACTGTCTGCGTCAGGCGGCACGGATGCAGCAATCGAAGTATTGGATAGCGGCAGACCGATCGACGCGTTTTTGTGCCTTTCGGACATCCTTGCCATCGGTGTTCTATTCGAGCTTCAGCGCCGCGACATCAAAGTACCACATCAGGTGGCCGTGATGGGTATCCATGATCTGCCCATCGCCGCCTCGGTTGCGCCGCGGCTTTCTACCGTCCGCTTGCCTGCGCGTCAGATGGGATCACATGCTGCCGAAGCACTGGCGTTCTGGCTGGATGAAGACATCCGACCCGAACCCAAATGCTTTGAAACAACGCTCATTCAGCGCGAAACCACCTGATCACCCCTGCACGATTTTACATAATTAGTCTTATCGACCGCAGGTTTCGAGCACTCAGGTCGCGGCCAAAGCGCCGAAAATCTTTTCTGCGTGTTCGCGCAAATAAATTTTCAACCAAGGCGTAAATCGATCCGGGGTTTCAGCGACATCCCGCATCAACTGCTCAAAGCGCATCCACTCTACCGCCATCACCTCTTCCGGATTTGGCGTTATCGACAGGCTGGCGTCAGCCTGCGCCACATAGACATCCACCACTTCATGCTCAATCAGCCCGCCGCCTACGTCGGCGCGATATTCGAGGTGGTGCCGGTGCACCGGGACAAGACCCGTAACACCCAACTCTTCGTCGAGCCGCCGCACGGCACAAACCTCAGGCGGCTCGTCCCATTCAGGATGGGTGCAGCATGTGTTCGTCCAAAGACCGGGTGTGTGGTATTTGCACAGCGCGCGCTGCTGCATCAAAACGGCATCGCCATTCAGCACAAAAACCGAAACAGCCTTGTGTCGCAGACCCTTTACGTGGGCCTCCAGTTTTTCAACTGGAGTAAGTGTGCCGTTCACCCAGGTCGGGATCATGATCGTCATACGCGCGTCGGTGCCACAAGCCGGGTCAGATGTGCAAGGTTTTTCAAGCCGATTTTGAGATGTGCCATCGGCCGCGCGCGCACGAGCTTTTTGTTCATGTAAGCCTCGAATGTCAGCCGCTGCACGTCGATGTCGTGGCACAAAGATACGAAACGCTCGCGGCGTTCGTCACTCCGGTAGTAGGCATTCTGCATCGAACCCAGCACACGAAACACCATCTTGTGCTCTTTCATGAACAGCTGTCGTGCAAGCCTGAGATCTTTGGCCCGACCGGACGCCAGCGTTGCAGCGCAGGCCGTGGCGGCAACCCGCCCGCCAACCATGGCATAGTAGATGCCCTCACCCGACGACGGGGCCACGACACCGGCGGCATCACCTGCCAGCAAAACGTCCCGTCCGTTGTCCCAGCGATCCAGCGGGCGTAACGGAATCGGCGCACCTTCGCGGCGCAAGGTCTCGCAATCGGACAATCCTGAAGCCTCGCGCAGCGAGGCCGTTGCCTCTTTGAGGTTCACCGAAGAAATCTCGGTGCCCATGCCGACACTCGCACTGTTGCCATGCGGAAAAACCCAGCCGTAAAAATCTGGTGAAATCGCGCCATCATAGATCACGTCACAACGTTCAGGATCATAATGAGCAGACTTCGGCGGCGCCTTGATGATCTCGTGGTATGCAAAGACCAGCGGCACCTTGTCTGCATTCTTGACCTCGGCGAGACCCACCCGCGACTTTGCGCCATCCGCGCCGATGACCAATTTACACGGCAGTTCCCGCTCTTGTTGTGTTGCCTTGTCGCGATAGACGACGACGGGTCCTGCGGAATTGCGGTCGATCCGCACAAATGTGCCGGTATAATAGTCAGCGCCCGCGTCGGCGGCCCGCTGCCGCAAAAAAGGGTCGAAATCCTTGCGGTCCACCATTCCGACAAAGCCATTCTCGATCGGGATATCCACTTGCCTTCCTGTGGGCGAGATCATCCGCGCGGTGCGCACTTCGGCCAGCAGCTGGTCTTTGGATATGTCAAAATCCTGCATCAACCGCGGCGGTATGGCACCGCCGCAGGGCTTGATGCGCCCTTCCCTGTCCAGCAAGGCAACCTTGTGGCCTGAATTGACCAGATCATGAGCGGCAGTTGCACCACACGGCCCACCTCCGACAACGACGACATCATACATGCGTTATTCTCCTGGCATCATCGCGGTTGGGCGTACAGCCGCCGCATTTTGTGACGTGAGCCGCAGCGCCAAGAGCGCCGCGATTAGAAAAACCAGCCCTTCAAAGGCAAATACTGTTCCGTAGGCAATCTCGTCCCGCGGCGTCAGGGCGCGCATAATGTCGACCATCGCCGTCCCGATAAAGGAACCCAGACCAAAGGCGATTGCCTGTGCCGCGCCAAACAGGCCCATGCGAAGCCCTTCACTGCCGCCACCGCCTTCGCGGGCCAAGCCCATCATCGCGCCGATGGCTGCCACGGCAAAGGCACCATTGGCCAGACCAAGGACAAAGATGTTGCCCGCAAGCGGCCACGTGGCGGCATGCTGTCCGCCATAGGCAAGCCCGACAAGAGCCAGACCAGACAGGATACACCCGCCGACAACCCAAACCCGAAGCGGCACCGTGATCCACCGCGCGAGCACTGTGCCTCCCAGCAAGACTGCAAGCATGCCGACGAGCGCACCCGCATGGTGCATACCGCCAAGCTGTGTGCTCTCCCCAACCGTCAAACCAAAGACATGGCCGGCAAAGGGCTCAAGGATCAGGTCTTGCAAGTTGTAGGCCAGCATCGACGCAAAGACGAAAATTGTGAAAGCACGCACCCGCTTGTCCGTCCAAAGCTCCCAGATCACGTCGCGGAACGCCGCCTTTTCCTGTGCTTTGGGCATGGTGCTGTCACGCTCCTGCCCCCACACGCCGATCACACTTAGCGTCAGCGCGACGCAGCACACGCCAAAGGTCACTGCGACCAAGCGGGCATGCGAATACGGATCAAGCAAAATACCAGCCGTTATCCCTGTCACTGCGAGGCCGAAAATCATCATGATCCAGACAAGGCTGCCTGCCGGGGCCTGCCGCGCCGGACTGACCCGGATCGCCAAAAGCGCCAGAAGGTTGGTACCGGCCGCACCGATGCCAAGGCCGATGAGAATAAATGAGGGGACTGCAGCGGCAATGCCCGCCCAAGCCACCTGCTCCATCACGCCAACAGATAGGGCCGCACCGATGGCCCCGGCTGCGAGCAGCGCGACACCGCCGATGATCCATGGGGTTCTGCGCCCGCCCCTGTCAGCACCATGACCAAAGCGTGGTCGCAGAAACTGAGTCCCGTAATAGAGTGATACCAACAGACCCGGTAAAATCGCGGGCATCGCCAGTTCGACGACCATGACGCGGTTCATCGTGGCCGTTGTCAGTACAACAACCGACCCAAGAGCCAATTGCACCAGACCCAGCCGTGCAATTCCCAGCCACCCCAGCATCAGCCGACCCCCCGCAAGGCAAACGCGGCAACCATCATGCCGCTGATGTAAAGAAGAACACCTGTGCCGTTGTACCAAGGCGCTTTGGCCTTGGGGTCTTTGAACATCACTGTCATTGCCCAGAACTGTACAAGCAGAACACAGCCGACAGCCGCCGCATGCCAAGGTTTATCCCAGACAAACAGCAATCCCACGACCAGAACCTGTGGAACAGCCATGACAGCGCAGGCAACTTTGGCGGCACGCTCTGGGCCCAAAACCACAGGAAGCGAATTGACCCCTGTTGCCCGATCACCCTCCAACGCTTTGAAATCATTCAGCGTCATGATGCCATGCGCCCCAATCCCGTACAGTACAGCGACGATGACGACGGGCCACGCCGGGGCGCCGGCGCTCAATACAGCGGCGCCCGTGAACCACGGCAGCGTCTCGTAACTTAGACCGACAAGCCCCGGGCCCCACCAGCCAGAACGCTTGAGGCGCACAGGCTCAGCAGAATAGGCCCAAGCCGCAAGCACCCCAATCACAGTTGCGGCAAAACCCCACGGCCCCAGTTGATACCCGACGAAAAGTGACAGCACGGACATGGCCAGCGCAATCCACAGGCCCCACCGCCCGGGTATCCGCCCTGACGGGATTGGCCTGTCCGGTTCGTTGATGGCGTCGACATGACGATCACACCAGTCATTCGCTGCCTGACTCATTCCGCAAACTATTGGTCCGGCCAAAACAACGCCCAGTATCACAAGCCCCCACTGTCCCGTTGGGGCAACTCCGGAGGAGACGACACCACACAGATATGCCCACATCGGCGGGAACCACGTGATCGGCTTGATCAAACGCAGAGCGGCAGCTGGTTCTGGAAATCGGCGCGACTGTATGACTTCGCTGACAGACATGTGTCAACTATGGCTTACACTTTGAGTCGGTGCAAGTGGCCTGCTGCCTGCGTTCAGGGTTTTTTGTTGATCAAGCCGTATTTGCGCAGCTTGACATAAAGGCTTTGCCGCGAAAGCCCCAGCATATCCGCCGCCGCGACACGGTTGTTACCGGTCAATTCCACCGCGGTTTCAATGCACATCTTTTCAACCACGTCAGTGGTTTCAGCAACGATGTCCTTAAGCGATGCGGACCCGACCAAATCCATGACATTGCGCGCCGGCTCGCCCGACACCTGCGCAATGCCCGGTGTCGCCGGTGGTGTGCGCGATGCTTCAACCCGGGAAATGTCGCGCAGGATGCAGCCGATGACCGGCACATCAGAATCTGACAGTTGCGTGGCCGAAATTTCAACAGACAGGCGGGTTCCCAGATCGTTGATGATTTTGGTCCCGTAAATTCGCATCTGACCTGACCGCTGCGATTGGTCTGTAAGTACCGACAGATCAATCTGCCCGCGGCCCAGAAAATCGCCAAGACTACGCCCTACCACGTCTGATAGATGCGTCGCCCCTACCAGATCCATAAAGCTTTCGTTGACCGACAGAATATCACCTTTCGGAGACATGAAGAGCATCGCATCACTGCCGGAACGGAACAACGCAAGCGCCGTGGCCGCCGCTGCATCGGCAATAACCGGTGCATCTTTCGGTGTGCTCAGACGGCACATCAATACGCGCTGCCCCCCAGCACGGAAAACAACGGGATGAGCGATGATATCCAACTTGGTGCGTGCTGCCTTCAGGCCAACTTGCGCGCCCTCTTCGGACAGCGTGGCGTTCATCAGGCTTTCGGTCAACTCGACGACGGAGCGGTCCTTGAAGTGTTGAGAAAAACTGCTGCCGCGCAACGCGTCCGCAGTGAGCCCCAAAAGTGCGGCGGCACCATCATTGGCATCTTCGACCCGGCCGGACTGCACAGACAAAAACACCACCGGCTCGGTGATGTTAGAAAGCAGCACGCGGTAGCGCGCATCATGTTCGCGCCGCGCCTCATACCCCTGCTCCAACGCGATTTGCGCCTGAACAAGCTGCTGCTGGGTCTCTGCGATCGGTCGCAAATCGCGCCCGAGCAATAGCGCCGCATTTTCCTGACCAAAGCGGTGAAACGTGTACCGCACTGGATATTGCCAAACGGCATTGTCGCAGTGGTTCAACTCCAGCTGCTTTTTGGGCACGGTGCCCAACAGGTAGTCTTCATGCGCTTTTTCAAATTTAGGCACCGATTCACGGGTCAGAAAATCACAGATGTGACGCCCTTCCCAATGCTCTAAATTGCCAAAGCTCTCGCTATGCGTATTCAGAACAACGGAAAGGATGATGCCCTTTTCCGACACGACCAATGCAATGTCCGAGGCCGCAGCAATAATACTACTTAAAAACTCCGGCTCAATGAGCGGAACAGAGCCACTGCTCCAAAAGGTATTCTCACTGGTGGTCATGGAGTTTTCTTCAATCTCGACCGGGTTGTGCAATACGCGACAGCCTCTGCCACGTTGCTGGTCACGATATCGACGCCCTTTAGTTCTTTTGTTGCACCTGTTTCGCTCTCAAACGCCCCGCCGACTGCAACCACAGGTCCATCGGTCCGCGCGCCGTTAATACATTGCACCGTTCCGGCAACTGATTCAAGCAGTTCGGCACGCGCACAGGTAATCATGACCAGATCCGGCGCGTCTTGAATTATCCGTGTTTTGAGCGACCCGAGGTCTTCGTCAAAGGACATTGCAACATCACAGCCCAGCCGTCGTGCCTGAGCAGCGGCAACGCTTGCACCCAGAAAGTGCTGCTCTCCCTGCGGAACGACCATGAGAATGTGCATCGCGTCGCTCCGCAAATGCCCGTCAGGAGAACAAAGCCTCGAGGCACAATCCAGAACCGCCTGCAGTCGCATCGTACCGACAGTGACTTCGGCGAAATTGATTTCGTCGTTTACCCAGCGTTCGCCGAGCGTACGCGCTGCCGCAGGAACATAAAGATCGATCAGCGCGTCCGGAGATAACCGGTAGCCGCGCAGTTCATCGCAGGCAGCAGAAGCGTCAAAGCGCGAAGGAGACAGCACCGAACGGACAAGGAAATCGAGCACGAACTGTCTCAGGCCTTCGACAGATACCGTCTGACGATGACGCAAAACCGATATGACCGTCGAGGCAAGCGCACCAACCTTTTCAGGCCGGTCCCGCTGAATGCCACGCGGTGTTGGTTGATCATCCGTCGACATGGCTTTCCTCACACGACTCTCGAGCAGTGCGTACGATCGGTGGATCGCACAAGAGTCGGCTTTGATGTAAAGTCTCGCGTCAACCCAGAAATGTCAAATAAAATTGACATATGAGTCAGGCAAATTCGGTAAGCCCGCATAGCAAAACCACTAAATTAACTGTTTTTCAAAGAAATAGTCCCATTTCCGTGCGATTGTAGCTTCCGCAGCTGTCAACTCTAGTGCGACTGCAGTGTAAGTTTCAGTTGACACTTTTCCGCGCTGAACGCTATTTTCAGAGGACAGGGCGAGAAAGGTTCACTCCATCATGCACGCACCAGATGCGCGACATCAGGCCCCCCAAGGCCTCTATACCGCACAGGAACGTGCACGCCGTGACGCCACGCCTTGGACCACTGTTCAGGGCATTCTTGCACCACTGCAATTCATCGTATTTCTCATCTCACTTGTTCTGGTTTTAAGGTACCTTTGGACCGCCGAGGGATACCTGATCGCCACGTGGTCGATCGTAATAAAAACCATGGTGTTGTATGTCATCATGGTCACCGGAGCGATCTGGGAAAAAATCGTTTTCGGTCAATACCTTTTCGCACCTGCGTTCTTTTGGGAAGACGTATTTTCCTTCGCCGTTATTGCGCTGCATACCGCCTATCTCTGGGCGCTTTTCACGTCGTCGCTGACCCCGGTTTCGCTGATGCTGCTCGCCCTCGCCGCATACGCCGCATACGTGGTCAACGCCGTTCAATTCGTACTCAAACTGCGCGCTGCCCGACTGCAGGTCGCAAAGCCCGTCGAGGTGACCGCATGAATGATCTTCCACGGCTCCCTGCAGGCGGCGGATGTCGCGATGAGCCGATTCTAAAACAGCGTGGCCAACGAGAGGTTTTTTGCGGACTGACAGGCATCATCTGGTTGCACCGCAAGATACAGGACGCGTTTTTTCTTGTTGTCGGGTCGCGGACCTGTGCGCACTTGCTGCAATCCGCCGCCGGAGTCATGATCTTTGCCGAACCGCGATTTGGCACCGCCATTCTCGAAGAGACCGATCTTGCCGGCCTCGCCGATGCGCAGGAAGAGCTGGATAAGGTTGTCGACCAGCTTCTCGCCCGACGTCAGGATATCAAGCAACTGTTTCTGGTCGGCTCCTGCCCCTCTGAAGTCATCAAGCTGGACCTAGCACGTGCTGCCGAACGGCTAAGTGAACGTTACGCCCCTTCTGTTCGGGTGCTGAATTTTTCCGGTTCCGGCATCGAAACGACCTTTACACAAGGCGAAGACGCCTGCCTTGCGTCGATGGTGCCGGTTTTGCCGGAAACGGATGAACGCCAGTTGCTGCTGGTCGGTGCTCTGCCCGATGTCGTCGAGGAGCAGGCACTTTCCCTGCTGGCACAGATGGGCGTATCGCCGGTCAAGGTCTTGCCGGCCCCGCGCGCCGACAGTGAGCTGGGCATCGGGCCCGGTACTGTTTTTGCACTGACACAACCGTTTCTGGGCGACACCCACGCCGCGCTCGAACGCCGCGGAGCACGCCACTTGCCCGCCCCCTTCCCGTTTGGCGAGGAAGGCACAACGGCATGGCTGCGCACCATCGCGCAAGAATTCGGTGTCAGTGAAGAGGTTTTCGAGCGTGTCACGGCGGCGCCTCGCGCCAGGGCGCGCAAAGCCGTTGCCAAAGCGAGCGGCGTCTTACGGGACAAATCGATCTTTTTCTTCCCCGACAGCCAGTTGGAGATACCGCTGGCGCGCTTTCTGACCCGCGAATGCGGCATGCAGGCCATTGAGGTGGGTGCTCCCTTTATTCACAAGGGGATCGTCGGGCCGGATCTCGATCTGCTCAGCACAGGCCCCACATTGTCCGAAGGACAGGATGTGGACCTGCAACTCGACAGATGCCGCGCGGCACGGCCAGACCTCACAGTCTGCGGTCTGGGGCTCGCCAATCCGTTAGAATCCGAAGGGCTCGCAACCAAGTGGGCCATCGAGCTTGTGTTCACGCCAGTGCATTTCTACGAGCAAGCCGGTGATCTCGCCGGGTTGTTTTCGCGCCCCGTGCGCCGCGCGGATTTGCTCAAATTGGGCGCGGCAGAATGAAGCTGACGGTCTGGACATACGAAGGCCCGCCCCACGTTGGCGCGATGCGTGTCGTCACCGGGATGAAAGACACCCACTACGTGCTGCATGCGCCTCAGGGCGACACCTATGCCGATTTGCTGTTCACGATGATCGAGCGGCGCGACCACCGCCCGCCTGTGACCTATACAACTTTTCAGGCACGCGACCTCGGGTCGGACACCGCTGATGTGTTCAAATCCACACTGACGGATGCCTTTGAGCGTTTTGCGCCAAAAGCGCTGATTGTCGGGGCGTCGTGCACGGCGGAACTCATTCAGGATGATCCGGGCGGGATGGCCGAAACGATGGGCTTGCCCGTGCCTGTCATCCCGCTGGAGTTGCCCAGCTACCAGCGCAAAGAGAACTTTGGCGCGGACGAGACGTTTTTCCAGATTGTCCGCACCCTCGCCAAGCCGACGGCGCGGACTGCACAGATCAGTTGTAATCTGATCGGACCAACCGCCCTGGGATTTCGGCACCGCGACGATATTACCGAGATTACGGCGCTTTTGTCTGACATGGGCGTAAGTGTAAACGCGGTTGCGCCGATGACCTCCGGACCCGATGACATCGCCCGCCTTGGGGCCGCGCATTTTAATGTGTTGATGTATCCGGAAACAGGCGAAAGTGCTGCACGCTGGATGGCCCGCGAACTGGACCAGCCCTTCACAAAGACTGTGCCTATCGGCGTTGGCGCCACGCGTGATTTTGTCGAGGAGATCGCCGAAATCACCGGATTGCCCGCCTATCTTGATGACAGCCGTCTGCGTTTGCCGTGGTATTCGCGGTCGGTCGACAGCACGTACCTGACCGACAAGCGCGTGTTTATCTTTGGCGACGGCACGCATGTGATGGCCGCGGCGCGCATCGCGCGTGACGAGATGGGTTTCGACGTGGTGGGCATGGGCTGCTACAACCGCGAGATGGCGCGCGGGGTGCGTGCGCTGGCCCGCGAATTCGGTCTCGAAGCACTGATCACCGATGACTACCTCGAAGTAGAGCGGGCCATAGAGGCGGTGCAGCCGGAGATGATCCTCGGCACACAGATGGAGCGTCATATTGGCAAGCGGCTGCACATTCCTTGCGCCGTAATCTCTGCACCCGTGCATGTTCAGGACTTTCCCGCGCGGTACAGCCCGCAAATGGGCATCGAAGGCGCGAACGTGATCTTTGACACCTGGGTGCATCCGCTGGTTATGGGGCTGGAAGAGCATCTGCTTCACATGTTCCGGGAAGATTTCGAGTTTCACGATGCGGCGGGCCCGTCGCATCACGGCGGTCACGCGCCTCTTGCCGCCGCTCAGGGGGGCCAGCCCCCCGCGCCTGCGGCGCCCCCCCCGGAGTTTTCCGGCAAAGTGAAAGAGCACGCATCTCTGGATGTCATCTGGCAGGCGGACGCGGAAGCGGAGTTAAAGAAGATCCCTTTCTTTGTGCGTGGCAAGGCGCGGCGGAATACCGAAAGTTTTGCCACCGAACGCGGTGTGGCGGAAATCAGTATCGACACGCTCTACGAGGCGAAGGCGCATTATGCGAGATGATGGCGCCATAACGGGGCGTTTGCCCGGCTACCGCGTCGTGATCCTGACGCTGGACCGCCATGCCGCGGGGCCTGCGCAGCGTGCGATGGAACGGCTTGCCACGGATTATCCCGGTCTGAGCCTGTCGATCCATGCCGCAGCCGAGTGGGGAGAGACCCCAGGTGCCTTTGAGGCCGCGCGTGAAGCGGTCGACAGCGGCGACATCGTTATCGCCAACCTGCTGTTTCTCGAAGAACACATCAGCCGGATCCTGCCCGCGCTTGAAGCGCGCCGCGATCACTGCGATGCCATGATCGGTATGATTGCCGATGCCTCGGTCGTGCGCCTGACGCGCATGGGCGTGCTTGACATGAAGGCACCGCAATCCGGGGCCATGAAGCTGATGAAGAAACTGCGCGGCTCGACGAAGCCGTCGAGTTCCAACGGCGCGGACAAGATGGCACTGTTGCGCCGGTTGCCCAAGATCTTGCGGTTCATTCCCGGCAAGAGTCAGGACCTGCGGGCCTGGTTTTTGACGATGCAGTACTGGCTGGGCGGCTCTGACGACAATGTCGAGGCGATGCTGAGGTTTCTGCTGAACCGCTACGCCACAGGGACCGGCTGGGCACAGGCGCCTGAGGCAGCAGCACCCGTGGAATATCCCGATGCGGGGCTGTACCATCCGGATCTGCCGGGCCGGATCACCACGCAAGCCGCGGATTTGCCCACACCCGCCGCATCGACGTTGACAGTCGGTCTTTTGATGATGCGGTCTTATGTCCTGTCGTCTGACACTGCACATTACGACGCTGTCATCCGTGCTTTTGAGGCGCGCGGCATCGCGGTGCGCGCCGCTTTTGCCGGTGGTCTCGACGGGCGCCCGGCAATCGACGCCTACTTTCGCGACACGCACGGCAGCCGGATTGACGCTTTGGTCTCGCTGACCGGGTTCAGCCTTGTGGGGGGACCGGCCTATAACGACAATGATGCCGCAATCAAAGTGTTGGGCGACCTCGACGTTCCCTACATCGCAGCACATCCTTTGGAGTTTCAAACACTTGCGCAGTGGTCGAGTTCTGCGCAGGGACTTGGCCCGATCGAAACCACAATGCTGATCGCCCTGCCCGAACTGGATGGGGCCACCAACCCCACGGTCTTTGCCGGCCGCCATGGCGACGCCGGATGCGAGGGATGTCGCCACAAGTGCGAAGCCACCGGCACCGCCAAGGCGATGGCACCTTGTCACGAGCGTGTAGACAGCCTTGTGGAAAAAACGATCCGCCTTGCCGCATTGCGCCGCAAAGCCAATGCGGACAAGCAGCTCGCCATTGTACTCTTTGGCTTTCCACCCAACGCCGGTGCCGTCGGCACCGCCGCATATCTCAGCGTTTTTGAGAGCCTTTTCAATACGTTAAACAAACTAAAGGCGGAAGGCTACGAGGTCGACGTTCCGGAGACGGTGGACGATCTACGCAGCGCTGTGCTTAACGGGAATGCCGCGCAATACGGGCAGGAGGCCAATGTCGCCGCTCATGTCAGCGCGGATGCGATTGTGAAGGGCACCCCGCCTCTTGCCGCCATCGAGGCGGTCTGGGGCCCTGCACCGGGCCGGGTGCAGTCAGACGGGCGCGGTGTTTTCGTGCTCGGCGCTCATTTCGGGCAGGTCTTTGTGGGCGTGCAGCCCGCCTTCGGCTACGAGGGCGATCCGATGCGGCTGCTTTTTGAGAAAGGCTTTGCCCCGACGCACGCGTTTGCGACTTTTTACCTGTGGCTGAAAAATACCCTCAAGGCCGATGCAATCCTGCATTTCGGCATGCATGGCGCATTGGAGTTCATGCCGGGCAAGCAGGCAGGGCTGGGGGCTACGGACTGGCCCGACCGGCTGATCGGCGAGATGCCCAACGTCTACCTTTACGCCGCAAACAACCCGTCTGAAGCAACGCTTGCAAAGCGCCGCTCGAGTGCCGTTACGATCACCCACCTCACCCCGCCGCTGGCGACCTCCGGGCTTTACAAAGGTCTCATGGAGCTAAAGGACAGTCTGACCCGCTGGCGCGGGATGGCCCCGGACGATGGCGAGCGTGCGGCTCTTGAAACGCTGATTGCGGATCAGGCAGAGACCGTAGACCTTGGCGGTGAGGCGCCTGATGCGCTCTGGCTCAAGCTGCTGGAAACCGAAGACGCGTTGATCCCCGAGGGCTTGCATGTCGTCGGCGCTCCGATGAGCGAAGAGGCACGTGACGCGTATCTTGACCTTATGACCCATGCCGATGACGAGACGCGGGCGCGGGTCGCCGACCTTTTGCAGCAGGAAACCGAGCTTGAGGCGATCACCCGCGCACTGTCGGCACGGTTCATCGCACCCGTACCCGGTGGCGATCTGATACGATCGGCCGATATTCTGCCCACGGGGCGCAATATTCACGCCTTCGATCCGTTCCGCATGCCCACCGCCTTTGCCTGCCAGGACGGGGCAAAGCAGGCGCAGCTTTTGCTGGAAACCCATGCCACCCTGCCGCGGACCGTGGCGCTGGTGCTTTGGGGCAGCGACAACATCAAATCTGATGGCGGGCCGATTGCGCAGGCGCTGGCGCTGATGGGGTGTGTGCCCCGTTTCGACAGTTTCGGGCGGCTCGCGGGGGCCGATCTGGTACCGCTGGAGGCACTGGGGCGTCCACGCATCGATGTCATCATGACACTGTCGGGCATTTTCCGCGATCTGTTGCCCCTGCAGACCCGCATGCTGGCAGAAGCGGCGCAGAAATGCGCTTTGGCTGACGAGCCGCTGGAAATGAACTTTATCCGCGCCCACGCGCTGGCCTATGCAAAGAAAACGGGGTGCAGCATGGCAGAAGCCGCGCTGCGCGTTTTCTCAAATGCCGAGGGCGCCTATGGCTCGAACGTCGGGCAACTGGTGGACAGTTCCGCCTTTGGCGACGAGGACGATCTGGCAGACGCCTATCAGGCGCGCAAGAGTTTTGCCTATGGGACCGATGGCAAGGCAGCGGCCAATGCCGATCTGCTTCAAGCGACACTGGCAGAAGTGGACGTCGCCTATCAGAACCTTGAATCGGTCGAGCTGGGTGTCACCACCGTCGATCACTACTTTGACACGCTTGGCGGTATTGCGCGGGCGGTCAAACGGGCCAAAGGCTCGGAGGCTGCGGTGTACATCGGCGATCAGACACGGGGGGCTGCACGGGTGCGCTCCCTGCGCGATCAGGTTGCGCTCGAAACACGCGCGCGCAGTCTCAATCCGAAGTTTTTCGAAGGCCTGCTCAAACACGGCGCCGAGGGCGTCCGGCAGATTGAGGCTCAGGTGACGAACACCTTGGGCTGGTCGGCCACAACAGGGCAGGTGGAGCCTTGGGTGTACCAGCGCATTTCAGAGACCTTCATGCTGGACCCTGACATGCGGTCCCGGCTCGCTGAACTGAACCCGACGGCATCAAGCCGGATGGCCAACCGGCTTTTGGAGGCGCACGACAGAAACTACTGGTCGCCCGATGCCGACACGCTGGCCGCTTTGCAGGATGCGGCGGACGCACTGGAAGACAAGCTCGAAGGGATTGCAGCGCAATGACGATGTGGATGCGCACAACCCAACCCGGCCGGGGCCCTGCCCCGTATCTCGGGATACCTAAAGGTCAAAGTAACGGGGGAGCGCGCCCTCTGGAAAGGAACGCAACATGAGTCCATTGGACAGAAACCCGCCGCAATTGCGCGGCCTCGACGGCGAAGGTTCGGTGCAAGTGCATCAGGATGACAACGCCAAGATCGAGGGGGCCAAGGTCTTTTCGGTGTACGGCAAGGGCGGTATTGGCAAGTCCACCACCTCGTCAAATCTGTCGGCGGCCTTTTCGATGCTGGGCAAGCGGGTCTTGCAGATCGGGTGCGACCCCAAGCATGACAGCACCTTCACCCTCACGGGAACCCTTGTGCCGACCGTGATCGACATTCTCAAGGAGGTCGACTTTCACCCCGAAGAATTGCGCGCTGAGGATTTTGTTTTCGACGGCTTTAACGGTGTGAAATGTGTCGAAGCAGGTGGACCGCCGGCAGGCACCGGCTGCGGCGGATACGTGGTCGGACAGACTGTGAAACTGCTCAAACAGCACCACTTGCTGGATGATACAGACGTCGTGATCTTTGACGTTTTGGGAGATGTGGTGTGCGGCGGTTTCGCGGCACCGCTGCAGCACGCAGACCGGGCGCTGATCGTGACCGCGAATGATTTCGACAGTATCTACGCCATGAACCGCATCATTGCGGCAGTTCAGGCCAAATCAAACAACTACAAAGTGCGGCTGGCCGGGTGCGTGGCCAACCGGTCGCGTGAAACGGACGAGGTCGACCGCTATTGCAAGACAGTCGGTTTCAACCGGATCGCCCATATGCCCGATCTGGATGCGATCCGGCGGTCGCGACTGAAAAAGAAGACACTGTTCGAGATGCCGGACGATGAGGAAATCGTGCAGGTCCGCAAGGAGTACATCCGGCTGGCCGAGACCCTGTGGAACGGCACCGAGCCGCTGGCCCCTGCCCCGCTGCCCGATCGCGAAATATTCGAACTATTGGGTTTTGATTGATGCGCGATGACGTGACCTTTGACGGCGTGACACCT
Organism: Roseobacter sp. YIN89; assembly: GCF_057219365.1. Taxonomy (NCBI): domain Bacteria; kingdom Pseudomonadati; phylum Pseudomonadota; class Alphaproteobacteria; order Rhodobacterales; family Roseobacteraceae; genus Roseobacter; species Roseobacter sp. YIN89. Next base: position 68,864 of record NZ_JBXVVD010000005.1, on the reverse strand, counting down.
CCTGCCGCGGCTCCCAGCCGTGCCAGCTATGATGTCACGCGCGCACGGGTCGAGACCTATTTTGACAAAACCGCCACGCGGACGTGGGAACGGCTGACATCGGAGGCCCCGGTAAGCCGTATCCGGCAGACTGTGCGAGAGGGCCGCGACAAGATGCGTGCGCTGATGCTAAGTCGCCTTCCGGCTGATCTGAGCGGCGCGCGGGTGCTCGACGCAGGCTGCGGTGCGGGCCAGATGACGGTCGAGCTTGCGCGCCGTGGCGCTCAGGTGGTGGCGACCGATATCTCGCCTTCTTTGGTCGATATTGCCGAGTTGCGCCTGCCCGAAGAGTACCGCGCGCAGGTCAGATTTGCCGCCGGAGACATGCTGCGCCCGTCCCTTGGGAATTTCGACCATGTGGTCGCCATGGACAGCCTGATCTACTACGACGCCGATGACATCGGGCGCGCGTTGGCCGGTCTGGAAAAGCGGACCGCGCGGACAATCGTGTTTACCGTGGCGCCACGGACGCGGATGCTGATGGCCATGTGGTACACGGGAAAGCTCTTTCCGCGCAGCGACCGCAGCCCAGTCATGATCCCGCACGATTTCGAAAAGCTGGCCCGCGCCGCGCGTCAGCAAGGGGTCAGCAGTCTTGTGCGTCCGATAGACCGGGTCAGCAGCGGCTTTTACATCAGCCAAGCTCTGGAGGTGCGGTAATGGGCGCCGAGGGGCTTCGTCAACTTTCTCTCAAGGCCATGCCCTTTGCCGATGCGGCAAGCGACCAGTTGCCTATGGGGCAGCTTCTGCGCCTTTCGCTGTTTCAGGTCTCTGTCGGGATGGCATCGGTGCTGCTTTTGGGCACGCTGAACCGCGTGATGATCGTAGAGCTATCCGTCCCGGCCATGATCGTTGCGGTCATGATCGCCCTGCCCGTGCTGATCGCGCCGTTTCGGGCACTATTGGGGTTTCGGTCAGACACCCACCGCTCGGCCATCGGGTGGAAACGTATCCCCTACCTGTGGTTCGGCTCTTTGTGGCAGTTCGGCGGGCTGGCCATCATGCCCTTTGCCCTGTTGGTTCTGGGTGGCGATGTCGTGCATGATATTCCGTTCGCGGGCGAGGTTCTGGCCGCCTTGGCCTTCCTGATGACCGGGCTTGGTCTGCACATGACGCAGACTGCCGGGCTTGCCCTTGCCTCTGACCGCGCCACGGACGAAACCCGACCACGCGTTGTGGCGCTTTTGTACGTCATGTTCTTGGTGGGCATGGGCGTTTCAGCCGTCATCATGGGCGTGTTACTGACCGATTTTACCGCGTTGAAATTGATCCGCGTTGTACAGGGCGCAGCCGTTGTGGGTGTCGCCCTGACGCTATTTGCCCTTTGGAAACAAGAACATGTACGCCCTATGAGCCGCGAGGAACGTGCCCAACCACGTCCGAGGTTCGCCGACGCCTGGACGGATTTCATGAACGGCGGGCAGGCCGGGCGGCTGTTGGCATGTGTGTTTGTGGGCACCATGGCGTTCAACATGCAGGATGTCTTGCTCGAGCCTTACGGCGGCGAGATCCTCGGCCTGTCGGTATCCGCCACCACGCTGCTGACGGCACTGTGGGCGGCTGGCGCTCTGACAGGGTTTGCGCTGGCAGGCAAACGACTGGCCTCCGGATCAAATCCCTACCGTCTGGCCGGCGCAGGGCTGGTCGCGGGCATCTGGGCCTTTTCCGTGGTGATCTTTTCCGCGCCGATGAATTCACCCGTACTGTTTTACGCCGGTGCGACACTGATCGGCTTTGGCGGCGGGCTGTTTGCCGTGGCCACACTGACCGCAGCCATGACCATGCCGGCCACCGGCACCGCCGGCAGGGGCCTTGCGCTCGGTGCTTGGGGTGCAGCCCAGGCAACTGCCGCAGGTATTTCCATCGCCATTGGCGGCGGCCTGCGAGACTGGATCGGCCATGCCGCGACCACCGGACAGCTGGGCGAGGCGCTCGCCTCTCCCGCGACCGGATATTCTTTTGTCTATCACACCGAGATTGGCCTGTTGTTTGTCACTCTCGTCATTCTGGGACCGCTCGTGCGCCAAAGCGGTTTCTTAACCCCGCCGGAAACCGGAACCCAGCCGCTGGGGCTGGCCGATTTCCCAACATGACCCCGTTTCAGGAGGAAAATACATGACTGGAACATTCTTTGGCGAATTCGACCTGGCGAGCTTGTCGCTGTGGTTGTTTTATATCTTTTTCGCCGCGCTGATCATCTGGATCCAGCGCGAAAACATGCGCGAGGGCTACCCGCTGGAAGATGACAAGGGCAACCCGTCGTCAAACCCATCAATGTGGCCCCTGCCCGAGGACAAGACATTCAAACTGCCCCACGGACGCGGCGAAGTCACCGTGCCCTCCGGTCAGACACCGGAACGCGCAGATATCGCGCTGAAACGCGTGGGTCCGGGCAACGGGTACCCGCTGGAGCCGACAGGCGATCCGATGCTTGACGGTGTCGGCCCCGCCTCTTGGGCGCCACGTCGCGATGTGCCCGAGCTGGACGGCCACGGCCACCCCAAGATCGTGCCGATGTCGGGTGCCGAAGGGTTCCACGTGGCCGCAGGACGCGATCCGCGCAACCTGCCCGTAGTAGCCGCTGACGGCGAGGTTGTCGGCAAGATCGTCGATATGTGGATCGACGAGCCCGAACAGCTTGTGCGGTTTCTTGAACTGGAACTGGACAGCAAATGGGGGTCGGGCACGCGCCTGATGCCGATGACATTTGCCAACATCAAATCGGACCGGGTGAACGTGCATGCGCTTTACGGCAAGCATTTTGCAACCATCCCGACAATCGCAAGCCCGCGGCAGGTTACTCTGCTCGAAGAAGACAAGATCGCGGGCTACTACGGCGGCGGCAAGCTTTACGCTGGCAACCGCCAGGAACCAAAGCTCTGAACCGCGATGCTTGTGCGCGGGGATAAGCCATCTGTCCGGGCCACAGGCCCGGATGCTGCCGGGGCCGCTTTGGCCGCCTCGGCGGACCAGAACCGCGCACGGATCACGACTGACAGGGAACAACAAGGAGATACTCGCCATGTCTCACCATGATGCAACCGTCGCCCACGGGCATGACGATTTTGAAATAGAACCCGTCGAAGGGCTCCCCGAGGAGCCGCCCAAGGGCGAACGCATTCTCTGGCAGGGGCGTCCCGACTGGTGGCGTCTGGCCGTGGAGGCGCTGTGCCTGAAATGGGTCGCGGGATATTTCGTGCTACTGGCCCTCTGGCGCTTTGTCTCTGTTGTCGACCTGATGCCGCTGGGCCGCGCAGTCGGTGCGTCTGTGCCCTTCGTGATCCTGGGGCTGGTGACCTGCGGTTTGCTGATGCTGACCGCCTACGTGCAGGCGCGCGCCACCATGTACACGGTGACCGACGCCCGCGTGGCCATGCGGATTGGCGCGGCACTCACCCTGACGCTCAACCTGCCCTACAAGCAGGTCGCCAATGCCATGCTGGATATGCGGCGCGGCGGCACCGGTACGATCGCCCTCGAGACGATGGGAGACACCCGGCTGGGCTATCTGATCTGCTGGCCGCACGTACGCCCGTGGCACATCAAACGCCCGCAACCTGCGCTGCGCTGTATCCCGGATGCAGAAAAAGTCGCAGGCCTGCTCTCCGAAGCGGCCGAGGCACGCCTCTCCATGCCGACTGTCGCGCGGCGTATGCCCGCGTCCAACCCCGTCGCAGCGGAGTAGTATCATGGCTACACAAACCCAGCCCCGTATCCACGCCAAACCCGAAGAACTGGTCCCGCGCATTCTCGTGCGCGCGATGTTCGGGCTTGTGGCCCTGATCCTGCTGATCGTGACAATTGCCACGCTGACCGGACGCCCGCCAGAAGCGACACCGCCCGACACACCCGTCATCGCGGAGCGCGCGATCTTTTTGTCCGGCGACGCCTCTGGCGCCGCCCGGGTGCTGGACGCCACAGGAACCGTGATTGCCGATTTTCCAGCTGACAAGGGCGGCTTTGTTGCCGGTGTCGAGCGTGTGATCGCGCGGACGCGTGCGCAGGCAAACGCCGACCCCAATGCCCCGGTTTTACTGCAACTGCGTCAGGGCAACCGCCTGTCGCTTTTCGACCCCGCCACCGGATGGTCTGCCGAGCTTATGGGCTTTGGCGCCACCAACACCCGCACCTTCGCCAGGTTGCTGGACCAACCCAAACCCTGAAAGGAAGCCACCTCATGGGACTACTGACAAAGGACATCGAACGGGCCCCGTGCACCGTCGAGATCAGCCATAAATTCGAAAGCCTGCACGCGCATGTGCGGTTTAACAACGGTGCGGTCATCCACCCCGGAGACGAAGTGAAAGTACACGGCCCTGAAATCATGGCCCCTTTCGGCGAGATCGTTACCGAAGACCGCGAAGCCACGATCATCCGCGCCAGCAAGCTGGAACGCCTCTGGACCCGGCTCACGGGCGATCTGGAAGTGATGGAATTGTGCGAGTTTTCCTTTTCTGACGAGGTGACGCTATGAACGTGCAAAACACCCCCGACAAGTATGAAGGCAAGCACACAGCCGACGCGACCACGGTCGAGGAAGGCCTTGCCATTCAGGAAGAACAGGCGAAGTACGATGACGATTTCGCAACAGAAACCGCGATGGCCAATACCCTGCTCACGCCGCGCTTTTATACCACGGATTTCGACGAGCTTGACGCCATCGACGTCTCGGGCGTGCGCGAGGATTGGGACAAGCTGATCGCCCAGATGGAAGCCGACCCCAACAAGGGCCACTTCAAGAAGAACGAAGACTGGGATCACGTGGACTGGGAGGGTATGGACCCGAAACTGAAAAAGGAATTCATCGATTTCCTGATCAGCTCCTGCACCGCCGAATTCTCTGGCTGCGTACTCTACAAAGAGATGAAGCGGCGCGGCAACAACAAGGACATAACGCAGCTGTTCCAGCTTATGGCACGGGACGAGGCGCGGCACGCAGGCTTCATCAATGACGCGCTGCGCGAGGCCGGCCTGCGTGTGAACCTCGGCTTCCTCACCCAGAAAAAGAAATACACGTACTTCCGGCCCAAATTCATCTACTACGCGACCTACTTGTCGGAAAAAATCGGCTACGCGCGCTACATCACGATCTTCCGCCATCTGGAGGCACACCCGGAGCACCGGTTCCACCCGATCTTCAAGTGGTTCTGCGAGTGGTGCAATGACGAGTTCAGCCACGGCGAGGCGTTCGCGTTGCTGATGAAGACCGATCCAAAGCTGACATCCGGCATCAACGTCTACTGGATCAAGTTCTTTCTCACAGCGGTCTATGCCACCATGTACGTGCGCGACCACCAGCGCCCCGCGTTTCACGAGGCTCTGGGCGTCGATCCGGACTGGTATGCCCACGAGGTCTTTACAAAAACCAGCAAGCTCAGCGAGCAGATCTTCCCGATCACGCTCGACATCGAGCATCCGCGCTGGCAGCCACAACTGGAAAAGCTGCAAAAGGCGAATGCCGATCTGGCGCAGGCCACCGCACAGGGCCGCGTGTTTGCCAAACTGGGCGCACAGGCGCGGGCCGCCGCCGCGTTTCTCGCGCTGATCACGATTCCGGCCAAGTCCAATAAAGTGCCGGAAAACGTCCGTCTGGAACCGGTGTATTGATCTGGCACGTGGCACATAAGCCATCCGGGTCTGACCCGCGCGGCCGCTCAGGCCATCGAGGCCCTGCGCGCCCGTGCCGGACGATCGCCTACGATCGTCCAGCTGGCCCGGGCACCGCCGGAGTACGGAGGTGATGAGCGCATGGTCTGCAGGTCTGATTGCTTTGTTCGTCTGGTGGTTCTCCACCGGCGCGATCCTGTGGCTGGTCAAAACCGCAGACCGCAAAAGCCCCGCTGCTGGCCTGCGCATCACCCTGTGGGCCCTGCCGCTGCTGGCACTGGGGGCCGTTGGCTTCTGGCTCACCCTGTCCGATACCAGCGCCACCGGGGCCCTGCTTGCCTTCCTGTCAGCGCTGTGCATCTGGGGCTGGATCGAGCTTGCCTTTCTCACCGGGGTTATCACCGGCCCCAACACCTACCCCCTGCCCGCCGATACCCCCGAATGGGGGCGGTTTATCCGCGCCTGGGGCACCCTCGCCTATCACGAGATGCTCCTTGTGGCCGCGCTGATTATCATGGTGCTCGTCGGCCACGACGCGCCCAACATCTTTGGCGTCTGGACGTTCGTCGTGCTGTTCTTCGCGCGCCTGTCCGCCAAGCTGAACCTTTTCTGGGGCGTGCCACGAATAAATGTCGATTTCCTGCCACGCGCCCTGACCCACCTTGCCACCTATTTCCGCATCCGCCCGCTGAACTGGCTGTTTCCGGTATCGGTCTCGGCCCTCAGCTTTGCCACCGCCTGCTGGCTGGAGCGGATCTATGCGGCACAAACTCAAGGACAGGTCGTCGGATTTGCGCTGCTTACAGCCATTACCGCACTGGCCCTGTTGGAGCACTGGGTCATGGTGCTGCCGATCCCGGACGAAAAACTCTGGCGCTGGATGCTTCCAGCACCCACGCAACCCGAACACAAAACAACTCCGTTAAACCACCAAGGGGGACATCATGGACTTTGATGCACTGTTCCAGTCACAGCTGAACAATTTGAAAGAAGACGGCAACTACCGCATCTTCGCCGAACTCGAACGCAAGGTGGGCGCCTTTCCCCGCGCCCGATGCCACGATGCCGAGGCCCCCGATCAGGTAACCGTCTGGTGCTCGAACGACTACCTCGGCATGGGCCAGAACGCGAAAGTTATCGAGTCCATGAAAGACGCCATCGATGCCTGCGGCGCCGGTGCAGGCGGCACGCGCAACATCTCGGGCACCAACCACGCCCACAAGTTGCTGGAAGCCGAACTGGCCGACCTGCACGCCAAGGAAGACGCGCTGCTCTTTACGTCCGGCTATGTCTCGAACTGGGCTGCCCTCTCGACCCTCGGTGCGCGTATCCCAGACGCGGTCATCCTGTCAGACGAGCTCAACCACGCCTCGATGATCGAGGGCATCCGGCACTCGCGCGCGGCAAAGGTGCTGTGGAAACACAACGACCCCGAAGACCTTGACCGCAAGCTCTCGGCCTTGCCAGCCAATGCGCCCAAGATTGTCGCCTTTGAAAGCGTCTACTCCATGGACGGCGATATCTGCCCGATGCAGGAGATCGTCGAAGTGGCCGAAAAGCATGGCGCGATGACCTACCTAGACGAAGTCCACGCAGTAGGTCTTTACGGCCCGCGCGGCGGCGGCATTTCCGAGCGTGAAGGCCTCGCCGACCGTATCACCCTGATCGAAGGCACCCTCGGCAAGGCCTACGGTGTTGTAGGCGGCTATATCACGGGCTCTGCGGCGCTGTGCGACTTCATCCGCTCCTTTGCCTCAGGCTTCATCTTTACGACCGCCCTGCCCCCCGCGGTGGCCACGGCCGCACGCACGTCGATCCGTCACCTCAAAGAAAGTGATACCGAGCGCAAACTGCAACGCCAACGCGTCGCCTACCTGCGTAAACGGCTTGATCAGGAAGGCATCCCGCATCTGGACAATCCCAGCCACATCATCCCGGTGATGATCAAGGATCCGGTCAAATGCCGCATGATCGCGGATTACCTCATGCAGCAGTACGGCATCTACGTGCAGCCCATCAATTACCCCACAGTGCCCAAGGGAACAGAGCGGCTGCGCTTCACCCCCGGCCCTCTGCACTCGATCGACGACATTGAACACCTCGTTCTGGCGCTCAAAGAGCTGTGGAAGCAGTGCGCGATTTCGCACGCGGTGGCCTGAGCAGATTAAATCCACAACCTTTGGATCAGCATGCAGACATTTTCCTGCACGCTGATCCGAAACGCCCCGCGTTCCAACTTCCCTGAAGTCGGGGCAGTGTTTCCTCTGAGGATACCGGTCATAAAATTTTCTGGTAAAAACGCTTATTTTTCGGTATTATGTTGAATGTGGCTGCCTGTTTTCCGGAGCCGCATGGGGGTCAGGAACAATTCACAGCATCATGTATTTGAATGCGCCAAGGCCTCTGATGATTGTATCGGGAGGCTCCTGCCTTTTTGAAAACGGAATTTGATTAAGTGTTTGTGAGCAGCGACATTTAGAAACCCGCGCGAGCGAGCACAGAAATGGAAAGGTATTGTTGTGCGTAAGGTATTATCCGGCACAGTGCTTCTCATGCTCACTTGCGCCGCGGCGAACGCCTCGACAATCGGCGGATTCGACGGCACCCTGTCTTCCAATTATGTCGCCATCATTTTGGATGACGCGGAGGCCGGGCAACGTGATTTCGGATCCGGCAGCGGCAGCAGTGGCGAGGGAACGGTCGAACAGTCCTCTTGGGGACGCGTCCACAGGGAACAGTCCGACTCCGATTCAAACGTTTCACCATCGGCGACGGATAAAGCCGATCCGCTCGTCCCCGCGCAGGAACTGCCGCAAACCGACGATCCTTCCATTTCGACCTTCGGTGGCAACATTGCCGTACTGGACGACAACGTCGACGTGAATTTCAACGACGTCGACGTATATGCGCCAGATGGCGGCGGGATCGATTGTGTCCATGAATGCTTTGATGCTTCGGGCACGAACGACTCGAGCCTGTTCAACCCAGACACGCCTGACGGGACTGACGCTTACGGGCAGGAATTTGAGACCGGGGACGGCGGCACCGACCAGTCTGCGCTCGATACTGGCATCGGAATTTCGCAAGGAGGGATCGCCGTCGGCAACGGTGTCAACGAAAATACTGATTTATCCGCGCTGCAAACCGAAGTTGATGCAAATTTCGACTATCTGAAACAGCTTCGGTCCGATCCTTTGAGTTGGACACACGAGTGGGACATCAGCGGCGGCGAATACGCAAACTACAACGCCGACGATCTCGGCTATGATCTTGTCCTATCCGACCTGCTGGGTAACGATTTGCAGGGCGTCAACGGCACCGGCAACGTATTTACCAGCCTTAACATCGTGTACATTGACACCAACGGATCGGATCTGAAATTCAACAACACCAACTTCATTCTCGACGGAATGCAGGACCAAGATTTTATATTCCTGTTGAACGAAGGCGCCAACTTCCTTGTGACCAACTCAAAACTACTGACGGGTCCGCACATGGACCTGTTCAGCACACTCTGGTTTGTTGGCGGTAATGAAAAGCGGACGATCGATTTCAGCCAGTCGGAATCGAATAAGATGTCGTTCTGGAACCACTCGCCAGAGGGTACGATCCAAGCCAACAATTATCGGGCTTGCGGCCAGTGGGTTGCGTCAAACATTCAGGATTGGAACGATTTTAGTGTTGATCGGTGCGCCTTTGGCGAGGAAACACCGAAGGTTCCGGTCCCCGCAACGCTTCCGCTTTTGCTAGGCGGGATCGGATTGTTTGGCTTTGCTGTGCGGCGACGCCGTACCTGATTGGGAAACATAAAGGTCCCCGCTTCCCGAATGGACGCTCAAACACCCCATTTAAAGCAGTGGTTCGTTTCTCCACTGACAAACGCAGCATTAGCTGTTGAAGGTAACGCCATGCAATCCCGGTCGTCACAAGGTGGCTTGTTGTAAACAGCCACGATTGCTAGTTTGTGCCCAAACGAAAATGACATGATCGAGCGGTCAGCATGATGGAACGGATAAAAGGCACAGCTCAGCGCTTTTTTGCGTGCCTTTTGTGCGCGGCGCTTTTGATCTGGTGTGTTACACCCTCTTTCACCCATGCGCCGAAAGTCTTTGAGACCATTCAGGATCATCTGGAAATGGTCGCGGATCACGGACATTCACATGGCTTGGAGGAGGACCTTTACTGGGCCATGCACGGCCATAGCCATGATGTGGCGGATCACGATCACAGCCTCGCCTTTCTGCTGAGCGGATATAAGGCATTGGACGATCCGCTAGCAGAGGATAGCTGGCGCATCACACTATCGACACACGGTCCCTCCCGACAATTTCGCATCGATAGACCTCCGCGCGTTTGATCTTCTTTGCGCAATGCACGCGCATTTCTGATCAAACCAAAAACAAGCGGAGATTTACGATGAAATCCCTTTTCAAGGGCGAAATAGGCGTTCCAATACGTCTCGCGCTTTTTGTTCTGTCGATTGGTGTGCTGGTCCCCGGCACTGCCTTCGCCCATGACGTAACACCGGGTGACGCAGGGTACATCCAGGAAATCTGGGGGGTGCATATCATCCCCTTCATCTACCTCGGCGCAAAGCACATGATCACAGGATACGACCACATCCTGTTCCTGCTGGGTGTCGTGTTTTTTCTCTACCACATGAAAGACGTGGCAATTTACGTGAGCCTCTTCGCGCTCGGCCACTCGGTAACGATGCTTCTGGGCGTATGGTTCGGCTGGGGCATCAACGCCTATATCATCGACGCGATCATCGGCCTGTCGGTGGTCTACAAGGCGCTGGACAATCTCGGCGCCTTCCAGAGGTGGCTGGGCTTTCAGCCCAACACCAAGTGGGCAACCCTGATATTCGGCCTGTTCCACGGCACCGGGCTTGCCACCAAAATCCTCGAATACGAAATTGCAGAAGACGGCCTCTTGGCCAATCTTCTCGCGTTCAATGTGGGCGTCGAAGTTGGCCAGCTTCTGGCGCTCTTCGTCATCCTTATCATCATGGGATACTGGCGTCGCCGCCCGAATTTCGTGCACCAAGCCACCTATGCCAACTGGATCATGGTCGCCCTCGGTATCATGCTGACCTATGTTCAGGTTACCGGGTACTTGGCCAGCACGTAAAGGAACAAGAACATGTACAATGCACCAAAACCAAAGCCCGAAGACCTGCCAACCAAGGCCCAGTTGCGCCGCTCATCCATTATTGCTGGCATCGGGGCCGTTGCCATCGGTGTGATGGTCTACATGCCCGCAGAACTGGGTAAAGACCCCACAGGGATCGGCACCATCCTTGGCCTGACCGAAATGGGTGAAATCAAACAACAGCTGAAGGCAGAAGCCGAAGCTGACGCACTTCTGCACAGCGACGAACAATCCTCATTGATGAATGACCTCCTTGGGCTTTTTGTCTCCACGGCCCATGCTCAGGAAGCATGGCGGGACACGATCACCTTCACCCTCGCGCCCGGCGAGTTTACCGAGATCAAGGCCACAATGGCGGAAGGTGCTACGCTCTTTTACGCATGGAATTCTGAAGGGGGCCGTATCAACTTCGACCTGCATGCCCACGCAGGGGGCGAAAACGTCACCTACGAGAAGGGCCGCGGCAAAACCGAAGGCGAAGGCAGCTTCGAGACGCCCTTTGCCGGAGACCACGGCTGGTTCTGGCGCAACCGTGACGACGAGGCGGTTACAGTAACCCTTCAACTTCGCGGCGATTACAGCGCCATTGTTCGAAGCGAGTAATCACAAGAACACGGCCACCAGCACACCTTCGTGCCCTTCACCTGCCGCGAGCGGCAACAAAGCCCTGCAGACCTGCCAATGCGCGCCGCATCGCAGGTCTGCGGGGTCAACGGAACGTGCATAACTTCAACAGCTTGCAGGGGCCGCGTCACACGGAAACCAGCCCTGTGACATTACTGGATGATTTTAACGTCCTCGCTGCTTCGTGACTGTTGACTCTGGGCACGATGCTCTACGTTATGGGCCGAGCAATATAGGAGATTACGATGACCCGTACATTCGCTACGCTGATCGCCATGGGCTTTGCCGCAGCCCCCGCTTTTGCAGATGGCCACCTGATCGGTGACCCCGCAGAGGGCGAGAAAGCCTTCAACAAGTGCAAGTCATGCCACATGATCGTCTCTGACGCCGGTGACGAGATCCAGAAGGGTGGCAAGGTTGGTCCGAACCTTTATGGCATCGTTGGCCGTCAGGCCGGCATCCAGGACGGGTTCAAATACGGTGATGACCTCGTCGCCGCAGGCGAAGCTGGCCTCATCTGGGATCAAGAGCAACTGGCCACTTACGTCGCTGACCCGCGCGCTTTCCTGCGCGAATACCTCGACGACAGCAAAGCCAAATCCAAAATGGCCTACAAGCTGCGCAAAGGTGGCGAAGACGTTGCTGCCTACCTTGCAACCGTCAGCCCCGAAGCCGGCGACAGCTAAACTTCAAAGCGTACAGAATTGCGCCGCGGTCCTTCACGGGCCGCGGCGTTTTTTTTGCGCGTTAAAAACCGGCCCGACGGCTAGGTTTTTCGCTTCCGAAAGGTCGCATTGAACGCGATGGTCACGCGGTCTTCTTCGGCCTCGTTCGGATGCACCCAATGCATCAGGTAGGACGGAAATACGATCAGTTCACCGGCGTTCGGCCGCAGGGAAAACTTGTTGCGAAAGGTGGAGGCCTCCAACAGCTTCCAGTGTGGAAGATCGCTGCGCGGGTCGAGAAATTCGATCTTGCCGCCCGATCCGTCAGAGACGTCCGGCTGCGAGACGTAGTAAACACCCGACCAATGCGCACCGGGATGGGTGTGCGGCGCGTTGTACCCCCCCAGCGGATTGGCATTCATCCACGCAAAGAGTTTCAGGTGAAACCGCTCCGGATCGAATGCGCTGTTCACCTTCTTTGTGACCTGCTCCACCGCGTCCTGCGCCGCGTCCCGCACCTGCCGAAACGCCGGGGCGCGGTCGTCAAAAAGATTGCCCTGCGAATGCCACCCGCCCCGGTTTGACTTGGTGGCACTGGCGCCACCTTGCCGCAAACGCTCCCCCTCCATCAGCAGCGCGGCATTCAAGACCGCACTGTCCGGCACCGCAAAGCGGATCAGCGGCGTGGAAAAGAGTTTCTGATACTTTGTTTGCTCAATCATATGTGTCCTCTCGCGGTCTTGCCTGATCCTCTGCAGGCTCGGTCAGCGGCGCGCCAAACGGAATGCTCCTTTGGATCGTTTTGCCCCATTTCATCCAAAGTTATATTCCTAAACCCATGCTCGGGCTGTCACCATGCAGGCAGTTTCCATTCATAAAAGGGTACCCCCATGCAGTTTAAGACCGTCGCGCTCACCACGACGTTTTCGCTTATGGCGACAACGGCGCTGGCGCAGAACACAAAGCAGGATATCATCGACATGCTGGGCAAAGAAGGCTTCGAGAGGATCGAGATTAGCCGCACGCTCTTTGGCAACCTTCGCTTTGAAGCCGAAGGACCCGGCATCGAACGCGAAATTGTCCTTGGCAAGGATGGCACCGTCGTACGCGACCGAACTGAGTATGACGACGAGGACGACGACGATGAGGATGACGAGGACGACCTCGACGAAGCCGATGAAGAGGACGACGCGGACGAGTCTGATGAAGACGACTCAGACGAAGATGACAGCGACGAGGGTGACGAAAGCGATGAAAGTGACTCCGATGAATCCGACAGCGATGGAGAGAGCGACAGCGACGGGGAAAGCGATAGCGATGGAGAAAGCGACAGTGACAGCGATGGAGAAAGCGACAGCGGCGATAGCGATAGCGAAGGCGATGACTAATCGTTTCGGCCCGTCGGGGCGCTCGTCGTGACGTATCGCCCCCGCGACCCCGGCTTTCTGGCCGGGGCCATTCTCTACGGCCTCTCAGCCCTGACCTTTCTGACCGAACTGGCGGGCGAGATAACCGGCTACTACCTGTTCAGCGCCAGCTGGATCGTGCACGAGATCATCGCCCTTGTGACACTCTTCGGCTTTGTTGTGGGGGGTTTACTGATCTGGCGCAGCTACCGTCACGTCCGCAAACGGCACGACGACGACAAGCGCCTTTTGCGCTCGGCACAGGGCGAATTTTTTGAAATGCTGTCCTTGCAATTCGACGCATGGCACCTCAGCGACGCAGAACGCGAGGTTGCCCTGCTGACCGTCAAAGGGATGAGCGTCTCGGAAATTGCCGAGATCAGGCAAACCACACCCGGCACGGTAAAATCGCAAAATAACGCGATTTATCGCAAGGCCGGCGTCAACAGCAGAACGCAACTGCTGGGTTCAGTCATCGACGGCCTGTTGGTCGACCCGTCGGACATTACGCCGCCCCCTGCTCTTAAAATCAGCGGATCCATGTAACGTCGTCACTCTGGATCACTTCCTTGATATCCTCCGGCACCGACAACCCCGCGTCGACTTCGGCATCCAGCGCGTGCTCCAGCGCCGCCACCTCGGCAATCCGCGCGCTTACGGCCGCGACCTGCGCGAAAGGCACCACAACCACCCCGTCCGCATCTGCCACGATCATGTCACCGGTTTCGACCCGCTGGCCCGCGATGTTGACGGGCAGGCCAACCTTGCCCGGACCGGTGCCAAAAGGCGAGTTCGGGTTCAGCCCCGTGCACCACGACGGCAGGCCCACCGCCATGATCCCTGACAGGTCACGCATCGGGCCGTCGGTGACAAAGCCTGCCGCGCCGCAGTTCTTCATCATGCCGCTCACCCGGTCGCCTGCCGCTGCACACCCCTGAAAACCGGCAAAGGCATTGACCACCACATCCCCTTTGCGGATGAACTCAAGCGCCGCGAGCAGTGCCAGTATATCGCTGGGCCGGTTGTCGACGGTCAGCGCCGGTCCAGCCACATGCGGCGCAGCCCCCTGCCCTGCCCCGACCCACGACACTTCGGGTGCAAGCGCGCCGGTTCCATACATCGCATCCACGACAAACCCTGTCGGCACCCCCTGAAACGCGGCGATTTGGGCGTCAGTGGGCCGACGGTCCGGGCGCTTTATTGTCAGCTTTTTTGGTTCTTCGATCATTTCGCATCCCTTTCACGTCGTTCGGGCCGATCCTAGGCAGGTCGCGCGCAACCGGCAATCACTTGTGCTTATACCGTGCACAGCAATGCAGACCGCATGTGGATCACAGCCGCCAGCCAACTGACAAGCACCATCGCAATGGGCAGTTTGGCACCACCCACGCGCGCAAGCCGCGCACGGGCAAAAAGCGCAACACCGGACAAAGCAACAGCCTCCAGCGCGAACAGGCCTGCATTGACAAACATCCCCAAGCTGCCCGACAGGCAGGCAAAACGCCCGATGCGGTTCTGCTCGGTCAGTCCCAGCGTTACAAGGGCCAGACCCAGTTGCACCAAGACGAGTATCGTCATCGCACTGACCAGCGCCGGAACCGGACGCAGATCGCGGGCGATGTTCAGCACCCAGAACGCAAGCCAGGCCGCCGCAATGGCGAAAAGGAACGCCGGCGCCGTGGCGATGGCGAACATCACGGCGCAACAATCCGGATTTCTGCCACCTGCGCGTCGATCTCCTGCACCGCCGACAGCACCCGCCGCGCCAGATGCGACTGGACATAAGCGGCATGAAACCGCGACGGTGCGCGCAGCGTCAGGCAACTTCCTGCGCGGGCCTCGCGATGCAACGCCGCGATCCACGAAGCATAGCTGCCCGCATCTTCTGCGTGCAAAAGGGCCTGCGCCAGCACCCATTCGCTGCCACTGCTCAGATCGGGCGCCGGAACCGCATCGCCGCGCACTGGCAGGGCAACCACCTTGGGCGCGTCTTCGGTCCCCATGCGCAACTCAAAGTCAGAGCCCACCGCAGGCCAGTACGGTTGCGTATGTTTTAAGATCTCTGACACATTCAGGCTGTATTCGGTCACGCGCCCGCGTGCCCCTTGTCGGGTAACCACCAGCCACGCGCGCGCGCGCAGCAGCGCCATCTCGCGTTTCACGGTACGTTCGTCAACCGACCAGAGCCGCGCAATCTCGCGCTGGCCCACGGCGAGTTCGTCGCGCGCCCAGTTATATCTTGCCGTGATCAGGGTCATCAGTCTCAGCACGCGGCGCTGATCGTGTTTGTCTTGCGCCAGCGCATAAGCGCCCAGTGCGGTCAAAAGATCATACTTGCGCGCAGCGGCTGCCCGACCCACCAGTTTCGTGGAGTGCATATCCTGCCCTAATTTTATGATGCACGTGACCCAACAGGGCCAATGCCGCCTCGGTTGGGCTGGTTTTCCAGCCTCTCGTCCGGCCTGCGCCGTGAACTCAGCGCTTTTTCGGCCTGTGGGGTGATTTGCGTCCAATTCGACGATTCTGTCAAGTCCGGGCTGTGCGGCGGCGTCAAAACCAGACTCATTCCGCCCCAATCCTGATTTGAAAAACAGGTATATCTGGTATTGGGGGACGTACAGTGTGTCCCCTAATAAGCGGCTTTTGTCCCCCAATCGGCAGCAGGCGCACGCAAAGTGTCCCCCAATATCTGGTGGTGTGCCATAGGTCTGTCCCCGCGGGGACACGGGCCGCTGGCAGAATCACCGCTGTGCGTCATTCCCTTGGGTTTCAACGTGGTTCCTGTCTTGGCTGGACGTCTCATTCGAATGATATTCTCTTTTGCGTTTTTTGCAAAATCAGCGTAAATCTTGAAAAAGGCAGAATTTGCGTCCCCGCGGGGACAGAAAAGCAACAGGCCTCGGACAAGTGGCCAGAAAGAGAGCAGTGTATGAACGATCTTAGCCCGGATCGGCCCGACCGGTTCACTCACAAGGACCTCGCGCAGTTGCAGGCGCAATCGCTCAAGATGCAGGGGTTCATCCGTCAGCAGACCTACAGTCCGCAGAATGAAAAGACGCTGCGCCGGTTCTCCAGCTGGGAAGTGGCCGAGCTGATCTTCAAAGTGAACCAGTCGACGATGCGCGGGCGTCTCGCGGCTGATCCTACCCTGCCCCAAGGCCAGGTCGAGGAAGATGGCCGCCAGCGCTGGTACTCGCTGGACGAGATCAACGAGTTGCGCCGCCGCCTGAAGGTCAACCGCCGGTCGCTGATGCCTTATCGCCCTGCGGGGAAACGCGCGATGCGCGCCGCGATCGCCAATTTCAAAGGGGGTGCCGGGAAATCCACCGTCGCGCTGCATTTTGCCCATGCCGCAGCACTTGACGGATACCGCGTGCTCTGTGTCGATTTCGACCCGCAGGCGACGCTCAGCCATTCCATGGGGCTGTCGGACGTGGCCGAAGAATATACCGTCTGGGGCATCATGGCGCGTGACCTCGCAGCCGAAACGGAGCGGATGAACACCGCCGCGCAAGGTGCCGAAAGCGGTACCACCCTGCCCCAGCGCCGCTTGCCCGCGTCGATCACCGATATGGGGCTTGCCGATCTGCGCGCGGCCGATTTCATCAAGCCGACCAACTGGCCCACCATCGACATCGTCCCGTCCTGCGCAAACGCGGCCTTTGTCGAGTTCGCTTCGGCACAGTACCGCCATATGAACCCCGAGTGGTCATTCTTTGCCGCCGTGTCGCGGTTTCTCGACCAGTTACCGGCGGATGCCTACGATCTGGTGCTGTTCGACTGCCCGCCCGCCATCGGCTACCAGTCGATGAACGCGGTCTTTGCCGCCGACATGCTGTATATCCCCTCCGGCCCCGGATACTGGGAATACGACAGCACGACCTCGTTTATCGGGCAGTTGTCCGAGGCGCTGGAAGATCTCAGCCGTTTTTCCGGGCTTGTCCCCGCGGGGACAATGAACCTGCCAAAGTCGTTTCTCGACCTGCGGTTCCTGCTCACCCGCTTTGAACCCAACAACGATCTGCACCGTGCGATGCAATCAGCCTTCGTCAAGGTCTGGGGTGATAGGGTCGCCGAACACCCCATTGAGATGACGCGCGCGGTAGAGCAATCAGGCCGGTTCCTGTCGTCCATCTACGAGATCGACTACCGCGACATGACCCGCGAGACATGGCGGCGCGCGCGCGCGAGTTTCGATCAGGCCTATGAAGAATTCCGCACCCATCTGGGCGCGGCCTGGGACAAGCTGGAGGCTGAGGCATGAGCAAGCGTCGCGTATTCGATATCGATTTTGATGACACGTCTGTCCCCGCGGGGACAGATCCGGCCCCTGCCCCAGAAACCCGCCGCGGCCCCATGGCGGCAGCCATCGCCGAGAACGCGGACGCCTTGGGAGAACGGCAGCAGGCCGAAGCCGCGATCCGTGCGGAAAACGACCGGCTTGCCCACGAGTATGTCGCGCTGAAAAAGAATGGCCAGATCGTCGACCGTGTCGCGCTGGACAGGGTGCGTGCGGGCAAGCTGATCCGCGACCGTGCGGCAGAACGCGACCCGGATCTGGATGAGCTAAAGGCGTCGATCCGCGCTGTGGGTCTCAGCAACCCAATCCATGTGGAAGAGGTCGAAGACGGCTACGAACTTATTCAGGGGTTCCGCCGTCTGAGCGCTTACCGCGAACTGCTGGCTGAAACGGGTGATCCGATTTATGCCCGCATCCCCGCCACGTTGCAGGCCCGCGGCGCGCAGCTGGAGCAGCTTTACCGTCGCATGGTGGATGAAAACCTCGTGCGCCGCGACATTTCCTTTGCCGAGATGGCACAGCTTGCGATGTCCTATGCCGACCAGATCGGCACGACGATCGGCCACGGCGGTGATCCGGTGGATGTGCTCTATGCGTCGGCGGGCCGTCAAAAGCGCAGCTACATCCGGCATTTTTCCTACCTGCTCAAGGCGCTGGGGCCGGTGCTGAAGCACCCCGAGGCGATCCCGCGCGCCACCGGCCTCAGTCTGGTCAAACTTATGGACACGCAGCCCCGGTTTGCCGGGCAGTTGCGCGCGCTTCTCGAAGGGCATCCCGACCGGGATGCAGCGACAGAGTTGCAGCTGTTGCGGCGGGCAATCAGCACCGGTGCCACGACGCCAAAGCCGGCGAAACCCGCGCCCGCCAGAACCTCGGCGCGCACGACGATCAAGCTGAACCGCCCCGAGGGGACAGCGCGTTGCACCGCCTCGAACGGCAAGTTCGAGGTGCAGATGGCGCAGGACTTTGGCGCAGTCGATCCGCGGCGGCTGGAAGTGGCCGCGCGGGCGTTTCTCGATGCGCTGAAAGACTGATTATTCGGACAGGAATTCCAGAATGCGCCCGACCACCACGTCGGGCGCTTCTTCGTGCGCGAGGTGGCCCAGTCCGGGCAAGTGGATCACGCGCGCATCCGGCATCTTTGCCGCGGCCTTGTCGGCTACTTTGGGCGGCACCGTGCCGTCGTTGTCCCCGACGATAAAAAGTGTCCCCGCGGGGACAGATGCCAGATCGGCCAACAGCTTTTCCAGATCCCAGTGGGCCATCATCAGCAAGGTCGCGTCAGCATGGTTCCGGTCGCTGACCAGTCGCTGGTAGAGGGTGATGCCGTCATAGTCTAATTCAGAGCCTGTACTATTGATCAGAGCCTGAACCCGATCCCTGCTTTTTGACACTCTGGAGAACACCTGAGCCGTGAACGGCACAGCCGCCAGCAGCTTGGCCAAGGCCGGGAAAAGCACGCCGGCAATGCCTTCGAAGTGGTCGAGCGCGGGGTTGATACCCACCACTTTGGGCACCTGTCCCCGCGGGGACAAAAGCCGTTGCGACAGCCGCAACGCCAGAGCGCCCCCGGCGGAATGGCCGATGATTGCGTTTGGCTTCCAGCCTTGGTGGGCGCAAAGCTTTTCCACATCTTCTGTCATGGCCTGAAGCCCGCAGCGGTGCCGTGCGCCCAGTTGGGTAAAACCCTGTCCGGGCAGGTCGATGGCGACGACGTGAAACCGTGCTGCCAGCAGCGGGATCACACCGCGAAAGGAATGGGTGCTGCCCCCGGCGCCGTGCAGCAACAGCACAGTGTCGCCCGAGCCGGTTTCCTGCACGTGCCAGCGGTGCGGCGGGCACAGGATCTGCCGGGACAACTCGGCGTTCGGCCAGTCTGCAGGGGGTGGCCAGCGCATCGGCTAGGCGCTGAGAGCCGCAGAGACGGCCCCTGAGAGCCTTTGCGCGTCTGCGCGGGGCATGGCGAGGTACGGCGCGTCAAGGCGCGCTGCAAGCGCTCTGAGCGGCTCTTGTGGGCGATTGGACATATCGATGACAAGCGCTGCGATGCCGTCGGCCCGCAGGACATCTGCCATTGCGTCGGCGTCGCGTCCGGCATCGGCGCGGTTCGGCTGGCCGTCGAGGGCTATATTGGCCCGCCCGTCGGTCAGCAGGACCACCGTGGGGGTCAGCCCCTTGGCGCGGCTTTGCAGCGCGAGCAGGGCCGCATCCCGCAGCCCTGCGGCCAGAGGCGTGCCACCGCCGCCCGGCAGGGACGCCAGCCGCCGCTTGGTCTGGACAAGGCTGCGCGTGGGCGGCAGCAGCACCTCGGCGCCGGTGCCGCGAAATGCGATCAGCGCAACATGGTCGCGGGCGGCGTAGGCTTCGCCCAGCAGCATCTCAACGGCCCCCTTGGCCTCGTTCAGGCGTGCCATCGCCGCAGAGCCGGAGGCGTCCACCGCGAAGATCAGCAACCGGTCGGATTGTTCCTGATACCGCTTGAGCCGGATGTCCGAGGGTCTGATCAAAAGGCCTGTCCCCACGGGTGTCCCCGCGGGGACAGATTTTCTTCGAATGGGCTGCCACGGGGCAGCCGCGCGCAGCGTCGCCACCAGATCGAGACGCGCGGTGCCGTCGAGCTTGCCGGGGCGCGAGGGCAGGGGGCGGCCGCGCCGGTTGCCTTTGCGCTTTTGTCCCGCGCCATTGCCGCCTGTCCCCCGGTTTGTCCCCGCGGGGACAAGGCCGCTGAGCAGGTTGTCGGGCAGGAGCGCCCGCACCGCCTCGACGATCATATCGCCTTCGGGCAATTCCTGTGTGCCGGCGTCTTGCGCGTTGTCCTCCGGTGCGTCCTCCGGCGGGGCAGGGGGCTCTTCCGCCTCTTCTGGCGGGGCTTCGGGCAGGTGTGTTGCGCGGTGCGGATAAACCAGCCCGGCGGCCATTTGCAGATCTTCAGGTGTCAGGCCGGTGCGGCCTGCGAGTGCCGCGTGTGTTCGCGCCGCCGCCAGCGCCAACAGCGGCGCGCGCAGGCTGTCGATGCCAAACGCCGCGGCAAGCGAAACAAGCGTGTCGATGTCCCGCGCCGCGACGGCGACTGTCCGGAGGTCTGTCCCCGCGGGGACAGGGGCGATTTCAGGCCAGTCTGCGGGCATCCGCCCCTCGGGGGCGATGTGAAAGGCGAGACGTTCGGCAAGCGGGGCGGGCACCGCCTCGTCCGGCTCCGCGCCTTCGTCCAGCGCGATGACCGCATGACCCGCCTGGGTATCAAGCTGTTGTGACAGCTTGGCGGCAAGCTCTGGCCCGCAGCGTTCCGCCATGGTAAGAAGGATCGTGCATTTGCTATGAAAAAATGATTTATTTTCAATGACTTGACCGCTCTCCAATGTGGCAGCGAGATCAAGGCCGCCGAAGAGTTGATCGTCGGATATTGTCGGGTGCACCTTGCGGGGGGCCAGCGGAGAGAGAGCTGCAACCGCGCGGTCGCGTGCCGGGCCGGCGCGCATACGGATCACCGCGCCGCCAAGAGCGTCGGGGGCGCAGAGCAGCAGCCGGAGCGCGCTTGCGGCGCGGTCCCAGCCGCTGGGATCGGCGCTCACCCCAGAACCTCGGTGCAGATTCGTGCCACGCGGGCGCCAGAACCTGCTTCGTCCAGCGGATCGCGGCGCAGCCGGTGCGACAGGGCAGAGGGTGCTATGGCGCGCAGGTGGTCCCGCGTCACGGAACGCGCGCCATCATATGCGGCCAGTGCGCGGGCGGTGCGCAACAGGGTCAACTCGCCGCGCAGCCCGTCCGAACCAAGTGCGATGCAGAGTGCTGCGCAATCTTCCAGAACGCTGTCGGGCGTCTTTATCTTGGGCAGCCGCTTGCGGGCCTTCAGAATCTGGTCGCGAATCTGCGCATCATCGGCCTGATGGCGGGCCATGAAGGCGTCGAAATCGGACTCGAACGCGTCGCGGCGTTTGATCACTTCTACCCGTTCGGCCACATCCTGCGGCGAGCGCACCTCGACCGACAGGCCGAATCGGTCGAGCAGTTGGGGGCGCAGCTCGCCTTCCTCCGGATTTCCGGAACCGACCAGTACAAAACGGGCAGGGTGCCGGATCGACAGTCCTTCACGCTCGACCACGTTTTCGCCGGATTGGGCCACGTCGAGCAACAGATCGACAATGTGGTCTTCGAGCAGGTTAACCTCGTCGATATAAAGATAGCCGCGGTTGGCACGGGCCAGCAAACCCGGTTCGAACGCCTTTTCACCGCGGGTCAGCGCGCGTTCGATGTCCAGCGCGCCGACAACTCTGTCTTCGGTCGCGCCGAGCGGCAGATCAATGACAGGGGTGGCGCGTTTTACCCGCTTTTTCGACCCTAACTCAACCCATTCCGGGCTTTCTGCGGAGGTTGCGCTGTTGACGGGGCAGCTTTCCACCACGGTAATCTGCGGCAGCAACGCGGCCAGTGCCCGCACGGCGGTGGACTTGCCGGTGCCGCGGTCGCCGAACACCAGAACGCCGCCGATGCCGGGGTCAACAGCCGTCAGGACCATGGCCTGTTTCATCTCGTGCTGGCCGACGATGGCGGAGAAGGGAAATGGCGTCTTCATGCAGGGACTTTCAACGTATCAAGGGGGCTTGCGCCCTCCCAGGTGCCGTGTTCGTCGAGGATGGCGAAGCGGGCATAGAGTTCTTCGGAAAACCAGTTGCCGTCGCGCACGGCCTTGATGGCGGCGGCATGGGGGCCGTTCTGGCGCGCAAAGCGGGCCATGGCGGCGGTGTCGGGCCAGATCGAGAAGGTAACCTGATGCAAAAGCGGTACCTCGCCGATCCCGATTTTGAAGGCGACGTTGGGATCGGCGCCGATCATGCGGCTGATGTCCGGCACACGGCCCCAGAATTTTGCAGCGACACCCGGTTTGACAGTGGCGCGGGTGAGTGCGGCGAGTGGGCCGGAGAGCGTGCGTCCGGTGGGAAAAAACGCTTGTCCCGACCATGCGCCGCGCGCGGAAGCAGTTTCGAGAATGACTGTCCAATCCTCGTCGGCATGTGCACGGTAGCGTTTGAAAATATCGGCCTGAAGGGTCTGTTTTCGTGCGGTTTCCGCGTCTGGCCATGCCGCCAGCACGGCGTAGACGGCGGTATTGGGCAGCGGCGTGAATCCTTCGCCTGTGCCGGAGCCGCAGAGCTT
Source organism: Roseobacter sp. YIN89 (assembly GCF_057219365.1). Classification (NCBI taxonomy): domain Bacteria; kingdom Pseudomonadati; phylum Pseudomonadota; class Alphaproteobacteria; order Rhodobacterales; family Roseobacteraceae; genus Roseobacter; species Roseobacter sp. YIN89. The sequence continues at coordinate 45,915 of NZ_JBXVVD010000005.1, read as the reverse complement.
CCAGAACCCGATACCGGGCACGCGGGGCAGGGCGAGTCGCGCCGCGCCCATCATGGCCAGCGCCCAGACACGGGCAGGCCACCGCGCAAAGCGGAAAAAGCTGATGGTAATAATCGGTGTCGGGGTCATGCGCGCACAAGAATTTCCCAAAGTGTCAACTTAGTCTGACACTAATTGTGCCAAAATGAAAGATCGTAATTGTCAAGTTAACTAGACACAATTACTGTAAGGGAATGATGACCCGTGTTGATCCGATCTCTTTGGGCGGTGCAGACCGTCCGCATGCCATTGTCATTGGCGCGGGGCTAGGCGGTCTTGCGGCGGCCATGAGGCTGGGCGCCAAGGGCTACCGTGTCACGGTAATTGACAAGCTGGACACACCTGGCGGCCGCGGATCGGCGATCTGGCAAGACGGGCACCGGTTTGATCTGGGCCCCACGATCGTGACGGTCCCGCAGCTTTACCGCGATCTCTGGGCGGCCTGCGGGCGCGACTTTGATCAGGATATCACTCTCAAGTCGCTGGATCCGTTCTACGAGATTCGCTGGCCGGACGGCACACGGTTCGTTGCCCAGCAGGACACGGAGAAGCTGCGCGCCGAGGTGGCACGGCTGAGCCCCGGTGACGTGAAGGGCTTTGACAAGTTTCTCGACGACAGTGCAAAGCGCTACTGGTTCGGCTTCGAAGACCTCGGGCGCCGGTCGATGCACCAGCTGTGGGAGCTGATCAAAGTGTTGCCGACGTTTGTGCGCTTGCGGGCCGACCGGTCGGTCTATGCCCACGCTGCGTCACGGGTCAAAGACGAGCGGCTGCGCATGGCGCTGTCGTTCCACCCGTTGTTTATCGGCGGCGATCCTTTGCACGTGACCTCGATGTACATTCTGGTTGCCTATCTGGAAAAGGAATTCGGCGTGCATTACGCCATGGGCGGCGTGGCCGGAATGGCCGCGGCCATGACCGCTGTTATCGAGGATCAGGGTGGCGCGGTGATGATGAACACCGAGGTCGATGAGGTGCTGATCAAAGATGGCGCCGCGGCGGGGGTACGTCTGGCCAGCGGGCTGGTGATGGGGGCGGATGTCGTCGTCTCGAACGCCGACGCCGGGCACACCTACACCCGGCTGTTGCGCAACCATACCAAACGGCGCTGGACGCCGGCGCGGCTTTCGCGGACGCGCTATTCCATGAGCTTGTTTGTCTGGTACTTCGGGACCAAGGGCACGTCGGACATGTGGCGCGATGTCGGCCACCATACGATACTGAATGGTCCGCGCTACAAGGGGCTGTTGAAGGATATCTTTATCAAGGGCCGTCTGTCCGATGACATGAGCCTGTACGTGCATCGCCCGTCGGTGACTGACCCGTCGGTCGCCCCCGACGGCGACGATACCTTTTATGTGCTCAGCCCGGTACCGCATCTGGGCCATGACAATGGCGTGGACTGGCAACACGAAGAGTCGGTTTACAAGGCCAAGATGCTCAAGGTGCTCGAAGAGCAGCTTTTGCCCGGTGTGACAGAGAAGATCGGCACCGAGGTCGTCTTTACACCGGAGACTTTTCGGGACCGATACCTCAGCCCGATGGGGGCGGGGTTTTCCATCGAGCCGCGCATTTTGCAAAGCGCGTGGTTCCGCCCGCATAACGTCTCTGAAGAGGCCAAGGGGCTTTATCTGGTTGGGGCGGGCACGCATCCCGGAGCGGGTGTGCCGGGCGTGATATCTACGGCAGAAGTACTTGCAACACTGGTAGCCGACGCACAGCCCGCCGCGGCGGATACGGTGCGCGAGGCGGCGGAATGATCGCGCCGGGCGATCTGGAGCATTGCCGCGAGGCGATCCGGCACGGCTCTTTGTCGTTTCATGCGGCGTCAAAACTGTTGCCGGCAGAGGTGCGCGACCCGGCCCTTGCGCTTTATGCCTTTTGCCGGCTCGCGGATGACGAGGTCGATCTGAAGCAGGACAAGGTGTCGTCGGTGCTGATGCTGCGCGACCGACTTGATCTGGTGTATGAGGGGCGGCCCCGCAATGCGCCGACGGACCGCGCCTTTGCCGCGATCGTCGAAGGGTTCGAGATGCCACGCGCCCTGCCGGATGCGTTGCTGGAGGGACTGGCGTGGGACGCCGAGGCGCGGCGCTATCGCACGCTGTCGCAGGTCAAGGAATACTCGGCCCGTGTTGCCTCTGCCGTGGGGGCGATGATGTGCGTCCTGATGCGGGTGCGCGATGCTGATGCGCTGGCGCGCGCCTGCGATCTGGGTGTCGCGATGCAGTTGACGAACATTGCCCGCGATGTCGGCGAGGATGCGCTCGAGCAGCGGATCTACCTGCCGCTGGACTGGCTGGAAGAGGCGGGTCTGAGTGAGGCGGCGTTTCTGGCTGATCCGCGCCCGACCAAGGCCGTGCGCGCGATGGTGCGGCGGCTGGTGATGGAGGCAAATCGGCTCTACATCCGGTCTGAAGCGGGTGTGGGCGCGCTACCGCGCGGATGCCGTCCGGGCATTTACGCGGCACGCTACATCTATGCGGGGATCGGCGGCCAGCTGACGGCAATGGGCTACGATTCGATTTCGGCGCGTGCGCGGACCAGCAAGCTGCAAAAGCTCGGATGGCTTAGCCAGTCGATGGTTCTGGCGGGGGCCAGCATGGTCATGCCGCGCTCTGCCGTTTTGTATGCGCGGCCCTTGCCGGAAGTCCAGTTTCTGGTCTCGGCCACTGCCGATAGTCCGCCGCATGCGGCGCGAAGTGATACCCTGCTGGCGGTGCTTGCGGGGCTTGAAGCGCGGCGCGGCCGCTTGACCGGGTAGCGCCGCACCCCTAAGTGGTGAGATATGTTCTGGTTATTGTTCTGCATCTTTTTCGCGGCCTGCCTCGGGGCGGGTGTCACCGGTGGGTTGTTCCCGCCGGGCCCGTGGTATCGGGGCCTCGCCAAGCCGTGGTTCACGCCACCCGACTGGGTGTTTCCTGTCACGTGGATGGTGCTGTACCTTTGCATTGCGGTGGCGGGCGCGCGGGTTGCAATGCTGGAAGGGGCCGGCATCGCGCTGGCCTTCTGGGCCTTGCAGATTGCCTTTAACGGGCTGTGGACGCCTGTTTTCTTTGGGTTGCAGAATATTCGACTGGGCATGGCCGTGGTCAGTTTTTTGTGGCTCGCGGTGCTGAGCACGATGGTCGCGCTTTGGCAGGTGGACACGCTGGCGGGTGTATTATTCGTGCCTTACCTGATCTGGGTCAGTATCGCGGCGGCGCTGAATGCAGGTGTTTGGCGGCTGAACCCTGAAGCTGCGCGCAACCCGCCGGAGCAACGTTCCTGACTTTGGGAGCGACGTGGTCCGGCAGGCCTGCCCGGAGGGCTATCCAAACAGCAGGTTCGGCAGCGTCAGCGAAATCGCCGGTACGAATGTAATCAGCAGCAGGGCAATCAGGATGGCGATGTAGAAGGGCCATATGGTGCGCACGGCCTTTTCCATCGGCAGTTTGCCGACCGCGCAGCCGACGAAGAGGCACGACCCCACGGGCGGCGTGCACAGCCCCAGCCCGAGGTTCACCAGCAGGATCATACCGAACTGCACAGGATCGATGCCCAGAGTGTTGGCCACGGGCAGAAAGATCGGGGTGCAAATCAGGATGAGCGCGGCCATATCCATGATCATGCCAAGCACCAGAAGTACGAGGTTGATCATTAGTAGGATCAGGATCGGGTTTTCCGTCATCCCGGTCAGCAGATCGACCATTTTTATCGGCACTTGGTAGAAGGTCAGCATGTAGGCGAAAGCGCCCGCGCAGGCGATCAGGATCATGACCATCGCCGTCGTGCGAACGGACTGCAGTACCGCTGTGCGGAATTTGTCGAAGGTGATGGATCGGTAGACCAGCAAAGTCACCACAAAGGCGTAAATCGCGCCAAACGCACCGGATTCTGTCACGGTGAACACGCCGGACAGCACGCCGCCCACGATGATCACTGCTGTCATCAGGCCCGGAATGGCGCCGAAAAAGGCCATGGCGAGCGCGGTCCAGCCGGGGAATTTTTCGGCGCTGTAGCCGCGCTTGACGGCAACGATATAGGCTGCGGCGGCGAGGCACATGCACATCAGGATGCCCGGCACGACGCCGGCCAGAAAGAGCTTGGAAATGGAAATGCCGCCTCCTGCGGCAATGGCAAAGATGATCATGTTGTGGCTTGGCGGGATGATAATGCCTGCGATGGAGGAGGTCACCGTGACGTTGACGGCGTAATCCGCGTCGTAACCTTTCTCTTTCATCACCGGCACGAGGATCGACCCAAGTGCCGAGATATCGGCAATGGCAGAGCCGGAAATGCCGCCAAACAGCATGGACGAAAACACGTTCACGATGCCCAGCCCGCCGCGCACGGCGCCGACAGCGGCCTGCGCGAACCGCACCAGCCGCATCGCAATGCCGCCGTGGAACATCAACTCGCCCGCAAAGATGAAAAACGGGATCGCCATAAGCGCAAAGACGTTGATGCCGGAGATGATCCGCTGGAACCCGATCATCAGGGGCAGACCTTCGTACCAGAAGGCCACGATGGCCGAGATGCCCAGTGCAAAGGCGACCGGAGTGCCGATCACCACGCAGAGGGCAAACATGCCGAGAAGTAACGCTATGCCCATGATCGGGTCCTATTCAATGCTGTCTTTACGGTCATCCACACCCGCGAAAAGGCGGATGAGGTGGCCTATCGAAAAAAGCAGGATCAGCCCGCCGCCGATCGTCAGTGGCAACGACCGCAAGCCCTCGGGCAGTTGGATGAGCGGGATAAGAGAGCCCCACTTGAACATCGTGAGTTGCGCGCCATACCACAGCATGAGCGCGCCAAACCCCGCCATGATCACATCCGAAAGCACAACGAACACGCGCCGGATGCGGGGTGGCACCGCTGTGCGCAGGATCGAAACCGACAGGTGCGTGTTGTCGTGTACACCGACCGCCGCCCCGAGAAAGGCGATCAGCATCACCAGCAGCAGCGCGGCCTGTTCAACCCATGTCGGCGTGGCGTTGAGCACATAGCGGCCGAAGACAAGCCAGCCAAAGATCACGGTCAGTACCACGAGTGCCACGCCGGTGAGCAGGCGGCAGATGCGTGCAATGCCGTCAAGCAGGGAGGACATGCGTTTTATCGCGGGCGAGGGGCGGCGGTCGGGGTCCTTCATGGGCGTCTCCTGTGCGAAAATGTCCGGCTTCGGTCGTCCCGAAACCGGACACTCACAGTCGTTTAGACCAGCTTTGGGTCAGTCTGTCGCCTGGATCATTTCCACCAGTGGACGCAGGCTTGGGTTCGTCTCGAAGTATGCCTCGTAGACGGGGCCCATTGCGGCCTGGAACGGTGCCTTGTCGGCGACCTCGTTCACTACGACGCCGGCCTTTTCGACCGCATCGCGGCTTGCGGCTTCGCGGGCGGCCCAAAGCTCTCTTTGCAGGGCTGCCGATTCCTGCGCGGCCTCGGTGACGGCGGCCTGCATTTCAGGCGACAGCGCATTGAAGGCTTCGGTGTTGACGCAGATACATTCAGGAATGATCAGGTGTTGCGACAACGAGTAGTAGCCCGCGACCTCGAAGTGGCCCGTGGATTCGTAAGAAGGCCAGTTGTTTTCAGCACCGTCTACCACGCCGGTCTTGAGCGCCTGGTAGACTTCGGCAAAGGCCATGGGTGACGGGTTTCCGCCCAGTTCAGCGATCATACCGGTGAACAGGTCGTTGTTCATCACGCGGACTTTCATACCTTCAACATCCGCAGGCGTATTGATTGCCTTTTCGCCATTGTAGAAGGACCGGGCGCCGGCATCGTACCACGCCAGCGGTGTCAGGCCTTTGGCGGCCATACCCTCGGCAATCGCGGCACCGCCATCGCTGTCGAGGACGCGGAACATGTGCGGCACATCTTTGAAGATAAACGGCAGGGAGACCACGTTGGCTTCGGCGACAATCGGGCCAATCGGACCGAGGTTGAAGTTACCGATTTCAAGCGCGCCTGCGCGCACCTGTTCAACGGCGTCAGGCTGGCTGCCCAGTGTCCCGCCGTGGAACATCTGTAGCGTGACTTCGCCACCTGTCTTTGCTTCGATCAGTTCGGCGAATTTATCCATGGCGACAGTGTTGGGGTATCCGTCGGCGTGGATGTTCCAGCCGCGCCAGTTTTCGGCGGTGGCCGTGCTTGCCAGCATGGTCGTAGCGACCGCTGCGGCGATGAGCGATTTTTGTAGAGTTATGTTCATTTCTTCCTCCCTGAAATGATGGACAATGTCCGGTTTTGGTGGCGACATCGCTTACGAGAAAATCAGTCCTCCGTTGATGTCGATGTTTGCGCCCGTAATGAAAGCGGCCTCGTCTGACGCCAGATAGGCGACGAGATTTGCCACGTCTTCGGATGTGCCTTCGCGTTTGAGCGGCGTGGCCTGTGCCACGTTGCTGCGCACTTCGTTCTTGGTGAAGACGTTATGGAAGTCGGTATCGATCATGCCGGGGCAGACCGAGTTGACGCGAATATCGGGGCCGAGTTCTTTTGCCAGCCCGCGGGTCATGGTCATGACGGCACCCTTTGAGGCGGCATAGGCGACAGCCCCGGGGCCGCCGCCGTCACGTCCGGCCTGACTGGCGATTCCGACGATGGCGCCGCCCCGCGTCATGTGCGGGAGCGCGCTCTTGATGGCGTGGACAAAGGACGTTGTGTTCAACGCCATCACATGATCCCAGTGGGCGATGTCCATTTCTGCGATGGTTTTGCGGGCGACCAGACCGCCCGTGACATGCACGAGGATGTCGATGGTAGAGCCAAAGGCCTGCGTGGTCTTGGCGACAAGCGCGCCGACGTCTGCGGCTGATGTCATGTCGCCCTGTACGGCAATCGCCCGCCCGCCTGCTGCCGTGATTTCAGCAACCGCCGTTTCCGCGCCCTCGGACGAGCTGTGATAGTTGATGGCCACCGCGGCGCCGGCTTTGGCAAGGCGCATCACGCAAGCACGCCCGATGTCGCGTCCGCCGCCTGTTACGATAGCGACCCTGCCAGAAAGCGGTTTGTCTGAGTGTCCAGCGGTATCGGTCATGGATTTCTGTATTCCCCCGTGCATCCCGTATTGCCGGTGTGCGCATTTTTTGTTGATATTGCAGACTAGACAACTAGTATACCAGTTATGTCAACGGTTATTTTTGGGACTGGAGCTGACAATCCCTCGCACCGCTGCTGGCCATTGGCAGAAAGCGCGCGGCAGGATAGAAACTCACCCGGCGTTCATGCAGGTTCGAGCGGACGCCTGCTGCTAGAGAAGACGAGATAAAGGCAAGCCATGCAAAACATTGCGGAAACCCTTGAACGGCGCACGACCACCGATCTGGTATTTGAAGAGCTGTTCAATGCCATTGTGTCGTTGCAGATGCTGCCGGGGACGAAGTTGTCAGAAGCAGAGATCGCAAAGCGGTTTGGCGTATCACGCCAGCCGGTGCGCGACGCCTTCAACAAGCTGGAGGCGCAGGACCTGCTGCTGATTCGTCCGCAGAAGGCGACCAAGGTGCGCGGTTTTTCGATGGAGCGGATTGCCCATGCGCGGTTTGTCCGGTTGGCGGTAGAGATCGAGGTGGTGCGCAGTGCCTGTGCGTCATGGAAGCGTTCGGATGGTGCGCAGCTTGCGGTGAACATCGCGGCCCAGAGAGAGGCGATTGCGGATCATGACACCGAAGAGTTTCACCGGCTGGATTACGAGTTTCACAAGTTGATCTGCACTTTGGCCGGTCACAAGATGGTGTTTGAAACGATTCAGCAGTGCAAGCGCAAGGTCGACCGGTTGTGTGTGCTCAGTCTGGGCCGCGCAAGCGAGGCAGAGACGCTCTTGGCAGATCACGAGACGCTTGCGGCGGCAATCGGGGAGGGCGACGCGAACCGCGCGGCGGATGTCGTCCGGCAACACCTCGGACGGCTTGATGACACAGTCGATGCCATCCATCGCGCGCATTCTGAATATTTCGAATAGAGCCGGGCCGCGCGGCTTTGCGGCTCAGGTCCAGTTCCAGTTGCGGCGGCGCGGGACCCGTACTGCAAGCATCGGCTTGAGCAACGGCGACCTGAAGCGGCGCAAATCAAGCGCCTCGTGTACGCCTGTGGTGACCTCGCCATCCAGTTGCGTTGTTACGGCGGACCGCGTGTAGAAGGGCGCATCGAGCATTGCGAGGCTTTGGCGCGCGGTGGCACCGGGATCTGCGCGTGTTTCGCGTTTGACGGCCCAGAGGCTGCGGCGCAGGGGCGCTTTGGGTGGCAGGCTGATGGTTTGAGCCGATCCGTCCGAGCCGAAGCGGAAGCCTGCAGCCAGTTCCGATCCGTCCCGACGGGTCGCATCATAAAAGCATGTGGCGCCGGCCGCGGTGGGGTAACGGCCCCACGTCCAGTAGCTGAAGTCTTCTTCGAGCGCGCGCGTGCCGAAATTGGCATCAAAGTAGCCGTCGCCTTGCCACTTCCAACCGGGCCGGTCGATGTCGACCTCGATCCGCGCCACCGGGGCGAAGGGGCGCCAGATGTGTGCGCCGTCCGGGGTGAGGGGCAGCTCGACCTCTGTCAGCGCTTCGGGTACGAGCCGGATTTGACCCTGCATCCTGCTGACGAGAGGCGGGCTGGAGATTTCGTCGAAGTCGATGACCAGTGCGCCGTCGGTCCAGCGCATCATCGAGGGGCCGACCTGAAGCCGCGCGGCGGTCTGGCGCAAGGCGGCCTGGCCCCGGTCGGTCATGGTAAACCGCCCTCCCGGCCCGTAGGTGGCGACATTGATGCAGACGTTGTCCTGCGGGCACCGACGACCGGACCAGCGGTACCACGGCGAGAACACCGACCCGATAAACCCGATCACGGAGACCGCGCGTGTGCCGCAGTCGCTTAGCCCGTCGACGTACCACCATGCGTAGCCATCGGGCGAGACATCGATGTTGAAGTTAGGTCGTGCAAGATCGCCTCTGCCGCGTGCCGGGCGGAGAGCGTCGCCATCGGGACCCCCGCTCCCGGATGCGTTCCGCCGCCGGCGAGGTACAGGCCCGGTATCTGTGTGCGGGCCGTCGGGCGTTTCAATGCGGCGGTCATGCCGTGCGGTGTCTGGCCGTAAAGCGCGCCCAGACTTTGCGGAAACAGGCGTGCGAACTGTTGTGGTGTGGTGAGGTTCTGAAGTTGCGGTGTCGGCGTGAAGGTCACGCCCGAATCCGCCATCCTCTGCATGATCTGATGATGCCATTGAGAAAGCTCCTGCGGGGGGATGTCTGTGTCGTCGGCGGGCGCGTTTGCGATAATCTCGAAACGTTCCACGCGTGGCGAAGAAGAGGTCTGGCCGCGATCTTCGGCGCAGAGATACAAGGTCGGGTCGCGTGGGATGCGGCCCTCTGCGAGGTCGGTGAATTCGCCGGCCGGGTCGGCGGCAAAGAAAACGTTGTGATGGCACAGTTCCGGCCCCGAAACCTCGGCAGCAAAGCTGTAGACCCGTGCCGAGAGAGACCGTGGCAGGCTGCGGGTTTGCGCCGCCACCTCGCTGAGGTCTGGTCCGAGGTCGCCCGTTGCAAGTGCGCGCGGGTCGCCCGCGTAAACAATGGCGTCGGCCTCGATAATGTCGCCTGCGGTGGTGCGTACGCCCGAGGCGTGACCGTGCCGCGACAGAATTTCCTCGACGTGGCAGTCGGTGTGAAGTGCCACGCCCTTTTGCTGTGCCAGATCAGCGACGGCCGTTGCCAGCCTGTGCATACCGCCCTGTACGACCCAGACGCCCGAGGCTTCGGCGCGCCAGATCAGCGATAGCAGGGCCGGGCTGAACTGCGGGTTGCCACCCACGTAGGTGGCGTACCGGCCAAAGAGTTGTGCCAGACGCGGGTCGCTGAACTGGCGTGCGAGGCTTTGGCTGAGGCTGCGGGTCGGGTCCATCGCAGGGATCAGGCGGGGCTGGCGCAGCACGTGCATCACCAATTCGGCAAGGCGCGGTTTGGCGGCCTGCATCATCGGTTTGTCAAAAGCGGAAAACAGGTTGCGCGTGCGGGCGTTGAAGCTGGCAAATTCCTGAGCGGCCTTCGGCCCGGCAAAACCAGCAATGGCGCGAAGGGAGCGACGCATGTCGGCATAAAGGTCGAGGCTGCTGCCATCGGGCCAGAAATGGCGGGCGAGGATGTCCTGCGGAATTAGTGTGACATGGTCTTCGAGGGTTGTGCCGGCGGCGGCGAAGAGATCGTCAAACACATGGCGCATGGTCAGCACGGTAGGGCCTGCATCGACCGGCCCTGCATCACTTGGCACCGTGCGGATCTTGCCGCCTGCGTGGGCGTGACGCTCCAGTAATGACACCTGCATTCCGGCACACGCGAGCCTGAGGCTTGTGCTCAGCCCTGCGATGCCCGCGCCGATAACGATTGCGCGGGCGCGGTCCGGAACGATGGGAGCCGTCGAAACATGCATATGCAATTATTGACTCATGCGTGGTTAGTGTCCAGTATAGTTTACACATTGATGTCCTGAAAAATGGACATATTGGGCGAAAAGGATCACTGCATGGGCTTGAGTACGCGAATCGAAGCAGCCGTTTCACAGGCGATTGCAGTGGGGCAGGGGCGCGGCGCTGTGCCTCCCAAACTGGCAGATGCCCTGTCTTATGCGACAACGCCGGGCGGCGCGCGGATCCGGCCAACCATATGCATGTCTGTGGCACTGGCCTGTGGCGATGACCGTCCTGCGCTTTCAGACGCTGCGGCCTCTGCGCTGGAACTGATCCACTGTGCCAGCCTAGTACACGACGATCTGCCCTGCTTTGATGATGCCGACATCCGGCGCGGCAAGCCGTCTGTTCACCGTGCCTATTCGGAGCCTTTGGCGGTTCTGGCAGGTGACAGCCTCATTGTGCTGGCCTTTGAAATTCTTGCGCGGCAGTCGTGCGCTGCACCCGAGCGCGTGGCGCAACTGATCATGACGCTGGCGCAGCGCACCGGTATGCCCGGCGGTATCTGTGCCGGTCAGGGTTGGGAGAGCGAGCCGGAAATTGACCTTTCCGCATACCATCAGGCCAAAACTGGTGCGCTGTTCATTGCGGCCACCCAGATGGGCGCGATCGCGGCGGGGCAGGACGCCGAGCCATGGTTCGAGTTGGGCGCGCGCATCGGTGAGGCCTTTCAGGTCGCTGACGATCTGCGCGACGCGCTTTATGACGCTGACACATTGGGCAAGCCCGGAGGGCAGGATGACCTGCACGGCCGGCCCAACGCGGTGAACGAATTGGGCGTGCAGGGTGCGATCCTGAGGCTCAAGGATATTCTGGGCGGCGCAATCGCGTCGATCCCCTCTTGCCCGGGCGAGGCACAACTGGCCGAGATGGTGCGCGCCTATGCCGAGCGCCTGACGCCGGTTGCGCCCAACGTCACGGCGGCTGAATAATGTCAGATGTGACCAGCGGTCCTGCGCCCGCATGGCGCGGGGGCTGGATGAACCGCCTTGTGGCCCGACCGGGCTTTCAAAGCTGGGCGAGCCGTTTCCCGCTCACCCGTGGGCAGGCGCGGCGCGATGGCGCGGCCCTTTTTGATGTGGTGCAGGGATTCGTCCAGAGCCAGGTATTGATGGCGGTAGTCGAGCTTGATCTCTTGCGGCGCTTGCGCGGCGGGGCGCAGGATGCGCAGAGCCTTGGCCGTGCCACCGGCATAGCGCCCGAAAAGATGCTTGTCCTTCTTCAGGGTGCGGCGGCCCTCGGCCTGATCCGCCGCCGCCGCCGTGGTGATTTTGCACTGGCGCGCAAGGGTGCGGCGCTGATGGGTGTGCCCGGGCTTGAGGCGGTGATCCGGCACCACAAAGCCTTTTATGCTGATCTGGCTGATCCGGTGAGATTGCTCCGCGGGCCAGAGCGCACCGAGCTGTCGGAATTCTGGCCTTATGTTTTTGGAGCACGCGGCGATATCGATCCTGACGTCGCGGCGACCTATTCCGATCTGATGGCGCAAAGCCAGCGGCTTGTGGCCGAAGACACGTTGCGCGCGGTGTCACTGAAAGGCGTGCAGCGCCTGATGGATGTGGGGGGCGGTACTGGTGCATTTCTCGAGGCCGTCGGCAACGCCTACCCGGACATGGAGATGGTTCTGTTTGACCTGCCACAAGTCACCCCGGGGGCGACTGCGCGTTTTGCTGCCGCCGGCATGGGCGGTCGGGTCACGCTGAGTGCGGGTTCGTTTCGGGACGGTGCCCTGCCGCAGGGCGCTGACGCGATTTCACTGATCCGCGTTCTCTACGATCACAGCGATGAGACGGTCGCAGCACTGCTGGCGTCGGTCTATGCCGCTCTGCCCTCTGGCGGACGGCTGATCATTTCCGAGCCAATGGGCGGCGGCGCGGTACCGGACCGGGCAGGGGATGTCTATTTCGCTTTCTATACGTTGGCGATGCAAACCGGGCGCGCGCGCTCGGCTGCCGAGATCGAAGCGTTATGCGCCGACGCCGGGTTTACCGACATCCGCAGCCGGCGTCCGCAGCGGTCGTTCGTGACGCGCAGTTTGACAGCGCGCAAGCCCTGAGACTCCGCCGCAGGTGTCAATTAAGGTTGACACAAAAAGTTGTCAGATTAAACTGACATTAGACATAGAGATGTGTCCTGAGTCTTTGACATGAACCAAGACAGGACGCATCAACCCGAGGAGCAAGATCTTGCAAACCGCTGCTGTTCTCCTGAAAGGTCCCAAGGATCTGGACGTTGACACCCTGACGCTGAACGCGCCGGGGGAGGGTGATCTGGTGGTGGACATCGATCACTCCGGTATCTCCACGGGTACAGAAAAACTCTTTTGGAGTGGGCAGATGCCCCCCTTTCCGGGCATGGGGTATCCGTTGGTCCCCGGCTATGAAGCTGTCGGCGAGATCGTCGAGGCGGCGCCTGCAACCGGGTTCAAGGTGGGCGAGCGTGTCTTTGTACCGGGCGCAAATTGTTACGATGGTGCGTTCGGACTTTTTGGCGGCGCGGCTGCACGTGTGGTGACTGCCGCAGATCGGGTGACCCGAATCGACGCGGGCCATGGTGCAAGCGGCGCACTGCTGGCGCTGGCAGCAACTGCGCGGCATGCGATGGCGGGCCTGAACAAATCCGTGCCTGATCTCATTGTCGGCCATGGCGTCCTTGGTCGCTTGTTGGCGCGGTTGACGATTGCAGCAGGTGCACCAGCGCCTGTGGTCTGGGAAGTCGACCCCAGCCGGCGTAGTGGCGCCACCGGCTATGACGTGATCGCCCCAGAGGATGATCAGCGCCGCAACTACCGGTCGGTATACGATGCCTCCGGTTCGGTCGATGTGCTCAACGATCTGGTGGGGCGTCTGGCCAAGGGCGGCGAGATCGTTCTCGCCGGGTTTTATTCTACAGAAATCAGTTTTGCCTTCCCGCCGGCCTTTATGAAGGAAGCCCGCTTTCGCGTGGCTGCCGAGTGGACCCATGACGATCTCGCCGCGACCCGCGCGCTGGTCGAGGGTGGGCTGCTGAGCCTTCAAGGACTGATCACTCACGAAGCAGGTCACCGGGATGCACGTGCCGCCTACGCTCAGGCGTTTACTGACCCTGACTGCCTGAAAATGATTTTGAACTGGAAGGACGCCGCGTGAAAGATGAAGTCCCTAATCTGAAAGACTTTGACAAACGCCTGAAGGATGAGGCGGCGCAAGAGCCGTCGCTTGAGGTGCCGCAGAGCGCGCCAACCTCCAAGACGCAGATCATTGCGATCTATGGCAAGGGCGGGATCGGCAAATCTTTCACCCTCGCCAACCTCAGCCACATGATGGCAGAGCAGGGCAAGCGTGTACTGCTGATTGGCTGTGATCCGAAGTCGGACACCACATCGCTGCTGTTCGGCGGCAAGGCGTGCCCCACAATCATCGAGACCTCGACCCGCAAGAAGCTGGCGGGCGAGGAGGTCAAGATCGGGGATGTCTGCTTTAAACGCGGCGGCGTCTTTGCCATGGAGCTTGGTGGTCCCGAAGTGGGCCGCGGCTGTGGCGGACGTGGCATCATCCATGGATTTGAGTTGCTCGAAAAGCTTGGTTTCCACGACTGGGACTTTGACTATGTGCTGCTCGATTTCCTCGGTGATGTGGTCTGCGGCGGCTTTGGGCTGCCGATTGCGCGCGACATGGCGCAAAAAGTGATCCTTGTCGCGTCGAACGATCTGCAGTCACTTTATGTCGCCAACAATGTCTGCTCGGCGGTGGAGTACTTCCGCAAGCTCGGCGGCAATGTCGGTGTCGCGGGGTTGGTCATTAACAAGGATGACGGCACCGGCGAGGCCGCGGCTTTTGCCGAAGCGGTCGACATCCCCATTCTCGCCGCTATTCCGCAGGATGACGACCTGCGTAAAAAATCTGCCAATTACCAGATTGTAGGCACTGCGAAGTCGCAGTGGGGTGATCTGTTTGCCGAGCTGGGTGACAACGTTGCTGAGGCGCCGCCGATGCGCCCGTCACCTTTGGACCAGGATGGGCTTTTGGGTCTTTTTGATGCGTCGGAGACCGGCGGTGATGTCGTGCTGGAGCCTGCCACGGATACCGATATGCGCGGAAAGAACGCCGCGCCCAAACCGTCGCTTGAAGTGGTTTATGACGATGCTTGATCGCTTTCGTAAAAGCTGGTTGGCCGTCGAGCGCAGTCGGGGGCTGGGCAAGCAATCTGTGCAGATCGTCGAACAGAGCGAAGAGGCCGTGGAGCAGGCCCGGCAGTTGCTGCGCGACATTCGTGATCTGACTGAACGCACGCCGGAGAATTCTGCATGAAGTCTGAGGTCACATACGACGACGCATCGCAGGTAGAGGTGATCAAAGGCCATCCGAACGGAGACGTGACGCGTGTGGCGGACGCTCCGGTTGACGGGATGGGGTGCCATTCCGGGACGGATATGGAGACCGCAGCACGGGCGGCGGGGCAGTCCGAGATACTGGACAAATACCGCGCGGATTATCCAATGGGGCCGCACGACAAGCCGCAGTCCATGTGCCCGGCATTCGGGTCTTTGCGTGTCGGGTTGCGGATGAAGCGCGTCGCCACGGTGCTGTCCGGATCGGCCTGCTGCGTCTACGGGCTGACCTTTGTCAGTCATTTCTACGGTGCGCGTCGGTCTGTGGGCTACGTGCCGTTCAATTCTGAAACGCTGGTAACCGGCAAGCTTTTTGAGGACATCCGAGAAAGCGTACACGAGTTGGCGGATCCTGACCGGTTCGATGCCATCGTGGTGACCAACCTGTGCGTGCCCACGGCAAGTGGTGTGCCATTGCGTCTGTTGCCGAAAGAGATCAACGGCGTGCGCATTGTCGGGATCGATGTTCCGGGCTTTGGGGTGCCGACCCATGCCGAGGCCAAGGATGTGCTTGCCGGAGCGATGCTCAGTTATGCGCGGGCCGAGGTCGAGGCGGGGCCGGTCGCGGCACCGGTTGGCGGCAAGTCCAGCCGGCCTACCGTCGCGCTATTGGGAGAGATGTTCCCGGCGGATCCGATGATGATCGGACAGATGCTGGCCCCGATGGGCATGGCCGCCGGGCCTGTGTTGCCGTGCCGTGAGTGGCGCGAGCTATACGCCGCGCTTGACAGTTCGGTCGTGGCGGCCATTCACCCGTTTTACACGGATACCATTCGCGAGTTTCAGGCGGCCGGACGACCGGTTGTCGGATCAGCACCGGTGGGTGTAGACGGAACGGCTGCGTGGTTGCAGGCAATCGGCGAGGCGCACGGGGTCAGCCCTGCACAAATCGCGGATGCGCAGAATGCGGCTTTGCCCGCGATCAAGGGTGCGCTGGCTGCGACACCGATCAAGGGACGTATCACGCTTTCAGGGTATGAAGGGTCCGAACTGCTGGTCGCCCGACTGCTGATCGAAAGCGGTGCGGACGTGCCTTATGTGGGCACGGCCTGTGCAAAATCGCCATGGTCGGCGGCGGATGCGGAGTGGCTTGCTGCGCGCGGCGTGAAGGTGACTTTCCGTGCGTCACTGGAAGACGACTGCGCGGCAATGGAGGCGTTGAAACCTGATCTTGCCATTGGCACGACGCCCGTTGTGCAAAAGGCCAAGGAGCTGGGTATTCCCGGGCTTTACTTTACCAACCTGATTTCGGCGCGCCCGTTGATGGGGGTTGCCGGGGCCGGGTCGCTGGCAACGGTGATCAATGCGGCGATTGCCAACAAGGGCCGGATGGACCGGATGAAAGCGTTTTTTGAAGGCGTGGGCCACGCGGACACGGCTGGTGTCTGGGAGGGCGAACCGAACCTGCGCCCGGATTTCCGCGCGCAGCATCAGAAAAAGCTCGATAAACAGAAAAGGGCGGCGGATGCCGCACGCATGATCTAGTGGCGGTGTGCTTGGCATATCGCGATAAGGGCTCTGCCCTCGCGCTGCGCGCTCACCCGGAGTTTTTCGGGCAAGATGACAAGGGAGCGTGTTTATGTTGGTGACAGATCATGATCGCGCTGGCGGTTACTGGGGCGCGGTTTACGCGTTTTGTGCCGCGAAGGGCCTGCAGGTGGTGATTGACGGCCCTGTGGGCTGCGAGAACCTGCCAGTGACAAGTGTTTTGCACTATACCGATGCGTTGCCGCCGCACGAGTTGCCGATCGTGGTTACGGGTCTGGGCGAGGGCGAGATGGGCGCGGGCACCGAGGACAGCATGAAGCGGGCCTGGGATACGCTGGACCCCGCATTGCCCGCCGTGGTGGTTACCGGGTCGATCGCAGAGATGATCGGCGGTGGTGTAACGCCACAGGGCACGAATATTCAGCGCTTTCTGCCGCGCACCATTGACGAGGATCAATGGGAAGCCGCGGATCGGGCGATGACCTGGCTCTTTACAGAGTTCGGGATGACCAAAGGGCGCATGCCGCCCGAAAAGAAACGCGAGGCAGGTGCGCGGCCTCGCGTGAATATCCTTGGTCCGATGTATGGCACGTTCAACATGCCATCCGATCTGGCCGAGATCCGGCGGCTGGTCGAAGGGATCGGTTGCGAGGTTAACATGGTGCTGCCTTTGGGCGCGCATGTGGCCGAAATGAGAGATCTGGTAAATGCGGATGTAAACATCTGCATGTACCGCGAGTTCGGGCGCGGGTTGTGCGAGCTTCTTGCCAAGCCGTATCTGCAAGCCCCGATAGGGGTCGAGAGTACTACGAAGTTCCTGCGCGCACTGGGGAACCTCGTGGGCCTCGACCCCGAACCTTTTATCACCCGTGAGAAGCATTCCACCATCAAGCCGGTCTGGGATTTGTGGCGGTCGGTCACGCAGGATTTCTTTGCCACGGCGAGTTTCGCGATCGTGGCAAATGAGACCTATGCCCGGGGCATCCGACTGTTTCTCGAGGACGACATGGGCCTGCCATGCGCCTTTGCCGTGGCGCGCGTGGCGGGGCAAAAGACCAATAACGAGGAAGTGCGCGCGATGATGTCGCAAAAGCGGCCTCTCGTTGTTTTCGGGTCCATCAACGAAAAAATGTACATGGCCGAGATGAAGGGTGGGCACGGTCCGCAACCGGCGTTTATTCCGGCGAGTTTTCCCGGTGCGGCGATCCGGCGGCACACAGGCACGCCGTTCATGGGCTATGCCGGGGCCACCTATCTTATTCAGGAAATCTGCAACGGGTTGTTCGATGCGCTGTTCCACATTCTGCCTCTGGGAACGGAGATGGATGCCGCGGACGCGACCTTGACACCGCTGCGGCGGGATTTCCCTTGGGATGCAGACGCGCAGGCGCTGCTCGACAAGATTGTCGAGACCCATCCCATTCTTACGCGAATTTCGGCTGCCAAATCCCTGCGGGATGCGGCGGAAAAGGCGGCACTTGCCGCGGGCGACGCGCGTGTGGTGCTGGACACCGTGCGCGGCCTTGATCCGGCAGCGGCCGGTATTGATCTGGAGGATCTGCAATGAGCGATATGACGTCTGACATGATGGAAACCGGGACAGCCCCGGCACCACGCGAACCGGTACGGCGAAAAACCAATATCGAGTTCTCTGTCTACTTTGCGATCATTTTTGTGGCCACGCTGCCACTGGCCACGCTCACTTGGGCGATGCAGGCCATCCGGAGCCGTAGTTTCACCGACAAAGGCCCGATGGCCCGCGCATGGACCCAAGCCCGGATCATCACACCGATGATCTTTTCGGCCGGCCTGTGATCAACTTTTTGCACATGACAGCCTCGGCGGCTGCGGTGTGTAACCCAAATACTCGACTATGTGCGCCTGTCGAGTTGCGAGACTGGTTTCCTGGCAACAGGCACCAGAGCCCGGAAAGGGGAGACCCTGGAAGGACCCGGCCGCGGGGTGCGCGGCGTCAGCTTCACGTTCCGGAGGAATAAGTATGGCTGATAATACCGACCTGTCCTTTACAGGTCTCACAGACGAACAGGCGCAGGAATTGCACTCTGTCTACATGAGCGGCCTTTGGCTGTTTTCGGCAGTTGCAATCGTCGCACACCTCGCGACGTACATCTGGCGCCCTTGGTTCGCATAAGGAGTAGGGAATGGATATGTCAAAGTTCTACAAGATCTGGCTCATCTTCGACCCACGCCGCGTTTTCGTGGCTCAGGGTGTATTCCTGTTCCTTCTTGCAGCGATGATCCACCTGGTGGTTCTGAGCAGCGGACTGAACTGGTTCGAGTTGGCAGCCGCCAACGGCGGTCAGTAATCCGGTGGCGCGCGGGAACGCGCGCGACTGGGCGACTGTCGCCAGAAATACTGCTGCGGGCGGTCTTAAGTGTGCGCCCCCGCCCGCGGCGAATACGCAATGAAATAATTCGACGGCCTCCGCCTTGGATGCCTGTAGCCCCGACTTGCTTGATGACGCAACGGGGTGGCAGCTGGGTCCCAATCAGGCGCGCCGCACAAACGCGGAGAAAAGAAGATGGCTTTGCTCAGCTTCGAAAGAAAATATCGCGTCCGCGGAGGGACGCTGATCGGGGGCGATCTGTTCGACTTCTGGGTGGGGCCGTTTTACGTGGGCTTCTTCGGGGTCACGACTGCCTTTTTTGCCTTGCTCGGCACCATTCTGATTTTCTGGGGCGCATCCCAGCAAGGCACATTTAACCCGTGGCTGATCAACATCGCCCCGCCGGACCTCAGTTATGGTCTGGGAATGGCGCCGCTGCTTGAAGGCGGGTTGTGGCAGATCATCACGATTTGCGCCACGGGCGCGTTTCTGAGCTGGGCCTTGCGGGAAGTAGAGATCTGCCGGAAGCTCGGCATGGGGTACCACGTGCCTTTCGGATTTATGGCGGCGGTAACTGCCTACATGACGCTGGTCATTTTCCGCCCTCTGCTGATGGGCGCGTGGGGGCACGGCTTTCCCTATGGCATATTCAGCCACCTCGACTGGGTCAGCAACACGGGCTACGCCTATTTGCACTTCCACTATAACCCGGCGCACATGCTGGCGGTTACGTTGTTCTTTACGACCACGCTCGCGCTTGCGCTGCACGGTGGTCTGATCCTGTCTGCCTGTAACCCTGAAAAGGGCGAAGAGGCCAAGACACCGGACCACGAGGACACGTTCTTTCGTGATTTCATCGGCTATTCGGTCGGTACATTGGGCATCCACCGGCTTGGATACCTTTTGGCAATCAACGCAGGTCTTTGGTCGGCGGTGTGCATCATCATTTCCGGCCCCGTCTGGACAGCAGGCTGGCCCGAATGGTGGAACTGGTGGCTTGATATGCCGATCTGGGGCGAACCCATTGCCGCGGGAGGTATGTGATCGTGATGTATCCTGAATATCAAAACATCTTTACGCAGGTTCAGGTCCAGGGAAAGCCCGAGATGGGTATGGACGACGCCGGCAACAACATGATGGAAGAGCGTGTCGGAAAACCGTTCTTCAACACGCTGGCAGGGTTGTTCGGCAACGGGCAGATCGGCCCCTACTACTGGGGATGGACTTCGTCCGTAGCTTTTGCAACGGGTCTGATCTGGCTGTTTATTGTGGGTTTCAACATGCTGGCTCAGGTTGGCTGGTCGATCCCGCAATTCCTCAGACAGCTATTCTGGCTGGCGCTGGAGCCACCGTCGCCCGAGTACGGGTTGACGATGCCACCGCTCAATGATGGCGGCTGGTACATCATCGCGAGTTTCTTCTTGCTGATCTCGGTGATGACATGGCTGCTCAGAGCATACCTTCTGGCGGAACAGCACAAGATGGGCAAACACATCTTCTGGGGCTTTGCCGCTGCGGTGTGGCTGTTCCTCGTGCTGGGTCTGTTCCGTCCGATCCTGATGGGATCGTGGAGCGAAGCGGTGCCATACGGGATCTTCCCGCACCTTGACTGGACGACGGCGTTCTCGATCCGCTACGGCAACCTTTACTATAACCCGTTCCACTGTCTTTCGATCGTGTTCCTTTACGGTTCTGTCCTGCTGTTCTGTATGCATGGCGGCACCATTCTGGCGGTCACCCGCTATGGCGGTGATCGCGAGTTGGAGCAGATCTATGACCGCGGTACTGCAACCGAACGGGCAGCCCTGTTCTGGCGCTGGACCATGGGTTTCAACGCTACGATGGAAGGTATCCACCGCTGGGCATGGTGGTTTGCGGTACTGACCCCGATTACTGGCGGGATTGGTATCCTGCTGACCGGAACTGTTGTCGATAACTGGTTCATCTGGGCGCAAGAGCACAATTTCGCACCCATGTATGACGGCTCGTATGGCTACGAAGACTACGGCACTTACGAAGCCTTTATCGGGAAGGAGAACTGATCATGCTGCCCAAGTGGTTTGACGACTGGAACAAGGAAAACCCGACCAACATCTTTGGTCCGGCGATCCTGATCGGGGCGCTTGGTGGCGCGATATTCGTGGCGGTCTTGCTGGTGACGTGGGGAAACCCCGCGCAGACCGCAAGCCTGCAGACCGGGCCGCGCGGCACGGGCATGTCGGTACCGGAGTACAACTTTGCAAGGTTGGCACCGGACCCCACGATCGACAACTACTACACCGAAGAGCCCTACGTGCCTGAAGGTGGCGAGGATCTTGCCAAAGACATCTACCAGAACGTCCAAGTTCTGGGTGACCTTACTGAAGACAACTTCAACCGCGTGATGACCGCCATCACGCAGTGGGTGGCGCCTGAAGAGGGTTGTGTCTATTGCCACGGGGATGTCGACATCGAGGAATACGGCAACGACGATCTTTACACCAAGGTTGTTTCGCGCCGGATGATCGAGATGACGCAAAACATTAATGAGAACTGGGACGGGCACGTCAATGCCAATCAGGAAGTGGGTGTAAACTGCTACACTTGCCACCGTGGTGAAAACGTGCCTAGCGAGATCTGGTTCAATATCACGCCGGTGAACGAGAATATGGCCGGCTGGTCTGCAGTGCAGAACAAAGCCACGGCGCTCAGCCAGTCAACGTCTCTGCCGTCCAATGCTCTGGAGGACTATCTGACCGACTATGACGGTGTGAATGTTCACGATCTGGAAAGCCGTGTGGCAGGATCGCCTTCTGACGGGGAATACTACTCCATTCAGGACGCCGAGAAGACGTACTCGCTGATGAACTACTTTGCGAACAGTCTCGGCGTAAACTGCGTGTTCTGTCACAACAGCCGTGCGTTCTACGACGCCGGGCAGGTCACGCCGCAGTGGGGCACCGCGTTGCTCGGCCGCCAAATGGTGATCGAGATGAATCAGGAATACCTGATACCGCTTGAAGACACCTACCCCGAGCACCGTCTTGGACCGGTCTATGCAGATGCGCCCAAGGCGGCCTGCAAAACCTGCCACAAGGGGTATCAGCAACCACTGCAAGGCATGAAT
This sequence comes from Roseobacter sp. YIN89, assembly GCF_057219365.1. Lineage (NCBI taxonomy): Bacteria > Pseudomonadati > Pseudomonadota > Alphaproteobacteria > Rhodobacterales > Roseobacteraceae > Roseobacter > Roseobacter sp. YIN89. The sequence goes on along the minus strand of NZ_JBXVVD010000005.1, from coordinate 24,139 downwards.
GTCATTGCAGACTGGCCCGAACTCGCGACCACCGAGGCGCCAGTCTACGAATAGGGCGTGGGGGCGGCCTTGCAGTCGCCCCGCCCTAGCCATGCGCGGACCACTGGCTTCCTTGGTCCGGGCGCGGGGGTAACACCCCGGTTCCCTTCCTGTTGGCTACAGGAACCTGGGGTCGCAGCGGTTCTTCCGATGCGACCCCTTTTCGACTTACCGGCGGCGGGTCACGCGAGTGTGGCAAGCATTCGACCTTCGCCAGAAATCAGGAGATGTGCGCCATGACTTCACCAGAGACACCAACACTTGACCGTGTGGCAGGGCCTGCCGATTTGCGCGGGATGACGGACAGCGAACTTTCGACCGTCGCGGATGAGTTGCGTTCAGAGGTCGTGCGCGCGGTCAGCGAAACCGGCGGGCATTTGGGGTCATCACTTGGGGTGGTGGAACTATCCGTTGCAATCCATGCGGTGTTTGACACGCCGCGGGACAAGCTGGTCTGGGATGTAGGGCACCAGTGTTATCCGCACAAGATTCTGACAGGGCGGCGCAGTCGCATGCATTCGCTGCGGCAGGGCGGGGGGATCAGCGGTTTTACCAAGCGGAGCGAATCCGACTATGACCCGTTTGGCGCGGCGCATTCGAGCACATCAATCTCTGCTGCTCTTGGCTTTACCGTCGGGCGCGACATGGGGCAGCCCACCGGCGATGCCATCGCTGTTATCGGTGACGGGTCTATCAGTGCTGGCATGGCCTATGAAGCGCTGAACAATGCCGGTCATGAGGGGCGACGTCTGTTTGTCGTATTGAATGACAACGAGATGAGCATTGCACCGCCCGTGGGCGCCATGTCTTCTTATCTGTCCAGCCTGTCTGATCTTAGCCGCCGGGGTCCGTTTGGCGGATTTGTCGCCATGGCCGAGGGCATGGAGCAGCTTGCCCCCAAACCTGTGCGCGAGGGCGCTCGGCGGGCCCGCGAGTTGGTGACCGGGTTGGAAAGTCGCGGCACTTTTTTTGAAGAGCTTGGATTTGATTACATCGGCCCCATCGACGGGCATGATATGGACCAGTTGCTATCCGTTTTGCGGGGGGCCAAGGCGCGGGCCACCGGACCGGTTCTGATCCACTGCTGCACGGTCAAGGGCAAGGGCTATGCGCCGGCAGAGGGATCGGCGGACAAGTATCACGGTGTCAGCAAGTTCGACGTCGGTACAGGCGTTCAGGCGAAGTCAAAAGCCAATGCGCCGAGTTACACCGCGGTCTTTGGTGATGCGCTGACACAAGCAGCGGCGGATGACCCGTCCATTGTGGCGATCACCGCCGCAATGCCATCCGGTACCGGGGTCGACCGCATGGCCAAGAGGTTTGCGAACCGCGTGTTCGATGTCGGTATTGCAGAGCAGCATGGGGTAACATTTGCCGCCGGAATGGCCGCTGCAGGACTGAAACCGTTCTGCGCGATTTACTCGACCTTTTTGCAGCGCGGTTACGATCAGGTTGTGCACGATGTGGCGTTGCAGGGCCTGCCGGTGCGGTTTGCCATCGACCGGGCCGGACTGGTCGGTGCGGATGGTGCCACGCACGCGGGCGCGTTTGACATCGGGTATCTGGGCGCTCTGCCGGGCATGGTGGTTATGGCGGCGGCGGACGAGGCAGAACTTGTGCATATGGTCGCTACGGCGGCGGCGCATGATACCGGACCCATTGCATTTCGCTATCCGCGGGGCAACGGCACAGGTGTTGAATTACCTGAGCGGGGCGATGTCCTGACCATTGGCAAGGGGCGCGTGATCCGAGAAGGTACCGGCGATGTGGCTCTTTTGTCTCTGGGGACCGTGTTGAGCGATTGCGAGGCAGTGGCGACCATGCTTGAGGCCGAGGGGATCAGCGTCACGGTTGCCGATGCCCGTTTTGCCAAACCGCTGGATATGGCGCTGATTGCGCGACTGGCGCAAACGCATGGTGCCCTGATCACGGTCGAGCAGGGGGCCAAGGGTGGCTTTGGCGCGATGGTCTTGCAAGAGATGGCCGGAGAAGGCCTGTTGGATTTAGGGTGCCGTCTGCGCACCTTGTGCCTGCCAGACCGATTTATCGATCAGGCCTCTCCGGATGAGATGTATCGTGATGCCGGGCTGGACGTCAGCGGTATTGCCGAGGCTGTTTATCGTGTGTTGGGACGCGACCCGAAGGTTGTGTCTATTGCAGGCGGCGCTCCATAGGATTTCACGCCTCCGGCGGGAGTTTATCTGGCAAAGTGAAAGAGCTATTGCGCGGTGTTGCTCCAGCTTGGCAGAACATCACCCTTTGATGGCGTGGCGGCAAAGACCGCGCGCGCGATTGCCCGGCTGAGACAAAGCGCGGCGGCGTGACCAATGAGGCTGACATCGGTCAAACTGTCGTTCAATGCAGCCGAGCCGGTGGCTGCGGCGAAAACCAGATCGCCATCAGCGGGCGTATGTGCGGGGACCACCGCGCGGGCGATACCATCATGCGCTGCGACCGCGACCCTGTGGCACTGTGCCTTGTCGAGTGCCGCGTCGGTCGCCACCACGGCAATTGTTGTATTCGCCTTGGCTGCCATGGTTTGCATCTTGCGGTTTTCCCAGACACGACCCAGCCCGCTAGCCGGGTCAGGGCCCAGCCCGCCAAATTCGTCGTCGATTTCAAACGGTGCGGCGTAAAAGTGGCGCTCTCCGGGGGTTGTTACGCAGCCTAACGGGTTAGCGGCCACCAATGCGCCGACGGTGAAGCCGTTGTCGAGGATCAGTGACGCTGACCCAAGACCGCCTTTCAGAGTTGCTGTTGTTGCCCCGGTTCCTGCGCCGACACTGCCAAGGGCAAAGTCTGTTGCCGCGGCCTCGAGCGCTTTTTGGCCGAGATCAGCGTAGGGATTTGTCACCCAGTTTTTATCGCCGCCGTTCAGGAGATCAAAAAGGATGGCACCGGGGACAATGGGTACCCGTGCCGCGCCGACGGCATACCCGACCCCGCGCGCGCGCAAGGCGTTAGCGACACCGCTGCAGGCATCGAGACCAAAGGCCGACCCGCCGGACAGCACCAGCGCGTTCACCTGTGTCACGGTTCTGTCCGGGGCGAGCAAATCTGTTTCCCGCGTGCCCGGCGCACCGCCCATCACGTGCACTGATGCAGTGAAGGGTCGATCTGCCGTGACAACTGTTGTGCCGGATTTCAGCACAGTGTCTTGCGCATTGCCGACAGCGAGACCGCTGACGTCGGTGATCAGGTTGCGAGGCCCCGCGCGCATCGATGCTTTCTCCTTTTGTCCGGATCAGTCAGATGCGCGGTTTGGGCGCTGCGGTGTCGGGATCGCCTGTGTTTGGCTCCCCCTTGGGTTCGATCAACAGAACATGGCACTCTTGCTCTGCGCGGGGCCGGTGCGTCACCCCCCTTGGTACCACAAAAAGTTCGCCCGCGCCGACGCGGTGGCTTTCACCGTCAAGGTCCATGACCATCTCGCCTTTGAGCACGAGAAAGAAGTCATCGGTCTCTTCGTGCATATGAAATGGGAACGCGCCCTGAAACCGGACGACCATCACATCGTTTTCGTTGTAGTCGGCTACGACGTGTGGATCCCAGTGACCAGTGAACTGTTCCAGCTTTTCCGCCAGATTGACCGTCTTCATATACAGCGTCCCCCATCGACTTCGAGCGCGGCACCTGTGATCATGCTGGCTTCGTCAGAGCAAAGGAAGCACGCCGCATTTCCCATGTCCATGGGCGTGGAGAACCGCCCGATCGGAATAGTTGAAAGAAATTTGGCTCGCATCTCTGGAGTATCCTCGCCCATGAAAGACTTGAGCAGCGGTGTTTCGCCAGCAACCGGATTGAGCGCGTTGACACGGATGCCCGCAGGCGCAAGCTCTACCGCCATGGCCTTGGTGGCTGTAATCAACCAACCCTTTGAGGCGTTGTACCAGTTGAGCCGTGGGCGCGGCGACACACCGGCCGTTGACGCGATGTTCAGGATGACGCCTGAACCATGAGATTTCATGCGCGGCACAAAGGCGCGCGCGGTCAGGTAGACGGCCTTTACGTTTACCGCAAGCACGCGGTCGAAATCTTCTTCGCTGATGTCCTCCAGCGCACCGGGCAGGTGGGTGACGCCCGCGTTATTCACCAGAATGTCGGTGCCGCCCCATAGCGCGTCTGTCTTTGCTGCCATTTGCATAACAGAAGCGCTGTTCGCCACATCAACCTTCATTGCCTGCGCGGCAGTTCCGAGTTCCAGCGCCAGAGTATCTGCGGCCTCTATATTCAGATCGGCGATGAGGACTTGCGCGCCTTCATCAACGAATTTGCGGACGATCCCCTCGCCAAAGCCGGATGCGCCGCCTGTCACGATGGCTCTTTTGCCTTTCAGTCTCATGCGCGGGTTGCCTCCTCAAAGTTGGCATTTCAGCACCACCCGGTCATGACCGTCGCTGCCCGGCAGGGCAGGGGCGTCGCGATGAAACGTGAACCCTTCGCGATTCCAAAAGCGCAGCGCGCGCGGGTTGGCGCGCAAAACCGCGAGCTTTAGCATGTTGACCTCTGCGCGACGGGCGCGGTCTTTGACCAGTGACACAACCTTATGGCCTATTTGCTGGCCGCGAAAGGCCGGATCAATCAGCATAAGCCCGATCCACCAATCGTCGGGAAACTCGTAGCCGCGCGCGATGCAAATCATTCCAACCATTGCCGGGCCTTCCATGACGCCGAAATGCAAAAGGCAGTCGGAATCCAGCCCCGGAGGATGGGCGCGGAAGAAGTCGTCGATGTAGGCTTTGTCGGGCACGCGGCCGATTTCCAGCACTGCGTAGTCTGCGGCGCGGGTGGCAAGATCGAGAGCATCCTCGGCGTGCTCTGCAGCGTTAAGCGCATGTAGACATATGTCGCGCGCCATATGGGTATCCTTTCGGCACAGGGGGCTTTCACCCCCGGCGGCCCTGCGAAAGCGTGGTGTTGTGTTATGCAATATTCCGGTTTCAGTTTCGTAAACGAGATTGGTGGGGTCGGGCCGGGTTGCAGTGGTTCGCGATCGCACTAGGCTCACCCGGGCCATGGACCAACCTCTTTTGATCGGTGCGGAAATTTTCCGCCATTCCAGCTATGGCCGCTGGCATCCGCTGCGCGTTCCGCGGGTGACGACGGTCATGGACCTGTCGCGCGCAATGGGTTGGCTGCCCGCCGCGCAATTCGTCACCGCTCCGCGCGCGAAACCCAAAGCGCTGCATGTTTGGCATTCCCCGGAGTACGTTGCGGCCTTGCAAAGGGTCGAGGAGACACAAACGGCCCGTGCCGATGACACGACACGGCACGGGTTGGGGACCGTCACCAACCCGGTATTTCCCGAAATCTTCAGGCGGCCTGCGACGGCAGCGGGGGGATCATTGCTGGCAGGAGAATTACTTAAGGATGGTGGTGTGATCTATAACCCTCCCGGCGGGACACACCATGGGATGCCTGACCGTGCCAATGGTTTTTGCTATCTGAACGATCCGGTGCTTGCGATGCTGTCTCTGCGCCGAAACGGGGTGCGCCGTATCGCCTATGTCGACATCGACGCGCATCATTGCGACGGCGTCGCGGTGGGGTTTCACGGCGACCAGGAGTGTCTGATGATTTCAGTGCATGAAGAACGGCTATGGCCCCGAACGGGGCTGATTGAAGACAACGCAGGCGGCGCGGCGATTAATTTGCCCGTGCCGCGCGGACTGAATGACAGCGAGATGGCGTTTATCCGCGACACGCTCATTGTGCCCAAGGTCAGTGCATTTGAACCGGAGGCCATTGTTTTCCTGTGCGGTGCAGATGGCGTGGAGGAGGATCCACTGGCGCATCTCAACCTCAGCAACAACGCGCATTGGGATGTGACCAAAGCTTTGATGGGTGTTGCGCCGCGGTTGCTGGTGCTGGGCGGGGGCGGTTACAACCCATGGTCGGTGGGGCGGCTTTGGACAGGTGTCTGGGCAACGTTGAACGGGCACGACATTCCAGATCGGCTGCCCGCGACAGCTGAGCAAGTGCTCCGCGGGTTGCGGTTTGACGGAAACCGCCGTGGTAAGAACCCGCCCGAGCATTGGTTTAGCACCCTGCGCGATCGCCCACGGCCCGGCCCGGTCCGGTCTGAAGTCCGGCATCGGGTTGCTTATCTTTTGCAGGCAAACGCGCGGTGAGCTCTGGTTGATCGAGGCGATGTGCGTGGTTAGGCTTTGGTATGACCACGGACCTGAGCCCAGAAGAATGCCGCACCCGTTACGCGCAGCGTCTCATCGACGAGTTTGACGCGTTAATGCAAGCCGGAAGTGACACCAAGGACGACCGCAAACCAGTTGTGCTGGATCAGCAAAGTGTCGGCCGCCTGTCGCGCATGGACGCGTTGCAGGGACAGGCAATGGCACAAGCACTAGAAGGCAGGCGGCAGGGCCGCGGGCGGGCAATTGCGGCTGCTTTGGAGCGCCTGCAAGGTGAAGACTTTGGGTGGTGCGACGATTGTGGCGAATTCATCGGCGCGCGCAGGCTCGATTTGGACCCGACGGTGCAGAAATGCGTGCACTGCGCGCGCTGATGTGAGGTGTCAGACAGGCAGATTGTCGAACATATCCTCGATGGCTTCCTCTTTCAGAGTTGTGTTGAGGTTACGCAGGCGCGTTGGAACGTCGTATCCACGCGCTGCGAGACGGGACAGAACAAGCTCAAATTGAGGTTGCAGCGAAAGTCTGGTTTTGGCGCATCCGTTTTGCGCCGCTGCCTCTAATTCGAACGCACGTTTCGTCAGCTCTTCCACATCTCTCTCCCTGATGCTGGCATTGCGACCGGCTAAGTCGCGACACACGGTGGCGATGTCTCTCTATATCACGTTTTTCAAAAGTCTAATTTCATAATATGGCAACTAACAGCGATATTCACGTAAAAGTTGTGTGACATTGCATAAAAAGACGGCACCTCTCGATGCGCCCTACTTGGCCGTATGGACCTGTTACTTGGAAACGAATGCCCGCTAAAAGTGGAATTCGTCAAATGATTGAAGCGCTTCGATTACACAGCGGGCCAAAGCCTGACGGTTTGACGAGAGAAACCGCGCAGGTGCAGCATTGGGTAATATACAGAGTTCAAACGCGCGCAATCTGACCATCGTCTCGGTAAAACCTTGGGGATTCCCGACAGCGGCGGTTTTGTCATTCGAATTTGATTCTCTTTCAAACCCCCGTGCCGTTCCGTCACGGTCCGGCGCTTTGCGATGGATTTCGCTGCGCCGGCTTGTTAATCAAGGATCGATTTCTGCGGGAGACTAAACGGATGAGTGCGACGGCCAAAAAGAGAGCGCCTATGCCGGTGGACATCAAGGCCCGCAAAGGCGGGACCCCTTTGGTGAGCCTGACTGCTTACACGACACCGATGGCGCAGATGATGGATGCTCATTGCGACTTTGTTCTGGTCGGCGACAGTGTCGGTATGGTCTTGCATGGTTTGCCTTCGACCTTGGGTGTGACCATGGAGATGATGATCATGCACGGGCAGGCGGTCGCGCGCGGTCTTGATCAGGCAATGATGGTCATCGATATGCCGTTTGGCAGCTATGAACAGAGCCCGGAGCAAGCCTTTGATAGCGCGGCACGGCTCATGCGCGAAACCGGCGCAGGGGCGGTCAAGCTGGAAGGTGGCCAGCACATGGCCCCAACAATCGATTTTCTGGTCAAACGCGGAATACCTGTCATGGCGCACATTGGCCTGACACCGCAGTCGATCAATACACTGGGCGGTTACACCGTGCAGGGGCGCGGTGCGGCAGCCGACGAGATGATGCAGGATGCCCGCGCCGTGGCTGGGGCGGGGGCCTTTTCGGTCGTGTTGGAAAAAGTGCCGGCGTCTCTGGCGGACAAGATCACCGAAGAGATCGACATTCCGACGATTGGTATTGGTGCATCGCCCGGGTGCGATGGTCAGATCCTCGTCGTAGACGACATGCTGGGGCTGTTCACCGCTTTCAAGGCGAAGTTCGTGAAACGGTATGCCGAACTGGGGCAAAAAGGGGATGCCGCCATATCAGCTTATGCCGAAGATGTGCGCGCGCGTCGTTTTCCGGGCCCTGAGCATGTATTTGCAGACGCAGCCCCTGCAACGGGCAGCAAAAAATGACACCGCCGATCATTCGAACTTTGAAAGATCTGCGCGCGATGACGCATGGCTGGCACATGGCGGGCGAGACCATAGGGGTAGTTCCTACCATGGGGGCCTTGCATGAGGGCCATCTCAGTCTTGTGGCTGCTGCCAAAGCGGGTTGTGATCGCGTGATCGTCACGATTTTCGTCAATCCAAAGCAGTTCAATCAGGCGTCGGATTTGGATAATTACCCTCGGAGCGAGGCGGAAGATGCGCGCAAGCTGCAAAGATTTGAAATCGACGCGATCTACGCGCCCGAAGTCGATCAGATCTATCCCGAAGGCTTTTCGACCAATGTATCGGTTACGGGCATGACGGACGTGCTTTGCGGTGCGCACCGTCCCGGCCACTTTGACGGTGTTGCGACAGTTGTGACAAAGCTTTTCACGCAGACATCAGCCGACAGGGCCTACTTTGGGGAAAAAGACTTTCAGCAACTCATGGTGGTCCGGCGGTTGTCGAAGGATCTGGATCTGGGTGTCGACGTGGTCGGATGCCCGACGATCCGAGAGGAAGACGGGCTGGCGATGTCTTCTCGAAACCTGTTGCTGTCGGATCGGGCGCGCGTCAAGGCGCCCCGCCTGAACGACATCATGGAAGAAGTTGCCGCCGAACTGGCAGGTGGCGCCTCTTTTTCTGCGATCAAGGATACCGCGGTCGCGCGCATTCTGGCGGCAGGGTTTACCGAGGTTGATTACTTTGAATTGCGTTCGTGTGCGCGGCTTGATCTGCTGGATAAGCCAACCGAACCGGCGCGGTTGCTAGCGGCGGCATGGCTGGCTGGCGTTCGGTTGATCGACAACATAGACGTGCCTGCCTGACCCCGCCTTGCGATCTAAAACCGATGGGCCGGTTCTACCGGTCGTCGCGGAAGTGATCCTTGAAAGCCTGCTGCTCTCGTATCTGGCGGGTATAGTCCCTGTCCATCCTCATGACCTTGGCAACAAAGAGAGCTGTGGCCAGCATGAGATTGACTATTATCAGCGTTGGTATCAGCGCTTCCATCGGTCTTACTCCGGTTATCGCGTCATGAACCGATACATAGAGCAGGTTGACAGATTGTCGCACCAAAATCGATATGTGTCTGTTTTAGATAGCTATTTTATTGTGGCTGGAGCAGTAAGTGCTGCAAGGACATGCCCATGACCTTCGCGCTGTCAATCATATCCTGCACCCCGACGTATTCATCCGGTTTGTGCGCGAGTTCGAGAATACCGGGACCGTAAGCGATGCAGTTTTTCAGCTTGCCAATTCGGTCGATGTGCTTTTGGTCGTAGGTCCCCGGCGAGGCGACATACTCGGGTGCTTTACCGATCACGCTTTCGATTGCCTGCGCAACGGTGCGAACAATCGGTGCATCCCGGTCAGTCATCGACGGTAGCACGCTATTAATCTCGGTCAGCGTGTAGCGGAAATCAGGCCGCGACGCTTTCAATGCATCGAGCAATTCGGTGACTTCTTCGCGGACCCGCTCCAGCGACTCTTCCATCAGAAAGCGCCTGTCTATGACAATCCGGCAACTGTCGGGGACACAGTGTGCAGGCAGGCTCGTATCATCCGGTGCCTGGTCTGGTTGCCCGCCGTGTATCGAGTTTATGTTCATCGTGGACTGGCGCGCACCATCAGGCACCACAGGCATCTCGGTGTGACGGGCTGCCATTGCCGGAAAAAGCTTGTCCTCGAAAGCCTGTAGTACAGCGCCCATATGGCGCACGGCACAATCGCCGAGAAATGGCATGGCCCCGTGCGCGATCTCGCCCTTGGTTTCGATTTCTGCCCACCAACCGCCGCGATGCCCCAGACAGATGCGATCCTTGTTCAGCGGTTCGGGTATTATGACATGTTGGACCCGCGCGGGATCGAAAAACCCTTGCTCCGCCAGAAAGGCGACACCTCCGTAGCCTCCAGACTCTTCGTCAGCCGTACCAGAGATTTCAATCGCACCGGCATATGTCGGATGCGTCGCGACGAAAGCCTCTGCCGCGATAATGGAGGCGGCAAGCCCGCCTTTCATGTCGCAGGCACCGCGCCCATAGATTTTGCCATCTTCCAGCGTGCCGCCGAAAGGGTCTCTGGTCCAACCGTGCCCGACTTCGACAACATCCGTATGACTGTTGAAATGAACGCATTCTCCGGTGCTGTTACCTTCTCGGCGCGCGATGATATTCCACCGGGGGAACCTGTCGCTGTCGCCGGGCGTGCCGACGGCGCGGATCAGTTGCGTCTCAAAACCGCTGGTGGTGAGGCGATGATCAAGAAATTCGCAAATGCGGCGGTAATCTTGACCAGGCGGGTTTAGTGTCGGAATGCGGATGAGGTCTTGGGTCAGCGCAATGAGATCATCGCGTCGTGCGTCGATAGCTGTATCCAGAGCAGAAGTCATAAACGCAGTGTTGGCCTTTGTGCTGCGATTGGCAAGCGGAGGCGTGGGGGCACCCGCCTAAGACGCGGATGATATTTCCGCCATCGCCGCCAGCAATGCTTTGACCTCATCCAGTGTGTTGTAGTGACAAGTCGACACGCGTACCGCGCCCCTGAGGGACAAAGGCGTGAGAATGTTACCCGAGTAATGGTCGTCTTTGCGGATGTGCGTGCGTATGCCGCGTTCATTCAACGCTGCAACAATCTTTGACGCGGGCAGGGTGTCCAGTGCAAAGCAGACCAATCCTTCGCGGGCAGCGTTTTGGCGTCCTGCCAAAATGGTGACACCCGGTAACTCGGCCAGTCCGGCGAGGTTATCGATACCATTCAGCATGGCATCGGTGAGTGCTGCCTCATGTTCACCGATGGCTGCGCCGGCTGCCTCTATCTGGGCGCGTGGCGCGTCCGCGTCGCTGACCTGAGTTCCCAACCACTGCATGTATGCAACGACATCTGAAAATGTTGCATAGGCGCCGGCGTCTCGGGTGCCCATCTCCCAGTTTTGCGCAGGCCCGTCTTTGAGTTGCTCGGGTATGAGCGCAGTCATACGGTCAGACACCCACGCCACGCCGTAACCGTGGCGGGAGAAAACCTTGTACGGTGATACCACGTAGCCATCGATGTCGTAGCTGGCGATGTCGATATGCCCGTGGCTGGCATGCTGAATACCGTCGACAATAATAAAGGCGTCGGGTGCTACGGCACGAATTGCCGCGGCGATGCCAGCCACATCATTGGCGATGCCGGTTACGGGTGAAGTGTGCAGTATTGTTGCGACCCGCACCTCAGGCGTTAGGTGCGCGGCATAGTCTTGCGGGCTGACCGAACCAGTCGCATCATCATGAGCGACCAAGATATATGGTGTCCCGGTTTTTTCCGCCCAATGGGCGGTCGCAGAGCGGGACGCAGGATGCTCGACTGTTGATCCTATGATCGCACCTCCCTTGCCACCGGTGATTGCCGTGCGCACAAGGCGAAAGATCAGTTCGGTGCCGCTCTCACCGACGAAAAACTGACCGCCGTCTGCGTTGAAGAAAACGCGCATGTCGTCTTTCGCTTTGGCTATGATCTCTCCCATCGCCTTGGCGGCGGGGTTGTCGCGGCCCTGGTTATCCGGAATGGCAGCATATGTGGCAGAGGTCTCGACCACTGATTTCAGGGTTAATGCGCCGCCAGCGTTTTCAAAGAAAATGCGATCGCCTTGGAAGGGGCAGTGATCCACATGAGCAAACCGGTTTCGGATTTGCGCCATTAATGCGGGCGGAAAGGCAGACATAGAACAATCCCTGAAAAACAGTTTGTGGGAACTGATTGGGCTGCTTTGGGGTTCTCGTCAAGAACCGTCGCCATCCCGGCGCAGTATTTGGAGAAAACCGTGAACGCACACACCTCGGTAAAAAATAAAGAAAAGAAGGTCGTCGAAGACGCGTCGGCTTTGGCGCCCAAGGAAATCTACGAAGTGATCCGCCTTGAAGGGATCGAAGAAATGGAGCGCCCGCTGCGGTCTTTGATATGGTCAGGCATTGCTGCGGGTTTCATGATCAGTCTGAGCGTGCTGGGAGAAGCGATTTTTCGTACGCATTTGCCGGATACCCCGTCGCGTTACATCATTGAAAATATTGGGTATTCCTTTGGTTTTCTTGCGGTGATCTTGGGCCGTATGCAGCTCTTTACCGAAAACACGATCACGACCGTTCTGCCGGTGATGAACCAGCGTTCGCTGCGCTGTTTGGTGTCCATGCTTCGGCTCTGGTTCGTGGTGTTGAGTGCAAATGTTGTGGGCGCTTTTGCAATTGCGGGGATCTATGTATTCACCCCGGCGATACCTGCTGAAATTTTCAATTCGGTGGTTGAATTGTCCTATCATGCCACCGGCATGGGCGCGTCAGACAGCTTTTGGCGCGGCATTCCTGCGGGCGTTATCGTCGCGCTGATAGTATGGATGCTGCCACAGGCAGAAGCGGCCAAGTTCTTTATTATCATGGCGTTTACATGGTTGATTGCCGCAGGCGATTTTACGCACATTGTGGCTGGATCGGTTGAAATGGCGGTCCTGATGCTGATGGGCGAGCTGGATTTTGTCGCCGCTTCGACAGGCTTCTTCCTGCCCGTACTGGCGGGCAACATCATTGGCGGTACGGCAATCTTCACGCTGATGGCATGGGGACAGGTTCGCGACGAACTGGACCTCTGAGACCCCGCGTGACGGTTGGCAACTCTTGCGATCTACCGATCCCTCTTTATGCTCAAATCGGACACTGGTTTGTCGGTTTGAGCGAAGGATTTGCGGGTGATGATTGGGGCACGGGGTAAAGCTGGCATTTATAAAGACTCTATTATTGCGGCCGCCCGCCAGATTGGACGGAACAAGCTTGGCCTGATTTCTGCCGGCGTCGCCTTTTTTGCTATGCTGTCCGTTTTTCCGGGGCTGGCGGCACTGATTGCCATTCTCAGTCTGATCGCAGACCCTGCCGTCGTCGTTGCACAACTCGAAGAACTGCGCGGCCTGATGCCGGAAGACGTCTATAATATTCTGAACGCTCAAATCGTAGGGTTGGTCAGTACAAGTTCGGACACTTTAGGGTGGGCCGGACTTGTGTCTGTCGCCGTTGCCTTGTGGTCGGCACGGGCCGGAGTAGCGGCGCTGATGCAGGGCATGAACGAGGTGTATGGCACCCAAGCCCGAGCAACGTGGAGACATTACGCGCGCGCGCTGCTTCTTACTGTCAGCCTCGTCGGTGTGACCGTCGTCGCGCTCCTGGCGCTGGTGGTGGCTCCGGTCGTGCTGGCCTTGTTTCCGTTGGGAAGTACAGCTTCTATCATTGCAGAAGTGCTGCGTTGGGTCATCGCCATTTCCGTTGTCTTTGCGGGGATCGGGATGCTTTACCGATTTGGACCAAACCGTCGCCCCACGCGCACGCAATTCCTGACGCTCGGCGCGATTTTTGCCGCATTTTCCTGGGCGTGTGTTTCCATCGCATTTTCATACTATGTCGCCCGCTTCGGCAACTACAACGAAGTTTACGGCTCTATCGGCGCGGTGATTGCGATGTTGATCTGGTTATGGATAACGTCGTTCCTGGTACTTCTTGGTGCCGCTTTGAATGCCGAGCTTGAAGCGCGTTTGCCAGAGCTTGGCGGGCCGCGCCACGCGGCATTGCAGCCGACAGATGGCGGTCGCGATGTCACCAATTTGGAACAGGTTGACGACCAGAACATCGTGGACGCGCAAACGTCACCAAGTTCACACTAGCTCGACTAAACTTCTTTCACTTGGGCCGGAACCATAAGCCGGTGTTGTTCGTTTAGTCAGCAACAAGTGATTAAAGGAGTGATAAAATGAGTAGTGCATTAAATGTCGTACCCTCGAAAGACGAGATCAAGACGGGCGTCCGTGATACAGATGCTATGGCGCAGGGGCTGGAGCATATGCTGGCCGACACCTACCGTCTTATTTTCAAGACGCACGCGATCCATTGGAACGTTGAAGGTCCGATGTTTTTCTCGGTGCACAATTTGACCGAAGAGCATTACAAAAACATGTTTGATGCCGCCGATGAGATCGCAGAGCGCATCCGTGCGTTGGGCCAGTTGGCTCCGTCGACACTGAGCAGCATCGTGTCGAATTCGATTGTCGAAGATAGCGAAGACCCAAAGACAGCGGGAGAAATGTGCGAAGCACTGGCGGAGGATCACGCACGAGTGGCCCACCGGATGCACGCCGTAATCAAGGTCGCTGACGAGTCGCATGACCCGGTGACTGAGGATTTGGCCACTGAACGGGCTGCGTTCCACGAGAAGGCGTCGTGGATGCTGCGGTCGATCGCCAAATCGTAACAGAGTTAAATAGTGTTTCGTTGCAGAGTGCTGCCCCTATGCCAACGCATAGGGGCATTTTTCTGTGCGTCAGGTGCGTAGTGTTTCTGTCGACGAGAAGAACATCGCCTGGCTGACCGCAGAGACGACCTGATCTTCTGCGTAGGGTTTGGAAATCAAAAACGCTGGTTCATGCTTTTCGCCGGTCAGAAGACGTTCGGGGAAAGCAGTAATAAAGATCACTGGCCGATCACCCATATCCGAAAGGATGTCGTTGACCGCATCAATACCGGACGAGTTGTCTGCCAGTTGAATATCCGCGAGTACGAGATCCGGAGCGTCGGCCTTTGCCAAGGCAACCGCCTCGTCTCGGGTTCGGGCAATCCCCGTCACGCGATGCCCCATGTCAGACACGATGGTTTCGAGATCCATTGCAATGATCGCTTCGTCTTCGATGATCATTACTGAACCGGAAACTGCGTCCGCCAGCTCCTGACGCGCAATGCTGACCAGCGCTTGCGCTTCGTCCTGATCGATGCCGATGATCTGCGCCACTTTGTCAAAGCTGAAACCCTCAAGCGTATGAAGCAACAGCGCCTCACGGCTGTTGTCGGTCAGGCGCGCCATGTGCTTTTGTGCGCGCGCCTTCAATCCGCTTTCGCCTTCGTCCACAGGAGCGCCGGCGCTTGACCAAATCCTGAACAGGACCCGGAACACACCGGTTTTGACATCTACGCCATCAAGTACCGAACGGTCGATCAAAATGGCCTCTAGAGCGGCGGCCGCAAAACTGTCACCGCTTTGCTGGCTACCGGTCATCGCACGGGCAAATCGCCGAACATACGGCAAGTGCTCTGCGAGGCTGGCGCTGATATCATTGTCTGCTGAAACTGAGCTCATCGCGGATGGCTCCCTCTTTTCTTGTGCTTTTCGGGAACCATATAGTCTTTAAGAACGTTCTTGTCAGACGAAAGTCGGGAATTTTTAACATTTCACTAGGAAATTTACTCCTTATGACGAACCAAGGCGCGCAGAAAAGACAACAAGACAAGATCATCGATGAGAACCTGAAACGGGTTTACGATGAGACTGTAGAGGAGGGCGTACCCGACCGGTTTCGGGAACTGTTGGATGCCCTCAAGAAACAGGACGGTGAGGTGAAGAATAAATGAGCACCTCTGATCCCAGGGATGAAATCGTTGACCATTTGCCGGCGATGCGCGCCTTTGCCATCAGCCTCACGAGAAATCCCTCCGTGGCTGACGATATGGTGCAGGACACCCTCGTAAAGGCTTGGACCAACATCGAAAAATTCGATGCCGGAACGAACATGCGCGCGTGGTTGTTCACCATCCTGCGTAACACCTATTACTCTTCGCGCCGCAAGATGAAACGTGAAGTGGCCGATGTGGACGGTATCCATACGGAAAGCCTTGCAGAAAAACCGGCACATGATGGCCGCTTGCAACTGAAGGACTTTTCCGTGGCTTTTGCTCAGCTTAACGACGAACAGCGTGAAGCTTTGCTGTTGGTTGGGGCGTCCGGGTTTTCTTACGAAGAAGCCGCTGATATGTGTGGTGTTGCAGTCGGTACGATCAAGAGCCGCATCGGCAGGGCCCGTCAGAAGCTGACGGAGTTGATGGACTTGGACGAAGATGAAAAGTTGGAGCTTACGGATGAAGCCACGGTGTCAGTGCTGTCGGCTTCGAATGCTGCCAGCTTTTAAGCTATGACCGGCGGTTTTTTGGATGCGGACGTCTTCCGCGGTCTCGCGTTCAGGATTCTGATATTTTTGACCCTGGCCTTGCTGCCATTCGGTCTGATCTCAATTTTCCAGACAAGGGAAATCGGGCGTCAGGCTAATTTTAACTCCGAACTCTCGTTGCTGGCGCTGACCGGACAGGCCAGCGCCACAGAGCGGCAAATCTATCAAGAGGCGTTCGGGGCGGCGCAGGCGTTGAGCGCCGTTACGCAAATCTACAAACGTGACCCGCAGGCATGTGACAGTTTTCTGGCGGCCTACAAAGACGCGTCTCAACTGTATTCTTTCGTCGGGTATCAGGCGCCGGACGGGGCGGTGCGGTGCGCCTCGCGACCGGTCGAGCAAGCAAGCTTTTTCGCCAGCGCGGATGAAAACGCTGACAGAAAGCCTCTTCGCGCTTTGTCGTCGCTGGAGAATGATCCCTTTGGGGCGGGGCCAAAGGTGCTGATCCGGCAACCTTTCTTTCTTGATGGTGCGTTCGCTGGTGATCTTTTGGTGACCATTCCGCAAAGCAGTATCCCGGTAGAATTCTTTGACGCCATGACGGCCCGGCCGGTCGATATTGTCACGTTCAATGCGGATGGAGATGTGGTGCGTGCGTCGCTTACCTCAGAAGAAATTGACGCTAATCTGCCGCAAGACAGGGCGCTCAAAGCGCTGGTGGGCCAGCAATCTTTCGTCTTTGCCGCCGACAACGCCGCGGGTCAAAATCGCGTGTATGCCGTGGTCCCGCTGGTGCCGGGTGTCGCTTACGCGATGAGCATCTGGCGATCCGAAGATTTGAGCCATAGTGCCACAAGTGCTGTGGGGCTCAGCATGTTTCTGCCGGTTATCATGTGGCTTGCCAGTCTTATCGTGGCCTTTTGGTCTTTGAACCGGCTCGCCGTGCGCCATATTCGCAAACTCGGGCGGCAGATGCGCCACTTTGCCTACAACAGACGTGTGCCACGGACCAAGTTGGGGCCGGGTGTGCCGAAAGAATTGGTGGAAATTCAACAGTCCTTTGTCCGCATGGCTGAATCCATTGTGCGGGACGAAGCCGCGCTGGAAGACAACTTGCGAGACAAGAATATCCTGCTCAAAGAAGTGCACCACAGGGTCAAGAACAACCTTCAGCTCATTTCTTCGATCATGAATATGCAAATCCGGCGCGCAGAAACACCTGACGCCAGACAAGTACTACAGCGGTTGCAGGATCGCATTCTGGGCCTCGCGACGGTGCACAAAAACCTTTATCAGTCCGAAGCGCTCGACCGGGTCGAAGCAAACATCATGGTTGAAGAAATCGTTGGCCAGCTGTTGCGCGTCGGGCTGCCGGCCGGTCGCGCAGTGGATATCAAGCAGCACTATGATTCCTTTGAAATGGACGCAGATGATGCTGCACCTCTGACACTGTTGGTATCTGAGGCGGTGACGAACGCTTTGAAATATCTTGGTGTGCCACCGGGGCGCGACAGGGCATATCTGAATATCGCAATGGGGCGTGTTTCGGAAAACGAAGTAACTTTTCGACTGGCCAACAGCACTTCCGGTGCAGCAGGTACCGACGGAACCGGCTTGGGGACGCAACTTATCTCTGCTTTTGCCCGCCAGTTGAACGGGCATGTCGAGGTTGAGTTTGAGAACAACGAGCACGTAATGACGCTGCGCTTTCCCCTACAGGAGCGCGTTAAGGATCGTTACGATTTCTGAACCTTTTTATGTGCAATGTGACGACTGAGGTTCTGTTAGTCGAGGTGACGCGTGTCGATCGAATTGTTTGCACTGGGCTCGAGCGGGCTTGCGCTTGTGGCAGTTGCCTTGATGGTGTTGTCGCAAACCGAAGACCCAGACAAAGACGACCGCAAACGTTAGGTGCTAAAAGCTGGGCGGTGTGCAGGCACTGATGATCTCACACTCCTCGGAGCCAGTGTTGCGGAACCGGTGGGGCAGGCGGCTATTGAAAAGATAGCCCTCTCCGGCAACCAATGTGCTTGTTTCGTCCTCTACGGTGATCTCGATCTGACCTCGAATTACGATGCCCGCTTCTTCGGCCTCGTGGCTGATCAGCTCGGGACCGGTATCAGCACCCGGTGCGTATACCTCGTGCAGAACCTGCAAGGCGCTGCCTTGTCCTGCCCCAAGCTGGCGCAAGGATAGTTTTGGTGCGCTTCCCGGGCCGTCGCCAGACGGCGCAAGCTCGACAAACTCTTCCGCCTTAAAGAAATACTTGGAAGCGTTTTCGTCTTCGAGCGTTGCAAAGAAATCCGCCAAAGAAATGGGAATCGCATCCAGCAAACTCTTTAAGGAGGCCACCGATGGGCTCGTTTTATTCTGTTCGATCAGCGAAATCGTGCCATTTGTCAGTCCTGCTTTGCTGGCGAGCTCTCGTTGTGACAATCCGCGTTGTTTACGAATGGCGCGCAATCTGTGGCCGATATCCAAGAGCAAATTCCTGTAACTGAGCGTGAGCCGTTGGTTTTTCAGCATTATCTAGAGGCTGCGTACAAAGCTGTCACATATTTTTTCTCGATAATACGTCAGGCGCGCCTCAGGCCTTGTCAGAGTGCCCTTATCTCGTGCTTGACAATTAAATTAAACGGCGTATCGATTTTTTAAACAACGCTCTGACCTCAGCATAGGATGATCTCGATGGCCAGCACCGTAAAGACCCCAGCCGCGAAAAAACCACGTAAGTCGCGGGTCGCGAAAAAACCAAAGATTTCCGTGATCGCGACGAGCCCGGATGCGCCGACCAATGCCGCACTTTTGACACGGCGCGACGCGGCTGTGCCGCGCGGCGTGGCGTCAGCGGCTCCGATCTTTGCCGAGCGCGCGGAGAACGCCGAGCTTTGGGACGTCGAAGGCAACCGGTACATCGATTTTGCCGGTGGTATTGCTGTTCTCAACACTGGGCACCGGCACCCGGATGTGGTTGCTGCGGCAAAAGCGCAGGAAGACAAATACACTCATACTTCTTTTCAGGTCGTTCCTTACGAGCCCTATGTGGCGCTCGCTGAGAAACTGAATGCTTTGGCACCCGGCGATTTTGCCAAGAAATCACTGTTGGTCACAACAGGGGCCGAAGCGGTAGAGAATGCGGTGAAAATTGCTCGCGCGGCCACAGGGCGCCCTGGCGTGATTGCCTTTACCGGCGGCTACCACGGACGGACCCTGCTAACGCTTGGCATGACCGGCAAGATCAGCCCATACAAAAAGAACGTGGGCCCGTTCCCCGCGGATGTTTACCGGGCACCGTTCCCGTCGGTGCGTGACGGCATCACGGTCGAGGATGCCTTGATCGGTCTGCAAAACCTCTTCCTGACGGATGCGCAACCTGATCGTGTCGCCGCAATCATTATTGAGCCTGTGTTGGGTGAGGGTGGTTATACGCCGGTGCCCTTCGAGATGCTGCGCGCCTTGCGCACGATTTGCGACGCGCATGGTATCTTGCTCATTGCGGATGAGATTCAGGCTGGCTTTGGCCGTACAGGCGCCATGTTTGCCATCGAACACTCAGGCGTTGTGCCTGACCTTATTACCGTCGCCAAATCGATGGCGGGTGGATATCCGATTGCCGGTGTCATTGGCCGTGCGGATGTTATGGATGCGATGGATCCGGGTGGATTGGGGGGGACCTATGGCGGAAACCCTGTTGCTTGTGCCGCGGCCCTCGCCGCCATTGAAGCAATCGAAAGCGAAAAGCTGTGTGAGCGATCAACCGAATTGGGCGCGCATTTCCGGGACCGTTTTGCAGAGATCGGTGCCCGCGTCGCGCCCTACCGGATGTGGGACATCCGCGGTCTCGGTGCCATGCTGGCGGTCGAGTTCGTATCTGATTTCGATACAGCGACCCCAGATGCCGCACTGACGAAAGCTGTATGCGCCCACGCACTGAAACGCGGCTTGATCCTTCTGGCTTGCGGCATGCATGGCAATGCCCTGCGCATCATGGTCCCGCTTACCGCTTCTGACGCGATCATTGAAGAAGGGCTCGCCATTTTCGAAGCGGCTCTGGCGGACGCAGTGGCAGAGTTGGCCGCCTGATTAAGAACCCGCAGACAGTACGAGGGGCCATCCGCTGTGCGGGTGGCCTTTTCAGTGTAGTGTTTCGGGTGGTGCAAAGCTGGCTGCGCTGGCGCGCGCCCATCGTTTTCTGAAATCCGGCGCCACTTCTGTATCATTTGAAAAGAGGAAACCTTCAGGCAACTGCGGGTATGCGTCCACCGCTTCGACCATCTCTCTGTCACCTTGCCGGACCATCATGTGCGCGGGCATGAATTCGCCCGGATGACTCAACCCGGCGGCACCGGTCATTTCGGCCAATGCCTTTAACGTATTCTGGTGAAACCGTGCTACGCGTTCCGACTTTGACGGAACATCGAGGGCGCGGGCGCGCAGGGGATCTTGGGTGGCGACCCCGACCGGACAGTGGTTCGTGTGGCAGGCCTGCGCCTGAATGCAGCCGATCGCAAACATAAATCCGCGCGCCGCGTTGCACCAATCCGCGCCCAAGGCCAAAGCGCGGGCAACGTCGAAGGCCGAGACGATCTTGCCCGCGGCGCCAATCTTGATGTCACCACGCAGCCCCGCACCGCGCAGCGTATTGTGCACAAAAGTCAGCCCCTCGACCAGTGGCATCCCCACGTGGTTTGAGAACTCGACCGGTGCCGCACCGGTGCCGCCTTCGGTCCCATCGACGACAATAAAATCTGGTTTGATCCCGGTTTCCAGCATCGCTTTGACCATGCACATGAACTCACGGCGGTGACCGATGCATAATTTGAACCCGACGGGTTTGCCCCCGGACAACTCGCGCAACTGTCCGATAAACTGCATCATCTCCAAGGGAGTAGAAAACGCCGAGTGGGCCGGGGGCGATACGCAGTCTACACCCATGGGAATCCCCCGCGCTTCGGCGATTTCAGGGGTAATTTTTGACGCAGGAAGCATGCCGCCATGTCCCGGTTTGGCGCCTTGGCTCAGCTTGATTTCGATCATCTTGATCTGATCCAGCGTCGCAGTTTCACGGAATTTTTCTGGGTCGAAACCCCCGTCAGCCGCACGGCATCCGAAATACCCTGACGCGACCTGATAGATCAAATCGCCACCACCCGCCTTGTGATATCGGCTGACCGATCCCTCGCCAGTATCATGGGCAAAGCCCCCCATCTTTGCGCCGGTGTTCAAAGCTTCAATCGCATTCCCCGACAGCGAGCCAAAACTCATGGCAGAAATATTGTAGATGGATGCCGAATAAGGTTGCGCGCAATCGGGTCCGCCGACCGTCACGCGAAAATCTGAATCCTTAATGTGTTTCGGTGTGACGGAATGAGTGATCCATGAATATCCGGCGTCATAGACTCGGATGCGCGTTCCGAAGGGCCGTTTGTCCTCCTGACCTTTGGCGCGCTGGTAGACGAGAGACCGCGCGTCGCGGGAAAAGGGCTCTTCGTCCTGATCCGATTCAATGAGGTATTGCCTGATCTCCGGGCGAATACCCTCAAAGAGGAACCTCATATGACCAAGGATGGGATAATTGCGCAGAATAGAGTGTCCGGGCTGCCGGATATCGTGAAGCCCAAGCCATGTGAGACCAGCAAAGATCGCGAAAGGGATAAGCATCCATCCCGTCCAGAGCAGCGCGGCCAGCGCAGAAAAAATTGTCAGGCCAAAGACAACCGCCATTGTCGTGTACCGTCTGAAAGGTTCAAAAATATCCATAAATCGGCTTTCCTTTGCAGCCGGCTGTAATCGGCGCACATTGATCGAAATTTTAATCTTTTGTGTATGGTGTTGCATCCAAGCGATCAGATCAAGAATTAGGGTAGCCTCGTCGAGAAATTGTGTATTTGGCAACGTGCTTGAAAGGTAGGCCAATCCCCCGTACGCTTTGATGCAAAAGGGGATTGCAGGTGAAAGAGAGTCGGCCGGCACCAAACCAATGGATGCGGACTACAGTGCAGCCTGACTTGCGGCGCGGCGAATATTCGAGTTCGATTTGGTCTTTGCGCAGAATTCTGCGCGGCGCGATGTTTATTTTAATTAACACCCCTGCGCCCGACGCGCCGCGTGATTACCATGCGTAAAAAGCAGCCGATCTGTCAGAAAAATTGGCAAAATGTGCTGGGTTGCGGTTTCCAACCGGTACCGAGAGGCGTATTCACTGACCAGCGCGCAGCCAATTTCGGCGCCGAACGGCGCCTGCTGTCGCGGTGGAGATTTCAGACATGACCCCTTTCGCAATCGCTGGTGTCCAGATGTATGTGAATGCCCTGCATTCAAACGTCGAAGGAATGATTCAGCGGCTTGATGTCCTGATGGCACGGTTTCCGTGGACACAGATGGTGCTTTTTTCAGAGCTCGCGCCTTACGGCCCGCTCGACCGTTTTGCTCAGGCACCACAGAACGAGGCGCTCGACACGTTCTGCAAGGCCGCACGCAAACACAGGGTCTGGCTGATACCGGGGTCAATGTTCCTGCGCGATCCGGAAACCGGCCTGATTTTCAACACGTCGGTTGTCATCAATCCCGAAGGCGAGATTATTCGCCGCTATTCAAAAATGTTCCCATTCCGGCCTTACGAAGCCGGCATCGCTGCGGGCACAGATTTTTGTGTGTTTGATGTTCCCGAGGTAGGACGGTTCGGACTATCCATTTGCTATGACATCTGGTTCCCGGAAACGACGCGGCAACTGACCGCTCAGGGTGTTGAAGTCTTGTTGCACCCGGTCCTGACCGGCACCACGGATCGTGACGCAGAACTGTCTATCGCGCGTGCCACGGCGGCACAGTTTCAGTGCTATGTCTTTGATGTGAACGGCCTTGGCGCCGGTGGCGTGGGGAAATCCTGCGTTATCGACCCATCAGCACATGTGTTGCACCAGTCTGCGGGGCAAGAGGATATGTTCCCGATTGAAATCGACTTGTCGATGGTGCGTCGTCAGCGCGAGACGGGGATGAAGGGCTTGGGCCAGGTTCTCAAGAGCTTCCGCGACCGCTCGGTTGATTTTTCAGTATACGATCGAGACAGCGGAACTGATGCGTATCTCAAAACGTTGGGTCCTTTGGAGATCCCTCAACAGGGTACTCGCGCGGGGCTTCACGTCGATGTTCCACCGGCTGACGAACGCGACCCGGTGGCTTTCAAAGGACAAGCGTCGCAGACTGAAAGCAACGAATCCTTGCCTCAGAGCAGGGAAGCAGAGCCAGATACAACTGGCCTGAACAAACAATCCAGCGGTTGATCGCGGACGAGAGTATCGAATGCATGCTTTTGTCCTGACCGCGAATTAGGGGAGACAGACGGATGCATGCGATAAACGACTATGCTTCGGCGATCCAACTACGTTCTGACAGGTGGAGCTCACTTCGCGAGGCAACAGGTGCCCTTGCGCGCGCGCCTAATGGCAAGCAGGCAAGCGGGCTTCGTGAAAAGGTCAATGCACTTTTTGACTCTTTGGCTATTCTGGAACCGTATTGGGCCTTTCCGGGCATGGCCGCTTTTGACCACATGCGCCGGCAGCTGGAGCATGATGCTTTCGATGAGTTGGCGTTTTCCGTCGGAAGGGTCACACGCGCCCTGACCACAGGCGCGTACAGACGGCGTCACATTCCGCTGGAGCATGACAGCATCGAAGCTGAGGAGTTGGATGATGAAGCGCTCTTGTCGCCCGAGGCAAGAGCCCTGACCAAACCGTATTTCGAAGTGCTTATCGTGGACAGCGTGAACGAGTACCAAGAGCGGTGGCTGCGCCAGAACGTCAACCGCATGCGGCGTCCTGAAGACCCCTTCGTCTACGAAGCGCTGGTTGTTCCAAGTCTCGAAGACGCTTTGGTCGCCGTGCTGTTCAACCACAATATTCAGGCCATTGTCGTGCGTCCGGGCCTCGTCCTGAAGTCGAAGATGGATCAGCAAATTGTCAAACGGTACATGAACCGCGCGGGCAGTCAGGAAGAGATCGACAATATGGAGCCCGAAAATCTCGGGCCGGAGCTGTGCCG
>NZ_JBXVVD010000004.1:375000-639628 GCF_057219365.1 Roseobacter sp. YIN89 | reverse complement strand
TGCGCGTAGTGGCGGTTGTCGGTCTCGTACTCAACGTGCGCTGTCGAGATGGTGATCCCGCGTGCCTTCTCTTCAGGCGCACCGTCAATCTGGTCATACGCCTGGAAGTCGCCGAAATACTTGGTGATCGCCGCCGTCAGCGTCGTCTTGCCGTGGTCAACGTGACCAATCGTGCCGATGTTTACGTGCGGTTTCGTACGTTCAAACTTTGCCTTTGCCATTATTGTGGCACCCTTTTTGCTGTCGTGGGGTCGCGCGAAGCCAACCCAGTGCTTGTCATATGGCGGGCGATGTATTGCGAATGGGCAGGAAAATCAAGCGCGACCTTCAGCGAGGTTCATTCTGTTCAGAGCGGTTCTGCCACGATGGCGTCAGCGACCGTTCCCGGCGCTGTCTCGACAGGTGCTGCAGCCACTGCGCCGTCATCCTCGAACCAGCCATTTTCGGCATTCTGCTTGACGAGGAACGTCTCGATCGCCTTGGCCGCATTGCGCGCCAGCCCTTCGAGTTGCTGTTCCTTGGATTGAGTCCAGCCCGTGCCAACAAGGCTTTCACCATCGATGTCTTCGATGATGGTCATCTGTTCGGGCGGAACGTTCAGTTTGGCCCCTGCCGCATCGTCCCAAACGGTGACGCGGATGATCATCGCAGACTTGGGTGCTGCCACAACCGGCACGCCTGCCCGTGCAAGCACGTAACCCTCGATACTGACCCCGAAGTGATAGTCTTTGGACCCGCTGTAGCGATCAAAGCGCTGTGCGATGGCATCCTGAAGCGCGCTGGTCAGCTCTTCTTTCGACGCCTCGCGGCTCACTGCCGAAGAGGTCGCAACCTTGGGCGCCACAACGACGTTATGCCCGAGGTTGAAGTTGCCCAGATCAACAGGGGGCTTGTCCAGATCATCGGTGTTGGCGCAGGCCGCAAGCAGTGCAAACCCGGCCAGAAGTGAGGGAAGGCGTTTCATCCGTAAGAGCCCCGCAAGTGATTGGTGCATCACGCCTAACGGAATGGCGCGCGAGGTGCAATCTGTGCCGCGACAAGGTCGGCAGGAAGGTGCCACGCGTGGTTTTTTACCAACACGCCGTCCGACCGAAAGAGCCTCATTTCACGCAACGCACGGGCCTCAGGTGAATTTGTTGTCGCGGGGAAATCCGCGCGGCGCCATGCGACCGGCAGAGGCGCGCTTGCCCGTCCACTCGGCCAGTTCGGTTTCGGTGCGCGTACGCCCCGCCGGATCAAGCCAGCTCAGCCCTTCCGCCCGCGTGAACGTTGTGGCATCTGACAGGCCACCGTCCTTGTACTTTTGCAACCGCACACCCTTGCCGCGCCCCATGCGCGGAAGCTCATCCAGTCCAAAGACCAGAACTTTGCGGTTTTCACCTACGACAGCCACGCTGTCGCCGCTGATCGGCTTGCAAATAACCGCACGCGTATCGCCGCGCACGTTCAGGACCTGCTTGCCGCTGCGCGTCTGCGCCACCACATCTGCCTCCTCCACAACAAAGCCGTCGCCCGCCGTCGACGCCACCAGCAGGCTGCGGTCGGGCTTGTGCGTCATGATGGTGACAATGTCGGCCTCGTTCGGCAGGTCGACCATCAGGCGTAACGGTTCGCCCATCCCGCGACCGCCGGGCAAATTCGACGCGGAAACGGTGTAAAACCGGCCATTGGAGCCGAAAATCAACAAACGGTCCGTGGTCTCGGCATGGAAGATAAAGCGCGGCCCGTCGCCATCCTTGAACTTCAGCTCGCGCTCAAGATCGATGTGCCCCGTCATCGCACGCACCCAGCCCATCTGCGAACACACAACGGTGATGGGCTCGCGGTCGATCATCGCCTCGATCGGGACATCCTCGACCTCGGTCATCTCGGCAAACCCCGTGCGCCGCGCACCGCCGTCCCAATCCTTGCCGAATTGCTTTTTCGTGGCCCGCAACTGCTCGGTTATGCTGTCCCACTGCAACGCGGGGCTTTCAAGCAGATCCTCAAGCTGCGCGCGTTCTTCCATCAACGCTTCCTGCTCGCGGATCAGTTCCATCTCTTCGAGGCGGCGCAGCGAGCGCAGGCGCATGTTCAGAATGGCCTCGGCCTGCACCTCGGTCAGCGACGGATCGTCGGTCGGCGCGGGCGGCACATAATCTGCCTCATTCAGCGCGCGCGCGTGTTCCTTGCCCCAGTCCTCGGCCATCAACGCCGCCTTGGGGTCGTCATCGTAGCGGATAATGTCGATGACCCGGTCAAGGTTGAGAAAGGCGATGATAAAGCCTTCCAGCACTTCCAGACGGTGGTCGATCTTTTCAAGGCGGTGCTGCGAGCGGCGGATCAGAACTTCCTGCCGGTGGTCAAGGAACGCGCGCAGCACTTCCTTCATTGAACAGACCTTGGGCGTGACCCCGTCGATCAGCACATTCATATTGAGCGAAAACCGCACCTCAAGATCGCAGTTGCGATAGAGCATGCCCATCAGCACTTCGGGGTCGACATTCTTTGACCGCGGCTCGAGGATCATCCGCACGTCGTCCGCAGACTCGTCGCGCACATCGCCCAGAATTGGGATTTTTTTGGTCTGGATCAGCTCGGCAATCTTTTCGATCAGCTTGGATTTCTGAACCTGATAGGGGATTTCGGTTACCACAACCTGCCACTGGCCGCGGCCCAGATCCTCGACTTCCCACCGGCACCGCAGCCGGAAGCCGCCCTTGCCGGTTCGGTAGGCCTGCGCGATGTTCTCGGCCGGCTCGACGATCACACCACCGGTGGGGAAATCCGGGCCGGGCACGTATTTCAACAGAGTATCGTCGCGCGCATCCGGCGTCTTGATCAGATGAATACAGGCATCGCACAACTCGGCAATATTGTGCGGCGGGATGTTCGTGGCCATGCCCACCGCGATACCCGATGACCCGTTGGCCAGCAGGTTGGGAAACTCAGCCGGGAGCACGACCGGTTCGGTGAGCGTGCCGTCGTAGTTTTCGCGAAAATCAACCGCATTCTCGTTAAGCCCGTTCAGCATCGCCTCGGCGACAGCGGTCATGCGCGCCTCGGTATAGCGGCTGGCGGCCGGATTATCGCCGTCGATGTTTCCGAAATTTCCCTGCCCGTCGACCAGCGGGTAGCGCACGTTGAAATCTTGGGCCAGACGGGCCATTGCGTCATAGATCGCCGCATCGCCGTGGGGGTGGTAGTTCCCCATCACGTCGCCTGAAATCTTGGCCGACTTTCGGAAACCTCCGGTTGAGCTCAGCCGCAGCTCTCGCATGGCATAGAGTATCCGGCGGTGCACCGGTTTGAGCCCGTCCCGTGCGTCTGGCAAGGCGCGGTGCATAATGGTGCTGAGCGCATAGGTCAGATACCTCTCGCCGAGGGCCCGGCGTAAAGGTTCCGCCAGGGTCGCGTTAGGGGCCTCAGGGGTTTCAGTCTCGTCGCTCATTGCCCTTGTGTAGCCGCACCATCAGGGTCGAACAAGCGCGTTCTGATCAGGGATTCGCGGCAATATTGACACAGCCGCGCGAAACGAAAAAAAATGCTGTGATTTCATAATATTTCCCCCTTCTGCGAACAAAAGCGGCCTGCTAGGGAACTGTCGGGCAGATTCTGTGTTAGAGTATTAAGTAGTGATTGAAGGGTATTGGGATGGGACGATTTATTTTTCTCACGTTCGGCTTTCTGGCCGTCGCATTTTTTGAATTGAGCGGAGGCTCTGATTTTGATCCTGAAGTTGCGGGCGAATTGCTTGTAAGTGCACGTGCCGACAATGAAATTGTCCAGACCGAGCTTGCGCAAGCCACCGCCCCGCAACCTGAAGTTGCCCCCACTGGTACGGTGTCGCGCGCATCGCTTGATCTTGTCTCCTTCGAGGTCGCCAGCGGAGAATCAGAGCAGGCCCCTGTCGTGCAAGCGGCGCGCGCCACACCGACGCTTGAGGGTGCTGAAATCAAACCGGCGGAACAAACGGACATTTCCGTGATTGCGCCTGATGTCGAATTGGTTGGCGTGGCCGCGCTGAACAACGTCGACTTGCCGGATATCACTTTTGCCGGTCTCACCGCATCCGCGTCCTCCGACGCCGTGACACCAGCGCAAGATGTGCGCACCGTGAGCGGGTCGCTTGTCAACATGCGCTCCGGGCCGGGCACGGATTTTGAAGTGGTGGAACAACTGCGCCGAAACACCCGCGTCGAGGTGCTGACTGACGCCGGAAACGGCTGGGTACAGTTACGCACGCTGGATGGCAACGCCACCGGCTGGATGGCAGACTTTCTGCTCTCCGGGGGTTGATACTTGTAATCCCCACCGCCCCTTGGCACTGATGCCGGAAATAATCCAGGGGTCAGAATGGCGCAAAAATCAATCCTCATCACGGGCTGTTCGTCGGGCATTGGCTATTGCGCGGCCCATGAACTCAGAAAAGACGGGTGGCGCGTATTCGCCGCGTGCCGCAAGCAGGACGACTGCGACAGATTACGGGACGAGGGCTTTGACAGCCCGCGGCTGGATTACGAAGACAGCGAAACGATCGAAAGTGCGCTGGCCGAAGTGCTCTCAGCCACGGGCGGCACGCTTGACGCCTTGTTCAACAATGGCGCTTATGGTGTGCCCGGCGCAGTCGAAGACCTGCCCACAGATGCGCTCCGCGCGAATTTCGAGGCAAATTTCTTTGGCTGGCATACGCTGACGCGCCTTGTGCTGCCCGTGATGCGTGCGCAGGGCCACGGTCGGATCATCCAGTGCTCATCCGTCCTCGGCTTTGTCACCCTGCCGTGGCGTGGCGCGTATAATTCAACCAAATTTGCCCTCGAAGGGCTGAGCGATACGTTGCGGGTCGAACTACATGACACGGACATTCATGTCGTTCTCATCGAGCCGGGGCCTGTCACATCGAAAATTCGGCAAAATTCCATTCCGCATTTCGAACGCTGGATCGACTGGGAAAACTCCGCCCTGCGCGAGCGCTACGAGACTGTCTTGCGCAAACGTCTCTACAGCGACAGCGGCCCCGACCGGTTTGAACTGCCGCCCGAAGCAGTGGCCAACAAGCTGCGGCACGCGCTGACGGCAAACCGCCCGAAGCCGAGATACTATGTCACGACACCTACCTATATCATGGGCTTTTTCAAACGTGTGCTGAGTACGCGGGCGCTCGACAAGGTTCTGACGAAAGCTTCCTGACAAGGAAATCTGCACGCCAAGGTCGCCTTCTGCGCAACACCGGCTACATGGCGTGCCAAACAACAAAGGATACTGAAAATGGGAGACCCGTTATTCGTACTGGCCGTCGTTGCCTGTATCGCAGTGGTCATCATACTGATGCTCGGCCTTGGCGGCTTCGCCGGCGGCGGTGCATTTAACAAGAAGAACTCCAACAAACTCATGCGCTATCGGATTGCCGCGCAATTTATCGCGGTACTTTTCATTTTGGCGTTTGTCTATTTTCGCAAGGATGCCGGGTAAACAACTATGGTCGTGCTCAACAAGATTTATACCAAGACAGGTGATGCGGGCGAAACCGCGCTTGGCAACGGCGCCCGTGTGGCAAAGCATGCGCTGCGCGTCACAGCATACGGCACCTCGGACGAGCTGAATTCGTTCGTGGGGGTCGCGCGGCTTGCGGCCGACGGCGATATGGACGTCGCGCTCAGCCGCATCCAGAACGACCTCTTCGATCTTGGTGCGGACCTGTGCCGCCCCGATATGGAGCAGGATGCCGAAGCCGAATACCCGCCGCTGCGCATGATCGACGCGCAGGTCACTCGGCTGGAAGACGAAATCGATGCCATGAACGCCGGTCTTGACCCGCTGCGCAGCTTTATCCTGCCCGGTGGTGCCGCGCTTGCGGCGCATTTGCACGTGTGCCGGACCGTTTCGCGACGGGCGGAACGGCTGTGCGTTGAACTGGCGACGATGGAGGCGATCAACCCGGCTGCGGTCAAATACCTCAACCGGCTGAGCGACTGGTTCTTTGTGGCAGCGCGCACCGCCAACAATGGCGGCAAGGACGATGTGCTTTGGGTTCCCGGCGCGAACCGCTGACCGCGGCAGGCCGGCGGGGGCACCAGACACTGGCTCGGCGCATTGAGGCCCTCACGTGACACAATCCCTTGGCCAGCCCCGACCAATCCATACCGGGGCTTGCCTATCCCGGGTTCACCACAAGGCCTTGCAGGCAAACCCTGCAACGGGATTTTCGCACAAGCCCGCAGTCTCAAGGTGCGCCATAGCGCCACATAGACAGGCCCGTGAAAAAATCGCCAAAAAGTTCACGATAGGAAATTTCCGGTGACGCTGCGTCCAAATGAAAAGAAACGCGGCGTTCCAGCGACCAAAGATGACGATTTTGCACTGTTTCAACGCCGCTTGCTTGGGTAAACCACGCTTCAGGAATTCTTAAGGCTCGCTGCAGGGTGAGTCGCAACACCAAGGAGAAAGACGCACATGAAGGTTCTTGTACCTGTCAAACGCGTGATCGATTACAACGTGAAGGTCCGCGTCAAGGCGGATGGCTCAGGTGTCGATCTTGCCAACGTGAAAATGTCGATGAACCCGTTCGACGAAATCTCTGTCGAGCAAGCGATCCGCCTGAAAGAAGCAGGCCAGGCAGACGAGGTGGTCGTTGTTTCCATCGGCGTCAAACAAAGCCAGGAAACCCTGCGCACCGCGCTGGCGATGGGTGCCGACCGCGCAATCCTCGTCGTGGCAGCAGATGACGTGCACAACGACATCGAACCTCTGGCCGTTGCGAAAATTCTCAAGGCGATCGTCGATGAAGAGCAGCCCGGCCTTGTGCTGTGCGGCAAGCAGGCAATCGACAACGACATGAACGCCACAGGCCAGATGCTCAGCGCTCTGATGGGCTGGAGCCAGGCAACCTTTGCCTCCGAAGTCAGCATCGAAGGCGACCATGCCGTGGTCAGCCGCGAAGTTGACGGCGGCATGCAGACGATCAAAGTGACCATGCCAACGGTCATCACTGTCGATCTGCGCCTCAACGAACCGCGCTACGCTTCTTTGCCGAACATCATGAAGGCCAAGAAAAAGCCGCTGGATGAGAAAACGGCGGCAGACTATGGCGTCGACGTCACGCCGCGCCTTGAGATCGTCGGCACGGCAGAGCCCGAAGCCCGCGCCGCAGGCATCAAGGTCGGTTCGGTTGATGAACTGGTATCGAAACTCAAAGAAGCGGGGGCTGTATAATGGCTGTTCTACTCCTTGCAGAAGTATCCGACGGCGAATTGGCAATGGACGCCACAGCAAAGGCTGTGACCGCAGCGAAAATGCTGGGCGATGTGACGATCCTGGCTGCGGGCGGTTCTGCTGCTGCGGCAGGCGAGGCCGCCGCCAAGATTGATGGCGTATCCAAGGTTCTTGTTGCCGAAGACGCGTCTTTGGGTCACCGGTTGGCGGAATCCACCGCAGCGTTGATCGTATCGCTGGCAGGTGATTACGACCACATCGTTGCACCCGCGACCACCGACGCCAAGAACGTCATGCCACGGGTTGCCGCACTGCTGGACGTGATGATCATCTCGGACGCCTCGGGCGTGGTGGACGGCGACACATTCGAGCGCCCGATCTACGCCGGTAACGCGGTGCAAACGGTCAAATCGACCGACGCAAAAAAGGTCGTTACCTTCCGCACATCCACATTTGACGCAGCTGGCGAAGGTGGCGCTGCATCGGTGGAAGCGATCTCTGCCGCTGACAACCCCGGCCTCAGCGAGTGGGTCGAAGACAAGGTTGCCGCAAGCGATCGTCCGGAACTGACATCCGCAGGCGTGGTTGTCTCGGGCGGCCGCGGCGTCGGCTCGGAAGACGACTTTGCGCTCATCGAAAAGCTGGCTGACAAGCTTGGCGCCGCCGTCGGCGCGTCCCGCGCGGCGGTCGATTCAGGGTACGCACCGAACGACTGGCAGGTTGGTCAGACCGGCAAGGTGGTCGCGCCCGATCTCTATGTGGCTGTCGGCATCTCCGGGGCGATCCAGCACCTTGCGGGCATGAAAGACAGCAAGGTCATCGTTGCAATCAACAAAGACGAAGAAGCACCGATCTTTCAGGTAGCGGACTACGGTCTTGTTGCAGACCTCTTTTCCGCCGTTCCAGAGCTGATCGAAAAGCTCTGATCGTTGAAAACAGCAGACTGACTGGGGGCCGCTTCTTGTCGAAGCGGCCCTTTTTCATGCCAAGCGGTGCAACACAGGGCCCAGCGCGCGCGCAGCCTCGCCATGTGCCTTGGGCCCCATCAGCCGCTTGGCCGCCTGTGCTTCGAGGTCATTGAACACCATGCCGTGCGTTCCGGCAGCCAAAGCCTCTGCAGAGGCGATCACCTCGACGTAACCTGCGGTCTGGTCCGACAACCCGCCAAGCATCTGGCGGGTTACGAAAAGCGGGTCCTCCGCATGTGCCGGGTCCCCCTGATCGTGGTCATCATCATGCGGCGGATGATCGGAAAACCATAACAGGATCACCTGATTTTCGATCCGCCGAAACAGCATTTTCATGCGCGACACCCAAGCGATCTGCAACTCGCGGCGGACAATCGAAAACCGTTCCTGCGAAGCTTGGTACAGCGCGGACAGCAAGTGTTTGGTAAAGTTGAATTCGGCAAAGTCGATTTCGGGGTAGATTGACGCCAAAATTGGTGAGGCGTTGACGAACCGATCGTTGCGCCGCGGGTGCACCGTATAGAAGCGGTTTGACATGTTATGCGCGCCCACCACTTGCATGACGGCGGCTTTCGCATCCCGCGCCGCATCCAGCACAAACCCGTCATTCACGAATACATCAAGACCCGCATTGGCGACACCGAAGTTCACGCAATTTATCCCGATATCGCTTTCTACAAGGGCCGGGAATGGCGCCTTGATGAATTTGCCGTATGTTTCCGTTCCACCCACGAAAGCCACGTAAGGGGCGTCAAGACGGCGCGCCGGCCCGCGAAAGGCAATCCGAGACGTGCCGTAGTAACACGGCGCATAATTCAGGGCCAAAGGCCCCATCGATTCATAACTCATGTTTTCCCACCTACTTACCCGCCACCCGGTATGACGCCGAGGTGCTACCAAGCCGTTAAACGGAAAATTTTAACTGTCCGGCTGCGGCTCTATTGACCTTGCAGGTGCCAGCGCACGCGCCGTAGAGTGCGGAAAGACAAGAAAGGGCATCCGATGGAAATCAAGACAATCGGCGTTGTGGGCGCAGGCCAGATGGGGAACGGGATCGCACATGTCATGTCGCTTGCCGGATACGACGTGATGCTGAACGACATATCCGAAGATGCCTTGTCAGCCGCGCTGGATGCCATGTCGCGGAACATGGAGCGTCAGGTGTCGCGCGGAAAGATCTCCGCCGAGGATCAATCCGCAGCGCTGGCGCGCGTCAAAACGACGACAACATTGACCGATCTGGGACCTTCCGACCTGATCATCGAAGCGGCGACAGAACGCGAAACGGTAAAGCAGGCGATCTTTGAAGATCTTGTACCGCATCTGGCACCGCACACGATCCTGACGTCGAACACCTCGTCCATTTCCATCACCCGGCTGGCAAGCCGTACCGACCGGCCGGAAAAATTCATGGGTTTCCACTTCATGAACCCGGTGCCGGTGATGCAACTTGTGGAACTGATCCGCGGCATCGCGACAGATGAGGAAACCTTTGCCGCCTGCAAGACGGTCGTCGACAAACTGGGCAAAACCGCAGCCTCGGCCGAGGACTTTCCCGCCTTTATCGTCAACCGGATCCTGATGCCGATGATCAACGAGGCGGTCTATACGCTTTACGAGGGTGTCGGCAGCGTACAGTCCATCGACAGCTCGATGAAACTGGGGGCAAACCATCCCATGGGGCCGCTCGAACTTGCAGATTTCATCGGGCTGGATACCTGCCTTGCCATCATGAACGTCCTGCACGACGGGCTGGCCGATACCAAGTACCGCCCCTGCCCGCTTTTGACCAAATACGTCGAAGCAGGATGGCTGGGACGCAAGACGGAGCGCGGGTTCTACGATTACCGCGGAGAGACACCGGTGCCGACGCGATAGGTGGCGTCAGTCTTCCAGTGACAGCGTATGATCGCGCAGCCACGCCATGAAACCGCGCGGGTCGTCCTGCCACTCGACAATGGTATCCTGAGACAACGGATGGCCCACGATCGGGGCCTGAGGCTTGTTCAGCGCGTATTTGATCTCGTGCAGCAACAGCCCCTGCCGCAACATCGGAGAAAGCTTGTTGGCGATCTGATAAGCCCGTGAGTTCTGCCCCGGAAACTTGATCGGCAGTACCGTGGCACCTGAGCGCCGGATCATCTTGGCGGTAAATACGTTCCATTCGCCTTCGATAGCGGGGCCAAACCACGTTTCGGACGCCGCAACGCCACCCGACGGAAAGAGCGCCACAACGCCGCCCTCCTTGAGGTGCTGCATCGCCCGCGCGCGCATCTCGACGCCTTTGCGCTGCGCGTCAGGATCGTGGGGGAACGGGACCGGAATCATGTAAGAGCCGGCGACCTCGTCGATCACAGTCAGCAAAGAGCGTGTCAGGATGCGGTAATCAGAGCGAACGCGTCCGATCAGATCAGCAAAGATCATCCCGTCCACCATACCGTGCGGATGGTTTGACACCACAATCACCGGACCTTCTTTCGGGATCCGGTCAAGCTGGTACTGCGGGGTCTGCAATTCGATCCCCATGACATCAAGCGCCGCGCGCCAAAAGGCCTGACCCTGTGGGGCCCCCCGCCGTTCAAACTCGCGCACCAGCCGCAGAATGGTCAGCCGTCCGGTCAGCATTTCAACAACACGGATAAAGGCGGCCTTTCGCGGGTCCTCGAAAGTCGACGCATAGGAAATGGCACTGCGATCGTATTTGGTGAAATCAACAGGCGCAGCGGTTTGTGTCACCGCGATATTCTCAGTGCTGTCTACCACCTACCGCTCCTCCCGTCCGGCCTCGCCGTGGCACTTTCAGGCGTCTTCGCCAAACTTGTTGCCGACCAGCGCGGTCAGCGCCTCCGCCAAGGGCTCGGCGTCCGGCCCTGACGTTTCAACCTCAATAAAGGTTCCCTGAGAGGCTGCCAACATCAAAAGACCCATTATGCTGTCGCCTGACGCCGACATCCCGTCTTTGGACACTTCGGCGCTGGCATCAAATCCCTCGACAACCTCCACCAGCTTGGCCGAGGCCCGCGCGTGCAAGCCTTTGATATTCTCAATTTTCAACGTCCGTTTTACCATTGACCGGCGCCCTCTATTCCGCGCTTACGTTTTGACTGTCGATGTACTTTTTGCCTGCTTCCAGTGCTGCGCGCACCGCATCCGGCACAGACTTTTTGCGGCTTTTCGCCAGTTTGATCAGCATCGGCAGATTGGCACCGTAAACAATGCGCCGGTTGCCGGGCTTGCAGGCCAGCAGGCTGAGGTTGGACGGCGAGCCACCATAAAGATCAGTGACCACGACCACCCCTGCGCCGGCATCGACCGCGTCCGCCGCCTGGCAAATCTCGCGTTCTTTGAGTTTGCGGTCGTCGTCGGCAAGGATCGAGATCGCGCGAATGCCATGCTGCGCGCCCACCACATGCTCGATGGCCGCAAGGTATTCCCTTGCCAGCCCGCCATGCGCCACGATCACGATGCCAATCACGCGCTATGCCTCTTCCCGTTTGCGCAAATCCAGTTCCCGATGCCTAATTGACACTTGCCAGCCCTGCTCTGCAAGGCGCAAAGCGTGTTCTTCGGCCAAAGCGACAGAACGATGTTGGCCGCCGGTACACCCAAAGGCGATCGAGAGGTGCGATTTCCCCTCATCGCGGTAGGCCGGCAGCAAAAGCAGCGACAGATCGAACACCCTTTGTGAGAATTCGGAGTAGCGCGGATCGGACCGGACATAACGGGCCACATCGGCATCTTTGCCGTTCAACCCACGCAGGGCGCTTTCCCAGTATGGATTTTTCAGAAACCGGCAGTCGAACACCATATCGACGCTGCGTGGCAGGCCGCGCTTGTAGGAAAAGGACTGCACCGATACGGCAAGCTTGTGCTGACCGTCAGGGGCAAACCAGTTCTCCACTTCTTCGCGCAACTGATGGACATTCAACTCGCTGGTATCGATGAGCACATCCGCGCGGGCGCGCAGCGGGCCCAGCATTTCTAGTTCGCGCACTATTCCTTCCGAAGGCCGGTCGTCGGGGGCGAGCGGGTGGCGGCGGCGCGTCTCGGAAAAGCGGCGCAACAACACATCAGTCGAGCAATCCAGATACAGAAGTTCCGGTGCCAGCCCCGGCATGCCGGACAGTTGGCCAAGCATGTCTGTCACGGTAGTCGTGGAAAAATGGCGGTTGCGCGGGTCGATCCCAAGAGCCAGCGGTCTGTTCTGGGCACCTTCGTTGATCAGGGCGTTCAGCAGGCGTAGTGGCAGGTTGTCGACCGCCTCAAATCCCGCATCCTCCAGAACGTTGAGCGCACTGGAGCGCCCCGCGCCTGACGGGCCGGTGACAAAAACGATGCGGCGGGCTGTGGCATCCCTGTCGGTCATTGGGTCTGTATCCTTCCTGCCCTAAGATATTGCAAAATCGCTGCAGGAAAATGGGGCGCGGCTAATTTGCGCAGGATCGGGAGGGTGACGCCGTTGATCACGGTGTGGCGCGGTTCGGGCAGGCGCTCCGCCTCTGCGGTGTCCAGATCGACCACGATGGCAACCGCGCTGGTCGCGACCGGATCTGCCCGCAGCAAACCGACGCCGCGCGCTTCGATCATACCGCTGATGGCGGGGGGGCAAGAGGCGAGCAAAGCGCCGTCGCGTGCGGTCAGTTCGGTCCGGTCATCCGCGACAAGTCGCGCGCCCAGCGCCATGAGTTGCAGCGACAAGCCGGACTTGCCGGTACCCGAGGCCCCCGTGATTAAAACACCGCGCCCCTCCAGATCGACACAGTTCGCATGAAGGGTGGTGGCAACCTGTCCGGGCGTAGACCGGCGCATGCTCACGGATCAGGTCGGCAGACCGACAACAAAGCGCGCCCCGAGCGGATCAGAGGTAATGTCGGCTTCGGTCGGGCGGATATTCTCGGCCCAGATGACGCCGCCATGGGCCTCGACGATCTGTTTCGAAATTGCCAGCCCCAGACCGGAGTTGTTGCCAAAGTGCTCTTCCGGCCGTTGCGAGTAGAACCGTTTGAAGATCTTCGACAGTGCCTGATCCGGGATACCGGGGCCCGTGTCCTCGACAACGATCAACACCCTATTTTCCTTTTTACGGGCCCAGACACGAATGGCATCGCCGTTCTCGCAAAAAGAGATCGCATTGGAAATCAGGTTGACAAAGACCTGTGCCAGACGCGCTTCGAGGCCATGCACCGTGATGGGCTCGTCCGGCAGGTCGGTAATGAAATCAATGCCTTTCGAGCGCGCATCTTCGCCGAGATACTGGCCAAGGTTGGTCAGCGTCGTCAGCACGTCAAACGGCTCTTCCTCTTCCTTTACCAACTCGCTGTCCAGACGCGACGCGTTGGAAATGTCACTGACAAGCCGGTCCAGCCGGCGCACATCATGGTCGATTACATCGAGCAGCTTTTCACGCTGATCGTCCCGTTTGACCATCCGCAGGGTACCAACAGCAGAACGCAGCGAGGCCAGAGGGTTTTTGATCTCATGGGATACATCGGCTGCAAATTGTTCGTTGCCGTCGATCCGGTTGTAGAGCGCGGATATCATGCCGCGCAGCGCACCGCTGAGCCGTCCGATCTCGTCAGGACGGGCGGTGAGGTCAGGGATACGGATGCGCCCCGGGTTCATCTTGCGCGCGTTCTTGTCCCGGCCCAGTTCTGCGGCGGCGGCCAGATCAGCCAACGGATTGGCAATTGTCGAAGCCAGCACGAGGCTCAGACCGATCGACACAAGAGTGGCGATCACGAACATCTGCAACACCCGCTCGCGTTCGCCGCGCACGAGCCTGTCGATCTCTCCGGTTGCGGTTGCCACGGCAACGGCGCCAACGGGGCTGTCCCCCTGCATAACCGGTGTCACCACGGTGAAAAGCGCGCCGCCTGCGAGATCAAGCTCGTTTCTGATCTGGGTGCCGGATGCCAGTGCCTCGCTGACGAGCGGACGAAACTTGTCACTCAGTGGCGTCTGATCCGCTTCGACGGGATCGGACAGGAACGAGGAAGCTTTGTTCCACAGCCAGTTCAGCCCATCGGTCAGAACAGTGCGGCCTTCCGGGCCGCCGGCAATCTGTTCGGCGGCAAGCCGCCCTTCGGTATTGGCGATCAACAGCTCTGAGGTATCAAAGACGAACACCTCTATCCCGCTGCGCAAATCCAACCCTTGGAGCGTCGACGCAACATCAACACCATCGCGGGTGGCCATGTTCACCGGCGCGCCCGTGGGCAACTGCGCCTCGATCACATCTGCAATCAGCTCAGCTTCTGACACCAGCGACGCCGCCCGTTGCAGCGCCAGACTGTCACGCGACGAGTTCAGGTAGAGAATGCCCGCAACAAGGATGTTGAGTGCGATCAGATTGAACGTGATGATCTTGCGCGTGAGCGGCGATGTCCGCAAAGACATCAGCCCACGACGTTCGCGCGTGGCCCGCAACTCTGTTGCTGCGGCGCCGTCAGGCGTCACCCAATCATCACCAAGGACGACATCGCCGTCCTGGGAGGGAGGGGGGGTCATATCCCGCACGAAGTTCCTCTCCGCCAGCGCCATGGTCTGGTTTACTCTTCGTTGTATCTGTAGCCGATACCGTAGAGGGTCTCAATCGCGGAGAACTCATCATCCGCCGTACGCATCTTTTTGCGCAGACGTTTGATGTGGCTGTCGATGGTACGATCGTCCACGTAAACCTGATCGTCGTAGGCCACGTCCATCAACTGATCACGTGATTTCACGAAACCGGGTCGCTGCGCGAGCGCCTGCAACAGCAGGAATTCGGTCACGGTCAGAGACACGTCCCGTCCCTTCCAGCTGACCGCGTGACGCAGCGGATCCATGCGAAGATCGCCGCGTTCCATCACCTTGGTTTCTTCTGTTTCTGCAACGACATCGCCGGCGACAGCATCCTGCCGGCGCAGCAGCGCGCGGATGCGTTCCACGAGCAAACGCTGCGAAAACGGTTTCTTAACATAGTCGTCCGCGCCCATACGCAGGCCCAGAACCTCGTCGATCTCGTCGTCCTTGGACGTCAAAAAGATCACTGGCATCGCGGTTTTCTGCCGCAGACGCTGCAACAGATCCATGCCATCCATGCGGGGCATCTTAATGTCCAACACGGCCATATCCGGCAATTTCTTGTTAAACGCATCGAGGGCCGCTTGCCCGTCATTAAACGTTTCTACCTCAAACCCTTCCGCCTCTAGTGTCATAGACACCGACGTCAGGATGTTCCTGTCGTCGTCTACAAGTGCGATTTTAGACATCTGCCTGTTTCCTTGTACTGCTCGTTTCTCAGACTTTTTTTGGGGTATTGACCACTTTTACCCCACCCGAATCAATCGTTAAGTGCGAATCAGCACATTAGTCCCATGAAATTGGGTCATAATTTGGTTACGAATGGCTAAATTGCCGCACATTGATGCCCCGAATAAGACATCATTAACCGTGATTTCCGCCCCAGCAGCGCTTCGGGGCACAAAGATGAAGATGGTGGCGCTAACGTCCAAAACCGTCCTGTTCACTGCCTAAAACGTCATGTTAAGACCCGCTCACAGCGCGCGCCTTGCACGCGAAAATCTATTGTGATCCCCCGCGATCAACCGCGGCAAACAGGAGAAAACGGATGACACATGGGCGGGTAAACCCGGACTTTCGGCTTGAAGATCAAGGGATCAAAGGCCTTGGTACCGTCTATTACAACCTCATCGAACCCGACCTGATCCAATACGCGCTTGCACGACAAGAAGGGAACCTTGGCAAGGGCGGCGCCTTTCTGGTGACCACCGGCAAATTCACCGGCCGATCGCCCAAAGACAAGCATGTGGTCAAAACGCCCAGCGTGGCCGAGCACATCTGGTGGGAAAACAACGCCGAGATGTCGCCTGAAGGTTTCGACCAGTTGCACGCCGATATGCTCAAACACATGGAGGGGCGCGACTATTTCGTGCAGGACCTCGTTGGCGGTGCCGACCCCAAGCACGCGATCAACGTACGCATGGTGACCGAACTGGCGTGGCACGGGCTGTTTATCAGACATATGCTGCGCCGCCCCGACCGCGAGGACCTCGATGATTTCATCGCGGATTTCACCGTCATCAACTGTCCGAGCTTTCAGGCCGAGCCCAAAAAACATGGCTGCCGGTCCGAAACCGTCATCGCCATGAACTTCGACAAAAAGCTGATCCTGATTGGCGGAACCGAGTATGCCGGCGAAAACAAAAAGTCGGTGTTCACGCTGCTGAACTACCTGCTGCCGGAAAAGGGCGTCATGCCAATGCACTGTTCGGCCAACCACGCGAATGGCAATCCTGTCGATACCGCCGTTTTCTTTGGCCTGTCCGGCACCGGCAAAACCACGCTGTCGGCAGACCCCGCGCGGACCCTCATCGGTGACGACGAGCACGGCTGGTCTGACACCGGAACCTTCAATTTCGAAGGCGGCTGCTATGCCAAGACCATCAGCCTGAACCCCGATGCAGAACCGGAAATATATGCCACGACAGAGAAGTTCGGCACGGTGATCGAAAACATGGTCTACGATCCCGAGACCAAGGAACTGGATTTCGAAGACGACAGCCTGACCGCCAACATGCGCTGCGCCTACCCGCTGCACTATATCTCGAATGCATCGGCCTCCGCCCGCGGCGGACACCCCAAAAACATCATCATGCTGACCTGCGATGCCTTTGGTGTGCTGCCCCCGATTTCACGTCTGACCCCTGCGCAGGCGATGTATCACTTTCTGTCTGGCTTTACGTCGAAGGTGGCGGGCACCGAACGGGGTGTGACAGAGCCTGAGCCGACATTCTCTACCTGCTTTGGCGCACCGTTTATGCCTCGGCGCCCTGAGGCCTACGGCAACCTGCTGCGCGAAAAGATCGCCGCTCATGGCGCAACCTGCTGGCTGGTCAACACTGGTTGGACGGGTGGTGCCTATGGCACAGGTAGCCGGATGCCTATCAAGGCGACACGGGGCCTGCTTACGGCTGCGCTGGACGGCTCTCTGGCTGATGCGGAATTCCGCAAGGATCCCAACTTTGGCTTTGCCGTTCCGGTCGACGTTAAAGGTGTACCGAATATCCTGCTTGATCCACGGCGGACTTGGGACAATCCCGAAGAGTACGACAAGCAGGCCGCCAAACTGGTCAAGATGTTCTCGGACAACTTTGAACAGTACCTGCCGTTTATCGACGACGACGTGCGCCGGGCCGCGATCAGCTGACCGGCAATATCATCCTGCGGGACCGCGCCCACCAGACGCGCGGACCCGCAGAAGAAGATCAGGCCGCGCGCTGGACCTGATTAAAGCTGGCCATGTCAAGCATGTAGCGGATGTCGTCATGCGACATGTACCCCATGATGCCCTCGAACCCTTCGCCCGTGTCCTTCAGCACGTAACGGATGGCCCCGGGGTCGATGTGCATGTACCCAAAGCGGGCGGCAAAGCCTTTGAACACCAGCGGCTTTGACATGAAGCCAAAGAAGAAGTCCGGCTGCCACCGGATCATCGCGGTAAGAAAGGCGTGACGGCCCAGCAGGGTCGACAGGCCGGTACCGCGGAACTGCCCCGGCGTGCCCCCGACCCAGAACTCTCCGTGATAGGCGATCTCGCCTTTCATGCGCTGTGCGCCCGGGCCCGGTCGGTAGATCGTGCGGCTGTAATCAATCTCCATCTGAGACGGTTCAAAAGACCTCAGATTTTTGTTCAGGTAATCCCCGAGATGCAACTGGCCAAGCGACAGCTTTTTGAGCGCTTGCGTGTGCATGATGTCGCCGTTTTCGTCATAGCCGACCATCCAATATGCGTTGGCTTCGGTCAGCGCGTGTCGGGTCGGTTCAAAGGGCACCCCGAGGTCGTGATCGGGCCGCGCTTCGGCCAGAATGGCGCGGTATTCCTCAAAATCGCTGCCCGTGCGCAGGCTTATGCCAAGGCTGCGCAGCTGTTCGAGGCTGGTGGCGAACAGGTAGTCGTCGGCGGTCTGGTGGTGAATAGTCATTGGCGTCTCCAAAAGTTAGGATACGCCTATAATAGTCTATTCCCGCGTCGGTTGCTCATACATTAGATCAACAGGGTGGGAATCCATCACAAGATCCGCTGGCATTTTGCGCACTTCCTCGGCGCTCAATCCATCGATGAAAATATCGTAGCATCTGTCGAGCACCGAAATCAGCGCAAAAGTGCCATCTGGAAAGCGCCCCGAGAGCAGCAAACGCCGGTAACTTAGCGGAATGTAAGGACCATTTTCTTCCCGCTGTAGTTGAAGGGAGATGTGATCCAGACGCGTATTCTGATGCACCGAAGCGTCGTCAAACGGCTCAATCATGAGGTGAGCGAACTCGTCGCCGCCGGGCAATCCATCGAGGTTTCGCCCGATGCTGGAGCGCGCATTTGCCCAGCCAAACCACGAAACATACGAAGAGTCGTCGCCGATTTCGACACAGATCCAACCGTTCGGAGAGTCGCGATACACCATAAAATAAGGGCGAACATGCGCCATCGCCTCACTTTCGAGCGCACCGCCGGCCATTGACCAGGCGCGGAAACATTCACGCAGAAGTGGGCGATCGCTGCGCCACAACTCGCCCATCGGTTGTTGCTGCAACCAAAAGGAACGCCCTTCTGGAAGGTCGGCATGCACACATTGCATGCCCTCTTTGTGGCTGACATGCCCCAACAACCACGACCGACCACGCAACAGGATTTCCTGTGCCTCCGGAAGGGCCCGCCGCCCGGCGTCGGTGAGACGGTACTGACGGTCGATCACAGTAAAGAGTTCGACCCCCCTTGCCTGCTCAAGCTGGGCAATATGTCGCCGCACAGTTTGGCGTGTACTGCCTAATTCTTTGACCGCGTGACTGAGGTTCAGGGTGCGCGCAAGCGTCGTGAACGAGCGAATCATCTCGTATAACAGCCCGTGCGATTCGGGCAGTTTCTGGGCAGCTGGCGCGGGTTCTGCGTCCTGCTCGTATGCGTCCATCGCCTTGTTCATCAGCCCAGATGGTAAATCAATCACCCATTAATGCAACATCTTTCACCCATCGCGCGTACATTTTTAGTCAAAAAATAACAAAAGGTAGTCAATTGAACGAACACCCGATTCCCGCGATGAGTGAATAGTCATAAAAGAGAGGTGTTAAACAGTTATGTCCCATCCCGTAGATGTTCACGTAGGCCGCAAGCTTAAACAGATCAGAACAATCCGCCGACTGTCTCAAACCGACGTCGCGCGCGAACTGGATTTGTCTTTCCAGCAGATTCAGAAATACGAGATCGGATCAAACCGGATCGCCGCCAGCCGCCTGTACGAACTGTCGAGAATCCTTGACGTGCCAACCTCTTATTTCTTCGACGGCCTGGACGCTGGCGAAGGCGAAGATGGCAAGCGCGACGCCAGCATGGAAAT
Source organism: Roseobacter sp. YIN89 (assembly GCF_057219365.1). Lineage (NCBI taxonomy): Bacteria > Pseudomonadati > Pseudomonadota > Alphaproteobacteria > Rhodobacterales > Roseobacteraceae > Roseobacter > Roseobacter sp. YIN89. The sequence goes on along the minus strand of NZ_JBXVVD010000004.1, from coordinate 620,079 downwards.
CGTAACGGCACTTGCTGCAATCAACGATGACACTATCAAGTCACGTATCGTGACGTTTATCGAAGACGTCTCCGGGGTCACGGTGGCACGTCAGAACGGCGCCTGAACCGGGAAAAACAATTTCGGGCGGATGCGATCATTCCGCTTTATTGAAGCCTGCGCGCTGCCGAGTGTCGCAGGTTTTTCATTTTTTGCCATGCTGCGCTGCACGAATGAGCTGTGACCGCGCGTAATTAAACATCAAAGATTGTATTATTTTCGTATTTTTGTTGCGCTGCACCTGCGAAAGACCTAGATAACGGTCAACCGAAAAAGGATGACCCGATGGCACATGATGGACAAGACATGACACTTCACTCGCCGGTACTGCCTGACCTGCTTTCGCAGACTGCTGCCGCCCTTGAACCGGTGCAGGCCATTCTGGAAACGGCCAAGACGCGCGTACGCGATCTGGTCAGTGAAGATGGTCGCGTATCGGGCCGGTTGATCGAAGAACATCAGACCGCTGCTCACGGGCTGGCATGGCTGGCAACCTACGTGCAATCGTTGGCCCAAATGCAGAAATGGGCGGAGGCGCTGAACGTTGACGGAAAACTGGGCGAGATCGAACAGCTGATCCACCAGATCGCCTTTGGCGAATACCTCTGGCAGATCAACGGCGGCATACAGATGAATCAGGCCGAAATGGTTCGGTTGCAGGACCTCGGGCTGACGCCTGCCGATTTTCAGGTGATGATGAACCCGGCGATCCTGACTTTGTCGCAAGCAGCCAACACGCAGGCGGCACGCACCCGTCTGGTTGAACTGATGCAGGAACAGGCGGCGAATATCACGGTCGGCAATTCGGGTCTTGATGAAGAACTGGAAATGATCCGCGAGCAGTTCCGTCGTTATGCCGTCGAAAAGGTCGAGCCGTTCGCCCACGACTGGCATTTGAACGACGAATTGATCCCGCTGGAAGTGATCGAAGAGCTTGCGGAAATGGGTGTTTTCGGCCTGACCATTCCAGAAGAATACGGTGGGTTCGGATTGAGCAAGGCATCCATGTGTGTGGTGTCAGAAGAGCTTTCGCGCGGGTATATCGGCGTGGGCTCGCTCGGCACCCGTTCAGAGATCGCGGCCGAACTGATCATCGCGGGTGGCACCGACGCTCAAAAAGAAAAGTGGTTGCCGCAGCTGGCGTCCGCCGAGACACTGCCGACGGCTGTCTTTACAGAGCCGAACACCGGATCTGATCTTGGCAGTCTGCGCACGCGTGCGGTCAAGGATGGCGATGACTATCGCATCACGGGCAACAAAACGTGGATCACCCACGCCTCGCGGACCCATGTCATGACCCTGCTGGCCCGTACTGATCCCGACAGCACCGACTATCGCGGGCTGTCCATGTTTCTGGCCGAAAAAACTCCCGGTGACGACGCCAACCCCTTCCCGACCGACGGGATGACCGGCGGCGAGATCGAGGTGCTTGGGTACCGCGGGATGAAAGAGTACGAGCTCGGCTTTGACAACTTCCACGTCAAAGGGGAAAACCTTCTCGGCGGCGAGGAAGGCAAAGGCTTCAAGCAGTTGATGGAGACCTTTGAGTCTGCCCGTATTCAGACCGCTGCGCGGGCAGTCGGCGTCGCGCAATCAGCGTTGGATATCTCGATGCAATATGCGCAAGACCGAAAGCAATTTGGCAAATCGCTGATCGCCTTCCCGCGTGTGTCGAACAAACTGGCAATGATGGCTGTAGAGATCATGGTCGCCCGGCAACTCACCTATTTCTCGGCTTTCGAAAAAGACGAAGGGCGCCGGTGTGACGTAGAGGCCGGTATGGCCAAGCTGCTCGGCGCGCGCGTGGCATGGGCTGCCGCGGACAACGGGCTGCAAATCCACGGCGGCAACGGCTTTGCGTTGGAATACAAGATCAGCCGCGTTCTTTGTGACGCCCGCATCCTCAACATTTTCGAGGGTGCCGCAGAAATTCAGGCACAGGTCATCGCCCGCCGCATTCTGGGCTGACGCTGCGCGCTTTTGCGTGCCCTTGGCGGGCGCATCGGGCGCAAGTTTCGGCAAAAGTAATGCTGCAGACGCAAAATGGCGCCATGCGACACCTTCGCGCTTGCAGCATTTCCGCGTCCTGAATATGCCTAGAGGCATGAAACGCCAACGCCTCTCTCGCCAATCGTGGATCGAAGCCGGTCTTACTGCCCTTTTGAGCAAGGGGCCGTCGGCGCTTGCGGCGGAGCCTTTGGCGCGGGAACTGAACACGACCAAGGGCTCATTCTACTGGCATTTCAAAGATGTACCAGAATTTCAGGCGGCAGTTGTCAAACACTGGCAGTCGCTTGCCTTTGCCGAAGTGGTCGCGGCGCTGGCGGATGAGGGAACGGCCGAGGACAGGCTGAGACGATTCGGTAAGAAAACCCTCGAAAGCAAATACGATCCCGCATTCCGCGCTTGGGCAACCTGTGACAAATCGGTTGCGAAGGCGATTGCGCAGGTCGATGCCGAGCGTCTGAAATACATGTCGAACTTGATGCGGCATCTCGGACTGACCAACGAGGACTTTGCCCGCAGTTGTCTTGGCGCGTTGATCGGTCTGCCAAACCTCAGCGGTAAGGCGGGCGCACGCAAGTCCTTTGACACGATGGTTGATGTCGTGTTGGCACTGCAGTGAAGCCTGCCTTACGCATCGCCTTGGGAGCCGCATTTCTATGTGCGGCCTGCGATGTTGTGCCCGGGCAGGCCCCAACCACATGGGTCATTTCCGAAATCGATGGCAAAGCCTTTCCTGCCCGCGCCACGTTGAGCTTTCAGGACAGCGGAGAAATTGCGGGCATGGCGCCGTGCAACCAGTATCGCGCAGCCATGGAGGCGCGCACGCCGCGCTTTGACCCCGGCCCGATCACCGTAACGCGGCAGGCCTGCACAAAGGGTGCGCTGGAGGTCGAATATCTGTTCAGGCTGTCTCAGATGACGACGTCCGAGTTTTCGGGCGGCACCCTGACCCTTTCAGAACCGGGCGGCAGTACGATGGTTTTCAAATCCGCCGGGTAAAAGCGTCGATCAGCCGCGCGCGCGCCTCAGGCAACGGCGTGTTGCCCAGATCGCGCGCCAGATGCTCTTGCAGGAAATAGCCCGTGGTCTGAAACGCCTGCGCGATCTCGTGATCGGGGCCTTCTCCCACGCCGCGCAGGATCGGCGGCAAAGGAAGCAGACGATCCGCCCACGCGCCGGCGGCATCGCGCGACACGGCGCGGCCCGATTTGGGCGACACGTAAATCAAGCCATCCGTACCGCCGGTCACCGCGCAGCGGTCAACTTCAAGCGCATACCCCATCTCGTGCAGCAACTGTACTTCCCACCTCAGGTAAGCCAGCGGCCAGACCTCCATATGCCCCAGCAGATCAAGAAGCTGTTCCGAGCGGGCATAAAGCTGTTCGTGCGGTTCGCGCTCTGGCAGGCTAAAGGCCAGCAGCGCCGTGACAGCGTTCAACCCGGCCAGAGCCAGCCTGTCGCTCATCGCCAAGGCTGCGCGACTGCGCACCGGTTCCACCTGAAAGCTGCCGATGTGGTCTTCGAGCCGGGCGCGCCACAGCACGTCCAGTTGTGCGCCCGGTTGCAGGACCGGCGCAATCTTGCGGCTGGCTCCCCCGCGGACAACGCCCGCATGCCGACCGTGCGACGGCGTAAAGACTTCGATGATGGCCGAGGTTTCGCCGTGGCGCCTGCTACTCAGCAAAATGCCCTGGTCGCGCCACTCGATCATGCCAGCCCCGGTGTATCCAGCAGATGCCGCCCGGCGCGGTCCTCGACCTCAATGACCCAGACGTCAGGATCGCGCGAGCGGGTGCGCGAAATGCTTGCATCCACCTTAGGCTCGGCATCCTCTTGGGTCATTTCCCACGAAGTCCGGTCCTCCAGCAGATCATAGCTGCGTTGAAAGACGCGCGCCTGCCCGTTGAGCATGTTCAATTTCACCATGACCGAACCTGCGGTGTCGTCCCCATGCGACACAACAAAGGCCGGGATATCATGCAGCCGCAGTCGGGCGAGATAGGCGTCAACCCAAAAGCGCGCCGTCAGACGGGGCATGTCACTACCCCCTGATGCGCGCCGTCACAGGTTGCCATCCTTGAACTCCAGCCCCATTTCCGAGTAGCGCTCGGCCTCGTCCAGCCAGTTCGGGCGCACCTTGACCTGAAGAAACAAGTGCACGCGGCGCCCCAGAAACTCCTCCAGCTCTTCGCGCGCAGCCTTGGACACCGCTTTGATCGTTTCGCCCTTGTGACCCAGCACAATCCCCTTGTGCCCGTCCCGAACCACGTAGATCAGTTGCTCGATCCGGGCGGAGCCGTCTTTGCGCTCTTCCCAGCTCTCTGTTTCGACGGTCAGCTGGTAAGGCAGTTCCTGATGCAGCCGCAAGGTCAGCTTTTCACGGGTCATTTCCGCAGCGATCATGCGCATCGGCAGATCAGCAATCTGATCCTCCGGGTAAAGCCACGGTCCCTCGGGCAGCGCGCCGGCGAGCCAGTGCCGCAGTGCGTCCACCCCGTGGCCGCGCTCTGCCGAGATCATGAAGGTCTCGGCGAATTCGTAGCGTTCATTGAGATCCTTGCTGAGACCCAGAAGCGCTTCGGCCTGCACCCGGTCGATCTTGTTCAGAGCGAGAGCAACCGTACGGCCTTGGCCGATATCGGCCAGCCCTTCCAAGATCCGTTCTACCCCTTCGGTCACGCCGCGATGCGCCTCGACCATCAGCACAATCACGTCAGCGTCTGCCGCGCCACCCCACGCGGCGGCAACCATCGCGCGATCAAGCCTGCGACGCGGTTGAAAAAGCCCCGGCGTATCGACGAACACGATCTGTGCCTCGCCTTCCATGGCCACGCCACGGATACGTGCGCGGGTGGTCTGAACCTTATGCGTTACAATCGACACCTTGGCCCCGACCATGCGGTTGAGCAGGGTCGACTTGCCTGCATTCGGCTCGCCGATCAGGGCGACAAATCCTGCGCGGGTGCTCATGACACTTCTCCTTCCAGACGGTCGAGCAGCGCCTGTGCGGCTGCCTGTTCCGCCTGCCGTTTCGAACCTGCACGTGCATCTTCGGACGCGCCATTTTCCAGTTGTGCCGAGATGGTGAATTCCGGCGCATGATCCGGCCCCGTCCGCGCAACCTCGACATACCGGGGCGGCGCAAGTTTGCGCGCTTGCGCCCACTCTTGCAGTGCGGTTTTGGCGTCACGCGCATCTTTTTCGACATTATGCAGCCGCGCGCCCCAGAGCCGAAGGATCAGTGCCTTTGCGGTGTCAAAGCCCGCATCAAGGTAGACCGCCGCGATGACCGCTTCTATCGCATCGCCCAGCAAGGCCTGCTTGCGCCGCCCGCCTGACAGCATCTCGGAACGTCCCAGACGCAGAACCGTACCCAATTCGATCTCACGCGCCACATCGGCGCAGGTTTCCTTACGCACGAGGGCATTGAAGCGGGGGGCAAGCTGGCCTTCGGTCGCCTTGCCATCAAGCGCGAGCAGCGCCTCGGCCATGACCAGCCCAAGCACGCGGTCGCCCAGAAATTCCATTCGCTGATTGTCGTCGCGGTTGGCAGACGACATAGAAGCATGGGTCACAGCCTGCGACAGAAGCTCCGGGCGCGCGAACTCATGGCCCAGCCGGACCTGAAAAGCCTTGAGTTCCGCCGAGAGCTTCACTCGATCCTCTTGAAGAAACGATCGCCGCGCCATGTCCAGAAGAACAGCATGGACCGACCAGCCGAACTGAACATGATCCGGTCGGCGCGTCCGATGAGGTTTTCATACGGTACAAAGCCCACCCCCTGCACCTGTTGTGCAAGGCGGCTGTCGGCGGAGTTGTCACGGTTGTCGCCGATGAAGAAGTAGTGACCCGCAGGAACTGTGTAGATGCCGGTGCGATCCGAGGCCTGAGGCGAGATGTCGAGCACGATATGTTTGCGCCCGCCCGGCAGCGTTTCGATGGAGCGCGCCTTGAGGCATTCTCCGCCATCGCCCACAGGCCCGTTCATGCACCGTGGTCTGCGGCGTTCGGGGCCTTGCGGCTCCATCACTTCGGAAAAGGTGCCCGCAGGCTCCTGAGGCACCTCATCGCCGTTGAGATAGAGAATGCCATCGCGCATCTGGACGGTGTCACCGGGCATGCCCACGACCCGCTTGATGTAATCACGCCCCGAAACCGGGTGACGGAAGACAATCACATCGCCGCGTTCAGGCTCGCCGCCGAGAATTCGCGTGTTGTCCCCGTCAATAAAGCCGCAGATGTCCTTTGCGTCGATATTTACCCCGAACCGAGGCAGGATGATGCTGGGACAGGAGGCATAGGAATAGCCATACGCCATCTTGTTGACGAAGAGAAAGTCACCGACCAGCAGCGTCTCTTTCATCGACCCGGACGGAATCCAGAACGGCTGGAAGAACAGCGTGCGGAAAACACCGGCGATCAACAGCGCATAGACCACTGTCTTTACCGTTTCGACAAAGGCGTTTCCGGATTTTTCTTTCTTTTCAGCCACAGGTGGGGTGCTCCAAAGATATGGTTTGCGCCGTAATGAGCGCGCCGGGCGGTATAGTCAAGCACGCGCCGCGCAAGCTTCGGTGATGGCGGCCGTTGCACCGACCTAAACCGGGATCGGCCGCGCTTCGATCACGACAAAGGCTTGGGCCCATGGGTGATCGTCCGTCAGGGTGACGTGGATGATGGCTTCGTGCCCCGCGGGCGTCATCGCATCCAGCCTTTCACGCGCCCAACCGGTGACATGCATCACGGGTTGCCCCGTCGACAAGTTGCTCACGGACATGTCTTTCCATGCAATGCCCATGGCAAGGCCTGTGCCCAGCGCCTTGGAGCAAGCCTCTTTCGCCGCCCACCGCTTGGCATATGTGCCCGCCGTATCCCTGCGCCGCTCTGCTTTGCGCTGCTCGGTTTCGGTAAATACGCGGTTGCGAAACCGGTCACCGAAACGCTCAAGCGTGCCCGCGATCCGGTCAATATTCGCCAAATCAGTGCCGACGCCAAGGATCATGCCAACCGCGCCGTCAGGATTTTCAGGCTTGCAAGACCAAAGAGAAGCCCAAAGCACGTGTCAAAAGCGCGTTTTGCTCGCACGTAACCGCGCGCGACAGGCGCGGACGAAAACAACAGCGCATAGCCGTAAAAGACAACGATCGATCCGGAAAACAGCAGCGCAAACAGGCTCCAGACAGCAGCGGCACCGGCTCCTGTCGGCAAAGCGATCGCGTAAATCGCTCCCCACGACAGAATAGCCTTTGGATTGGTCAGGTGGATCAGCGCACCTCTGACGAACAGGCGCGCGCGTGGTGCCGCGACGGCAGGGGGCGGGGTGCCGCGCCAAGCCGACCGCAACGAGCGCAGCGCCAGATACATCAGATAAGCTGCGCCAAGATAGCGCAGCACCTCAAACAGCCACGCGTTGGTCACCATGATCGCTGAAAACCCCAAAGCCGCGGCGATCCCCCAGCTTGCAGAACCGGCGAGAATACCGCTGGCGACTGCCAGCCCGGCGATCCGCCCCTGCCCCATCGACGTGCCGGAAATCGCAAGCGTCGCAGGCCCCGGACTGCCACCGGCAATCATCCAGCCCAGCATCAGGGCAGGTAGCGGCAGTAAAAGGTCTAGCTCTGGCATCGGGAGTTCCTTGGCGGGCAACGACGTTACTTGTCCGGAAGGTGCTGCCCTTTCAACTCTGATGCAAGCCCGATCGAGTAGCCCAATCGCAAAATGCCCCATGCGATCGTCACCAACAGAAGAAATACCGCGGCACGCCCCGAAGGCTCAATCGACGACAGACGCGCCATGCCGTCTTGATCCATAAGCAGACGCGGGATCAGAATGGCCACGGTGATCAGCACGACAATCGCAGTCATCCGCAGGCTGGCGACCCAGCACAGGTGGCTGGAGGGGCGGGTATGATACCGGCGGCCAAAGACCTGACCCTCGATCATTGATGAAATAACCAGCGGCATTATCACCAAAACAGATGGCCCGGCCTTAAGCCCGGTGGTCACCTGCACGATTAGAATGGCCACGAAAGTGGCGAGAAAAGCAAAAATGAAATTCAGGCAAAACCAAAAACCACGAAAAAGCATGGTCGAATCCTCAAAAAATGCGACCCTTATACAACCTAAAGGCGCATAAAGGCAAAAATGTGGCAAGTGGGATGGCAGGGGTCATGGCGGCGAACCAATCGACCTTAGGGCAGCCCGGATTCCCAGTGAGTACCCCAAACGCAGCGCCACAAGGTGAAAGGCCACCGCAAAGACTGCGGCCCATAACCAGACGTCAGCTGGCAAGCGCATCAGGGGGCGCAACTCTAACGGGAATACCTTCATCAAAACCACACCGTAGGTTAGAGATATCAGCAATGCCAAACCGGTCATCTTTGCTGCGGCGCGCCACATGGTCCCCGACGCGGGCCGGACCCGCGCGGTCACGCCAAACCGCTGTCCTTCCATCATGGCAGCGGCAAGTGGCACGACAGCAGCAGCGCCACCGGGCGCGTCAAGTCCGAAGAAGACCATGACGACCAGTGAGAAGATCAGCAGGAGTACCGATACCCCGATATACGACAGGCAGAACCGGGCGGGATGGAAAAGCATCAAGACGCTCTCAATTTGAATTGAATCTGGGCAGGTGATGACGGGCAAATGCGACAAGATTTGGGCCTGACGCTGAAAAGCGTCGAAACAGACTGTTCCTGCGCGGCGCAGACGCGGTTCAGGTCCGCAACCCCTTGCTGGCGTGCTGCGCGCCGAACCAGTAACCAAACCGCACACCCAGCGTCATGATACCCATAAAGCTGGTGACAAAGATGAACATGCCAAGCAAACCCGGCACGGAGAGAAAGTCAGGCGTTTCGGCATCAATGAATGCGACGACCAGCGTGATGACCACAACAAAGAAAATGTGGGCGTAAAGAGATGCAAGTTCGTAGGCGGCGCGCCACATGTCCTGCCCCAGCGGCGGCCGTCCCAGCGCACGCGCTGCATTGGCGCCTTCCAGCGCACCCGCCGCAGCAGGTGCCAACAGCGCGAATGACAGGATCAACCGCTCGAGCCCGAGCATGACCTGCAACAGGCTCGCGGCAATCACCGCAAGCGCGGTGATCCCCAACATGTTGAGCACAAATCTTCTTGGGCAATAGAGCATCGGAACCCTCGGGCAGACATCGTGCCGCCCGAGATACACTGCAATTCTGCCAGAACTATGGCCGGGTTACGCGTCGCGCGCCTGATCCATCAAACGCCGCATTTCGGAGATTGCCGGATGCAGACCTCGAAAGATCGACTCGCCGATCAGGAAATGCCCGATGTTGAGCTCCATCACTTCGGGAAAGGCAGCGACCGGCTGCACGGTGTCATAGGTCAGACCATGACCCGCGTGGACCTCAAGCCCCAGTGAATGCGCAAAACTCGACATTTCGCGTAATGCATCGAGTTCGCGGTCGCGTGTCTCGACATCCCCTTCGGAGTGCGCGTCGCAATACGCCCCGGTGTGCAGTTCAATAACCTGTGCACCAATGCGGTGTGCCGCCTCGATCTGGCGCCGGTCAGCGGCAATGAAAATCGACACGCGACACCCGGCATCCCTGAGCGGTGCGATAAAATGTGCCAGCCGGTTTTCCTCGCGCGCCACTTCCAGCCCGCCTTCGGTTGTCCGTTCTTCGCGTTTTTCCGGCACGATACAGACCGCGTGTGGCTTGTGGCGCAGCGCGATTTTTTGCATCTCGTCGGTGGCGGCCATCTCAAAATTGAGTGGTACCGAGAGAACATCCATCAGCCCGTCGATGTCCTCGTCCGAAATGTGCCTGCGATCTTCGCGCAGATGTGCGGTGATGCCGTCCGCTCCGGCCTCTTCGGCGATTTTGGCGGCGCGCAACGGATCAGGATAGGCGCCCCCACGGGCATTCCGGACAGTTGCGACATGGTCAATGTTTACGCCGAGGCGCAATTTTCCCTGATTAGACATAAGACCCCCTTCTGGTCGTTCAGGTCATTCCCCGGCAGATGGGTGATCCATTTTGCGTTTTGCTTCCGCTTTGGCGGCTGCTTTGGCTTTGATCGCTTCGAACTTCGCTTTGATCATGCCTTTGCGCCGCTTCTGATAAACACGGATCACCGGAACAGAAAGATAGTAGCAAAGTGCGCCAAAGAAAATCCCCGGAAGGATACCACCGACCATGTAGGGGAAGAAAATCTCGTCATAAAAAACGGACAAGCGGTGCCAATCCGCCGTTGCATCGGTGAAAATGGCGAGGAAGTTGTCCTTGAGGTCTGCACCGGCATCCAGGAACTTGCCCCCGAAAGACCGATGCACGCCCTCGTCCATCCGCCCGCCAAGCAGCCAGTATCCGGTCTGCAAAGACGCCACGCCGATTGGCACGTATGTCAGCGGGTTGCCAAAGAACGTCGCCATCAACGAAGCGATAATATTGCCGCGCATGATGAACGCCAGTCCGGCCGCGATAAAGAAGTGGAACCCGTAAAACGGCGTAAAGGCCGCAAAGACTCCCGCGAAAATCCCGCGGGCAATACGTTCGGGGCTGTCGGGCAGCCGCCGCATCCGGTGCTTTACGTAGTGAAAAGCGCGGGTCCACCCGCCACGGGGCCACAAAAATTCCAAGAAGGCGCGCGGCCAGCTTTTGGGATCTCTGCGTTTGAAAACCACGTCTTGTCCTAATCTGTCCTTGTTGAGGTCGGCCTGTGCCTTTTCACCCCAAAATTGTGACGACCTGATGTCTTTGACTTGTCATCAGGCGGGAGTTTCCGTTGCCGGTTGCGACATATTTCGGTACCGCGAAATGGCAGCCACATCTCCCTCTGCTTCGAGAGAGAGCATAAGGGAATGCAAATGCGCGACGTCGCGTAGCTCCACATAGATCAACAATCGGTAAAAGTCAGGTTTCCGGTCAACAAATTGCAAGTCCGAGATATTCGCGCGGGTCTCGCCAATCAATGTGCAAATTCGCCCCAGGGTACCCGCATCGTTGGTCAGCGTGACCTCGAGCGTCGCCCCGTAGACCGCTGCGTGTGAACCGTCATGCCAATGCAGATCAAGCCAGCGGTCGGGCTGATCCTCATAAGCGCTCAACCTGTCGCAATCAATGGCGTGCACCACAACGCCGCGCCCTTTGAACGTGATCCCGACAATCCGCTCTCCGGGCAGAGGCTGGCAGCAAAACGCACGGTCAAAAGACTGGCCCGGAGACAGGCCAATCACCGCGCGTTTGGCATCAACCTTTTCGCCCTTTTTCTGGGACAGCGACGGATAGACTGCCTGCACCACCTCTCGGCCTGTGATCTCGGCGCTGCCAAGCCGCGCCAACAGATCTTCGCGATCTTTGAAACGCAGCGTCTTGGCGGCAGTCGACAGGGCCTTGTCGGTCGATTTGCGGCCGACCTGCTCAAACGCGGAGCGCGCAAGCTCGCGCCCCAGTTTGACGTAGCGGGCCTTGTCTTCCTCGCGAAGCGCACGGCGTACGGCGGCGCGCGCCTTGCCGGTCACGGCGATGTCCAGCCACGTCGCCTGCGGGCTTTGTCCTTCGGCGGTGATGATCTCTACGGACTGGCCATTCTTGAGCCTTGTCCACAGCGGCACGCGCATATGGTCTACTTTGGCACCCACGCAGGCTGAGCCGATCCGGGTGTGAATTGCAAAGGCAAAATCTATCGGTGTGGCCCCGCGCGGCAGCTTTACCACCTCGCCTTTGGGCGTAAAGCAAAACACCTGATCGGAATACATCTCGAGCTTGACCGCTTCGAGAAAGTCTTCGTGGTCTTCTTCGGCGTCGAATTGTTCGGTGAGTGTGGTGATCCACTTTGCCGGATCCACTGCAAAAGGGTTTTGCGAGCGAACACCGTCGCGATAGCTCCAGTGCGCGGCCACACCGGTTTCGGCCACGTCATGCATCTGCTTGGTGCGGATTTGCACCTCGACCCGCTTGCCGTCGCGGCCCGATACGGTCGTATGGATTGACCGGTACCCGTTTGATTTGGGCTGGCTGATGTAATCCTTGAAACGTCCCGGCACGGCACGCCACCGCTGGTGAATGGCGCCCAGCGCGCGATAGCAATCCTCTTCATTATCGGTCAGGATGCGAAAGCCGTAGATGTCCGACAGGCGCGAAAAGGTTTGCTCTTTCTCCTGCATCTTGCGCCAGATCGAATAGGGCTTTTTCGCGCGGCCGAAAACATCCGCCTCGACACCTGCCTTGTCCAGCTCCAGCCGCATGTCACCCGTGATGCGCTGGATGACGTCGCCCGCCTCGCGTTGCAGGTTGATAAAGCGACGAATGATCGAGGCGCGCCCTTCAGGGTTCAGCACGCGAAAGGCCAGATCCTCCAGCTCTTCACGCATCCACTGCATGCCCATGCGCCCCGCGAGTGGCGCGAAGATATCCATTGTCTCGCGCGCCTTTTGCGCCTGCTTTTCAGGACGCATGGCCTTGATGGTGCGCATGTTATGCAAACGGTCACTCAGCTTGACCAGAATAACCCGCAAATCCTTGGACATTGCCATAAACAGCTTGCGGAAGTTCTCGGCCTGTTTGGTTTCCGTCGAATTCAGTTGAAGGTTCGTCAGCTTGGTCACGCCGTCAACCAGCTCTGCGACCTCATCGCCAAAACGCCGGGCCACCTCAGTATAGGAGGCTTTGGTGTCTTCGATCGTATCGTGCAAAAGCGCTGTGATGATGGTGGCATCATCCAGTTGCTGTTCCGTCAGAATGGCCGCAACCGCGACGGGGTGATTGAAGTAAAGCTCGCCGGAGTGCCGGCGCTGACCCTCGTGCATGTCGCGGCCGAAATCATAGGCTTCGCGGATCAGCGCTTCGTTTGTTTTTGGATTATATCTCGTTACCAGCGAAATCAGGTCGTCGGCTGAAATTTCTAGGTGGTCACCGTCTTTCATGCCGTCCGCCTTTGGGCTGCGGGTGGGCCGGTCAGCCCTGCCCTTGCGCCGCCATCAGCTGCCGCAGCAGCATCTCTTCGGACATTGTGTCCTCTTCGGGCTTGTCCTGTTCGGCCCCCATGAGCAACGCCATTGCGTCCTCTTCCGGCTCGTCCACTTCGATCTGGTTCTGGTTGCTTTCGATCAGACGCTCGCGCAGGTCGTCCGCGCTTTGCGTTTCGTCAGCGATCTCGCGCAGGGAAACGACAGGGTTCTTGTCGTTGTCCCGGTTTACCGTGATCGCGGCACCAGTGGAAATCTCGCGTGCACGGTGCGCGGCCAGCATTACCAGTTCAAACCGGTTTGGGACTTTATCAACGCAGTCTTCTACAGTTACGCGGGCCATGAGATGCTCCATCAGCTGAAATGGGGTCAGAAGCCGCGTATTTAGGCCCATATGCCCCGATTTACAAGCAGATATTACAGCCTTGTGACTTCGGCGAGATCGCGGTCATCAAGCCCTTCGTACATCTGCCTGACCGATCGCTTTGAGACAGGGTGCACCCAGTCCGGTGCCACATCACACAGGGGGACCAAAACAAATGCGCGCTCTGCCAGACGTGGATGCGGAAGGATCAGTTGTTCGGGCGCGCGTTTTTGCTGCTCTGACGCCTCCAGACCGGCCCAAGCGTCGTATGTCGCGCGATCCGGCAGGATACAGTCGTCAAAACCAATCAGGTCGAGGTCCAGCGTTCTTGGTCCCCATCGTTGTGAGCGAACGCGCCCGAACTGCACCTCTATATCATGTAGCATCGCCAGAAACGCCGCAGGCGTCAGAGACGTTTCCACCGCAAGAGCGGCATTCACGAAGTCGGGACCCGAGCCCGCAGGAAAGGCAGCCGTGTTATAAAAGTGGCTAACACCGCGAATCACACAAACGTCGCGCGGTATCTCGCCGATCGCATTTTCGACCGTTTCCGCAACGGAAATATGACAAAAAGGCATATTTGACCCTACGGCAACCAGAGCAAGTGATCGGATTTGTGGCAGCTTTCCGCTTGTTTTTCGGGTTTCGGTGCCTTGCGACAAGTTTAATTATCCTTATTTTAGGTGCGCGTCGGGATGCTGAACAATTTATCTGGCATTACCTATGACCACCAGCGTCCGGCGCAATCGAAAGGGAACTTTGATGTTTTACAAGGACGAACGGCTTGCGCTGTTCATCGACGGATCGAATCTGTACGCCGCGGCAAAGTCCCTCGGGTTTGATATCGACTACAAACTGTTGCGGCAGGAATTCATGCGCCGCGGGAAACTGTTGCGCGCATTTTACTACACCGCGTTGCTGGAAAACGACGAGTATTCCCCGATCCGTCCGCTGGTCGATTGGCTGAACTACAATGGCTTCACCATGGTGACCAAGCCTGCCAAGGAATACACCGACAGCATGGGACGCCGTAAGGTCAAGGGCAACATGGACATTGAACTGACCGTAGACGCGATGGAACTCGCGCCGCGCATCGATCACATTGTGCTGTTTTCCGGAGATGGCGATTTCCGGCCCCTGATCGAGAGCCTTCAGCGTTCCGGCGTTCGGGTGTCAGTTGTATCTACCATCCGCAGCCAGCCCCCCATGATCTCCGACGAGTTGCGCCGTCAGGCAGACAACTTTATCGAACTTGATGAACTCAAGGACGTGATTGGCCGCCCGCCCAGAGAAATCCCCGAGGCGAGCTAGCGAAAAGCCGACCCCCAAATCGACATCATTGCGTCGCGTAGCGAAGATTGATTTCGTTGTGCGTTGCAATGACATCTGCCGGCCACGTGCTTTTGATGTAGGCCAGGGCGGCTTTGATCTCGTCCTCACTCAAAATCTCGGCATACCCGGGCATGTTGCTTTGATACCCCCGCCCGACAACGGCAGCAGTGCCGCGTGTGGTAATATCGATAAGCTGCGCATCCGGGTGATGCCAGGTGTGGCCGGACGCATCATGCGGCGGCGCAGGTAACAGACCGTCGTCGCCCCTGTCCCGCCAGTTTTCCTGCCCGCCGAGATCGGCGCCGTGGCAACTGGCGCATTGGTCCGCGTAGACCGCTTTGCCCAGAGCAATTACCTCAGGGTCTTCATAAGCCAGAAACTGGCCCCCGGATTGCCCCAAAAAGCCAAACGCGTCGTCGGTGAACAAGACCACCCCAATGCCGATGATCACGACTGTTGCAAGGCCACTCAAAATCAATTTCACCGCGTCTCTCCCTCGTGGTTTTGCATGTGCTACAGCCTCCAGCAGGCGGAAGGTCTATTCACGTATCCGTGAGGACTGTCTGATACTGGACGCAGCGCGCCAAACATCATAGGTCTTGGTCAAGCAGATAGGGCTGAGCATGACTGACGCCAAACCACAATTGACCCTTTACCTAGCAGCACCGCGCGGCTTTTGCGCGGGTGTGGATCGCGCCATCAAGATCGTTGAGATGGCTTTGGAAAAGTGGGGCGCACCGGTCTACGTGCGCCACGAAATCGTACACAACAAATTCGTCGTTGACGGGCTGCGCAACAAGGGCGCTGTCTTTGTCGAAGAGTTGACGGAATGCCCGGATGACCGGCCCGTCATATTCTCGGCACATGGCGTGCCGAAATCCGTGCCCGCCGCCGCGCAGGCGCGTGAAATGGTCTACGTCGATGCGACCTGCCCGCTGGTCAGCAAGGTACATATCGAGGCACAGCGTCACGCCGACAACGGCCTGCAAATGGTGATGATCGGCCATGCCGGACACCCCGAAACCATCGGCACCATGGGCCAGCTGCCGCCCGGAGAAGTTTTGCTGGTCGAGACCCCCGAAGACGTAGCAACCGTCGATGTCCGCGACCCCGACCGGCTCGCCTATGTGACACAGACGACGTTGAGCGTGGATGACACCGCGGATGTCGTCGCCGCGCTTCAGGCGCGGTTTCCCAAAATAGTCGGCCCCCACAAAGAAGATATCTGCTACGCGACAACAAACCGGCAGGAAGCGGTAAAGGCGATGGCGCCGAAATGCGATGCCATGCTGGTTGTCGGGGCACCGAATTCGTCGAATTCAAAACGGCTGGTCGAGGTTGGCGCCCGCGCCGGATGCGCATATGCGCAACTGGTGCAGCGCGCCGCTGATATCGACTGGCGCGCGCTTGACGGAATCGAGAGCATCGGCATCACTGCAGGAGCCTCTGCGCCGGAAGTCTTGATCAACGAGGTCATTGCGGCTTTTGAAGACCGCTTCGACGTCACCCGCGAAATGGTGGAAACTGCCGTTGAGAACGTAGAGTTCAAAGTCCCCCGCGTGTTGCGCGAACCGGCGTGAGCCAAGCCAGCCCGAAAGACCCGACACCCTTTGGAACCGAGGAGCAACGGGCGTTGCTTCGCCGCGGGGCCGACCTGCAGGCGCTTGTGGCCGACCAGAAGCACCTGACGTTTTACGGGCGCACTGTGGGTGTTGCCAGCCTCGAACAGGGCTCGCACGAGACACTGTATCGGCTGGCCCGTCTGCAAGGGAACAGCAGCATTGCGGATATGCCGGACAGTGCGGTTGCACCTCTTGCCGATGCGGTCGCAAGGGACGGTTTCAAACCCGTGCACTACGCGCGCTGGGAAACGGACACCTCAGAGATTGATGCGCTTATGGCATTTGCGCAAAAGGCGAAGTTACCCGCGCCTTACAGGCTGGCATGGCTGACACCCGAAAGCCCGACATCACTCTGCGCAGCACTCGGGGAAACAGCACTGGACTGTGGTGTGCTGCCCCCGCAGATACCGACGCTCACCGGCGCATACCAACCGGGTGCTTGCGCGATGGCTGTGACACCGGAAGGCAGAGTGGCCTCATGTGCCGCTGCGGCGTCTTATCTGCATCCGGATCACCCGCAGGGCCGGACCGTTTGCTGGTAGGGTATGCTGGCAACCGCTCAAGACCATCGCGGACGCGGCTTGTCGCTGAGTTTGAGCGCTTGGGTCATGCATCGCATGCACGACGTTTTCGGGTTTACGCGCTTTTTTACCGGGGTCGAACCGGGCAACAGCGCGTCCGAGGCGATTTGCAGGAGAATGCGGCTGGCGCACAGGGGCCGCAGCATCCTCGGAATTGCTGAACCGTCACTTCTGGCCAGCGGCCGCATGACAAAGTAGCGGCGCGCCCTTGCCACTCTGGGCGGTGCGCGCCATTTTGCACCGCATGACGACACGTATTCCCACAGCGCCGCTTCTTCTGGGTCTGGCAGGCCTGATCCCCTTTGTCTGGGGTGCGGCGACCCTGTTGAACGATCCGCTGGCCGCATGGGGCGCTCAAAACCTCGGGCCACGCTTTGTCGGACCTTATGTGCAACTGTTCTACGGGTCGGTTATTCTTTCATTCATGTCCGGTGTGCTTTGGGGGTTTGCCACCAAAGCAGAGGGTCAGCAGGCAGCCACCGGATATATCCTGTCGGTTATCCCTGCGCTCTGGGCCTTTTTTATGACCGGAGGGGGCCCGACGACGGCTGGCATGAACCTCATCTTCGGTTTTCTGGGGCTTCTGGCGCTTGATTTTGCCTTTGCGCAGTGGGGTCTGACACCACCATGGTGGATGCAACTTCGCGTTTTACTCACCACCATCGTGGTTGCCTGCCTTTCGATCGGAGTTTTTCTATGAGCGATCAGGAAACCCTCGCCGTCTATGCCCGCAAGTCGCAGGACTATGCAGAAATGATAGCACCCTTGGCTGCAAAGGATGCGCATCTGGCGGCTTTCATTGCTGCCGTTCCTGACGGGGGCGCCGTGCTCGACCTTGGCTGCGGGCCCGGCCATTTTGCCGCGCTGATGGCACAGGCAGGATGCAAGGTCACCGCATGTGATCCGGTGCCCGAGATGGTGGCGCTGGCCAATGCGTTCGATGGCGTTTGTGCACATCAGGCTGGCTTCGACGATCTGGCGGGCAGTGATGTCTACGACGGGATCTGGGCGAACTTTTCGCTGCTTCATGCGCCAAGGCCGGACATGCCGCGGCATCTTGCGCAAATCCACAAGGCGCTGAAACCCGGCGGCATATTCCATATCGGCGTCAAAACCGGAACAGGCGCGGAACGAGACAGTCTCGGGCGGCTTTATACCTACTATACCGTCGAAGAGCTTACCTGCCTTCTGACAGCAGCCGGGTTCACAATCGACGCACAAAACACCGGCATCGACGCCGGCCTTTCCGGAGAAGATGCGCCCTGGGTGTGTCTGCGCGCCCATGCCTGAGCTATTCGCTTACACAGATGGAGCTTGCTCCGGCAATCCCGGCCCCGGTGGGTGGGGCGTGTTGCTGCGCGCAATGGATGGAGACGAGGTAATCAAGGAGCGCGAATTGCAAGGCGGGGAGCCGCAGACAACAAACAACCGTATGGAACTGTTGGCCGCGATCAACGCGCTGGAAAGCCTGAGCCGCGAGAGCCGCATCACCATCGTGACCGACAGCAATTACGTCAAAAACGGGATTACCGGCTGGATTCACGGCTGGAAGCGCAATGGCTGGAAGAACGCAGCCAAGAAAGCCGTCGCCAATGCCGAGTTGTGGCAGCGCCTTGATGCGGCCAATGCACGGCATGACGTCACATGGGAATGGGTGAAGGGCCACGCCGGACACCCGGAAAACGAACGTGCCGACGCGCTGGCGCGGGCGGGCATGGCCCCTTTCAAACCGTAAAGGTGCGCGCGATCAGTTTTGTTGGATAGAACTCGTCCACGCACGCAGGAATGTTTCCCGCCGCATCTTGTCGAGAAAGACCAGTAAGCCCGGCCCCAGACGGATCGGGCGAACGACAGTTTCATCCTGTTCCGATGCCCGCAGGCCGACAGGTGGCAGGCCCGTCTGCGCCGCAAGCTCGGGGCGGGCGCTCATTCCGGCCAGAAAGTCGATCAACCGCCCTGCCTCAGCCGCCCCGCTGGCCCCGCGCGGGATCAGCGCCGAGCGCAGCATGACCGAGACGAAATCTTCCATCTCGACGACCTCTATACCCGGGGTCTCTGCCGCGCGCGCACGCGCGTAAGAACCCAGAACGTTATAGGCCAAAGCCAATTCACCCTGCGCCACATCCGCGATCATCGCACCGGAACAGCAATAAAGCCGCGCATCGAGCCGCCCCATCACTTCGGTCAGTTGCCAATAGCTTTCGGTGTTGCGCGAATCCTGTGTGGCGAAAAGATATCCCAGACCGGAAATGCGCGCATCATACGTACCGATCCGCCCGCGAAACACCGCCGGGTGCGCCCGCAACAGGGCAATCAGGCCGGCGCGGTTGCGGGGAATGTCCATACCGGCAAAATCGGCGGTGTTGATGACCAGAACCGCCGGTTCCTGCGTAAAGGCAAACACCCTGTCACGCCAGCGCGCCCACTGCGGCAAGCGCGCCGTGGCGTCAGAGGT
The DNA here is from genome assembly GCF_057219365.1 of Roseobacter sp. YIN89. NCBI lineage: Bacteria > Pseudomonadati > Pseudomonadota > Alphaproteobacteria > Rhodobacterales > Roseobacteraceae > Roseobacter > Roseobacter sp. YIN89. The sequence goes on along the minus strand of NZ_JBXVVD010000004.1, from coordinate 600,732 downwards.
ATAGGGCTGGGCGTAGCCGTCATTGGCCAGTTTGGTCTGCAAATCCATCGCCGAGGATATGACCAGATCATAGCCGGCCCCTTCGTCATAAATCGCAGTCATGACCTCTGCCGAACTGGCGACGTCGTACTGGAGCGTCAACTGCGGGTTGGCCGCCTGAAACGCACGCAGGATAGGGTCGAAAACCTGCTGGTCCGCGGTCGACAGAATACGCAACTCTACGGCGCCGCCGGGGTATTTGTGGCGTTCTTCCAACTCAAAGGCTGCAACAACGCCCGCCCAAAGGCTCAATAGGATGGCAAGACAAGTGTGACGCATGCGCCGCCTCCCTTTTCGTTTTGCGCAATCTCCAATGCGCCGCCATGCGCGCGCGCCACATCTGCCACGATGGTCAACCCGAGGCCCGAGCCGACGACGTCGCCAACGTTTTCACCACGCGTGAAACGCAGCGGCAGGCGCGTCAGGTCATCAGCGGCAAAACCCCGACCTTCGTCGCAGAACACCAACCGGCACGCAGACCCCGGCACCAGCCGCACCGTGATCTCTGTTTCGGCGGGTGAGTATTTGATGGCATTGTCGAGGATATTCCGCACCGCGTTCTGCAACAGGATCAGGTCGCCCTGCACGTGCAGCGGCGTATCCGGCAGATCGAGAGTGATGGTGATGTCCTTGAGATCCGCGGTTGGCGCCAGTCTGGCAACGACGTCGCGCAAAAGCTCTGCGGGAGCAATCTGTTCCGTTTCCAACTGGTCGGATCGCAACGTGACCATTGCATGATCCAGAAGCTGGCCTGCGGAGCGCGAGCTTTCATCTACAGCACGGATGATCTGGCGCAGTGCCGCCCGGTTTTCCGGTTTTTCCATCGACAGGTGCACAACTTCGGCCTGCGTACGCACGGTCGCCAAAGGCGTGCGGACCCGGTGCGCCGCCTCGACAATCAGGTCCTCAGATCGGGTCAACGCGGCACCCAGACGTGAAATGAAACCATTAAGCCCCCCGACCAGCGGCGCAAGTTCGACAGGGGCCGCATCGGTAACCGGGCGCAAATCCTTTGGACCCCGCCGCGCCACCGCATCCGCCAGCCGGTCAAGCGGGCGCAGAGCCGTCTGCGCGGCCAGCGCGCTGAGAGCGGTGGCAACCAGAAAGAATGCGACACCGATGGCCGTGGCAATGGACGTGATCTGGGTCGAAATCGCCTGCAAGCCAAGGCGGGTCTGGGCCACGATGATCTCGACCCGCCGCGGCTGATCAGCCCCAGAAAGGTTGCGCCGGACAAGCACCGCCCTCAGTTTGTCTCCGCGGTATTCATAGGTATCAAACAGTGGTGTGCGTGGTGCCGCGCGGCCCGCAGGCTTTGGCAGATCTTCGTAACCTGTCAGCGTCTCTTCATCCGCGATCACCCGATAGAACACACGATCTTCGCTGACCGTGCCCAGCATCGACAACGCCGAATAGGGGATTTCCACCCGCAACGCTCCGTCGTCGATGTAGACCGCATCGGCGATCGATGTCGCAGAGGCCGCGAGGATATTGTCTTGGGTCTGTTCGGTTGCGCCGCTGGCGACACCGCGCACGGTCAAGAAGAACGCAACAGACAGCAAGGCTGCTACAAGTGCAAGCTGCACCAACAGACGCCGCCGTATGGAAGATCGCACTGTCATTCGCGCCGTACCAACCGGTACCCCAATCCGCGGACTGTCTCGATTGTGGCCTGCGAACCGCCAAGCTTGCGCCGCAGACGCCCGACATAGACCTCTATGGCGTTTTCAGACACATCGTCAGAAAAGGAAAACAGGCGGTCCATCAGGTGAGACTTGGAAAAAATCTGACCCGGTGCCGCAAAGAACACTTCCAGCAGTCGCATCTCGCGATTGCGCAACTGTTCTGTCTGTGCGCCCACCGAAATTGTACCTGTCGTCGAATCAAAGCTGAGCCCGGCAAATTCGCGACTGTTGTCCGCAGCACCGCCCAAACGTCGTAAAACCGCCCTGACCCGTGCCTCCAGCTCTGCAAATTCAAAGGGTTTGGTAATGTAGTCGTCAGCGCCCAGATCGAGCAAACCAACCCGATCCGACACTTCGGATCGGGCTGTCAGGACAATCACCGGGGTGGGATCATTCGCCTCGCGATGGCGCCGCAGAAAGCTGCGCCCATCGCCGTCGGGCAGCATAATATCAAGCAAAATCAGATCGTAAGACACGGTGCGCGTCGCCGCCTCAGCGGCATCAAGGCTCGCCGCATGATCCACCACATGCCCGGCCAGTGCGAACCGCCCGATCAGGGCACGGGCCAGATCGGCGTTATCTTCGACCAGTAGAAATCTCATGGCTTTGGCTGTTCTTCTTTCGTGACAGGTTGGTGTCAGGTTCCTACAGTCATGTGACTAAAGAAGCGGGTGCAGACCCGCCTGTCAAATGGGAGGACACAATGACAGCACGCCTTTTCAAGGCGCTCGCGACGAGCGCCGTACTCACACTGAGCGCTGGTGGCGCCGCAACAGCGGCGGAATGTATCGCACCGGCCAACCCCGGCGGCGGCTGGGACTTTACCTGCCGCCAAATCGGTAAAATCATGTACGACATCGGCGCCGTGGACAAACCTGTTCAGGTGACCAACATGCCAGGCGCGGGCGGCGGGCTTGCGTTCAACAATGTCGTGACCGAGCGTGGCGATGATGCAGACCTTATCGTTGCCGCATCTACAGCAACAACGACACGCCTTGCGCAAAATGCCTACGCCGGGATGACAGCCGATCAGGTTCGCTTTGTCGGCGCAATCGGCGCTGATCCGGGCGTTATCGTTGTGGCGGCGGACAGTCCGTATCAAAGCCTCGGCGACCTTGTCGAAGCAATCAAGGCAGACCCAGGTTCTGTCGCTTTTGCCGGCGGCTCTGCTGTAGGCGGCTTTGACCACATGAAACCACTGATGGTTCTCAAAGAGGGCGGCTTTACCGACATCACCAAGGTGAAATACATCGGTGTCGACGGCGGTGCAGACGCGATCACGCAGACGGTTGGTGGCTTCACCCAGGCGATGACCGGTGACATGTCCGAGGTCGTCAGCTTTCTGGCCAATGGCGACATTCGTGTCATCGCGGTGCTCACTGACGAGCGTGTCCCCGGCTTTGAGGATATCCCAACCGCAAAAGAGCAGGGCTACGACGTCGTAGCGGTCAACTGGCGTGGTCTTTACGTGCCAAAAGGCATCTCGGACGACCAGTTCAACACCTGGGCAGACAAACTGCAGCAGGTCGCCGACAGCGATGAATGGGCCAAAGCAATGGCTGATAACGGCCTTGCACCCTTCACCAAGGTTGGTGGCGACTTCCAGTCGTACATCGATAGCCTTGTCAGTGACATCGCTGGCTTGTCCAAAGAACTGGGGGTTACCCAGTAATGGCTTCAGACCGCATTTTCGGTCTGATCACTCTGATTTCGGCAGTCGCGTATATCGCGGCTGCCACTCAGATTCAGACGAACTTCTTTTCCGGTGAATTCCTGCCCAAGCTGTTTCCACTGCTTATTGGCGGGGTAGCCGCGCTTTGTTCGTTGTCGATTATCTTCAAGCCTGACCCCGACCCGGAGTGGACAGGCCCCGCCACGTGGGTGTCCATGGCCATTGCCGTGCTCGTTCTTGCGCTTTACGCCGTGCTTCTGACGCCGCTGGGCTTTCTGCTGCCGACCGTCTTTGCCGCCGGCATCCTGAGCTACCAGATCTCGCCGAATGTCAAAAACGCCGTTCTGTCGGGCATCGGTCTTTCTCTGGGGTTGTTTGTCCTTTTCAAATACGCATTGGGACTGGGCAATATCGTCGCGTACCGCATTCCGACAGCGGCCAAGCTGTGGGAAGCGATCTCGATCCTCATTCCGTTTGTAGGACACTGACATGGACATACTTGCAAACCTCGCAATCGGTTTCGGTGTCGCGCTGTCGCCCTACACGCTTTTCCTCGCTGTCTGTGGATGTTTTCTGGGCACGATCATTGGCGCGCTGCCCGGCTTGGGGCCATCTAACGGCGTCGCGATCCTGATCCCGATCACCTTTACCCTCGGCCTTGATGCAACCTCGGCCCTCGTTCTGATGACGTCCGTGTATTACGGCGCAATGTACGGCGGGCGGATTTCATCCATTCTGCTGAACATACCGGGGGACGAGCCTGCCCTGATGACGACGCTTGATGGCTATCCCATGGCCAAGGCAGGCCGCGCAGGAGACGCCCTTGTTTTATCTGGGGTCGCCTCTTTTGTTGGTGCGCTGCTGGCCACCATCGGCCTGATGTTGCTGGCGCCATCGCTGGCGCGCGTCGCATTCCTTTTCGGCCCGGCAGAGTATTTCGCCCTGTACTTGCTGGCATTCTGTACCCTTGGGGGCATGGCATCGAACAATCAGGCAAAGGCAGCACTGGCAGCCTGTATCGGTTTGGGCATCGCCATGATCGGGGTCGACAGTTCCAGCGGCCTGCCGCGTCTCACTGGCGGCAACCTTCACCTGTACGATGGCATTGATTTTCTTGTGGCCATCGTGGGGCTCTTCGCGATTGCCGAAGTTTTCTTCTTTATCGAAAGCCACGGCAAAGGGTCATCCATCGGCGTCAAACTCGACAAGGTCACGATCCCCTGGCGCGATATCATGTCGACCAAATGGACAATGTTACGCGCCTCCGGCGTCGGTTTCATTGCGGGCATCCTTCCGGGCGCGGGCGCGTCGCTCGGCTCTTTTCTGGCCTATATGACGGAAAAATCCATTGCCGGTGAAAAGGGCGGCTTTGGCACAGGTGTCCCCAAGGGCATTGCCGCCCCCGAGGCGGGCAACAACTCGGCTGCCGGTGGCGCGCTGGTGCCAATGCTGACGCTGGGGGTTCCGGGATCGGGCACCACGGCTGTACTGCTGGCGCTGCTCATGACGCTGAACATCAGCCCCGGGCCGACACTCTTTACCGAACGGCCCGAAGTGGTCTGGGGGCTCATTGCATCGCTACTGATCGCCAACTTTGTCCTGCTGGCAATGAACGTGCCTATGGTCAAAATCTTCGTAAAGATCCTCTCGGTGCCTGCTTGGGTCTTGCTGCCGGGCGTTACCATGATCTCCTTTGTGGGCATCTACTCGCTCTCGGGAAGCTACTTTGACCTGCTGTTGATGATCGGCTTTGGTATTCTCGGCTACTTTTTGCGCAAGCTCGATGTACCAACGGTGCCGGTAATCCTTGGCATCCTGCTGGGCGGTCATATGGAAGACGCGCTCCGGCGCGCCATGACCTTGTCTGACGGCGATCCGATGTATCTGTTCTCATCGCCCATCGCTATTGGCTTCTGGATTGCGGCCATTGCCGGGTTTGTCGCCCCGATGTTCCTGCGCAATATCCTGAAAAAGCCGGCACGCCATCCGGAAGACGGGCCGATAGACTGATGGTTAAGGTACTCGTCCCTTCCGGCGCTCTGGGCCTGAATTACGATGAAGAAGCTTTGCGGCGCGGAATCGCCGCAAAGCCCGACATTATCGCCATCGACGGCGGCTCCACCGACAGTGGCCCGGCCTATTTGGGTCGTGGCATGTCAAAATACGCGCGCTCTTCGACCAAGCTGGAATGGGCAGGTCTGATGGAGGCCCGCGCCGAAGCAGGCGTACCGCTCGTTATCGGCACCGCGGGCACCTGTGGTGCCGACAGCGCAGTCGACTGGATGCTCGACATCACCCGCGAGATTGCTGACGAACAGGGGCGCCCGATCAGGATTGCGGTGCTGCGCAGCGGCCAGATGACCGATGCAACGGCCAATGCATTTACGGCAGGGCGGATCACACCTTTGGGCAATGCGCCGGAAATTGACGCTGATTACATCAAAAGCTGCAGCAACATTGTCGCTCTGGCAGGCGCAGAGCAGATACAGGCCGCACTTGATACCGGTGCAGACGTTGTCATCGCGGGGCGCACGACCGACACCGCGATTATCGCCGCCCTGCCCCTCAAACACGGCTGCAATGCCGGTGGCGCGTGGCATGGGGCAAAGATCGGCGAGTGTGGCGCGCTTTGCGCGACGAACCCGCAATCCGGCGTTATCCTGATCGATTTTGACGAAACCGGATTCACGGTCACACCTCTGGCAGATGGGGCAAAAGCAAGCCCGCAAACGGTGTCGGCACACATGCTTTACGAAAATTCCGACCCGTTCATCCTCTACGAGCCGGGTGGCCATCTCGACGTGACCAATTCGACCTACACCGCTCTGGACGACACCTCGGTGCGTGTCCAAGGGTCTGAATGGGTCCCGTCAGACGACTACACGCTGAAACTCGAAGGCGCGCGGCCCGCAGGGTACCGCACCGTTTCCATGGCACTTTTGCGCGACCCGCACTACGTGGCCAACGCAAAAGCATGGGCGGATGACATCACCGCAAAGTGTTGCGCCAAGATCGAAGCACGGATGGGTCTCGCTTCTGAAGACTATTCGCTCGAACTGCGCCTGATCGGCCACACCGCCAGCTTCGGCCCACTGGAAACCCAAGCGCCGACAAGCCATGAGATCGGTGTGCTGGGGATTATCACCGCCCCGACCGAAGCGCAGGCGGCAGAGATCGGCAAGATGCTGAACCCCTACCTGCTCCACCACCCGCTCACCGCAGAAGAAGAGCAGCCGACCTTTGCCTTTCTGTTCTCACCGCCTGAAATGCACCACGGTCTGGTCTATGAATTTGCGCTGAACCACGTGTTGCACGTCGACGACCCGATGGCACCGTTTCGCCTCGAGGTAATCGAGCATGGCTGAATTGCGCGACGTGGCCGCAAAGGTGCGCTCGAAAAACGCGGGCCCCTTCTGGCTGACAATTGATATTTTCTGCGACACTGCAGAGGCCTATGGGCGTCTCGTCAGCGGGCTTGATACCGCACGGGTTGCCAAGGTCTTTGACGCCAACACGCAGGATCTCAAGCGCTTTGATATCCCCGACCTCAACGTGGTAAAATTCAGCCTGCCCCGCCCGCAGGTTCAAGGGGCAATCAACGACCGCGACATGCATGGCGCGTCATGGGCCTCGCTGGTCGCGTCTCTCGAAATCGATTGAAGGCCTTTGCGCGTCTGGTTTTTCGTGGCACGCTCCGCCAGTCTTTCCTGGAGGTGACCGATGACCCTTTCGCAACACGCCGCCGGCTTTCTTTGCACGCTTTTGCTTTGGTCGCAGGCTGCAGCGGCTGATGGGATGCAGCCCTCGTTCGACTGCCTGAAGGCCAGTTCCGACGCCGAAGAACTGATCTGCGCGGACAAGAAACTGGCAGCCCTCGACAGGCGGCTGGCCACCCGTTTTGAGGCCGCAATGCAGGCCGCCCGCGCGCAAGATGCCGGTGTAGACGCGGCCACAAAGAACCTGCGTGCGACCCAGCGCGGTTGGATTAAAGGGCGCGACGACTGCTGGAAAGCCAAGGATCTGAAAACCTGCGTCACGGACGCTTACTTGATGCGCGAGGGAGACCTCGTTGCCCGCTGGATGCTTCAGGAGCCGGCTCAGGTGGTCCGCTACGGGTGTAACGGCAATCCTGCAGACGAAGTGACCGTCATGTTCTTCGACACCGAACTGCCAAGTATTCGACTCGAATATGGCGACGGCGTGGATACAGGCACGAAGGTGCGTATGGGTTCGGGCAGTCGGTATATGGCCAGCTTTGGCCGGTCGATCTGGGTCAAGGGGTCAGAGGCGATGTTTGCCTGGGAAGAGGGCAAGGAGATGGCCTGCGTTTTGCAATAGACTAGCCGATCGCTAGGGCCGCAAGTTTATCCGACTGCCGCGTAACCAGAAGATCAATCTCTGTCAGGGCGGCGCCACCAAGGACGGGGCCGGGTTTGCGCACATGCGCGCTGGCGATCGCACCGCGCTGGCACAGGATGTGCTTGCGGATTGCAAGGCCGATACCCGGTTGTGCCTCGTACCGTGCGAGCGGCAGATAGGCGTCAAAGATATCCCGAACTTTTTCCGTGTCGTGAGCGGTATGCGCGGCAACGACTTCTGACATCATCTCGGGATAGGAAAATCCGGTCATGGCACCATCAGCACCACGCGCCATTTCTTCGGGAAGATACAGCCCGCCATTGCCACACAGGATAGAGATGCGACGCGCACCGGCATCAGATGCCGCGCGCAGGGCCGAAATCTTGTCGAGGCCGGGCCAGTCTTCGTGCTTCAGCATGACACAGGTCGGGCAGTCGGCAACGATCTGCAGGATCACAGACACCGGTATGGTGACCCCCGTCGCAAGCGGGAAATCTTGCAGAACGAAGGGGATCGACCCGAGATTTTCGGCGACGCCGTGAAAGTAACCAACGATCTGCGCGTCAGTATTCAGCGTATGTGGCGGCGCGACCATGACGCCCGCGGCCCCCGCTTCCATGGCACCCTGTGCCAAGGCGCGCATTGGCGCAAAGCCCGCCGCGCTGACCCCGGCGATCACCGGTACGTCAGTGCGGTCAACGACCCGTTTGATCACCGCCAACGCCTCGTCAGCGGATAGTTTGCCCGCCTCACCCATCATTCCAAGCACGGTCAGCCCTGTGGCTCCTTTTGACAGGTAAAAATCCGTCATGCGGTCAACGCTGGTCAGGTCCAGTTCGCCATTGTCGCGAAACGGGGTCACGGCAATGGTGAAAACACCGCGCGCAGTTTCATCCAGCATCAGTCATCTCCCTCACGCTGAGGCGCCAATCCCAATGCGATTTGCCCCAAAGCCGTGGCAACAGCCACCTGACAGGGCTCGACCACCGGCAACCCCGTCGCTTTTTCCAGCGGCGCACGGTAACGCGCCATTCCCGCGCACCCCATGATCAGGACGTTTGCGCCGTCGTCATCGCGCAACCGGCGCCCGGTTTCGATCATCGCCGCAAGACACACATCCGGATCGCTCAATTCAGCAACCCCAAGGCCGATGGCCCGATCACCGGCAAGCCGGTCAAGCACACCCATCGCTCCGAAAGCGCGCAGGTGGCGCGGGATGGAACGCGGCAGGATCGCAATGACGCCAAAACGCTGGCCCAGCATCAGTGCCGACGCGACGGCGGCCTCCTGAATACCGACCACGGGGCACGACACCGCATCCCGCAAAGCGTGCAATCCGGGATCGCCAAAACAGGCGATAACATAGCCGGCGGCATCCTTTTGAGCGCGGGCCAGCCGCACCATCGGTTCGATGGTCAAATCCGCCTGCAACTGGCTTTCAATCCCGGGCGGCCCCTGTGCCAGCGTCAGACAACGGATCGGGCGGCCAAAAGCGCGCAGCGGGTCAACCGCCTTGTCGATCCCGTCTGTCACCGTCTGCGACGCATTCGGGTTTATAACGACAAGCGGGTTCATGCGCCCTCACGCGTCGCTGTCTGAATTTCGATCTGGTAGCCTTCGGGGTCATCAAACACAAAGGCGCGTATCCCGAGTGCGTCGTTTTCAAACAGTTCGGACAGCCCCACAAGACCCCGATCCCGAGCATAAGCGTACCACGCGTCGACATCCGCGACACGCAGGCAAAGCTGGACAGGTTTTTCCGGTGTCCATTTGTTCATCCCTTTGGTCTCGTCAACCAGACCGACGTGCGCGCCCGCGCAGAGGCGATAGATCTTGCACCACCCCTGATCAATCGCAAGCGACAGCCCCATGACCTCTTCATAAAATGCCATGGCAGCAGGCAGGTCTCTGTAATAGAGAAACGTAATTGCCAATGATGCAGGGTCTTGGGGTCTTTTCATTTCAGTTTCTCTTGCAGGTGCGGTGACAGCTGCGGGCGTGACTGCCACACGCCGGCGCCACCGCGACCATGAAAGCCGCGCTCATCCACCAAAACGGTACCCCGCAGCAAAACGGTCTCAGGCCAGCCTGTCACAGTGGTTCCTTCCCAAGGGTTGTAACCCACATTGTCGTGTAAATCATCCGCGCCATAGGTTACCTGCCTGTCGGCGCTCCAGATGACGAGGTCCGCATCCGCGCCAACGGCGATGCGCCCTTTGCGCGCCAATCCGTGCAGAGCTGCGGGGGCCGTTGCAGTCAACCGCGCAAAATCCTCTGCCGTGCCGCGCCCTTTGCTCACGATCGCGTCGAACATCAGAGGAAGACGTGTCTCCAGCCCCGGTAACCCATTGGCAATCTGATGAAACCCCGCGTCGGGGCCTGCGGCAAGCTTCCCGCTGGCATCATAGCGGTAAGGCGCGTGGTCAGACGAGATGACCTGCAAATCATCTTCGGCCAGCGCAGACCAAAGCGCGTCCTGATCGGCAGGTGTCCGTTGGGGCGGCGAACACATCCATTTGCCCCCCTCAGGCTGATCCAGCACGTCCTGTGTCATCAAAAGGTAGTGCGGGCAGGTTTCGGCCCAAACGGGTGCACCTTGCGCGCGGTGACGCGCGACGATGGCTGCGGCTTCGCGCGTCGAGATGTGAAACAGCATAACCGGCTGATTGAGGTACTGCGCAAAATGGCAAATGCGTTCGACAGCTTCGATTTCAGCCCAACGGGGCCGCGACGCCGCGTGATCACTCGGGCGCAGACGACCTTGGGCAATCAGCGCATTGCGTGCGCGGGTGATAATCGCGTCATTTTCCGCATGGACACACACCAGCGCGCCCTCGGCCTTTGCCACGGACATGACGCGCAAAATCTCGGCATCCCCAAGACGGATGTCATAGGTTGTAAAAAGCTTGATCGACCGATGCCCGTCGCGAATAAGCGCTGCGAGGTCTTCCTCGAATTCCGGCACTGACGGGTCTGACACAATGATGTGAAAGGCGTAATCGATCATGGCCCCGCGTTCTGCGCGTTGCTGGTAATCCGCTACCGCGTCGCGCAGGCGCTGGCCCTTTGCCTGTGCGGCAAAACAGACAACGCTTGTGGTCCCGCCACAGGCCGCCGAATGGGTTGCCGTCTCAAATGTATCCGCGTTCATGACGCCCATGCCTGACATTTGCTCGATATGGGCATGGACATCGACACCGCCGGGCAACACCAACTGGCCCCGCGCATCCAAATCCGTCCGCGCAGGGCCGATATGATTGTCGATGGCGTCTATGACACCGTTCCGGACGCCCAAATCTGCGGCGATCACCCCGTTTGGCGTAACGACCTGACCATTGCGCACAGCAAGATCGTAAAGCGGTGGCATTGCGGTCTCCGTCCTCGACAATGCCCAAAGCTAAGCATGGCCATGAAGTGATGTGAAGCACAGGCTGGCCACGCGTTGCGTTTTTTCGGGCGCGGGGCGCGCGCGGTTGCAAAAACTACCGCCGCCTCACCCGTCCATGTGCCGTCAACTTGCAGCTGGCCCGAAGGTCTCAAAGTGGATACGTTCATCGGCGATCCCCCCCGCCTGCAACCCGCGCCGTATTTCGGAAATGAATGCGGCAGGGCCACAGATCATATACTGCGCGGTCGCTCCGGCATTGAGGTCCAGCACATGCTGCGCGGTCACACGCCCTGTGGTGTAATCCCAACGCCCTTGCTGGTCATCTTTGTCCGGTTGGCTGTAAAACACTCGCAGGCCGATCCTTTGGTGATCTTTGACCAGATGGGCGACTTCGTCACGAAAAGCGTGCTCCTTACCATTGCGCGCGCCGTGTAAAAACCACGCTTGGCGTGCGGGCTGATTTGCGACCGCGTGCAACATCGACAGCATTGGCGTCACGCCAACGCCTGCGCTGATCAGCACAAGGGGATCGGTGCCCGCCGGCATCAGAAACTCTCCTGACGGGCGGTGCGCTACAATCTCGTCACCGACACGCAGACGGTCGTGCAGATAGCGTGACACCTGTCCTTTTTCTTCTCGCTTAACACTCAGACGATATGCTTGCTTATCCTCTGCGGCGCCGGACAGCGAATAGCTGCGTTTGGCACTTTCGGCTCTGCCCGGCAGGTGAACTTCGACGGGCAGATGCTGCCCCGGGACAAAGGTTGCCAGCGGCAAGTGGTCAGCGGGCGCAAGATAAAAGGAGGTTATGCCAGCGCTTTCTGCGTCCCGGCGCGTGACTTTCAACGCGCGGGTCAGATTCTGTCTGCGTTCCCATCGAAGCCCGACGGCCTGCGGGCGGTCTATGACCTCGTCAATCTCGACGTTGATCATGCGCAGCGCCTCGGGGTCATGGCTATCTCGCGGTGCCCACTCGACAGTTGCGCGGCCTGATAGCTGCAGCAACCCGCCGGTCTGGAAATCGACAAACATCAGCCCCACCCGCGGATCAGCGATCAAGTTGCCGATCGTATTGAAAAAGTTGTTGCCCGCGTAGTCCGGTATGCTCAGCGACCTCCGCCCCGAAACACGGACAAAACCGGCCGCCCCGCCGCGGTGCGACGCGTCATACCCATTTGACGCCGCACCGGGGGATGTCTGGTGGCCCGACCCGATAAAAAGCGTATCGGCCGCTGCGATCCGCGCAATTTGCGCATCCGTCAGATCCTTGCCCCGCATCGCGACAGGCGCTGCAGGCTTTTTCACGCGCGTCCAGTCGCGCTCATGTATGTATTGCGGACAGTTTCCGAATGTCTGAGAGATATCAATCGTATAGCCAGTCTCGCCGCTGGAAAGCGTACCGCTGAAACGGTTCCGCCGCCGGTTCGACAACTCGATCCCGAGAACGCCGATATCGGTGCCTTTGGCAAATGCGCCCGCAAGCGGATCAGTGTCATCAAGCCGGGTGGCAAGCTCAAGGCGGCGCGGGTCGGGCGCGGTTGCAAAACCTTCGGGCCCGTCCACCATGGTCACCCACGTGCGCCCTTCTGTGTCAGCAGCCGCCGCGACCAGAAACGGGACGGACGTGTGAAACGCCCGGTGCTGCTCTGGCAGATGGTCGCGAACAAAGCCCGATGCCCATTGCGCGACATCGCCAACACCGGCGCGCTTTTGGGCCTGCAACTCTCCGGCGTGAAAGGGGTTGATCGTATCGTTCTGGGTCATTTTGGTTCTCCTTTCGGGGACACCGCGCAGGATTGGAACCAACCTGTGCGCAAGAATTCAGGCAAGTTCGGGGATGGGTGAGGCGATCATGCCGACAAAGCCGGGCTGGCCCTCGATCCGTTTCAGCCACGCGCGGATATTGTCGTAAGGGGCCAGATCGACACCCCCTTCGGGCGCATGGGCGATGTAGCTGTAGGCTGCTACATCCGCGACGCTGATGCGGTCGGTGGCCAGCCATTCTTTGCCGTCAAGATGTGCCTCCATGATCTTGAAAAGATCATGTGCCTTGCGAACCGCCGCCGCGTGATCCAGCCCTGCGCCAAACACTGTCACCAGACGCGCGGCACAAGGGCCTGCGTAAATGTTATCCGCCGCGATCGTCATCCAACGTTGTACCTCGGCTGCATCCTTCGGGTCGGCGGGGATCCAGCCGCCCGAGGGCGCGTATGTTTGCGCAAGATACACCAGAATGGCGTTGCTATCCGCCAGCGTATGGCCGCCGTCATCAATGGCAGGGACAAGGCCGAATGGGCTGATCTTCAGAAAGTCGGGCGATTTATGCGCACGGTTCGCCATGTCCAAATCGACGGTTTCATAGGGCAGGCCAAGCAGGTTGAGCATCAACTCGACCCGGTGCGAATGGCCTGATTTAGGAGTGCGGTACAACTTGATGGGAGTAGGCATATGATTGGTCCTGCGATTGTTGTTACGTGGCGAGAGACCCTTCTCTCGGCTTGGCGCCGCCCAAATGACCGCGACAGGACAGAGATAGTTAATTTCAAAAAACAAATTAATATGGAAAAATTGAAATACATTATTCCAATTTTTGACTATAATTGCGAAACTATCGGGCCCGGTCCGGGTCGCTTAACTTTTACGCTGGGGTGCCAGTGTAGGGTTTGGCGCATGGGCGAAAATCGGGAGGTCTCATGGACCGTATACAATCGTTGGAGGTTTTCGTTGCAGTCGCAGAAGCGCAAAGCTTTGCAGGCGGCGCGCGCGCGCTCCGCATCAGCGCCCCATCGGCGACGCGCGGCGTCAACGCCCTCGAAGAGCATCTTGGTGCACGGCTTTTCACCCGCACCACGCGCAAAGTCAGGTTAACCGATGTCGGCGCTGCCTATCTTGACGATGCGCGCAATGTGTTGGGACAATTGCAAGCCGCTGACGATGCCGCTTCCGGTGCGGCGTCTACCCCGGTCGGCAAACTGCGCATTACGTGCTCGCACGAATTTGGCCGCATCTATGTCGCGCCCATCGTCACAGAGTTTCTTGATCTGCACCCGCATGTCACCGCCGAGGTACTGACACTCGACCGGATCGTGAACATGGTCGAGGAAGGGTTCGATATTGCCGTGCGGATCGGGCCGCTGCCTTCGTCCGGCCTGTCTGCCGTACGCGTCGGCGAGGTGCGGCGCGTAATCTGTGGCGCGCCGGAATACTTCGAACGCCACGGGCGCCCGTCCTCACCGGATGAGTTGGCCAATCACCAAATCGTCTCTGCTTCACCCAACAGCCCCGAAAACGAATGGCGCTTCGGGATCGATCAGAACCACGCTGTGCGTATCAAACCGCGGCTTGTTATCGGCAGTATGGGTGCGGGTATTGCAGTAGCCCGAAGCGGATGGGGCCTGTGCCGCGTGCTCTCTTATCAGATCGGTCCTGATCTCGAAGAAGGCAGACTGCAAACCGTGCTCGACGCGTTTGAACCAGAGCCGTTGCCGATACACCTGGTACATATTGAAGGGCGGCGGGCAGCGGCCAAAGTGCGCAGCTTTATCGACTTTGCTACCGAACGACTGCGTGCCATTCGTGTACTGCGGTAGCGCTCAGACTTGAAAAGAGGGGGCCGCTGTCCGGCTGCACCGGCATGTTTGCCCTTGAAACAGCCACCGACCATGTCTTTCGGGCATCCGGACTTACCACAAAGCCCAAGGAGATCAGAACGACGCCCGTCATTTCCGCAAGTGTAATATCCGGCATCAGGTCCGCGGTAATTGCAAACAACAGGCGCATGGCGCACATCAGGGCATAGATGCCAAGTGTGCCGCCTACGACGGGTGACACACTTGGCACCAGAACGCCTTTTGGGACAGTTTTGCCATACCGACTGCAGTTGCGTGCCATGGCCGCCGCCTTACCCATTGCAGGGAAGGTTGCGGTCGCAAGTGATACTTCTCAGTGCTATAACAGCGTTAATTTTATACCCGTGAGGCACATGCGGCACGCCACCACCTCCGGTATGTTGATGTAAAGAATTTTGCAGTCCGAAGGGGAGCGCACATGAGCTTATACGAGCAACTTCAGGCACGCCAAGAACAAGGCAACCCCTTGCGTGTTGCCGTGATCGGCGCGGGAAAATTCGGAACAATGTTTCTGGCCCAAGCGCTTCGCATCCCCGGCGTTCATATCGTCGGTGTTGCTGACCTGAGTGTCGATGTTGCCAAATCCAATATGGCGTACGCGGGATGGCCCGTCGAGCAGATGGAGGCCGCATCTCTGGACGCAGCCTTGGCCACTGGCGGCACACATATCAGCCAGGACGCAATGGCGTTGATTGCCCATCACGGCATCGACATTGTCGTCGAGTGTACCGGCAATCCCGTCGTGGCGGTTGATCACGCGCTGTCTTCGTTTGCGGCTGGCAAACACGTCATCTCGGCAACGGTCGAAGCAGACGCAGTCTGCGGTGCTGCACTTGTTGCACGCGCAAAAGAGGCTGGCGTCGTTTATAGCCAAGCCTATGGTGATCAACCCGCTATGGCAGTCGGGCTGGTGGATTGGGCGCGCAGTTGCGGTTTCGAGGTTGCGGCGGCCGGTCGAGGGCACAAGTGGAAGCCGGAATACCGTTTTTCCACGCCGGATACGATTTGGGATTACTGGGGGGTGACCGCGGAAAAAGCTGAACGCGGACGTTTGAACCCAAAGATGTTCAACAGCTTTCTGGATGGCACAAAACCGGCCATCGAAAGTGCTGCGATATCCAATGCAACAGGGCTGGATGCGCCGACAAACGGGCTGACCTATCCTTCAGGCGCGATCGACGATATTGCCAACCTCATGCGCCCGAAAAACGAGGGCGGCGTGTTGGAAAGGGCCGGCATGGTTGAGGTGATTTCAAGTTTTGCACAGGACGGGTCGTTGATACCCAATGACATCCGTCAGGGTGTGTGGGTCGTCGTAAAGGCGACAACCGACTATGTCGCAAATTGCTTTGAGGAATATATGGTCTCAACCGACGACAGTGGCCTTTATTACTGCAACTTCAAGCGCTTCCACCTCATAGGATTGGAACTCGGTCTCTCGGTCGGATCGGTTGGAATTCGCAAAGAAGCAACGGGAACAAGTAAAGAGTTCCGGTCCGACGTCGTCGCTGTGTCGAAAAAGGACATGAAAGCGGGCGAGATTTTGGATGGAGAAGGCGGTTACTGCGTCGCAGGTCAGTTACGCCCCAGCCGAATTTCAGTGCCCATGCGCGCGCTGCCCCTTGGCCTCACCGGAGACATCAAACTGATCCGCGATGTCCCTGCAGACACCATCTTGACCTACGACGACGTTGAAATTGACAACAGTTTGAACGCTGTGAAACTGCGCAACGAATGTGAAGCAATGATCTGACCATTCCAATTCTGCCCCCGCATCACGCCACTGCGTCCACATGCGAGTCTTTCGCGGTCGCCTGCCGCTGGCTTAGGCAGTCATTCGGCCTGTTGCGTCCGATATCTCTATAAGAAATCACCGCTGAACGCTGTAATCTGCCACTGACGGAAATGCGACGAAGGTCGACGGACGCCCCGTTTTGTGGTTGCCTAATGGTTAAACGAATGGGTTTAGGACAAGGCGGCAAAGAATGCTTGATATTAGCACAGGAAAAATAGCCCGAGTAATCATGCTGACCCGTGAATATGGGCCAGACAGCGTAAAGCTTTTTGACTATGTCGCGGGCCTCAATGATGACGAAAAAACAAGCTTGGTGGCCCTGATGTGGATAGGACGCGGCAGCTTTGAACCCGAAGAACTCAAAGAAGCGAGGAATGAAGCGCGGCGCGAAGCGACTGCTCCCACGGAAAGCTACCTTTCCGGCATCCCCGGGCTCGCCGAGCATCTCGAAAGCGGTTTGGATGCGCTCGGTATCGATGTCACGGATGCCGAAGAAAACTTCTAACCCAAATCCGCGCGTTGAATACGTGTCCTAATTTCCTGTCAGTTTTGTGCGCGCCGGTCGACGCGAAATAACCGCTGTGCGCCACCACCCAGTTGCTTGTCGGTTGTGCGCCTCGCCGCGCGATAAATGATAGCAGCCACAGAGATCGCAAACGGCTGGCAGTCCCGCCTTCGGCTCCGATTACACAGCTTTCCCGACATCCGTGAACTGGTTCACAGACCAGCAGGCCAAAAGGGGCTAGAAATGATTCTAGAAACGCACAACACCAGTTCCGGAGACTAAACCAATGCAAGGCCCTCAAATTCAATCCAGAGAATTTGGTCAGCCCTCAGGCGACCGTCATTCGATCGCTCAGCAGTTGTTCGGTAGCTTCCTTAACTTGCTGCGTCACAGCAGCGAGATGCAAGCCATGGTGAACCGGTACCATTAGAGCTGAGCTTCTCAATTCTATCTCAAACCCTCCAGTAGACTTGCCGGTGAAATTTCACCGGCATTTTTCTTGTGTGGCCACGCATTCGCCCGGTGCATCAGCAATACCTCTCGGGCCCGGTCCACTGCTCGATTGAATACCGATCCCCATGGGCCCAACCAACAGGCAAGACCTCTTCTATGCGGTCAAGGTCTGCGTTCGTCAGGCGCACCTCTGCTCCCGCCACACACTCGCGGAAGTGCTCCACTGACCGCGTCCCCGGGATCGGGATGACGTGCGGCCCACGACTTAGTAACCATGCATTCGCCAAGCCTGCAGCGGATGTGCCCATCTCGGCGGCAAGCTGTCGGAACCGATCCGGAATGCGCAGGTTTTCCGAAAGATTTGGTTCCATAAAGCGCGGGTTGCCAGCCAGAAATGGCAGGTTCGGGATGTTTTCCGAAGGGATCGGATTGTCTGTAAGCAGCGACCGCCCCACAGGCGAAAACGCCACCATGGCTACGCCAAGTTCCGCACAGGTCTGTACCAGACCAAGATCAGGAAACCGCGTCGACAAAGAGTATTCGGACTGCACGGCTGCGATCGGAAATGCTTTCATGGCGCGGCGCAGGGTGGTTGGCGCCACTTCGGAAAGCCCGATTGCTTTGGTTTTGCCCTTCTCAACCAACCGGCCCAAATTGGCCGCCGTTTCTTCTGGCGTCATGCGTGGATCGCGACGATGCGCATAAAACAGGTCGACACAATCCAGTCCGAGACGTTGCAGCGACTTGTCCAGTTCGGCCTCCAGATGCTCTGCCGAGTTGTCAAAAATACGATTTCCATCTGCGTCACGCGTGATCGTCGCCTTGGTTGCAATGACAAACTCATCGCGCGCTGCCGGATTGGCCTTCAGATACGTCCCGATGGCACTTTCAGATTTCCCCATCCCGTAGACGTTTGCGGTGTCCAGATGCGTGACGCCAAGGTCACGACACATATCAAGGATCGCATGGCTCTCGTTCTCGTTTGTCGGCCCGTACATGTCAGAGAACGACATTGCGCCATAACCGATGGCCCCGATCTCAGGTCCGTTTGCACCTAGTTTACGTTTTTCCATGTTCTTCCTTTAGTCATCTGAATGGGCTGCCCTTATAGCGCATATCGCTGCTCCGAAAAAAACTAGGGCTGTTTAGTCAAAAACCACTGCGGCTTGTGCTTTCCCGGGCAAAGATAACACCAGCGCAAGCCCAACCGCAGCCATCCCGGCCAACAGCATGAACGCATATTGATACGTGCCGTACACGTCGAAAATCCACCCCGCCAAAATCGGACCGATGGCTCCCCCGATTGTGCCAAAGAAAAGGATCGTGCCGAAAATAGACCCGTGTGATCGCATCCCGTAATATTCGGCAACGAGCGGTGAAACGACAGTAAATAAACCACCGTGGCTGAACCCGTAAAAGGCAACCACGACAAACAACGGGCCATGCGCGGCAACGTTGATGAACGCAATCAAACTTCCCAAAAGTACGGTAAAGCACATCAGGAAAGCCCGTTTGCTTCCTATACGGTCCGCCAGCAAACCCACCGTCAGACGCCCCGCGATGCTGGTTGTGCCAAGCACCGACAAGAGCGTCGCGGCTTTTGCAGTTGTCATGCCCAAGTCTGTTCCGTGCACTGCCAAATGCGTGGGTACAGTCATCATCGAAGGGAAAAACATAAACTGGATCGCGCAAAGCGACCAGAATACGCGTGATGTTCGCGCCTCGGAAAAGCTTGTCCCGTTGGATTGCCTGCCGGTGTCGGCCCCCTCATGTTCCGGCGGTTTGCGCATAGAAAACGAGGCGATAACAAGCAAAACAATCGCACCCGCTCCAAGGACGATCAACGCATGACGCCATCCGAATGTGAGCAACAGAAAAGCTGCAAGCGGCGGCATCGAAATCTGCCCGATGGCAGTACCGGTCTTAACCACGCCCGACATGATCCCGCGCTGTTTTGCAAACCAACGGGCAATGGTTGAAAGCGTTACAACGTCGTGGGCCCCCAGACCGAGCGCGATAAAGACGCCAAAGATAGCAAGCACCTGCCATTGCGCGGTAACCTGCGACAGCAGAAGATACCCGATGCCATACGCAACACCGCAGACGCCCATCACGATGCGTGGGCCAAATCTGTCGTTCATGCGGCCCGCCAGTATTGCAAGCACACCCATCATGAAAAAAGCCAGTGAGGCGGCGCTGGACAAAAATGTTCGCGACCAACCAAACTCGTTTTGCAGTGGATTGAAGAACAGCCCGTACGTAAAAAGAAGACCGATTACGGTAAACTGCGTCAGACACGCACCAAAAACCACCCGGTAACGTTGATCCAAAAATTCACTTCCTCTTGCGTATGTCCGTCGTTTTCAGGCACTGATTGTGCGCCATGCGCGGTCGAGGGCAGCACCCTTTTTCTGTATTGCTTTCGATTTTCAGCGCGGATTAATCACCTTTGTCTTGAGGCGTTCATTCGCGCCTTTGAACCGCGATGCCAGCAAAAACATCATAACGGATACCGCCAGCGCTCCGAATGCAATGGCCCACCCGAGGGCAACCAGCCCTGAGCCCGGCCAGAAGATGAGAACGCACCCTACGAGCAGCGCAACAAAACTGGCGGTGCGCGTGGTAGCACGCTCGGGATCTCCTTCCGGCAATTGCCTCCACGTGAGCAAAGAACCGATGCCGATCAGAAGCGCAAAAGCGCCCAACAACGCAAAGGCAAAGCGTGCCGTTCCCTCGGGCCAGATCAGCAACACCAAACCGATGATGATCGCACCGATTCCGATGCTGCCAGCGGCGCCCCTGCGCCCCAATCCGAACAGGGTCAGTCCACCATCGACGATCAGAAGAATACCGACGAGTTGAAGCAAGAGCGAAATGCTACCACTGGGCCAGAACAAGGCGGCGAGCCCGACACCGGCGGCGAGCAACCCGCGCAAGAAAAAAGTCCACCAAACGGTCGCCAGCCGTTCGCTTAGCGCTTCGCGCGCGTCCAGTCGGTCGTCATCGACGATCTCGGCATGTGGCGTTCGGGGCTTGTCCATGTGATGCCTCTTGCTTGACTGATAGAGACATTAACGCACACAGAGCGTTTAGTCTTCACTCATGAAACGAAGACATCACTTGGCCAAGTTTTGTCACGGCGAGGGCCTCAGACTAAGCGCCGCCGAATTGCTCCCATGCATCCAAAGCCTGCGCTGCATACATCAACGACGGACCGCCGCCCATGTAAATCGCAACGCCCAGCATCTCTTCAAATTCCTGCCGCGTAGTTCCGAGCCGGACAAGACTCTTTGTATGAAACCCGATGCAGCCATCGCACCGCAGTGCAATGGCAATTCCCATCGCAATCAACTCTTTGGTTTTTTCGTCCAACGCGGCGTCCGCGGTAGCCCCCTGCGCCATGGCAGAGAAACCTTTCATGGTATCGGGAATGCCTTTCCGCAGTTGGCCGATTTGTTTTGAAATCCCGTCTGTCAACTCTGGGTATGACGTTGCGCTCATTTCTTACTCCCTTGAAAACTTCACTCGCTTATTGCTTTACCACCTGCTCCGGCAACTCGATTTGAGTTGGATCAAGCCAGACCGTTTATCCCTTGAGCACCGCAGCCTGCAGTACCCGCAGATAGATCTTGTAACGCGGCAGGGTGTTTACACAGGCCGCTTCCTGAAACGGCGTTGTACGACGCGATACCGCTAGGCCACTGCATACCCCAGAAGCCCAAGCGGCCGTCAGAAAATCGACGCACGCATTCTTGATCTAGGACGCGAAATTGGCTCCACGGCTGCGTGTCTCGCACCAGACGCAACGGAATACCTTGCACACCTGCGGCCCGCCCAGCCGCGCGCGGGCCAAAGATAGGTACCTTGGGACGGTCGCGGTCACTTCCCCGCGAAATCTCAAATTTTCTCTGGGCTCTGGCCCTTCAAAAGGCTTCCTGCGCTGGTATCTGCTTTGCATCCGATCAGCGATTGGCGGCACAAACGGCGATGACCGGCTCGCAGACAATACGATCGTTCGCCTGACTTGCAAATTATGACTTCATCTTGAACGTCATGATAAGGTTGGCGATTGCGGCGAAAAGCGCGTTCAGCGATTTATGGATCGCCCAAGTATGAGGCCTGCCGCCAAAGCTGACGCGACCATAACCGGCCCCGTCTCCTGCTCTGTTCCGGCTTTGCCCGAACTTGTCTGGCCGTCTTCGGTAAGCAGTCCCAAGCCTTTCACAACCGACATTGCTTGCTCATGCGGATCAGCTTCTTTGCCCCTGAAGACCGATCGCCCCACAAGCATAAGAATGATCCCTGCCAGAAGTGCCAGCATTCCAAGCAAGACCGCCGCCATCCAAGGCTCCATCCGGACGGAAAGCCACAGGAACGTACCCAAAAAGAATAAAGTGACCGATAGTCCCATCATGCCCAAGGCTGCCGCCTCCAGAATGGCTCCTTTGGCCTTGCGACGAACATTGCCGGCTTGTGCCTGCAGAAAAATGTGAACGAGATTTTTAATCATTCTGTACCTCAGCGGCGCGTAATCATGCCAACCAGAAATCCGACGCCAAGCGCGATCAGTGCGGATTGAACGGGTTGCTTGTGAATATAATCTTCGATTGACGATGCTGCCTGACGCGCTTTGTGCTTGCCCTCGTTTATTTTAGAACGGGATTTTTCAAGAAGCTCGGCAGCCTCTGCAAGCGCCGCGTCTCGTTTTTCTCCGGCTTTCTCATCGCCAATATCGCACAGCAGCTTCGAAAGTTTTGTTATGTCATCCTGAATAATTTGGAATTGCTTTTCCAAGTCGTCCCGGCTGGTGTTGCGCGTTGTTTCTTCCATGAACGGCTCCCTAAATTTCATCGGACTAATCGGTTGGCACAATCAGCTTTCCACTTTTTGCGCAGCCGTATCCGGGGGCGCGGTGGTGTCTTCTTCCAGCCACCATAAGATCAGTTCGAGGCATAGCGCCAGTATGACAGGCCCCAAGAAGATGCCGACGACACCCCATATGATAAGACCACCAAGTGCGCTCAGGAAAACCAGCGTTGTTGGCAAGTTGGCTCCGCGCGCGACCACAATTGCCTTAACCGCGTTGTCAGACAGCCCGACTACGAAAAGCCCCCATACGACGAGGAAGATTGCCATGCCCGTCTGACCGTCCAGCCAAAGCCACGCAGCCAGCGGCCCCCAAATGAGTATCGGCCCGACTTGGAGCAAGCCCAGCAAAAACGTGGCGAACGCGAGAAGCGGCCAATGCGGGACGCCAACAAATACAAATGCAAAAGCTGCAATCGCCGTCTGAACAGCTGCCGAGCCAAGGATACCGAGAACGGTGTAGCGAACTGTCAAAACAGAACGCATTGCCAGTTGCAGGCCGCGCGCGGCGCCCAGTTTTTCGAACGCCTTGGTGGAAAGCCGGATGAGAGGCTCCGCATATTGCAAGATCACTGCCGCAAGGATCAATCCCAGCAGGAATTCGAGCACAAAATGGCCGATAAGCCGCCCTTCCAACATTAATGTCGATAAAAGAAGCCTAAGATCATCCCCTACGAGGCGTCGGACAGCCTCGAAGTCATCTCGCAGTCCATTCCACAGATCGACCCATGTTGGTGGCATGTTTGCAGGCAAATCCAGCCCGAGATTTTCCAGATGTCCGCCCTCAACAAGCAGTATCGCGACTTCTGGAAAAACAGCGATGACGGATCGCACCAGGAAAAGCATCGGGATCAGAACAAAGAAGATCAAACCGATGATGACGGCCGCTGTTGCCAATCCGCGACGACCTCCAAGCCGTCCCGACAGGCTGACGTGCAAGGGATGCAGTGCAATTGAAACAAAAACAGACCAAAGGAGCGCTGGCGCAAAGGGGCTGAGGGTCAGCGCGCCCATCAAGAAGACAATTGCAATCGCACCAATTGGCAAAAGTCTTTCGAGAAGTTCGCGTGCTTCAGCCTTCATGGATCAGTCCCTGCATTCTCATGAAACCTTTTGCAACGCCGGTACATCACATCAATATGACAGTTCTACCTGTGACCCATTCAAAGGGCATTTTCTTGCAGGTTCCAATCTTTAATTGGTACGTCGTTCCAGAAAAGCGGCGCACGCAAGAGAGCAATCAACATTGTCAGGTTCGGGTTCAATGCAGTTATTCGAGCATATCGCACAAATTGTAGCTTTGACCCGTTTGGCGGCAGCTCACAGATAAAGTTTACCGCTTGGGCCCAAAACAACTACATCTCGCAACCGCGGACAACTTCAGAGAATTGGTCGACCTCTACTGCACGCAGGAATGGTCATCTATCAACGGTGACCGCAACACGCCTGTGAAAAGCGATTTCACCGTCAACATAACTGGAATATGTCCAAGCAGTAGGCTTCGAATGCGCGAACAGACCACAGAAATCTTGCCGTGCCCCGAATAGACCGTCTTTGGACAGGAAACGGGAACAACGACGCAATGCCTTAGCGCGGACAAGGCGGGCCTGCATAATGCTTCAAAGGGGTCATTATGTTTTTCATTGTGTGTAAGTGGCCACCGGGCGTTCATGCCGAAAGGCACGCAGATACCAATTAGCCTTTTGACAAGTCTTGCCGCGATTGGGCGGCCAGTATTTCACGCCCCACTCCACTGACCAGCGCACGGTCTCGAAGAGACGGGCAGTTCAACAAGCAGTATTGGACGGATTAGCTTGGTATTCCAGCTTGAAGGAATGCGCATTCCAAACGCTTCCGAACGTCTTCATCTTCGACGAGTTGCAAGAAATTCCACCCGGTAAGTCTGAAATCAGGGAAATCAGATTTTAGTCGCTTCGCTGTCTCTTCGCTCGCAGTCAGTTCACCTTCTAGAAAGTAAGAAGCAGCCGCCCAGCACAAAGCCGGCGGCCCCACTGGCCCGCCGCGTTGAACGTTCTTTTCGTGCGCGGCGAGCGAGGCTTTGTAGTTGCCCGCCATGAAGTTCGCATGGCTGATGACATTGAGATATGGCCCGTTCGCGAAGTTTGGGCTTATTCTATACGCCGCCTCGGCGGCTGCGATGGATTCTTTGGAATTGCCGCGCATGCCGTTTATGACGGCCACAAAAATATGCGCATCCGGATCATTGGGCAGGAGTTCGAGACCTTTCGTCGCCGCTTCGATCGCTTCATCGAAACGTCTTTGCGCCAGCAACGCCAGTCCGAGGATAGTATAGGACCATCCGAAATTGGGATCCAACGCGATCGCTTTGTAGGCGAGTGCTTCCGCTCGCGCCCCCAGCATCTCGTGATCGGCGTGCCCCCACAAGGCGCCAAAACTGACGATCCAGGATAGTCCGGCATAGCCTCCGGCAAATTCGGGCGCTTGCTCGACCACCTGTTCGAAGAGTTCTTTCGCCGCCAAGATGCGGGGGGGAATTGGCGGGAAGGGCATCGCCTTGGCACGGACAAAAAGCTCGTACGCTTCCAAATTGTGGGTATGAACCTCGTGCAATCGCTTCTCTTCGGACTTTGTCAGCCTTATGGAAAGCTTTGAGACGACTTCTTCGCAGACTTGATCCTGAAGCTCAAAAACCGCGTCCAGTGAACCATCAAAACGCTCGGCCCAGATATGTCCTCCGGTCATTGCATCAATCAACTGAACGTTGATGCGTACACGTTCGCCCAGTTTCCGCACGCTCCCTTCTATGATGTTCGCAACCCCTAGCGCGCGTCCTACGCTTGGAATATCCAAAGCTTGCCCCTTGTAGACAAAGGTTGAGTTTCTCGCGACCACAAACAAACCTGACAATTTGGACAGATCGGTAATAAGGTCCTCGGTAAGACCATCAGCAAAATAGTCCTGTTCAGGATCGGCCGACATGTTGTCGAATGGCAGAACAGCAATCGACGGAATATCAGGAACGCTTAGGTCCGCGCCAAAGGTATTTTCGGCAGGCACGGGACCTCCGCCCCAATGCCAAATCCGGACAGGTCGTGGGATATTTTTGACATTGTGCTCGCCTCCGTCGGTCCACTCGAGAATTATTTTGCCCACAATTTGCCTGTAGGCTTCATCGGAGACACTGATCCCTCCGGGACTGGCCAATGGTTCTATTCTCGCCGCAATGTTAACTCCTTCACCAAAAATATCGCCGTCTTCAATGACGATGTCGCCCACATGCACGCCGACACGCATTTTGATGCTTTTTGTCGAAGTATTGCCGGCATTCTGAAGCTTCAATTTTTCTTGCAGTTCTACGGCGGCTTCCATGCTCGCCACAGCAGAAACGAAGTCGATCAGAAAACCATCACCCATCGTTTTAACGATGTGACCGCCGTGTTTTGCGACAATGGGTTCTACCAGTTCTCTCTTCAATGCCCTCATGGCATCGAGAGTCCCGATTTCATCTTCTGCCATCATCGCGGAATACCCTACAACGTCGGCTGCCACGATTGATGAGAGTTTCCGATTGGTCGAATTGCCCATGGGGCGAACGCTAATTCCACCGACCGGAAAAAGCGAACAGATATTTGATCGATAAACCCGCCGAGTGAGATGTAGCTGCGGCCCATCAAGGGATGCCCCTGTCCAGCAGATCAAGTGTACGTCCGCGCGTGCGTTGCCTTTGGGTCAATGCGTTTATTCGAGCTTGTAGTGCAAATAATAGCTTTGTCGCGGTAGTCGGCCGGTTGCTGCTGGAAAATCAAAAGTCGGGTTCGAACGATAGCTTTGCCTCAGAGCGGACACTGACGGGACATGGGTAAGCTTGCGCTAGGCGGAAACCCGGCTGCCGCCTGTGCAGCAAACTTTGCGGCTGCGCGTTCACCAATTCGCAGAACCAGTCGAGGCACTGCAGCGTGGCTTTCCGAAGCCGGACATTCAAATCATATAAATAGCCAAATTCCATTCCCGCCATTCGCCGCACCGGGCATGTATGTCTCTGTTGCGGACAAAACAGTCATCGAAAAATCCGGTCAGCCGCCGAAAACTACACACCCGGCAATAATTGCAAGTAGCGGGGTAACCCTATGGGTATCAATCGGGTAGACCTGCCTTTTCGAGCATTTCGAGGAAGTATTCTTTGTCCTCATCAAGACGATACGGCAGGCTGCTCTGAACGAAGTCTCGCGTGTAACCCGGGCTGATTTCGCGTATCTGGCTGATGACCTGTGCAGCTTCGCTGCGCATGTCGAGCGAGGCAAAAATTGCAGCTGTGAGCGCTAGCGCATTGCTCGCCTGCGGCATGTGCGTGCGCACCTTCACAGCATGTGGCCGAGCCTCTGCGCTTCTTCTGAGGTGAAACAAGGCCCGCATGTAATGATTGTCGTAGAGTACCGGAAAGTGAGGGTTTAATCGCATGGCGTGTTCGAGGTTATGCATACCGTTGCCATGGTCGCCCGCGTAGATTTGCGCGAACGCGAGATAACTTCGGTAAGATGCATTGGACGGATACAACTCGCAGACTTTCTGCAATTCGGCCAGCGCGCGGTCATGCAACCCATCTCGCCAAAGGTACACCCACGCAAGCACAACCATCGCAAACGGCTCATCTTCGTCAACGTGCAAGGCCTTGAGAGCCGCATCCCACGCCTTTGAATACGCAAGGTCCGTATCCATGCCCCATGAATTCGTAGCTTCAGATATGTAATACCAACCGATTAATGAATGTGCGCGGGCATTTTCCGGTTCAAGTTCGAGGGCTTTCTGAGCATTCTCAAAAGCACCGCGCGCATTATCGCGGCCAACCTCAAAAATGCCATGCTGCGCTTTGAGAACAAAGTCGTACGCTCCCATACTGTCTGAGCTTTTCATCGCCCGTTGCCGGTGCCGTCGTTCGATCTGACCCGCCAGCCGGTTCACGATCACCTCAGTTATTTCGTCCTGCAGAGAAAAAATGTCAGCCGCTTCCCGGTTGTAGCGTTCCGACCAGACATCCGTCGCAGACGCCGGATCAACAAGCCGGACAGTTATTCTTATCCGGCTCGCGGCCCTTTGAACCGATCCTTCTGCAATGTATTGGACACCGAGTTCATCCGCAATTTCCGCTTTTGACTTTGTGGAATCGCGATACGCAAAGCTGGAATGCTGCGCGATGACAAACAGCTCCTTATATCGGGACAAATCGGAAATGATGTCATCGGTGATTCCATCCGAGAAGAATTGCTGATCCGGATCTCCGGACAGATTTCTGAACGGCAGAACCGCAATGGATGGTCGTTTCGGCAGCGACTGATTTGCCGCATAAGACGGTGCCTCTTGCGGCACCGCTGGTGAAGCGTTGTGAGGTGACCATTGCCAGACCCTGACCGGTCGGTCGATATTTTTGAGATACCGCTCACCCAGATCCACAAAAACCAAGTCTAGATGGTCACGTACTTGTTCGTATACTGCATCAGACACGCAGATTGATCCTGCGTCGGCCTGCGCTTCTATTCTGGCAGCGATGTTTACCCCGTCGCCGAATATATCGTCGTCGTCGAGAATGATGTCACCCACATGGATCCCGACCCGAAATGTCAGCTGCGCGTCAGACGGGTTCAGCGACAGGTTTGTCTGGAAGTCCATAGCCGCTTTCGTGGCTTCAAGCGCAGATGCAAACTCAACAAGCAGCCCGTCTCCTGTCGATTTTACAATTCTGCCTCCCCCGGCTGCCAACGCGGGGTCAATAACCTGCCGACGGGCTTCTTTTAATCCATTAAGCGTTGCACTCTCGTCGCTGCGCATCAGACGAGAATAACCGACCACGTCGGCGACTAGAATTGCCGCAAGGCGTCTCAATGAATACTTCCTCCGTTAACTAGAAAGAACGTATCCGCGCTTCGCAGAAATTACCATTCTATCGAGCTTGTATGAATTATTGATCTTTGCTTCGCGGAGGTCAGGGCTGCCTCGGACTCAGAATGGTCGTCTGCTGCAGGTTGCTTGGAAGGCAGCTTTGCGGCTAGCCTTGCCTAACGCTCCTTATTTGCCAATCGGACGCTACACAAAATGGAGTGGGATTGTTGATTGCTAAATTTGAACCTGAAACCATTTTGGAGGGCGGAGAATTATGACGCACAAACTGACCCTAACGGGCGCGATTTCAGCTTTTGTTTTGGCGCTTCACTCGCAGACACACGCACAGGACGTAAGCGCAGGGCGCGATGTCTACATTGGAAAATGTATCAGCTGTCACAAGTTCAAATGTAACAGCAATGGTCCAAGGCTAGAGGGCGTTGTCGGCAGGCAAGTTGGAACTGCTGTCGGTTACGACAGCTACACCCAGGGCCTTCTAGACGCTCAGTTCGTTTGGTCCATTGAAGCATTGGAGAAGTTTCTCGCGGCCCCTAATGAGGTGTTTCCGGAAAGCACCATGGCTTGGGCAGGAAAAGTGGAAGATCCGGAAGATCGTAAAAATCTGATCGCGTACCTGCAAACTGATGATCCATCAGTCGATCTTTGCCCGTCCAATTAAGTCCGGCATATATGACCGAAGTTTGAAAATAGAAACTGCGTGCTCCCTGCGACAGCCCCCCAACGCTGTCAGCTTCGGGCTCACAGCGGAAATTCGCTGCTGCTTGCACCTATGACTGGTCTACGGACTCCCCCGTCATTCGTTTTAGCAATTCGCTGACGCGGCATCGCTTCGCACTTGCTGGATGCATGCCGCTGCGTTGTCGCTCACGTCGCAAATGCACCCACTCAACAAGGCGCCATGACATCAAACCCAAACCGCACTTTCGCTACACGCGACATGGAACCATCACTTGCGATCGGCTCCTGGTTTCAAGGTCTGAGTGCTCTGGCCTCAACGACGCCCGCGGACGGTGTGGTGACTTGAGGAAATGTCCAAGAGCCGGTCCTTGCGCTTTTTTGACCAATGAAGTCTTTTGGTGCCTGAACAATCAGGAGGATGCTTGCTCAATGCTCAGGCGCGTTTTGACTGCGGCCCTTTCGGCCGTCTTGCTTTCGATCGCTTCATTCGGAGTTGCCGAGACAATGCACGTGAAGACCACAGTTACCTACCGGGAAAGGATCGCGCTTCCGCCTGACGCCGTTTTGGAAGTCGAGCTTCTCGATACGTCGCGTGCAGATGCGCCTTCAGTGCGTTTGTCTTCCCAGAGATTCAAACTCAGTAATGTGCCAAAGACAGTTGAAATTGCCTACGACACGGATCTGATCGATGAGCGCCTTATGTACACGGTAGCTGCCAAGATCATTTCTGACGGTCGCGTGATGTTTCGCTCGACGACAGCAACACCCGTACTCACCCGTGGCGCACCGGACTCTGCTGAACTCGTTTTGGAGATGATGCCAAGAAAAGCGGAGGGCAGCGATGCAGACCAATCAATCTACGGTATCGCTTGGGAAGTTTACGAGATCGCAGGGCGGATGCTCATCGCTGACAATCCTCCTTCCTTAACCCTCGAGCAAGATGGCCAGTTTGGCCTTTACGGTGGATGCAACCGGTTCACGGGAACTCTCAACGCAGCGGACGGGGCGTTCAGCATGCCGGAAAACTTCGCAGGAACGATGATGGCTTGCCCTGAGGCGCGGGAACGGCTTGAGAAAGACACGCTACAAGCGCTGTCCAGTGCCACTGGCTACCTCAGAAATGGGCCAAACCTGACGCTGACGAACGCGGCTGGTGCGACAGTACTTCGACTGCGGGAGATTTCAAAATAGCGGCGATGAGAGCCATGGGGCGCTACCCAATCGTCATGTGCCCTTATGCCACTATAACCGGCTTTCGAATGCCACCGACCATATGCGCCACCCGGCCACAATGCCGGGGCCGTAGCAGTCCCGAACGACGACACTTGACCCTCTTGTCATCGGTACAGCACAAGTTGACGCCTGAGCGCACAAAGGTGGTGATACGAAACCTATATCAGGTGCGTCACAGCATCCACTCGATTGGCAAGAAACCAAACAGTGCAACAATTCCCCGTGAAAAAACGGTCGTGTTTGGTTCTTCAACGAGGCGGGCGGGTTGACCGGCTTGTTTGCGGTCCAGCCAGTTGAGCACGTCGTCATCCGTGCGAACGACCTCGTAGGCCCAGCTATCCAGGCTTTCATCAAGCGTATTTGTCACCAAACGTGCGAGAGCCGGACTATCTATCAGAAAACCCATCTCCGTATTCAAAAACGCCGAACGGGGATCGAAATTATACGAACCAACAAAAATTTCCGACCTATCGATCACAAAAGTCTTTGCGTGCAAACTGGAGTGTTGCGACCCAACCAGTCCGAACTGGTCTCGCAGCTTTGGAAGCTCCTGAAAGGATCTGAGCTCAAAGAGCCGCACGCCTCCGCGCAGCAGTTCGTCTCTGTACTTTTGGTAGGCACCGTGGACGGGTAACACGTCTGTGGCCTCTTGTGCGTTGGTCAATGTCCGGACTTCGATGCCGGCTTGGGCCCAACGCGTTAAAGCCTCGCGAATGACCGGCCCCGGAACGAAGTATGCGGAAATCAGATCGACTTCCTGTTTCGGCGGTGTGAGGATTTGGAGAAGCCTGTAAGACAGATATCCTGCCTCTTCCATCTCCCCTTGCGCTTTGATCGGATCGTCGCTCACCAACTCTACCTCGACCCATTCAAAACCACGCGCATCCTCGGTAAGTTCTTCGATAATGCGCGAGTTCTGGATTGCTTCGAGATATTCCTGACCACCCGGCGCGGCGCGCGCCAGACTGACTTCCGCCGCAAGTGTTTCAGTTTGCGGATCGTCCGGCGCGACCAAATCCGCGAGTGGAACACTTGTCTCGCTTGCCCAATAGATGTCGAAGTCTTCATCGACCTCGCGCGCGGCGTCCCCTATGACGGCGACGTCGAAATCGAAGTAGTTCACCTCTTCGTTTCGGTAGAAATAGATATCGCCTATGTTTCGCCCTCCCACGATGGCAGCAACGCCATCGAAGGTCATCGATTTGTTGTGCATGCGGCGATTGAGACGCGAAAAGTCGAGAAGATAGGAGACCATCCGAGGCGATCTGAGCACGAAGGGGTTGAAAATGCGGACTTCGATGTTCGGGTGAGCGTCCATCTCGGCCAGTTCTGGGTCGAGATCGGGAATGCCGTTGTCGTCCAACAACATGCGGACCCGCACACCGCGATCCGCAGCGTCACGCAAAGACTGCAGTAACAAAAGCCCCGTCAAATCCTTCTGCCAAATGTAGTATCGCACATCGATGCTCGTTTGCGCAGCTTCCGCCAGAACAATCCGAGCCGCGAAAGCGTCGGGACCGTGTATCAAGGGTGAAACACCAGATTTCCCGGCGTGGTCTGATTTCAGATCAAGGATCAAGTTGCCCAGTTCTGTATCAGTTGACGCTTCGATTGCTGTTGAATTGTCGCGGCCCTCCGCGCTCGGCAAAGCGTATATCGTCCGAAAGAGGAAGGAGGCGGCAACAAAGAGCACGACCAGAACAATCACTGACCTGATAAATCTGAACAATTGTTCCCTCCCTTGCTACACGCGACGTCGTGGAGCCTACCTGGCTAGCTACCCTCACAATGGAACGGCAATGCGCGAAGCGCAAATTCGTTTGGGTTCTGGACACACGAAAGATAGAATCCACGCGAGCAGCTTCGACATGCATGCGCAGTCTGTTCCGGACTTGACGCCGTTATACACCGAACCTTAGTGAGCGTCTGCAGTGTCCCGGCAAGCTGTCATGGGAAGTCCAAGACTTGGAACTCTGGCCCGAGAGACCGCTTTCACCAGCGCAAGACGTTCGCTGCGGTCACAACGAGTGTCTCAGTTGCGGACGAAGCCGCCGTTTGCAAAGTCCATCAACACTGCAGTGTTCGGGTGCGTTTCATCCGCCAAGACTGCGCAGCAGTCCCACAGAAGGATCGCCTGTGTTGGGGAGCCCCCGGCTGCTCTGGTAGCTGCTGATGGCCTCGCGAGTGTTCGGACCAATGACGCCATCCGCACCGCCGGTGTCAAACCCAATCCTGGTCAGCCTTTTCTGAAGAGCGATGCGGTCATCCTTCGTAAGTCCATTGGCATCGGGCGGGAAAGGGGTGACCAGCGGGCCGGCCCCACTGATCCGGTCGGCGAGGTGCCCGACGCCGATCGCATATGCGTCCGAGTTGTTATAGCGCTTAATGACCCGGAAGTTACTGTTGACGACAAAACGCGGGCCCCCAGGTTGCGGCTGTAGCGTACCGCCCGCACTGCCCGGTGGGATTTCCCGGCCCCAGCTCTGACCTCGTGTCCAACCATTACGCGCCAGATATGCAGCCGCAGACGCCAGTGCATCGGTCGGATCCTCCGACCAAATATCGCGCTTACCGTCGCCTGCGAAATCGACGGCAAAGGCTTCATAGGAGGTTGGTATGAATTGTGTATGACCCATGGCACCAGCCCAGCTGCCGGTCATGGCCTCGACAGAGACATCGCCATTCTGAAGAATGCGAAGTGCTGCGAGCAGCTGTCTCTCAAAGAATGCGCCACGACGGCCGTCATAGGCCAATGTAGAGGTGGCCGAGACCACTGGGACATTGCCGCGGCGAGCGCCATAAAAACTCTCCAGCCCCCAAATTGCGGCGATGATTTCTGCATCGACACCATATTGATTTTCGATGGCGGTCAATGTCGTGCGTTCCCTTGCCAGGGCCGCACGGCCTTTGCTCACGCGCTCGTCTGAAACAGCTATTGAGAGATAGTCTTCCAGGCTGCGTTTGAATTCGGTCTGGTTGCGGTCGCGCGTAACAACGCCCGGCAAATAGCCTGCGTCGCGGAGGCCTGCGTTTAACATGGCCTCACTGATCCCCTCGCGGGCCGCGCGTGTGCGAAATGTAGTGACCCACGCATCATAACCGGCATTTGGGACCGGTTTGAGATCGGAAGGCAATCCGCTCTCGGTTCCTCGGCCACTCACTTCCGCGCCAGTGCATGCCGTTAGACTCAAGGCAGCGAAGCTCAACCCAAATTGGCGGCGTGTCATTTCCATCTTCACGAGTTAAATCCTCCTCATTTCCTTGTTGTATGCGCAGCTCTGCAGAAAAACCGCCTCGGTCTAATTGGTGACCCGATACGCTCGCTGCCTAATCTACTCTTTCACCCCATTGTCAAGATCGTCGAAGTGATGAGATAGGTTCCAACGAAATTGCGCGAGTGACAGCAATGTACCGGTCAACAGTCATAGTTGATGGTCATTCCGAAGAATTTCGCCTGAAGGTCTGCATTTTACAAGCACGGGGCTTTCACCGAAATCTGCTAAACGACGGGGATGCGGACCAAGCGGCCCTACGCTGCTGCAGAGACAATTGGTTTGTTGCCCCCCCGTACCTTTAAATGACAAGCGCTCACCTTGCCAAAAATTTTGAGCGAGCGCAGTTTCCGTGACGTTTTTTCAATGCTACCCTCCGTATTACCGCACGCATTTTCGGAGGAGAGGGGCAGACCTTGGAACGCAGGCTTGCCGCCATATTTGCTGCAGACGTGGTCGGGTTCAGCCGTATGATGGCTGAGGATGAGGTGGGCACGTTCGAGCGTTTGACTGCGTTGCGGCAGGACATCCTCACCCGTTTGATTGAGGAACGGAAAGGGCGGATCGTCAAGCTTATCGGCGACGGGCTACTGGCCGAATTTGCAAGTGTCGTCGATGCCGTGGAGGCCGCGATCCAAATACAGGATGCAGTTTCCGAAAGGAACGCCACCACTGACCCCAGTCAACGGATCGAATTACGGATTGGTATCAATCTGGGCGATCTGATTATCGATGGTGACGACATTTACGGAGACGGCGTCAATATTGCGGCACGACTGGAACCCTTGGCGAAGCCCGGTGGCATCTGCATCTCGCGCCAGGTCTACGAACATACGCGGGGCAAGGTCAGCAGACCATTCGAGCCTGCCGGTGTGCACCGCGTCAAAAACATACCTGAGCCGCTCGCAGTTTTCCGGATGGCCGACCCAAATGGCGCGCAAAACCCGCTCTGGCGTCGCTTGAATGTTCGTGTCGCTATTGCTGCGATGGTCTTGGTCGCCACTCTTTCAAGCGCCGCTTTCGTGCTGCGCGACGACATTGTCGCGGTATTCAGCAGCGCCGAGAGCGAAATGATCGCAGCAGAGGACGCGCGACCCTCGCTTGTCGTGTTGCCTTTTGAAGGCCTCGGGCTGCCAGACGCGGAACGTTACATCGCCGATGGCCTCACCGACGATCTGATAACCGATTTCTCGAAAGTCGCGGGGTTGATGGTGATTGGCAGCAATACCGCATTTTCCTACCGGGACCGGACAATCGATAGCAGGACCGTAGGTCGCGAGTTGGGGGTGCGCTATGTTCTCGAAGGCAGCGTGCGCAGAGCAGGGGCACGGCTTTTGATCAACGCGCGGCTGACAGATGTAAACAACGGGCAAACGCTTTGGGCGGAGCGGCTGGAGCGAGACGCAGCCGAGATATTCTCCATTGAAGTCGGCCTGATAAACGAAATCATAGACCAGTTGGGAGTGGATGTAAGTGTTTCCGAACGAGAACGGATCGAACGCCTCCCCACCACAAATCTGGAAGCGTATGACTTCTTTCTCAGGGCCGAAGAAGCCGCTCGCAGCGGCTTTCGGCCCGGGCTGCGCGAAGCGTTGAGCCTCTATTCGGACGCAACCGCTATCGACCCGACTTTTGCCAGGGCTTTCGCGGCGCAGGCCCGCACCGAAGCATTGGTCATGCGCCGTAACTATGACGATGTGCTGCCATTTCCGGTCGCCCGGAAACGCGCCTACGAACATGCCGGTCGTGCCTTAGAAATCGATCCAGATGCGGCGATGCCTTTTGCCGTATTAAGCGAGTTGCAAACTGTGGATCGCAGGTATGAGGAAGCGATGCGCTCGGCGAAGCTTTCTGTCGAGAAGGCCCCCGGTGAAGCATCTGCCTATCTTGCGCTGAGCTTTGCGCAGACTTTCTACGGCCGACATGAAGAGGCCATCGAGAATTTCGAAACAGCTCTGCGTCTGAACCCATTATTGCCTGGCTATGCACGTCAGATCGCAAGCTTGTCATATATTCTCACCGGGCGTCCCCAACGTGCCGTCGAAATCCTTGAAGAGATAAAAGGCAATTCTCAAGGTATTGAGGACTACTTCAACATCCTCGCGGCCGCCTATGGAGAAGCTGGTCAGACACAAAAGGCGCAAGCAACTGCAGACGAGGTGGCCGAATTCGCTCCGCATACTTCGGCGCAACTCTACAAGGTCTTGTTTGCGCACTTTCGGCAGCAGGAAGAACTCGATCGGATCTTTGATGCAATGTTGGCTGCGGGCGTGCAGGAATGGCCGTTCGACTTTCAACCTGGCGCGCGCGAAAAGCTATCTGCCGAAGCGGTTACCGCTCTGATCGACGGCAACGTATGGCAGGGAAACTTCGAAGGCCGCGGACCCGGCTTAATGCAGATATCAGAGAACGGAAGCGTGGCGATGCGAACATCCACGATGTTCATTACCGGATCTGCCTATGTGAAAGACGACACTTTGTGCATGCAACAACCCGGTCTCGCGCTGGGTCGCCCGGCTTGTGGCCCGATCTATAAAAGAGCCGAAGAAACAGACGGAACAGTCTTGCCGTATAGCTACATCAACCCGCATATTCTGTTTCACTTTAGCCCTGGCGGATGACGATCATCCGAAGCGCGCGTCAGTTGGAGTAATCCTTGGCTGCTAGCGGCTTGGTCTTCTCCCAATTCGCATCCGCCTTGGCGATCACCGCTTCCCCTTTTGGGTGGTCAAGCATTTCTGCACCGGTCGGGTCCGAAATAAAGTAAAGCTTCCCGTCGATGATCCGCCAGGAATTTACTGGGTCGATGTTTTCGGAGGCGTTGGCCCCAAGGCCAACACCCAATGTGCAATACCCACCGTATTGCGGAGCGTATTTGGTTGGGTCAGACTTAAACAGGTCGCGGTTTTCCGCGCTGTTGAAGTGCCATGGCGTGCCAAGCCAATCATATGCGAACTCACTTGATCCCTTAACCGCGCGGCTTTCGGTGAAATAGGCAACCGTGTCATAGCCCTTGATCGCAACATCTCCGAACGGTCCGGTATTTATGGGCTCATCGGCCAGCGCGGTAATGCTCATGCCTGCTAGAAACAGGCCACACATCAGAAATCGAAAATTCATTTTTTGACCTTCCCTTATGTGCCTGCCTCCGAGCACAGGCGGTGAAATTCCGGGCCAAAGGCGTCTGGCGGGGGGCAAGTGGCCCCGTGCTGCTTGAGGAGCCCGACGATATCATAGTGCTTGCGGAACATTGTCCGGATCAGAACCGAAAAACCATCGTTGTCTAGAGTCGCAATATCAGCTTCATGGTCGAGCAATAGCTCGATCACCTCGATATGGCCCTCGTCGGCCGCCATGAAAATGGGTGATTTTTCAGCCCTGTTGATACGCCCATTCACATCGGCGCCATTGGCGAGAAGCAGGCGTGCTGTCTCAACACTGCCACCAAAAGCCGCGGCGTGAAGTGGCGTGAACCCGCTGCGGTTTCGCGCCATCACATCCGCCCCTGCGTTGATCAGCGCCGCCGCGGTCTTTGTATCCCCAGCTAAGGCAGCAGCAATCAATGGAGTGGCCTTGTTCGGCCCCCGCTCGTCGACAGAGGCACCGCTTTCCAACAGAGCCTCAACGGACGCAGTATCTCCCTGCTTTGCGGCATCGAATAAAGGACCCGCTTGAGCGGGCCCAAGTAAAAAGAGTACCGTTGCAAAGATGGTGCTAATCCAACGCATGGAGCCACCTCCCCTACGCGGACAGTACAATGAGCCGCACTTTCACGCAACGACGGGTTGTTTGCTGCTGTGGTTATGGCGGTTTCGGTCGAGTGGATTGCTTCACCTGCGAGCGCTAGCGCTGGTTGGCTTGCGGAATGGGCTCAAGGCGGTCATCTGACTGTTTTTCTCAGACGGCAACTAAATCGCACTATCCGGTCACTGACCTGCATCGGAGCGGGATTCTGGCAGTGAATGCTCTCTTCTCTTCTACCGTCGACGAATGTCCACTTAAAATCAGGCCATGGCCAAAATGCTTGCAAAACTATGTGTCAATTTGAGAGATGCATTGTGAGGAGTAATCTGTAACACCGCCCATCAGTTCAACGCATAGCGCTCAAGTTAGCAATAAGCATGTCACGCTTTTGGTCCATCTGCTCTTGGATCTTGTGGGCCAAGTCTGCCTCCGGACCGCAACAGACAACAGCGGTTTCCTTCAACTCGCGATGCGTTCGGTGCGAAGTGTCGAGCATCGCCTTCTTGACTATATCCAAAACCGCCACCTTCTCGTTGACCGGAAGGTCAGAAAGGGCCTTATCCAGTTCCTTCGTCACTCTCTCAGTAAGATTTTCAAGATTCATCGAGTGGTCTCCAGTTTATTTCAGAATTTTTAGGCGCGACTGCGATCTTTGATAATACAACGTTCATATCCCATCCATCGAGACTCACCAACAGCCAAGGCATCTTGGTATGTTGGCTGGACATTGGATTTGCTAACAAATAGCAATGACAGCTTTGGGCTCTGAGCAGACCCTCGCTGGGTTCTGTTGGGTATCTGGTGTGTCGCGTTTAGCAGCCTTTCAAGACTGAAAAATCGAAAGTTTGCCTCCAAGTGACTGCTTTTGTCAGCACCGGACATTCCCAAAATATCGTTGAACGGCAGACATACGGACGAAACAGACCTTCTCCGAAACCGACCCTGATCGGTCTGACTAGCTCTCTTCCAGGGCACTCTGGATCAATCGGAGTAGATTCAGACCAGCAATGTTTTCGATGGCCGAGCGGTCAAAAACCCTTCTGCCCTCAACCTCAAAAGTTGCGATGCCTTCCAAATACCACGGGATCGCTGATGCATCCGCAGGGACAAGGGTCGCTCCGTCGAAATCCGAACCGAGTGCTAGGTGTGCGCTCGGATTGTAGTCCGCTGCCATCTCGGCGGTGAACTCCGGCGCAGTCAGCACTTGGTGGGCGGCCACGAAAGACCTGGCGATGGCCTGGCGTGCTTCCTGAGCTGTGACAGAACCCTCGAAACAATTACGGTCGTCCAGAAGCCGAGCGAGGCGACACCGCCAGAGCGGACGATGTTGCGGAGGTCTTCGTCGCTGAGGTTCCGGTCGTGATCGCAAGCCGACTTGACGCCGGCGTGGGATACGATCACCGGGCCAGCTTTGCCTTCTGCAGACAACCGCGCCACATCGGCAATCGTCTCCGACGAAGCATGTGCGAGATCGAGAATCATGTTGCGTTTCCAAATCTCGGCCACGGCGAAATATCCGAGGTCGGTCAGACCATGGTGAGGACGTCTGCATTCCTCGTTTGACCCGGCGAGTTGATTGTTCGACCGATGCGTAAGCCCGATCATTCGGACACCAGCGTTTTCCAATTTGTCCAATTGACTGGACAGCTCAATTTTATCTTCCGAGGCCCAATAGGCACCTTCGATCGCCAATAGCGCGCCAATACCAGATTGATCCTGCGGCCCGCGGTCGATCAAAGCAACAAGGTCTGACCTTGATACTATTGGGGTCAGCGACGGGCCGCTTTGCTGCCCATCATTCAACGCGGCATCGAACCGGTCGATCATCAGGTCAATCCGCGCCATTGGGGTGAGCCACGTAGTTGGGCGCAATGGTTCCTTCAGGAAAAAATATGTACGCAGCAAGTCGCCTTTTTCGCGAGCCCCGCATTCGGTCGCGCCATTTTCCCGATCGATAATCTTTGGCGCGACGCTCGCGATGGCAAAGATCTGCACGTTCACACCGCCTTCGACCATCCGAGCAAGATCAACATGCCCCGAGCGAGTTTCGGCCCCTGGGTTCCGATGCATAAGGGTGTCACTATGCGCATCCGCTATGAAGCTGTTGCGGATGACGTCGCACCAAGAGCTGTCGTCACATTCCGGACTATCCCCCACCATCTTTCGGTTTCCGATGAGGTAGTCGCTGAATGATCCGACCGACAGCCAAGCGACCCCAAGGAAAAAAAGAAGAACGACGAGACCTTTTGCTACCTTCGACTTCATGACCTGTTCCCCGCTTCTTGATGGATTTCCGCCGCCGACACGCGGTCACTTGGGCTCGAAGATTTTCGACCTGGACGGTACCGCGTGCATGGTGACCTCTGTTCCTGGCTCCAGGCCACTACCTGGAGGAGCCACCATGACTTCGGGATGTTCGATCGTGACAATCCCGTTAGGCATGGCGAACACCTGGCGCAAAAAGAGGTGCGCAACTTCTTGGTTCACGACCGCGTTTTTTACAAAGGCGTCGCAGGCAACCATCCTTTGTGACTGCAGGCTGATCCACACATCGATATCTGCGAGCGCTTGTTTGCTGGTGCTTTTGACCGGCAAGAGCCTCTCGATCAAGCCATGGAGTTGGAGCGAATGATACTTAAGAAGCAGGAACCGGTTGTCACGCCATTCATACTCATCGAAAGAATCCGGTGAGTTGAACTTGAGCTCTTCCACCCAGCCTGCGTCGCGGAGCATCCAATTGACCCATTCGCGAGTCCGCTTGATCTCCGCATCGCTTATCTCGAACCAGAAGCCAACCGACTGGTACGTCCTTCCGTCTTTGGTCACCCATTTGTCCCAGTCTTCCGGGTCCATCCACTGGACAACTTCAAACGAACCATAGCCATCGAACTTATAGGTTAACTCGATGAACTTCTGGTCTTTAGCGTCCTCGAAATCACCCTTTCGGATGCCGGCATTCATCATGCCATAGCCCGACTTGACGCTTTGCTCGTTGGCGACACAAAGCCGAACGATGTCTCTTACGTCTTTCGACGACAGAAACGACGGGACTTCGACAGCTTCTTCGGAGAGAGTGGACAACCCCGCCATCACGACATCTGCTATTAGCGGTGCGCGAAGTGCATGAAGTTCACTTCTACTGGGATTCAAGGTGAGGAAGCGTTCGAGATAGCGCCCTGCGGCAACCTGGTCGCCTTTTGTCAGGCTTGCCCGCGCCGCAATCTCCAGCACGACCAGCAAAGCCCGGCCGCTTCGCTCGCTTATCTGATCGGTCACGATGGATAGAATGCGTTTGTTCTTGATCGCGCTCCAATAGAGGCTCCACTTTGCAGTTGCCTTGGTGACGCAGTAGGTTACCTCTTCTTCGGATAGGCCGATCGGGAAGAACCTACCCATCTCGACCATCTGTTTTTTGTCGATCAAAACGTCGCCGCGCATGAAGCAAAGTGCATCCAGATCGTCCTCCGAGCAGATCGTCCCTGCGGCCGTGTCGACGTGGACATCCAGAATGTCGGCAAACCTTTCACAGGTACGTCTACGCCTTTGGAGCAGCAATCCCACAAATGAGTCGGGCGTCGACAGCCATTCTTCCATCTCGACCCGAATCTTGTCGGACCTTTCGAAAAGATCGATCAGTCGGATCAGTGGTGCTGGTTCCCCTGTCAGAGAAAACTCCGTCCATAGAAGGTCGTTGTCTATCGGGCTTTGGATAACCCTGTCCAGAATGTTCTTTGGCGACGGGCGATCCTCGTTCAACCACTCGCCAAGCGCGGAGCAGAAATCGGGCTTTGTGCCACCAAGGGTTTCGATTGCATGGCGGAAGGTGGGCGCGACCTCTGGATGAAGCTGCGCCAGACGACCGAAACGATAGGGCATCAGCACCTCTTCACCGCACATGAGGCTTTCCGCTTCAGCCAGGTATGCCTGCAGTCCCTTTATGGCCCGAGCCGGGTCTGGAGCTTCATAGTAGCGCTCCATGAAATTTTCGATCTCTTGGTCATCCATGATTCAACCCTTTGTTCCGTTGAGCTGGTCGAGACGCAGAGCGCTTGGCGTGCCATGTTGACCGGCTCAGAAACAGGCCGGCCAAGGTCCTATCCGATTGCTTGTAGCTCGGTCGGGCCCGAGTTGCTGAAGAAGCGGATGTTATCACGAACCGAGGCTCCAAGGCTCGCCTGCTTGTAATCGTAGCCGCGCTCGGCACAGAACGCCTGCATGATATCGCGCGCCTCGGGCAGGCGACTGATGGGAATACGCGAGAACAGGTGATGCTCGATGTGGTTATTGAACCCACCCAGCAGGAAGTTCGCAATCCTCGAGCGTTGCAGGTTCTTGGTCGTGGCAAGCACATGCTCGAGTACCGGCACGCGATCACCCTTTACATACTCCGGCAATCCTTCGTGGTTCAGCGAAAGGACGAAGCCGAGATACGGGCCGCCGACAATCGCACAGGCCAGATAGGCTGCCAGAGCCGCCCAAGGGCCGACGAGAAGAGCCGGAATGACGAAC
Source organism: Roseobacter sp. YIN89 (assembly GCF_057219365.1). Lineage (NCBI taxonomy): Bacteria > Pseudomonadati > Pseudomonadota > Alphaproteobacteria > Rhodobacterales > Roseobacteraceae > Roseobacter > Roseobacter sp. YIN89. Next base: position 559,028 of record NZ_JBXVVD010000004.1, on the reverse strand, counting down.
CATATCAGGTAGTGCCCCACGAGCAGGACGGCATCCCACCCGGCAATCTTCCATTTGGCGTGAACGAAGCGGATACTTTCAATCCGGTAAAGCGCGCCTCGCAAAAGGATGAAAACGGCATAGTAGACAAGGCCATGAATATTCATCGCCTTGTTCAGAAGGCCGACCAGATACGGGTTCTTGGGCGCCTGCTTGTTTTCAAACCCGCCAGAACCGCGAAGCACCATCGTGTGGTGGGAACGGTGGAAGTCTTCGAAGTAGCTGGCGCTCATGCCTGCGGCGAACGTCATCAGTGTGTGACCGAGAACCGCCGAAAGCTTTCGCGAACGGGTCACCGCACCGTCGGCGATGTCATGTCCGACGAAACCCGCCTGAACAGAGGCGAAGGCGACAATGAGCACACCCACCATCCAATGCGTCTGTGCCGATGACAGGAACAGAGCGCTCCAGCCAACGGCAAGGGCGCCAAGAATTCCCGCAAACCGAAGCGCGTAGCCCCAAGGGTCGGGGCTGAAGCATCCTGCGTCCTTCAGTTGCTTTCGAAGTTCGAAGAGATCCCGCGCGGCCTCTTTGCGAGAACGTACGTGACCAACATCAGCGCGTTTGCAGCCTTGGCAGTCTTTTGAACATTCACTCATTCTAAGTACCCCTATATTAATCAATGGTTTTTATTTATCACATTTTATTAATCATCGGTCAATAGCTCTGGAATTCGTGAAAAAACCTGTTAAAGGTGAGTGTGTTATGGCGCGCCGCAAGGATCATACCCGCGAAGAATTGAGGGCAATGGCTCTGCATTCAACCGCTGAACTTATCGCTGCAGACGGCTTGGGCGAGCTCTCGATTCGCAAGATCGCAGGCAAGATGGGGTACACATCAGGGACGCTTTATCAGCTCTTTCCCAATCTCGATGCGCTTGTCTTTGAAGTGAACACGGAGACACTGAAGCGACTGCTCGAACAGGCAAGGCAACAGGACTTCGGCAGGAGTGCGCGTCACAGTTTGAAGGGACTTGCGCAGACCTATCTGGAATTCGCTTCTGAACATCGTAACCAGATGTCCGCAGTCTTTGAGCATCATAGTGGCAGACGCGGAGAAGCCCCGGATAGCTATGCCGCAATCGTGATCGATCTTGTGACATTGAGCGCCATGGCGATAGCTCATCTCGTTCCTGATGTCAGCCGACGCGAGATTGAAGGACGGGTACTATGGTCAGCACTTTACGGTTTGGTCACTTTGGAGCTCGCTGAGAATCAATCCGTGATCTACGACACGTCTGAGCTAATCGAAACACTCGTTGAAACCTACGTTTCAGGTCTCGAAGTTCGATATGGCGTCACTGACGGATTGAGAGGCATTTAGTCCGCGGGCCGCTTTAGATTGGGTTTGACGCAGTCTTGAGTCCGCTTCGAGCCTCTGCTTTCCGCCCAAAATCGAGTGAAAACCAGTGCAAACAACCTCCGCTTCGACCTCGAAGCAGAAAATCGCACCTTGTCTACACAGTCTGGGAGGTGGCAGACGTTTTAGGATGTCATAGCCAGACCGTCATTCGCTGGGTTGGGAACAACGGACTTGCGGCCGATACCGGCAGCAAGCCCTGGTTGATCGAAGGACATGTGCTCAAGGAGTTCCTAGGGCAAAAACAACGTAAGGTGCGGTGCAAATTGGCGTTGCATCATTGCTACTGCCTGGGCTGCAGAGGCCCGCGTGAACCTGACGGCAAGATTGCGGACTACGCTCAAGAAACTGTTTCAAGTGGTCGCTTGACGGCCCTCTGTCCGACCTGCGGGGCGGTCATGAACAAGATCATCCGCCGTGCAGATCTGGAGGCAATCCAAGCCAAACTGGAGGTCACACTTCAACAAGCCTCCCCAAGATTAGTGTCCTGTACCGAACCCCATTCAAAAGTCACCTTGAAAGAGGAGCCCGATACCAATGTCAAAACACATCTCGGATAGCCGGGCAAAGAAATCCCGCGCGAGCCTCGCAAATGCATCGCCGGAAGCGAAACTAGCGAGAGCCTTACGAATTTCCTGCGGTGTGGGTTCGAAAAGCGTTGGCAACCGGTCACGCAGCTGAACCGAAAGGCTTTCCAAGAGCGCGGCCTTCGCCGGTTCTCCTGCGTCGGAAGATCCTCGAAGGTCGAAGTTGTTGCGATCGATGGCACGATCCAAACCTGCGAGCAGCCCTGTCACAGAGGCAAGGTCTGACCCGTCGATATCAAGATCAGCCAGAGCGTCTTCGAAGCGAGGAGCCCTCGCAAGCAAAGGCAGCCGCACCAGAAGATCGCTTACAAACTGAAGCCTAGGGTCACGACTCGCGCGTGAGAGATCTTTGTCGGATGCATCTGCGGCGGCCTCGGCGATCTCTTCGACCGACGCATCGGTTGCGATCAGATCAACGACCTCGCGCCATTTCTTGGAAAGAGGCAACGTGCCAAGCCTGATGTGCCCCATCAGTTCCTCCCTTAGCGGCAAGTTCGCGCAACCTCAGGTCGAAAGTAAAGGAAAAAGCGCAGCACCACGCTTACCCGTAGTCAGGCCAAGACAAAGTTATGCAACGTAGGTATTTGAAAATATTGGCGATCCCTGAAGGACTCGAACCCTCAACCTGCTGATTAGAAGTCAGCTGCTCTATCCAGTTGAGCTAAGGGACCGCTGCCCTTGTCATGCCGCAGCAGAACCGCTTGCGCAAGCCTCAGATCGTCCGCGTCATGAAAAGGCTCAAGGGATCCTCGCAATAGCTGCCGAACGGCGGGCACTCAGTAAATCCTTGACCCGTGTACAAGGCCCGCGCAGCCTCGTGCTCCGGGCCGGATCCGGTTTCGAGGTTGATGCGCGTAATGCCAAGGCTGCGCGCATGATCCAGAAGGGCAAGCAGCATCACCCGCGCGAACCCTTTGCCGCGCGCCTCATGTGCCGTGTGCATCGATTTGATCTCGCCGGTATCTCCGGTGTGGTGGATAGCCCCGATGCCCAGCGCGCGCCCGTCCTCGCGCAATACGAAAAGGTGCATATCGCTACCGGCAAGCGCATCGCCGGGCAACACATGGCAACTCTCGGGCGGTGACTGCGACCGCATCAGTGCGAAATGACGCGCGATCAACGCGGCGACGTCTGGCGTCTCGGGTCGGGTTTTCTCAATAATGACGCCCATCGCGTACCGTCTTCTAGTGGGTCCAGGCTCCTCGCCTGCTGGTCGCAAAATTCTCGCCATAGCCGCCGGGGCGAATGTTTGCCTTGCGCCCCTTGGGCTCTTGCATATCAAAAGGGATGCCATTGTCCTGCGCGTATTCGATCGCGGCCTCTTTACTGTCAAACCGCAGCTTGACTTGCGCCTGCGTATCGCTTGAAGACGTCCACCCCATCAACGGGTCAACTTCGCGCGCAGAAGCGGGCGCAAATTCCAAAACCCAACGGTGTGTTTTCGCCATGCCAGACGACATGGCCGTTTTTGCCGGGCGGTAGATTCGTGCGCGCATAACAAGCCTCCTAAGCGGTGGACGCAGTATATCTGCGAATTCAGGCTGCGGGGCAAGGTGTCAATTCAGCGCCCCCGCGCAAAAAAGCCCACCCCGTTGCCGGGATGGGCTGTGTGTCACGATGACGAAGCGATCAGAAGATGAAGTCGTTTTCCGAAAGACCAAAGATGGTTTTGACCGTGATTTCGGTATCGCCGAGGTCGATGGTCGATTTGAAAAAGCCTTTATCGACAGAGTCTTTGATGTCGCTGTAACCGTCGAACCCATAGGCCGAGAGGTCGATCTTGTCGTGGCCTTTCCAGAAAAAGGCGATCGTGTCGTGACCACTGTTCTCTTCAAAGACAAACGTGTCGGCGCCTAAACCGCCCGACAGCCAGTCGTTGCCTTCGCCACCGGCAATCGTGTCGTCACCACGACCACCCGAAATCCAGTCGCGCCCGTCTCCGCCGTCGACATAGTCATCACCGGCACCCGCGATGATCTTGTCAGCGCCACCTTCACCTTTGATAACATCGTCGCCTTTGCCCGCGTTGACGAAATCGCGACCCTCACCGGCAAGAACAACATCGTTGCCCTTACCCGAAATGATCACATCGCGCCCACCGCGACCGTCGATGTAGTCGTTGTCCGCGCCGGTATTGTACCAGCCACGGCCATCATCACCGATGATGAAATCCACATCGTTGGATCCGTCAGACACCAGAATGTCTACCGGCAGTAAAACACCGTCGATGGCATGGACGACACCGTTGCTTGCAAACAAGTTGGGCAGCACAACTTCGGGATCTGCGATGTCCGGATCAGCATCTTCAAGCGTCATGCCGTTTACAGTGATCGTACCGCCCTGCAGAGTAGCAACTGGGCTGGCCGCCGCGACCTCGTCCAGCGTTTTACCAACGGGTGAGACGTGATATTGCAGAACAGTCGTCAGCAGGTCGACCGGGTCGTTGCCTTGGTTCAGCAGGCGCAACGCATCCACAAGATAGCCAAAGCCACCCGCTTCGTCGTCGCCTTCGTATCCCAACGCCTTGCTCACGCCCATAAAGGCGTCATCGGTTGGCGCAAACACGGTGAAGTCCTGGGTTTCATCGTCGAACAGTTCGACAAGCTGTGCCGCTGTCAAGCTTTCGCGCAAGAAGTCGAAATCACCGCCATTGTCGTCAAAACCACTTTCACCGGAGGTATCGATGACAATCTGCGTAATTGTTGGCAGATCAGAAATGATGTCCGCCGGGATCAGGACGCGATCAATCACGTGGATGATGCCGTTCGACGCCGGCACGTCGGTTGCGACCAGTGTCGGATCTTCGAGGTCGTCTTCGTTATCAGTCAGAGACGGCAGGTCGTCTACGCCGATCGTTGCCCCCTGCAGGGTTTCCAGAACGCCATCCTCGTCATTACCGATGTCTTCTGCCGTCTGTGTGCCAGGCGACACATGGTATTGAACAACGCTAAGCAGCAAAGCAGGATCAACGTTGTCAGTATTACGGTAGAAACCACCAACCGCTTCGACTTCTTCATTCGTCAGATTGTCGATGTCAGCAATTTCGCCCTCAAATCCCAGTTCCTGAGCCAGCGTGACAAAGGCCGCATTGGTAGGCGCGAAAACCGTCAGATCGGCATCCGGATCGCCAAGCGCCGCCGCCAGACCCGCGCTGCCGCCGTCTGGGCTGTCCAGATACAGAACAACGTCGAGCAGCACGCGGAAATCAGGGTTGGTCAGAACGGTTTGTACGATGCTCGGGTCAACCACGCTCGTTGGCAAAAGAACCTGATCGATGACATGCACCACACCGTTGGAGGCCGGAATGTCCGTGTCGACCAATGTCGGATCTGCCAGATCCACCTCTTGGTCAACGAGCATTGGCAGGTTGTCCAGCCCGATGGTCGTCCCAAGCAGGGTTGTGACTGTTCCATCAGCATCGTTTACCAGATCGTTTTCGGTCAGGGCTTCGCCCAGAACGTGATAATTCAGAATATCGATGACAAGTTGCGGTGACGTGTCGATCACACCCTGAAAAAATGATGTCACTTGCTCCGGAACGGTCGCATCACCTTCAAATCCAAGCGATGTGGCCAGACTGCCGAAGGCATCGTTGGTTGGCGCAAATACGGTCAGGCTTCCGGCACCGCCAAGCGCTCCCTGAAAGTCTGTTCCTTCGTTCAAATCAAGGTAGATGACGATATCCGTCAACACCGAGAAGCTGGAATTGCCCAAGGCAATATCCAGAATGCTGTCTTCTTCCATTTAAAAAATCCCCATAGTTCTGGTGTCCAGACCACACACCGATGCAACTTTCTGACACGTCGGCCGGACGGTTTGTTTGCGGGAATTTTTATGAGCGATCCAGGTGATTATTTTTGGGTCATCCGAAATAGAATGCCGTAAGAAAACCGCTAAAAAACCCCCAGTTTGCTTCGCCCGCAAAGCGGACAACGTAACAAGTACGATTGGACTGCCGGGTTGGATCAGCAAATTATCGTTGGAAATCAAACCTTGCGGCCACGCCGCGCACTCACCACCGTCAAAGGGCAGTACTGACAAAAAATGTCATCAGAACAGGCTCGCCCCCTTGAACCCCAGTGAAATCATAGCATTTTTGAAGAACAAAGCGAGTCTCAGCCATGTCCCCACCTGAAATCGATGCGCCAAACACGGTTTTGGCCAATCCGGCCCCTGATGTCCGCGCGCGCCCCAAGCTGGAGGGCGGGCGCGAGTTCAAGCTGGCCACAGAATTCGAGCCCGCAGGCGATCAGCCAACCGCCATCGCCGAGCTTGCCGAAGGCGTGCGCGAGGGCGAGCGCGATCAGGTTCTGCTTGGCGCCACCGGGACCGGCAAAACTTTCACAATGGCCAAAGTCATCGAAGAGACGCAGCGCCCCGCGATCATTCTGGCCCCGAACAAGACGCTGGCCGCGCAGCTTTACGGGGAATTCAAGGGCTTCTTTCCGGACAACGCCGTCGAATACTTTGTCAGCTACTACGACTATTACCAGCCCGAAGCCTACGTCGCGCGCTCCGACACCTACATAGAAAAAGAAAGCCAGATCAACGAGCAGATCGACCGGATGCGCCACTCCGCCACCCGCGCGCTTTTGGAACGCGACGACGTGGTGATTGTCGCGTCTGTCTCTTGCATCTACGGTATCGGCTCGGTGGAGACCTACGGCGCAATGACGCAGGACCTCAAGACCGGTTCCACATATGACCAACGTCAGGTCATGGCTGATCTTGTTGCCCAGCAATACCGTCGCAATGATCAGGCGTTCCAGCGCGGCTCCTTCCGCGTGCGCGGCGACAGTCTGGAGATTTTCCCCGCCCACCTTGAAGACCGCGCATGGCGGCTGTCGTTCTTTGGCGAAGAGTTGGAAAGCATCACCGAATTTGATCCGCTGACCGGCGAGAAAACCGACACCTTCGACCAGATCCGCGTCTACGCCAACAGCCACTACGTGACGCCAAAGCCGACAATGCAGCAGGCCATTATCGGCATCAAGAAAGAGCTGCGCCAACGGCTCGACCAACTGGTCGGCGAGGGCAAACTGCTCGAGGCACAGCGGCTGGAACAACGCACAAACTTTGACCTCGAAATGCTCGAGGCCACGGGCGTCTGCAACGGGATCGAGAACTACTCGCGCTATCTCACGGGCCGCGCGCCGGGAGAGCCGCCCCCCACCCTTTTCGAGTTCATCCCCGACCACGCCATCGTCTTTGCCGACGAAAGCCACGTCTCCGTTCCGCAGATCGGCGGCATGTACAAGGGCGACTACCGGCGCAAGTTCACGCTGGCCGAACACGGCTTCCGGCTGCCGTCCTGCATGGATAACCGCCCCCTGAAGTTTGAGGAATGGGATGCCATGCGGCCCCAGTCCGTCTTTGTCTCTGCCACGCCCCAATCATGGGAACTTGAGCAGACAGGCGGCGTCTTTACCGAACAGATCATCCGCCCCACGGGCCTCATCGATCCCGAAATCGAAATCCGCCCGGTCGAAATGCAGGTCGATGACCTGCTGGACGAGGTGCGAAAAGTGGCGGAAAACGGTTTCCGCACACTGGTGACAACGCTGACCAAGCGCATGGCCGAAGACCTCACCGAGTATATGCACGAACAGGGCATCCGCGTGCGCTATATGCACAGCGACATCGACACCATCGAACGGATCGAAATCCTGCGCGACCTGCGCCTTGGCGCCTTTGACGTGCTGATCGGGATCAACTTGCTGCGCGAGGGGCTGGACATCCCCGAATGCGGATTGGTGGCGATCCTTGACGCGGATAAGGAAGGGTTCCTGCGGTCCGAGACATCGCTCATCCAGACCGTCGGTCGTGCCGCGCGCAACGCCGAAGGCCGCGTGATCATGTACGCCGACCGCATCACCGGCTCGATGGAGCGCGCCATCGGCGAAACCGACCGCCGCCGCGCCAAGCAACTGGCCTATAACGAAGAACACGGCATCACGCCGCAGACGGTGAAAAAGAACGTCGAGGATATTCTGGCCGGTCTTTACAAGGGCGACACAGACCAGAACCGCGTCACCGCCAAGATCGACAACCAGCTTGCGGGCGGCAACCTTGCGGCCGTGCTGGACGGGTTGCGCGCCGACATGCGCAAGGCAGCGGAGAATTTGGAATTCGAAGAAGCCGCCCGTCTGCGCGACGAGGTCAAACGCCTCGAAGCCGTGGATCTGGCCGTCGCCGACGACCCCATGGCCCGCCAATACGCCGTGGAAAAGGCGGTGGAGGACAGCGCCAAAGCCTCAGGCCGCAGCACCATGGGCCGAGGCGGTATGCGCGGCGGGGTGAAGCGGAAGCGGGGGCGGTAGGTGGCAAAGCAAAAATCACAAGATTCTTGACCGAATCGTTTCCCCCAAATTAGTTTCGGGATTTTGGGGTATAATAATGACTTATTGCAAGATCGCTTTAATCGGTGCTGCTTGTGGCGCTTTTATGTTTCCAGAAATTGCGCAGAGCGCGACCTTTACTAGCTATGCACAAATTGGAAGTTTGGGTTGCGAAGAAGCAGAAACTAACTCCACCGGCGCAAAATCAAGCTGTGGTTCAGTTATAGTCGGGAGCCTTGATGCTACTTCCAATGCAAGCAGTGTCGGCGGCACAGTCAGTGCACGCGCCTCGAGCGTCTATTCGAGAGACCAAGATGGGGTCCTTCGCGCCGACTCTGGACTTGCGAAATCCTCAGCAACTTTTACGGATGGAATTCAAGCCACCTATTCTGGCTCTGGCGATGCTTTTAATGGCACAATTAGTGTATCTCTTGATCTTTTGGGTGGCGTTACGACCATCGGCGACAATTTTAACGGTTTCGTTAGTTCGACTTTTTGGGTCAATAACACCCAATTATTTTCATATGATAGCGCATTGAGCGCGTTTGGACCCGACGCCGTAACAACTGTCGATTCAATTGTAGTAGGAGGCAATTTTAGCATATTCGCTTCCGCATCCGCAGAAGCGATCATCAGATTAGCTACGCGAACCGATGGCCCCGGGTGTCAATCAACGTTAACCCCAGTTACTTGCTACTCCGATAGCGACCTTGGATCCTCTTTACGAATTACTGGGCTCTCGTTCTTTGTCGGAGAGGAAGATGTAACCAGTCTACTGAATGTAGTTTCTGAATCAGGTTTCGATTACGTGGCAGGGGCTACTCCGCACGATCGGGGAGACGGCGTATCTGCCGTTCCACTTCCAAGTTCCATCGGTTTTCTAGCAGCTGGATTGTTTGGTTTTGGTATTTTACGACGACGAGCGACAAACCTTGGCTTGTTAAGCGTAGAGTCTTAGCGGCGCGCTGCAGCGGCAGCGCTTTGCTTAAGGAGGCGTGTCAATCTGTCCAAGCTACCTGGAAGTTGGATCAACAGCGTCTACTTGATCACCATGCGCATCCTGACCGCCCTCGTCCTGCTCGCCACCCCCGCCGCCGCGTGGGAGTACACCCCCGGCCTGCCCTGTCTGCTGAACCATGACGAAGACGGCGTTGCGTTCGAACTGACCTATGACCCGACGCAACCGCTCTATTCCATCACCATCACGCGGCCTGACCCTTGGCCGACGTCGCAGGTGTTCTCCATGCGGTTCACCGGACAGAACACCATCGCCATCTCGACAGACCGCCACACTCTCAGCGCCGATGGCCGATCGCTCACTGTGATCGACCGGGGCTTTGGCAATGTCCTGAACGGTCTGCAGTTCAACGACACGGTCGAGGCGCTTTTGGGTGAGGCTTATGTCGCCGCCTCGCTCAGCGGCGCCGAAGAGCCTGTCGCCGCCTTTCGTCTCTGTCAGCCGCAGCCGAGCGTCTGACCCGCGCGGCGCCGTTGCATCCATCGCGCGCCGCGTTAACCGAATTGCCCCGTTCATCAGCAGGCTCCATGACCGCGCGCAGCCTTAACCCGGCCCGTCGCCGACATCCGAACCTATAAACCACCGACGAAATACCGATACTACACCGACGTTGGCGTTCGACCCGCCGAGAAAGCGTTAACGCGCCCAGCGCCGCTAGCCGCGAAATCCGCTTGCCAGAATGACCGGTACGACGATCTCTTCTTCATCGGTCAGGTGCCGTTCCAGCAGGTCACCAAAACCCACGATCCGGTCGTGCAGAGCGCCGATCTCGCCGCCCTGAAGCACCGCGTTTGCCGCCTCCGCCAACTGGTGCAGCATCGGGTCAATGGCGTCGTGATCCGCCTCAAGCAATTCGAACCCCTGCTCCAGCCGCGCGTCCAGTTGGATCAACTGCGGAAAATAGTGCTGGTCCTCGACGTTGTGGTGCATGTGCAACTCATTGAGAAACATGCCGCCATAGCGTGACAACCGCGGCGCGTAGGCGTTCATATCCATCGCCCCATCCGCCATTGCCTCGGCGTCGCTGCGCAACACGCCGACAAGGTCCCGGAACATCGCATGCCGCTGCATCCAGAACTGCACCATCTCGCCGAAATTACCGTGCGCTTCCCACTGACCGCGCGGATAGGCCTCTGCCAGCACCCGCAGTGCATCAGGCAATCGCGCGCGCCGACCGAGCGCCCATTCAGGATCCAGCGTCAAAAGTCGAACAGTTCGTCAAGAAGACCAAGGCCGCCGCGCTTCTTCTTGCGGTAGCCCTCCTTGTAGCCGCCCTTGTACGATCCGCGGTGATGCGGCGTCGGCGCGGCTGCCGGAGCGGACTGCGCAATGATCTTGTCCAACTCTCCACGATCCAGCCAAACACCTCGGCACTGCGGGCAGTAATCGATCTCGACCCCGCTCCGCTCGGCAATCACCAGGGTCGATCCATCAATTGGGCATTTCATAACGGTCTCCGATCCATTTCCTGCCCACCAAGATAGGCGCGCAGCGGGCAATTTCACCCCGGCCGCGGGTGAAATTCGCCGTAACGATTTGTTAAGGCGCGTTAACCATGATGCCCACCGGGAGGCACGCGCATGCGATCAACTTTGCTGGCCATCATTGCAGTTTTGGCTTTGGCCACCGGCGCAGAGGCAGGTGCATGGCTGCGCAGCGAAGGCGGCGGGTTTGCTTCCAGTTCACTCAGCATTAACCGCGACCGCGAAGTCTCGGGGACTGTCTATTTGGAATACGGGTTGCGACCCGATCGCACGCTGGGTGCGGACATCAGCTTTGGCGTCGACCGCACAGGTACTCAGGAGGGTTCTGCCATTCTGTTTCTGCGCGTCCCCCTAGGCCGCACCGATCAAACGCACAAATTCGCCGCGCATATCGGTATCGGCGCACGGGTTCTGAACGAGGAGGTGTTGCCCGCCGCAGAAACTGGTTTGTCGTGGGGGCGCGGGTTTCAGGTCGGTCAGCGATACGGCTGGGTCAACGTCGATGGCAGCTACAACCTGACACAGCATCCGGCCTCCGACCGGATCAAGCTCGATCTGACCGCGGGCCTTGGCATCAGTAACAAAAGCAAGCTCATGATGCAGATGTTCAATACGTTCCAGGACGGCGACCAGTTCGTCAAACTGGCCCCGTCCCTGCTAATGTCATTGGGCAGAAATAGCGGCACCACCCTGCAACTGGGCGCCGAAGTACCCGTATCTGGTGGCGGCACCACATCCCTGAAGATCGCCTTCTGGCGCGAGTGGTGACCTTAGTTGTCGATCCGCACCGTCAGTTGCACTTCGCCTTGAACCGGCTGCGGCCAAAGCAGATGCACTGCGTCCTGCCCTGCCCCCTGTTCGGTCAGCGCAGCGGCTGTATCGAACCGGGGCGCGCCACCCGCATCCGTCACCGCGCCGCGCGGCACTACCGCATCGACTGACTGTACACGCGCGCCAAACGGCAGTTTCTGCTGTGTGTCGATCACCCACAAGGCCGCCGGGCTCGCCTCGGTGTGGCGCAGGGTCAGCGGGCTCGAGACCTGATCTGACACGTTATGAAAAGAGTTGCCTGCAAAGGTCACATTCTTCATCCGGTCATAGTCGAGTTCCGCAAAACTCGTATCGACCCGCTCCGCCCGGTCAATCGATCCGTTGATCGACCGGAAATGATTACCGGTAATCTTCACACCGGACAGAAAGTGCCCCACCCCGTGCGGCTTCACGACGATATAGCTGAACCAAGGCGCGACATCCCCGGACAGAAAGATGTTGTCGGCAATCGTCAGCGCCGAAAAGGAAAACTCCGAGTTGAACTCTGGCGCCGCATCCTGCTCGTTCGTCCATTCGATAAAGCAGTTGTCCACGTAATTCCCGGTCAGCGTCGTGCTTACATGCGTCCGACCAAGGATCAGTCCCGCACTTCGGATACCGTTGGCGATCGTGTCACCTTGAAAGAAGTGGTTGCCAGCAATGATGCTGTTTGCCCCCCCGACAAACCCAAAATGCCGGAACTTGGTTGCACGGTTGTTGCGCAGCTTGATGTCGTTTGCGTTGGTGTTAAAGCCGATACTCACACGGTCCGGTACATCAAGCTCGTCCTCAGACGACAGGAACTGGCACCGGTCGATCAACATGCCCTGACAGCCCTCGCCGGAAGACGTCAGACCGCGATGCGCTGGACGCGAGAAAAAGCAGTCTTTGACGTGAAAGATCAACCCGGCGGGCGCCAGCATCACACCGCTGGCCACGTTGTTGCATTGAAACTCAATCTCAGAAAGCACCATCTTGCTCAACGCTTCAAAGCCGCTGAAATCAAGAATGTACTTGAACCGCCGGAAGGTGAAGGTCTGCGTGCCTTCCGCATCAAACAAAGGCGCGCTAAGCGTAACCTCCTGCGTCGCAATGTTCTTGGAACGCACGTAAACTTCCCGGCCCACGCCCACCCCTTCGACCAGCGCGCCGACGGGCACATTGGCGACGTTGACCACGCCGGTCAGCGTCTTTTTGTTGCCGGGTGCATAGGTCCCTTGCGAAGTCACTACCTCAGTCTGCCAAGCCGTCGTGCCCTGCGCTTCAAGCTGCCCGTTGCGAATGACCCGGCGTGTGGCATAGCTGGCGCGGTTCGGCACAGCCGCGGCCATGTCAATCGGGCCGGTGACAGCAACCTTGCGCCCGCCCAGATCGAAACTCTCGTGATCGGCGTTATTCAGCAGCGCTTGAAAACCTTTGCGAAATGCAAGTTCCTCATCGCCAAAAGCATCAATGTAGCTTGGCAGGTCAAAGTTCCGGCGCAAAAGCAGCATGACATCATCGGCCATTGTAACTGCGCCCTCAAACCGCACCGGGGCATCCAGCGTAACCGATGATCCAAGCAGGTATGTCCCCGCTGAAACAAGAATATGCGCGCCGTCCGCCGCCGCATTGGCCGCAACAAAAGCCGGGGCATCATCCGCCACCCCATCACCGACCGCACCGAAATCGCGCACGTCGACCATCGCCATCATCTCGCGCAGGTAAACATCGGTAACATCCTCGATGATCAGGTCATCAATGCGGATCACGCCGCCATTCGCGCCGGTCAGGTCCAGCCCAAAGTGACCATAAAGCGCAGACCCGCCCCAAACCATATCGACACCGCCACGCGCACCCGCACCAACGATGGCAGAGACCTCGATCGGCTCGCCGTAGGCCTCCAGCGCAACGCTGGGGCCGGTGGTGACCACATTCGGGACAGCCGCGCCACCCGCGCCACCTGCGAAAGCTGCAATACGCACCGACGGCAAGGCACCGCTGATCCCCTTGATGCGCGCCGTGATGCGCAGATAACACCCAGGCAACAGCGGGGTCTCACCCATGTAGCGCAGTTGTTGAACGGCATTTGATTTCAGTATTTCAAGACAACCGCCAAAGTCCTGATCCGCGGGGACAAAAGCAGCATTGCCCGCATTCGCAAAGGTATCCGACCCGGGCGTACCATCGCCGCTTGAATATACATCCAGTCCACCCGCAAAAGGGGGCGGCATCAACTGGATGCCATCGGTAATTGCCTTGTTCATGAAAATTTCCTTCTGCTCTGCCGCAACGCGCCAAATCGCACATCGGCCACCATGCGACCTGCACTTCGCAAGACGCCGTAGATCGGCAGAACTAGGAAAAAAGGATTAAGGCAGGCTCACTCCAGCGTGCGATGCCTCACCGGCAGGCCACGCCTGCAGGTGTCAGCCTTGTGTCCCGGTCGCGCCGGGACACAAGGGCATGTCGTGCGGCGTCAGCCGCACCTCTGGATCACGCTCAGGCCGAAAAATCCGCGGCATCCAGTATCTGGACGCCGTTGATACGCCAGCCTGCGGGTGTTTCAAGCATGCGATAATCCAGAATGTGGGTCATCCCCTGCGCATCCACGATCCGGACCCGCTGCCACAACGCGCCCGAACGCTCTGTCAGCTCCAGAAAGTCAACCTCGCGGAACCGCCAGACCATCGGATACCCCTGTACCACCATCCGCTGAAAATTGCTCGGCGTCTGGAACAGCCGTTGCAGGTTCGGGCTGGCAAAGGTGAACGCGGTCTCAAAGTCATCCACGCTGAACGCCTGAAGCTGCCGGTCGATGGTCGACTCGATGTCACGCGCCTGCGCGAGTACACCGCCGGCCAGAAACACTGACAACAGTAGCCCAAGAATTTGCCCGCGCATGACGCCTCTCCTCGCTGGTACAGGCAAAGAGTAAGGCGTAATCGGCGCCGGGCAAGTCTCAGGCCGCAGCCACCAGCGCCCCGTCAAGCGCCGCATCAATCAGCGCGACCGTCTCGTCCACGCCATAAAGCGCGATAAACCCGCCAAACCGCGGGCCCTGACTTGCACCCAGCAGCACCTCATAAAGCGCGGTGAACCACGCTCTGAGCGGATCAAAACGATCGCGCCCGCAGGCATATACAATCGATTGCAGCGCCTCATCATCCATCGGGCCTGTATATGCAGCCAGTTGCCCACGCAAATCTTCCAGCGCCGCGCGTTCCAGATCTGTCGGCAACCGGTAGGTCTTTTGCGGCTTAACAAAATCGTTGTAGTAGCGCACGGCAAAGCCGGCTGCCGCGTCCATATCGGGGTTGCTCTCTGGCTTCGCATCCGGCGCATACCGCTGGATAAAGCCCCAAAGCTGTGATTTTTCTTCGGCACCCGACACGCTCGCCAGATTAAGCAGCATCGAAAACGGTACGACCATCGTGGATGCAGGTACGTCGCCGCCGTGGATATGCCAGACCGGATTGTTCAACTGTTGCGTCAGGTCCTGACCGGGATACGCGCGCAACTGTTGATGGTACTCGTCCACTGCCTTGGGGATCACATCGAAATACATCCGCTTGGCCGTCTTTGGCTTTTGGTACATGAAATACGACAGGCTCTCGGTAGACGCATAGGTCAGCCACTCGTCGATGCTCACGCCATTGCCCGACGATTTGGAAATCTTTTGCCCGTTCTCATCGAGAAACAGTTCATAGGTAAAATGCTCTGGCGGGCGGTGTCCAAGGATCCGGCAAATCTTGTCGTAGATCGGTGTGTTCGTCGAATGGTCCTTGCCGTACATCTCGAAATCCACGCCAAGCGCTGCCCAGCGCGCCCCGAAATCGGGCTTCCATTGCAGCTTTACGTTACCGCCGGTAATGGGCAGCGTCATCTCGCGCCCGTCCTCATCGTCAAAAGTGATCGTGCCGTCCTTGGCATTGACCTCTTTCATCGGCACATAAAGCACGCGACCCGTTTCAGGGTGGATCGGCAGAAAGATCGAATAGGTCTGCTGACGTTCCTCACGCAGTGATTTCAGCATCACAGCCATGATCTCATCGTATTTTTCCGCCGCGCGCAACAAAACCTCGTCAAACTGGCCGGTGTTATAGAATTCGGTCGCCGAGATAAATTCGTACTCGAACCCGAAGGTATCGAGGAACCGGCGCAGCATGGCATTGTTGTGATGGCCAAAGCTTTCGTACTTGCCGAAAGGATCAGGCACAGATGTAAGAGGGCGCTGCAGATGCGGGGTCAGCTGATCGGGGTTCGGCACATTGCCCGGAACCTTGCGCATCCCGTCCAGATCGTCGGAAAAGCAGATCAGACGCGTCGGGATGTCAGAGATTTCCTGAAAGGCCCGCATCACCATCGAGGTGCGCGCCACTTCGCCAAAGGTCCCGATGTGCGGCAAGCCCGACGGGCCGTATCCGGTCTCGAACAGGACATAACCTTTTTCGGGCGGCGCTTTCTCGTAGCGTTTCAAGACCCGGCGCGCTTCCTCGAAAGGCCATGCTTTGCTTGTCATCGCGACGTCACGTGTCTGGGACATGTCTACCACCGTTTGCCTGTGCCGCACCCCATGCGCGACGTTTCGCCCGTCCCTATTGCCTTGGTGGGGTGGCGTCAATAATTTGGCGGTACCCGTTTTGCCAGAAAGATGCATACCCGTGACCCAAGACAACCCACGCAACTACACACCTCAGGATTGCCTGGTGGCTCTGATGATCGCCGTTTCGGCCTCGGATGAGGAAATACGCACCGACGAACTCGTTAAGATTCAAGCCGCTGTGCAATTGCTCCCGGTTTTCGGCGACTACGACGAGGACCGGATGAGCACCGTCAGTCAGACCGTGTTCGACCTGTTCGAGCAGGAAGACGGGCTGGATGCGCTGTTTGGTCTCATCCGCGACGGTTTGCCCGCGCGTCTTTACGAGACAGCCTATGCGCTGGCCTGTGATGTCGCCGCCGCCGACGGGTCTCTGGGCGATGCAGAACTGCGTCTGCTGGAAGAAATCCGTTACGAGCTTTCGATTGACCGGCTGCACGCCGCAGCGATCGAACGCGGTGCGCGGGCGCGTCACCTCACCTGATCCCTTCAGCCTTCGGGATCAGCCACCGCGCTTGTCGCGGGCGCTGGCGACGCCGCGGGCACCGGCGCAGGCGGACTATTGTATACCGCCCCCCAGCGCATGATGAGTTGCCGCTGCAGCCGCCGCGCCCGGGTTGCCCACGTGCGCCCGCCCGGCGGACGCTCGCGCTGCGCGCGTGTCAGACCGGCGCGAATCTCTTCGTCCGCCGAGAAAATGGCAAATACCAGATCGCGCCCGGCTGGCGTGGTGATATAACCGCCCAGACCCGACACGAAATTGAGCGTACCGGTCTTGGCCTCCGCCTTGACCGGATGGTTGTTGATCGTGCGCCCTTGCGAATCCAACAGCTTTACCGGTTTCAGCAAGGGGCGCAGCAAACCCGCATGCCCCACCGCCGCCAAACCGCGCACCATATCCTCCGGACTGATGCGGCTGGCATCGCCCAGCCCGGAATGATCCACGAAAGCCGGCGCATCCATACCAAGAACCGCCTGCGCCCAGCTGTTCATCTGAGCCGCAGAAGCGGCCAGCGTCGGCACCCGGCCCGCCCGCGCGTAACTCGCGGCTAAACCGACCATTTCGGCTGTGAGGTTGTTCGAATACTTCAACATGCCGTGCAGGATTTCCGATAGCGGCGGGCTGTCGATAGCGGCGACCACCTCGCCGGGCGGCAGCGCGTCGATAACAGTAGGCGCGCGCAGCACAATGCCGTTAGACCGCGCCAGCGTAGCGAAAACATCTGCCGCATAAAGCCCCGGATGGCGCACCGGCAACCAGCGTGCACCTTCGCGCCCCAAGGCACCACGTGCAACGGTCCAACTGTCCCAGCGCCCGCTGTTGCGGTACGTATATACCGGTGCGCTGCGGTCAACGACCTGCATCTGAGCGACGTCAACTGCAGGCCGGTAATTGCCGGCACGTGCGTCCATCGTCACCGTGTAATCACTGCCCGAGCGTCGCCACTCAAAGTGTACCCGATTGAAATTCAGGGCAATTCCGGCAATAGCTGGGTTGTATCCCACGTGATCCGGCTGGCCTGGATCAATGGCGTCAACGCGCGCGACGTCGCCCTCGTAAACGCGAAACGCACCGCGTACCTCGCGAATACCACTGTCCTTGAGGGC
The DNA here is from genome assembly GCF_057219365.1 of Roseobacter sp. YIN89. Classification (NCBI taxonomy): domain Bacteria; kingdom Pseudomonadati; phylum Pseudomonadota; class Alphaproteobacteria; order Rhodobacterales; family Roseobacteraceae; genus Roseobacter; species Roseobacter sp. YIN89. The sequence goes on along the minus strand of NZ_JBXVVD010000004.1, from coordinate 541,203 downwards.
CTTGGCCAGCGCCGCGAGAGAACGGGTATCCATCACCGGATCGTTGCCACCGGCCAGCAGCAGATCGCCCTGCACCACACCATTCGACACACCGCCAGTGGCCAACACCCGCGTCTGAAACCGGTGCTCGGCGCCCAGAACGTCAAGCGCATAAAGCGCAGTGATGGCCTTGGCGACACTCGCAGGCGCGATACCCTCCGCCGGTGCACGTGCTTCCAGAATTTCGCCGGTCCGCGCGTCGGCCACCGCATAACCCACACGACCGCTTAACCGCGCTCTCGCGACCAGCACCTCGTCGCCCGGCACAGGCTTGGCACCGCGTCCGGCCGGTGGCCGTAAACTGGTGGTCGGTGCGCCCGCCAGAACCGGCCCAGCAGCCGAGGCAAGCAGAGCCGTCAACAAGCGGCGGCGGGTCAGAAGGCTATCAGCACGCGAACTCATGGCGCGACCATGCCGCAGCACGGCGCGCGAAACAACAGGTGCAAAACTCACAATTAAATGTGTTTCCGCAAGGTCACGCTTCGGCGTGCCACTGCCCCGCCGATCTGATCTGCGACGATGAAACATCCAACATCGGCACATTGACGAAACTCCATGCCGGTGTCGGCGCGTCGCCCAAACCCCGAGCGTGAGATTTGGGCAACCGGGCGTGAGCAAATACCCGCGCCGCCGGGCTCATCCGCGCCGAAATCCGGTCACCGGGGCGGGCCAGAACGCCAACAGGATGATGTCTCATGATATCACGCCAATCCTGCCAGTGGTGAAACTGCGCAAGATTATCCGCCCCCATCAGCCAGACAAAGCGCACACCCGGATAGCAGGCACGCAGGGCGGCAAGCGTGCGCGCCGTGTACCGGGTACCCAGATGCGCTTCGATATCTGTCACTGTGACCCGGGGATGCTGCATGACCGCTCTGGCGTGCTCCATCCGCAGTGCCAGCGGCGCAGGGCCTTGTTTCTTAAGTGGGTTGCCGGGGCTCACCAGCCACCAGACACGATCCAAGCCAAACCGCTTTAGCGCTTCGCGGGTAATATGGACATGCCCCTCGTGCGCCGGATCGAAGGATCCGCCCAACAGCCCGATACGCTCTCCGGGCCGCGCCATCGGAAATCCATGCTGCACGCGTCGTCCACCTGATCGTTGTTGCAGTCGTATAACGGTCAAGGCGTGTGTGTTGTCAATGGCACCACCTGATCCCCAAGCGAGATCGTCCCCGCCTGCACCACGCGCGCGCACCACCCGCCATGCCCGCGCATCGCCGAATACCCGCCGTGCCCCAACGCATCCTCCATCCGGCTGCACGGCGCACAGATACCTGTGATCTCCAGAATGCAGCCGCCAATCGCCACATGGCGCCCCTTCAGCGCTGAAAGGTTCAGGCCGGAGACGACCAGATTGCGCCGCACAATTTCCGGTGGCACGGACCCACGGCCCAGCATCGCCCCGATCACCGGTAAATGTTCCGCCTGCATCAACGTAACCGCGCGCTTGCTCGAAACACCATGATCCCCCGCCAGACCCGATTCAGTCACTTGTGCGTGCCGAGCGGATACAACCTTTGCGCGACGGGCGGGACGACACCCGATCCAGTCCAGCTTTCCGGCCTGCGCATAGGCCAAAATGAGCTTTTTCAGAGTGCCGTTAACCAATTGATTCCCTCTCACGTAGATTCTGCCTGCCCGATTTTTGACTTATTTTCAGGCTTTTCGCGCCGATTGTAAGAAACAGTGCAACAATCAACCCGCGACTGTTTCCATATCGGGAATGATAGGCCTTTACCTGTGCCCAAATACTGACTTTTGCACAACTTTCTTGGGTCCTGCCCCATTTTTGCCATTGTCCCTGAGCCAACACCGCTCTAGTTTGGGGTGTGTCGAACGATAACGTGTCGGTAGTGGGAGTTAACAATGACATTATCAGTAGTTAAAACGCTTGGACTGGCAGTGGCCACAAGCGTTGCGATGGCAACAGGTGCTATCGCCGCAACTTTTTCTTTTGAAGGAACTTATTCAGACGGTGGCGGAGTTCAGTATTTCGATTTCAACGTCATCGAAGAGCCCGCAGAAATTACAATCAGAACATTTGAATATTCGATGGGCACGTCCGGACGCGTGCGCGACGAAGCCCAGGATATCCTTTCCGTCGTAACGCTGTTTGATAGCGTGGGAACGGTCGTAGGGTCGAACGATCCGAACGTCATGGTTGATCCAAACCTCGTGCAAGGCGAGCTTGGCCAATCACCGCTCGTGCTCGGCCCACTGTCGCTCGGTCGCTATACTGTGGCGATGGAAATCTCCGAGTTTATGCAGAACCTCGATGACACGATGATTTTGGGCGCGTTGATCTGCGCGAATGAAATCGAATGTCAGACCGAGGTCGCCGTCCGCACTGCTGACTGGGCGGTTGATCTGGAAACAACAGATGGCGAGATCAGCTCTGTCCCACTGCCTGCTGGTCTTCCACTTCTCGCGGCAGGTCTTGTAGGCTTCGGCGTTCTGCGCCGCCGCCAAAAGAGCTGAACGCTTCCCTAACTACGTACACACGCACACAGAGTAACGGCGGTCCATCGGGCCGCCGTTTTCTTTTGGCCTATCTCAATCCTGCCGTGCCGGATTGCCCTTTGCCCCGCGATTGAGTAGGTGAGACACAATTGGTTATCGTTGGAGTGTCACCATGGCTGCCTATCAATACGTCTATCACATGTCCGGTGTTTCCAAGACATACCCGGGCGGCAAAAAGTGCTTTGAAAACATCCACCTGAACTTCCTGCCCGGTGTAAAGATCGGTGTGGTCGGGGTAAACGGCGCGGGTAAATCCACGCTGATGAAAATCATGGCCGGCCTCGACACCGATTACTCAGGCGAGGCATGGCACGCAGAGGGCGCGACGGTGGGCTATCTGCCACAAGAACCGCAACTCGACCCGGCCTTGTCCGTGCGCGAAAACGTCATGCTGGGTGTGGCAGAGAAAAAAGCCAAGCTGGACCGCTTCAACGAACTGGCGATGAACTACAGCGACGAGACCGCCGATGAGATGGCACAGCTTCAGGACGAGATCGACAGCCAGAACCTCTGGGATCTAGATGCGCAGATTGACGTCTCGATGGAAGCGCTGCGCTGCCCGCCCGACGACGCCGATGTGACCAAGCTTTCCGGCGGTGAGGCGCGCCGCGTGGCATTGTGCAAGCTCCTGCTCGAAGCGCCCGACATGCTGCTCCTCGACGAGCCGACCAACCACCTCGACGCAGAAACCATCGCCTGGTTGCAGCAACACCTCATCGACTACAAGGGCACCATCCTGATCGTCACTCACGACCGCTACTTCCTCGATGACATCACCGGTTGGATCCTTGAACTCGACCGCGGCCGCGGCATCCCCTACGAGGGGAACTACTCCAGCTGGCTGGAACAAAAGGCCAAGCGGCTCGAACAGGAAGCGCGCGAGGACAAGTCCCGCCAGAAAACGCTGGAACGCGAGCTGGAGTGGATGCGTCAGGGCGCCAAGGCGCGGCAGGCCAAGTCCAAGGCGCGGATCAACGCCTACAACGAAATGGCCGAGCAATCCGAACGCGAAAAGCTTACCCGCGCTCAAATCGTCATCCCCACAGGACAGCGTCTGGGTGCCAAGGTCATCGACGTCTCCGGCCTTACCAAGGCGATGGGTGACAAGCTGCTGGTCGAAGGGCTCGACTTCTCCCTGCCTCCCGGCGGCATCGTCGGCGTGATCGGCCCCAACGGCGCGGGTAAATCCACGCTGTTCAAAATGATCACCGGGCAGGAAAAGCCAGACGCTGGCAACATCGAGATCGGCGATACGGTCGACCTCTCCTATGTAGATCAAAGCCGTGACGCGCTCGACCCTGACAACAACGTCTGGGAAGCAATCTCTGGTGGGGCTGAACTGATCAAACTGGGCGACGCCGAGGTCAACTCCCGTGCCTATTGCTCTTCGTTTAACTTCAAGGGTGGCGACCAGCAGAAAAAGGTAGGCTTGCTATCAGGCGGTGAGCGAAACCGCGTACACATGGCCCGCCTGCTCAAATCGGGCGGCAACGTATTGTTGTTGGACGAACCGACCAACGACCTCGACGTTGAAACCCTCCGAGCGCTGGAAGACGCTCTGGTGGATTTTGCCGGCTGCGCCGTGGTCATCAGCCACGACCGCTTCTTCCTCGACCGCATCTGTACCCACATCCTCGCCTTCGAGGGCGAAGCGCACGTGGAATGGTTCGAAGGCAACTTCGAAGACTACGAAGAAGACAAAAAACGCAGACTTGGTGCAGACGCGCTCGAACCGAAGCGGTTGAAACACAAGAAATTCGTGCGCTGACGGCGTTTTCCGTCTCAGAGCCTGCGCTGCCGGATAAAATCGGCAGCGCGGTGCGCATCGGCCTTTCGCTTCCGACTTCCGGAAGGCGCGCGGTGCAGCCAAAGTGGTATTTTGCTTTCTCGCCGCGCTGTTTCCTCACTCGCATCAATCCGTATCGTGTGACTTGCCGACCGGTCAAAGCTTTCCAGCCATAACGCCACGCAGGTACGGGGTCAGCAAGTACAAGGTGAAACAGCCGGTTAATGTTGCCACACAGACTGCGAGATCATTGACACCGGTTTTCGCAGGTGAGCCCAAAGCAAAACTCATCGTTCATAAAGATGCCGTGGTCTGCACCGGAAACCATCCGCGAGGCAGGAATAACGCAAATGGCCCCCTTGTCCTGACGTGTAGCGGGCGTTTGAACAAAGATGGGCTGATAACGTCGCAAGCGATGGTGACCGTCGGGCCGGATCCCGCGCCGCAAAAACCTGATAGAGGTCTTTCTGAAACCAGCCAGAGTTGCATTGGCAACTTTAGCAAAAAGGATGATGTCGGCACGCCCTTTCTATTGGCGCGCAAAGACGGTCGGTACGGCACCATCTCTCCAAAATTGGTCGCACCCGACGCCCGCGAGTTTACCGTTTGGTTTCCGCCATCGCGTTAAAAGCAGAACAACGGTTCAATGAGACGGCAAAGCGCGTGACCGTCGCCCGAGCATTTCGCGCAATTGGTGACTGCTTTCGCCATCACCAGAGCTTTGCCATTTTTTTGGAAAGAACGGTTTGGGACAAACCGACGTTTCGCTGCGCCTGTTCTAAAGACCACAATAGATTACGCCGGATAGCTTCTGGCATCTAAGGTATTGTCGGCAGCGGAAGCAAAGTTGATGTTGCACGCATGGCATCTGAAACCGAGTTTTCCTTCGCAGCACTTACCAGTTCGGCTCGACGGCACATCCGCGTGTTTCAGATGCACCAGTTCCTTGACCGTTTCGCGATGGGATTGACGGTTGCTGTTGTTGCGCTGGCGTTGACCGACCGAGGCTTGGATCTTTTCCAAATCTCGCTTCTCTTCGGGGTCTACGCGCTCACGACGATGGCGATGGAACTGCCGTTTGGCGGCCTTGCCGACAGCATTGGCCGCAAACCGGTCTATTTGACAGCGGTCGTCGCCAGCTTAATTTCGCTCGCGCTCTTTCTGTCAACGAGCGACTTCTATGTTCTCGCCCTCTCGTTTGCATTCATCGGTTTTGGACGCGCGCTTCGGTCGGGCACGCTCGATGCTTGGTTTGTCGAAACCTTCAAGGCTGCCGCACCAAATATAGACGTCCAACCCGCTCTGGCCAAAGCGCAATGGGCCAATGCCACAGGCTTGGCCACTGGCGCCGTCCTCGGAGGTCTTCTACCTGACATGTTGGGTCCGGTGGCGGCACGTATCGGTGTCAGCATCTACGATGTATCCTACGCGGCAAGCTTTGGCGTGATGCTGGGTGTTTTTGTTTTCACCATGTTGTTCATAGCCGAAAACCCGCGTCCGATGAACGCCACTGCTCTCAAGAACGGCTTCTATAACGCACCAACGGTGATTAAGGACGCAAGCCTTCTGGCCCTGAAACATCCCGCATTGTCGATACTTCTGGCAGCCTTGGCATTTTTCCTGATGGCCACCAACCCTGTCGAGGTGATCTGGCCGACCCATGCAAAACCAATGCTGGATGAGCGTTACGCTAATACCGTTATCGGCGTCGTTACTGCGACCTATTTCTTCTCGATCGCTCTGGGTGCGTATCTGTCCCCTCACATCAGCCGGATCTTCAAGCGGCGGCATGCCACGACGCTGTCGGCGACTTTTGCTTGTCTGGCAGGCGTTCAGATCGCATTGGCCTTGCAAGGTGACATCATGGGCTTTGTGACAGTATTCGTCCTGTATGCTGTAATACTTGGCCTCAGTGAAACACCTGCCAGCAGTATTCTGCATCGCTGCGTAGAAGACGGTCAGCGGTCTACCATGCTGTCGCTGAGATCGTTGATACAACAGCTTGGGGCCGCCTTGGGTCTGGTTTTGACCGGAGCGGTCGCCGAAGTGTTCTCCACACCTGTCGCTTGGATTGCAGGCGCGGGGTTTCTTTTAGTCGCAGTGGTGCTGACTTTGGTCTTGGTCAGACGGCTGGCCTTGGATGTCGATAACTGACTTTCGCCAGCCACAAACGGCAGAGAAATTCCCTTACCACGGGTAGGCAAAAATCAAAAACTGGGTTGGTTTGATATTTTTGGGGATCGGTGTCACTAATGCTCAACTGAATTCAAACCGAATGAACATCATGACTGCCTCAAAAGAAGGCGAAACCCCTTCATTATCAAGCCTGCTATTCGGTGACGGGACGCCCAAAAAGGCTTTCCTGACAGCGCTTGTAGTTGGCTCTGTTCTGACAATCATCAACCACGGTGACACGCTGATAGCGGGCAATACCCCGCCTATTTGGAAGGTGATTTTGACTTATTGTGTACCTTATTGCGTCACCACGTGGGGTGCGTACACCGGCAAACGGGCACAACTTCGCAGCCGTCAGTCCGCACTTCATCGAAACAATTGAGAATAGGAATTCCCGCGATGAACGCAGAGCAGTTTTTCAATCAAAAAACGATCCTCGATCTCAGCTTTTTTAATTTCAGAAATGCAATCACAGCGGCTTACTTCGCAAATCGCGACCTTGAAATACAAAGGGTGAATGAGAACTTTCGAAATTTTTTTCCCATTTTGGGCAATGTCACAAACGCGTCTATGCCGGATGTTTTGGAACAGCTGGGCCTTCCCGGAAGTCAGATTGATCAATACAAAGATGGCCTGAACGAAAACGGATCCGTTTTGCTGCCGAAAGTTGAGATCAAGGTTAACGGCGAAGATCGCTTTTTCTCTCTGCTTTCTACACACACGTCTGACAGTGATTTCTCCTATTTGAATGGCATACAGGGGCAGTTTGTAGACCGAACAGACGAGTGGAATTTGCGGCGCGAGCGCGAAGAACTTTTAAGTCAGAAAATCAAGGACAGAGAGCTGATTGAAGAAAAAAGCACGCAGCTCGAAAACCTTGCAAACAGGTTGGCCAAGTACCTCTCTCCTCAGATCTACAACAGTATATTTTCAGAAACCGAGGACAACTCGCGTACGCACAAGCGGAAGAACCTTACAGTTTTCTTTTCGGACATCGTTGAGTTTACGGATTTAAGCGACACTCTCGAACCTGAACGTTTGGCAATCGTTATCAATTCGTACCTCTCCGAGATGACAAACGTTGCCCTTGAATACGGCGGAACGATTGACAAGTTTATTGGCGACGCGGTGCTGGTCTTCTTCGGAGACCCGGAAACACGAGGCGACGTCGAAGACGCGATGAGATGCGTCGAAATGGCTTTGACGATGCAAACCCGCATTGCCGCTTTGCAGGGATTCTGGAAGAAAAACGGCGTGCCGAACAATCTGAAAGTTCGGATGGGCATTGCGACGGGCTTTTGCACTGTTGGCAACTTTGGGTCCGACCAACGGCTGGATTATACGGTTCTTGGCAGCCCGGTAAATCTCGCCGCCCGCCTGCAGGGAATGGCGGAACCCGACACCATACTGGTTGATCAGAACACGCTTTCCCTGATTGAGGACCAAGTTGAATGCCATATGAAGGGTGAGTTGACACCGAAAGGTTTTGCCAGAGCGGTGCGATACTTCGAGGTAAGCGATCTGTCCGGTGCAGCTCATCAAAGGCAACGGCGAAGACTGTCTCACATTGGGGAACACGTGGAAGTTAATGTTCTTGATAGCTCGGATATTCGCGCTGCCATTGAGGAGCTTGCCGAAATTCAAAAACGCTTTGAAAAGCAGTTAAACCCACTGTAAAGCGCGCACCCTGCCGTCTGATCTTTCGCCGACAAGGGCATTGCAACTGGCAATATTCTAATCATCAACTGTTGCTCCGGGCGCGATGCAGACCCGGCTTTTGAATATCTGCGCGTCCGCTTTGCGGGCTTTTCTCCTGCCCCTGCGGTTGCAATCAACGTTTGCCCGACGAACAACCGGTCTATACGCTGTCCTCAATATACTATTATCGCAAATCCACAGCTGTCCGGCATGCCCATTTTCGAGAGGTAAAGATCAAATGATTTCCAAAACAAGAACACTCGCTTTGTCATTGACGATTGTCAGCACCTTACCCGCGACGGCTCAAGAATCTGCAGACCTTGCAAAGCAACTGTCCAACCCGGTCGCCGACCTGATCAGCCTCCCTTTTCAGTTGAACTATGATGAAAACATAGGTGCTGACGATAGCGGGTCCCGATGGACACTAAACATACAGCCGGTAATTCCCATCTCCCTGAGCCCAGAGTGGAACCTGATCTCGCGTACTATCGTTCCGATCGTATCCACTGACGGGATCCCGTCCGGCGGCGGATCTGAAAGCGGATTGGGAGATACCGTCCAGAGCTTCTTTTTTTCGCCAAAAGATCCGACATCTTCCGGATGGATATGGGGTGCCGGACCGGTCTTTCTTATTCCCACGTCGACAGATGACCGCCTCGGCGCCGGTGAGTGGGGCGTTGGCCTGACAGGGGTTGCGCTGAAACAGAGCGGTCCGTGGACATACGGCGCGCTTGCCAACCACATCGAAGACGTTGGTGGCGACATCGACATCAGCGCCACCTTTCTTCAGCCTTTCTTGAGCTACACAACGCCCACGGCGTGGACATTTACTGTCAACACGGAGTCGACTTATGACTGGGAAGCAGAACAGTGGGCGGTGCCTGTTAACTTTTTGGCGACCAAGCTGATTACAATCGGCAAACGCCCCGTCAGTATCGGCGCCGGTGTCCGTTACTGGGCGGATTCCGGCTCCAATCAGCCCGAGGGCTGGGGCGCGCGTTTCATTGTGACTTATCTGTTTCCGAAATAGGCATCCGGGCGTCACGACAGCCGTAAACAGAAACCGGTTTTGGCGCCGTGCGTTCATACAATGTGAATACCTGACAGTCGGTCCGGCAGACAAAACAGCCGTCGCGCGACGGCCTCAATTCGCAGAGCGTTTCGCCAATGCGGCTTCGAGGCGCGCGACAGGTCGCACCTGCAATCGAGCGTATGACCGTTGCACCAAACCGGCGCGCTCAAGGTCCTTAAGGCATTTGCTGACCGTGTTGCGGGTCAAACCAACCATTTGCCCGATCTCTTCAGTGGACAGGTCATAGCTGTCCTGTTGCGGGTTAAGCTTCCTGAGGCTCAGCATCATGATGAGCAGTCGGGAAATCGGGTCGCGGGTCAATGCAGCCTCGGTTATTGTGGTATAGCTGTCGAATTGCATAAGAACGTTCATCGCCATCCAGCGCCATATCTCGGGGTGATGCGATGCAACTGCATAGATGTGTCTTGCGGAAACGATCAAGCAGGTGCAGTCAGTTCTCGCAACGGCTGTGCCGCGGTGCACATTCTGGGACAAAACCGCAGCATCGCCCAACCAACTTCCAGCCGCATAGACCGTAATCAACCTTGACTCTTGTGGATTGTAACTCACGAGCGCCCCGACAGAGCCTTCGGCAAGGCCAACCATAAAGCGCGGGTCGTCCTCCACCAAAAAGACTTTTTCGTCTTTCGCGACATTGATCTGCTTTGCCCCGCTTAGAAATGCCGTGCGCATGTCAGGTGGCAGTTTCGATAGCCAGCCGTTCTCGCTTAGGTAGGTCGTCGCGTCATCGCGGTTCAAGACCATTCTCCAATTGCCCGTTGGTGTGCAATTACGCAAGGCAACCTCAGTTAAAGTCAACTGGTCAATTTCAGATACCAGGCAAGCGTTTGCCCAAGAAATCTACCAAGGGAGTATAAAAGATGAAGAAGGTAAGAGCGCTGATTTCACTCGTAACAGTAGGTTTCCTAGGGGCAGTCGTCGCGACTACCACCAACGCAGAGGAGTTTGACCTGTCAAACGCCAGCCTCGCCGAGCGAATGACGTATCATCGGGCCATTGATGCCGCCGTGTGGGCAATGCCACTGATGAACTTCAAGTTTTACCGCGACGCGCTTGCCGATGCCGGCGTCGGCCCAAATGACGTTGGATATTTTTCAAAAGTTCAGGATTGGCAATTCCAGACAGCAACGCCAAACAACACAACACCTTATATAAATGCGTACTGGTCTATCGAAGACGGTCCGATTGTCTTTGAAATACCTCCCTCCGAAGAAGGCATTGGTATCTTTGGCACAATAATGGATGCATGGCAGCGCCCGCTTGATGATGTCGGCGCCAATGGTCGGGATCGCGGTCTTGGGGCAAAATACATGATGGTTCCCCCGGGGTATAACGGCCCTCTGGTTCCCAATGCGCTGGTCTATGAACAAGACACCAACTTTGGTTTTGCCGTTCTGCGCCCGATCCTCGCTGGCGGTGCCACCGAAGAAAACCTCGCCAAGGCTACGGCGCTGACCAAACAGATCAAGATTTACCCGCTGTCCGAAGCAGACGGTGAAGTGTCAACGCAATATGTTGATCTCTATGGCATTCCTCTGGAAATGACGCCCGTCATGGACGGGGGTATCTTCCGCCATATTCATGAGATGACAGGCGAAGAAGTCGTGCTGGACCGCGACCTTGCGATGATGGGCGCGCTTGCGCGGATTGGGGTCAAGCGCAACGAACCCTTTGCGCCGGATGCGAAGATGCAAGCGATGTATGACGCCGCGGGACCAGAGGCCCTGGAATACATGATGGACCAGTATCATCGGGTCCTGAATCCCTTCGTTTTTGAAGGAAAGCGCTGGTCTGCGTTAGTCCCTGACGGATCGCGCGAGACCGATTGGACTTACGAGTATCCATCTTATCATGACTACGTCGCGCGTGGCGCTTTGTATTATGCGATCATTACAAGCGTGAAGAATTACGGCACCGCCACGTACTATCTCGATGTGGCCGAAACACCGGACGGCGAATGGTTGGACGGCGGACGAAACTATAAATTAAAAGTGCCCGCTAATGTGCCGGTTCGGGACTTCTGGTCAATCACAACGTACGATCTGGTCACCGCATCCTACCTCCGGGACATCAATCCAAGCACCATAGATTCCACGATGCCCGATGTGGTGAAAAATGAAGACGGATCAGTTGATATCTACTTCGGACCTACGCCCCCCGCAGGCAATGAGAGCAACTGGCTTCCGACTGATCCTGAACGTAGGTATTTCCTGCTCGCCCGATTTTATGGACCCGAGCCCAGCCTTATTGACGGCAGTTTTGAATTGAATGACATGGAGCGGATTGACTAGCTCTATTTGGGGTTCGGTGCAGTTCGCTTTGGCCTCTGGTAATCGTATCTGCAGCTTGTACTAAATGACAGGCTCGGCAACCATTGCGGCAAAATTGTCGTAAATTCTGTGAGGTTTTTGCATGTTTCAGCTTTATGCCGCGATCTGGCGTAACACCGGGCGGCGTCAGATCGTTCTTATTCTGCTCTCCGTTGCGATTGCAGCACTTGCAGCCGCCCCACTGAAATTCCAGCAAGAAATCGTGAATTTACTGACACTTGGTACATTCGAAGTTTCGCAACTGCTGCTGCTTGGCGCGGGTATGTTGGGCGTGATCCTACTTAGCCTTGGCCTCAAATGGGTGATGGGTTACCGCTCGCAGATACTTGGCGAGGATGTCATTCGCTTTATCCGTCAGCGCCTCCTGACAGGCGCCGCCGAAGAGCAGAAAGCTCACGGCGACATCCTTACCGGCACTTTATCAACGGCGATCTCGGCAGAAGCGGAAGAACTGGGAAAGTTTACCGGCAGCGCCTTTTCCGAACCGATCATGCAACTCGGCACGCTGGTCAGCGTCGTCGGGTTTGTTGCGTCCACACAACCCGGTCTCGGGATTGTTGCATTCTCTATGATTGCACCTCAGGTTGCCATTGTCCTTTACACGCAACGCAAGGTGAACGCGCTTCTGGCAGAGCGGGTGCGGTATCTGCGGCATGCAACCGATCAGATTACATCAAATGACCTTCACGCGGTCACCCAGTCTGTGCTGAACGATTTTGACCAGATTTATGGTGCCAGACAAACGATGTTCAAATGGAAGCTCTCTACAAAGTTTTTGCTCAGCACGATTAATGCTGGTGGAACTGTCATTGTCTTTATGCTCGGGGGCTTTTTGGTACTGGAAGGGCGCACCGATGTGGGAACCGTGGTGGCCGCAACCATGGGATTGAGTAGGCTCCAAGGGCCCACAACTTTCCTCATTGCATTCTACCGCGAAGTCAGCGCCAACCGGGTCAAGTTTGAATTGCTGCGCGGGCTCAACGTGCAGCGAAGCGGGGCTGGCTAGCAATTGAACTTCGCTTGATCTTGGGATCGTCCGTGGTCCTCCGGTCGGCCACATCGGGCCCTACAAACCGGAAATAGTACAAAGCACGTGTCCGCTTGGCAGCATTATCAAAATTTTCAGGGGCTCATCCAAGACGACATTGGGTTTTGAGCACACTTTCACCGCGCACTGTATCAATGACTGCTTCGCAGCAGAAACGCCTGATGCGAGCGCCGCGAAAAACACCTTTATTGCCAAACGTATCAAGTCATTGCCCACGCCGGCGCATTGCGGTTGCCCGAAACCGTTCACACAAACCTTGCAAATGGGCCTAAACCTGTTCCGGCCATTCGCTGCGCTCTCGTTCCAAGTCTCACATGCGGTCAATGCTGGCCTTCGCCGCGCCTCACCGGTTTGACCCTATTGAGTTGATTACAACGCGCATCTGCACGCCAATGGTCCCAAGTCTACGAAAGGGTAGACAGGTTGGCGCATATTCTTCCTCTGACGCTTTCGTCCGGCAGCATGCACAAAAGCGCCCGTCCCACAAAGTCTTCAAATCCGGGAACTTCGGAGTGCAGGGAGGCATATGCGTTCGCGGCGCGCTCTTTGTTACCAAGTTGGACTGAGACGGCGCATTGAAACACCCGCGTCCAGAAATTTTCCTCGGCTTGTTCAGAAAATGCAAATGCCTCGGCAGTATAAAAATCGTCTTTGCCAAAGCTGGTTAAGAAACCCGACGCACTTGCGAAGAACGTGTCCGGCACACGTAGCGCCGAGGGTGATCTTTCGTGCTTGCTGACCAATGCCCGGTGCAGGTGGAGATCTGCCTGCGCGGAGCCAACCCAATTTATATGCTTTCCTGCGTCGGCAGCTGGATCCGTGGCACAGTACCCATTCAGCACGAGCTGGTAATACGAGAGTGCGAGACGCGCATATGGCTGAAACGGGTCAAGCTCGACGACGCGCTCTGCTTCATCGAGATTCATGTTACAAACTGTTTCTACTTCGCCTGTAGCGAATGCATAATTCGCGCGAAACGAGTCGACCCGCAGCGCCCTGAGCAACGGCGAATCCAAGTGGGTGTCTTTGACGTCCAGAAGACCGCGATGCGCGTTAGGCAGCAGGCTTCTGTCCTGCGTTGCCATGAAGCGAAAGAAGCTGTTCGCCACGGCCAAACGGCTTTTGGGCAACAAGCGAGCAAGGATAGCCGGCAGGACGCCCGACAATGGATCGGTCAGATACGTAACGGCGTCTTGCAAGTGGTCTGCGATATCCGATTTTTCAGTATGCGCCGACAACTGTTTTTCGCCTGCCAGCGTATTGTCGCTGGTATTCCACAGCCTGATACCGAACGCGTCTCCACTGTCGCCGACAACCAGTTCTGCCAGATAACCGACTGAAGCATCTCGCGCACGTTCCAATGCGGTTTCGGTGCACGTCGATGCCAGCCATACGCTGATGATTGCTCCGTCGTGAAGCAGAGGTGACTGCGCCAACAACGCGGGAAACGCCTTTTCAATCTGAAATGCCAGTCCACGGCTTTCTGCGGATTTCTTTGCGGAAACTGTCCATGCGAAATTGGGGGCCGCGCGGTCATCATCAAAAGCAGTCGTGCATTCCGCACGGCTGTTCCGCAGGTCCAGACAGTAGCGTCCTTGAGGGATGAACAAATGTCGGGGACGCAGCAGACCAGGGCCATCATAAAACTTCGCCAAGGCATTTCGCAGTCGCGACACCGCGACGCGCACATGGGCATCGACATCGGGCTGGAACGACGCATCAAGCTTCAGGCACTCAAACGCGATGTCATGCTGGCTCGCTCCGTTTGCAAATTCGGATTGGGCAAGAAATCTGAGAATACGGCAGTTCTGGGTGCTCAGTGGTTGCGAAGCATGTTTCGCGACGAACGAGACCTCTGCCTCAAGGTCGAGTTGTTTCTCTGTTTCAGAAGAAAGTACAGACCTGTTCACTCACTCTGCCCTTGGTTGCAATTCCTCTAAATCAATCAACCGTGAAAAGCAGGGCGGTAACCCGCAGTAACTAATACACGGCGCCAATCCATCCTAGTACTTGATTAAACCTTTGGCAAAACTAAAGGAAACTTACGCTTGCACGTTCAAATCGGTCATTTTTTTCAAGGCCTTAGGCTGGCATTCGCATCGGCTTTCGTCTGCTTTCCAATTGCCGCGCTAGCCGAAGAGCCGGCGTTCGACTACGGCGAGATTGATGGGCTTTTCGAGTCGACAGGGACGCGAGACGGTTACCTCTCTTTCGGATTGATCGATCGCGCCTTTGAGTCCTACGCCGAACGCAAGAAGAAACTGGCCGAGGATTATGGCTTTTCTTATCTGATCGAAGATCGACTTATCATGCAGTGGGGCGATGGTACCGACATTTTCGACAACGAGCTTAACGTGATCGCCAGACAGGGTTTTCTCGCCGGCGCATCTGGTGATTTTTCGTTCAACGTCTGGGGACAGTTTGCGAATTCACTGGGCAGTAGAACGGCTGGAGAGTTTCAAAGCGATTTGGGTGTTTTGTCCCCCTTGAATGGCGGAAACTCGGGCCCGGACAGAGCCAATCAAATCCTTCAGATGTTTGCTTTGGAGTTTATCAGTCCGGACGAGCGGTGGCGGTTACAGGCCGGGAAACTGGCACTGCGAACGCTGGTCAATCTCAATCGGTATGCACATGGCGACAGTGAAATGTTCTTTTCACCCATGCTCGGCAATAATCCGGTTGTGCCCTACACGGCACTGTTGGGGCTCGGGGTATACGGCCAGTACCAAACCGATAGCTGGTCATTGGCGGGTCTCATTCGGGCGCCGGACACAGAGTTGGGGCTTTCGACCGACGCGTGGCGCGACGGGGATCGGGGCTATGTTATAGAAGCGGCGCTGACGCCTGAGATCAAAGGCATGGGTGAGGGCGTTTACCGCCTGACCTGGTCGCTTGATGAAGCGAATGGCCCTTTGCCACGTATGGAAACCTGGTCTCTGAGTTTTGATCAGGACTTTGGCGAACGCTTTGGTGGCTTCTTTCGTTATGCCCAAGCCGACACCACATTTCGCGACTTTGAACGTCGTGCGGCGCTTGGCCTTCAAGTGAAGCAACCTTTCGGATTTACGCACGACAGAATTGGTGTCGGAGCGTGGTGGGGAGATCCAACCGACAACAGACTGAACGACGAGAGAGGACTTGAGATCTTCTACAGGGCACAGGTCAGCCCGTATCTCCAGATTTCACCCAATGTGCAGTTTGTCGACAACCCTGCACTCAGCGATCAGAGCAGCGAAATCATTTTCGGGCTGCGTCTGCGCCTTGCCCTATGACACAAAAACGAGGACTTGAAATGAGAAAACTACTTTTGACCGCTGCACTTGCAACCGTATTGCCCGCGTTCGCTGCGGCCCAAGTCGTCAGTTTGGACGAGCCGGAAGAACAGGACAGAATAGATCAGGGGGTCGAGCCGCTGATCCGATTGAACGCAGACGATCCCAGCTATGACATATGGAAAAAGATCCGTGAGGATATATCCGAAGGCCGCGAACCCGGCCCCATCAACATTCAACGCTTCCTCGGCGGTTTCCCGTGGCAGGGCATGCCGACGTTCTTTCACCTTCCCGTCGCGTTGACCCCGGAAGATCTCAAAGCGGGACAGGTGGAAGTCGCAATCTTTGGAGCTGAAATGTACAATGGCATGCGCGTGCAGTCCTATGGGCCAATGGAGATGCGCGCCCCGATGAAGTCCGAGGTTTACCACAACTGGGGCTTCCACATGCCAGAGCTCGACTCCGGTCTTGCAGCGCTCGACGAATTGAATGTGGTCGATTACGGCGACGCCCCGGTTCATCCGCTAAGCATGGAGCAGAGTATCCCTGAAGTCAGAAAATTCGTCGCCGAGGTGGCAAGTATCGAATTGGAAGACGGAAGCCGGACGATCCCGATCATCATCGGCGGAGGTCACGTTCTGATGTATCCCGATGCGGCCGGCCTGACCGATGTCTACGGCAAAGGCAACATCCAGATCATCCACTTTGATGCGCATGCGGATCAGGCCCCAGTGGGTTTTGGTGTTTTCAACACACATGGCAACCCCGTCCGTCGGCTGATTGAAGACGGTTTAGTCACTGGGGAAGACATCGTGCAAATCGGCCTGCGCGGCCCGAACTCAACTGACCTTAACGGGGTCGCGTGGAACCGCGAGCAAGGGCTTCGGTATCACATGCAGGTAGAGATCGACCGCAATGGGTGGGGTCCAACACTCGACACGATCCTCCGTCAGGCAAAAGAAAACGGCAAACCCGTTTTCCTGTCCTTCGACGTTGATGTTGTTGATCCGGCCTTCATTCCAGGTACTTCGACCCCTGAGCCCGGCGGAATGTACATGCGAGAAATCCTGCCCACCATTCGCAGAATGTGCCATGAACTGGATATTGTGGGCATGGAAATCGTCGAACTGCGCCCCGAACGGGATCCGGCATATACATCTGTTCAAAACTCCAAAGCCGTCCTCAGACAATGCCTGAACGGCCTTGCCATGGCCAAGCGCGGCTTCCCGGACGATTACGTCAATCCTGATATTGTTGATGACGGCAGATGATCGTGCTCCAGCATAAGATTGTCCAAAGCTTCTTGATCTGTCTGCTGAGCCTGGGAGTTGGTTTCGGGGCTGGCATAGCTTGGCCGGAGGCGGAGAAACCCGTTCCAGATCGCATTGAAATCTCGGCCGAAGCCCTTGGTTTGCAGGTTTTTGAGCGGGCGTCGATGATCGGCCGCGAATTGACGGATGAAGAAATCAACAAGCTTACCAAGCGGCAGAAGGCCTACGAGGTCATGGTGCGTGAAGCAGCAAGGATGGGTGTTCACCTGAAGGATGCGGACATACGCAAGCATATGGTGTCCGTGATGCAACATGTGATGTCAGCCAGTCTGCGGGAACCTAGCCAAGACGAACTGACCACACACCTCGCTGAAAACACCGAAAGATATATGACGCCGAGAAAGGTGACTTTCGAGCATGTATTTTTCGAGAAGGACAAGTCCGAGGCAGATGCATGGTACGAGGTCACTCAGTCTCACGGAGAGATTCCGGCTGGCGTCGGTGACATCTTCTGGCTCGGGCGCCGGATGGAAGAATATTCCGCAAGCCAGTTGCTCACGGTTCTGGGAAACAAGTTCGTCGAACAGTTGCGGAACTTGCCTTTGAACGAATGGTCAGCGCCTATCCGGTCAGCACGAGGCGTCCATCTTGTGCGTGTCGAGAATTTCCATGAGCCCGAGCCACTGCCCGCCGCAGAAATGCAATCTCGGCTGCGGGCAGACTGGAAAAAGAAACAAGAAGTTTTGGTTTTTGAGCGCGAAATCGCAAGGCTCAGTCAAGGCTATGATATTGTTTTGCCTGATGAAACGGCCATGCGCGATGTGGTGGCCAGGCATGTATCGCGCGCAAACAATATTTGGAAAGCGGCCGAGACAAGAAACTCAGAGTAACTGACGCAGCTATGGGGAAAAGCTTGTGACAGCAGCCATGAACGGCCTACGAGAAAGAAACGCCAAAGACTTGCCGTCACGAGGTGCCTTCTTCCAACTTTCGCATTCACTTGCTCTGGCGGTATTTGCTTTGTTGTTCGTGTTCACAGGGGCAGCTTTGGCTGAGAGCAAGATTTGTGAAAAACCCGAGATGCGCACTGGCGAACGGCCTTCACAACAGGAAGGACCGACAGAAATCAGTGCAAGCTTCATCATCGTCGATGTTTTGGCAGTAAACGATGTTGACCAAAAAATCGAACTTGACCTGATTGCTACCTTCGAATGGCAAGACACACGGCTGACGGGCTTGCAGGGATGCCAGTTCGGGGTCACGGATGTCTGGTTTCCGCGACTAAGTTTGCTGGACTCTTCCGCTCTCGACATCGAGCGGAAGGGCATCCAGAACCGCGTGCAAATCGGCGCAGGCGGCACGGTCTTTTACAGGCAACGGTATTCAGGAACAATCTCGACCTACCACAATCTGCGGCAGTTTCCATTCGACAACCATGTTTTCGACATTGGTATCGTGACCCTTGGGGAAGACACGAGCAGCATCCGCTTTATCGCCAATAACGATCAAACGACCATTAGCGACAAGCTGAACGTAGAGGGGTGGAGCATACAGGGCGTCGAGTTATTCACGGAAAACAGATTTTTACCTCAGGTCGGGCTTGATCTCAGCGTGTTGACGCTTCGGATCAAGGCAGTCCGAGATGGCGATTTCTATATCTACCGGGTGCTTTTGCCGCTCTTTTTGGTCGTTGCGATGTCTTGGGCCGTGTTCTGGGTGCCACCTGAGCGGTTCGAATTTCAAATCGGGCTGGGCGCGACATCAATGCTAACCACTATCGCGTTCAATCTGACCATCGGCAATAATCTACCCGCTCTCGGTTATCTGACAACACTGGACGCGATGATTATCTGGGCCATTTTGCTGGTTTTTCTCAGTATTGCCGAGGCATTGTGTGCAGGGCTATGGCAGTTGAGAGGCAAGTCCGAGCAAGCACGCCTGCTGGACCTTACATCTCGATTTGCTTTTCCCTTGTCGCTGATCTTTGGGTGGCTGTTTCTGGTCAAGTTCTGGTAGCGTTTTATATCCAAAAGGCAGGCAGAATTCCCGTCTCCAGAAGCTTTGTATCGGTCCCACGGGCGCTTGCGGTTTTGCTCTCTCGGGAACGTGAACCTTTTGCAGCCCTGCCCGCTTTCTCGACGCTATATACGAAACAGGGCACTAACCGGTCGTTTGCAGCATTCTTCCCAAGACTGTCACAGCAGATGCACATCTGCTTGGGTGCGTCTGTGCGAACACATGCCTTATCTCGAATTGCAACGCCGATATACGCCGGAGCCATCCGCCCCATCCACAATTCGGGGCCTGATCCATGTTACGACCTGCACGAGTAACCACATTCCTTGCCACGCTGTAGCGGTCCTTTTTTCGCCCGTCAGAGCGGCGAAGATGTTGCACCGTCAAAGCACAAGTTTTCAATGTAACGGCTCTGGGCTCGGAACAGTTCGTTGCGGCATTTTAGTGGGCGTCACCGATTCACGCAAAGCCGCGAAACCGATGTGCTTTTGATCGCTCGAGTTCTATCTCTCAGGAGACAACGTGGCAGCCAAATGGCGACCCAACACATTTAGATGGAGTTTTTATGTCTCGCTCACCTCGATCCTTCTCTCACATCGGCCTGTCCGTCCCCGATGTCGATGCGGCTGTTAAATTCTATTCTGAAGTGCTCGGCTTCTACACAATCATGCCACCCACTGATGTGGTAGAGGACGAAAGCGATATTGGGTTGATGTGCACCGATGTTTTTGGGCCAGAGTGGAAGAAACTGCGCATCGCGCACATGGCCACCGCGGATCGTGTTGGTATCGAGATTTTTGAATTCGATGGCAACTACGCGCCTGAAAATAATATCGATTTTCGCCGAAACGGCACTTTTCACTTTTGCATTCAGGATCCTGACGTCGAAGGCCTTGTTGAAAAGATTGTGGCAGCTGGTGGCAAACAAAGAATGCCTGTTCGATACTATTATCCGAATGAAAAGCCGTACCGAATGGTGTACGTTGAAGACCCTTTCGGCATCGTTTTCGAATTGTACAGCCATTCCTACGAACTGACCTACTCGTCTGGCGCTTACAGTTAGAAAACGGGTTTGTGCAATGGCTGCCTTGGGCGCGATACAGCCCTCCGCCGAATTCCGGAGGCTGTCTGGTGTATAGCGCAATGCGGTCCTTCATGGCCTGAAATTCGAAGTTCTGGTTCGGAACGATTGCCTTCCCAAGAGCAGACACAGGCGGAACTTCAGTCCACTTCCGCCATGCGGACAAACGACTGTCGCTTGTGCAGCACATTTTGACCGGTATCGTCGATCAACGCGACCAGCCAGCTACGGTACTGCAGCGCGAGATCCCGCAAGCGGAAATGCTTGCTGCCAAATTGGTTCATTTCGAAACCGGATGATCGCTTCGTTGCCGTTGGAAGCAAGCGTTGTCGGCACAGTCGCCCTTAAGGGCGGTTTCCATCCTCATTGCGGCAATGGGCGAAATCACGCCTCCAGATATGCTGCGATATTCTGGTCTGAACCGGACACACAAGCCGTCTTTATGGCAGAAACTCGACTTGTGCGGCTGTGGTGTCGGAAGGGGCTAACCAGAACGGGTTTTCGAGTTGCGCGCGGCTACAGCATGGCCAGCTCGTCGCCCGCCAAACCAATGCAAACGGCAAGCTTTTGTCAGGCGACAAGGGATAGCGGTGCGTTGCGACTGCTTACTGTGGCTTGCGCTTTTGTTTGCGGCGCAGTGCTGCCAGACTACCAATTCCTGCAGCGAGAACAGGCAAGCTCGCAGGCAGCGGGACCGGAGCTACCGGTTCCGTCTCGAGGGAAATCCGATAACCTTCAAAGACGTTTGCGTCGTTCGCTCCGTATTGTACCCGAACGAAAAACGTCGAATCGATCGGCGAGAGATTCAACAACTCCAATGTGGCCGTTTCGTTGCTACCCGTGGATGTCGTCGTGCGGGAGTCAAGAGCGTTTCTGTCACCATCAAATACGCTAAATTCCATATCAACCGGACAGTTAACGCTATTGCAGAAAAATTGCTCAAACAAAAACGTCGCGTTCAGAGCGCCCGTTCCCACATTGGTAAATTTGAAATAATCAACCGGATCTGATTGGCTCAAGACCAATGCGCCCCTGGCCGTATCCTCGCCCGCTCCGAAATCCACTTCGTTCGCGAGATCGAAACTATTGTTGTTTTCGGTTTCAAACACGACAGCGGCCATGGCAGTTGTCGAACACAATGCCAGCACACTCGATGCGCCAAGGAGTGTTGAATATTTGTTCATTACCAAGCCCCCAAAGTAATTTTTCAAACAATACTAATTGGCTATCCACAAATTAGATTCGAGTCGAATATTTTTTGGCTCAATCTACCGGTGCGGGGCGATACCCCGCACGGACGGCAACAATACTTTTCTTTTGACTATATTGTTTCGATATGGCCCTGATCCAAAAGGCAAAGAAAATCTTCGTATTTCCCGCTTGCGGATCGCGGAATATTTTCGGGAAAACTGAATGAAATAGACATTTTGACGGGCAAAGTGGACTGTATGATCCGCGTCATAAAGTTTTGTTCGTCCGAAGTTACGCTTCGGTCTGCCACGATCTTGACTTCGAGACGTTCATAGCCCGACTGAACCACCTGCATTTGCCTGATAGGCACATGCTGCGCCATCTGCCGAATACTAAGCTTTGGTCGCAATTTACTGCCATCACGCAAAACCATCATGTTGCGCACGCGACCCAGCACATTCTTCACAACAGGCAAACCACGCCCGCAGGAACACGGCGCGCCGACCTCTGCCAGATCACCAATCTCGTAGCGGATGACAGGCTGCGCGTAGTTGTGAAGCAATGTTATCACAACGCGCCCCATTTCGCCCGGCTGCGCTTGCGCGCCATCGTCGCGCAGAACCTCCATGATGACCCGTTCGGACTGCACATGAAGATGATCGTGCTCGGGACATTGGATGGCTACGACCCCCGCTTCCATAGTCGAGTAAACATCGGCAATGTCAGCATCAAAGGCCGCGCGGCATGCCTCGCGCGTGTCTTCGGTCAGCGCCTCGGAGGTTGTCCTGACGTGTTGGAGCGAAGGGACCTTGATGTCGTGCTTCAAACAATGCCAGGCCAGATGCCGCAGATTTGTTGGGTATGTCGTCAAATAGTCCGGCCGCACCCGTTGCAACCAGGCGGCCTGATTGTCGAGCGGCTCGTGTACCGACAGCTCAAACAGCGGACCCGTTGGAAACGGATATGTCATCGTGTCGCCCCAACGCTCTCGCGTCAGACCTTGCGGATACGTCGCAACTCCTTCTTTCTGGCCGCGAATAATGGCATGGCGATGCTCGAAATCCAGGTCATGCCAAAGGTCGGCTCTTAGCTCGAAAGCCTTGCTAAAGATGGCGTCCCGGACCGTGCCCAAAACGACAAGGGGCTGGCCGGTTGAACCTGATGTACTGGTCTCGATAACGTCACCATGATCCTTCGGACTGGCCTGTGAAACCCAGGGCTGGCCCGGTCGCTGCAGGTCAGCACGCGTAACCGGAACAATCTTTCGAAATTGATCGATCGTTATGGGCGCATCCGGGGTGACGCCTGCGTCTGATAGCCTTTTTCGCTGGGCAGGCACAGTATGCCAAGCGTGAGAGACAAGCGCGGCCAGATCTGTCATCTGTCGGGACAGCACTTCTTGCGGATCAAGCCATTGGCTGTCCGCTATGGCATTTTGGTAGTCCAACATCGAGAACGCTTGTGCCATTTGCGGGTCCGGCCCCAATATCCATACAGCCTTTGAACGATACTCTGGCCAAAATCTGAATTCCACGCCATTTTTGGCTCAGGCATAAACCAATGGATGCATGGATGAAAAATTCGGACAGACAAAGCAGTTGCGGTGTTTCAGGGTGCACAGCCGGTGCTTGGTGATGATCACCCCGAGGCCAAAAGACATCGCGACACGGGGATTGAGCCGCCCGACTGCTACTGGCTGAAAGAGTTGTCCGCATTGCAGCTACAAAACGCTGTCGCATGCTGCAGTGAGAGGTGCCGACCATACCATGCGGCCTGGTGCTTGCTGCGATACACAGCAATTCTCCCCTCGGTCGGGCGCGACCATACGGCTTTGACAACCGGACTGGTGGACGCCGTGGAACGCGGCGCGCGCAAGGTCCTGATTTCCGGTGCGGCGGATGCTGGCATTCTCGCTTACGTGCTAGACGCTTTCGGGCGCGTAGGGGTGCAGGGCGACATTACCGTGGTCGACCAGTGTCAGACGCCGCTGGCGTCAAACACATGGTATGCGGTTCAGCGCGGACATGCCATTCAATGCTTTCAGGAGGACATTCGTTTTCACGCGCAAACAGGTTACGATCTGATCGTCGCGCATAGCTTTATGAATTTCTTTCCCGCGCAGGAACGTGTTGAAGTGGCACAGGCTTGGTTTCGCTACTTGGGTGCAGGTGGACATCTTCTTTTGATTGGCGAAGCAAAGCCCAAAGCACCGCCCCGCGCGCCACGGTTCGGTCAAGAGAACGCAGAGAAACTGGCCAATAAAGCCGCCGCTGTTTACGCTAGCTTGAGCCCGTTACCAGACCTCGGCTCCAGCGCAGTCCACAAATTGGCCTATGAGTTTGCGATGACACGCAACGTGCATTCCGTGCGCAGTCGGACAGAGCTGACCGGCCCTTTGGAGCAGGCCGGTTTCAAAGTTGTAGAAGCTGCCCCGATCAAAGAAGATCAGGTCCAGTTTCCAGGAAAAGACGAGGGAATACGCTACAGGATACTGGCGCAAAAACGGTTTGCACGGTAGCGGTTCGGTGACCACGGCCTGTGAACAGTCACCAGAGGCATAGGGTTTACCATGCCCGAAACGAAAAAAACCGATCTTGGTCGCTGTGTCAGCTTTTCGAAGGTGAGGCTTTTTTCACAACCAGTGACGCCGTGATTGACACGGCAGAGGTGACAATAAGCCAGAACGCAATCTTGTCGTTCCAAAAGATTGAATAATCGTTGCCCGAAATCAGAAGGGACCGGCGAAAGTTGCTTTCGATCAGGTATCCGAGGATGAGGCCCAGGATCATCGGCAAGAGCGGAAACCCGTGTCGTCGCATGAAAAATCCTAGTGCGCCTGATGCCAGCATGACGCCGACGTCAAAAAGACTGCCACCAATCGTATAAACCCCTGACAAAATCAGCGCGAAAATGACAGCATTCAGGTAAGCCCGCGGTTGGTTCACAATCAGAATACAGACTGGCAGCATCATCACACCCAAAATCACAAGGGCGAAGGCAGCAAACAGCAAACCGGCAAAAAGACTGTAAACCACCTCTGGCGCGCTCTGCGCGAGCATCGGGCCAGGGACAAGCCCGTGCAAAAGAAACCCGCCCAGAAGAACTGCAGCCGAATTTGAGCCCGGAATACCCAAAGACAGCATGGGTATGAGGGTTGTTGAGGCAACGGTGTTGTTGGCAGTCTCAGGTGCGGCGATACCTTCAGGGCTGCCTTTTCCAAACTGCCCCGCGTTACGAGAAAACAAGCGCGCGGCACTGTATGACATAAAGGACGCGACAGTGCCCCCGACCCCGGGCAAAATGCCTTCGATCGTTCCTATGACGCCACCGATTGACTGCGCAGGCCAGATCCCGCGCCTCATGGTGCGATCGGGAAACGTGATGCGGACCTTTGACCTGATCGTCTCGCTGTCGAACCGCTCTGATGCACTGACCTGAACCAATAGCTCGCTCATTGCAAAGACGCCGATCATGACAGTCACCGGCGCCAACCCGTTCAGCAGTTCAGGCGCGCCAAAGGTCAGCCTCGGGCTGCCGGATACCGGGTCTGTGCCAACAGTGGCCAGTGTTAAGCCCAAAAAGACGGAAACCATGCCCTTGATGAGGCTCGCACCCGAGAAAGAAACCACGGCGCTCAACCCGAGTAAACCAAGGGCAAAGTACGCCGGCGGCGTGAAATGCAGCGCAAGATTAGACAGCGGTTGTGCAAGGAGTATCAACATAAACACACCAAGCAGGCTGCCTAAAAACCCGGAGTAGAGTGATATTCCCAAAGCGACATCTGCCTTACCTTGAAGACGCATCTGATAACCGTCCGCAACGGTCGCCGCGGCTGCGTTTGTCCCGGGTGTTCGGATAAGTATGGCAGGGATCGATCCCCCGAATTCAGCGCCGACATAGGACGACGCCAGCAAGACCACGGCATGCTCTGGATCGAAAGAGTAGGTCACAGGCAACAACAGAGCCATTGTCACCGAGGGGGAAATCCCAGGAAGCGCACCCCCTAATATCCCCCATCCCACGCCAGCAAGAACCCAGACAAACAACCAACCGTCCGAGTAGGCGGCGACAAGTGCGCTTAATATGTCCAAGTGCAGCCCATTTTTACCGAATAATCATCACGTCGGAAAAGGGTCCAGAACCCCAAAAAGACCGCCGGGAACCGACGTGCCCAGCAAGACATTAAAGACCAATACAAAGAATACAGCGCCAATCAGACTGAAACAAAGCATCGCAAGAAAAGCGCGTGTGCTCTGCGGGCCTCGCCACTGCAGATAAAGCACCGACATCATGGCAAAGAACACGCCAAGCAGGTATCCGACCCATGGAACAATAGCCAAAAACACCACGCCGATCAGAAGCAAAGCAAAGGCTGGCCGCAATGTCGGTGCGCGTGTCGCCACGTCTTTGTGCGCCATTTGTACCATCAACGACCGGACAGCCAATAAACCCCCCAGAAGCAGGAGAACGACAGCATAAGCCCCAGGCACACCCGACGCACCGATCGTATCATCGAGGGCTGTCCGGTTCATTTTGGCCAAATCGACCAACACGATGCCGGCAAAGATCAAAACAATGGCGGCGCATCTCAGGTCAGGATTGCGAAGGTATCTCATGTCGTACACCTCCCCTTCCAATCGCGCACTACTGGGTCAACCCGGAGTCGATCAGGAATGTACGTGCTTCCAAAGCAAAGTCCGAGATGAACACTTTGTAGTCTTCCGTCCCCATGAAATAGGGTTCAAGGCTCTTGCTTTCATAGGCGTCTTGGAACGCGGGGGTATCGAGCAATTCCTTGAACGCCTTCTGCCAGTAATCAAGCACGTCTTGGGGCAGTCCTTTCGGGCCGGCAATACCTCTGAACTTTCGAAAAGAGACAGAATAGCCGAATTCGGTAACGGTCGGGACATCGGGAAAAGCCGCCACTCTTTCTTCAGATAGTGTCGCGAGAAGGCGCAGATCGCCGGACAAGAGTTGTGATTGTATTTCTTGTATTTCCCCAACGCCAATGTGCAGTGTGCTGTTCAAAACATTGATCAGGAGCGCTCCGCCACCATCATGTGTGACGATGCTGGCATCCACTTTCGCAGCCGCTTTGAGCTTTTCCAAAGCCTGCCGTTCCGACGATGCTGGATTTGACGCGCCCCAGATGCCTCTGTTCTGTCTCGCAAATTCGATAACATCTGCCAAGTCTGAGAAGTCGCTGTCCGCTGCAGTATAAATGAATGACGGGTCAGCAAACAGATTGGCCACCGGCAACAGGTCCGCGTAGGTGAATTGAGGGTTGGACAGCAGTGACGTAAACACAAAGGTGGGCGTCGTCGCATAAAACCGGCTCCCGTCCGGCGCGGATTGCGCCACATCTGCCATTGCCGCCGCACCGGATCCACCACGCACATTCTCGACGACAATACTGACGTTCAACTGTGGCTCAAGAAAGCGCGCAAGCTCTCTGAGCAGAACGTCGCTTCCACCGCCGGGGCTAGAATGCGTTACGAAGGTCACGGTTTCCGGTTCATAAGCGGCTGTGGGCAGCGGCTTCGACAAGACAAAAGATGCCAAGATCAAGGCAATAGCCGAAGGCTTAGACCATATTCCCAAAACCGACCCCCAACTTTCACCGAAACCACGGTTTCAGCTCTCGTTACTGTGCGTTGGAACAAGTAATTGCAAAATACTGGATTTGTGCAAGGTCATTGAATGTATTCTTCCGGCTTTGACCTTGGCCCGGTCGGCCGGGAGCGGGTCAGGCGCTCGCAGCTATCGTTGCCTCCAAGTTGGCTGCGCTCAGAATGAGTAACCACTTTGTGCAGGCAGCGCGGCTGGCTGCCTTGGCGAAAAATGCGCGGCGCTCGCGAAACTAGGTACCAACAGCAATTCCGCTTCAAGCTCTGACCCGGCATCTGACAGTTTTGATTGAATGACCGGTCCCTGCCCCGAAGCGGACATTGCTAAAACCGACAGAGCCGGTCAGACCGGACATTCGCAGCGCTTGAACGCGGTGTCTCAGTTGCGGACGAAGTTGTCATTCCCAAAATCTAGTAACGGGCCAGAACCCGGAGCAAGTGCTTCACGTAGCCATAAGTGGCTGTCAGGCACGGTTGGTTCCTGAACAAAAAAGTTCTCCCCATCATCCAAGAGCGCAGCGGCCTGATCTTCCGTTTGTGCTTCCGCATCCCGACCGAGGGCCTTGAGCGCAAGGACGAGTAACTTTCTGAAACCGCGCACACTCGGCTTTAGATCAATCATCTCTTTCAATGTTGAGATTGTGCCTTCAAAATCCTCGCCGCAAAACTGAGCGACGGCCATATGCAGGCGGCGGTAGGCCCAATAGGGATTGTTCCTCAACTCTGTACCCTTGCTCATGGCTGCTGCGGCTTTCTCGAAATCTTCCACAAGTATGTAGGCATACCCAAGGCCGATATGCGCTTGGGGATAATTCGGGCTCAGGTCATAGCAGCGTTTCGCATCCGACATAACCTTCTCCGGATCGCGATCAGTGATGCTGCGAAACAGACATCTGGTGAAAAATACAAAGTCACTTTGCGGCATTAACTCAACAGCAAGGTCGTGTGCGGCTATCAATTCGGCGAGCTTGTCACCTTCGATTGTCTCAAACCGGAGTTTGTAACGCATCACGACACCTATGGCCCACATGCTCAGGCTCATTCCATCTCTGGGGTTCAAACGCCGCGCGCGGTCCATGACCGAGATGCAGCGTTCCAGATCGGGGATCGTACATTCGTAAAACAGGCCAGCGGCCCTTGTGCGCAACTCCGAAACACTCAGGTTTTCGTCCGGAATTTCGCCAATTCGATTATTGTCCAGCGAATTGACAAAGAGGCGCAGCTTTGCATCGACCTGCGCAGACACATCGTCGCAAAAACTAAAGAGATCAGTGGCATCTCCTTCGAAAACATCAGCCCAGACCGTTGATGCGTCGTCGCGCAGTATGAGCGAGAGATTAACGCGCGCCCGCGAGCCGGATGCGCGAAATCTGCCCCGTAGCGTATAGGTGGTCTTGTCAGTTGATCCGACGGACATGTCACGCACTTTGATGCCGGTACGACGGGATAAGCCGTGAACGATCTGTTCGTGTAAATCTTCTGCAGCAGCCGCATTTTCTTCTGTGGCGGGAGCGGCGACTAGTTTCTCTACCCCGATCATCGGAACCTCGTCCGACCGGCTGCCGACAAACAGTTTTTCGGGCCGCCACTGGAAGCACTGAAAGGGGCGCGGAATATTTTTGAGTTTGAATGTCCCGGCATCCGAAAAGCCCTGACACTGCTTTTCTGAAAGCTGATTGTACACGTCGGCCGATATCAAAACCCCACCGGGCGGCGCTTCTGTCTGCAACCGGCAAGCAATGTTCACACCAGTTCCGTAGACGTCAGCTTCGTCGCGGACGATATCACCCATATGGATGCCAATCCGCAGCCGGGTTTTCGGGTGTTCTGCAAGTCCGTTCTGAATTTCCAAAGCCGCGAGCACACTGGCGGTGACAGACGGATAGGCTATGATCCAACCGTCGCCCATCCGCTTCAAGACCTCGCCCTCATAACGTTCCACAACAGGCTCTAGCAACCGATCCCGAAGTTCATGAACAAGAGCAATCGTGGCGCTTTCGTCCTGAGCCATCATTAAAGAGTAGTCGGCAATATCAGCGGCTTGAATAAATGCAAAACGGCGGGACATATTGGTTTCTGCTTCCCTCTGACGCAGAGAATTGAAAATCTTACCTTAACAAAAATACGTGATTTATGAACTTAAAGAAGACTTGCGAAGCAAGCTGGTCTTCCCGCCTTCTACACCATTTTCAAGCCGGCAGATATGGGCGCGGAGCAGTCATTTACCAAGCTTTGACGGCTGTCGGCTGTTTCGCGTTAAGCAGCCGTTCGCGAATGGAAATTCGATACTTTGGCCTTTAATAGCCGCTTTCACCATGACCAGACATTCGCTGCATGGAACTTCAATGACTGAGTTGCGGGCGATGCCGTCGTTCACCGCAGCCTGGCACGGAGGCACGATCTGCGCTTCTGATCTACAGGTGTTCGGACGTCCTGTTCAATGAAGTAGTATTTTTATATTCGTTGAAAGCAACCAAAGGACTTGCCGATCCGAACAGCGCCAGTGACCTGCTTAACTGTAAATCAAAATTGACACCCTGAACCGATCGGTCTTAGAGTAAGGGTTCGTCGGAATCTATCAGCTACCAATTTTGTACTCAGGCAAGGGGGGCAAGTGCCTGTTCTGGACAACATTCCGTTGCACCGTTTTGGATGTGTATCAAAGATCTGAATCGCGCGTGCGTACGCTGAAGTCGAAACTACCCGAAAGCGATGTGGAAGACATTATTCAAGAAGTGCTGGCCCGCGTCCAAGCGCACCCCTTGCGGAACGCCACGGCCGTGGACATACCGCCGCGCCATAAAGTCGAAAGACTTTGCTACGCCCTCATTGCCGATGACGACAAAGAGGCCGAAAAAATAATTGAAAGCGTGTATGACGATGGCGCTTCGCCAGAATCTATTTACCTGAATTACCTTGCAGAAGCTGCTGGTATTCTGGGCGAGTGGTGGGAAAGTGATGATGCTTCCTTTTACGAAGTGGCGATCGGCACCAGCCGTATCTACGCGATTATGAGGGGAATGAGCTATCTTTTCGTCCCCACAAAGCTTGTGGAGATCAAGTCGGCGGTGTTCGCTTCTGTTCCTGGCGAGACCCACAACTTGGGCGTTCGCATGGCTGCGGATTTGTTCGGTCAGGAAGGCTGGGACATCGAAACGATTGTCGGGAAAAGCCATGATGAACTGATTACAGAAATTGCCAAGAGCAGATGTCAAATTATTGGTTTGTCAGCCGCAGGTGCGCATTCCGCGGCTGCTCTTGCTCGGTTAGTAGTAGCTATTCGGATAAGCAATCCTTGGGCTGCAATTGTCCTTAGCGGTCAGATAACAAACGAAGATCAAGATGTCATTTCCGCATTGGACGTCGATGGCGTTGTAAAGGACGTTCCTTCTGGGTTAGCTGTTTTTGACCAGCTTTGGAAGAAAGCCACTGCTCGGTAGGCAGTCGCCGATACGGCGGGTTTCACTTTTTCCTGCCAGATAGGCACCGTTCAAGTATGACCGCCCTAGGCTCGGAGCGGATTTTCACCAAACGTCGCGCCTATGTCCGTTGTGCGGACAAAGCAACTGCTCGCCGGTTTTTGCGGATCGAACCAAACAGCTGAGCCGCGATCAGTCGCCGCCATCTCCCCCACTGTCGCAGCCGAGACTGCCGTCATGGGCGCCCCCATAGCTCGGCAAGAGACTCCAGATGGTCAAGATCAGGCCGACCAGTTGAGTGCCCAGGCCCGTTTCGACAGCACCGAACCTTTCGGCCAATTGTGCAAACACCACGACGCCGATGCTTTCTCCCGGAAAATACCCGAATAAAGCGCAGGTCCCGAAGTAGAGACAGGACCCGCCGAGAAAGGTTAACCAAATTTTGTTAGATAAAACCATAAGATGGACCGTAGCGGCGATATTTGGCTGAACTGCGGCTCGGGCGGTCAGGCGCAGATGCCGCAACCGGAGTCATTGAATGTACCAGCTTCGCAAAGCGGCATGCTCTGACTGGACGTGATGATCGCGCCAAACCTGATGAAAGGTACAAAGACGGCACCGCTGGCATCGTTCCCGGCGAAGGGCTCATTGATTTGAAGGGCGGCGTCTTCGCGTTTACGTCATTGCTGTTCGGCCCACGATAGCTTCGAAGGTCACCAACCGCATTTTCAGCCCGTCATTCTGCTGAAATTTTTTCCAGCGCCTCGATAAACCGACTGAAACGCACCTCTGCCGCATAAGGTGTCGCGTCCAATATCCTTTCGGTCGAAAATTCAGGGGCGATCAGTTTCAATGCTGCAATAACTGATTCAGCACGCTCCAATTCTCCCAATTCGGCATAGGCCGCCGCCAAGGTGGCATAGGCAGGGAGGAATCCGGGGGTCACTTCTACGGTTGCTTCCAAAAAGGGGCGCGCAGAGGCAGGATCGCCCCGCTGGAAATGCACATGGCCCTCGATCCAGTCATAACTGGCGGGGTGGTGCGGATGCAGGCGCTTGGCGTGCTGGATAGCGGCCAGCGCTTCATCGAGGTCGCCGCCGTAGACTCCGGCCTCTGACAGAATGGCATAGCCATCTGCAAAATTTCGGTTGAGGCGTATCGAGTGGCGCGCTGCCGCTAGCGCCTTGTCATGTTCTCCTATCGCGAGGTTAAGGACAGCCAGCGCGAAATAGGCATTCGGCAGGTCCGGATCGAGTTGTATCGCGGTGATCGCGGCTTCCAATCCTTTCTGCACAGATTGCCTGCCAGCCGCGCCGGAATAGTCGAACATCGTGTCTCGACCGTATGCGACAGCGATATAGGCGTGCGCGCGCGCATAGTTCGGTTCCAGTTCGAGCGCACGGGCGAAATACTCGCGCGCTTGGCGGTTGCCAACGGCGGTATTCTCGCGCAGCGGCTCCAGCCCGCGCAGCAGCATGAAATAGGCATCCGGCGCAACACGCAGCGGAGCGGATTCGGCCTCGAGCGACAGGGAAAGCGCGTC
This sequence comes from Roseobacter sp. YIN89, assembly GCF_057219365.1. Lineage (NCBI taxonomy): Bacteria > Pseudomonadati > Pseudomonadota > Alphaproteobacteria > Rhodobacterales > Roseobacteraceae > Roseobacter > Roseobacter sp. YIN89. The sequence continues at coordinate 509,091 of NZ_JBXVVD010000004.1, read as the reverse complement.
GACGATGGCGCGAGTGACGTCCTCCTGCACATCGAACGGGTCCTGCCTGAGCCGGTCGAACCGCTCAGCCTAAATATTGACGCCTTCGACCGGATCAATGAGAGACACATTAATGCGTACCCGCTCGCCCAGATGGCGCACGGTTCCGCGCACGAGGTAGCGCACGCCCAAATCATCAGCAATGTCTTTGAATCCCGCTTCCGCCCTTGGAAAGTCGCCACTGGACGCATAGGCGATGACGGTCAGGTCCGGGACCTTGGACAGGTCGGTTGTCAGATCTTCGCTGAGCCCGTCACCGAAAAAGCGCTCGTCCTCGCCGCCGCCAAGATTGAGGAAAGGCAGGACGGCCAAGGTTTTATCCGGCACGATGCGCGGCGGCGTTATTTCCCTCATGTCCTCGGTAAAGTCTGCTGGCCTGTGGACCTGCTGGATGCCGATACCGAATGCAAGGATCAAGGCGGCTGAAATTGCAACGAGTGAGTACACGCGGCGAGGGAATGGTTTGACGACCGCTTCCGGTTTTGCCGCATGGTCCACCTGTGCGGCCAGACGGTATCCGATCTTGGGGAAGGTTTCGACGGCATCCTTGCCAAGCGCGCGACGTATGTCGCTGATGCATTGGATCAGGGAATCGTCCGTGGTTGCGATGCCTTTCCACACCGCCTCGATCAAGTCCTCGCGGTTGACCACATCACCGTGGTGCGCCGCCAAAACAGCAAGAACTTGTGCAGATTGTCTGCGCAAATGTATCGGGGATCCGTCCGCTGCCGTCAGTGTATCGGTGGCGCGGTCGTATCGGGCCGCGCCGATTTGCAGAATTCCGGATTTCGGGCCGATTTCGGACTTCATTCAGGACATTTCAGGTCGTTCACGGGCACAAGTTTACCTGGTTTTCAGCACAATAGCCATGAAAGCCGCAACACATTAAACTCAAGCTGGGAGGCACCCATGTTCAAACATTCATTCATTTACGCAGGACTGATCGCCGTTCCTACCACCACAACAGCCGCCATGGCCGGGCAATATGTGGTCGAACTTGACGCTCCGTTCGAGGCGCCCGCCGCCGACGTGTTGCAGCAGGAGGGCGTGGCTATCGACGAAACGCTCTCTGCCGGTGCGGACAGCTATGTCGTGCTGTCGGCAAAGAACGAGGAGGCAATCCGCAGCATTTTGCAAGGCACGTCCAACACAGCGGAAAAAGTTTCGGAAGTGCTGTTTATAAATTCTCCAACGGTCGGCGGTGGTCAGCCTGCGGGTGAATCGCCACGCGAGGACCATCAGGTCTTTGTCATCGAGCGCCCCATTCCCGGTGTCGGGTTCTTCGAGCTGGACAAGAAAAAGAAGATCTCCAAAGGGTCGATTGCCGCTATGGCCAAGCTGGGCGATGTAATCGAATGGGACCATTCCTACCTGACCGGAGAAGGCACCTATTGCGTCTATCGCGCCGACAATCCGGATACACTGCGCGAGCACGGCGCTTTGGCCGGAGCACCCATCGGCAAGATCACACCTGTCACGCAGGTCGTGAACTGACGTTCACGAAGCTCGGTCCCCTCAAATTGTCGCTTCGGAGCATTCGGAGCGGCAATTTGTGACTGGCCAATGGATGTCGTGGCCAAGGCGCATCAACGACTGCTTCCTGCATCATACCGGAAGTTCAATTTCAGAAATATATTACATACTCAGGGTTCGGTGCAGGCATGGGGCCGGTTTTATTAATCGGCTGCTATGCACCAGCAAAGGACGCTTGCTGCGACCACGACCAATGTCGCAGGTGCACGCAAACGGCCGTTCCATGCGGGGTCGCGCTTTATAGCGGCGCGCCGGGGCACGCTTCGGACATCGTTGGACTTGGCCCCGAGAATTCAAACTACTCGGACGCCTGCAAGGGTATCGTTTCAATCGAGCCGCGCCCCTGAAGTCGCACCATTTTGACAGCGCGATGCATAGGTACGTTCAAAGCTCGAACTCTTTTTCTGTCTGCAACGATCGTGGTCCCTGACCATACAGAGGGAGATCCGGGAAGAAACAGCACGGAACGCGTATCGTCATGTTCGACTTCAAACGCTATCTGGTCGCAATCATCGAAACTCACAATGACCGGGGTCAGCATCTCCGAAACGTCATCCTCTTTTGCGACGCTGCCAATCAACCCTTTTGCGACCACGTACCCAGGAATGACTTCGATCAGGATACCGTCCAGCCGTTCCATTCGCGACCCAAGAACACCCTTCCTCACGGCCAGCCCGACACCATAGCAAACCAGCAAGATCAATGCGATCGCCAACAGGTTGACAAAAGCAACGCCTGCCACTCTTTCAATCGGGATAATTTTGTCGATCGGCCCGGCAATTAACATGCTGATTTGGAATGCTTTGGCGATCAGGATCGATAGGACCACCAAAGGAACCAAAAACAGAATCCCTCCCAGTATCGTGGTTTTCATATAGTTTCCCTTAAAGTTTGATAGTTTGTTGCACCTTGCCCGTAACGGCATATCCCATAAGGAGGCAAATTGGCTATCCGTTGGCGAAAAATCGGGTATTCAGGCATTAGCATTTTCATGGATTGCCTGCACGGCGGACGATTCAGCCCATTCAAGAACGGGGCCATATGCGTCAGGTCCACGACCATTCAAAGTCGTGTGCACGACCGTGAACTGCCACGTCGAAAATTGGATAACGTTGCGGCGACGCCGCCCCCCAAAAAAAACCGTCCTAAGCAAGCCAGGCGAGCGAAGCAAGCGACAGCACGGAGGTCCAGATCACAACCGGGGCAATCTGATCGGTGCGAACGCCGTTTAGCAGTGCCAATGCAAATGCCATCGCGCCAGACGGTCCGGCAGCAGTCAGCACCAACAAGGTATTCCAAGCTGGCGGGCGTTCTCCAGACTGCAGGACCAGCCAAACCAAAGCCGGAAACGCCACCAGTTTCAGAGCGGAGACGCTCGCGATGGTCGGCGTCAGTTTCAGCGCGTGGCCGGACAGGATGACACCCAGTGCGAATAATGTCAGGGGGGCTGCGCCGGCACCGGCGAAATCCAGTGCTGTCAGGATCGGTTGCGGAACATCAAAATTCGCAGCATTGCTTGCAGCACCCATTGCAATAGCGATCAAAACAGGGTTCGTCCCGATGCGCCGCAACGACTGCCCCGTCGAGGCTTGCCGATTGGCGATCAGCTCGGTTGTGATAATGAAAAACAGAAATGTGAAGGCTGTATCCCAAGCCAGAATACCAGTAATCGGCAAAGCCGCGGCTTCACCGTAAATCAGGAATGAAATCGGCCAGATATAAAGCAACGTGTTCACGAACACCGTCGCCATGCCCAACAACCACGCTTCCACCGCATCACGACGCAGCACGTGCCGACAAATCAGGTAAGTCGACGTGAACACGACAGTCTGGCAGATTGCATAAAGTGCAATCGCCCCGGCGCGAAATTCACTCCACTCCAACCCGTTTATTAAAGGGAATATCAGTGCTGGCTGCAAAACGAGAAAAGCAACACGGTTGACCGCAGATGCCTCAGCATGGGTTACTTTGCCAAGACGCCCCAGCAAAAAGCCGAGCGCCATCATGGAGAAAATCGGAAGAATGTTGTGCGTGAGAACGTGGATCATCGTCCAGTGACTTAAACCAATGTTGTGTAACTAAAAAGATGGGAAAGCTTGACCGGTTCGGGCTTGACCCGATCACAAGAAATGCTTTCCCCGAAATCCACGTGACCCTTGAAAACGGTCCTTGGTATTGCTGGGGTCGACTGGCATGCGTTGCCCGCAAACGTTCACACCACGCTTTGTCTTATCCTGTCATGACGTTACGGGTTTGTGTACTCGGGTTGTTTCTTGTGCAGCGCCCCAAACGCGCTCGTGTCGCAGCGACCAACTGAGACCCCCCAAAGACGGCGCAACACAGGCTAACCGATCGGTGGCACATGGCCGGACTTAACTTCGGTCCGCGGGGATAGCGGCAAATCGTGAAGTTAATTGTTTACACACTTGCATTTGAAATCTGAACGTACGCCGGAAGACAAAGGCAGAAGCCGAAAATTACCTAAAAGCCCAGCCTTCTGCCTCTGCAAACGGCAGAAGCGGTCATTCGAAACCATATGCTGAAATGACCGATATGCGGACTTAGCCGCCCTTAATCTTCCAACCAAGCTTCAGCTGCTTCGACTTCCGTCAACTTAAAAGCCTTTACATCCATTGTACCACTCAGGCGTTGTGACTCGCGCGCCATCTAGTGACAGATTCAAGCCCTTTTGTTAGAGAAGTGGCAACAATCGAACGATGAGGCAATAATGAAAAATTCTAGAGAACACAGGATTTTGTTGAGGCAAGCAAACCAAGCGACGCAACCAAACGAGTTTGTGGAAAAAGATGGATATAAGCTTGCCACCTACAAAGTGGACGGCGAGTTTTCATATGAGAAGTACAAAAATGTCCAAACCCTTGGCAACAAGGCCAAGATCGAAAACCAGTGGGTTGGTGAAGATCACATCAAGATTTTGGCGGATTTCCTGAATGACAACTATGAGGGTAAAATTGGGAACGGAGTATGCCATGGCACTCGCCGGGGAAACGAACAACTTTGGTTTACCAAGAACCTAAATGGCGAACCAGATGTTCTTGGGACCGAAATTTCAGACACAGCCAACGAATTTCCCAATACCATTCAATGGGATTTTCATGAGAAGAAGCAGGAGTGGGACCAATACTTTGCTTTCGTCTACTCGAATTCCTGGGATCACACGTATGATCCAGAAAAGCTCTTTACGAATTGGGCGTCATGCCTTGCTCCGTCTGGATATATGCTGGTCGATCACGGCTGGAACTATAACCCCAAAAGGGTGGACATTCTTGACGCGTTTGGAATCTCCGAGGATGGTTTGGTCGACTTACTGAATAGGACATGTTCTGATGTGGGCTCCGTCGTCGATGTTTTGGATGGCGGAAAACACAAGCGTTTTCCAATCCGTACTATCGTATTCAAGCGCTTTGGCTAGTCTGGATGACTATCGCAGTTTATTCGTGTTATTTTGGCCGCCACGAGCCGTTCAACTCAAATTGTCTGGCAATCGAGACAAATTCGCGGCGGTTCATTTTTACCGATCAAGACGACGTCGAGAAGTGGGTCGCCCCGCTCGACGTCACAGTTGAAAAAATCCATCTTGCGTCTCCAAAGTTGGGGTCGCGGGCGCCAAAGCTGTGCCCGCACAAATTCCTACCCGAGAACGTGGAATGGGCAATTTATGTCGACAATCGCGCGACCTTGGAAGTTCCACCTGAAAAAATCGTTGAGGATGTGGAAAGCCAGTTCGGAGAATGTGAACCCGGTCGTTATCTCTTTGCCCATAAATCGAAACGCGATGCTTACAAAGAGCTTCGAACCACACATGCGCGAAAGTACATCGATGTCGAACAATTTGTGGCAACGAGAAAAATGTTCCGCCGCTCGAAGTTTCCACGTGGTCTTCCGCTCTATGTAAACACTATGATGATCCAGAAAATGGGGGACCACCTCACGGATGCACTGAATGAAGATTGGTTTGAACTTTATTCAACCATTTGCCCACGCGATCAGCCACTGTTACCGTTTGTAATTCACAAACACTCGTACAAAGAGCGGATGATTGCCAGCGAACTGACCGACTATGTGATTTGGCCAGTTTTTAATTTCCGGGAACGAAATAGGTTTCGTAAGGCTGTGGACGCAAACGAACGGCCAAACAATGAACAAGGCGAGAACTTAGCCTAGCATACATAGTCACTCAAAGCCGCAATGGATACGCATGCACTGCAGCCTACCTAAATAGCTTAGTTCCTTGCTGCACTCCGCACGAATGGCGGGTTTTCCTCCTGCGCGGCAGCACAAATTTTAAGCTAACGCAGCATTATCAACGCTGCGAGCGCAGGAGCGGGAAAATCGGACCCACAAAATGGGCTCAACGCGGTCATTCACCAAGTTTTGGCGGCTGTCGGCCATGTGGCGTTGAGCAGCCGTTCACGACTGGGAATTCGAAGTTTTGCCTTTGAATGGCCGCTTTCATCATCACCAGACGGTCGTCAAAAAGCGGCAGATGTCTCCGTTGCGGAAAAGGCTGCCAATAAGCCTATCCGCGTGATTTGATGAACAATGAAGCGGCAATCGACACCAAGCCCAAAATAGCGATGACGTAAGTGAGCGGCAGAAACAGGCTTTCTTGCACTACACCGTTTGCATCAACGTCCCCGTAGAACGTCGTTTCTGCCAACCAAAACAGGATAGCGATCGCAATCGAGATGATACCGAAGTTGCGGCAATATTTTTTCATTGGTCTGTTCCTGTTTCGACAAGCTTGAGGTTCCCCGAGACCCGGATATGGGAAGGGGTTTAAGGAAAACAATAGCTGTCGCACGAAGCTTTTTCGTCGGCTTTGGGCGCGGAACGGTCCTTCGCCAAAGTTTGGCGACTGTCGGCTGTTTCGCGCAAGCACCCATACACGGCCCAAAATTCAAAGTTCTGGTTCTGAGTGACTGCATTCAGCCGTGACCTGAAAGTTATTGATTTGCCTGATAACATCTGCGCTTCGCCAACAAAGCAAACAGAGCCAGTGGGGCGCTCCGTAGGCTCACAGTAAATACGAGAGTGGCTTTGAAATCCTACCCGCCAACCTTCGGGTATATGAACCCGTTCACCGGGTAGGGTTTGCCGTACTGACCAGGTTGGCTTTCGACGCGGACAAGCGTCCAATCGTTGTTTTTGGAAATGTCTCTGACACCCATTTTCAAGGAGACCTGATTGCGGTTCCAGTTGGCATGGTTCAACACGACTTCCCGGTCGCTGACAATATCAGACACAACGGCGACGTGACCCAGAGACATCCCACTCGTCGCGCGGAACGACATAACAGACCCAACAACCGGTTCTGAGCCGCGCTCATAAACATTGTGCGCCTTACGCCACCAGTCCTTGGCATTGCCTCGAATTTTAATGCCGCTAAGATTTCGTGCGTAAGGAACGCACCATACCCGTTGCCCGCGCGCGTGCTTTTTGTCGACCTCAAGCAACGCAAAAGCCTGACGTTCCGGATGCAGCTTGGTATATTCCGGATCTTGGCCGCAAGCAGAAACAAAGCTGATAAGCCCCAAGGCTATGACCGCTCGCTTGGGAGCGGGCAAGTGCCGCCAAATCATGTCCGCTGTGCTGATGATGCCCTGCAAGAAGCTTCACTGCCTTTTTAAAGTACAGCGGCCTTTATGCGGATCTGTTTGGAAATGAAAAGAGGCCTGCAAATTGTTGGCAAGATTTTGCCAGTTCCCCCGGCTACATTCTGATCAATGTTACGAACAGAACATTGTCGAACCAATCCGCAACGCGGCCGCCGTGGCAATTACACAGAAAGGCAACGTTGTCATAACGCCTCCAGACTTCGCTGCGTCAACTAAGCATGATCTCTTTCGTAGCTGCATTACAGCGTGGGGCCATATCAATCACGACGACAGATTTGCTGCGTCAGCGAAAGAGACGATGACAATCCGGCTCCTTTGGGCTCGGAAGGGACTTTCGCTACACATTGCGCCGATATCCGTTGCGCGGACAAAGCTGCCGTGCTCTCAGTCATCGCTATCTTTTCATTTTCGGCTGGTTCTCTGCGACCCTGCTAAGATAGTGAGATGTATAACTTTGATCAGGTGGAGAGCTGACATGAAATCTATTAATCTACTCGTAATTTGCTTGTGCCTGCTCGCGGCTTGTACACCTGTCACCCAAAACACCTCTGGCGAAGTGGTGCTTAGGGGCGATGAGGTGATAGTTGTTGGGCCGACGAAGCACGGTCGATCACCCTATCCGACAAAACGGATGATCGAACAGGCAAAAGAGGCCTGTTCGACCGCACGTTTCGTTAATGCCCGCCCGTCGATGAGCAATCCGAGTAGGTTCGATTTCCTGTTCGATTGCTAAAGCCAGAGTAGCCTCACACCTGCAACACGGTCGAAGGTTTCAGCCAGCGGCAACCGTCAAGAAAACCCGTTCGCGGCGCTGGACCGGACGCAGATGAAAGCAGCCGTTCGTCGCTGACAGTGCGAGTGACTGTTTCGCGGCCGCTTCTGCCTGTCGCTAATTCAAGGAAACCCGCCATCTTTCGGCGCCCCCAAATTTGAGGCTGCTTTGAGCGCGCAGCAAGTGTTCCCACAAGCTGCCGTCCAAAACGACCGATGCCAAAGGATGTTAAGCATCGTTCCAAGCCACACCATTTTAGAACACCGTATAGCCGCCATCGGTGTTATAGGTCGCGCCAGTGACGTTGGACGCTTCGGGCGACAGCAAAAACAACATGATTGCGACCTGTTCTGCCGGCGTGGAGCCTCTGTTCTCCTGATCACTGTATTGCAGCAAACTCTGTATCTTAGCGAGCGATATGCCAGTGTCCTTGAAACCTGTGCCAAGCCGTTGACGGATGATTTCAAAGGCACGCTCGAACATTGGGGTAATTGTTGTACCCATGCCTGTCGAATTGACGCGGATACCGAAGGGTGCATAGTCAATTGCCGCGTTCTTGGTCAGACCCTGCACCGCGTGCTTTGAGGCGACGTAGGGCGGCACGCCCCCAAACCCCCGAATTCCCGCAACAGACGCAATGTTGACGATCGATCCACCGGTCCCCTGCGCCATCATCTGCCGCAACTCATGGCGCATGGAATAAAAGGTGCCGGTGACATTCACCTCCATCACACGGTGCCAGTAATCATCGCCTGCCGCGTCGATGCGGGCCATCAAACGGTCACGCTGATTGACGTAGTCAATCGGTTCATCAGGGCGCAGCGCATCCATCACCCCTGCGTTGTTGATCGCCGCGTCGAGACTGCCAAATTCGGACACGCACCGGCGCACCATCTCTTCGCAGACGCTATCCTGCGAGATGTCGCCGGGTACAAAAACCATGCTGAGCCCTTCCGCCCGGATGGACTCTGCGGTCGCTTCCCCTAACTCTTCAAGGATATCAACACCCACCACATTCGCGCCCTCACGCGCCAGCCGCCGGGCGGCGTCCGCCCCCATGCCACGGGCTGATCCGGTGACAATCACGTTCTTGCCTGCAAATCGTCCCGGCATGAAATAGTCATCCGGTACACGCGCGATATTCATTCGGCCCGGCACGTCGGGGTCTTGGGTGTCCCATGGATACGCAAAGTCTTTCAGGGCCAGACCAAGCGCCTGATTAAGCTCCTGCGCTTCGGCTTTGGTCAAAGTCAATCCTGATGCGCCACTGGCAGCTGCAATTCCAAATGTTTTCAAAAGGTCTCTTCGGATCACGTACGTAACTCCTGAAGTTGAATATCTGACATCTCCGCAACGCGTTAAAACGCCGTCCAGCCACCGTCGGTCGAGTAGGTGGCGCCGGTCATGTTCCCAGCCTCGGTAGATAGCAAGTAGCACATCATTGATACTTGCTCCGACACTGCCGCAGAGCGGCTGTTCTGATCGGCATATGCAAGTATGCTTTGGGTTTTCAACCGACCCATTCCAGTGTTTGGCTTGCCTGATGCATACTGGGCGGCGACCAGCGCACCGGCGCGTTCCACCATGGGGGTATCGGTTGCCGCCATGTTGACCGAATTCACGCGAATGCCATAAGGCGCATAGTCCACAGCCGCATTCTTGGTCATGCCGTTCACGGCATGCTTGGAAGCGACATAAGCAGGGTTTCCGGCAAGCCCCGTGAGGCCGGCAATAGACCCCACATTCAGAATTGACCCGCCACGCGACTGTGCAATCAGTTGCCGCAATTCATGGCGCATCGAGAAGAAAACGCCTTTCACGTTGGTGCGGAAAACGTTGTCCCAGTATTCCTCATTGGCTTCATGTATCGGCGCGAAAATCAGATCTTTTTGCGCTTCATAGTCTATCGGTTCGCCCGAGAACACACCATCCATGACGCCCGCGTTGTTGAGTGCTGCATCTATACCGCCGAACTCTTCAACGGCGAGGCGCACCATCTGTTCGCAAGTCTCATCTGTTCCCACGTCCCCTGCGAGAAAACGCGTCGACAGGCCTTCCGCTGCGATCTCTTCCATGGTCTGACGGCCTTGCTCCTCCAGCCAGTCGACGCCCACGACATTTGCCCCTTCGCGGGCCAACCGCCATGCTGCCCCGCGCCCCATGCCACGCGCACAGCCGGTCACAATAACTGTCCTGCCCTCAAAGCGGCCCGGTGTGAAGTAATCATCAGGCAAAGGCGAAACATTCCGCCTTTGAGGGATTTCAGGGTCCGTCGGGGCCCATGCTTCTGCGTAGTCGCCAGCATCGGGAAAAGACGCCTCGGTATCTGCGCGCGCGTCTCCCACATTTGCCGAAACCGCCGTCGCGGTTGCCGCCCCACCAATCCCTTTCAGTATATCTCTTCTGTGCATTCAATTGTCTCCCTGTTTTTTCAAAACGCGTATCTGACGAAAAGCATGGCACTCAGCCAGTCTTCAGCATCCCCGCCTAATGCTGCCTTGGTCCCGTCGCCGGGCCATGTGTAAGCGATATGCCCGTGCACATAGGTATTGCGGTTCACAAACCACTTGGCCGTGATGTTTGCCTCATACCCGTATTCTGAATCAGACAGAAAACTCAGCGCCGGGTTGCCCCCGATGTTGTTCTTGTCTTCTGCGTAAAACGCCCAGAGTTGTGGCACCAGTTCGAACTTTGGGTTTGGACGGAACCGCGCCTGAACGCGGTGGGCAATTACGTTGCTATCTTGGACAACCTTGAAGTGATTGGCCCCCTGCACCCACTGTTCACCCGTGCCTCCGGATAACATGGGGTCCCATCGCTCGTAGGTGTCTGTATCGGGATCATCACCGCTGAAGCTTGAAATCCGGTAGCTAACTGTCGGCGACCACTTTGCCTCGGCAAAACTGTAGCCCACCTCCAACCAGCCCGCGCGGGCGTCCATGTCGAAATTTCGATTGCGCTGCATGGCATACTCGCCACCAAAGAAGACACCGGGCGCACCAATGCCGTTCGGCGCATAGTTGAAGCGTGCGTCGAACACCTCAAGACCCTCGCGCGTGCCTGCAATACCACCAACGGGGCTGAAGTAGTTGAAGCTAGAGACGGGTGAGGTCACGTAGCTGATGCCAAGTTCGAGATTGGGCGTTGGCTGAATTTCCAGGTTTGCACCCGCATATGTTGTTTCGGAATCTACGACGTCCAATTCGTCAGGATCGAGATAGAACAGCTCGAACATGGTGGTGTTGTAGCGCAGGCGAGCCAACGCTAGCATATCCGCTGACCAGCGTGCGTTTGCCTGCAAAGCTGCCCGATTGCTCCCGTTCGATGCTGTGTTGGCGATCAGAAAGCCGTTGGCGAGCGTGAAGCGCTGACGCCCGACGCTGAGGTTGTAGGACAACCGGTTCCCTTCCGACGACGTTTCACCCCCGACCAGCCCTACATAGGCATCTTCGATTCCCGTATAGCTGCGCGTCTTGTCTGTAAAAAGTTCTTGCCCCACGGACCCTGCCGTGATCGCACTCAGCCCGCCGTAGACGTAAAGGTTGTCGTTGATGGGCGTAATTCCATAAATGCCGTAATGAACGTAGGCTTCGAACCAGTCATCAAAGCCTTCACCGGATGGTTCCCCTTCGACCAGCGGGTTGCCGTTGAGCATCAAATCAGGCCGCCCGTACCACGCGTTGTTGTTGGCGTAATACAAACCCAAGACGTCCAACTTGAACCGCAGGTAGGTGCCGTCCTTCTCGTAAATAGTCGGAAACTTACCACCAAAAGACATCCCGCGCCCTTCGGGTTCGGCGGTATCGCCCAGCGTAACCTGCACAGCGATGTTTAGGCCCCCCCTACGACCAAAAGAGACGTCATATTCAACGTCCCCCACATCGCGAATTCGTCGTGTTTGTGCCAACCGCAGTTCAAGTTGTTGTTGAGAAAATCGCTGACCGGGGAACAGAGCGAGCGTCGTGCGCACACTATCTTCTACCCGTGCATTCAAACCTGCATCATCGCTCGGGCTTACAATCTTGACCTGAACTCTTTCGATTAACTGGTTGGTGTACGGGTCAACACCTGCGACACCCTGCGCCTGCGCTGTTTGGAGGCCAAGCAACGAGCAAAAAACTGCAACAAAAATAAACAAATAAAAGTTGTAAAAAGATATCCCTCGCACAACCACAAGCCTTATCTCAAACGTTCTATGTTCGAGGAATTAGGCCAGCCGTACGTTGCGTCAACAAAAACTGTTTAACCGTGCTGCACGGTTTTTCGAGGTGCTCCAACTCGGTCACAGGCTGTACAGGTTTCGTGACGTCGATAGCGAATGGCCGTTCTTGTGCCTGCGTTGCGGCGCAATTCTCCGTACGGTCTGGACAACCCGATTGCTGCAGCAGCGAACCATATAATTCCGGTCCGGCCGCTTCGGGCTCGGTGCAGACCTACGTCAGTACGGCTTGCGCCGCTGCTTCGTCCCTCAAGCGCGTTTCACAAGCCCGATCAGGAACAACAATATAACAGCACCGATGGTCGCGTGGAAAATCGAGGCAATTACCCCGCCGCCAACTGAAAACCCGAGCGCGGGAAAAATCAGGCCCGCAACAAATGCGCCCACAATCCCGACGATGATGTTGCCCAGCAATCCAAATCCGCGACCCTTCATGATTTTGCCCGATAGCCAACCGGCAAGAGCACCGATGATAAGCATTGCAACAAGGCTGCCGAATTCCATGATCTTTCCTCCCTTTGAACCACGCCTGCCGGAACCTTCGCTGTTGTTGCCAGCCAACTCAAGCCCCGTAATCGCCGCCTGATCCTTTTCTGCCGAAAGGCCCAATGCTGGCCCGCGATGGCATATCACGGGCGACCGCTCCGCCACCGCAAGCGCCCGCCGAAAATCAACAGCGTGGGTTTTCCGGTACAAACGACAGGGTCGCGGGCAATTCTGCCGACAGCTTTTGCGCGGCAAGCGGTTTGCGTGCCGACACAGGCGGAACTAGTTACGCGCGGGTGGGTTGCGACGAAGGACACGTGACCAGTGCTTGTCCAGCCAGAAAATCCACTCCTGCGGATATTCCCGCAAAAGCTGTTCCAGCTCTCCCATCCATGCCTGGGTTGTAGACGCAATTTCCGCTGTCGGTGTGACAGCCTCGCCCAGAACCAGCTGCATCTCGTCATCTGTCTGCAGCACTGTCCCGGGAACGATCGGCACACCCGCTCGCTGGGCGTATCGCGCCGGCCAGGTCTGCACACCTACCGTCTCACCAAAGGCCGTTACCGCGGCCATATCTCTGGCGGCATTGACCGTGTCTGAGGGGGGCTCGTCAATTCGGTCCACCATGGCGGCTATTATGTGCCCCTGTTTAAGGGCTTTCAGAATGGCGCGCGCGACCGTCGCAGGATCAGCGCTTCTGACATCCACAAACGCGCATCCGATCTTTTCGTAAAGCTCGTACTGGGCCGCGGCGCGGTTCTTGTTCTTCGATACCCGAACGATGCTCAAAAGGGGATGTATGCGGTTGAGGCAACGGGCCATCGGGATCGCCGAGTGGGCGTGCGGCAAGACAAGGATAAAGCCACCTTTCTCTAGAAGTTTTTCCATCCTGCCGCGGTCCGGAATGGAAAGCGTATCGTCAATCTCTGCCCCGAAACCGTGTCGTATGCGTTCCGCCCGATCAAATCCCATCAAGAATTGCCGCACATATTCCCAGTACAACCGCCTTGGCGAGCGGTGCCCCGTATGCGCGGTCAGGGCAACGGCAGTTTGCCGGACAGAACTGCCCGGCACCAGGTAGACGAGTTTCAGCAGCGCACCAAAAACCGAATAAACCGCTTTTCTGACAGGCTTGGATCGTTGCGAAAGCCATTTTGAAAAGGTGTCGTAGGCCTCGAAAAACCGGTCTTTGGTATTGGTAAAGCTCATGTATGCAGCCCGACTTTGGTTGCTTTACTACACTGCATGCCATCAGGATTTACAATGGGCATACGCCACGTCGCGCGCAGTAACGTGGAAAACACAGGGCCGGTCAGGACGGTTCATGCCAGTCGTTCGCCGCGCCGGTGCCGGTCGTCACCCACGCCACTGAACTTCCGGTGGTCAAAGGGTCTGACAATTGCCCGTGTACTGCTGGATGGTTGACGATGATCGGGCAGCTTGGCCGGCATGTCGCAACCCTGATCTCTTGACAGAATCTTCCCGTCTCAAAACACTGATTGGGTATTTTTCTGACCTTGAACTCTCTTGCATCAATTAAAGAAGGAAACACCCGAATGACCCAAGCATTCACATACAAAGTGTTCGCGATAACCTTTGCCGTTGCATCTGCGTTTTCCGGCGCGGTCGCGGCCGGTACCGTCGATGCCGGAAACGGGTGGAAATGCACAGCGGACAAGATTTTGAATGCCAAGTATGACGGCGGGTCTCGTGCCTACATTCACCTAGACCCTTACGGCAGAGGCGACCGATACCGCGTCACCCTGAATGCGGCAAAAACCGAAGCGACCGGAAAGACAGGCAACAATACACCGTTTGTTTGCAAAAAAGGATGACCCCTTGATGCGCTGAACCCGCAAAGGTTTGCCACGCTTGAATGCACCTTTGGGCATGGCACCCCGGATCGGATGTGGCGAATGTGAAGGTCGCGTACACGACAAGGGCCACTTCATCTCTGTCGATCATGGCAGTGTGGCAGCGGTACAGAATGCATGTGGGCCAGATGGGGGGCGGACAGCAACCAAGCCAGCTCTTTCAACGGGGAACCCCCTCTGATCCATGTCCTGACGGCAATAAAAATGTCGAATTCCACGCCAAGGATACAGAATTTAGCCGCCGCCCGGAACGTGAAAAAGTGTCAGTGATCGCGCGCCAGACCGATCCACGACCTTTGCGGCTCAAGGGTTCTCGTCAGTCGTTTGCCCCGCCCGTTTCGATCGTCACCCTCGCCACTAAACTTCCGGTGCTGGCCGTGTCATACTGGGGCAAACCGCTTGACGGAGCCGCCCTATGCCCCTCTCCCCCGCAGACCTCATTGGCGTTTGGGACATGGTCTCTTTCGTCACCACCTTTGAAGACGGCAGCACCTATCTGCCTTACGGCCCGCACGCGCGGGGGCGTATCATCTATACCGCCGACGGCGCGATGACTGCCCACCTGTGGGATCCGGACAGGCACCAGTCAGGTGTACCCTCAAACGGCGACCCGAGCTATTTCTCGTACTATGGCACATGGTTGCTTCATGGCGATGAGGTGCATCATACTGTCATCGCCGCGCACTACCCCGACTGGGCGGGCAGCACGCAGGTACGCCACATCCTGCCCGACGGGGACGAGATTGAACTGGTGGCCGAAGGTGTCGAATTTCAGGGCAAGACCGGTCGCGGGGTGATCCGCTGGCGGCGCGCCTGACCGTCGCACGGGCCGCGCGCACTCATTCCCGTCCGATATGGCTGCCCCATCCGGGCAATCGGCCGGTTTCTTTCTCTGTTTCAAGCAAATCCGCGCGGCGCTGCATTAAGGCTGCGTCTTCGGCCATCAGCCCGCCCATTTTCATCGCGAGCCATGTGTTCAGGATGCGATTGATGCGCGCCTGATACCCCGTGCCCATCGCACGGAACATCTTGGCGACCGAGGCATCAAGGTAAAGCGTCAGTTTCACCTTGGGTTCGTAGCAGTCGATATCCGCCTCAATGGTGTGCCACGCTTCGGGCACTTCTTCGGCCATCCGGTGCAGGGGCAGTTCGTCCTCCCCATCCGCGCGCCAGAGGTGGTAGATCAGCCTTTGACGGGCGTAACGTTCGGATTTGGTCAGCGCGGGCATGGGTTCACTCCTTGGGGGCAACAGCCTCTCATCCAAGGGTTATGATAAGACAAACGCGCCGCGCGCCGCGCACCGACGCGATACCGACGCATTACCGTCGGGATACAGATCTGATCAGAGCGCCGTGGCCGTGGCGCTAGCTGTCAAAGATCTGAAATGGGGCTGTCTGCTCTACCCAATCGCCCACAGTGTGAATGCGATCGGCAATACCCAGGCTGTTGCCCGAGATGTGCTCGTAGAAATAGGTGATGCAGACAAGCGCAAATACGCTGGACACAATACGTGCCATAACAAATAAAACCTCTTACTCAAAACCGTTCGTACCTTAGCACAATAGTGCAAAGCATGCATGCTTTTCGTGGTTAACAGAGTGTTTCCAACTTAAAGTTGTGCGCCCAGCCACAATCCCACACCGAAAACGGTATGGGCCAACAGGCCCAGAACCCGTGCCTTGGCCGGGTCGGGCGTGCGCGATGCCGCCCACCCCGCGCCCATGCCCGGCTGCAGGAGGAACCAGCCAAACCCCAGCATCAGAATAGAGAAAAACAAAGCAGGCCAAAGGGTTGGCGCTTGCAACCAGGCAGGCCCCATCAACACTGCGAGCGCCACACCATAGGCGACGCCGACCGCATAATGGAATACCCAGCCGATGGCACGCTCTCCGCCGACAGGGGCCGCCACCGAGATGTCGTCGTGAAACACCCGTCCGTTCAAGTGTGCCACCCACCGCCCGACCATCGCCCAATTCGGTGCGGGTACGCCTGCCACACGCGCCAGAAGCTGCGCCCAGAGGTCCATCAGGACGGTAGCAACCAATCCCATAACAATCCCGCTAAGTATGACTGCCATTTCCCCTGCTCCGCGCTTTCGTTAACCGCACTCTACCGCTCCGCGGCTACATCTCCATGAAAAAAAGACGGGTTGGGACCAGCCCAACCCGTTTTAGTCGGTTTGGAATGAACGGAGGAAGAGAGCCGCACACCCCAATTTGGAAAAACGAACCAAAACATACCTTAGAGATCGTCAAACAAGTGACGCTGTTACCTTAGCCGGCTGATTCTACATCTGTCTGTGATGCACTTCACAGTCGCACCAATGCGCGGCAGGCACGTTAAAGCAGGAAACCACCACCGCTTTGCCATAATTTTGCCGCAGCACTCCGGTTGCATGAAAGTGTGGTCAATCGTGCAAGAGGAATTCGGCAATGGCAGTGATTTCGGCAGTCTTTGGGGGCATCGCAGGCTTTGTCACCTTTTTCAGTGCGCTGATCTTTTCTGATGTGACGATTGGTCAGGCCTTTTTGCTGTACGTCGCTGCTGGCATCTGCACCACAATCGGGTTGCTGACAGTGTTTACAACGGCGTTCTGGTGCAAAACCAGTCTGGCCCGCGCGACCTCGGCTGCACACGGGCCGGAAACCGGTGAAATCAACGCACAGACCGCCGGCTAAACCACATCCCCAAACCGTAAACCCATTGCCCATCTTGGCAATTTCTGGCATATGTCACTGCGCTGACTACTTTCTTTTTCGACCTGCTCTCCCTAAACCGGCGCTCAGATCTCGATCCAGATCTATGACGCCAAGCTATCGCATCGTGCGGATGGCACTACAAAGGAGACCACGGACAATGGCTTCAGGCACCGTGAAATGGTTCAATACAACAAAGGGTTATGGCTTTATCGCGCCCGAAGGTGGCGGTAAGGACGTATTCGTCCATATCTCTGCCGTCGAGCGCGCAGGCCTCACAGGACTGGCAGATAACCAGAAGGTCACGTTTGACGTGGAATCTGGCCGCGACGGTCGCGAGTCCGCGATTAACATCGCTGTGGCCTAACCGCCAAGCGAAACGATACCCGACAAAAGCTGCCGTACCACACGGCAGCTTTTTGTTCTGACATTACCGAAGCAGAACCTGCCAGACCAACAAGCTCGGCGCCAGAAAAGCGAACCCAATGCACAGCAGTTGCGCGGCGTGTCCCGCCTTGCCGAACAGGCTTTCCTTGTGTTCCGCCATGAAGTCTTCTGTTGTGTCTGTACCTGAACGTGATGTCATTCTTTCAGCCGTCTGTTGAACTCTGGTCTGACGGGTAACGTGGGGTCAGCAACGCAAAATTCCACCTTCGATACGCAAAAAAGGCCAGCAAATAGCCGGCCTTTTCCGATAATTGACGCAAAGGTGCGTTATTGCAGCGCCTTGTCCGTAATCGCATGCGTCCATGCACCTTCGGGCGCCTTGGAGATGACCGGGTCAGACCCACCAGAGAGAAGCGAGGCAACCGTCCGCTCGTAATCAGCAGGCACCAATGCGCCATTGCTTCCCGCGGTCAGCTTGGCAATCTCACCCATCATCCGCTTTTGATGCTTTTCAGTCTGCGCACCGGTCTCATCGAATTCCAGCACGATTTCAGCAGCCTCGTCCGGATTCTCTTCGGCGTATTTCCAGCCTTTCATCGATGCCCGCACAAAGCGTACCATCTTGTCTTCG
This sequence comes from Roseobacter sp. YIN89, assembly GCF_057219365.1. Classification (NCBI taxonomy): domain Bacteria; kingdom Pseudomonadati; phylum Pseudomonadota; class Alphaproteobacteria; order Rhodobacterales; family Roseobacteraceae; genus Roseobacter; species Roseobacter sp. YIN89. Next base: position 490,814 of record NZ_JBXVVD010000004.1, on the reverse strand, counting down.
AATGCGGGGTCTTGGAGGTTTTCCTCCAGCACGTAGAGCCCGTCTTCAAGCGTTGCCACACCGTTATCTTCATACTTGAAAACGGTCAGATCGTCAGGGCTGAGGCCTGCATCGATAACCTGCCAGTACTCGTTGTATGTCATGGTCGATACGCAGGCTGCCTGCCCGTTCAGGATCGGATCCACGTTAAAGCCCTGTTTGAGCACCTCAACACCGGTGTCAGACCCGTCCGTCGGAATGCCCAGTTGGCTCATCCACGACAGGAAGGGAAACTCGTTGCCAAAGAACCAAACGCCAAGTGTCTTGCCCGCGAAATCATCCGTGCTCTCGACACCGGCATCCTTGCGGCAGGTCAGCATCATGCCCGAGGACTTGAACGGTTGCGCGATGTTCACCATCGGGAGCCCCTTTTCGCGCGCGGCAAGCGCGGCAGGCATCCATTCCACGGTGACATCCGCGCCACCACCGGCAAGTACCTGTGTCGGTGCGATATCCGGGCCACCCGGCTTGATCGTCACGTCTAGGTCTTCTTCACCATAGAAGCCCTTTTCGAGCGCGACATAGTAGCCAGCGAACTGTGCTTGCGTCACCCATTTGAGCTGCAGCGTGACATCATCCGCCGCCCAGGCGCTGGTTGCGGTCAGCGACAGCGCTGCCAGAGTTGCTTTGATCTTCATGATACCCTCCGAGGTTGGTTTTGTTATTCGCGTTGTGACGGGTGCCAGAAGGTCACCCGCTTTTCTATCCAGGCTACAATGCCATAGAACACCGTGCCTGCCAAAGCAGCCACCGCAATCTCAGCCCAGACCAGGTCAATGCTCAAGCTTCCAACCCCGGTTGAGATGCGAAATCCCATGCCGCGTGTCGGAGAGCCAAAATATTCGGCAACGATAGCGCCAATCAAGGCCAGCGTCGTGGCAATCTTCAATCCGTTGAATATAAACGGCATTGCCGCAGGCAGGCGCAAGCGCAGCAGGGTCTGCCAATATCCTGCTGCGTAGGTCCGCAACAGGTCGCGTTGCATGGCGCTTGTTTCGCGCAGCCCTTGCACGGTGTTCACGAGGATCGGAAAAAACACCATCACCACGACAACCGCTGCCTTGGATTGCCAGTCAAAACCGAACCAGTTGACCATGATCGGCGCAATGCCGACGATCGGCAGCGCCGCAACGAAATTACCGATCGGCAATAGCCCGCGTGTGAGAAATGCCGACCGGTCGATCAGAATTGCAGCAAAAAACGCCGACACCGCACCAATGGCAAAGCCGCGCAGCGCACCTTTAAGGACGGTCTGCTGAAAATCCGTCCACAGAATATCCGTCGAAGCGGCAAGCGTCTGTGCGACCGTCGATGGTGCCGGCAAAATAACGGGAGAGACGTTAAAGCCATGCACAAGCGCCTCCCACATCAGCATTAACGTGACACCGAACACCACCGGCACCGCAAACCGCACCGAACGACTGTCTCCCTGACGGGCGAGCAGGATGTTCAGCGCCCACCCCCCAAGCCAAATCAGAACGGCACCCAAGATCCAGATCATGCGGTCATCCCCATACGCTTGAGGGTGACCCGCTGTAACAGGTCCAGAAGGGTGACAAGGGCACCGGCCAGCATCGCCGCCGCGAACAAAGCCGACCAAATGGCCAGCGGGGTGCCGAACTGGTCGCCGATCAGGATGCGGGCACCAAGGCCGCTGATCGCGCCTGTCGGCAACTCACCGACGATGGTGCCCACAAGGGCCGCCGCGATCCCGACTTTCAGTGACGTGAACAGATACGGTACCGACGCCGGCAACCGCAGCCGCAAAAAGGTTTGCAGCCCCGTGGCATTGTAGGTCCGCAAAAGATCGAGTTGGGCGGGTTGCGGGGCGCGCAACCCTTTCAACATCCCGACCAACACCGGGAAGAAACACAAATAGGCCGAGATGATCGCCTTGGGCACACCGCGCCCTTCGATGCCGAGTTGCGAAGACAGCACAATAATCATCGGAGCAAGCGCCACGATGGGCACCGTCTGGCTGATGATCGCCCAGGGCATGAGGCTCAGTTGCGCAGTGCGCGAATACACAATCGCCACAGCCCCGCTGATCCCCAGAAAAGTACCCAGCGCAAAGCCCCACAAAGTGGACTGCAGCGTGATCCACCCGTGATAGACCAATCCTCGTTTGGACCACGGCCGACCCTTGGCCACCATTGCGCCAGTCGTCTTCCATAGCTCCTCGCCGACCTGCGCAGGTGTCGGCAGCCGCGGCCGTTCAAGCGCATAGCCTGCCGGCACGTGTTCGGCATTGTCCGCCATCAATCGCCAAACTGACACTTCACGCCGCGGCACAGACCCTTCCGGCACGATAACAGCCCCGCCCCGCTCCGCCTGATCCAGCGCCACGCGTACATTCATCGGCGCGACCGCCAGATACCATATCCCGACGATGACGGCCAAAACAGTCAATACGGGCAGAGCACCTCGCATCATTGCCAGCCCCGCAAATACGCATCCGCAGCCCCGCAAAGCTCTTTCATCTTGCCAGAAAAACTCCCCCCGGAGGGCCCGCATGCAAAAGGCGCAAACTCAATCATAGGCGTGCCCCGCGCGAAGCCCGTCCCGCACCCGATGCGCCACCTCCAGAAACTCCGGTGTGTCGCGAATATCCAAAGGCCGCTCTTTGGGCAGCGGGCTGTCGATCACATCGGTAATCCGTCCCGGTCTCGGGCTCATCACGACGATTTTGGTCGACAGATATACCGCCTCAGGGATCGAGTGGGTCACGAAGGCAATTGTCTTCTCGGTCCGCGCCCAAAGCTGCAAAAGCTGTTCGTTCAGGTGGTCCCGCACGATCTCGTCAAGCGCACCGAACGGCTCATCCATCAACAGAATATCAGCATCGAATGCCAGCGCCCGAGCAATAGATGCTCTTTGCTGCATACCCCCCGACAATTGCCACGGATATTTATTCTCGAACCCCGACAACTCAACCAATTCCAGGACGCGCGCCACACGACCAGCCTGATCCTCATTGGAATATCCCATGATCTGCAGCGGCAGACGAATATTCCCGGCAATTGTCCGCCAAGGATAAAGCCCGGCGGCCTGAAACACATACCCGTAGGCCCGCGCCTTGCGCGCCTCTTCCGGGGTCACACCATTTACGGTGATGGTCCCACCCGTCGGATGCTCCAGATCCGCCATGCAGCGCAAGAACGTTGTCTTGCCGCACCCCGATGGCCCGATAAAGCTGACGAATTCCCCCTTGGCGATATCAAGGCTCACATCCTTGAGCGCATGCACAGGGCCATCATTGGTTTGAAAAGTCAGATCAAGGGTCTTGGCCTGTATTACGGTCTCAGCCATTTTGGTGTTTGGTCTTTCTGTCACGCCAAGCGCCGGTTTCCGGCACCCGGCTTGGGTCTTTCCAAATATCCCGCACGAAAAGCCCTAAATGCCTGCCGGAATGTTCAAAGGGTCGCGCTTTATCATCTTCGGCGCGGTCAACTGCTTCCACTTCGACAAGGCAACACTGGCACTCGGGAACGCTGGTCTCGGGATAAAGCGCCCGCGTCCGGGATTGGGCTGGCTGTTCTGTCCCCACGCCCAGATGACTTCGCCGCGGTTCAGCGTGTATCGCGCCTGCGCTTTCACCTCAAAGCCTTCAAAAACATTGTAATCAAGCACTGAATGATGGTTGGCCGGGCTGATCGTCTTGGTTATTTTAGGGTCCCACACGACGATATCTGCGTCCGCCCCTTCAACGATAGCGCCCTTTCGCGGGTAGATGTTCAAAATTTTGGCCACGTTGGTCGAAGTACAGGCAACGAACTCATTCGGGGTCAGGCGGCCTGTCTCCACCCCTTCAGTCCACAACACGGCGAGCCGCTCCTCCAGCCCGTTCGACCCGTTCGGAATGATCCGGAAATCATCACGTCCCGCGCGCTTCTGGTCGGTATTGAATGCCGCGTGGTCTGTCGCCACCACCTGCAAAGACCCCGCCTGCAGACCAGCCCACAAACTGTCCTGATGATCCTTGCTGCGGAAAGGGGGCGACATCACACGGCGGGCGGCATGGTCCCAATCCTTGTTAAAATACTCTGACTCGTCCAGCGTCAGGAACTGGATCAGCGGCTCACCATAGACCCGCATGCCCTTCTGACGCGCGCGCCGGATCGCTTCATGGGCCTGCTCACAGGACACGTGAACGATGTACAAAGGCACCCCGGCCGCATCCGCAATGGTGATCGCCCGGTTCGCAGCCTCGCCTTCCAGTTCTGGCGGGCGTGAATAAGCATGTCCTTCCGGCCCGGTAATTCCCTCGTTGAAGTACTTCTCCTGCAACTCTGCGACCAGATCGCCATTCTCTGCATGCACCATCGGCAAGGCACCCAACTCCGCACAGCGCTTGAAGGACGCGAACATTTCGTCATCCTCGATCATCAAGGCACCCTTGTAGGCCATGAAATGCTTGAAGGAATTAACGCCCATATCCACGGCGTCTTTCATCTCGTTAAAGACATTCTCGTCCCATCCGGTGATCGCCATGTGGTATCCCACATCAGAACAGATCTGCGGGGCGGACTTCCGGTGCCACTCGCCAATGGCATTCTTGATCGATCCGTCGGCACCGGGAAGGCAGAAATCCACCACCATGGTCGTGCCGCCGCAAGCCGCAGCCCACGTGCCACTTTCAAAAGTCTCGGCGGCGGTCGTGCCCATGAACGGCATTTCCAGATGCGTGTGCGGGTCGATCCCGCCGGGAATGACATAGGCACCCTCCGCATCGATATACTCGTCGCCTGTCAAGTCTTCACCGATCTGCTTGATCGTTTCGCCCTCGATCAGCACATCCGCTTTCCATGTCCGGTCCGCCGTGCAGACCATGCCGCCCTTGATTACCTTGGTCATCTCACGTCTCCCAATTTAGCGCCTTGCGCGATTGCTCTTTCATCTTGCCAAATAAACTCCGGGGGTGTGGGGGCTGGCCCCCACTTCTCGTGTCACGTGACAATTTCCGCTGTCTCGACAACTGCGTGCAACAGCACATCCGCCCCTGCCATTGCCCAGTCCTTCGAAATCTCTTCCGCTTCGTTGTGGCTCAGGCCATCCACGCAGGGGCACATCACCATCGCCGTTGGCGCAACGCGGTTGATCCAGCAGGCATCGTGACCGGCACCGGATATCAAATTCATATGGCTGTACCCCAGCCTTTCGGCGGCGCTGCGTATGGCGGTGACACATCCCTCGTCAAAAGCCACCGGGTCAAAACCACCAACTTTCTCAAAGGCCACCTCGAGCCCCATCTGGTCACAGATCTTTTGCGCCTCCACCCGCAGCCGCGCTTCCATGTCTTCAATCACGCTAAGTTCGGGCGAGCGGAAGTCGACCGTGAATACGACTTTCCCGGGAATGACATTGCGCGAGTTCGGATACACGTCGATATGACCGGCGGCCCCCACAGCGTGAGGCTTGTGGCTCCAGGCGATCTCGTCGACCTTGTCGAGAATACGCGCCATGCCAAGCCCGGCATTTTTGCGCATTGGCATCGGTGTGGATCCGGTATGGCTGTCTTTTCCGGTTACGGTGACCTGCGTCCAGCTCAGGCCCTGACCATGCGTGACAACGCCGATATCCTTGCCCTCGGCTTCAAGAATCGGCCCCTGCTCGATGTGCAGTTCAAAAAAGGCATGCATCTTGCGCGCACCGACTTCTTCCTCACCGCGCCAGCCAATCCGCTTCAATTCATCGCCAAATTTCTTACCCTCTGCGTCGACGCGGTCGTAGGCCCAGTCCTGCGTGTGGATCCCCGCAAAAACGCCCGAAGACAGCATTGCGGGCGCATAACGTGTCCCTTCTTCGTTGGTGAAATTGGTGACCACGATGGGATGCTTTGTCTTGATCCCCAGATCATTGAGAGTGCGAATAATCTCCAATCCGCCAAGCACCCCAAGCACACCGTCGTACTTGCCGCCCGTGGGCTGGGTGTCGAGATGACTTCCCACATAGACCGGCAACGCATCAGGGTCGGTACCATCGCGCTGCGCGAACATGTTACCCATCTGGTCAAGGCCCATGGTACAACCCGCCGCTTTACACCAGCTCTGAAACAGCGCGCGCCCCTCGCCATCCTCGTCAGTGACTGTCTGACGGTTGTTTCCTCCTGCGACGCCCGGCCCGATCTTGGCCATTTCCATAAGACTGTCCCAAAGCCGATCAGGATTGATCTTGAGGTTTTGACCCGGCGCTGACATGAGGTTGCTCCCCTGAAAATTGAAACTTGCGCAGCAGCAAATTTTACCATTTGGTAAAGGCACGATTGCGGCTCGCTTGCCGCAAGTCAAGGCCTGCTTTCGCGGGAAGAATTGCGGCTTCGCCATATTGGCGCGGGATCGCTGAAATTATCGGCAGACGTAAGGACAGGCTTTCATGCCCGGAGACACGCCCAAAAAAACCAGCCGCATCCAGCAACGTAATCGGCGGCTGATCCTTGATGCGGCGCTTGACGTTTTTTCGCAGCACGGGTACCGCGGCGCGACACTTGACCAGATCGCCGATGCCGCAGGTCTGAGCAAACCAAACATCCTTTACTATTTCGAAGGCAAGGAAGAAATCCATGTGACGCTTTTGAGCCAGTTGATGGAGACGTGGCTGGACCCTCTTGTAACCCTTAATCCGGACGGAGACCCACTGACCGAAATTCTGAACTACGTTCAACGCAAGCTCGACATGGCGCGAGAACTGCCTCGGGAAAGCAGACTATTCGCCGGCGAGATCCTGCAAGGCGCGCCTCGCATGGCGCCCCATCTCGAAGCCGATCTGAAACCTCTCGTTGATGAAAAATGCAGCATTATCAAATCGTGGATGGACAAGGGCCACCTCGCCGCGGTTGACCCGCGGCACCTGATATTTTCGATCTGGGCCACAACACAGCACTACGCGGACTTTGAGGCACAGGTCAGTGTCCTGCTGAGGGACACGCCACAGGCGCAGGATGGTGCAGATGGCTATCTGGCCACGTTATTTACGCGCCTGCTGTCGCCTTAACCGATTATTCACCGTGTCCAAAAACCGCTGCCGTCGTTAACCGCCGGTTAATATTTACCATGGCTTAATACCTGACGGGTGGCGGGCGTCCGATCTTAATCGCATCTGGAGGCCACCGATGAGTGCAGTTTCTCTGATCAATCCATACGCGCCGCAGCCCGTGGCCCCGTCGGCCAACGACACAAGCGTTGCGGCCATTCAAACGACGCTGCCGCCAAAAGATGCGGCCACCGGCGACAACATGGGTAGTGCGTCAAACCAGTCCGGCGACGGCGCCGGAAATGGCACTGGAACGGGCGGGGCACAGTTATCACTGCTGCTAAACCGCGCACGCGGGCTGTTTGATTTTCAGCAGCCCACGCCCAAGTCCGTGATAGAAGCGCAGTCCGAAGCAGATCCGGCCACCGAATTTCTCGAACGGCAGGCCCGGTTGCGGGCAGAGAAGGTCGCTGCTGAAAGGCAACGCGAACTCGATATCGCGGCGGCAAAGGCGGAAGAAGCCAAAGTCCGCTTTGCACAAACGGCTCAACCGGAATTCGAAATGCCCAATCCTTTGCCGACCGCTCCAATCCTCCAACGCGACGACGGGTAAGGCTGGCCTATTCAGCAGCCTTCGCGGCCGGATTATTGGGATGCGTCGTCCAATTGGCGTAGTCAGGCTCCACCACCTTGCCGGTGCGGGGGTCTGTGACGCCGGGTGTCATCGCTTCCATGGTAATGCAATCGTCCACCGGACAAACGTTGACGCAAAGATTACACGCAACGCACTCATCATCGATCACCTCAAAAACACGGTCCGCAGACATCGAGATCGCCTGATGTGACGTATCCTCACAGGCGGCATAGCAACGTCCGCAAGATATGCACTTGTCCTGATTGATCTTGGCTTTTGCCACGTAATTCAGGTTCAGGTACTGCCAGTCTGTTATATTGGGCACGGCCCGCCCGACGATATCGCTGACCGCGGCAATCCCCTTATCGTCCATGTATTCCGACAACCCGGAAATCATTTCCTGAACGATTTTGAAACCATAGGTCATCGCCGCTGTACACACTTGCACGTTTCCAGCGCCCAGCGCCATGAATTCGGCGGCGTCGCGCCATGTGGTAATGCCGCCGATGCCAGAGATCGGCACATGCGCCAATTCCTGCGTCCGCGCAATTTCCGCGACCATGTTCAACGCGATCGGCTTGACCGCCGGGCCGCAGTACCCGCCATGCGCCCCTTTACCGTCGATCGTCGGCTCCGGCGCAAAAAGGTCAAGGTCAACCGAAGTTATCGAGTTAATCGTATTGATCAGGCTGACCGCATCCGCCCCGCCAGCCATCGCAGCGGCGGCGGGCTTGCGAATATCCGTGATGTTCGGCGTCAGCTTTACGATTACGGGCATGCGCGTATTGGCTTTGACCCAGCGGGTGACCATTTCGATATATTCCGGCACCTGCCCCACAGCAGAGCCCATGCCCCGCTCGCTCATGCCGTGCGGACATCCGAAATTCAACTCGACCCCGTCTGCGCCGGTCTCTTCGACCATGGGCAAGATCATCTTCCATGGCTCTTCCTCGCAAGGCACCATGAGGGACACCACCATGGCCCTGTCGGGGTAATCCCGTTTAACCGCCCTGATTTCATCCAGATTGGTTTGTAGCGGCCGGTCGGTAATCAGTTCGATGTTATTCAGCCCCAGCAGGCGTCGGTCCGCACCGAACACGGCCCCGTAGCGTGGCCCGTTTACATTGACCACATGCGGGTCCAGTCCGAGTGTCTTCCACACCACGCCACCCCATCCGGCATCAAAGGCGCGGCGAACGTTGTACTCCTTGTCCGTTGGCGGCGCAGACGCAAGCCAAAACGGGTTGGGGCTTTTGATGCCTACGAATTCACTTGTGAGATCGGCCATCTGGGGTCCTTTCGTCGAGGCGGCTTTAGGCCGCCGATCCTGTCAAAACTGCGTGGATATCCATGGCCGCGTCCCGACCTTCGGCAACAGCGGTCACGGTGAGGTCATCACCACCCGAGGCGCAATCCCCTCCGGCCCAAACGCCTGTTACCGATGTCCTGCCGGCAGCATCCACTTTGATCTTGCGACCGTTCAGTTCTGGCAAACCGTCGCCCACCAATGTCTGGCCGATCGCTCTGAATACCTGATCTGCCGGCAAGCGCAGTGTCTCGCCTGTCGCCTCCATGCTGTCATCTACATAGTCGAATTCCACTTCGCGCACCGAGCCATTTCCGATCACCGCCCGCGGCACGGCATGTGTAACAATGCGGACACCTTTTGAGGCCGCAAGATCCTGTTCAAACACGCTCGCGTTCATCCGATCACGGCCCCTGCGATATACCAGCGTGACATTGAGCGCACCCAGCAGTTTGGCCTGCACAGCCGCATCAACCGCTGTCATGCCGCCGCCGATAACAACGACATCGCGACCAATTGGCAAATCGGCAAGCTCTCCTGCCTGACGCAAGTCAGCGATAAAATCCACGGCATTGACCACACCATTCTTGTCCGCGCCATCCGCGGACAGAGCGTTTACACCGCCCAGACCAATACCAAGGAACACAGCGTCATATTCGTCTTTCAGCGCATCGAGTGTTATCGCATCGCCCAGACGCTTGCCCTGTTCGATGCGAATGCCGCCGATCTTGAGCAGCCAGTCGACCTCCGCCTGCGCATACCCGTCGGTCGTCTTGTAGCTGGCTATGCCAAACTCGTTCAGCCCGCCGGGCTTCTCGCGCGCGTCGAAAACGACAACATCGTGGCCCAGCATCGCAAGTCTGTGCGCACACGACAGGCCCGCTGGACCTGCTCCCACGACGGCCACCGACTTGCCGGTGACCGCCGCGCGGGAGAAAGGATGGATGCCTTTGGCTTGCAAGTGATCCGTGGCGTGGCGCTGAAGCTGCCCAATCAACACTGGCTTGCCTTCGGCGACTTCACGCACGCACACCTCTTCGCACAACTCTTCGGTCGGGCAGACACGGGCGCACATGCCACCCATGATGTTCTGGCTCAAAATGGTTTTGGCAGCGGCATCAGGCGTACCCGTCGCGATCTGGCGAATAAACAGCGGAATATCGATATCGGTCGGGCATGCGGTCATGCACGGCGCATCATGGCAAAAGTAGCACCTGTCCGCCGCAACCAGAGCCTCATGCGCATCCAGCGGCGGGTGAAGATCGGAGAACTGATCGTCATAGGTCTCTTCTGGCAGCCGGCCCGGAACGATTCCCGGTGTAAACTCATTGTGCGGCATCACACTTCCCTGTTTGCTGAACCCGTTTCAAAAACGCTCTCACGGTTTCATTTTTTTATCAACTGGTAAAATTCATAACCAGTTACTGCCAAGCAGACACCAACCGCGCTCTTAGACGCGGATTTTCTGATGTGATTCCAATCACCTGACGCCTCCGGAAACCCCCGTGCACCCGCTGTGCGGCAGCGGAAAAATCGATTATTCTGCCAAAAAAACAGGCGGATGCCGCGCCAATCGCGGAATTTGCCTAGTGCTGTGCCAACCCAAAATCTAGGATCAAGGAGAGCATGAGCAGACCGATAAACTGCTCCAACCAAATGGCATGCAGGAGTGCAAAAAACCATTCATGAGCAATAATTTGCGCAAAAACAATGGGATGCACCTTTTACATGAATTTTACTTGATTTTTCATCTCTAGATTTCAATATCGACGTGCAAAGCTATCCAGACCGGCCTTTTGTTCACTTCGGCTCCCGCTAAAGACCGCACAATTTCCCGCACTGAATATCGCCGCGCCACCCTGCCGCATGACGTGGGCAGACACTACACGGAGTACTCACATGGCCAATGGCACTGTAAAATGGTTCAACACAACAAAAGGGTATGGGTTCATTGCACCCGATTCAGGTGGCAAGGACATCTTTGTCCATATCTCGGCTGTTGAACGCGCCGGATTGACCGGACTGGCTGACAATCAAAAAGTTACCTTCGACGTTGAAACCGGTCGCGATGGCCGCGAAAGCGCAAGCAACATCGTTCTCGCCTGACAGGCTGGACAACTCAAATGCAAACGGGTGCCGCGATCTCTAGTCGCGCGCCCGCTCTATCAGCGCCGCAACATCCGGGCCAAGCGCCTCTACGATACGCTTTACCCCTTTCACGTTCGGGTGGATGCCATCAGGCTGCATGTACACTCGGGCCAGAGCAGGGTCATCAGCGGCGTCACCAAACCCTTCAAAAAAGCTTTCGGCGTAAAGCGCCCCGTAGGTTTTAGCCAATTCGGGATAGATCGCATCGAATTCCTGCTTGTAGGCCGGCCCGAAGTTACCCGGCGCCTGCATCCCCACCAAAAGCACATCGACGTCAGCGTCACGGGCCGCGCTGAGAATACCGTCAAGGTTCGCCCGCGTCACGCTTGGGTCGATCCCACGCAACAGGTCATTCCCACCCAACGTCACAATGAGCGCGTCCACTTCTTCGGTAAGTGTCCAGCCGACCCGTGCCAGCCCTCCGGCCGTTGTATCGCCAGACACCCCGGCATTAACAAGGCGGACAGCAAGCCCCTGATCGACCAGCCAGGATTGCAATTGCGGCACAAAGCCGTCGGGCTGAGCCAGCCCATAGCCCTGTGTCAGGCTGTCTCCCAAAGCCGCCACGACCACTTCCTCCGCCATGGCCACACCCGACAACAGGCAAAAGACAATTCCCAATGACTTGCGCATGACGATCAAAGCTCCATATCCCAAGGGGTAGCACGACAAACCAAGGCGCCCTATGTCTGACCCGGTATTCTCTTTGAAAGATGCGGTTTTATCGCTCGATGGCAATGCCGGAAGAGTGGATATCCTGCACGGGATTACCATGGAGGTTCAAAAGGGCGAGAGCTTGGGGCTCATCGGGCCATCAGGATCGGGCAAATCGTCCCTGTTGATGTTACTGGGCGGACTTGAGCGCGCGACAAGTGGAAGTGTCAAAGCACTAGGCCACGATCTGACGAATATGAACGAAGATGCGCTCGCCCGCTTTCGCCGCGATCACATGGGCGTCGTGTTTCAGTCCTTCCATCTGATCCCGACAATGACAGCACTGGAAAACGTCGCAACCCCGCTTGAACTTGCGGGTGACCGGGAAGCCTTTGACAAGGCACGTGAGGGATTGGCGGCCGTCGGGCTGGCGCATCGCGCAGATCACTACCCCTCGCAGATGTCAGGCGGCGAACAGCAACGCGTGGCGCTGGCCCGCGCCGCTGCGCCAAAACCTGATATTCTGCTCGCGGACGAACCAACAGGAAATCTCGACGGTGCCAACGGCGCAGCGATTATCGATCTTCTTTTCGGTCTTAGGGACAGATACGGCGCAACCCTCGTTCTTGTGACGCACAGCCATAGCCTTGCCGACCGCTGCGACCGCGTTCTGCGCTTGTCAGACGGATATATCGCCGACGACAGGAAGGCGGCGGAATGAGCCTTGTTCAAGCTGCGCGACTGGCCCGCCGGGAATTGCGCGGCGGCCTTCGCGGGTTTCGTATTTTCGTTGCCTGCCTTGCTTTGGGCGTAGCCGCCATCGCGGCAATCGGCACGATACGCGCCAGCATCGAAGCAGGTCTCGACCGAGAAGGCGCAGCCCTGTTGGGCGGTGATGCGGAAATGGACTTTACCTATCGCTTTGCAACCCAAGAAGAGCGCGCCTGGATGGCGCGTCAGGCGAGCCTCGTGTCTGAGATTGTCGATTTCCGGTCCATGGCAGTTGTCGGCGACGACCGTGCTCTGACGCAAATCAAAGCGGTGGATGATCTTTATCCGCTGATTGGAGAGGTTGCTCTCGCCCCTCCCATGCCGCTTGAGGTTGCCATGGCCGACCAAGATGGCACACCGGGCGCGGTGATGGAGAGGGTTCTGGCCGACAGATTGGGGCTGTCGCCCGGAGACACCTTTTCACTTGGTTCTCAGGCCTTCACCTTATCTGCACTGTTGGTCACGGAACCGGACAGTGCTGCCGGGGGGTTCGCTTTGGGACCCCGAACGATCGTGCGAACCGAAAGCCTGTCTAATTCTGATCTTCTGGCGCCGGGCACTCTGTTTTCAACCAAATACCGTCTTGATCTGCCACCTGATGCTGACCTCGATACGCTCGCCCGGACGGCCCGTGCAACCTTTGAGGACAGTGGTATGCGCTGGACCGATGCACGAAACGGCGCACCCGGGATTTCAGAGTTCGTAGACCGCCTCGGCGCATTTCTTGTGCTGGTGGGCTTATCCGGTCTGGCTGTCGGCGGTGTCGGCGTGTCCGCCGCGGTCCAGTCTTATCTTGCCCAGAAAACCGGTGTCATCGCCACGCTGCGCACCCTTGGCGCAGAGAAGTCGACGATTTTCCAGACCTATTTCCTGCAAATTGGTGCTGTTTCTTTGCTCGGCACTTTGATCGGAATTTCGCTGGGCGCGCTGGTCCCTTTGGCGTTCAGTCCCTTGATTGAAGCGCAACTGCCTATCCCGGCAGCTTTTGGCATCTACCCGCAACCACTGTTCGAAGCGGCACTCTACGGCCTGCTTACCGCGTTTGTATTCACACTATGGCCGCTTGCGCGGACCGAAGAGATACGCGCGGCAACTCTTTTCCGCGATGCGCTCTCGACGCAGGCCAGTTTGCCGGCCCCCCGATATATTTTTGTCACCGTCATCGCACTCGGTTTGCTTTTAGGGCTTGCTGGATGGTTTTCAGGCACGTGGCGTCTGACACTCTACACCGCGACCGGCATCGCGGGCGCATTGGTCGCACTCATGTTAACCGCGCTGGGTATTCGCTTTCTTTCGCGGCGTGGAAAGTCCTATGCGCGCGGATGGCCTATGCTACGCTGGGCGCTCTCGGCCATTTCCGGCCCCCGCGAAGGCGCCACCGCGGTGGTACTGTCTTTGGGACTTGGCCTTAGCGTTTTGGCCGCGGTGGGCCAGATTGACGGGAATCTGCGCAACGCAATCACCGGTAATTTGCCCAAGGTCGCTCCCAGCTACTTCTTCGTGGACATCCAAAAAGACCAAATGCCCGGGTTCAATGAAAGATTGGCAGGCGACCCGGCTGTGAGCCGTGTCCAGTCCGCCCCGATGCTGCGTGGTATCATCACCAAAATAAATGACCGCCCCGCCCGTGAGGTGGCCGGAAACCATTGGGTACTGGATGGCGACCGGGGCGTCACCTACTCGACACAAATGCCGGAGAATACGCGACTGACTGAAGGAGCTTGGTGGCCCGAAGACTACAACGGCCCTCCGTTGATCAGCTTTGCAGCAGAGGAGGCCGAAGAGATGGGACTAAACATCGGCGACACCCTGACCATCAATATCCTCGGCCGCGACATCACAGGAACCGTGTCGAGCTTTCGGGAAGTCGACTTTTCAACCGCCGGCATTGGTTTCATCCTCGCGATGAATCCTTCGGCGCTGAGCGGAGCACCACACAGCTTTATCTCGACGGTATATGCAACTCCCGAAGCCGAAGCAGAAATACTGCGCGATCTTGCACGCATGTTTCCAAACATCACCGCAATCCGGGTGAGAGATGCCATTGATCGTGTTGCCGAAGCATTGTCCGGGATCGCTGCCGCCACATCCTACGGTGCCTCAGCCACCCTGCTCACTGGTTTTCTGGTCCTGATAGGGGCGTCTGCCGCCGGCACGCGCGCGCGCATCTTCGAGGCAGCGGTGCTGAAATCACTCGGCGCGTCGCGCGGCGCGCTTCTGGGAAGTTTCGCGTTGCGTGCTGTTATCCTTGGCGCATTCGCTGGCCTTGTGTCCCTTGCAACCGGGATTATCGGCGGATGGCTTGTAAGCAGGTATGTACTGGATACGGATTTCTCCGTCATCTGGGGTTCTGCTTTTGCAATTATCCTTGGCGGGATCGCCGCAACTGTCCTTGCCAGCCTGGGTTTTGCGTATCGTGCAATGAACGCCAAACCTGCGCGCACCTTGCGCGCGGTCGAATGAGTCAGTGCGTGCGGCAGGGATATCTTGAGGACAATGAAACGCGGGGCCAAACCGCCGCACAATCCCTTCGCTGAACAAATCGCGGGTTTCACCGGCCGCGGTCATGGCGGTACACGGCGCTGTAAACCAAGGTTACCAAAGCGTTATTCTTTGACCTTCAAATACCTCTTGGGAGGCCCGCAAAGACCGGTGGCCGCGCCCCCAGTCTATTCCGCGGCATCCGCATATTCTTCCATGGGTGGACATGTGCACACCAGATGGCGGTCACCGTAAACATTGTCGACCCGGTTAACCGGGGGCCAGTATTTATCGACCCTAAACGCGCCAGGAGGGAAACACCCTTGATCGCGACTATACGGTCTTTCCCACTTGCCAATCAGGTCTTCAACCGTATGCGGCGCGTTTTTCAAAGGATTGTTTTCCCTATCGATGCGACCTTCTGCGATCTCATCTATTTCGGCGCGTATCGCCAGCATCGCGTCGCAAAACCGATCAAGCT
This sequence comes from Roseobacter sp. YIN89, assembly GCF_057219365.1. NCBI lineage: Bacteria > Pseudomonadati > Pseudomonadota > Alphaproteobacteria > Rhodobacterales > Roseobacteraceae > Roseobacter > Roseobacter sp. YIN89. The sequence continues at coordinate 475,331 of NZ_JBXVVD010000004.1, read as the reverse complement.
CGGCTTTTGTTTCACTTTCTGTCGGCTCAACCATCAAGGTTCCGGCCACCGGCCAACTCATAGTCGGAGCGTGAAAACCGCAATCGATCAAACGCTTCGCGACATCCTCAACCGTAACGCCTGCGGTTTTCTCAAATGGTCGAACGTCAATGATACACTCATGCGCGACACGACCGGTCGGGCCGCGGTACAATACATCGAATGCACCTTCGAGCCGTCTGGCAATGTAATTTGCATTCAAAATCGCAACCCGTGTTGCCTGCGTAAGACCTTCGCCCCCCATCATAAGGCAGTACGCCCAACTGATCGGCAGCAAAGACGGAGAGCCAAACGGCGCTGCTGATACCGGCCCCGTGTTGCCGCCATTATGTTCGTGCCCCGGCAAATGACCCACCAGATGCTGCTTGACGCCAATAGGCCCCATGCCGGGCCCCCCGCCTCCATGCGGAATACAAAACGTTTTGTGCAGATTTAAGTGGCTGACATCACCGCCCAGATCACCGGGACGGCTCAGCCCGACCATGGCATTCATATTGGCCCCATCAATGTACACCTGCCCACCGCGCTCATGTGTGATCCGGCAAACCTCATGCACCGTTTCTTCGAACACGCCATGCGTCGAAGGGTAGGTGATCATGCAGCCTGCAAGCGTATCGCGATGCGCATCCGCCTTGGCACGGAAGTCGTCCAGATCGATGTCGCCGTTTTCTGCGGATTTTACAGCAACAACCTTCCAGCCGACCATTTGCGCTGATGCCGGATTTGTTCCATGTGCACTCATCGGGATGAGGCAGATATTCCGATGCGTCTCACCCCGTTCGCGATGGTAAGCAGCAATTGTCAGCAGACCGGCGTATTCGCCCTGAGCGCCTGAATTGGGTTGCATTGAAATCGCATCGTAGCCGGTGATCTGGCACAGCTTGTCGCTTAAATCATCTATCATTTCGCGATATCCCTCTGCCTGATCGTCCGGCACGAATGGATGAATGAGAGAAAACTCGCGCCAACTCACCGGCATCATCTCTGCCGCTGCGTTGAGTTTCATCGTGCACGATCCCAAAGGGATCATCGCCCGGTCCAATGCCAGATCACGATCCGCAAGCCGGCGCATGTATCGCATCATCTCCGTTTCGGCCCGGTTCATATGAAAAATCGGATGGGTCAGGTAGTCTGACGTCCGAAGCATCTCTTCAGGGAAACGGTAATCCGGTGTAAATTCTTCATCCTTTCGGCGGATCCCAAACGCCCGCCAGACCGCCTCAACCGTTTCCGGCCGGCAACGTTCATGCAAACTGATACCGACGCGTGTCTCGCCCACCTGACGCAGGTTGACGCCCTCATCAACGGCTGATTTCAAGACTGCTGCCTGCAGCGGGCCTACATCGACCGTTATCGTGTCAAAACAGGCCTTTGGATCGACGCGAAACCCCGCTTCTTCCAGTCCCTTGGCCAGTCGCACTGTTTTTCTATGGATACGCTGTGCAATCGCGCGCAGGCCTTCGGGTCCGTGGAACACCGCATACATCGAAGCCATCACCGCCAAAAGCGCCTGCGCCGTACAGACATTCGACGTCGCTTTTTCGCGCCGGATATGCTGCTCGCGGGTCTGAAGCGACAACCGGTAGGCACGGTGGCCATGACTGTCGACAGACACGCCGACAATTCTGCCTGGCATTGCACGTTTGAACGCATCACGGCAGGCCATGTAGGCCGCGTGCGGCCCTCCATACCCTTCAGGTACACCAAACCGCTGCGTTGAACCCACGGCAATATCGGCACCCATCGCACCAGGCTCTTTCAGCAGGGTCAGTGCCAGCGGATCGGCCGAAACAATTCCGATGGCGCCGACGGCATGCAATGCTTCCATCTGCCCTGAAAAATCATGCACATGCCCATAGGTCCCGGGATACTGGAAAATCGCGCCGAAGACATCTTCCGGCACCATTTTGGCAGGATTGCCGACAATGATCTCGATCCCCAAAGGCGCAGCACGCGTGCGCATCACCGCGATATTCTGCGGATGGCAATCACGATCAACAAAAAATGCGCGCGTCTTGGACTTTGCAACGCGCTGCGCCATGGTCATGGCCTCAGCACAGGCAGTCGCCTCATCCAGAAGCGACGCATTGGCAACATCAAGCCCCGTCAAATCCGTGACCATCGTCTGAAAGTTCAACAAGGCCTCCAAACGGCCCTGCGAAATTTCCGGCTGATATGGTGTATACGCCGTGTACCACGCCGGATTCTCCAGAATATTACGTTGGATCGCCGGAGGCGTGACGGTCCCGTGGTATCCCTGCCCGATCAAAGACGTCAAAACGCGGTTTTTGGATGCGACGCGTCGCAGAAACTCCAACACTTCGCGTTCCGATTTCGCCTTGCCGAAACGCAACGGCTCGGCTTGCCGGATCGCGGCAGGCACAGTGTCGTCGATCAGCGCCGCCAGACTTTGGGCCCCCACCACATCCAGCATCTCTTCCATCTCTGAGGGAGAGGGCCCAATGTGCCGGCGATTTGCAAAATCATAGGGAAGATATGTGGTCGGTTGATACGCCATTAATGTACTCCTGCTCCGTGCCGAGCTCTTTCACTTTGCCAAATAAACTCCCGCCGGAGGCTCCCTTACGGTCGCCAAAAGCGCGACGGGCTGATCAAGCGATGAACGCCTGATATTTTGCTTCATCCATGAACTCATCCATCTGCGAAGGGTCGCTGACGGTCATCTTGAAGAACCATGCCTCACCTTGCGGATCTTCATTTACCGCACTTGGATTGTCGACAATTGCCGAGTTTACCTCGGTGATCTCGCCATCAATGGGCGCAAGGATATCGCTGGCGGCCTTGACACTTTCAATAACGACGACCTCGTCATCCTTGCTGACCGTCGTGCCTTCCTCCGGCAATTCCACGAAAACAACATCACCCAGCTGCTCGGCTGCGTGCGTGGTGATACCGACAACCACCTCATCGCCTTCCTGACGCAACCACTCGTGTTCTTCGGTGAACTTCATAATGACCTTCTCCTTTGGTACCTATCTTTTGAAACCTGGTGCGACGAAGGGCAGATCGACAACGTCAACGGCGAGCCGTTTTCCCCGCACCTCGCCCCATAGCTGTGTGCCCGCATTTGCCGCATGACGCGCCACGTAGCCCATCGCAACAGGCCCCCCGACACTGGGCCCGAACCCGCCCGAAGTAACAGCGCCAACGACGCTGCCCCCTTCAGCTGCGTCAAAAATATCAACCCCCTCGCGCATCGGCGCTCGTCCTTGTGGCTTTAGCCCGACACGCAATCGTGGCACACCTTCTGCCAGATCGCTGTAAATCGCTTCGGCCCCCGGGAACCCTCCGGCCCGTGCGCCGCCCGCACGGCGCACCTTCTGCACCGCCCACGTCAGTCCGGCACTGACCGGTGTGGTGTCAGCAGTAATATCCTGTCCGTACAGGCACAGCCCCGCCTCAAGGCGCAGGCTGTCACGTGCACCAAGACCGATTGGCAGCACCTGTGCGTCGCCAATGAGCCGTCGCGCCAGGGCTTCTACTTGTTCCGACGGGACCGAAAGCTCGAACCCATCTTCACCAGTGTAACCGGATCGCGATGCCCACACCGTGTGGCCCGCCAAATCGAGATCCGCTACATCCATAAATCTCATGTCCTGCGCCCGCGCATCCAAAGCGGCCACGACGTGCCCGGCTACGGGCCCTTGCAATGCAATAAGCGCACGATTTTCGAGAACCTCGACACTGACACTCCGCGGCAAGCCGGCGCGCATCAATGCGACATCGGCTTCTTTGCAGGCAGCGTTCACAACGACGAACAAGTCGTCCCCGCGCCGGGCAAACATCAGATCATCCAGAATCCCGCCACTTTGGTTTGTGAAGAAGCCATAGCGCTGCCGCCCGTCCGTCAGGCCCAAGACATCCTGAGGCACCAACTGCTCGAAACCCAAGGCGACCGTTTCCCAGTCTGGTCCTGTGAGCATTACCTGCCCCATGTGGCTGACATCGAACAGCCCCGCCGCCTCACGGGTATGCAGATGCTCTTTCATGACGCCGGTTGGAAACTGCACGGGCATCTCGTACCCGGCAAATGCCACCATCTTACCACCAAGCTCGCCGTGCAGATCGAATAACGGGGTTCGCTTCAGATCGCGCATCGCAGTCCTTCAATATATTGGGCCGGTGTGCGTATGAGCAGGCAACGGCATCTTCCGCTCATCCTGTCGGACGGCAGCAAATGCCCCCTCTGTCTTTTTGCCTGAGATCGTTATCCCTTCGGCGGATGCGTCTGGCGCACCTCTCTCCAGAGTGTCTATCTCCCCTCGGTCCTGTCGCCTGAGAGTTTCCGGGGCGGTTGCTCCTTCGGCACCGGCACGAGGCCAGTTCTCCCGGGGGGATCATGCGCCGAAACTACGCAACTGCCTGTACAGCGGTCAACCCCCCTTGTCGCTTCCAGCCTTCGGTGATTGAGTGCCCGAGAGATGTGTGTGGTGCAGGTTTTGGATGAACGATCCCTACTTCTTCGGCTATGGAAGCCTCGTAAACGTCAAGAGTCACAGTTACCCCAACCCGCAACCGGCGCGGCTTCAGGGGTGGCGGCGTGCGTGGGTTGCAACAGAGCGGTATGAGACTGTTTTGCTGACTGGAGTTCCGGCAGCGGGGCACGCGATCGACGGGTTGATTGCGGCGGTACCCGGATCTGACTGGCAAGCGCTGGATGCCCGCGAGGCTGGCTATGGCAGGCATGATGCCTCCGCAAGTACGATGCACGACCACACCCCCGCAACCGAGATTGCCGTCTATGCGGTTGCCGCGCACAACATCAAACCAAGGCGTCACCAGATGATACTGCTCAGTTACCTTGACGTGGTTGTTCAGGGATTTGATCAGGTCTACGGACCGGAAGGCGTCGCAAGGTTTTTCGACACCACCGACGGTTGGGACACTCCAATCCTCGATGATCGCGACAATCCCATTTATCCGCGTCACCAGATTTTGACACGCACGCAGACCGCCTTGGTCGACAGCCATTTGGAGCGATTATTTGCGCAGGTCCATAAGGGACATCAGGCGACCCTGCCGCCCGAACTCTGACTTTGTGGCACGCGCCTGCGCTTCACCCGGAGCGGCGGCAATAACCCGACGCGCCAATATCCATGCCAAAACACCAAAGATGACCCCGGCCAGCGCTTGCCCAACCAGAACACCTTGCGCACCCATCACGCCAGCCCCCAAGAGGACAAGGGGGATCATGCCCACTGTATTCCGTCCCCAGTTTAAAAATGTCGAATAGAACGGGTGGCCCAAGTTGTTGAACGCCGCATTGGCGACGAACAATACACCGTTGAAGAAAAACAACAGCGACAGCGGGCCACAAAACAGAAACACCAGATCGCGGGTAATTCCTTGTGCATTGAACAGGCCGGCTATCGGTCCGCGCAACCCAAACAGGATGATGGACACGCCGACAATGACGACTGCTGTGAAAATGATCGCAGCACGCAACCCCTCTCGCACACGGTCATAATTGCGCGCGCCAAAGTTCTGCCCGAGGATGGGGCCAACCGCGCCGGAGAGCGCGAAAATTACTCCGAATGCCAGCGGGGACAAGCGCCCGACAATGGCCATACCTGCGACAGCAGCCTCACCATATTGGGCCATCGCCCTTGTTACGATCGCTTGCCCAACCGGCGTCGCGAGTTGGGTCAGGATTGCGGGAAAGGCGATGGCCGCAATGGGTGGCAGGTCGCGCATCATGCCCTTCACGCGTGGCCAACCGATACAACTGTAGTGGCGCACCAGCGGCCAGAGCGCGGTCACGGCGATGGCAATTCTGGCGGCGACCGACGCCAGCGCCGCGCCGACCAATTGCAAGTCGAGCGCAAAGATAAGAATGGGATCAAGCGCCGCGTTGACGACACCCCCCACGATCGTAGCCATCATCGCCCGTCGCGCATCTCCATGGGCTCGCAGGATCGCACCACCCATCATCCCGACCATTAAAAAGGGCAAACTGGGAACCACGATGACCAAATATAACACCGCCAAGTACGCCGTTTCGCCAGTCGCGCCCAAAAGAGCCACGAGATTTTCGATGTTCCACCAGACACCAGCCGCGAAAACTGCACCAAAAACCACGCCATAGATCAGCGCGTGTGTCGTGCGTTCATCTGCAAGTTGCCTGTCGCCGGCCCCCAGTGACCGGGCAACCAGAGCACCTGCGGCAATTGCCATACCAATGCCGAAGGACGTCGTAAAAAAGAGGATTGTGGCAGCGTAGCCCACTGCGGCGGCAAGCTCGGCTTTGCCAAGCATCGCAATGAAAATCATGTCGATGAAGTCGACCGCAAAAATCGCCATCAATCCGACCGAAGAGGTCAGCGACATAACCGTTACATGACGAAACAGGTTACCGTTCAGAAACTTGGCTTGTGTATTGGCCATGGAGCAGGGTTCGCCCCCACCGGGCGTTCTGTCAACCGCGCGCCTTGATGTTTTGCAAAAGCGGCATCAGCGTTGACATGTCAGGCCCGTGCGGCTGTCCTGTGAGCGCCTTGCGCAAAGGCATGAACAGGCCGCGCCCCTTGCGCCCTGTTTGCTCCTTTACCGCCGATGTCCAGGTCGACCAGGTATCTCCATCAAATGGGCCTTCCGGCAAAAGCGCAAGCGCTTGCGCCACGAATTCGCGGTCCTCTTCGTCGATTTGCGGCTCGGCCCCATCGCGCATCATAGACCACCAGCCGGACAGATCTTTCAACGTGCGGATGTTCTCACGTGTGACTTCCCAGAACTGCTCTGCCTGATCTTCAGGAACACCCGCGTCACGTACTGCGTCTGCCACATCCACCAAAGGCAATTGGCCCAAATAACGCCCCGTCAGCGGGAAAAGGTCATTCACGTCGAATTTTGTTGGCGCAGAGCCAAAACGCGAGATATCAAACCCGTCGATCAGTGCCGCCATTTCGGTCTGCAGTTCTACCGGATCGCTCGACCCCAACCTCGCCATGAGGCTCAGAAGCGCCGCAGGCTGAACGCCTTGCTCGCGCAAATCCCGCAGTGCCAGCGTACCGAGACGTTTGGACAGCGCCTCTCCTTGAGGCCCTGTCAGAAGCGAGTGGTGCGCAAACGAAGGAACGGTGCCTCCCAATGCTTCGATGATCTGAATCTGTGTGCCGGTGTTGGTGACGTGATCCGATCCCCGGACCACATGTGTCACGCCCATCTCAGTGTCATCCACCACGCTTGCCAAAGTATAGAGCACCTGTCCGTCGCCACGGATCAGCACAGGGTCAGAAACCGACGCACCGTCGATAGAGATGTCACCCAGAATACCGTCATGCCATTCGATCCGCTCTTGATCGAGTTTGAAACGCCAGACACCGTCGCCGCGCTCTGCGCGCAGGGCTTCTTTGTCCGCGTCGGACAGGTTGAGTGCTGCGCGGTCATAGACCGGAGGACGACCCATGTTGAGCTGTTTTTTGCGTTTCAGGTCGAGTTCCGTCGGAGTTTCGAAAGCCTCATAGAAACGTCCCATCGCGCGCAGTTTGTCAGCCGCATCTGCGTAACGATCCAACCGTTCGGACTGACGCTCTATCCGGTCCCAATGCAAACCAAGCCACTCTAGGTCGTGTTTGATGCCATCTACGTATTCTTCTTTTGATCTTTCCGGATCGGTATCATCTATCCGCAGGATGAACGTGCCGTCCGCCTTGCGTGCGATGAGGTAGTTCATGAGCGCTGTGCGCAGATTGCCGATATGGATGTAACCGGTGGGCGACGGGGCAAAACGGGTGGTGGTCATGGGATGTCTCCTGTTGCGCGCTCACCTGTCACAGGGGCGCGCATTTGTCCAGCGTTGGGCAAGTATTGCCGGCAAAGCAATCGTGCAAAAACGTGAAGGACCTTGTGCGCATAAGCAGTGGTCAATCATCCACACGGCGCTAGGTAACTGACTTCAACCGTTGGGAGATTTCCATGTCAACTTCACTAAAATTCTCGCGCCGCGCTGCTCTGGCAGGCGCTGCTGCTCTTCCTTTTGTTACGGCAACTGCCACCATCGGACGCGCCGCGCCACCTCTTGCGTCCGGGCCGCAAATGTCGCCATTCCAAAGGGTAAAGATCGGGAATTTCGACGTCACAACGTTGCTCGCTGGTTCTGCGCAACGTGGTGAGCCTCAAAAAATGTTCGGCGTCAATGTCGACAAAGAAGCATTCGACGCGGCATCCGCTGCGAACCATATTCCAAACGATGTCGCGCAATTCTTCTTTACGCCGACCATCGTCAACACCGGTGCTGAACTGGTTTTGTTTGATACGGGACTGTCCGCTGCCGGCACAATTGCCGCTCTCGAAGCAGCAGGATATACGCCAGATCAAATCGAGGTTGTCGTCATCACGCACATGCACGGCGATCACGTCGGCGGCATGACAAAAGAGGATGGCAGCCCGACCTTCCCCAACGCACGTTATGTTACGGGTCGCGTTGAATACGCTGCCTGGGCAAGCCAGGACAACGATACTTTCAAAGCCAAGGTGCAACCATTCGCCGAAAAGATGACATTCATCGAAGATGGCGCCAGCGTTGCTTCCGGTCTGACGGCTATGGCTGCCTTTGGCCATACCCCCGGGCACATGAATTTCATGGTCGAGGATGGTGGCCAGCAGATTTATCTGGCGGCTGATTTTGCGAACCACTACGTGTGGTCGTTGGCCAACCCGGACTGGCACTTCAGCTTTGACATGGATAAGCCCGCAGCAGCGGCGACACGCAAGCGCATCCTTGACATGCTGGCCACGGACCGGGTCGCATTCGTTGGGTATCACATGCCTTGGCCGGGTATCGGCTACGTCAACAACACAGATGGCTCATATTCATACGAGGCGCACAGCTATCAGTTGATGCTCTGACGCCATGGACGCAAGCCTCGACCAGATTGAGGCCATCGCGCTGGAAACTGTCGCACGCCTGCCGGAAGCTTTCCGGCAGGCGGCACTATCAGTTATAATACGGGTCGAAGAACTGCCAGAGGACACCATCGTCACCGAAATGGGCCTTGCTTCACCGATGGAACTAACCGGGCTTTATGAAGGTGTGCCGCTTACCCTGAAGAGTGCGGCAGAACCTGACCCTTACCCCGATGTTGTCACCCTCTTCCGCCGACCAATTCTGTCCGAACTGGAAGAGCGCAAGACAGTTACGCTCGAAGAATTGGTGACACACGTCACCATCCACGAATTCGCCCACCACTTCGGTTGGAGCGATGAGGACATCGCCAAGGTCGACCGTTGGTGGGAATGAGAAAAAGCGTCACAGCCTCCCTGCGCGTCCCGTTGTGCGAAAAATCTTTTGTTTCAAGTTGCGACCGCATGGCACAGGCGCCTGCGCAAGCTGCTAAGACATAATTGGATATTGCGCTGATGCCCCGACGCACAAACTTGGAACCAGACAGTGCGCAACGGATGGTGAGGCAGCCGAGAGGTTGACGGAAGGGCTCAAGGTCTTTCGAACGCCCCGGATGATCGTGCGTCGCGGGCACCGGTTTGCTGCGCTTGCATTGCTTGTTCTTTAAAACAACTGAAGAGGATCGGAGGCCCGGGCACCGAAATCTGTGCAATTGCTTAGTCTCATTTGGAGCTCACACCTATCGGCGTCGTGTTTCTCGCGCCGAAACTTGCGGAAACCACTGTTCAAAACACATTCTCGCCAACACAGGATCCAAGTTGGTCCGCGCATCGCAAGCCTCACAGAATTCTTTGAATTCTGGTCAAATTTCAAACTCTGGCGGCCTTTTGCCGGATCAGGTGTTTTCGGGTCAGATCTGTCCGGCCTTCCGGAACACTTCCCATGCAAAGCGCACATGTTCAGTGCGGAATGAATGGCCTCCGGAAAAGAGACAGAACTTCATGATATCGCCGGATGAATTGTCGGTACGTTCACACCGAAGCCCTCCGTAAGTATCGGATGACCACGGACCAAAGCCGCCATAGGCACGGTACATAGACAGCGCATCGACAACTTCGCCCTGCTTGGTCGGGCCGATGGCGCGCCCTTCAAGCGGAACGGTTTTATCCGCGTCTCCATGGATATGAATAATGCTGGCGACAGGATCCACGCAGGTTTTGGGTGGTTCTTTCCAGAACGTTCCTGCGATTGGTGCAAAAACCGCGATCCGGTCGCTGCGCGTGCAGGCAAGGTTCCAGACCAGCATTCCGCCCGCGCTGAACCCAGTGGCCATCACCCGCTCCATGTCGAGATTGAAGTCGTCAGCAGCCTTTTCAAGAACGGCGTCGACATAAGCGAACTCTTCGGCACCAGTATTGTCCTGATCGCGCGGATGGTTTGGAAGCATCCAGCTGCCATTATTCGCGTTGAGAGCGATCAGAGCAGCGCCCAGATCAGATACCATGCGCCGCAACGACTGGTTACGCATAACGCCCGCCGCCGTACCACGGTATCCATGTGCAAAGACAACAACCGGCACAGGCCTTGAACCGTCGTACCCGTCAGGCATCGCAATCCGAAAGCTCCGGTCGCCTACCATGCAATCGCTATCCGATCCGCAGGCATGTACCGGCGACACAGCGATCATCATGAAAATCCCAATCAGCAACGCTCGCATCGCTCGCCTCCTGTCGTCATTGTCGATGATGACCTAGCGCAGATCGGCAGTCAGGACACCTCACAATGCCGTGCCCAGATCAGCCAGACGGATCGCGCCAGCGGTTCACGATCGGGTAGCGCCGGTCGAGCCAGAAGGCCCCTTTGGTCAGACGCACACCGGGCGCGGACTGGAAGCGCTTGTATTCGCTGATATAAATCAGGTGTTCGACCTTTTTGACGACGTCACGGTCAAAACCTTCGGCGACCAGATCCTCCACCGATCCGTCGAGATCAACCAACACCTCGAGCATTCGATCAAGCTCCGGGTAGTCCGGCAAACTATCGCTGTCCTTTTGGTCTTCGCGCAACTCGGCGGAAGGCGGCTTGGTGATGATCCGCTCGGGGATCACCGCACCCGAAGGTCCCATCATCCAGTCTCTGTGATTCTGGTTGCGCCACCGGCATGTCTCAAACACACGGGTTTTGTACAAATCCTTGATCGGATTGTAGCCACCGGACATGTCACCATAGATCGTTGCATATCCTACAGCCACTTCCGATTTGTTGCCGGTCGTCAGCAGCATCTCTCCGAACTTGTTGCTCAAGGCCATCAGGAGCAAGCCGCGCAACCGAGACTGAATGTTTTCTTCTGTCAGGTCAGGCTTGGTCCCCTCGAACAGCGACGCGAGCGTTTCTGTGATGGCCGCACGTCCCTTGCTGATCGGCACGTAATCGTATCGGCAACCAAGCGCCTTTGCCACGGCTTCGGCATCTTCCAGCGACGCCGCACTCGTATACTCAGACGGCAGCATTACGCACCGCACGTTGTCCGGACCAAGAGCATCCACGGCGATGGCCGCAACGATGGCAGAATCGATCCCGCCGGATAGACCTAGTAAAACCTTGCCAAAGCCAGTTTTACGGCAGTAATCGCGCAGGGCCTGCACCATAACTCGGTAATCCTGTTCCCAAGCGCTCGGGTGCGCCGCCTTGTCACCCTCGACAATCCGCCACCCTTCCGGGCCCCGTTCGAGGTCAACATGCGCAATGCTTTCGTCAAAGAGCGGCAGCTGTACTGCCAGCCCTCCACCCGGATTGAGACCGAAACTGGCCCCGTCAAACACCTGATCGTCCTGCCCGCCAACCATATTGAGATAGATTAGAGGCAAATCCGTCTCTATGACGCGGGCGACCATATGATTGATGCGGGTCTCGAACTTGCCGCGATAATAAGGCGATCCATTGGGGACAAGCAGGAACTCTGCACCGGTCTCTGCCAGCGTCTCTGCCACGTCTTCATGCCACGCATCCTCGCAAATGGGGCTGCCGACCCGAGTATTTCCGACGGAATACGGTCCTCCGAGCGGACCCGCGTCGAAAATGCGCACTTCGTCAAAAACGGTCTCGTTGGGCAGATGATGTTTAAGAACCTGGCTGGCGATTTTGCCGCCTTTGAGAATGAGATAAGCGTTGTAAAGCTTGGTGCCTTCCACCCAAGGCGCACCAATCGCCAATGTCGGTCCGTCGTCGCAGTCCTGCGCGAGTTGGGTCACATGTTCCATCACATCAAGCTGGAAAGCGCGTTTCATAACAAGGTCTTGGGCATTGTAACCCGTAATGAACATCTCTGGCAGTGCTACCAGATCTGAACCTGCTTCACGCCCAGCTTCCCAAGCTTTTTTTGCCAGTGCGGCGTTGCCCGCCAGGTCCCCCACCGTTGGGTTCAACTGACCCAGGGTGATGCGGAAACGATCTGCCATGAAACCCGGCCCTTTCGGCTGAAAACTGTCTTTCTGATGCGTCATGTAGCAGATCATGCGGCCGAATAAAGCCCATCGGCAGGTACAGCAGCAAAAGGACGTTGCGAGCAACCCGGCCATTGCCTAAATTGCGTCAAGTGTCGCACGGGGTGCGACCGCACACACGCCAGCTCAAGAGGGATCTTGATGACACCACGCAGTCTTAGCCTTTGTTTGTTGCTTTTGCCTCTGCCCGCTCTGGCGCAGGACGGTCAGATTCAGACCAAACAATACGATGACGGGGGGGTCTACGAGGGCACCTTCAGGGGTGGCGTGCAACATGGCACGGGCACCTACAAACTGCCTAACGGCTACGAGTACACCGGGCAGTGGATTGATGGAGAAATCAAGGGCGAGGGCATCGCGCGCTTTCCCAACGGCTCTGTTTACGAGGGTCTTTTCGCAAAAGGCAAACCAGAAGGCTTTGGCAAGATCACCTTTGCTGACGGCGGCACCTACGAAGGCGAGTGGCAGAACGGCGCGATCATGGGCGAGGGTATCGCCCTTTACGCCAACGGTATGCGTTACGAAGGCGAGTTCCGCAATGCCAAGCACCACGGGCGCGGCACCATGCAAAGCCCCGGCGGGTACGAATACAAAGGCGATTGGGTCGATGGTGTAAAACAGGGTCGTGGCACGATCACATACCCCACCGGTGCTGTCTATGAGGGCGAGATCGCAAATGGCCAACGCCATGGCGAGGGCACTCTGACAATGCCGGACGGGCTCGTCTACGTGGGCCTTTGGCGCGATGGTCAAATCGACGGTTCGGGCAAGCTGACACAATCCAACGGAGACATCTACGAAGGCCAGTTGGTTTCCGGCCAACGCGACGGGTACGGCAAGGTCACCTACGCAAACGGCGACACCTACGAGGGCGATTTTTCGGGTGATCTGCGTGACGGGCAAGGCACCTTCACGCAGGCGGGTGGCTATATCTACACCGGATCGTGGGTCGCCGGTGAAATCGAGGGGCATGGTCGCATGACCTACCCCGACGGATCAATCTACGTCGGACAGTTCACAGGCGGGCTGGCAGACGGGCAAGGGCTGATCACTTATCCGGACGGGTCAACTTACGAAGGTGGGTGGAAAGCCGGTGTCATCGAAGGCGAAGGCAAAGCGGTCTACCCCAATGGATTGGTGTATGAAGGTGGATTCAAGAATGCCCAAAACCATGGTCAGGGGGTCATGACCTATTCTGATGGATACCGCTATGACGGCGCATGGATCGCCGGCCAACGCGAGGGTACAGGCACGGCGACCTACCCGGACGGCACGGTCTATACCGGTTCATTCATGGGGGGACAGCGCCATGGCACGGGCAAGATCGTTATGCCTTCAGGATTTGAGTATGAAGGCGACTGGCTCAACGGTGAAATTGAAGGCGAAGGCGTCGCCACTTATGCAAATGGGGATGTCTATGAAGGCACGTTCAAAGCTGGCAAACGGCAAGGCACCGGCACCATGAGGTATGCATCCGGTGAAGAAGCGACCGGTGAGTGGACAAACGGCGCACTGACCGAAGGCGGCTGACACCTGTCACAGGTGTGCACTAATGGCGCAAAACGCTGCTCGACAATCTTTTTGTGAGTGTTACATCAACGATGTCCGCGCAGCAGTGGATATGGTCATGGAGATACGGGGTTGGGCAATATTTCACCCATGCGTGAAGACATCGATACCGCGTCGCAACTAAGTCTCATCAACGCCGCAATTTCACAAGCACCGTTCGCGGTGCTCATGTTTCGCCCCGATCCGGATCTTACCTTGCTGTGGCGCAACGATGCGCACGGGGTGATGTCGGGGTCTTCAGGCGTAGAGGTGTCCGGACGCCCGATGTTCGAAGCATTCCCGCCCAGTTCAGATGACGGCGGCGACGCGGCACGCGCGGCGATTTATGACGCTGTCGCCACGATGCTCGATACAGGCAAAACATGTGATATCGGCCCCTATCGATACGACTTGCAAGACGAAGACGGCTCGTTTCAGGAACATCACTGGCAAATCCGTATGTCACCGGTTGTACAAGACGGCGAGATCACCGCGATTTTGCAGATTGCTCAGGATGTTACGCAAGACGTACTGGACCGCCAGTTGTCGGAAACACTGCGCCGTGCGACCGCAGCAACGGCGGCTGTCGGCTACTTTCGCTACGACCCAGAAACCGATCTTTTCATGCGCGGTGCCGATGTAGACAAGATGTTTGGCTTTGCCGCCGGAACCGCAGGAGAGTTTGCAGCACCCTTCTTTGAACGCGTCCACCCCGAGGATATCGATGGCGTACATGCCGAGGTGACGCGCATTTTCGCAGCACCACGCGGCGAAGTCGCCGCGTTCGACTATCGCGTCCAGCAAGAAGATGGCACCGAGCGCTACCTTCGAGCCCGCGCAGAAGTCGCCATCGACCCGGAAGATCGACGGGTAAAGCTTGTAGGCACGTTCATCGACCTGACAGACCTTGAGACGCAAAGACGCGATTTAAAACGCGCTGTAGAAATGCGTGAAGCGCTGGTCAAAGAAGCAAATCACCGCATCAAGAACTCTCTCGCTATCGCACTTGCGATGCTGCGGATGGAACGGCAGGCTCTCGTCAGAGCAGGCGACAACCAAGCCACAACAGCGGTTACTGCGATCTCCGCTCTGGAGGCACGGATCGGCGCGATCTCGGACGCACATGGGTTGATGCAACTGGACGGTAGCCAGACAGACGTGTCGTTTCATGCTCTGTTGGAGAGGCTGGTAGAGCAGATGCGCACCACTGCAGGGCTTGCGGAAGATTACTTGCGACTTTCCATTGCTGGTAGTGACACCCGCTGGAACAGCGACAAGGCTACAAGTCTGGGCATAATCCTGAACGAACTACTCACGAACGCCCTGAAATACGGGATGAACAGTAGCGGCTCTGCGGATATTGAAGTCTGCAGTGAAACGGATGACGCGAAACTGTCGGTGATTGTGCGCAATAAGATTGAAACCAACGCGCCGATAGACGCGATTTCATCCACTCGACTGGGATCGAGGCTGATCGAGCAACTGATCACGGATTTCGACGCGAAGATCACATCTGATAGCAGCGAAAATTCTTTTGTCGTTCGTGTCGATATGCCGATCTGATCACTGCATCGCATCAAAGCAAAGCCGCAAGGTGGTCCGCCAGAATGTCGTAGACCAGCCTGATCCGCCGCGCCGAATGCAACTCGCGGTGTGTCACCAGCCAGACGGGAAACAAAATAGCTTCACGTTCCGGCAGAACTCGCACGACACCCGGCGTGGCATCCCCGACATTTTCGGCCATAGGTGTGATGCCAAAGCCCGCGCGCACCAGTTCCCACGCGACGAGACCGCTTGCCGACCCATATTTGAAATTGTCCCGGGTCAGCGTCAGGCCCAGCGGCGCCAAATGGCCGATCATACTGTCGGGGCTGCCAAAGCTGACAAAATCATGCGCTGCCATTGCAGTTACATCGGCTGGGGTACCACGTCGTTCAAGGTAGGCCTCGGACGCGTAAAAGTGCGCTCGCGCGTCTCCCAGTTTGCGCGCAATAAGGTCTGGTTGCTCAGGTCGGACATGTCGCACGGCGATATCCGCTTCTCGGCGCAACAGATCCCGCACGTCGTTTGCGGCAATCAGATCCACATGTAACTTTGGCGCCGCAGCTTGCACATCCTTGAGGATTTCCGGCATCAGATAGGCTGAATTGACGTCGCTTGCTGTAATCCGCACCAGCCCGTCAATCGATTGCGATCGACCGGATGCAATCAGAGAAACCCGCGTTGCTGCGTCGGCCATTTCACGCACATGCTCGACCAGATCAAGCCCCGAAGGGGTGGGCCGCATAACCTTGCCCGCCCGTTCAAACAGGGTAACGCCAAGGTCTTGTTCGAGCGCATTGATCTGCCGGCCCACAGTCGGTTGCGTAAGATGCAGCGTTCGTGCCGCCGCAGATAAGGACCCGCTGTCAACGGTCGCAAGGAAGGCCCTGATTTGGTTCCAGTCAAAAGAAGTCGCGGCTTTATCCATGCATTTTTCTATATCAGAACTGCATTTTTTCGCAATTTATATCGGCTTTGCGCATGGATAACTATCGTCTGGAAAGGAGACACCCCATGACCGACGCCGCTTTCTGGGACAAGATTGCCCCCAAATACGCACAACAGCCTATCAAAGATCCGACTGCCTACGAGGCAACGCTGCAACGCACTAAAAACTATCTGCACAGCGCAGATCATGTACTGGAGCTTGGGTGCGGCACAGGCTCGACGGCCTTGCTTCTTGCCCCGCTGGTTGCGCGATACACCGCGACGGATATCTCGTCGAAGATGATCGAAATCGGTCGGGAAAAGGCACGCGAAGCCGACGCTGAAAATCTCGAGTTCAGTGCGGTCGACTGGGCGCACCCGAAATTGCTCGACCATGACTATGATGTCGTGCTCGCGTTGAACCTTTTGCACCTTCTGCCCGAATTGCCGGTTGTACTGCGTCGTATCCACACGATGATTCCTAAGGGTGGCTATTTCATCTCAAAGACTACCGTGCAGCCAGAACGAGGAGCGCCGCTGTCATACTGGGCCATTCGCGCCGTGCTGCCTGTTCTGAAGCTTTTGGGCAAGGTGCCTTTCGTGGCATTTCACAAAAGCGGCACGCTCGAAGACATGATCAAAGCCGCGGGCTTTGAGATCGTCGAGACCATGGATGCCCCGGTGCGCCCACCGAATCACTACGTGGTGGCCCGAAAAATCTGATACGGACGGCGTGCCGGATGGCGCGCCGTAACCATTCAAATGAAAAGCCGACATAATGGTCCAGTCTAAGAAACTGTGCAGCCGGAGCCATTAGCGATCTGCCATGTGACGCGTTCAGATCGCCTCGCCAGCATCGAGTTTTTCCAAGATGGCATCGCCTTCGCGCAAAACAGTGTCGCGGCGATCCGCATCCATCCGGTCCCATGTGCGATACATCTGCGCCATACGCGGATTATTCTCGAACCTTTCGCGATGCCGGTTCAAGAAATGCCAGTAAAGCAAATTGAAAGGGCACGCGCCCTCACCGGTTTTTTTGCTCACCGAATAGTCGCACGACTTGCAATAGTCGGACATCCTGTTGATGTAGGCACCGCTCGACACATAGGGCTTCGACGCGATAACCCCGCCGTCGGCAAATTGGCTCATGCCGACCGTGTTGGGCGCTTCAACCCACTCAAAAGCGTCTGCGTAAACACTCAGATACCACTCGTGCATCTCGTTGGCATGAATACCGGCTAAAAGTCCGAAATTACCTGTGATCATCAGACGTTGGATGTGATGCGCATAAGCTTCTTGGCGGGTTTGATCGACTGCCTTGGCCATACAATTCATGCGCGTTTCGCCCCCCCAATAAACCTGAGGCAGGGCACGGTCGTGGCCAAGGTCATTGCGTGTGGCATAGTCTTCCCCTTCGAGAAAGTAGATGCCACGCACGTATTCCCGCCAGCCGATGATCTGGCGAATAAATCCCTCTACCGCATTGAGAGGCGCATGCCCATTTGCAAACGCCTGCGCCGCCGCCTTGCATACCTCCAAGGGCGTCAACAAGCCGATGTTCAGAGAAGTCGACACCAGCCCATGATAAAGAAACTGGTTGTCGTTCATCATCGCATCTTGGAAATCGCCAAACTTCGGCAGGCCTTTTGCGATGAAATGGTCAAGTTGCTGCAAGGCCTCTCGTCGGGTTGTCGCAAACCAGAAAGGACGTAAACAGCCGAAATTGCTGCTGAACTTTGCCTCGACCAGATCAAGCACCTCAACCGTGATCGCATCCGGCTCAAATCGTAACGGTCCCTCAAAATCGACCTCATCCGGAGCAGGTTTACGGTTGTCGTGATCAAAATTCCACTGCCCCTGCGCGGGCGCATCACCATCCATCAACAGCCCGGTTTTACGTCGCATCTCGCGGTAGAAATACTCCATGCGCAACGCTTTGCGCCCTTCGGCCCATTTCTCAAATTCCCGATGTGAAGCAATAAACCGGTCGTCGGCATGCAAATGAACTTTAACCGGCGCGTATTTCAGCGCCGAGATCAACCGCCATTCTCCCGGTTCCGTGGCCAGCACCTCTTTGGCCCCGAACTGTTCGCACCGCCGCAAAATCTCGCCGACAATGGAACCGGCGTTTTCCGTATCGTCAAACTGGGTATAGGCTACTTTCCAGCCGTCGCTTTCCAGTTCGGCAGCAAACTTGCGCATCGCCGCAAAAATCAACGCAATTTTCTTGGGGTGATGCTGCACATAACTCGCCTCATCAGCAACCTCGGCCATCAGCACGGTATCGCCTGACTTGTCCGCCTCGCGCAACGCACTCAATCCGTGCGTCAACTGATCCCCGAGCACCAGAACCAGACGGCTCACCACGCCACCTCTTTTCCGGCCCAGTCATAAAATTTTCCGGTGTCCTGCGGTGCAAGACCCTCAATAACACCAAGCAAGTTGCTGGCCGCCTCGTCAGCGGGTACAGAAGCGTGGCGGCCAAGGTATTTCTCTGTAAAGGGTGTCTGGACCGTACCGGGATGCAAGGCGACCAAAGCAGCCTGTTTATGCGTACGAGCGAGTTCAATTGATGCCGTCTTTACCACTTGATTGACCGCCGCCTTCGCACTTCGGTAGCTGATCCAACCGCCAAGGCGATTATCGCCTATCGATCCTACGCGCGCGGAAAGTATGGCAATCACGCCGGCGCGCTCACGCGCTAGTAGATCACCCATATGCCGCAACACGAGCGCAGGTCCGATTGCATTGACCGCAAACTGATCCATCATCGCCTCTGCGGTAAGCGACTTGATAGTTTTTTCGGGGACCGCTCCGCCCACTTCAAGGGCGCCGGTTGCCACAAGCACGATGTCGAATGGTGCAGGTGCCGAGGCAAGGTGAGCCGAAACACAGTCGGCATTTGTGATATCAAACCCGTGGTCGCGTCGCGACAAAGCTGTGACCTCGTCGCCCCGCGCGCGGCATGCTTCGGCCACTGCCGATCCGATGCCACCAGAGGCGCCAAGTATTAATACCTTCTTCATGCGGACAGACCTAGAGGGCGGTGCCGCGCCTTCAACCCGCAACATCGCAACCGCGCAAAACAGGCTTTGCATTTCAATGCGCTTGGGGTTAACTGAACGTATGGTAACGCATAACCATATCGCTTTTGTTGCGCTCAAACTGCGCACACCGGCTGGCCTACTGCTGCTAACGCGCCTCTGAGCGTGCCCTGAGGCGCGCCCGCTCAGAGGGAAGTGCCGCGCGCCAGGAAAAACAGCAGAAAACGAAAGAAACACCATGACAGACCAGACCAAACAAGATCACGTTTTGATCTTTGACACCACATTGCGTGACGGCGAACAAAGCCCGGGCGCAACGATGAGCCACGCTGAAAAGCTCGAGATCGCGCAGCTTCTCGACGAGATGGGCGTAGACATTATCGAAGCGGGTTTCCCCATTGCATCCGAAGGCGACTTTGCAGCCGTTTCTGAAATCTCGCGGCAGACAAAGAATGCCACGATTTGCGGCCTCGCCCGTGCCCAGATTGGCGATATTGACCGCTGCTGGGAAGCTGTAAAACACGCAAAAAGCCCGCGTATCCACACGTTCATCGGCACATCGCCTTTGCACCGGGCTATCCCCAATCTCGACATGGACGAGATGGCCGAGCGGATCGAGCAAACCGTCACACATGCGCGCAACTTATGCGACAATGTTCAGTGGTCGCCGATGGACGCGACTCGCACAGAAGAAGATTACCTCTGCCGCGTGGTCGAAATCGCGATCAAATGCGGTGCGACAACCATCAACATACCGGACACAGTTGGCTACACAGCTCCTCGAGAATCCGCCGCGCTGATTTCCATGTTGCTGGAACGGGTACCGGGCGCAGACGAGATTACCTTTGCCACGCACTGCCACAACGACTTGGGCATGGCCACGGCTAACAGCCTTGCCGCAGTTGAGGCCGGTGCACGCCAGATCGAATGCACAATCAACGGTCTGGGCGAACGGGCCGGCAACACCGCGCTCGAAGAGGTCGTGATGGCGATGAAGGTGCGCAACGACATCATGCCTTATCATACCGGCATCGATGGGACCAAGATCATGAATATATCACGGCGCGTCGCTGCCGTGTCTGGTTTCCCGGTGCAATATAACAAGGCAATCGTAGGCAAGAACGCCTTTGCGCATGAATCGGGCATTCACCAGGACGGAATGCTGAAAAATGCCGAAACATTTGAGATTATGCGCCCCGAAGATGTGGGCCTGACCGAAACCAACATTGTGATGGGTAAGCACTCCGGCCGCGCGGCTTTGCGGTCCAAGCTGGAAAATCTGGGTTTCGAGCTCGGCGACAATCAGCTCAAAGATGTCTTCATAAGATTCAAGGAACTCGCGGACCGCAAAAAGGAAGTCTACGACGACGACCTGATCGCATTGATGCGCACATCGACGGACGCTGAAAACGACAGGCTGCGGCTTGTGTCCCTGAAGGTGGTCTGCGGCACCGAAGGGCCGCAGCAGGCCGATCTTGTGCTTGAGATTGACGGCGAGGAAAATGCCACAACGCAAACAGGCGACGGCCCCGTTGATGCCTCGTTCAATGCAATCAAGGCGCTGGTAGATCACAACGCGCGCTTGCAACTCTATCAGGTGAGTGCGGTGACTGAGGGGACCGATGCGCAGGCAACCGTTTCAGTTCGCATGGAAGAAGATGGCCGCATTGTCACCGGTCAATCAGCGCACACCGATACGGTTGTAGCGTCCGTACTCGCGTATATTCACGCGCTCAACAGGCTGTTCGTACGCCGCGAAAAGTCAGGCAGTGACAAACGCGAGATCAGCTATAAAGACGTGAACTGACCCTTTTTTGGGTAGAAAAATAAGTCTGTCGGATGCCGCAGTTTTCTGCGGCATCTCTTTTTGTCTCTGCTAAGCTGGTGTGACTCACATCCTCAGACAGGCAGATCCTTTCATGCACAGATTTCTCTTTATTCTTCTGGCCACCGTCTTTCTTCCCGTGCTTGCCACGGCGCAGACCATCGACAAGATCAAATCAAGTGGCACCATCGTCATCGGTTTTCGCACGGATGCAGCACCGCTGTCTTATCTGGCAGATAACAGCCCGCAGGGGTACACGCCCACCATCTGTTTCGAGCTGGCCGCGTATATCGGCAAATCTGTCGGCCTGACGGATTTGAACGTGATATTTGAGTCGGTCGACACAGAAAACCGCTTTGATCTGGTGGAAAGCGGCGAGATTGATCTACTGTGCGGTGCAGCCACCATAACCCTTTCGCGGATGGAACAGGTCGATTTTTCTGACCCTGTTTACGTTGACGGCACTACAGTTGCCTTGAAAAAGGACGCGCCAGAACAATTCGCCGATCTAGCCGGGCAGAAAATCGGAGTTCGGAGCGGGACAACAACGCTAGAAGCGTTGCAGACTTCTCTTGCCGCACAGAACATCGAGGCTGACGTCATTCAATTCGACGATCATCCGTCTGGCATGGCCGCATTGGAAGGCGACGTAATCATGGCGTATTTTGCGGATCAATCCATTCTGATGAACATGGTTCGCAGCAAAGGTAATGCGAGCGATTTCAAGGTGTTCGATGAACTTCTCACCATCGAGAAACAAGGTCTGGCCATGCGGCGCGGCGATACCGAATTCCGCCTACTGGTCAACGCGGGGCTGTCATCGCTTTATGCCTCGGGCGTGATGCGTCAAGCTTTTGATACGACCATCCCCGGCGCGACGCCTGGACTGGCAATCGAGGCGATGTACCTTTTGGCGCCGACGCTGCCATAACCTTAGATCGGGGCGCTAACACTTACGCGAAACAGATTGTGGCCTGAAAAGCAACAACTCGCCTAGATCATCGTTAACGCCCCTTTCACCTACCCTCGCCTAAGCCTATAAGAAAGGCCAATCCGCACGCAAAGACGCGGGCTTTTTCTAATTCGGGCAAGGTTTAGAACCTCATGGGCATTTTTGATAATCTGCGCGGGCTTTTCTCGTCTGACATGGCGATTGACCTCGGTACCGCGAATACGCTTGTTTACGTCAAAGGCCGCGGCGTCATTCTCTCAGAACCTTCAGTGGTGGCATACCATGTTAAAGATGGTGTGAAGAAAGTCCTCGCAGTCGGCGAAGACGCCAAGCTGATGCTCGGGCGGACACCGGGTAGCATCGAGGCGATACGCCCGATGCGCGAAGGCGTGATAGCCGATTTTGATACCGCCGAAGAGATGATCAAGCATTTCATTCGCAAGGTGCACAAACGTTCCACATTCTCAAAGCCAAAGATCATCGTCTGCGTGCCGCACGGCGCTACTCCGGTTGAAAAACGCGCGATCCGCCAGTCCGTGCTGAGTGCGGGTGCACGCCGCGCGGGGCTTATCGCAGAACCGATTGCCGCGGCTATTGGCGCAGGGATGCCTATCACCGACCCGACTGGCAATATGGTGGTCGACATCGGTGGTGGTACAACCGAGGTCGCGGTTCTGTCGCTTGGCGACATCGTCTACGCGCGCTCTGTCCGCGTTGGTGGTGACCGCATGGACGAAGCAATCATCAGTTACCTGCGTCGTCAACAAAACCTGCTCGTGGGGGAAACAACCGCAGAGCGGATCAAGACGTCGATCGGCACGGCGCGCATGCCCGATGACGGCCGCGGTACATCAATGCAGATTCGCGGCCGCGACCTTCTCAACGGTGTGCCCAAGGAGATCGAGGTCACTCAGGCGCAAATCGCCGAAGCCTTGGCTGAACCGGTCCAGCAAATATGCGAAGCCGTAATGACAGCGCTGGAAACCACCCCACCTGATCTGGCGGCCGACATCGTTGATCGCGGTGTCATGCTGACAGGCGGCGGCGCTTTGCTTGGCGATCTCGACCTCGCGCTGCGCGAACAAACTGGTCTTGCCGTTTCGATTGCCGACGAGTCGCTTAACTGTGTGGCATTGGGTACGGGCAAGGCTCTGGAATTTGAAAAACAACTCCGTCACGCGATAGACTACGATAGCTGACGGCAAACAGCTCGATTATCCCCGCAAGCGGCAGGAATGCCCTGCCTGATCCGGGGCAGGAGGCACGCGCCAGATGGCGAAGGAAAAGTCACAAGCGAGCGATTTTACCGGCCCTCTGCGCCGGTTGCTGCTGAGCGTGCTGATCCTCTGCCTGCTCGGGGTATTTCTTGTCTGGCGCATCGACAGCCCGCGCGTGGAAAGATTCCGCGCCGCCGTAACCGACCGGTTCGTACCGAACCTGACGTGGGCCATGGCTCCGGTCACGGGCACGATTAACCTTTTGAAAGACTTTGAGAGTTACCAACGGCTGGCCCAGCAAAATCGCGAGCTTCGGTCAGAATTGCGCCGGATGCAGGCATGGAAAGAAGCGGCGCTGCAGCTGGAACAGGAAAACGCACGGCTTCTTGATTTAAACAACGTACGGCTTGATCCACGGCTGACCTACATTACCGGTGTAGTACTGGCCGACAGCGGATCGCCGTTCCGCCAATCGGTCTTGCTGAACGTCGGTGCTCGTGATGGGCTGGTCGATGGCTGGGCTACAATGGACGGTATCGGGTTAGTGGGACGAATCCTTGGCGTTGCTGATAATACAGCGCGCGTAATCCTGCTTACCGATGCCTCAAGCCGCATCCCTGCAATCATCCAGCCGTCGGGCCAACGCGTAATCGTTTCAGGAGACAATTCCGCAGCGCCGCTTATCGACTTTCTGGAGGATAGCGATCAGGTCCGCCCAGGGCACCGTGTGGTCAGTTCCGGCGATGGTGGCGTGTTTCCTGCCGGTCTGTTGATCGGGCAGGTTGCGGTTGATCCCAACGGGAAGCAACGCGTGCGTCTCGCTGCAGATTACCAGCGACTGGAGTTTCTCAGAGTACTGCGGCATCACGGAACCGCGCCCGTATCGGATACAGCTGAATTGATTGGCCCACAGTTGCCCCAAGATCCGGAGGCTATTCAGTGAACGAGCAGACATTCACAAGACTTTGGGGCATGCGGCTGACGTTTGCACTTGTAGTGTGCATCGTGCTGTTTTTCCACCTCCTCCCCTTGGAAACAACGCCACGCAGGTGGGTTGGGCCCGATCTGGTTCTGGCTTTCGCCTGCGCGTGGTCCGTGCGTCGCCCGGATTTTGTTCCCGCTACAGCGCTCGCCGCTTTGTTCTTGCTGGCGGACCTGCTGCTCCAGCGCCCCCCCGGTTTGTGGGCGCTCTTGGCACTCATGGGCTGCGAACATCTGAAGTCGCGTGCGCGCGGATTGCGCGACAGCAGCTTTGCCAGCGAGTGGCTTGCCGTCTGCATCGTCGTGTTGGGGATCACAATTGCGTATCGACTGGGCCTGATGCTCACTTTGGTACCCACACCGGCCTTTGGTCTGTCGGCATTTGAGCTTATGATGACGTTGGTGTTTTACCCGATTGTGGTGGCAATCACCCACGGGGTGCTGGGAGTGCGCAAATTGGCACCCGGTGAACTGGACAGTACAGGAGGTCTCGCGTGAGACGGACGCGTGCAGAAACAGACTTCAGCCACGGCAGGATTTCCCGGCGCGCTGCTCTGCTCGGCGGTGCCCAATTGCTATTCATGGGTGGTCTGGCCGCACGCATGCGGTTTTTACAGGTTGAACAGGCTGACCAATTTCGCCTGCTGGCTGAAGAGAACCGGATCAATATACGCCTGATCCCACCCTCGCGTGGAGAGGTTTTTGACCGCAACGGCATACGGTTGGCGCAAAATGCGCCGTCCTACCGCATCGTCATCGTTCGGGAAGATGCGGGTGACCCCGACGCGGCCCTGAAACGATTGTCAAAGATCATCACACTCGATGAAGAAACGATCGAGCGTGTGAAACAGGAAATGAAGCGGTCTGCGCCATTTTTGCCTGTTACGGTCGCATCGGATGTGACGTGGGACGACATTAGCCGAGTGTCGGTCAATGCGCCCGCCCTGCCCGGTATCACCCCAGAAGTCGGGCTAAGCCGCGTCTACCCGCAAGGATCTGATTTTGCCCATGTGTTGGGATATGTCGGACCCGTGTCAGACTACGACCTGTCTAAGATCCAGGACCCGGAACCTGTTCTGATGATACCGCGCTTTCAGATTGGCAAAGTCGGGGTCGAGACCAAACTGGAACCCCTTTTGCGGGGCAAGGCCGGGGCCAAGCAGGTCGAGGTAAACGCCGCGGGCCGTGTCATGCGCGAGCTTGAACGCCGTGAGGGTACGCCAGGCTCGGACATTCAGCTTAGCATCGATTCTGCGCTGCAAGGCTATGTACAGGCTCGGCTCACGGGCGAAAGTGCCTCTGCCGTGATCATTGATTGCGATTCGGGCGACCTGCTGGCTTGTGCGTCCGCTCCGACGTTTGACCCTAATCTCTTCGTCCGCGGGATTTCATCAAAAGACTACAGCGAACTTACGGGCAACAAGTACCGACCGCTGGCCAGCAAGACCGTGCAGGGCCTCTATCCGCCGGGCTCCACCTTCAAAATGGTCACCGCGATGGCCGCGCTCGAAGCAGGGCTCATCGGACCGGATGAAACGGTATATTGCCCGGGTCATATGGAAGTGTCGGGTCGTCGCTTTCACTGCTGGAAGCGTGGGGGCCACGGATGGGTGGACCTCGAAACATCGCTGAAACGCTCCTGCGACATTTACTATTACGATCTTGCGATCAAGGTCGGCATTGAAAAGATCAGCGCCATGGCGAAACGGTTTGGACTGGGGCAACGACATGATGTCCCGATGTCTGCTGTAGCCGAAGGTCTGACACCGACCATGGAGTGGAAGCAGATCAACCACGGCCAGCCGTGGCGCGTGGGCGATACGGTCAACGCCTCTATCGGTCAGGGCTTTTTGCTGGCCTCGCCCTTGCAGCTTGCGGTGATGAGCGCGCGCATTGCCACCGGTCGGTCGGTGGAGCCACGATTGGTCAAATCGGTCGACGGTATCGAAGAGCCACTACGCGGCGGTGATTCCTTGGGCATGAACGAGAACAACCTGCGCAAAATGCGCCGGGCAATGTTTGCCGTGGTCAATGACCGCCGTGGTACTGCCTATGGCTCAAGAGTTATAGAAGACAGCGTACGAATGGCCGGCAAGACCGGCACCAGTCAGGTTCGAAACATTACTGCAGCAGAGCGTCGTGCGGGTGTCATCCGCAACGAAGACTTGCCGTGGGAGCGCCGCGACCATGCTTTGTTTGTGAACTTTGCGCCATATGACGTGCCCAAGGTAGCTGTCGCAGTCGTTGTCGAGCACGGCGGCGGCGGATCAAGAGCGGCCGCTCCGATCGCGCGGGACATCACGTTGCAGGCACTCTACGGTGGACCACCGCCGCTGGAAGCCTATCCGTCGAAAGACCGTGAAAGGATCGAAGCGCAGCAAGAAAAGCTGCGGGCCATCCAACCTCAGGCCAATTTCGTGGGGCGTGATCAGGCATGAGCTATTTGGAATACGCGGTCAAATCGACCCCAACCGGATTTCGCAAGATTTTTTATCTGAACTGGCCCGTTGCCGTGTTGCTGGCATCCGTGGCTGGTGCCGGTTTTCTCATGCTATACTCGGTCGCCGGTGGTTCATTTACGCCTTGGGCGGAGCCACAGATGAAGAGATTTGCGTTAGGCTTTGCGCTCATGCTCGGAGTGGCAATGGTGCCAATCTGGTTTTGGCGCAGTCTATCCGGTGCCGCGTATCTGGTAACACTGCTCTTGCTGGTCGCAGTCGAGCTTTTCGGCACCGTCGGCATGGGAGCACAACGCTGGATCGACCTTGGCTTTATGCGCCTGCAACCGTCCGAATTAATGAAAATTACTTTGGTGATGTTACTGGCGGCCTACTACGACTGGCTGCCAGCCAACAAGGTTTCGCGGCCCTTCTGGGTTATCTTGCCTGTCGCTATCATTATTGTGCCGGTCCTTTTGGTGCTGAAACAACCTGACCTTGGCACATCTATACTCTTGCTGACTGCAGGGGGCGGTTTGATGTTCCTTGCGGGTGTTCACTGGGCCTATTTCGCAGCCGTTATTGCTGCAGCTGTTGGTCTAGTCGGTGCTGTGTTCCAGTCGCGAGGCACGCCGTGGCAATTGATCAAAGACTATCAATTCCGCCGCATCGACACCTTTCTGGACCCCAGCACCGATCCTCTTGGCGCGGGCTATCACATCACGCAATCACAAATCGCTCTGGGCTCTGGTGGGTGGACAGGGCGCGGTTTTATGCAAGGCACGCAAAGCCGGCTGAACTTCCTTCCCGAAAAACACACCGACTTCATTTTCACAACACTGGCGGAAGAATTCGGCTTTGTCGGCGCAATCTCTCTGCTGTGCCTCTACGGCCTTATTATCGTCTTTTGCGTCTGGTCTGCACTGTTGAACAAAGACCGCTTCTCCTCGTTGCTCACCCTCGGCATCGCTTTGAACTTCTTTTTGTTCTTTGCCGTCAACATGTCGATGGTCATGGGCATGGCCCCTGTTGTCGGCGTTCCGCTGCCACTCGTCAGTTATGGCGGATCTGCAATGCTGGTGCTGATGCTTGCCTTTGGCCTGATGCAAAGCGCGCACGTCCACCGCCCAAGATAAGGCTTTCACTGCATGACTTTGACCGTTCTGTTCGCCGCCAGTAACGATAACTGGCACCATTACGGCACGCCACTCAAACAGGCGCTGACAGAAATTTTCCCAGACGTTCAGCTGGTGACCAGCGCTGTTCCCGAGACTGTCGACTACATCGTCTACGCACCGACTTCTTCGTTGCAGGATTTCACGCCGTACACGCACACAAAGGCAGTGATCAGCCTTTGGGCGGGGGTCGAAAGCATTGTAACGAATGATACGCTAACCATGCCGTTGGTGCGCATGGTGGATCCGGGTATGACACGGTCAATGACGGCATGGGTGGTCGGACATGTCTTGCGCTATCACCTCGGGATGGATGCGCATATCAACAATCCGGACAACCAGTGGACGCCTGAGTCGCCGCCTTATATCGGTCACCGGCAGGTCTGCGTTCTGGGTCTTGGCGCGCTTGGCCGGGCCGCTGCAACGGCTTTGCGGGACTTAGGCTTTGCTGTGAGCGGATGGAGCAGGAGCGCCAAGACACTTGATGGCATCACGACGTATAGCGGGCAGGAGGGGCTCTCCCGAGCGCTTCAGTCGGCAGAGATTGTCGTCCTCTTGATGCCCGATACCGCGGATACAGAAAACACGCTGAATGCCGAGACTTTGGCATTGCTTCCAGTCGGGGCCAAAATCATCAATCCCGGACGCGGGCCATTGATCGATGACGCCGCTTTGATTGAGGCACTCGATAGTGGCCGCGTTGCGCATGCCACACTCGATGTTTTCAGAACCGAACCGCTTCCACAAGAACACCCTTACTGGGCCCATCCCAACGTAACCGTGACACCGCACATAGCGGCTGAGACAAACGCCGAAACGGCCACGCAGGTCATCGCCGACACAATCCGGCTGAGTGAAGAGGGCGCGCCCCTCCCAAACCTCGTGGATCGTCACCGCGGGTACTGATCACTCCGCGGCCAGACCCCGTCCTCTCAGCAAGGCATCAACGCCTGGCATTCTGCCACGGAAGGCCGTGTAAAGCTCGGCGGCGTCCGCGCTGCCTCCTGTAGAGAGGATATGCTCTTCCAACGCGGCAGCGCGATCCGGATCAAACGCGCCTCCGGCTTCCTCGAAAGCCTCAAAAGCATCTGCATCCATCACTTCGGACCACATATAGCTGTAATAGCCACTGGAATACCCGTCGCCTGCAAAGACATGTGCAAAATGTGGCGTCGCATGACGCATCGAAATAGCGTCCGGCATGCCGATCTCTGCCAGAATCTCGCGCTGTCGAGCCATCGGGTCAGTCGGAGCTTTACGGTCGTGAAATGCCAGATCTACCAATGCCGAGGCGACATATTCCACGGTTTGAAAGCCCATATCGTAAGTCGCGGCGGCCAAAACCTTGTCGAGCAAGGCTTGAGGCATTGGCTCACCCGTGCGCGCGTGTACTGCGTATTCCGAAAGCACTTCCGGCACTTCAAGCCAGTGCTCGTAAAGCTGGCTTGGCAATTCGACGAAATCACGCGCAACCGACGTACCGGACACGCTTTCATAGGTCACATTCGACAGCATCTGGTGCAAAGCGTGACCGAATTCGTGAAACAGCGTCCGCGCGTCATCATAAGACAACAAAGCGGGTTCGCCTTTGGCGAAATTGCAAACATTGATGACGACCGGGCGTTGCGCATCCGGAAATTTTGCCTGACTGCGCATTGCCGAACACCATGCGCCCGACCGTTTCGAGCCACGTGCGAAATAGTCGCCGATGAACACGGCTACATGTACGCCATTGCGGGTCACCTCCCATGCGCGGCAATCCGTATGATAGAGCGGTACATCCAAAGGCGCGAACTCAAGCCCAAACAGGCGGTTGGCACAGGCAAATGACGCTTCGATCATCTTGTCCAATTGGAAATAGGGTTTGAGAGCAGCCTCATCCAGATCATGCTCCGCCGCCCGGCGCTTTTCTGCGTAGTACCGCCAATCCCACGCCGCCAGATCATCGTTTATTCCATCGGCATGCATCATCGCCGTCAGCTTTTCCGCATCTTGCAAAGCCTGCTCGCGCGCCGGCGCCCACACCTCCATCAGCAGGCCACGCACGGCGTCGGGCGTTTTGGCCATCTCTGTCTCAAGCTTGAAATCAGCGAAGGTTTCGTACCCCAAAAGCTGTGCCCGTTCTTCACGCAGTGCCAAGATTTCTGCAGCGATTTCGCGGTTGTCGGTTTTGCCACCATTCGCACCGCGCGCGGCCCACGCCTCAAAGGCGCGACGGCGCAAGTCCCGACGCGGGCTAAATTGCAGGAAAGGCGTGATCAAAGACCGTGAAAGGGTCACGACAGGGCCTTCTACGCCTTTCTCTTTCCCTGCTGCGCGCGCTGCATCAACGACAAATTCCGGCAGACCTTCGAGATCGTTATCCTCCAGCGGCATGAACCAATCGCGTTCATCGGCCAGCAGATTTTGCGTGAATTGAGTGCCTAATACCGCCAAACGGCTCTTGATTTCCTTTATACGTGTCTCAGCCGCGCCAGTGAGCGCTGCACCAGACCGGACAAAACCGCGATGGGTCAGCATCAGTACGCGCGCCTGCTCGTCCGTCAGATCGACTGAGTCACGGGTGTTCCAGACAGCGGCAACCCTTTCGAAAAGCGCCTTGTTACTGGAAATCTCTGCAAAATGCGCGGCAAGCTTGGGGGAAAACTCACGCTGCAGCGCCTCTCGTGTCGGGTTGCTGTCCGCCCCTGCCACGCTGAAAAATACGCTGAGCACTTTGTCGAGCGACTTTCCCGCCGCCTCCAACGCTTCGATTGTGTTCGCGAAATCAGGCGAGTCCTCGTTGGTCGCAATGGCATCAATCTCTGCCGTGTGCTCTGCGAGCGCAACCTCCATCGCAGGCGCAAAATCCTCGTCTGAAATGCGGTCGAACGGTGCCATCCGAAATGGCGTATCCCAGTCTTGCAAAAGCGGGTTGGTCATTGGGCTCTCCTGTATTTAGACATAGCTAGGGGCGCGCAAGGGGCGGTACAATGGGTCACCCATCAGAGCCGGTGGCACGCGCGCCTGCACCGCATGTTGGGCAGTCGTCGCGGCGGGCGATACGAATCGAACGGCTTTCACCGTACAGCGCGTCATAGATGTACATCTGGCCCCGCAACACCGTGCCCGCGCCGGTCAAAACCTTGATCGCTTCTACGGCCATCATCGACCCGATCACACCGGGCAGAGGCCCCAGCACACCAGCTTCGGCACATGATGGTGCGAGTTCAGCCGCAGGTGCCTGGTCGAAAACGCAGCGGTAACACGGCGCGCCATTTGCAGGATCAAACACACTCAGTTGCCCTTCCCATTGGCTTAGGGCACCAGATATGAGCGGGATGCCCGCCCGTACCGCCGTCTCGTTCACCAGATACCGCGTGTCGAAGTTGTCGGTGCCATCCACCACCAAATCATACTCGCCGAATAGTTCACCCGCAATTTCTGAGGTTAGTTTGCGATGATAAGGTCGAACGGTGACAAACGGGTTTTGCGCTTCCATCTCGGCTTGCGCAGAAAACACCTTGGGCATCCCGATGGATTTGTCCGCGTGGATGACCTGCCGCTGAAGGTTTGTATTCTCTACCACATCATCGTCCAGGACGCCAATGGTGCCGACACCGGCGGCCGCAAGATACTGCAACACCGGCGCGCCAAGCCCCCCCGCACCAATGACCAGTATCTTGCTGTCTTTTAGCGCCTTCTGGCCGATGCCGCCTATCTCGCGCAGAACGATATGGCGCGCATAGCGGTTCAGTTCGGTTTCTCGAAAGCCGCCCGACGTCGCAGCGGCCGCATCCTGTTCCTGCGCATCACTTAGCGCGGCGCGGGCGCGCAAACGTGTCAATCCCGCCCGATACAGGACGGCCAGCAACGCAAAACCACCTAGTATGAGCCAGAGCGCAGGGCTTTCTCCGGTCGCCAGCCGCAACGGGTGCCCGTCCGGAAATGCAATCTGAATACCAAGCACCGCGATGTAGAGCAGGCCAATCATGCTCCACCTTGCTTGTCGAGGTGCGCCCATGAAGTGACCGACAACCCAAAGCAAGACGGCAATTGCTAGTACCAGTATCATTACTGTCCCCCGGTAGAGCCAAACCCGCCGGACCCGCGAACGGTTGTGCTCAGGTCCGCTACTTCTTCGAAGTTAGCCTGCACGACAGGTGCGACAACCAATTGCGCTATCCGCATGCCGTGCAAGACCTCGAAAGACTCCGAGCCCGCGTTCATCAGGATCACGCCGACCGGTCCGCGGTAGTCGCTATCGATCGTGCCGGGGCTGTTCACCAGCGTGATACCGTGTTTGAGCGCAAGACCGGACCGCGGTCTTACCTGAACTTCAAAACCTTCCGGGATTTCCATATGCAAACCCGTGGGGATGAGCGCCCGGTCACCGGGTGCAAGTGTGATCGACGCCCCCGGCAAATTGGCGCGAACATCAGCGCCCGCGGCGCCCTTGGATTCATATGAGGGTAGCGCGATGTCCGGGTCCGCAGAAGACGCGCGGGTGATCTTGATCAGTGTCATTTGTGTCTTTCGCCGTCATGAACCAGACGAGGCAGCGAGGGAGGCAGCGATACGGTCTGCCAGTTTTCGCGCCACCTGCATTTTGGACATGCGCGGCCAGATGTCCGCGCCGTTTTCGTCAATTACCGTTACGGCATTTTCAGCGCCGCCCATGATCCCAGTGGCGGGCGAAACGTCATTGGCAACAATCCAGTCGCACCCTTTGCGCAACCGCTTGGCCGTTGCATTTGCCTCGACATCATCGGTTTCTGCTGCAAAGCCGATTACAAGCGGAGGTCGTCCCTCCTCCATCTTCGAAACGGTGGCAAGGATGTCCGGATTTTCAGAGAAACTCAGTTCCGGGCTGCCCTCGCGGGTTTTCTTGAGTTTTTGCGTGCTCGCATGGGTGACGCGCCAATCCGCAACGGCGGCTGCAAAAATTGCGACATCACACGGCAAGGCGGCGGTTACCGCATCCAACATCTGCTGCGCGGTCTCCACTTTCACGACTTCGGCGGCCACAGGCGGCGCGACCGACGCCGGCCCCGTGACGAAAACCACCTCAGCACCAAGCGCGGACAGTTCATGGGCGATGGCGGTGCCCTGCGCGCCCGACGAGCTGTTGGCGATGTAACGCACCGGATCAATCGGCTCATGCGTCGGACCCGAAGTAACGAGTATCCGGCGGCCCGAAAGTGGACCATTTTCAAAAAATCGCTCGACCGCGGCCACGATTTCCAAAGGTTCCGACATCCGTCCCGGCCCGAACTCGCCGCACGCCATGTCACCGTCATTCGGGCCTGCAAACAGAACGCCATCGCCGCGCAGTGTATCGAGATTGCGCTGCGTTGCAGGGTGTTGCCACATCCGCACGTTCATTGCCGGAGCCACCAGCACAGGCGTGTCGGTTGCCAGCAGCAATGTGGTGGCCAAATCACCAGCCAAACCCTGCGCCATTTTTGCCATCAAGTCTGCGGTCGCAGGCGCGACAACGACCAGGTCTGCCACGCGGCTTAACTGAATGTGGCCCATCTCTGCTTCGTCGGTCAGGTCAAACAAGTCTGTGTAAACTTTCGACCCAGCCAAGGCAGAAACCGCCAGAGGGGTCACGAACTCATTCGCTGCAGCGGTCATCACTGGCGTGACGGTCACGCCGCGTTCGCGCAGACGCCGTATAAGATCAAGCGATTTATAGGCAGCAATGCCGCCGCCGATGATCAACAGGATGTGTTTGCCTTGGAGCATCAGGGTCGCCCGTGCGTGGTATAACTTGCCCCCGACCATAGGCGCCGCAGCGACGGTACGCCAGCCCCGCCAATGGACTCAACGAAAGGCCGCGCACGGATCATCGCGCACCACGCTTGGTTGGTCTTCGACGGACGAGAACACACCCGGCGGCGGCGCACCGGCTTCGCCCTGTCCGATCGCATGAACTGATACCTCAGGTTCCGCCAGTGTCACGAGAAACGGTGCGCCCCAATCCGTCCGAGCGTGACCATTGCCGGTGATGACGACGACTGGGCCACCTGTCTGGTCCAATGCGTTCAGCGCGGCCTGCGCCAACGCTGCATCACGCACTCTTTGGGCATCAACCATGCCCGGCAACATATTTTCTGGCAAAGCGTTGCAATGGCTTTCTCGCTGCAGTGCTTCGCGCGCGGCCTGCTGTTCCGGTGCAAGCGGCATGTTCAAGCCGAACCGTGCAACCAATTCGCCCACGACACCGTCTGCTGCCTCTCCCATCACCACAGCACGCAATTGTTCTCGTGAAACACTTGCACCATAAATCTGCGCCTCGGGCGCTGCGGCGAAGATGGGAAAATACATGTCGAAATCTGGCCAGCCGGACGTCTCCCATTCAAGCAAGGCTTCGAGCTTGTCCGGATCCAAGCGGTGGGCAGGCTCAACACTGGCCGCATGGGCGGGGCTAATCATCTCAAAGACAAGTGCGGCGGGTTTGATCTCTGTAACATATCTCGCTTGCGCTGCGTGATGGTGCGGATTGTCGTGCTGTTCCCCGATAAACAGGATATCGGCGGTTGGCAGGTTAGCGTCCCTTGCAAGCGACGCGTCCGCCAACACCAACAAAACGGGCGCGGTCACCAAGACCGCGCCCATGTGTCTGAGAGATGTCCACCACCCAATCATCAGGCGAGGAAATGCAGCACTTCCTTGGACTGATTTTCCAACGACTTCCGCATCTTGCCGAATGCAGCGGCTTCAAGTTGACGAACCCGCTCCTTGCTGAGCTTCAGTTCCTGTCCCAAACTTTCCAGCGTGCGAGGTGCATCGCGCAATTTTCGCTCGCGCACGATGAACCGTTCGCGCTCGTTCAAATCGTTCATGGCTTGCAGCAGCCAGTCGCGCAACTGCTCGGTGTCATGCTGATGCTCGACAGTTTCAGCAGCCTGTGCGCTGTCATCTTCAAGTGCGTCAATCCACTCGCGACCTTCATCTTCGGTCGACTGGGTAGCATTCAGCGAGTAGTCCGAACCGGACAGACGCCCTTCCATCATCTCAACATCGTGCAACGGCACACCGATCTCTGTCGAAATCATCTGACGGAGCTGGTGACGATCCAGCACCTCACCAGCCGCAGCGCTCTCACGCTCAAGTCGCGCCTGCACGCGCCGCATGTTGAAAAACAAAGATTTTTGCGATGATGTGGATCCGGTCCGCACCATGGACCAGTTCCGCATGACGTAATCCTGAATTGACGCCTTGATCCACCACACGGCATAGGTGGAAAAGCGTACACCACGATCAGGGTCGAATTTATCAGCGGCTTTCATCAAGCCCAGACCTGCTTCCTGAATCAGGTCGTTCATTGGCGCGCCATAACGCTTGAATTTCGATGCCATCGAAATCGCCAACCGCATGTATGCGGTGATCAACCGATGCAACGATGCTTCACATCGTTCATCGCGCCAAGCGTATGCGAGTTTAAGTTCTGTTTCCGCGTCCAGAAGTTCAGCCTTCATTGCGGTCCGCGAAAGCGACATATCTCTTGCCGTATCCAAAGCCATAGCGACATCTCCCAGTCAGATGAAGCACACCTTGCCGTGCACAATCGATATAGATACGCACTGTACAGCCGATTGGTTCACCGGAAAGGTTTAAGAAATGTTGCCAAAATCCACACTCGTTCTAGGTGGCGCTGCTTCGGGAAAATCCGGCTTTGCAGAAAACCTTCTGCTAAACAGCGGCTTAGAACCTGTTTACCTGGCAACATCACGGTCGTTTGATGCCGAAATGGAAACAAAAATAAAGCTGCATCAATCACGCAGAAATGATGACTGGCTCAATATTGAGGCAGACCTGGACCTCTCCGAACCTCTTGGCGCCCGGAGTTCGACTCAGGCTGTACTGGTGGACTGTGCGACGATGTGGCTGACAAACCAAATGATGGACGATTGCGACCTCTCCACTGCCCGGCGCAACCTGCTGACTGCAATCGACGCCTGTGCTGCACCGGTCGTGATCGTATCAAACGAAGTCGGGCACGGTATTGTGCCGGACAACGCGATGGCGCGGACATTCCGCGAGGAACAAGGCAGGCTCAACATCGCACTGGCCGAACACTGCAACTGTGTAATCATGGTATCAGCCGGATTGCCTCATATTCTCAAAGGGGCGTTGCCGTGACGGTCTGGCACTGGGTGCGCCACGGACCCACCCACGCCAAATCGATGGTCGGTTGGCGCGATGTCCCAGCCGACCTGTCGGATAGCGCGCACATCAAGCGTGTGCGCGATCACCTGCCAACCGATGCGTTTGTAATTTCATCAGATCTCTGTCGCTCGATTGACACGGCTAATGCCATCGCTGGTGCTGGTCACCGCAGATTGCCGCACGACCCCGGCCTGAGAGAGATTCACTTTGGGGTTTGGGACGGTATGCACTTTGAACAGGTCTCCGCGCGCGACCCTGATTTAAGTCGCGCATATTGGGAAACGCCAGGCGACATTCAGGCGCCGGGTGGCGAAAGCTGGAATATGGCATCGCACCGGGTCGATACAGTTGTCGCTCATCTTTCTGCGCGGTACCCGTCGGCGCACATCGTCGCAGTCGCGCATTTCGGCGTGATATTGACACAAGTTCAACGTGCCCTGGCCGTTCCGGCGTATGACGTGCTCGCACACCGTATCGACAACCTTTCGGTCACAACAATCAGTCGGAATGGCCCGTCCGCAGACATGCATCAAATCAATCATCATCCGTGATCTGCCGGCGCACAAATGGGAATTTGCGGGATGCCATTCAGCCCGTTAGCGTTCCTGCATGATGTATGACTTGTTTATCGGCGACCGCACTTTTTCAAGCTGGTCCTTACGTGGCTGGCTGATGCTGGAAAAGTTCGGTCTGCCCTACCAGACGCATATGGTCGGTCTGTATTCGGGAACGATGGCAGAGGATCTGGCACAGTTGCATCCCGCGCGATTGGTTCCCGTACTTCGCACGCCTGATGGCCACGTAATTGGCGAAACCCTCGCGATGGCGGAAACTTTGGCGGAAAGGCATCCGGAGGCTGGCCTATGGCCGGCAGATGCCGCGCTGCGAACGCGCGCGCGATGGCTCTGTGCCGAGATGGCGTCTGGTTTCAGCGCGCTGCGCAGCGCATGTCCGATGCAGCTTGACCACGTCAACCTTGGTTTTGCTCCCTCCGCTGCCGTTGTCGCTGACTTACAAAGGATCGAGACGCTTTGGAGTGCCGCGTGGTCGCTGTCCGGTTCCAAAGACTGGCTGTTGGGCGACTACTCGCTTGCGGATGTGTTCTACGCCCCGGTCGCAGCCCGCATCATCGGCTACGAGCTCCCCGTCTCGGACCAAATTCGCGATTATTGTGAACGAACCATATCTGATCCCGTTTTCAAAGCATGGCGCGAACTGGGTCAAAAGGTGAGCTATGCGACTTTTCCATACCCCGATTATCCGCCCACCGCGACGTGGCCCGAGGCTTGAACGCTTCTCCGTTAACCATTCGTCAATATCCCTGACGTAGCGATTAACCTTGTTCTGCCAAAAGGGTAAGACAGAGGATTTTTGCGGTGTCGCTAACCTATTCAGTTGCTTTCAAAGGGGTCGAGGCATGCCCTGTTGAAGTTCAATGTTCCCTTTCCCCCGGCCTGCCCGGTTTCAGGCTAATGTAATTAATTAAACAACCATATCTGCGCCCTTATGCAGAGAGCGAAGTCGAAAGCCGCTCTCAAAATAAAAATATATCGATAAATATCAAAAAAATGCGCTTTTTTACGATTTTGACCGCCTCATACGTACTTATGCATATAAATAGAACGCTGCCTGTCTCTCTGGGATAAGCGGTCGAAAAACACAAACTTATAAATAAAAGACATTTGAGATTATCTATTGATTTAGAAGTATATTGCTACAGCGCCAGATAGGGCGTTCTGGTCAAAATAGTCCATAAAAACCAATCCGTAAAACGGAGAAGGCGTTCATTTCAACGCCAATGATTTACCTTTGTCTAAAGCAATTTAAACCAGAAAAGGATACATAAATGAATTATCAAACAATATCGGCAGAACGTATTATCCCAACTACCTACGAGTTTGGAAGAACACTCACAGATAATTATGATGTAATGTTAAAATACAAAGCGTCAGATACAGTTAAATCAACGAACACAAACAAGCCAAGCCTCTATTCAATAACCACTAAATTTAATGATCTACCTAAAGAATACCGAGATGTATTAAATGAAAAAAAGAACTTTAGTGGCAGGCATCCAGACTCAGAAGAACTAATCAAAATTGCTCATAAGTGGCAGTACAAATTTTATCAGCATGTCCGAAATCAAATTGTTTCAAACAGCCATCGTTCGTACAAAAGCCATCTACATCCTTTTGCACTTTGCTTCATTGATTTTCCTGGATCGCGTGACTACAAACCACGTATTACCGAGATGCCGCACTTCCATTCGCTTTTTCTTGTTCCCTCAAGAACGAAAGAAAAGTTTGAACAATTAGTTGATGATGACTTCCACTTAGAGCGTAATCCCGACAAGACTCAATACATCCAGTCTTACGTTTGTGAAGAAAAGGTTTGGTTGGAAAGCACTCTTTGGGAAGATATTAGTTACTGCTCAAAGTTCTTGCGGCATCCAATCGCTAAGAATTTCTCACAAGAAACACAAGCAGAGTTATTCGAGATATATGGCAAGGGTACAAGCAAGAAGCTTTAATCTTGTGTGAGATATTTTTCCAAACTAAAGCTCGGCAGGCATACGGCGATGTTCTGGTTATTATAAATACATATGTATTCTCATAATTTATCTCAAGGAAGTATCTAATGAAAATCAATTATTTTAAATACATGACGCGTGTGAGTGTATTCGATTTATTACCCTCACTAACCATCAACACCCATAGACGATATTGTCCGATAGCGACTGAGGTGGTGTGATATGGCAGTGATATATGAAAAGACGTACAGACCCATCCACCTCAACGTTGATGCCGAATTACTTGGTCAGCTTGATGAGTATAGGTCACCTTCGATGCCACGATCTCAACACATACACGCGGCTTTAAGACTGTACTTAGATCACCTTAGGAAACAAAACACACGCAAATCGGTTTGGTTGATCGATAAGGGAAAGGTTCATGACGAGTTATAGTTAATACCTATTGCTCAGTATCCACATGCCTATATCCACCACTGTCTCCTGGCATAACGGTTCTCTATATTGTATTGTATATCTTAGTCAGTCAGGCTCCCTCGTTGTATTTATAGCATACGTATTGGCTAGACGAACGACTCCTCTAATCCAATGGTTAATTGCTTGACTGGTTAACAGGCAGGATAATCGATTGCTGACGCCATTCAGAGTAAGGAAAACAAAACCTATGACAGAGAAAAATAAAGAAAGTGAAAAGAAACCAGAAGATTGCACTAACGACGAAACAAGTGAAGACATGAAAAATTCTCGTTGGTACTCTAAGATTGGCGAAAAAGGTGACCGTGAATTGGCAGAAATGCTGAATAAGATCATGGATAAAGGACGCATCATTGATACTGAATAGAATGGTGTGATGCCCTCGGTTCTTTTCTAACCTGCACCGAATTTCTCAAAAGTAGGAGTCATCATTTATATCTGAGGAGATTTTTATGGAAATGAAGCGTCGATTTCTGACGAAAAGCACTGATCCTGAGAGAATTTTCTATCTCACATGCCGGTCAGGTCAGAAGTCGCATCAAGAAGAAGTTTGGTTCGTAAATAACTCAGATGAAACACTGGATTATGTTCGTCCTGCTAGTGGTGGATTTGCAAGCAGTGATGGTGACGTTATTCCAATAAATCAAAAACCAGACAGCATTGTTTATACGGCAGTAAAGCCTAATGAAGCTGTTTTCATTGATTTCTACGACACTATTTTTGATGCTGATTTTATGATTTCGTGGGGAGTGGAATTAAAGTCAGCAAGTCTAGGTGAGAAGTACTTTGGCAGTGATCCCATTAAAGGAATGTCGCCAGAAGTTGTCCTTCTTTGGAAGCCCTTGCCCGAGGAAATGAAGAACCCAGATGATCCTGATGAACTTGCTGATCCTAGTAAAGTCGCCAAAACATACCAGCAAGCTTCAGACCAGGGCATTCCCAAAGATGTTCAATACAACAAGGGCAGTCTGTTCTATGGCATTAACATGGGTTTCCTGAATGAATGTGGTTTGCAATTCTCGAAAGAAATACTTCGGGACGGCAAAGCCGCGAATTACCGTTTTCTGAACGATGACCGAGGTGAAATATTCAGAACCTTGGATTTGAATCGAGCCATGAGTTTCGTCCGTGGTTTGAAAGCTGTTACTGACTGATGGTTGATCTTTTTGCAAAGCAATAGATCATTGACGGTAAGGCTTTAGGCGGATTTCATCAAGAATAGTATCAATCTGTTATTAACTTCTGACCATTCCTTTCCATTCCATAGACATGATAATAAAACTGTTCTACGGAAGTTGGAAAATTTCGTTGTTTTAAGGTTAATAATTTTTGAATTATAGACGAGAAATAGATGGGTTGCGCGCCGTAGCGGTCGTGCCAGTGATTCTTTTCCACGCAGGTTTTTCTGTTTTCAGCGGAGGTTACGTTGGCGTAGACGTATTTTTCGTGATTTCTGGCTATCTGATTACAAGCATCATCATTGCTGAACTTGAACAGGGCAGGTTCTCAATTCTGCGCTTCTATGAACGCCGTGCGAGGCGCATATTGCCCGCTTTGTTCTTTATTATGCTATGCTGCATCCCATTTGCTTGGATGTTGATGCTGCCTCCACAGTTTAAGGATTTTTCGCAGAGCATCATTGGTGTCAGTTTGTTTGCGTCAAACATACTGTTTTGGCGTGAGAGCGGTTACTTTGCGCCTGCCGCCGAAGAAAAACCCCTCTTACACACTTGGAGCCTAGCGGTCGAAGAGCAATATTATGTGTTCTTCCCAATTGTGCTGATTATGTTGTGGAGATTCGGGCGTAGCCCTGTTTTTTACTGCATCGTTGCAATATCAATTATCAGTTTGTTGTTGAGCGAATGGGGTTGGCGAAACGAGCCGACAGCAAATTTCTACCTAGCGCCAACAAGAGCATGGGAATTGCTCGCTGGGTCAATTTGCGCGTTTTTGCAATTTGGCAAACCACAAAAGTCAAACAATGTGCTCGCTGCTTTTGGGTTAGGTCTAATTATTTATTCTATTTTTTACTATGACGATAACACGCCTTTCCCGTCAGTATATGCGCTTGCACCAGTCATTGGAACTGTGCTGATAATTTTGTATGGCGCACACGAAACCTTCACAGCACGCTTATTATCTCAGAAAGCGTTCGTTGGTGTAGGCATCATAAGTTACAGTGCGTACTTGTGGCATCAGCCACTATTCGCATTTGCCCGCATTCGCAGCACTTACGCGCCAGAGCAATCGGTTATGATTGCACTGGCCTTCACCTCGCTATTCCTTGCTTATTTTAGCTGGCGCTTTATCGAACAACCATTTCGAAGGAAAGAAAAGCCAATTCTATCTACCCAAGGCTCTGTCTTTAGCCTCACATCGTGTGCCGTATTTGGGTTTGTTGCATTCGGATGGTATGGGCACCAACAGAATGGATTTTCGGCAAGTTGGCTTGAGAGGCAGCCGGAACATGTTCAAATAGCTCATCATTTGATTGAGGAAGCACGGCATACAGACTTCCAAACAAATGAAAACGGGTACGATGGCAAAGACAATGCGAAGTGTAGATTCAAGGCAGCCGGATTTTCTTCAGAATTATATGATCGCCTAGCTCATTGCTTCGAAAAATACGGACCAGGTATAGCAATTTTAGGCGATAGTCATGCGATCGATTTGTTCAACGTAGTTACCGGGCAAAGCGAACATGGTTTTCTCGTTAGGTTTGCTCAAGGTTATTGCAGACCGCATTCTCCCTTGCCGCAGTGTCAATACAATGACTTTTTGATACTTATCCAATCGTACCCTTCCTTTTTTTCTACTGTGATCTACGAACAAGCGGGATTTTATCTTCTTAGAAGTGATGAACATCTTGGAAATAGGCGGATGTTCAGTGAGCTTCCTCTAAGCGAAGAGATTAAAGGAATTTATCCCAACAACGAATTTTTAGTGGATGTTCTGCGTTATCTTGAGATGGTAGGCGAGCATGTCCCAGTTTTATGGTTTGGTTCACGCGTGGAACCACATATAAATACAAGCTCAATTCTGCGGGAAGGATGTAATGGTCAGTATTTCCTGCGAAAAGGTCAATATGAAGCTTTTATTGCGCTAGATGACGCTGTACGCGGCCTGACAGAGAAATCATCAAAGGTTTCCTATTTGTCGCAAAATTCAGTTTTTGATTTCCAGTTCCCAATCGATTTTATGAACTGTGAAAAACTTTACTGGAGGGACGGTGATCATTTTAGTGATTCTGGAGCAATTAGGTTTGGACGAAGGTTTAACTTGATCGAGTATGTCAAAAGTAGACGTGACAATGAGAAGGGGTCAAAATAAGTATTCTTGCGAGATACAATGTACCTGCCTCTAGCCCCAAGTTTCAGTACCAATAATTTGGCTTTTCTCTGCTAAGTTTTCCGGAACAATCGAGCATTGTATTGTAACGTTCATTGCAGCTGTTTTCCGATGGCTCTCCTGAATGGATATACATCTGCTGGATGCCTACCCGTACGAGCCAAGTTCTGAAGATGTGACGCAATGAATTCTGGGCCAATTTCCGAGCGGATGAACTCGGGTTACCATGCTTCATCTGCAGCAGACGCAGAACATCCAAAACATCGTCCACAGCGCAGCATCCGACCCATTGGGCTCGATGCGGTCGTTGCCCGTGTTTTATTGAACGTCGGCTTTGCGTGATAACTGCCATTCATTTGGGTCTCCGCCAATCTAGGTATTCAAATATCGGCAGACCGATGATCGTGCGTCGCCCAACTGCTTGGCTATGGCAGATGGTGACATGCCATTGGACTTCAATTCAGCAACCTGATCCCCATTGCCCAATTCAAGAACCCAATACCTTGTACACAGCGCCCCTAGAACATCCGATCTGACTTGCGATAGCGGATATTTTCATTCCTTCAGCAGCCATCTCTCTGATCTTCTTGTGGTCAAGGCGGACAGGTCGGCCTTTGTAAACACCTTTGGCTTTTGCAGCTTCGATGCCAGCTTTTTGACGTTCCTTGAGATGGTTTAGCTCCATTTCCCCGACCATCCCCAAGACTGTCAGGATCATTTTACCCATTGGTCCACTGGTGTCGATCTCAGGCTCAAGGACACGTAGTGATGCACCTTTCTGCTCTAGCTCGTGTACAAGGTTGAGAACATCACGCGTGGACCGACCAAGTCTGTCCAATTTGCAGACGACCAACTTGTCACCTTCAGATATGAAGTCCATCAGGTTTGCCAGTTCATCCCGTCCTTGTCTGGATTTTCCCGATACCTTCTCTGTTCGGATAACAGAACAACCAGAGTCCTTTAGCAGCTTCTCCTGAACCTCGGTTGATTGAGACAGTGACGACACTCTTGCATAACCATAGACAGCCATAATCCACACTCCTTTTGTCACTTAGGGTCTTAGACTATGGGGCCCTGAATGTCAATAAATCCAATTGGACCCTAAGTGACGCATGAAGTGTTCACTCCAAATAGTTCACTTAGGGTGTACTCAAAGTGACATGGCCCAAGTACAAATGTACGCGACACATCCAGTGCAATAGAGAGGCATTATTCTATTGATCGAATTTTTTGACGATTGCAGAGGCGCCCCGGGGGGGATGGGGGGTCTTCTTATATACTGAATGACGCCTAAAATAATCTCTGGAAAATTTAAGGGTAAACAGAATTGATTTCGATCAAAGTGTAAGCACTTTTTTCTAATTACGGCTGACAGCGGAGCGTTGATTATGTTCTTCATCAACACTCCGGCAGTTCGTTTTCTCAGCTATTTTTGGGAATCAAGGCAAGGTTATTCGGCGGAGAAATTAGGAGCAATTACACGATGATTAAGAAAATTTTGATGACGTCTGCTCTGGCGCTTGCATTTGCCGGTGTCAGTTCCGC
The DNA here is from genome assembly GCF_057219365.1 of Roseobacter sp. YIN89. Classification (NCBI taxonomy): domain Bacteria; kingdom Pseudomonadati; phylum Pseudomonadota; class Alphaproteobacteria; order Rhodobacterales; family Roseobacteraceae; genus Roseobacter; species Roseobacter sp. YIN89. The sequence goes on along the minus strand of NZ_JBXVVD010000004.1, from coordinate 431,223 downwards.
TGAGGCGTCGACCTTTAAATGGGAAGTCACAGGCAATGTGTCAGATATCGTTTTTTATACTGGCGGTATCATCGGCAGCAGCCCCAGTGGAAATGATAGGTATACCAACGAACAGCTAAAAGATGCAGTGCCAATTTTTTTCGAGTCTGAATATGGCTTGGATGGATTGGAAATGTATCCCTTCATAGAAAGGTTTCAAACTGTACTCGGAGCCTCATATGGGAGCGCGGAAATAAGCTTAGTGGAAACGTCTGACGGACCTCGTTGGGATTTCAATAACTGCACTGGCCTTCTCATTCTTAATTGCGGCACCGCATGGACGGGAACGACTATTGGACCTGATGGCCCGAATAATGGCTTTATTGGTGGTGGTAGTGGTGGAGTTTATTTTGGCGTAACTGAAGGCCGTATCTCAGGTGGGTTCTTGTATCAGGACGACAGTCTTAATTACTTCGCTATAGGGCAGTCCGAGTATGGATACGTAAATGGCGTTTCCGTAGAAGGAACTTTTGACACATCCACTCTACGTCCTGTACCTGTGCCTGCGGCTCTACCCATGCTGTTGGCTGGCGTAGCAGGTCTTGGCTTCATCGGGCGGCGTAGAAAGAAGATGAAGCTAGCTGGGTGATCTACTGCGACATGACCCCCACCTTAAGGCGGTGATAACAAGAAAAGACCGTCCGCGCCTCTTGGTAGAAGATTTCGCTGTACCCAACGACGTGGTCCATGAAGCCTATCTCTTGGGCGCGGTGCGGCAATTCTTTTGTAGGCGCCTTTCCAGATCATCGTCGAGGGGAGTTTATGCTTCTGCGTCAGCCGGTGGCTGCGTCCAAAGCTCGCGCATCTGGCGCATTTTTCGAACAATTGCTGCTACCGGAAAAAGCAGACCATCCATTTGGAAAATTCGGATCGGTGGGCATCACTGACTGCTTTGCCGTGCTTAGCGGTCATCTGATAAAAACACTCGGATGACCGAATAGAGCCCAATGCAGACGAATAATCAAATTTATTAAAAATCCGCTCAGCGCGCAGACCTGATGCAGATTAACAATGCTCTCTTATGGGGAAGCTTTCGCGTCAGCAAAAAAATGCGGAGTCAAAGAGAACAGACTTAGGAAGAAGGTTTGTTTGAATGAGCCTTTACAATACCTTCTAATCATGCATCTTTTCTCGCCGTAACGAATTTCGAGATAGGGCTGAAACAAGATGCCGATTTTTGAAAAAGACGGTCGTCGCATCATGTTTGCTCACATCCCGAAATGTGGCGGAGTTTCGATATATTCTTCGTTTGTTGGGTCGGGCTGGAAAATCAAAAACCTTACTGTGAATCGACATCCCGAATCTGCTTTTTCCATTTTGCAAAAACGATTTGGCATTGAGACGATAGAACGACATGGTAGAATGTTCAGATATCCTCACGCGCTGCAGCATGTACCACATTTGATCTGGATGACATGGGGCCCTTTCGAGGAGAGCTTTTCGGTTGTACGAAACCCTTTTTCACGGTTGTTGTCAGCACTTCGGTATCATCATCGGCTTACCGAAGGCCACAGACCATTCGTGGATTTCGCACAAGAAAAACTTGAGGAAGCGAGTTCCAAACCTTGGTCTCACCTCCAAATACTGGGCGGTCATTTGATCCCTCAACACAGCTTCGTTGGTCGCAGGACTAAAATTTTCCGATTTGAGGAAGATTGGGGAAATCAGATTGCCAACCGTTTTGATGTTTGCCCCCCTGCACATGACAACAAGGCTCCTGACTCTGACGATGCGCTTTCCGCTGAATGGCAAGCAACTGCTCGCAGGATGTTTCGAAAAGACTTTGCCCGCTTTCGTTACTAAATTGCTGCATTGGATTTTTCCGACTTATTCAAGTTATTTCGAATCCAAACAATTAGTCCTAGTGACGACTTCGTCCGCACGGCGGTAATTCGCGTTTGCTCAAGCCAAGGTCTGCTTACACCCATAGCATCCCAATCCAAAGGGCGGCATCTGAGTAATGCATAGAAGTGGTCGCAATGGGATTTGAGTTGCCTGATAGCCCAGAGCGTTCATCAATTGTTCAGCTAACCTGATGCTTTGATTTCGCCCCGCATCTCCCCGGTCATTGTGGCGTCGAACTCTGATGGTCCATCAATATCTCGATTATCTGCTCTTCGCTGAAACGGCTTCTCTTCATCGTCTGTCTCCTTGTTGGACAACAGGCTAACTTAAAACACCGGACGTTTCAGGGAAACAGGTCACCGCCTTTCTCAATCCATTCATTGCACATGTCATAGAACTGAAGATCCTGAGAATACCAATTGGTTAAGTTCTCTTTTGCTCGCTGCGACAGTGTCGGAATACTAGAATAATCATTCTTGTGAGAGGAAACTTCGTCTGTTGAAAAATCGATTTTGAGTGGATCAATATCAGGAAAAGCTAGAGAGATGAACGTTGATAAGTCCTTTTCAAATTCTTCTTGCCGAACTATCCAAATTGGCGGTCGAACCCTCAGAAAGTTGCCCACGCAAGAAAACCAATCACATTGGTTTTGGGAAGTATGACGAATAGACTTCATTGCCGCCCATGCTTTGCGCCCCCTTTCCCCCCTCTCAAAAAGACTCTCCGCCAATTCATTTGCGTGCTGAAACTCTGAAAAGGCTATCTCATCATGAGCGCTCCATTCACTATGGATTTTAGGCCGCCCTTTACGTTTTCGCGAGTAGAAACCACTTCGAAATCGCGAGATTGGGCTTCGTATCGAAAAAAAGTATGGACTGTCATGCGGAATGTCCCTCAACATCACGTCATGCCCCTCACTGATAATAAATTTGCTGGCAGACAATCTATTCAGCTGCTCAGATATGTTTGAAACCTGAGTTCCAGCATTCTTTCCAATATGAAGAAAGTGGATTGCCTGGGCGCCTTGCTGCACAGGGTTATTGATACGACGGACCTCATAACCTGCTGACCTAACCAAGCTCTTGATAAGTTTCTTCATGACTTCCTCGTAGCATTTTTAATAAACGACCATGGCTTGGTTCGCTTAGCAAGGGCGACGCGTCATTGAGAGAATGCACGCAATTTTGTGCACACAAATTATTATCAATCTAAGATGTTGAAAAATATTAATTATCTATACCTATTAAATCTTGCAAATCCGTGTACGCCGGCCCGATTCTGGCATCCTCCTCTATAAAATTCATAAAATCAATGGGTTACAGGATGACTGCAAAGGGATATTTCCCTTGTAAACTGACCTGCTCCCCTGAAACGTCCGGTGTTTTAAGTTAGGGGCGCTGTGTACAAGGTATTGGGTTCTTGAATTGGGCAATGGGGATCAGGTTGCTGAATTGAAGTCCAATGGCATGTCACCATCTGCCATAGCCAAGCAGTTGGGCGACGCACGATCATCGGTCTGCCGATATTTGAATACCTAGATTGGCGGAGACCCAAATGAATGGCAGTTATCACGCAAAGCCGACGTTCAATAAACACGGGCAACGACCGCATCGAGCCCAATGGGTCGGATGCTGCGCTGTGGACGAATGTCAGCGATGCGCAGGAAGCGGAGTTTACAGCCAGAAGCTTTTCATACAATTTGCGGCAAAAGTACAAGGTTTTAGTTAAGGAGTGCCATTATGGGGCTTGTCAGGCGATTTGGTAGTCGACTTGGGCGGAAAGCCCACCGCAATACAGAAATATTAAAAAATTTTTTCGAGCGGGAAGAGCAACGCCGTTGGCGTAAACGCAAAATTGAAAATTTTGAAAGAACACATGGTTATCCAGCCGACCTTGAAAACCCGAAAACATTTAGTCAAAAACTTCTGAAGCGTATTCTTGACGGAGACGACCCACTATACGAGGTCTATGCGGTAAAGCATCTTGCGCATTACTTTGTCAAAGCGCGCGCCATCGACGGACTCAAGGTTGCCCGACACCTAAAGGCTGTAAGCCGCCTTGAACCGGCTGATTTTGTGAACCTCCCTGATTCATTTGTTTTAAAATCTAGTTTTGGGAGTGGTTTAAATGAGATTGTATTTCGCAAGTCGGATTTGAACATTCAACAAGTTTGCGATAAATTCAATGAACAACTCCCGGTCATCAAAAATGCCAAAAACCAGGTGAGCCGAAATAATGTAATAGTTTTCGAAGAGTTTATTGGAGACCCCGGAGCAGGTACGCCGGATGATTACAAGTTCCATTGCTTCAATTCAGATGACGGGTCTTTCTCATGCTTCATTCAGGTTGATTCAGGCCGCTTCAGTGATCATCACCAAACTATGTTTGATCAAAATTTCACACCTATAGCGATGCAATTCGCCGGCCAAATTCGGCACAAAGAAACACCCTCAAGACCCGAGACGTTGAGCGATATGCTACGCATTGCGCGTGAGTTGTCGTCTGGCTTCGATTATGTCCGAATCGACCTCTTTGATACTAAAGAAGGCATTTTTTTCGGGGAAGTGACACCATATCATCAAGGCGCGATGGCACCTATTTCGCCGCGCGATTGGGAAGACAAATTGGGACAGCTTTGGGGTCAACGGTTCCCAGATTTTCAACCGAAGGACTAATCAGCCGAGAAACTATGCAACCGCTTTGCAAGGGGTTTATCCGCGAAATGGTCGCCGAAGGAGGTAACGAGATTGCGGCCAATATTTTTTGCGATAATTCTTTCTATTGTAGCTGGCATCTTTGCAATTAGCCAGCTTTTCACGAATATCCGGTGCTGATGCCCACGCTGTTCTCCAGAGTTGATACAAACGCCGCATGGGGTTACGCTAATGTTTAGGGACCATGGAGTAGACAATATGCTTGTCGAACCGCAAACCAGACGTCGGGCCATTGCTCAGGCATATCGCCGATAAGTAGTAGCCGACAATGCTTGGAACCGCTCTACTCAAAAAGCTATGAGTTGGTTTCCGGATGAGCGCCAAGCCCATGTCGCGATGATTGGAAATCCCGGTTCCAATGTTCGGCGATTATACCAGCAACGTGAGCGAGCAATGCTCTAGTTGGAGACCGCACGCTTAAAGCTTGAAATTGCAAAATCCAGATTGATGAAAAGACATCGTTAAATGGCTGTGGGAACGCTTCTTATTGGTTATTCTCAAACTTAATAGCGCGACTGCCTGACCTCAGGTATCCTTTCTAGATTCCCCACTATGGGAAATCTCGTCCGTAGAACTAAGCCCAGTGTTCAAAGTTTCAGTACACCCATGCGAGACCATCTGGCGAAGCGATTAAGTTGCATCCAATCTCCCACTCTAACCAATCTGAGGCCAAATAATATCAATGCCTCGGCCCAGTGAAGGTTGAGGTTGCAAAATTCGATTTTGGCCATGAGCCGTTTGCCAAAATAGGCGTTTCGCCCAGAGAAATCTGTTGCCTTAATTCACCAAGCGCTCCGTCGTCTATGAAGGCGTTCTTTTCAAGTTCTGCGAACCCCCTCACCAGATGTGCTTCAATGCTATCGCAACAAAGGTGTCCGTAAGTTCGGCTTACTGTATCTGTGTTCGAATGCCCCAACTGCCTTGCAACAACCGCCAGAGGTGTTCCTGCCTGCACCAATTGGCTAGCATAGGTATGCCTGAGGCCATGAAAAACAAAACTTTCCTGAAGCCCCGCGTCCATAACTGCCTTCTTGAAGATGTGTTTATGATTTCCGCTCCACACTCTCCCTGACCGCATTCTGAACAGAAAATCCCCTTCGTCCCGGTCGCGAGACAGAGCGAGAAAGAACGTCATTCCTTCGGGTGGCAAAAGAATATATCTGCTCTTTCCATTTTTTCCTGGACGAACATGCAAGCCAAAAACCCCCGCACCTACGTCGCATACCTTCATCCGCACCAATTCTGAAACGCGGCAACCGGAATATAGCGCGGCTCGAACAAGTTGAGCGAGGTCATCTCTGCAATGTGCGATAAGGAGTCTGCATTGCCGTCGCGTCAAGAATATAAGCCTAGGCGCCTCAATGCACGGCATTCGGTGGATGCAGCGCCAAGCTCTCTCCGACTCCACCTCGCCATTTTCCCAAGCCATTCTAAGAGCAATGCGAACTATACTTAGTAGAGTGTTCACCGTCTTTTTGCGTTTCCTGAGCTGTTCGGAACTCAGCGCATCGATTGCGACGTAGTCACCTTGTGGTTGGTTTCCGCGTCTGGGAGGCGTTTCAATTACCGACCGACAGAATTTCGTAATTTCACGGTTCGTAATTTCACAGGCAGGTAAGTCGGCTAACCGAGGAACAATGTGATGGTTGATTAGTGAAAGACCAGTTTCAAAATGTGAGCGCGTTGCTACGAGGCGTTTCCATTCGACGTAGTCACACAGGGCATCACCCACTGTGAAAACATCTGTTGCGTTTTCATATTTCAGCTCTTGGTTGCCGCCGACTGGGAACGGCTCTGAAGCAAGGCGTGCAATCTCTTTTGAGTTAAACCATTGCTGTGCCTGAAGTAGCGCCGCATCTGGTTTGGTGATCCATGTTGACCCTTCACATGCGACAGACAGACGAGTTTGCGCGTAGCCACCGTCTTTTCGCCTTACTCGCGCGAGCCAGTAAAGCGGTTTGTCGTGTGTTTTTTGAATACCTAAGTGTCTGCAATACTCCAAAATGCTCCAGTACGGAGGTTTTCGCTCAGGAAGGTTTCTTATCGCTTCTAAGCTGCTCAAGTCTGGCCTTTCCAATTTCGACGGCATCGGCGGCATCCTCCATAAAAAATTCACGCGCCTTTGGGAGAAAACCGTAGCGTTCAATGTACTCAATCAGGGCTAGCTCTAATTGACGTTCTCTCATTGTCGGCATTAACGGCTCCAGAAATTTCTTATGGTTAGAAGCAAGCATCAAAAGCGTTAACAAATCGTTAACGCGAGTTCCGTTAGTAAATCGTCCGGACCAGAAATTCCCGAGCAAAGACGATGATACAATTTTTATGGTAAACTAAATGGAAGGGTCAGAAATGTCATATCTGCGGAAAGCTAATCAATTCTTAAAGTCAGAACATTCAATCAATCCTTGTAAGTTCGCGCAGCCGGAACAGATACAAGAACTTCCGTTTCGCTCAACACCCTATTGGCATTGGCTGTATCGTTGCAGGCATATAGGAATACATCGACCGGACGACACGGCCTGTAATTGGACCGCCAGAGTTCTGACTAAAGACAAACTCTACAAGCAGAAATGTGTGGGCCCAGCAATTGATTTAGGCCATGGCGTCGTTAGTTTTCGCACGGCTCTAGCTCGGGCTTTGGAATGGTTTGACTCAGGGGTGGTGCGGTCGATGGCAAATGCACCGAAAGCCTTGGGTCGCACGAAAGAAGTTAGTTTCTGCCCTATTGGGGATGTCTACACTGTAGGTCATGCGCTACGAGACTACTCGGAGTGGACAAAACTGGCTCGCTCGCAGGGAGGGCACTACAACAACCTAGTACTCATCAACTACCATCTCATACCGAATTTTGCGCAAATTCCATTAGAGGCATTCTCTGCAAAACACCTGCGCGATCTAGCTCAACAAGTCTTGGAAACACCTCCTAAATTTGGGTTTATGGAAAGGCAAAAACCAGTTGGCATTGAAACACTGGCACCAGATGAACTGAGACGACGTAAACGGACATTTAATTCGCTGGTAACCATCCTAAAGATGGCCTTTCGCCACGCTTGGGACAATGCGGAAATCCAATCCGAAAGGTCGTGGCGGTGTTTGAAACGCATTCCAGTCAACCATTCTCCGCGGACGATTTTTCTGGATCGACAAGAGTGTTCCTCGTTACTGGAGTCCTGCACTCCTGCATTAAAAGACCTCGTGTTGGCAGCGTTATATACAGGTTGCAGGGTTGGCGAATTGGGCAATCTCATTGTTGATGATGTAGGTAAGCAAGGTTTTGGAGTTAGAATTGGAGCGTTCAAGAGGTCGCCAGCGCGGTTTGTGTTTTTGCCCGATGAGGGAATGGCGTTTTTTCTTTCCAAATGCGAGCAAAAATCTGGTCAAGATTATGTCCTTAGGTCAGACATGGGGAAGCCCTGGCGTCGACAACACGCACAGTTGTTTCGGCGCGCAGTCGCAAAGGCAGGCTTGCCAAGAGAAATGGTATTCCATGGTTTGCGGCATACCTATGCCAGTGATTTGATCCGCGCCGGAGTGTCGATTGACATAGTTGCGAAGCAACTGGGACATGCAAATAGCATGACAGTGAGCAATACTTATGGTCACTTAGCGGAGCAATTTAGAGAAGAGCAGATTAGGGAGCGGTTTTCGCCATTAAGTATCGAACAGCAGAATGAATCTCGCGCCCGAAGAAGTGAACTAGATCAGTTATGGAGCACTCTACAAACTGAAGACTGGCGGCAATATGGTATGGTAGCACGCGACAACACTCTCCCCCGGAAATCATATTCAAATCCCTCAAGCGAAATAGTTTCCTTGTTTAACTATGCCGAGCGCGCCCGGGAAAGTAAGTGAAGCAAGGCTATGTCACTTTTGACGAAGCGCGGCAAACATAGACAACTATGTTTCCGTTTCAGTCGCTGGATTGAATGAGAGATGATGTCCTGCTGTCTAGGGCGGCTAAATCCGCATAGCAAAAGTAGACCGATTTTCCGTCAGTGTCCGCTTTTGGGGCAAGCAGTCGTACCCATTCTCAGAGCAAAAAATTTATACAAAATACTTTGCTAAGGTTTGTCAGATGCTTTCTCGGCTGCATCAAGTGCAGCTAAGAATGCCGCCCGCCATGTTTGGATATTGTTAGAGTTAAGGTCATTTTCTCTTAGATATTGAGCGCCCTGTCTCTTTTTTTTGGCCTTGTCATATTCCTTGACGTGTTTGATCTTGGTTTCATCGGACCAGCTTCTCTTACTGCCTTTAGATTGCTTTGTTTCTTCCTTTTGTAATGGAAGGGTATCGCCATAAATCTCTGACAATAACTTTACTTCAACATCCGGTTCCTTTTCCCGCAGGTAGCCTTTGAAATCATCTTCGAACTCTTCAAACCTATCGGTTACCTCATCCATTGTTTTCTTCAGGCTGTGTAGAGCAGGTTTGATCATCTCTTCCCAAACAGAATGAAACTCGTGGTTCATCGTCTCTTTAAGCTCAGCGTAGTATTTTGCATCAGCTTCTTTTTTCTCAGCCTTTAGTTCAGCCAGCGTTTTTTTCTTGACCATTTTGCCATCCCCATTTTCTGTGTTGGTAGCTAGAGCCTAAATTGAAGCACCAACTGTGTCATGATCTCATGCAGAGACTACACATAAATTCAATATTTCTTTACGCATTAAGAAGGCGTCGGGACCCAGATAGTTTCTTTGGTGTTAGCCAGTCGATGATGTACCGCGCGAATGTTGAAAAACATCGGCGATTGGCCGTTTCGTAGAAGAAGCAAGTTTCACCCAAGGAGAAATCACCTTCTACCGCGCCAAATCACTTCTTGTCCCGCGCGGCCTTTTCTTCTTTGGTCAGTTTGTTGTTCCAAACATTGTTGCTCAAACCCAGTTCAGCTTTAAGTGGTTTGGTTTTTCCGACGCTGACTTTGCCGCCTTTGTTCAGAAACTCCTGTATAAGCGCATCATCCGTTGTTTTTTTGAGGACATGTTTCATAGAAATACATTTACCTTCTCGGCATCATTCTTGTCACGCATCATTTTAAGGATAATGTACGCCATCCGTCGAATGGGGGTGTCGCTTACCTCAGAGAACGCCTGGATACAAAGAGAAGCGTGTCTAGGCTGTAAGCGGAGACGTGGCGTCAGTCAGTTTATTGCTTCTGTAAAAACGCTGCCCATTCGGCCATCATCTGCACCCGTTTCTCCCTTAATCATTGCGCAAGGTAGTGGCTGCGAGATGTTAGAGTGTTCTCTGTTGGCCCTGAAGGCATTTCCAAACTATTTATACGCTCAGTCTTTGAACTGTGCCCATTTTTGAGGTAATGTACGATAGGTAACATTCTCGTAGGGATGCACGTATCGAACATTTCCATTCTTGAAGTGAACTACGAAAAGGCGCGTAGAGTAATTAAATTGACGTTTGCCCGCAGGTTTCTCAAAGTACTTCTCAAGTTCATATTGTCCTTTCACACCTCGTTCTTCCAGCACCTGTTTCAGCTTTGTTGAAATATTGCCCTCAACTTCCCATGGATAAATCATTTCACCATTACGGATAATTATTTTTTCAATTGTACTTCGCAATATTCCATGCATCTGAAAGCGAACTTCCTTTAGTTTAACCTTTTGTTTGGAACTTTTTAGGGCTTCATATTTGGCAAGAAAGTCTGACTGATCTTGGTCAATTTCATCAAAATTATTCGACAATATTTCTGTTTCTACAGATTCAATATCATTTTTATAGGTATCAATTTTTAATCTTTTAGATTCTGCCCTTTTATACAATTCAGACTGCAATTCAGCTGACAATGATGGGTCTTCAAAATGTGTCAAAAGCGTTTCATATGCTATTTCCTCTTTTTCCAATTGCATTCTAAGACTGGATTCAAGATTTTTTAAATTGACTATTTTGGATCGAGATTCAGGATCAGAAAAAATGTCTGAAAAACTTATATCTTTTACAAATCTATAGAACGATTCCTCAAATTCAGAATAGCGCCACGCAGGACATCCACAGCCATTGTTTACCAAAGAATTGTAGCATCTCAGATATGTGTAGCCCTTCGGAGGCTTTCCTTTACTACGCATATTGACTGCTCCCCCACATACACCGCATTTCAGGAGACCCGAGAAAAGATTTGAAAGCACCGCCCCTTTTCGACCTGCTCCATTAACTCGCCGATCTTTCATAACGCTCTTAGCTAAATAAAACGTCTCTTCGGATACTATTTTCGGGAAGTAGTCGGCTATCGGTTTTCCAACAGGTGTCCTTCTTCCATTTATTTGTTGATGAGGTTGGAATTGACCAAACACTGCGGCATTGCGAAGAATTTTTGCGACGTAGCTATCATTCCATTTTTCGGCACCGGAAATTGGAGGATATCTTTTCAAATTACCGTTGAGATGACGAGTGATTGAATACACTCCCATACCTTTCACGCATAATTCAAAAATTCTCTTTACCGTTTCTGCTGATTTCGATCTGACTGTGAAATTCTTTCGATCATCATCCAGCACTAGCCATGCTGGTACAGTCTTCGTCATTTTTTTCTCTCGAATCTCGTCCCGTTTCTTTTTCCAAACAGCACTTATTCTCTTCGATTTAGTCTCAGACTCGTCGTTAGCTCGAAGCATGATACCCAAGCTCATAAACAATTGACCTGGGTTCGAATTGATACTGTCTTCAGTATAAACTTGGCCGTCGATAAGGGTCACGATAGTTACCCCTTTACTCAGGATATTTGTGAACTGCGCAAAAGCTTTAGTAACCTGATTTCGTGAAAGCCGATCCAAGGATTCAACGATTAGAAGACTGCCTGATTGGACCTCGCCTGCTTCTAATACTGCTAGAAAATTACCGAAAGCGCCTGAGTCTACGTTTTTCCCACTGAATCCGCTGACCCCAATATCGCTGATAGTTTCAACAAGCTGGTATCCATGTTCTTCAGCATACTTTTTACTGGCTTCCATTTGGCGTCGAACACCATCGCCAATCATTTGTGCGTCAGTGCTAATTCGCAAGTAGCTATATGCTTTGATTTTTTCAGTCATACTTTGGTTTGTTATCACATTTCCATTGAGGGTTATTAATCGTGCACATTATTAGCATCGTAGGTCTGCCTGACAAGTCCGTCACCGAAGCCAAGGAAAGGGTGCGCGCTTCATTGGCCGGCATGGCCATCGCCCTGCCTGCAAAAAAGGTGACGATCAATCTCAGCCCCGCTGATTTGCCCAAAGAAGGAAGCCATTTTGATCTTCCCATCGCCATTGCCCTTTTGAGCGCGCTCGATGTGATCCCGCGAGATGTCGTGGAAACAGTCGTGTCCTTAGGCGAACTATCACTTGATGGAAAGCTGGTCGGCGTCACTGGCGCGCTGCCAGCAGCGATGGCTGCTGCTGAACGCGACTTTACGCTGCTGTGCCCCGCCGCGTGCGGCAGTGAAGCGGCATGGGTCAGTGGTGTCCGCGTTATCGGCGCAGCAAGCCTGCCGGACGTGCTGCGGCATTTCACCGGACAAGCCGTGATCGACGACGCGAAACCGGGCGAGGTCAGCCAAGGCAACAACGTGCCGGACCTGCGCGAGGTCAAGGGACAAGAGCGTGCAAAGCGCGCGCTTGAAATCGCCGCAGCCGGACGCCATCATCTTCTGCTCGTCGGGACGCCGGGTTCAGGGAAATCGATGCTCGCCAAGCGCCTGCCCGGCATTCTGCCGCAACTTTCCGCGCGCGAAGCGCTGGAAACCTCGATGATACATTCTGTTGCCGGCTTGCTGGAAGAAGGGGGAATTTGCCGGGATCGCCCGTTTCGTGACCCGCACCACACATCATCTATGGCGGCCATCATCGGAGGCGGCCGGCTTGCCAAGCCCGGAGAGGCCTCACTTGCGCACAATGGTGTCCTGTTCATGGACGAATTTCCCGAGTTTGCACGTAATGTTTTGGAAACGTTGCGGCAACCGCTGGAAACCAACGAGGTGATGATTTCACGCGCCAATGCGCACTTTAAGTATCCGTGTCGGTTCATGCTGGTGGCAGCGGCCAACCCTTGTAAATGCGGCTACCTGAGCGCGCCGGAACGTGCCTGTGCCAGGGTGCCCGTCTGCGGCGAAGAATACCTAGGGCGTGTCTCTGGCCCCCTGATGGATCGTTTTGACCTTCGCGTGGATGTCCCACCTGTAGCCTTTACGGACCTTGACCTGCCCGCCACGGGCGAAAGTTCGTCCGCCATTGCTGCGCGAGTCGCGAAGGCGCAAGCAGTACAATGCGCCCGTTTTGAGAATACGCCGGACGTGCGCTCGAATGCCGATGCCGAAGGCGAAGCCCTCGAAACGATCGCAACCCCCGACAGCGAGGGAAGAGAATTGCTTGTGCGCGCAGCTGAACGCCTTCGATTGTCGGCACGCGGCTACCATCGTGTGTTGCGCGTGGCCCGCACGATCGCTGATCTGGATGCTTCGGAAAGGGTGCGAAAACCGCATATCGCGGAGGCAGTCGGTTATCGCATGAGTACTGTTACCGCGTGACGCGAGCTTCGATTGCCTGCCAAATCTTTTCGGCAATATTGACCCCATCGAACCTTTCAAGTTCCTGTATTCCTGTCGGCGACGTCACGTTGATTTCGGTGAGGTAGTCGCCGATCACATCAATACCTACGAAAATCTGACCTTTTTCTTTCAACAACGGGCCGATTGCCGCGCAAATTTCTCGGTCGCGATCACTCAGGCCAATTTTCTCGGGCCTACCGCCGACGTGCATGTTTGATCTGGTTTCGCCTGCAGCAGGGACTCGATTGATAGCGCCTACCGCTTCTCCATCCACAAGGATAACCCGCTTGTCGCCCTTTGAGACTGCAGGCAGAAATTTTTGCACGATGAGGGGCTCTCGTGAAAAACTCGTGAAAAGTTCGTGCAGTGACGTGAGGTTCCGGTCTTGGGCATCCAGCTTGAACACACCGGCCCCGCCGTTGCCGTAAAGAGGTTTGAGAATGACATCTCCGTGTTTTTCCTTGAACGCCTTGATCGTCTCAAGGTCGCGCGCAATCGTTGTTGGCGGCGTCAATTGCGGAAAATTCAATACCAGAAGCTTTTCCGGATAATTTCGAACCCAGAAGGGATCATTCACCACAAGCGTGTTTGGTGCCAGCCGATCCAACAAGTGAGTCGAGGTGATGTAGTGCATGTCAAATGGCGGATCCTGCCGAAGCCATACGACATCGAATTCCGCAAGATCGACCTCGCGCAAGGGGCCCAGATGGGCATGGTCGCCCTGTACACGCTGAACCGACAGATCATACCCGCGTGCGGTAATGCGCCCTTCCTGATATGCCAAATGATCAGGCGTATAAAAGAACAGGCTATGGCCCCGGGATTGCGCTTCTTCTGCAAGGCGGAAGGAGCTGTCAGCGTCGATATCCACGGATTGGATGGGATCCATCTGGAAGGCAATTTTCATGAGAACGCTCCTTGTCGTGCGCTCCCTACATGGCCCACGCTGGCGGTATTCGCAATGGGCGGGCCTGTGATTTCAGCCTTCGCCGATCGCGTTTTCTATTACCCTGATTTCCCCAATCGCGTCGACAAGTGCCACGTCAAACCTCACATCGGTCAGCAGCCCATCGGGCCTGTGCCCCAAATACTCCTGCGCGGTGGCAAGTAGGCGCACGATTTGACGACTTCCCAAATGCGCGGCCGCCCGGGCAATAGATTTACTTTTCTTAACCTCGACAAAGATCAGCTTTGTTTCGTTCTCAAAGACCAGATCGAGCTCTCCGACCGATCCCCGCCAGCGTGCCGCCAGTTGCTTGTTCCCCGCGCGCTGGTAATGGGCGGCGACCGCATTTTCCGCCGCTTGCCCGGAAAGATATGCGACCTCTCCTTTGATCCGGCGCGCGGCGTCAGCAGTCATCCTTTGGTGTCCTTCGAAATGCGCAAAGCGCGTTTGTAGACGTCCCGTCGAGGCAGGTTCCGAGCCTTCGACACCAGATCAACCGCATCACGCATGCTGTGCGCCGCCAATGCCGCAAGGATGTCTTTTTCTATGTCGTCTTCACTAATTTTTTCCAAAGAACCTCGGTCTATGAGCACGACAACCTCACCTTTAGGCGGCTTGCCTTCATATTGGCTCGCAAGTGTCGCAAGGGTACCGCGACGAACTTCTTCAAATTTCTTCGTCAATTCACGTGCGACGGCTGCAGACCGCTCCGCTCCGAGGACTGCTGCAGCGTCCCGCAGCATAGCGCCCAACCTTTTGGGGCTCTCGTAGAAAACCAATGTTGCCCGAACGGGCTGCAATTGTTCCAGCGCGCGAAGCCGCGCAGCACTTGCGTTGGGCAGGAAACCGGCAAAGTGAAAAGCATCTGTGGGCAGACCGGCGAGAACGAGTGCTGTCAGCACGGCCGACGGCCCCGGAGCACAGGTCGACATCAAACCGCGTTCTGCCGCTGCCCGTCCCAGTTCAAAACCGGGGTCCGCAATCAGTGGCATTCCAGCTTCTGATGCATAAGCCACGGAAGCGCCGCCTTCGATTTCATCCAATAGCCCCTTTGTAACGGCATCGGTGCTGTGGTCATGCAGGGCAATAATACGCCGCCCGGCCAAAGGCACCCCGTGGATATCCATAAGGCGGCGAAGGCTTCGCGTATCTTCTGCAGCCAGAACGGTGGCATTGGCCAGCACGTCAAGCGCCCTCAGTGTAATGTCCCGCGCGCTCCCAATCGGCACCCCAACAAAGTAAAGTCCTGCAGCCAACGAAGCGGTTTGATGATTCAACGCTGGACCCGCCTTTCGTGACGACTATGATTGCTCGCAGAAAACCGCGCGTGCCATACCGCGGTTCATCGCTGGAGTAACACTATGTTTGCCGTTTTCCAATTCGCCCGCAAGTCCATGCGCAATCTGACAATCCCCGCCCTGGCGCTTGGCCTTACTGCTTGTGATACGGTGCCCGGCGCCGGATTTAACAGCGGCCCCTCGATCTCGTCAGGTGATCCAGTCCCGGTCGCGCTGTTGGTCCCGAGTGGAAGCGGGCGGGGGACTGACGAGCTTCTCGCCCAAAGCCTTGAAAACGCAGCAAGACTGGCAATGCGCGATCTAAATGGTGCAGCGATCGACCTGCGTGTCTATCCGACGGCTGGCGATGCGGCCTTGGCTGCGGCAAACGCAGAAAAAGCCGTGGACGAAGGCGCCAAGATAATTATCGGGCCGGTGTATTCGGGCGCAGCCAACGCCGCCGGACGCGCCGTGGCAGGCGACGGTGTTAATGTTTTGTCGTTTTCCAACAATGCGGCAATTGCCGGCGGGAACCTGTTTGTTCTGGGGCCGACATTTCAAAATACTGCAAACCGCATGATCAATTACGCGGTTTCGCAGGGCAAGAGCCGGTTCGTGGTGGTGCACGGGCAGGATACCGCCGGCACGCAAGGTCGCGACGCGATCCTCAGCGCAATCACATCACGCGGCGCAACCGTTGCAGGCACTGTCAGCTATGCGCTGTCGCAGCAGGACGTCATTGCGGCAATTCCGCAAATTCAATCAGCGGTAACCCAGAACGGCGCAGATGCTGTATTCTTTACAACCGACACTGCAACAGCCCTCCCGCTTTTGTCTCAGTTGCTGCCAGAGGCGGGCATCTCCAACGATGTTGCCCAATTTATTGGCCTGACCCGCTGGGATATCCCGGCACAAACTCTCAGTCTGCCCGGTGTACAAAATGGCTGGTTCGCAGTACCGGACCCCGCCTCGACTTCCGCCTTCAGCAGCCAGTATTCCTCTGCCTATGGCACTGCCCCGCATCCAATTGGCGGTCTGGCCTTTGATGCGATCGCCGCGATTGGCGCTTTGGCAAGTCAGGGGGCATCTGATGCCGTGACACGAGGACGCCTCACACAAGGAGCGGGTTTTCGCGGCGCAAGCGGCATTTTCCGGCTGAACAGCGACGGCACGAACACGCGCGGGCTGGCAGTAGCCACCATATCCGAGGCACAGGTCACAATCCTAAGTCCATCGCCAAGTGGTTTCGGCGGCACGGGGTTTTAAGGCACCACAAAGATGAATACCTCCACCATTACGCTGGCCGCCCCGCATGATCCGGGGTTGATCTGTGCGCCTGAACGGATTTTCGACAACGCCGCGCTAGACGCGGTTGTCGCGAAGGCCAAGGCGGACGGCGGATCAGCCGCCGATATCCGCGCAGCGGTAGTTGCCCATCTGCGAGAGGCACAAGCGAGCGGTCGGAACGCGATTGCCGAAGCGTTTGCAGAAGCGCCCTTTGAAGCGCGCCCAATGACACGCTCTTACACATATCTTACCGATCAGCTGGTGATAGCTGCGTTGACCGTAGCAACGCGTGTTCTGCACCCAAAACCCAATCCGACATCCAGCGAGCATCTCGCCGTTATCGCAGTCGGCGGTTACGGTCGCGGTGAAATGGCGCCGTTTTCGGACGTCGACCTTTTGTTTCTCACACCGTACAAAATCACTGCTTGGGCCGAGAGCGTCATTGAGACGATGCTGTACATCCTGTGGGACCTGAAACTCAAAGTTGGTCACTCCAGCCGTACGATCAAAGACTGTCTGCGGCTTGGCGCCTCTGACTTCACCATTCAGACCTCGTTGCTGGAACATCGCTACATCGCAGGCGACACAGCACTTGCACAAAAACTCGCGGATAGGCTTCGAGCCGATCTCTTTTCGGGCTCAGGCAAAGACTTCGTCGAAGCAAAACTGGCCGAACGCGAGACCCGGCACCGCAAATACGGGTTGCGCTATGTCGTGGAACCCAATGTCAAAGAAGGCAAAGGTGGCTTGCGTGATCTGCAGTCACTCTTCTGGATTGCCAAGCATATCCACGGTGTGAATGACGCCGCTGATCTAGTGGGGTTGGGCGTATTCACAGCAGAAGAATTCAAAGGGTTTGTCGCGGCTGAAGATTTTTTGTGGGGCGTTCGCGGCCACTTGCATCTTCTGTCAGGGCGCGCAGCAGAGCAGCTAACGTTTGATATGCAGGTTCAGGTGGCCGAAGCTATGGGCTACGAGGACGAAAACGGCAGGCGTGCCGTCGAAGTCTTCATGCAGCAGTTCTTTCGACATGCTACAGAAGTTGGTGACCTGACCCGTATCTTTTTGACCAAACTCGAAGCCGACCACGTCAAGGACGATCCCCTGCTGGAAAGAATTTTCCGCCGCAAGCCGCGGGTCAAAGAGGGCTACAAGGTGGTGCACAACCGCATCGCCATAGACGATGAAGCCACGTTCTTGTCCGACAAGATGAACCTGTTGCGTCTTTTTGAACAAGCGCTGCGCACAGGTATGCTCATTCACCCCGATGCGATGCGACTGGTAAAGTCAAACCTCGATCTGATCGACGACGGTATGCGCGAAAGCCCCGAAGCCCAGCGCATTTTCTTTGATCTTCTGCTCAAGCATGGCAACCCCGAACGGGCCTTGCGACGCATGAATGAATTGGGCGTGCTTTCCGCATTCATTCCCGAATTTGAACCCATCGTCGCGATGATGCAGTTCAACATGTACCACAGCTATACGGTGGACGAGCACACGATCCAGTGCATTGCGAACCTGTCCGAAATTGAAAGGCTGGAACTGCAGGACGATTTGCCCGTTGTCACCTCGATCATGAAAGAGGGCGTGGACCGCAAAGTCCTTTATACCGCGCTTTTGCTCCATGACATCGGCAAAGGGCGGCGCGAAGACCACTCTATTCTCGGCGCTCAAATGGCGAGAAAAATCGCACCGCGGCTTGGCCTGAACAAGGCCGACGTGGACACAGTCGAATGGTTGGTGCGGTACCACTTGCTGATGTCAGACATGGCGCAGAAGCGAGATATCGCAGACCCGCGTACCGTGCGCGACTTTGCCAAAGCGGTGCAGACGGTCAAACGCCTTGATCTGCTGTGTGTGCTGACAGTCTGTGACATTCGTGGCGTGGGCCCGAACACATGGAACAACTGGAAAGCCGTTCTGATACGTGCGCTTTATCGGCAAACCAGACGTGCATTGGAAACTGGTCTCGAAGACCTTAACCGCGAAAACCGAGGCGTCGAGGCGAAACGGGCATTGCGTGAAGCTCTCAGGGACTGGCCCGCAAAGGATCTCAAGGTCGAGACCGGACGCCATTACGACCCGTATTGGCAAGGATTACACGTCACTGCGCATGTGGTCTTTGCGGAGATGCTGCGCGGCATCAAAGATAATGAGATCAGAATTGATTTGCACCCGGACGAAGACCGCGATGCGACCCGCGCATGTTTCGTCATGCACGACCACCCCGGAATTTTCGCGCGCATCTGTGGCGCGTTGGCTCTGGTCGGCGCCAACGTCGTGGATGCCCGCAGCTACACCACCAAGGACGGCATGGTGACAGATGCCTACTGGATTCAGGATTCCGAAGGGAACCCCTACGATGCTGCCCGGTTGCCACGTCTGCGTAAGATGATTGAACGTACTCTGATCGGCGAAGTCGTCACGACCGAAGCAATGAAGTCTCGCGACAAGGTCAAGAAGCGCGAACGGGCGTTTAACGTTCCGACACACATCACTTTCGACAACGAAGGGTCGGAAATCTACACAATCATCGAAGTTGATACCCGCGACCGCCCCGGATTGCTGCACGATCTGGCACGCACATTAGCCGGCGCGAATGTCTATGTCGCTAATGCAGTGATAGCTACTTATGGCGAACAGGTCGTCGACACCTTCTACGTAAAGGACATGTTCGGGTTGAAGTACTACTCGGAAAGCAAGCAACGCGGTCTGGAAAAAAGGTTGCGGCAAGCGATCGACCAAGGTGTCGAAAGGGCCGAAAGTTGAGACCCATTCGGCTGATGGCCGGCTTCTTTACTGTTGGCGGCTGGACGTTGCTGAGCCGCGTTTTGGGTTTTGTCCGTGACGCAATGATCCTCGCCTACCTCGGGACGGGACCGCTGTATCAGGCCTATGTAGTGGCCTTTCGCCTGCCCAATATGTTTCGCCGATTTTTCGCCGAAGGTGCGTTCAACATGGCCTTTGTGCCAATGTTCTCAAAGCGGCTCGAGGGGGACGAAAACCCTGACGGCTTTGCATCCGATGCCTTTGCGGGATTGGCGACAATTCTGATTGCACTAACCCTGCTCGCCATGGCTGCGATGCCGTGGCTCGTCTACGCAATCGCTTCGGGATTTGCAGGACAAGAAGAATTTGGGCTCTCGGTTGAGTTCGGGCGCATTGCTTTTCCGTATATTTTATTCATTTCACTGGCGGCCCTGCTTTCTGGCATGCTCAACGCATCCGGTCGCTTTGTGGCCGCAGCGGCAGCGCCGGTGCTGCTGAACATGATGCTGATCGGCGCCATGGCATTAGCAGCTTATCTGGGCGGAGACATTGCGCGCGCGTTAATCTGGACCATACCGTTTGCCGGCATCGCTCAGTTTGCGTTGCTCTGGATTTCGGTGCGCCGGGCAGGATTTAAACTGCGGATCAAACGGCCAACTCTGTCGCCAGAGATGCGCAACCTCGTCCGCGTCGCGTTGCCCGCTGCACTTGCCGGCGGGGTGGTGCAGATCAACCTCTTGGTTGGGCAGCAGGTGGCGAGCTACTTTGACAAAGCCGTCGGCTGGCTTTTTGCGGCGGATCGGCTCTATCAACTGCCCCTCGGCGTTGTTGGGATCGCGATCGGCGTTGTCCTGCTGCCGGATCTTTCTCGCAGACTAAAGGCACGCGATGACGACGGGGCCAAAAACGCCTTGAGCCGGGCTGCAGAGATAGCTCTGGCCCTGACCATTCCTTCAGCCTTTGCGCTGGTGCTAATTCCGCTGCCGCTGGTTTCAGTTCTTTTTGAACGCGGCGCCGCCACGGTGGATGACACTGCGGCCATCGCCTTGGCCGTGGCGATTTACGGTCTGGGGTTGCCGGCTTTTGTTCTGCAAAAGATTATGCAACCCGTCTATTTCGCGCGCGAGGATACCAGCAGGCCCTTTCACTATGCGGTGGTTTCCATGGTGGTGAACGCAGCGCTTGCAATCGGTCTTGCACCTGTCATCGGCTGGTTTGCTCCGGCAATCGCAACCACAGTCGCCGCTTGGGCAATGGTCGCCCTACTGCGGCAGGGCGCCAAAAGCTACGGCACTGTGGTGCAGTTCGACGCAAGATTTCACAAACGCGTCTGGCGTATGGTGCTGGCATCCCTCGTAATGGGCGTTGTCCTGTGGGTTGCGGGCGCATTGCTTAACCCGTTTCTCGGACTGCCATGGTGGCGCGGTCTCGCTCTGGCGGCACTAATCGCCGCTGGGGTCGTCAGCTATTTTGCCGCCGGCCAGGCACTCGGCGCCTTCAGACTGTCCGAGTTCCGACAGGCATTGCGGCGAAACGGCTGATCATTCTCGCCGCAGATACTGCAAGACATGGGCAAACCCGCCGGGTACCAGCACAACCGACGCAGCAAACCCGAAAACAAACCCCGACAAATCGGCGACCCATCCAGTGTTTGGTCCGAACAAGACGCCAAAAACCAGCTGGATTCCGAGGAGTACTGCGATCAAGCTGAAAGCGCGCAACTGCTGTTGCCCCGCTTCCCCCAACTTGCGCCACATCAGGTAAGAATATCCACCAATCAGCCCGTATACACCCGGGAACCCGCCTATGAGCCATGCAGGATCGTTCAGCAACGTGCCGTAAACCAATGCACCGAAAACCGAGCTTCCGATAAAGAGCACCAAAACCGCCAATTGCCCCATGGTTTCACCAACGAGTTTGCCCAGAGCCAGCAGCAATACTGCGGCAAACAGTGTGGCTGTGAAACCGGTATGCACGAATGCATAGGTCACCAGTCGCACAACATGCTCTGGCATGAACCGACCGGTGCTCAACATCCAGTCAAAAAGCTCGCCGGAGAATCCGTAGTCTTCGATGGCCGCCAGTCGCCAGCCGACAGCACCAGGCCCACCGACCACACCTTGCGCACCCAGCAGGAAAGCGATCTCGGGCATCACTACTGCCGCAAAGAGCAGAAAAACAACAGGAGGCAGCGGGTTGACCGGTGGTGTGTCGTTTGGATCATCCATGGTGCGCGGGTTCCTTGACGATGGGTTGGGTCATGGGTAAGCCACGCAGCAGCACATTGCCAGTGAGAACGGAGCCATCTTGATGACCAACGCCACCTTTGCCCCACGGGTCTTTTCCGGCATTCAACCGTCAGGTGGCCTGACGCTGGGCAACTACCTAGGTGCAATCAAACGCTTTGTCTCCATGCAGGACGAATTTCCGTGCGTGTACTGCATGGTCGACCTGCACGCGATCACGGTCTGGCAGGATCCAAAAGCGCTGGCGCACAACACGCGCGAGTTGGCGGCCGGATTCATTGCAAGCGGTATCAGCCCTGAAAAGTCCATCCTGATCAACCAGAGCCAGGTGCCAGAACACGCACAGCTAGGCTGGGTATTCAACTGCGTTGCGCGCATGGGCTGGATGCAGCGCATGACGCAGTTCAAGGACAAAGCCGGCAAGAATGCGCAAAACGCATCTTTGGGATTGTTCGGGTACCCAGCCCTCATGGCGGCCGACATCCTTGTCTATCATGCCACCCACGTACCTGTGGGCGAAGACCAGAAACAGCACCTCGAACTGACGCGTGACATCGCGACCAAGTTCAATCACGACTACGGAGTGGATTTTTTCCCGATCACCGAACCTGTCATCGAAGGCGCGGCCACCCGAGTGATGTCGCTGCGTGATGGATCAAAGAAGATGTCGAAATCCGACCCGTCCGACGCCAGCCGCATTAACATGACAGATGACGCAGACAGCATTGCCAAGAAAATCCGTAAGGCAAAGACTGACCCGGATGCGCTGCCCTCTGAAGCGGCGGGATTGGCTGACAGGCCAGAGGCGCGGAACCTCGTAAATATCTTTGCGGCTCTTTCAGACCTGTCTGTTGACGAAGTTTTGGCCGAAGTGGGCGGCCAACAATTCGGCGCTTTCAAACCCAAACTGGCAGAGCTTGCCGTCGCCAAGTTATCGCCGATCTCGAACGAGATGGCGCGCTTGATGGACGACCCCGCGGAAATTGACAGGCTGCTTGCCCGTGGCGCGGATCAGGCGCGCGAGATTACGGCGCCTATTTTGGCAAAGACATACGAGATTGTAGGCATGGTCAGGTAGTCCTCCCGCACAGCATCTGTGCGCAAGTGGCCTTGGCGGACGTCGCCGACGCTCCTTATATTTGGACGCAGGAATAAGGAGAGGCCACCATGAAAACGGCACATCCCACTATCGGACATGTACACCTGAAAGTATCGGATCTGGATAGATCAATCGGCTTTTACCGCGACGTCCTCGGCTTTGACCTGACGCAAAGGTATGGTGATCAGGCGGCGTTTCTGGCAGCAGGCGGATATCACCACCACATCGGGCTGAATACCTGGCACAGCAAGGGCGGCACAACGCCGCCCGATGGTCACACCGGGCTTTACCATGCGGCGTTTCTCTATCCCGACCGGGGTAGTCTTGGCGCTGTCATCAAGCGCGTGCTTAGTGCAGGTATAAAACTGGACGGGGCCGCCGATCACGGTGTGAGCGAGGCGGTCTACCTGCGAGATCCCGATGGAAACGGTATCGAGCTATATCGCGATCGCGCCCCCGAGGACTGGCCACGCGATGCCGCGGGGTCGCTGGCTATGGTCAACGACCGCTTGGATGTGGACGCGATTGTCGCTCAGGCGACTGAATAAGCACGGTCAAAAGTGGACATTGACGTGCCATTGTCGCAGGGTCGGGCCGTGCATTGTGTAGGGATACATCCATGACGACTGGTTTTTTCTGGGATGAAAAATGCTTCTGGCACGCAGGTGGAAATTACGCATTCACTGTGCCGCTTGGCGGTCTTGTTCAGCCGTTTGCCGCCGGCGGCCTGCCGGAAAGCCCGGAGACAAAACGCCGATTGAAAAACCTGATGGATGTCACGGGTTTGTCGTCAGAGTTAGAACTGCGTAGTGCGCCAGCGGCAACGCGCGCGGATTTGCTACGTGTCCACCCGGCGAGTTATCTCGACGCTTTCAAGGAAGCTTCCGATGCAGGCGGCGGCATGCTCGGCCGAACCGCGCCCTTTGCCAAGGACGGGTTTGAAATCGCGAGCCTGTCAGCGGGGCTTGCGATGGGGGCCGTCGATGCTGTGCTGAACGGCGATATGCAGAATGCATATGCCTTGTCGCGTCCGCCGGGTCATCACTGTTTGCCCGACTTTCCAAACGGATTTTGCCTGCTTGCGAACATTGCCATCGCAATTGAAGCGGCGAAAGCACGCGGAATGGCAAAGCGGGTCGTCGTATTAGACTGGGATGTGCATCACGGCAACGGCACCGAGCACATCTTCTACAACCGGGATGATGTGTTTACGATCTCACTACATCAGGAAGGCAACTATCCACTTGATACCGGTGACTTTGCCGACAGAGGGCGTGGCGCAGGCGATGGATACAACCTCAATCTGCCGCTTCCGGCAGGCACCGGCCACAACGCCTATATCTATGCGATGGAAACCATCGTCATCCCCCAGATCGAAGCCTACAAGCCTGATCTGATCATTGTCGCCTGCGGTTTTGATGCCAGTGCGATTGATCCGCTTGCGCGCATGCTCGCCACCGCTGAAACTTTCCGGGTTATGACTGGCCTGATCAAAGATGCCGCTGCAAGCCTTTGTGATGGCAAGCTCGTACTAGTGCACGAAGGTGGATATTCGGAGGTCTACGTCCCGTTTTGTGGCCACGCCACACTCGAAGCACTTTCCGGCAGCAGCACATCTGCACCGGACCCCATGGCAATAGCATTGAAAACACGCCAGCCGGGGCCTCGTTTCGACGCATTCCTGAAATCTGAAATCGAACATCTGGCCAGCCAGCTATAGGATCACCATGCCGACGCCAAACCCAGACGCATTGAATTTCTTGCAGTCCCGCCGCTCGCGCCCTGCAAAAACGCTACAAGCACCCGCACCCTCTCGCGAGGAACTGCTCCCGCTTTTGACGGCAGCCGCGCGCACACCCGATCATGGAAAGCTTGAACCTTGGCGCTTTATCGTTCTGGATAAAGGCGCGCTGCCACGACTGGCTGCCTGCGTTTCCCAGCGCGGCGAGGCGCTGGGGCTGGACACCGAACAGATTGCCAAAGGGCGCGCACAGTTTGATCAAGGGCATCTGGCAGTAGCAGTAATCGAAGTTCAGAAGCCATCGCCGAAAATTCCCCCACTGGAACAAACGTATTCTGCCGGAGCTGTCTGCCTTGCGCTACTAAACGCGGCACTTGCTGCCGGTTGGGGCGCCAACTGGTTAAGTGGGTGGCCCAGTCACGACCGTGAGTTCATGCAAGAAGCCTTGGGTTTGGAAGCACACGAACGGATCGCCGGGTTTATTCACATCGCCACTGAAACGGCTACGCCGCCAGAGCGGCCGCGACCGGATTTGGAAACTATTACCACTTGGGTATCGACATGATCTTTGCGTCCTTCTTTGCTGCGCTCAACCAGATGACAGACCCGCGGTTTCGCCGTGTACTGCTTACCGGTGTGGGGCTGACGATACTGCTGCTCATCGCCATATCTGCACTTTTTATCTGGTTCATCGGCGGTCTGATCGGCGACAGCGTGTCCCTGCCATTTATTGGCACAGTTGAATGGCTGGACGAGGTGCTGACCGGTGGCTCTGTTATCGCTGTGCTGGCGCTTTCTGCGATACTGATGGTCCCCGTGGCCTCTGCTATCACTTCCATGTTTCTCGATACTGTCGCACAAGCGGTCGAAGATGCTCACTACCCGGACTTGGGCCCGGCCAAAAGCGTACCTCTTTGGGATGCGCTGATCGACACGGTCAGCTTTCTCGGCGTGCTGATTGTCGCGAACCTGATTGCACTTGTGCTGTACCTGATATTTCTACCGTTGGGCCCGATCATTTTCTGGGCCTTGAACGGTTTTCTGCTGGGGCGTGAATATTTTACGCTGGCCGCGATGAGACGCGTCGGGAGAACACAGGCCAAGGTGCTGCGCAAGCGTTATTCAATCCGCATATGGATCGCGGGGTTTCTGATGGCGATACCGCTGTCCGTTCCGCTCTTGAACCTTCTGATCCCGATCTTGGGCGCAGCGACATTCACCCATCTGTTTCACCGGTTGGTGCCGCCGGGCCCATCCGGTTAAACCAGTCCAGATCGCGGACACTGATCACTTCTGATAAAATGATGCCAGAGATAATAGCCCAAAGCACAAGGCTGATCGCCGTCGTGATCTTGGCCTTCTTGCCGATGTTGTGAACCTCTGGGGCACCGGCGTGGGTACCGGGCACGATATCACCCAGATCACCCTGCGTTTTCACACGGATCGGCAGGATGATCAGAAAGGTCATGGACCAGATCACCGCAAAGAGAACGAGGGCGGAAGTAATCCCCATGACTACACCTGCTCTAATTCAACAAGGCAGCCGTTAAAGTCCTTGGGATGAAGAAACAGAACAGGCTTGCCGTGCGCACCGATCTTTGGCTCGCCTGTCCCAAGAACGCGCGCGCCGGTTTCGATCAGGTGGTCACGCGCCTGCAGAATGTCGTCAACCTCGTAGCACACATGATGAATGCCACCTGCAGGGTTCTTGTCGAGAAAGCCTTGAATGGGGCTGTTGTCGCCTAACGGATACAGCAACTCGATTTTTGTGTTGGGCAATTCAATGAATACTACCGTGACACCGTGATCCGGCTCGTCCTGCGGTGCGCCCACATTTGCACCGAGTGCCGTGCGGTACTGCTCTGAAGCGGCCTCCAGATCGGGGACAGCTATTGCAACGTGATTCAGACGGCCAATCATCGGTTTCTCCATAGGTTCTGCGGTTGACTGGTTTATGGGGGCGGTCAGCACCCAGTTCAAGTGACGCAGCGCCGCAGGTCTGGCGGCGGCACAATTAACGCCCTGTTAGCCATATATCCCCATCCTCTGCTCCGACCCGACTCGATCAGGAGCTGAAGATGGACAAGAATGACCCCTTTGCAACGACGATCCCTGCCCCAACGGCTGCGCGCCCGTTATTGGGGCTGACAGTCCTCGTGATCGAAGACAGCCGCTTCGCGTGCGAAGCAATGCGGCTTTTATGCCTGCGCAGCGGCGCACGCATCCGGCGCGCGGACAGCATTCGCTCTGCTCATCGCCATCTGAGAGTATACCGCCCTTCGGTGGCAGTCGTAGATATCGGATTGCCCGATGGCACTGGCGAAGATCTGATACGCGAACTGACAACCATTGAGCCCCGCGTCGAAGTTGTTCTTGGCACTTCTGGTGATCCCGATGGCGAAGAACGCGCAATGGCCGCAGGTGCGGACGGTTTTCTCGACAAACCGATTTCCTCGCTGGCAGTTTTTCAACAGACGGTCCTGGGCAACTTGCCAGCCGACCGGCAACCTGCTGGCTTGCGCGAGATGACAGACGAAACCATCGCGCCAGATCAGATGGCTTTTCAGGACGACATGGCTCATATCGCGGACATGTTGCAGGCTCCGATGGATGATGGAACGCTTGACTATGCCGCTCAGTTTCTCAGTGGTGTTGCGCGTTCTGCCCGTGACGACACGCTCGAATCCGCGGCAGTGGCATTGGCAAAGGCCCGTGCGAAAGGCGCGTCAGCCAGATCTGAAACCGCGGCACTCGCCGGTCTTGTCCACGAAAGGCTCAGCCGAAAAATGGCAATCTAAAGCGCGGGATCATGGCTGACCAAAATGGGCGCCGTAAGGTCGCTCAGGCGCGCGATCTGTGCCCCCTCGACAAAGTTGTCGGGCGATAACCATGTTTGAAAGGCGGCCCTCAAGGCTGGCCACTCGCTGTCTATCGCTGCAAACCAAGCTGTGTCCCGGTTCCGCCCCTTGA
The DNA here is from genome assembly GCF_057219365.1 of Roseobacter sp. YIN89. Taxonomy (NCBI): domain Bacteria; kingdom Pseudomonadati; phylum Pseudomonadota; class Alphaproteobacteria; order Rhodobacterales; family Roseobacteraceae; genus Roseobacter; species Roseobacter sp. YIN89. Next base: position 403,760 of record NZ_JBXVVD010000004.1, on the reverse strand, counting down.
TCACCGCTGCTTGCCGAAATACGCCCTCAAAACTGAAGCCATACCGCTGCGCCGCACCGCGTGAGGCGAGATTGCCCGCATTGCACTTCCATTCGTACCGCCGATAGCCCGCTTCAAACGCCCACTGCATCATCAGAAACATGGCTTCGGTCGCGGCACGGGTCCGCTGCAGCGCCGGGCTCATGCAGATGTGACCCACTTCGATGGAGCCCGCCGCGGGATTTATCCGCAAATAGCTGGCGACACCCTCCCAAGTCCCGGTTTCCAGATTGCGGATGGCGTAGAAAAGATGTTCGGGACGGGCGACAGTTTCCTTTATCCACGCAGCGTAAGCGTCAGCAGAACCGAATGGCCCGTAGGGCATATAATCCCAAACTTGGTCATGCCCGGCATAATGATCGAACAAGGTCGCAGCGTGGGCATCTGCGCACAAAGGCTCCAGAACTGCGAAGGTGCCCGAGAGTGTATCACCTACAGGCACCGCAGGTTGCACCCAGCCTTCGATCATATTGCCGAGCGCGGGGGCAATATCGCTGCTGCGTGTCATTCTTGCGGAATGACGCGCAGCCCTAGCTCCATCAGCTGATCGCTCGTTGGGTCAGACGGCGCTGCCATCATCAGGTCTTCGGCCCGCTGATTCATCGGGAACAGGATAACCTCGCGAATGTTGCTTTCTTCAGCCAAGAGCATGACAATCCGGTCGATACCTGCAGCACACCCACCGTGGGGTGGGGCACCGTACTGAAACGCATTTACCATCCCACCAAAACGCTTGCGGACTTCATCTTCGCCGTATCCGGCAATCTCAAAGGCCTTGAACATGATCTCGGGACGGTGATTCCGGATGGCACCAGACACCAGTTCGTATCCATTGCAGGCGAGATCGTACTGGTACCCCAGCACATCCAGAGGATCACCTTCCAATGCAGCCATCCCGCCTTGCGGCATCGAAAACGGGTTGTGCTCGAAATCGATCTTTCCGGTCTCTTCGTCCTTTTCGTAGATCGGAAAGTCAACAATCCACGCAAAGGCGAACCTGTCCTGATCCGTCAGGTTGAGCTCTGCACCGATAACATTGCGTGCTTTACCAGCGACCGTCTCAAAGCTCTTCGGCTTCCCGCCAAGGAAGAAGGCTGCGTCGCCGACATCCAGGCCCAATTGCTGGCGGATGGCTTCGGTGCGTTCAGGCCCGATGTTTTTGGCCAACGGACCTGCTGCTTCCATGCCCTGACCCTGATCGCGCCAAAAGATATAGCCCATCCCCGGCAAACCCTCTTTCTGGGCAAATGCATTCATCCGGTCACAGAACTTCCGGCTTCCGCCCGTGGGCGCCGGGATCGCGCGAATTTCAGTCCCTTCCTGTTCAAGCAGCTTGGCAAAGATCGCAAAACCGGACCCGCGGAAATGCTCGGAAACTACCTGCATTTTGATCGGGTTTCTGAGGTCTGGCTTGTCGGTGCCATACCACAGCGCCGCGTCTTTATATGATATTTGCGGCCAATCCTGATCAACCTTTTTACCGCCGCCAAATTCCTCGAAAACGCCGGTCAGAACGGGTTGGATGGTGTCGAATACGTCTTGCTGTTCGACAAAGCTCATTTCCAAGTCCAGCTGATAAAAGTCAGTGGGCGAGCGGTCTGCACGGGGGTCTTCGTCGCGAAAGCAGGGTGCGATCTGAAAGTATTTGTCAAACCCCGAGACCATCAACAATTGTTTAAATTGCTGCGGCGCCTGCGGCAGTGCGTAAAACCTGCCGGGATGCAGCCGCGACGGCACGAGAAAATCGCGTGCACCTTCAGGGCTAGATGCAGTAATGATCGGCGTCTGGAACTCACGGAATTTGGCGTCCCACATCCGCTGGCGCAAGCTCGCCACAACGTCTGAACGCAGCTTCATGTTGGCTTGCATCTTTTCACGACGCAGATCGAGATAGCGGTAACGCAGGCGCGTCTCTTCAGGGTATTCCTGTTCACCAAATACCTGCAGCGGCAATTCGCCTGCATCTCCGAGCACCGCCATGTCGCGCACGAAAACCTCAATTTCGCCCGTTGGGATCTTGGGATTGACCAGTGTTTCGTCGCGTGCCTTTACTTCGCCGTCGATCCGGATGCACCATTCGGAACGTACCTTTTCAACCTCGTTGAAAACCGGGCTGTCGGGATCACACAAAACCTGCGTCATTCCGTAGTGATCGCGCAAGTCGATGAACAGAACACCACCGTGATCTCGCACACGGTGAACCCATCCTGAGAGGCGTACGGTCTGGCCAACGTTTTCGGCAGTCAGGTCAGCGCAGGTATGGCTGCGATATGCGTGCATGAGGTGGTCCCTTCGGGGGTTTCGAAATCCGCGCCAGATACACCTTTCCCTCAGGGGGAAGTCAAGGGACAGCCCCCCCACACGCAGACATAATCACACAATCCGAGCGGAAATTCAGAGTTTGACCGCGTTCAACGTGATATCCGCGGGCAAAGACGCATTATAGACCAGTGACGCATTGGGAAGATCGTTCTCATCGGCCTTGCGTGCGGCGGCTTCTTCGTCGAATCCGTAGGTGTTCCAACGGTCGAGCAAACGTTGACGCAACGCGTCCATCGGAACATCCAGAAAGAGGCTCAGGTCCCACAAATCGGCCAAGGGTCGCCATTGCGGACGGTCGAGCAAAAGATAGTTGCCTTCGACCAGAATCGTCTCGCACCCGTCGCTTATCTCACCTGACCCTGCGATCGACCGATCCGATGTGCGGTCAAAGGTCGGATAGATCGCGTCTTCGCCCGAGGCCAGGCGGCGTAACAGATGCGCAAACCCTGCGGCGTCAAAAGTTTCTGGTGCGCCTTTGCGTGCCAAAAGCCCGCGCTTTTCCAGCAGTCCGTTGTCCAGGTGATACCCATCCATCGGCACGACGGAAATGGTATCGTCCAAGGCGGCGATAGCATGTGCCAGTGTCGTCTTGCCACTTGCTGGGGCGCCGACCAACCCGACTAGCCTTCGGCGCCCCGCCTTCGGAGCGCCGTTAATCATTTCCACAATGTCCTTGGGCGTCATTGCGCTATCCGTCGTTTTGGTTGCCTCAAGCGGCCATTTCAGGCTCTTTCGCCCCGGTCATGAAGGCCACGGCGTCGGACATCGAATAATCTTTGGGATCAATGACGCACAGCCGCTTGCCAAGTCTGTGCACATGTATCCGGTCTGCCACTTCGAACACATGCGGCATGTTGTGGCTGATCAGGATGATTGGAATACCACGGCTTTTGACATCCTGAATTAGTTCCAGAACCCGGCGGCTTTCCTTGACCCCGAGAGCCGCCGTCGGCTCATCCAAAATGATGACCTTCGACCCGAAAGCCGCAGCACGAGCCACTGCAACGCCCTGACGCTGCCCGCCTGACAGCGTTTCGACCGCCTGATTGATGTTCTGGATCGTCATCAGCCCCAGATCCGACAGTTTTTGCCGCGCTACTTCTTCCATCCTGCTGCGGTCTAATTGCCTCAAGATTTTGCCTCGGAAACCGGGCTTTCGTAGTTCCCGTCCCATGAACATATTATCGGCAATCGACAAGGCCGGCGACATCGCCAGCGTCTGATACACCGTTTCGATACCGGCCTCACGTGCATCAATGGGCGAGTGGAATTTGACCTCCCTGCCTTCAAGCATCACGGTGCCAGCGTCGGGGATCACCGCCCCCGACATCGCCTTAATCAACGAGCTTTTTCCCGCGCCGTTATCGCCGATTACCGCAAGGATTTCGCCCGGCATCAGGTCAAAATCGCAATCGTCCAGCGCGGTGACCTTACCATATCGTTTCACGAGGCCGCGCCCTTTGAGAATGGGTTCCATTATGCTGCCACCTTTCTGATCCACTGGTCGACCGCCACGGCCGCGATGATGAGAAGGCCGATCAACAGATACGTCCATTGCGCATCGGCGCCCGCCAGACGCAATCCAAGTGTGAACACACCCACGATAAGGGCACCAAAAAACGTGCCCATGATAGAGCCGCGCCCGCCAAATAGTGAAATGCCGCCGATCACCACAGCGGTGATGCTCTCGATATTCAAAAGCTGCCCTGACGTCGGAGATACCGAACCGATCCTTCCGATCAGCGCCCAGCCCGCGAAAGCACAGATAAGACCGGCCAACGCATAAACCGAGATAATGGTGTTTTTGACATTCACACCCGAAAGCTCAGCCGCTTCCGCGTCGTCTCCCACCGCGTACACGTGTCTGCCCCATGCAGTGTGTTTCAAGACATAGGCCAGTACCAAAACGAGGCAGAGCATGAACACCACACCAAAGGTAAAGACAGCACCACCAACTTTAAATTTCGAACCCATTAGCTGTAACAGAGGTGCCTGTTCTGCAATGTCCTGACTTCGGATCGTCTCATTGGCCGAGTAAAGAAAGTTCGCCGCAAGCACGATCTGCCACATGCCGAGTGTGACGATGAAAGGGGGTAGCTTCATCACCGCGACAAGCCAGCCATTTAACGTACCGATCAATGTGCCAAAGATCAGGCCGCAAACGATCGCAACTTCTACCGGCAAACCGTAGCGGAATGTAAATTGCCCCATGACGACGGACGAAATTACCGCAATGGCACCCACGCTCAAGTCGATGCCTGCTGTCAGGATCACAAGGCTTTGTGCCGCGGCGACGATCCCCACGATCTGCACCTGCTGCAAGATCAAGGTCAGAGCAAAAGGAGAGAAGAATTTACTGCCCAGCGCCAGCCCGAAAATTACAACTGATGCAACCAAAACGATGAGTGGCACCAGTGCCGGCGTCGTGTGCAGCGCATGGTGAAACTTGCCCACCCATCCCTTGTCTTCTTCATGAAAACTGGCGACTTCAGTTGCCGCAGAAGATACCGCAGCCTCGTAATTGTCCGAATTGGACATGTATGTTCCCCTTCCCTGACAGAACCGGCCCGGCGCGGCCAGTGATGTAAACCGGGCAGACGAATGCTGCCCGGCTCATAGCCTTACAAGGTTAATCCCGACGGATCAGCCCCAGCAAAGATCCATGCCTTCCGAAACGGAAATGCTGTCAACGCCATCGGCAGGCTTGTCTGTCACCAAGGCCACACCGGTGTCAAAGAACTCTTTACCGTCTGTCGCGGCGGGCTTGGTTCCATCCTTGGCCCAAGCGGCGATCGCCTCGATGCCTTTGGAGGCCATCAGCAATGGGTACTGCTGTGATGTTGCGCCGATCACACCGTCAGCCACGTTCTGAACACCGGGGCAACCACCGTCCACAGACACGATCAACACGTCGTTTTCGCGACCAATCGCCTTCAGCGCCTCATACGCACCTGCCGCAGCGGGTTCGTTGATGGTGTAAACGACATTGATCATAGGATCCTGCGCAAGCAGGTTCTCCATGGCGCGCCGTCCACCCTCTTCGTTACCAGCGGTCACATCGTGGCCGACGATCCGGGAATCATCCTCGTCACCCCAACGGGAAGGGTCTTTTACGTCGATACCAAACCCAGTCATAAAGCCCTGATCGCGCAAAACGCCTACAGAAGGTTGGCTCACGGCCAGATCAAGCATACCAATCTTTGCATTGGCAGCCTCATCGCCAAGCGACGCAGCGGCCCACTCACCGATCAACTGACCCGCAAGAAAGTTGTCTGTGGCAAATGTCATGTCAGCCGAATCGATCGGCTCGAGCGGTGTATCCAGTGCGATGACGAGCAGGCCCGCATCGCGCGCTTGCTGAACTGCCGGCACAATGGATGACGTATCTGACGCCGTCAGCAGAATACCCTTTGCGCCGTTGGCAATGCAGGTTTCGATCGCGGCAACCTGAGTTTCATGGTCGCCGTCAACCTTGCCCGCATATGAATTGAGCGACACACCCAATTCGGCTGCCTTGGCTTCCGCACCTTCACGCATTTTCACAAAAAACGGGTTGGTGTCGGTCTTGGTGATCAGGCAGGCCGAGACGGTGTGCCCATCGGCAGACGCGGTTCCCGCCATCGCCATCAATCCCAAAGCCGTTCCTGCAAGAAATTTCTTCATGGTGTCCTCCCAGACGCATTTTATTGCTATCGCGGCGCGACCGCATAACGAGCACCGCAGCGTTAGTGATTACGCGATTCTGGTAGATTGTCAATTAATAAATAAACTTGATTTATAAATTGACACACGTCTAAACTGCCAGTGCAGCGATGGGGAGAGAATGGGCGAGACCGCAACCATAAAAGCGTTAAGCAACGGGTTTAACCAAAAGGGTGTCCGCGATCATAACGAACGCCTTATCCTTACGCTTTTGCAAAGAAACGGACAGCTCACTGCCACTGATATCGCAAAGCGCGCGCAATTATCTGCACAAACCGTGTCTGTTATTTTGCGCAAACTGGAAAGTGACAGATTGACGGCCAAAGGCGCACCGATCAAGGGCAAGGTTGGCAAGCCGTCAATACCGATCGCGCTGAATCCGGATGGTGCACTGTCGATCGGGGTCAAGATTGGCAGGCGCAGTTCCGATTTCTTCCTGACGAATCTCAGCGGCCGCGTTCTTTTCACACGCCGGACCCATTATTCCAGCCCGTCACCGAAGGACATCTTTGCATTCTTGAGACAAAGTCTTGAAGCCGCAGTGGCGGATATCGGCATTCTGCGCGCGACCAAGCTGAGCGGCGTGGGCGTCGCTATTCCGTTTGAGATGTGGCGCTGGAAAGAGACGTCCGGTAAAAACGCGCAAAGATTTGACCAATGGCAGGACGTCGATCTGCGCAAAGAGATACAAGCGATTGCGCAATTACCGGTTTTCATCATCAATGATGCAACAAGCGCCTGCTGGGCCGAGCACATTTATGGCCGGGGTCGGGAGTTTCACGACTATGCCTATTTCTTCATCGCTTCTTTTATTGGAGGCGGTATCGTCATCAACCAGAATGTCTACGAAGGCAATCGCGGGAACGCGGGGGCGTTAGGCTCTATCAGGGTTGCACACCCGAAACGGGGTATATGCCAGCTTGTCGACGTCGCCTCAGTTCACGTGCTCGAAAAAGAGCTTGTTTCCAAAGGCTTTGATCCTGCCGAACTTTGGCATCAGCCACAAAACTGGGACGCTTTCGGACCGATCGTCGACACATGGCTCGAACACAGTGCAGAAGCGATTGCACAAGCGTGCCTGTCCACCAGTGCCGTTATCGATTTTGAAGCGGTAATGATTGACGGCGCCTTGCCTGAGCGCCTGCGCAAGTTGCTGGTCGAGCAAATCCGCGCACAGGTGAAAACCGCAGATACCCGAGGCATCATTGTACCGCGTATCGAAGAAGGCAGTATTGGCAGCGAAGCGCGTGCAATCGGTGCCGCCTGCGGGCCGATCTATGCACAATACTTCCTGTCACCACGCTCGCGGGTCATTCAAGATTCCAGTGGCTAAGCCTTGCTCTTGTTTGCCGACCAGTTTTGCGCCGCTACATTTCGCTTATCAGGCCGCGGGGCGGTCACACTCTGAAAGACGCGATGTCGGCATCCCAAGATGATCAGTTCGCAAAGGAATCGTCTGCGCGTCTGATCGTTGCGGAACAAAAAGGGCTTCGTCTTGCCATCGCCTGTCGCACCCTGATCACCGGTGCTGCTTTTGCATGGTACGTGGCGGCACCGTTTTTATTCACGGGGTTTGAACCGCGCATTGCGGCCATTATCGTCCTGTGTCTGTTCACCGTTGTCGGTGTCGCTCATCTCGCCATCATCGGCACGCGATACGATCAATGGTGGATCAAATATCTCGTGTATGCCCTCGACATGCTGTCGATCTGCGCGACCTTTGCACTGATACCGATCAGTCGCGCAGACGATATCCCGCAAATCATCGCGTTTCGGGCATACGGTATCTACTACCTGTTCCCGCTGCTGGCGATGAGTTGCCTGTCATTATCATGGCGCCTTGTGCTGTGGACGGGTTTCATTGGTGTGATCGGATGGTGGACCGCATTTGTTGCGGTCACCTTACCCATGAGCACCTACCTGTCATGGGCAGACATTCCGGCCTCAGCGACCCGCGCGGACTATGAGGCGGTATTTCTTTCCATCGACTTCATCGGACGCGGCAACAGGATCGAAGAAACTGCGATGTTGATGTTTACGGCATTGGCACTGGCGGTCGCTGTCTACCGGGCGCGCGCGGTGTTTTTCGCGCAGGTGGCGTCAGACATCACTTCACGCAGTGAACGTCGCGCGCGCGAAAAGGTCAGTCGACTGCTGCGCCAATATGTACCCGAAGAGGTTGCAGCCCAGTTGATTTCGTCTGATGCCCCGCTGAAACCAAAACTTTCCGAAGGCACGGCTTTGGTTTTGGATATTGCCGGGTTTACGTCATTTACTGCAGCCCACGCGCCACAGGTTGTCATTGATGTGCTTGATCGTTTTCTGGCCGACGCAACCGGCGCGGTCGCTGCGCACGGTGGCATCGTGATGTCTTATCTTGGCGACGGTTTCCTTGTTACGTTCAATGCGCCCGTCGCCGTTGACCATCCACAGCAGGCCGCCCTTCGCGCGGCCAAAGATCTCGTGATTACAGGCACAGATCATGGCTTCGCCGTCCGTGTCGGCATCGCCAGTGGTGCGCTGGTCACCGGCACAATCGGGTCAGAAGAACGGCAGTCTTTTACTGTTTACGGCGATCCGGTAAACCTTGCCGCCCGTTTGGAGGCCGCAGCTAAAACCGTGGGCGTCACAATACTTGTTGATGGCAGCACCAAGCGTGCAATTGACGATCAAACGTCGCTGAAGGCGCATCCTCCCATGACGCTTCGCGGGTTTCCCGAACCGGTCGAATGCTTCAGTCTCACCCAACCATAAGAGCCCACACCGGCAACATGCTGAAAAAATAGTCACCGGTCTGGATAAATCGCCGCACGGCAAGCGTTTACGCAAGCGTATAGATTGCCATGGCGCGCGGGGTTGGTGTTCTGTCCCGTGGTGAACGAAAAAACCTCCATAGTCGTCGTTGAGGCCAATCGCGATCGCGCACTGCAGATCGTTGATAGCCTGCGTGCTGCAGGCGAATTCGACATCCACGTGATCGGAGAACGCACCAGCCTTGCCCGCCTGATCAAAGAGCGCAATCCGGATATTGTACTCATTGATATTGCAAACCCTTCGCGTGACGCACTCGAAGAGTTGGCGCTGGCGTCTGGCCCGCTTGACCGCGCCGTTGCCATGTTCGTTGACCGGTCTGAGGCGGGCCTCTCCGAAGCCGCGATCGAAGCTGGCGTATCGGCCTATGTCGTAGACGGCATGCACCCTGCCCGGGTCAAGCCGGTGCTTGATGCTGCAATCGCACGTTTCCGCATGTTCCAACGGATGCGCACCGAATTGGCAAAGACAAAGCGCGCTCTGGAAGAACGCAAGGTGATAGACCGAGCAAAGGGCATGATCATGAAAGCTCGCGGCGTGGAAGAGGAAGAAGCCTACACGATTCTACGCAAGGCGGCGATGGATCAGGGAAAGCGCGTGGCTGACGTTGCAAGTGCTTTGGTCACAACCGCAGGGCTCTTGTCATGAAGCGTGCGGTGGTCCCTGTCGGCTTTATTCCATTGGTAGATGCAGCGCCGCTGATAGTTGCGCAGGAAATGGGCTTTGCCGAGCAAGAAGGCATATCGCTTGACCTGCGGCGCGCGCCGTCTTGGTCAAGTCTGCGAGATATGCTCAGCTTTGGGCAAGTGGACGCCGCGCATATGCTTTCTGCACTTCCGGTTGCCGCAGCCTTAGGACTGGGGGGCGCAGGCAGCGCTCTGTGCGCGGTTTCTGTTATCTCGATCAATGGAAACGTAATTGGGGTCAACAAGACACTCGAACAAAAATTGCGGCAGGTCGGACACGGATTTGATTTTACCGACGCCTTTGCTGCTGGAAAAGCATTGCTGAAGGTCAGTGACAGCCCGCTCAGGATTGGTGTTCCCTTTCCCTTCTCGATGCATACGATTCTTTTGGATTACTGGCTGGCGGCACTCGACGAAGCGTCGAACGGGCGCACCGAAATCCACACAGTGCCACCGCCTCTTATGGCGGAAGCCATCGAAGCAGGCGAAATCGATGCGTTTTGCGTGGGCGAGCCATGGGGGTCACGGGCCGTTGAAAAAGACGTGGGCGCGCTCTTGCTGCCAGGTAATGCGATCTGGTCGTGCTCTCCTGAAAAGGTGCTGGCAGTACGCACTGACTGGGCAGAAACCGAAGTATCGCTGGTCAACCGGTTGATCCGCGCGGTTTGGCGTGCTGGCCGCTGGCTGGCGCAAGAAGACTCGTCACTGCTGGCGACTGAAGTTCTCAGTCGCCCCGAATATCTCGATCTGCCTCCGGATATCATCGAGCGTTCGCTCAATGGACGATTGCTGATCAATTCCACAGGAGAGGCCCGCACCGCCGATCGGTTTGTCGAATTCTGGGACGGATCAGCAAGCTTTCCGTGGCGCTCCCAGGCTGAATGGATCGGACACCACCTCGCTCTGCGCGCAGGCAAGGATGTCGCTGCATCCCGTGCACGCGCGCGCGACGTTTTCCGCTCCGATATTTTCCGCAGAGCGCTCGAGGGACTTGGTGCCGATTTGCCCGGCGCATCCTCAAAACTGGAGGGCGCGCTGGAAAAGGATACCGCCGTCGCCTCTGGTGAAGGGCGTGTGATTCTGCAGCGCAACCAATTCTTCGACCGTCGCGTTTTTGAGCCAGGTTGATCAAATTGCTCAAATTTTATGCGCCCGCAGCGCACGGTACGCTGCATTGCAGAAAAAATGGGGGAGATTTGGGTTTTTGACTTGAGGCGCGGCTCGCGCGCCCCACTAATGAGGGTCAGGATGGCAACGAAGCCTTCCTCGAAATACTCTCTTCTATAGGGAAATGTCCTAAGGCAGGGCACCCCCCCCAAGCAAAGTCGCTTGATCTTCCGCCAATCCTCCCCGGCGGTCTAGATCAGCGGCTTTTTTTGTTTGCCCGCCTGCCGGGCACGTGGATCAAAAGGAACCATGCAATGAAAAAACTAATACTAGGAATGACAACCGTCGTCGCCATGACGGGCACGGTCTTTGCTCAGGAGCTTGAGCTGGAAAAAGACGAGCTGACATTTGGCTTTATCAAGCTGACCGACATGGCGCCTTTGGCGGTCGCCTACGAACAGGGATACTTTCTTGACGAAGGTCTCTTCGTCACACTTGAAGCCCAGGCAAACTGGAAAGTTCTGCTCGATGGCGTGATCGGCGGTCAGCTTGATGGCGCGCACATGCTTGCCGGTCAGCCCCTTGCCGCAACCATCGGTTACGGAACCGAAGCGCATATCATCACGCCCTTTTCCATGGACCTGAACGGCAACGGCATTACCGTTTCCAACGAAGTCTGGGAAATGATGAAACCTTCGATCCCAAAGATGGACGACGGACGGCCGCAGCATCCGATTTCCGCCGAAGCCCTTGTTCCTGTTGTGGAAAAATTCCGGTCCGAGGGTAAGCCTTTCAACATGGGAATGGTTTTTCCTGTGTCGACACACAACTATGAGCTTCGCTATTGGCTGGCGGCAGGCGGGCTGAACCCCGGTTACTACAGCCCTGAAAACGTCTCTGGTCAGATCGGCGCCGACGTCTTTCTTAGCGTAACGCCTCCACCGCAAATGCCTGCCACGCTGGAAGCCGGCACAATCAATGGCTACTGCGTCGGTGAACCGTGGAACCAGCAAGCCGTATTCAAAGGGATCGGCGTTCCGGTGATCACAGACTACCAGTTGTGGAAGAATAACCCAGAAAAGGTTTTTGGCATCACGGCAGAGTTTGCGGAGCAATATCCAAACACCACATTGGCCGTAACCAAAGCGCTGATCCGCGCAGCAATCTGGCTTGATGAGAATGACAATGCAAACCGCCCTGAAGCGGTCGAAATCCTCAGCCGCCCGGAATACGTTGGTGCAGATTACGACGTGATTGCCAACTCGATGACCGGCTTTTTCGAGTTCGAAAAAGGCGACAAGCGTGACATCCCCGATTTCAATGTGTTCTTCCGCTACAACGCGACCTATCCCTTCTACTCCGATGCAATCTGGTACCTGACACAGATGCGGCGCTGGGGTCAGATCGCTGAAGCCAAAGACGATCAGTGGTACCATGACACTGCCAAAAAGGTATATAAACCAGAGATTTACCTCGAAGCTGCGCGTCTGCTTGTCGATCAAGGCCTCGCAAACGAAGCTGACTTCCCTTGGGACAGCGATGGCTACAAGGCACCGACACCCGGCCAGGATATCATCGACGGCATCGCTTATGATGGTCGGACGCCAAACGTCTATCTTGAGAGCCTGCCAATCGGTTTGAAATCCACCCAGACCGTTGTTGGCAGCGAAGTACAGGGCTGATCACCACCACACAAACCGCTGCGGTGGCCGGACTGTGCCGCCGCAGCATTTCCACTGAATAATAGCGCGGACAGACCCCCCAAAGTCCCGTCAGCGCCCCGTATACCGCCGCAGCGCAGCATCGCTGCCAGACACGTCAACAGACCGGCATACCGCCACGCCGCAGCCAGAAAACGGACAAGACAGACATGACAGCCATCGACCCGATCAACGCCCCGAACGCCGAAAGAGAAGCGCGCCGTGCCCGCCTCTTTACCCGTATCAACGCCGCTGACAAATGGTTTCAGGTTCTTGGCCTGGCGTGGATCACGCCATTGCTGAAGGCTGCAGCCGGAGATAATCCCCGCGCCCAGATGCAGGACTTGTGGCGTCTCGCTGCGGTCCCCCTCATCGCAATCTGCGCCTTTTTGCTGATGTGGGGCACACTGGCCCCGAAAGTACAAACATCGCTTGGTGCTGTGCCCGGTCCCGCTCAGGTCTGGGAAGAGGTAGTGAACCTGCATGAGGACGCCCAGAACAAGGCCGAAAAACGCGCCAAGTTCGAAACCATGGTCGAAAAGCGCAATCAAAAACTGATTGACGCTGGCCGCGCGGACGAAGTCAAAACTGTCGCCTATACTGGCGCGCCAAGCTACTACGAACAAATCTGGACTTCGATCAAAACGGTATTTTTCGGCTTTATGATTGCGACGGTCGTGGCCGTCCCGCTGGGCATTGCCGCAGGCCTTTCCCCTATAGCAAACGCTGCGCTGAACCCGTTGATCCAAATCTTCAAGCCTGTATCGCCGCTGGCGTGGCTTCCGATCGTCACGATGGTCGTTTCGGCAGTTTATGTCACACAAGATGGCTGGTTTGCAAAATCCTTCCTGATCTCGGCGATCACAGTGACCCTGTGTTCGCTCTGGCCCACGCTGATCAACACGGCCTTGGGCGTCGCGTCCATCGACAAGGATCTCGTGAACGTCTCGAAGGTGTTGAAAATGAACACCTATACCAAGATCACCAAGCTGGTGTTGCCCTCTGCCCTGCCGTTGATCTTCACCGGTTTGCGCTTGAGCCTTGGTGTCGGCTGGATGGTTCTGATCGCCGCCGAAATGTTGGCTCAAAACCCGGGACTGGGAAAATTTGTCTGGGATGAGTTCCAGAACGGGTCTTCTTCGTCACTCGCAAAAATCATGGTTGCTGTGCTGACAATTGGCATCATCGGGTTCCTGCTCGACCGCGTAATGTACGCCCTGCAATCGCTCTTTACCTTCACGAACAACCGGTGATCTCAGATGAGTATTCTCAAGTTCGATAACCTTTCAAAGAGCTATGGCGACATGCCGGTTCTGAAAAACATCAACCTGGATGTGAAAGAAGGCGAGTTTCTGGTCATTCTGGGTTTTTCCGGCACCGGGAAAACCACGCTTATCAACATGATGGCGGGTCTGGACGAGCCCACAGCGGGCGCTGCAACGTTCAAAGGCGCGCCGATAACCGGCCCGGGCCCGGAACGTGGGGTGATCTTTCAGAGCTATTCACTCATGCCGTGGCTGACTGTAACGGGCAATGTCCGGCTCGCCGTAGATACGGTTTTTCCCAAGCTGAGCGCCGCTGAAAAGGCTGACAAGGTGGCACACTACGTCAAGATGGTCGGCCTGAGCCATGCAGCCAGCCGCCGTCCGGCGGAATTGTCAGGTGGGATGCGCCAAAGGGTAAACGTCGCGCGTGCACTGGCAATGAATCCAGAAGTTTTGCTGCTGGATGAGCCGCTATCAGCGCTGGATGCCCTGACCCGTGCCAATCTCGCCGATGAGATCGAGGCGATTTGGGAAGCGGACAAGAAAACATGCGTTCTGATCACAAACGACGTGGATGAGGCGATCATCCTTGCAGACCGGATTATTGCGCTGAACCCGGATGGTACGCTGGGTGCCGAATTCAAAGTGTCCATCCCTAGGCCCCGCGAACGTACGGCCATGAACACCAACGAAACGTTCAAGACGCTGCGGACAGAAGTGACCAAATACCTGATGGACGTTGGCATCGAGGCCAAGATCGAAGGGACCCGTATCCTGCCGGATGTGACGCCGATACACGGCGTGCCTGCTGCCGTTGCTGACGCGCAAAAGGGCTTGATCAACGAACGTTTTCTTGACTTCAGCCAATTGCACAAGGTGTACCCCACACCCAAAGGGCCGCTTACCGTTGTCGAGGATTTTGATCTCAAGATTGATCGCGGCGAGTTCATCTCTTTGATCGGGCATTCGGGTTGCGGCAAGTCGACCGTACTGACAATGGCGGCGGGTTTGAACGAAATCTCCAAAGGCGCAATCAAGCTTGATGGCCGGCACGTCGAAGGGGCTGATCCGGAACGTGCCGTAGTGTTTCAGTCGCCCAATCTGTTTCCATGGCTGAGTGCGAGCCAGAACGTGGCTATTGGCGTTGACAAGGTCTACCCGCGCGCCAGTCAGGCCGAGCGGCAGGATGTCGTCGAATATTATCTCGAACGTGTCGGTTTGGCCGACGCGATGCACAAGTCTGCGGCGGATTTGTCCAACGGCATGAAACAGCGCGTCGGGATCGCCAGAGCTTTTGCACTGTCTCCCAAACTCCTGCTGCTAGATGAACCGTTTGGCATGCTCGACAGCCTTACACGTTGGGAACTGCAAGAAGTGTTGATGGAAGTGTGGTCACGCACAAAGGTCACCGCGATCTGTGTCACCCACGATGTGGACGAGGCGATTTTGCTCGCAGACCGGGTGGTGATGATGACAAACGGGCCACAGGCGACGATTGGCAAAATCACCAAAGTGGACCTGCCGCGACCGCGTAGCCGCAAAGCGCTTCTCGAGCACCCTGATTACTACACCTACCGGCAGGAAGTGCTCGATTTCCTCGAAGAATACGAACATGGCGCCAAGCCCAAGAAACCGGCTCCAAAGGCCATGGCGGCGGAGTAAGCACATGACCCAGAAACTGATCATAATTGGCGCTGGCATGGCCGCAGGCCGGATGCTGGAGCACCTCACCGAAACCGATCCGACTGCTTATGATATCACGTTGTTCAACGCAGAGCCGCGCGGGACATACAACCGTATCATGCTGTCACCGGTTCTGTCGGGCGAAAAGACCTACGCAGAGATCGTCACGCATGACGATACGTGGTACGCACAGGCAGGCGTGACCTGCTGCTTTGGAGAGCGGGTCACCGGCATCGACACAACAGCCAAAACCGTCACGTCAGACACGGGCCAGACACTGGCCTACGACAAACTGGTATTCGCGACGGGTTCAGACCCTTTCATCATCCCTTTGCCGGGTCACGATCTCGATGGGGTGATCGCCTATCGCGATCTCGAAGACACCGAAAAGATGATGGCCATGGGCGCCGGAAACAAGGTCGTCGTGATCGGCGGCGGGTTGCTGGGCCTTGAGGCCGCAGCCGGCATGGCCGCGCGCGGCGTTGACGTAACTGTTGTGCACATCATGGGCCATCTGATGGAGCGCCAACTTGATGAGGCCGCGGGTTACCTGCTGCGCAAATCGCTGGAAGACAAAGGCATCACGATCCTTTGCAGCGCGAACTCCAAGGAAATCATCGGTCAGGACGGGCACGTCCGCGCCTTGATGCTGGACGACGGGACGGAATTGCCTTGCGATCTTCTGGTTATGGCGGTCGGCATTCGTCCCGGCATCGGTCTGGCCAAGCAAACCGGCCTCGCCGTCGGGCGCGGCATCCACGTGGATGATCAGATGCTGACCTCGCAAGCTGATATCCTCGCTCTCGGAGAATGCGTGGAACATGATGGCTCTGTATTTGGTCTGGTTGCACCGCTTTACGATCAAGCAAAGGTTGCTGCAGCCACCCTACTCGGGCAAGAAGCTGCTTTCGTGCAAAAGACACTGTCCACAAAGCTGAAAGTGACCGGTTGTGACCTGTTCAGTGCAGGGGATTTTGCCGATGGCGACGGTCGCGAAGACATCGTGTTCCGCGACCCTTCGCGCGGCGTCTACAAACGGCTCGTGATCGAAGGAAACAAACTGGTCGGTGCGGTCATGTACGGCGATACAGCAGACGGTAACTGGTTTTTCGGGTTGATCAAGGATGGCACCAACATAGACGACATGCGCGACACGCTGATCTTTGGACCTGCCTTTCAGGGAGGATCCCCCGCGGACCCGCTGTCAGCCGTTGCAGCATTGCCGCGTGAAGCGGAAATCTGTGGCTGCAACGGCATATGCAAAGGACAAATTGTCGACGCGATCAACGCGGGCGCGGATGATCTGGGCGCTGTCCGCGCCACAACAAAGGCCAGCGCGTCCTGTGGCACTTGTACCGGGCTGGTCGAACAGCTTTTGCAGGTCACGCTGGGCGACGACTTTCAACTGCCGGCAGCACAGCCTGTCTGTAGCTGTACGGATCTGACGCACGAAGACGTGCGCCGTCTGATCAAATCGGGGGAGCTCAAGTCTCAACCCGCTGTCTGGCAGGAACTGGGATGGACCACACCCAACGGTTGCCATGTCTGCCGGCCAGCAATCAACTACTACCTGCTGGCCGACTGGCCGCTGGAGTATCGCGACGATCCGCAAAGCCGTTTCGTCAACGAACGCAAACACGCCAATATCCAGAAGGACGGCACCTTCAGCGTCGTTCCACGTATGTGGGGCGGGATCACCAACCCGGATGAACTGCGCGCGATCGCGGATGCCGCCGACAAGTACAATGTGCCCACAGTCAAGGTCACTGGCGGGCAGCGCATTGATCTTTTGGGCGTCAAAGGTGAGGACCTTCCGTTTATTTGGGCCGATCTGAACAAGGCCGGATTGGTATCCGGCCACGCCTATTCGAAGGGGCTGCGCACCGTGAAAACATGTGTCGGTACCGACCACTGCCGCTTTGGCACTCAGGACAGTACAGGCCTTGGCGTCAAACTGGAAAAACTGCTTTGGGGGTCATGGACACCGCATAAGGTCAAGCTGGCCGTGTCAGGGTGCCCCCGAAATTGTGCCGAAGCCACCTGCAAAGACATCGGTGTTGTCTGCGTTGACAGCGGCTATCAGGTCAGCATCGGCGGTGCCGCGGGCATGGACGTGAAAGAGACCGAATTGCTGGTTCAGGTAGAGACCGAAGAAGAAGCAATCGACGTCGTCATAGCCGTCATGCAGCTTTACCGCGAAGGCGCGAAGTATCTCGATCGCATTTACAAATGGCTCGGCAAAGTCGGCATGGATTGGGTGAAGGAGCAGATCGTCGATGATCTCGACACCCGCCGCGCGTTGGTCGAACGGTTCGAGCTAAGCCAATCCGTTTATCGCAAAGACCCTTGGGCCCAACACGCCGCCAAGCCGCGTGCCTACGCACCGCTTGCTGATCTGACACTGGAGGCTGCAGAATGAGCTGGATCGACATTGGCCATATCGACGACATCCCGCTGCGCGGTGCACGCATTGTCAAAACGCCATTAGGCTGTCTCGGGCTGTTCCGAACGGCCGAGGCAGAGGTTTTTGCAGCCTCGAACAGTTGCCCACACAAAGGTGGCCCACTCAGCGAAGGCATCGTGCACGGACAAAAGATCACCTGTCCGCTTCACAATTGGGTTTTTGACCTCAACACCGGCGAAGCAATTGGTGAAGACGCGCGGATCTCTACGTATCCTGTACGGCTCGACGGTGATCGCATTCTTTTGCAGGCATCCGCGGTAGACAAACGGAGCGCTGCCTGATGGATGGCAGTGCGCTCCCTGAAACGCGCTCGACCTGCCCATACTGTGGCGTAGGGTGTGGTGTTTTGTTGCGACCCGACGGTCGAGGCGGAATGGCAGTGCGGGGAGACCCCGATCATCCGGCAAACCACGGTCGTCTCTGTTCAAAAGGCACCGCTTTGGCGGAAACGGTGGGCCTTGAGGAGCGCCTGCTGACGCCACGCATCGGCGACGCCGAGGCTGGCTGGGATGAGGCGCTTGATCTGGTCGCGAATAGATTTCGCGATGCCATCGACACATATGGGCCCGATGCCACTGCATTTTATGTCTCCGGTCAGCTGCTGACCGAAGACTACTATGTCGCCAACAAACTGATGAAGGGCTTTTTTGGCTCTGCCAACATAGACACAAACTCACGGCTGTGCATGGCCTCGACCGTTGCGGGTCACAAGCGCGCCTTCGGGACCGACACTGTTCCGGGCACCTACGAAGACCTAGACGAGGCCGACCTTGTGGTACTGGTCGGTTCCAATCTGGCGTGGTGCCACCCAGTGCTCTACCAACGTCTTCTGGCGGCGCGCGATAAACGCGGCACGCGGATTGTCGTGATTGATCCACGCCGAACAGCAAGTTGCGATCAGGCCGATCTGCACCTTGCCCTCGCACCGGGAAGCGATGTCGCACTGTTCAATCATCTGCTGACCCAAATCTATGAGGGTGGTGCTCTGGATAAGCAGTACCTCGCCTCGGTGAACGGTTTTGACGCGGCATTGAAGTCTGCATTTGCCGATAAGCTGGAGGTGACGGGATTGAACCCGGCGGATGTCGACGCGTTCTGCAGGATGTGGATCGGCACAGAAAAGGTTGTCACGGTTTTCAGCCAAGGCGTCAATCAATCGACCAGCGGGGCCGACAAGGTCAACAGCATTCTCAATTGCCACCTCGCCACCGGACGCGTCGGGAAGCCCGGGATGGGGCCTTTGTCTGTTACCGGGCAACCCAATGCAATGGGCGGCCGTGAAGTAGGCGGCCTTGCCAATATGCTGGCCTGCCATCTGGATCTGGAAGATGCCGCGCACCGTGAAGCAGTAGGGCAATTCTGGGGAAGCCAAAAGCTGCCCGACAGTGCCGGCCTGAAAGCGGTAGATATGTTCCAAGCGGTGGCGGACGGACAGATCAAAGCGTTATGGATCATCCACACCAACCCTGCCGTTTCAATGCCCGACGCCGACCGGGTTCGCAACGCGATCGCCGCCTGTCCTTTTGTCGTGGTCAGCGACATCACAACACAGACCGATACGGCACGACTGGCGGACGTTGTGTTGCCTGCCACCGCTTGGGCCGAAAAGAGCGGCACAGTAACCAATTCAGATCGTACCATTAGCCGTCAGCGGCCTGTCTTGCCCGCACCGGGGCAAGCGCGGGACGACTGGGATATTCTTGCAGATGTCGGACGCCGCATGGGATGGAATGCCGCGTTTGACTTTCAGCGCCCCGTCGAGATTTTCCGCGAACACGCAAAGCTTTCAGGAATTGCCGCTGGGTTTGGCCGTGATTTTGATATCTCTGGTTTGGGCGATCTTGACGATGCGGCATATGAAACACTGGACCCCACGCGATGGCCGGTAAGAGCGCAGCAAACAGGCGGTCGCTTTTTTGCCCAAGGCCAGTTTTTTCACGCAGATGGCAAGGCACGCATGTTGCCATTGCGTTGGCAGCCCCCGGCTGCAAAAACCGGGCCGCGCTATCCCTATAGGCTCAACACCGGGCGCATCCGTGATCAATGGCACACGATGACCCGAACCGCACTGTCGCCGCGCCTGTCGGCGCATCTTGCCGAGCCCTACGTTGATATCAATCCGGCAGACGCCGCCGCATTGAACATCAATCCAGCAGATCTCGTACGTTTGCGCAGCCCCCTTGGAACAGCCATATTGCGCGCGCGGTTGACCCCGGATCAATCGGCAGGACAGCTCTTTGCCCCCATGCACTGGACGGGTGAAACCGCCCCCTCTGCCCGTATAGACGCACTGATCCCCGGTGCTGTCGATCCCGTTTCCGGTCAACCGGAGAGTAAAGCAAGCGTGGTCGCCGGCGAGCGGTTTGTCGCCGCATGGTATGGGTTTGCCGTCTCTTCAAAACCACTGCACCCGACGTCGGAATACTGGGCGAGAGCGCGCACCCCCTCAGGCTGGCGTGCAGAGCTTGCAGGAAGTGCGGCCGTTGAAAACTGGGAAGCCGAAGCACGGCATCTGTTCGACTTGCCAGACGCCACAGTGACGATCATCGAAGATCCGGCACGTGGTGGCGCTCGACTGGCCTTTTTCGAGAATGGCCTGCTATGCGCCGCCCTGTTCGTTTCGTCCACACCAGTGGCCGTCATGCGCGACTATGTTGCCAGCCAACCAGGAGCGCGAAATGAGCAGATTCTGACCGGCCAGAGCCCCCTGGACCTGCCCAATCCCGGACCGACTGTTTGTGCCTGCTTCAATATCGGGATGAACACCATACTGGATGCGATCGCCGAATACAGGCTGATGAGCGTTGAAGAAGTCGGCGAGGCGCTTGGCGCTGGCACAAACTGCGGATCATGCAAGCCCGAACTCAGCGCGTTACTTGTCAGCGCACAACCGCGGGAAGCAGCGGAATGAGCCTCGCGGCCCATGTGCGTACGCTTGGCCGTGGTCCGGGCCGCGCACGCAGTCTGACAATGGACGAGGCCTACAACGCGATGCAGCACATGCTGGCCGCCAACGCAGACCAAGCGGCAACCGGTGCCCTGCTGATGCTGCTGAGAATGAAGGGCGAAACAGCCGACGAGATTGCCGGTCTGTCCGCAGCCGCGCAGGCCCAAGTACCCGATATGCCACGCGCTGATCTCGATTGGCCATCATATGCAGCCGGACGAACGCGCGGTCTTCCGTGGTTTTTACTCTCCGCTCACTTGGTAGCCCAAGCCGGTTTTCGGGTCGTGCTGCACGGGTGGAACGGACCAGACGGTAGCGTACGTAGCGGATTGGCAGATGCAGGAATTCCGCAAGCTCAAACAACTCGCCAAGCGGCAAGGCAGCTTGACGCAGGCAACATTACCTACATTGCGCAGGAAGTCCTTATGCCACAGCTATTTGATTTGCTGGCATTACGCGACCAACTTGGCTTGCGATCATGCATCAACACAGTATCACGAATGGTGAACCCTGCGCGCGCTTCTGCATGTGTGCAAGGCGTCTTTCATCCCTCTTACCGTCTTTTACAGGCCGACGCGGCCGCGCTTCTCGGCTGCCAGTCTCTGAGTGTCATCAAGGGCGGAGGTGGTGAATTTGAACGCAACCCCGCAAAGATCATAGAGGCTTTTGGCCTGCGTGATGGAGTTTTGTGGCAGTCAAACTGGCCAGCCACCCGCATCGAAAAACGCAGGCTCGGGAACGGACCGCGGGCGGAAACGACACTGGCCGGTTTATGGGCAGGACAAATGCAAGACGACTTCGCGCGCGACATCGTGTTGGGCACTGCTGCCGCCGCTCTGGCCACATTAGGCGTGTCAAACCCGGAAAGTCAGGCACAACAGTTGTGGGACACCCGCAGCAGACACAGCGCGCCTCTCAAGGAGACAGTGTAATGAAAAGCTTTCCCATGTTCATCAAAACCACCAACCGGCGGGTTGTCATTGTCGGCGGTGGGGAACAGGCGGCGCAAAAGACGCGCCTAATCCTGAAAACCGACGCGACAATAGTTCTGGCAGCGTCAGATCTGGATCTCGAACTGCAAGCATGCGTCGATGCGGGACGTGCAACATGGCACCAAGGGGCGATTGGAACAGATCTGTTTGAAGATGCCGCAATGGCCTTTGTTGCAACAGGTTGCCCCGGTCTGGATGCGGCCATACACGCAATTGCCAAAGACGCGCGCTGCCCTGTCAACGTGGTGGATCAACCACAGCTTTGCGACTTGACCACCCCTTCACTGGTTGACCGCGACCCGGTGGTCGTAGCGATCGGTACAGAGGGTACTGCACCGGTTCTGGCACGGCAGATAAAGACAAGCGTGGAAGAAATGCTTCCGCCCAACATCGGGGGCCTCGCGGCAATGGCAGGTCGGCTACGCTCGGCCGTCGCGCAGCGCGTCCCCCGTGAACGACGCCGCGCGTTTTGGCGGTGGGTTTTTGCTGACGCCCCGCGGCGGGCTTGGACTCGCGGTGCCGAAAGGGAAGCTGCCGCGCAGATCAAGGCTGCGGTCACGGCAGGCACATCCCCGGATGATCAAGCCGAAGGAAACATATGCCTGATCGGCGCGGGTCCGGGTGCGCGTGATTTGTTGACCCTTCGCGCCGTCGCGCGCCTTCAGGAAGCAGATGTAATCTTCTATGACCGGTTGGTTGATGACGAAGTATTGGAACTTGCCCGACGGGACGCAGAGCGTGTCTTTGTCGGCAAAGTCGTTGGCGCCTCCGCATGGCCGCAAGAACAGATCAACGCCCTCATCGTGGCGGAGGCCCAAATGGGCCGGCGCGTTGTACGCCTGAAGTCCGGCGATCCGGGCATATTTGGCCGGGTCGGAGAAGAGATAGAGGCGGCAAAGGCTGCAGGGCTTTCCGTCGAGGTAGTGCCCGGCGTCACGGCAGCTTGTGCCGCGGCAGCGACTGTGGGTGTCAGCCTTACGCAACGCGGCACATCCGATACTTTGGTGCTCTCAACGGCAACAGGAGCGCACGGCGGTGTTTTGCCCGAGTGCGCACGGATGAGTTCGCCCGGCACCAGCAGTGTTTTTTACATGGCCACGCGCCAAGCGCAGTTTGTGCAGCAAGCGCTACTGGACAGAGGCATGCCCGCCGACACCGAATTCCGATTGGCTGTGGACGTCACGAAACCCAGCGAAGCCATCTACCAAGGGGCTCTGAAAGACCTGTACAAGACTGTCGCTGACAACAACGTCAACGGTTGCGCAGTGATCATGATCACCTGGCCGATGTCCATCGCAGATGCGATCGGGCGTGCGCCGTCAGCACCGCTCGCCTTGGTAGCTCAATCCGCCTGAGACAGTGTGCCAAGTTTGCGCGCAGCGCGTTTGCCGGTAAAGCGACGGTGATTGCGGCGGGCCTCTTCCAGCAAACCTGCCGCCCGCAGATTTCGCAACGTACGGTAGTGTATGGTATAGATCGGCTCATCGGGCAGAGACTGCCCTTTGAGTTTGCCCCCCATAATGTAGTGCTGCGCCTCGGGCAGTATGTTCCAGTCAAGGCCAGCACGTCTGATCGCGGCAGGCAAACTCATCTGATCAAGGTAGGGTCGCCGACGGTCCAACGTCTCCACGCGATCTAGAATCTGCGCCGTTTCGTACCAGACATCCGGAAACCGGCCTTTCCCGGTTACGTCGTTTTCCGGAAACACGACCAGACCCGAACTGAAATACGGAATCACCGCGCCACGGCTTCGCCGCATCAAGGGGTAACGTTCGGGCGGAATTTCCATGCCAAGCGCGCCATAGATTGTATCCCAGATAGACTGTTCGGCCCATATCATCGACGCGGCAACCGAACAGGAAACATGCGCTTCTTGCGTAATGTTGGACGGCACATTGTCCTTAATAAACAGCACATCGGAATCGACGAACATCGAAAACGCTGTGTCACGCGGTTCGAGCGCAGCAAGCATCTTGTTGCCATGGGGATAAACCGGGTCAAAGCGCCCCGTTGCGTCAAAGATTCGGATTTCGGCGTTCATCAGCTTGTGCGCTTCCAGCACACCGGGGTGCAACTCATGCAGGCGGTGGGCCGGGCAATAACCGATCGCTTTCACATCAGCGGGAAATCGCGCGCGAATTGAAGCGAGCAGGTAACACCCCATCATCTGGTAATCTGGCGGCTCGACGATGTAGAAAATCGTCAATCCGCTCTGCGACGTTGCGGTCATTTTAGCTGCTCCGACCTACCTTTGGCCTTTTGTTCAACCATGGAGCCTGTGACGCTGTCGTGTCCAGAAGTTTTCAAACCGCTAAATGCCCTGCTTGACCCGAACCTTGCGCGTAGCACTCAGACGCATGGCTGGGACGTGCAACCGGGTTTCCGGCCCCACCCATGCATAAGACAGCAGGCACGGGTCAAGGTCAGCGGTTGTGATGCGGTGTTCCTGACCGGGGCTGTTAAGAATAAGCGAGCCCGGTGCGTGCACGGCAGAATCGTTTTCGGACCACGCCCCTGATATCGAAATGTAGCTTTCTTCGATTTCCTGATGCGAGTGCTGCGGATATGTGGTTTTCGGAGCAAACAGGACAAAACCCAGAACCAGACGATCCGACCGGATCGGCCCGCGCGGACCAAGCACCTCACAATACGCATATTTTCGGGCCAGCGCTTTAGGCACCTTTTCGTACCCGTACTCCCACGTCAGCCTGTCGGAAACGCGCGACAAAGCACGCGCCATTCCGGCCACTGCGCCCCGTTCTCCAAGGTCCAATGCGCGGGGCAAATGCGCGGTGACAGGCCGCTCTTCGGGGGTACGCGACAATATCTCCGGATTGCTTTCAATGGTGCGGGACAGCGTGTCTCGAACGCGTTTTCTGTGCGCGCGGATCAATTTGCTGCCGCCCGCCGACCCGTGTCTGTAAAGCGCGTCGAACTCACGCAGCAAATACGTCCACGCCGGACTGTCATCGAGGCAAACCGACGGAGCGGAAGAACCGTTTTCCTGAGCTATCTGCATGACCAAGCATTCCTGAAATTTCCGGCAACAGATGCGCCGACACAGTCTTTCGGTCAAGCTCTTGTATCACTTTCGAGACCGATTACCGGCACAAAGCGGCTGTCGCGCCAGCATAATACGCAATCATCCCGCCCCGTCAGCTGTCCGTGTCATGCATTTCGCGACTATCCTGCGGCGCCTGCGCACGATCAAACATCCCGTAGTCTCGGATGACGCTGGCAATCCGTAGGTGATAGTCACGAAATACCCTGTCGCGCCCCATGGCTTGTGCCCGTCGATGGGCGCTAAGGTTTCGCCACGCTTCCAAGGCGTCTTCGTTTTCGAAGAACGACAAGGACAGAATCTTGTCTGGGTTTGTCAGGCTCTGGAAACGCTCAACTGAAAGAAAACCTTCAATTTCATCCACCAACGGCCTCATCGTAGCAGCAATATCGAGATACGCCTGCTTCCGGCCATCTGCCGGCTCAACCTCGAAAATAACGGCGATCATGCCGGATCTCCTGAGCCATGTGGTGTGGAGACCAGGCGCAAAAAGGTTCGGTCTTCGCGGTGTATAAACTTCTCTTTCTGGGCAAAGGCGTAATTCTCTTTTCCCAGCGGGTCGGCAGCCAGTCGGGCGCGATACGCTTCATAATCCGCAAGACTATTGATCGTGTAAACTCCATACGCTAGCGTACTGGACCCTTCATGCGGCGCAAAATAGCCGATAAGCCCGGCACCACAGCGTGGAATGGCTTTCCCCCAGTTTTTTGCATATGTCTCGAACTGCTCCCGCTTAGTGGGATCAATGTGATAGCGAATTACGCATGTGAGCATTGGATGTCCTCTCAAGATTTCAGGTCCACTCTAGCCCATTGATCGGCGCTCAAGCTTCGATTACGGTCGAACTATGAAAGAAGGACCGAATATTTCGCATATTGCGATGCTCATTGGTGATCCTGCGCGTGCGAATATGCTCACTGCATTAATGAGTGGTAAGGCACTGACGGTCAGCGAACTGGCACGAGAGGCAGGCGTCACTGTTCAAACGGCAAGCTCGCACCTGTCGAAACTTGACGCAGGTGGCCTGCTCACGCCTCTCAAGCAAGGGCGACATAAGTATTTTTCGCTTGCCGGGTCCGACGTCGCGAAAGTACTCGAAGGGCTGATGGGCCTTGCAGCTGGATCAGGGCATCTGCGCACGCGCACCGGACCGAAAGATGAGCGATTGCGCAATGCGCGGGTCTGCTACAATCATCTTGCCGGTGACATGGGAACGCAAATGTTCGACAGCTTAGTGCTGTCAGGCCGACTGAGTATCTCCGAGAATGACGTTAGCCTGACCCGGCACGGTCGAGAATTTGTCGAGTCGCTGGGCGTGGACGTGAACTCGCTGGAAAAACAGCGCGCGCCGCTTTGCCGAGAGTGTCTGGATTGGAGTGCGCGTCGATCCCATCTTGCCGGCAGCCTCGGAAGAGCGCTTTTAGCGCGTTTCGAAGACCTATCCTGGGCTAAACGCGATGCAACTTCCCGCATCATATTGTTTACGCGGACCGGACGTGAAGCATTCCACGAACATTTTCCACCTGAAAAGGTCAAATCGCGCATCTGACGTTGGAAAAACTGGGATGCAGAAATGCAAAAAGCCGCCCAAGGGCGGCTCAGTGTTTGAAATTGGTTGCGGGAGTAGGATTTGAACCTACGACCTTCAGGTTATGAGCCTGACGAGCTACCGGGCTGCTCCATCCCGCGCCAATTGGTCGCCTCAAGTCTAATTTGATATGAGGCGCATCGAAAGAGAGATACAAACCAGAGGTTTTACTAGGTTTGGCGGTGACCTACTCTCCCACGCCTTAAGACGCAGTACCATCGGCGCTAAGGCACTTAACGGCCGGGTTCGGGATGGGACCGGGTGTTTTGCTCTCGCTATGACCACCAAACCATGAAAAACCTCTGTGTCCAAGTCGCGTACGACTGTGTTGGTATGCTTTAGATCAGTAAAGTCTTGCTTTTACTGGATCAAATCAAGCCTATCGGGCAATTAGTACCGGTCAACTGAACATGTTGCCATGCTTACATCTCCGGCCTATCGACGAGGTAGTCTACCTCGGCCCTCAGGGATACCTTGTTTTGAGGGGGGCTTCCCGCTTAGATGCCTTCAGCGGTTATCCTTTCCGATCATAGCTACCCTGCACTGCTGCTGGCGCAACAACAGGTCCACCAGTGGATCGTTCACCCCGGTCCTCTCGTACTAGGGGCAACTCCTCTCAAGTATCCTACACCCACGGAAGATAGGGACCGAACTGTCTCACGACGTTCTAAACCCAGCTCACGTACCTCTTTAAACGGCGAACAGCCGTACCCTTGGGACCTGCTCCAGCCCCAGGATGAGATGAGCCGACATCGAGGTGCCAAACACTGCCGTCGATATGGACTCTTGGGCAGTATCAGCCTGTTATCCCCGGCGTACCTTTTATCCGTTGAGCGATGGCCCTCCCACTTGGGACCACCGGATCACTATGGCCGTCTTTCGACTCTGCTCGACTTGTCAGTCTTGCAGTCAGGCTGGCTTCTGCCATTGCACTCAACGAGCGATTTCCGACCGCTCTGAGCCAACCTTCGCGCGCCTCCGTTACGCTTTAGGAGGCGACCGCCCCAGTCAAACTACCCACCACACAGGGTCCCGGATCCGGATAACGGACCGCGGTTAGACATCAAGCAGAACAAGGGTGGTATCTCAAGGGTGGCTCCACGCAAACTAGCGTTCACGCTTCAAAGCCCACCACCTATCCTGCACATGTTCGGCCTAATGCCAGTGTGAAGTTGTAGTAAAGGTGCACGGGGTCTTTCCGTCTAACCGCGGGAAACCTGCATCTTGACAGGTAATTCAATTTCGCTGAGTCTATGTTGGAGACAGCGGGGAAGTCGTTACGCCATTCGTGCAGGTCGGAACTTACCCGACAAGGAATTTCGCTACCTTAGGACCGTTATAGTTACGGCCGCCGTTTACCTGGGCTTCAATTCAGAGCTCTCACCCCTCCTTTTAACCTTCAGGCACCGGGCAGGCGTCAGACCCTATACGTCGTCTTGCGACTTCGCAGAGCCCTGTGTTTTTAATAAACAGTCGCCACCCCCTGGTTTGTGCCCCCAGCCAATACTTGCGTAGAAACTGGGCCTCCTTCTCGCGAACTTACGGAGGTATTTTGCCGAGTTCCTTCAACATAGTTCTCTCAAGCGCCTTGGTATTCTCTACCAGTCCACCTGTGTCGGTTTAGGGTACGATCTAATGATGGAGCTATTTCCAGGAACCCCTTAGCTGCCCACTCAATCCAATAAGGATGAACAACCTTCGAGATTCGTCACTTCCATCTGGCCCAGGAATATTAACCTGGTTCCCATCGACTACGCCTTTCGGCCTCGCCTTAGGGGTCGGCTTACCCTGCTCAGATTAGCTTTAAGCAGGAACCCTTGGACTTTCGGCGAGAGTGTCTCTCACACTCTTTGTCGCTACTCATGTCATCATTCTCACTAGTGATCTCTCCACCGGATCGCTCACGCGCCGGCTTCACAGAAAACCTCTCTCCTCCAATACGGGCGAACCCGTTAAGGAGGAATGAGATTATGTCACACTACGCTCTGCTACCATGCACAAAGTGCATCCTAAGCTTCGGCTCATGGCTTGAGCCCCGTTACATCTTCGCCGCAAGACAACTTATTTAGACCAGTGAGCTGTTACGCTATCTTTAAAGGATGGCTGCTTCTAAGCCAACCTCCTGGTTGTTTTGGTCGTCTCACCTGCTTTCCCACTTAGCCATGAATTAGGGGCCTTAGCTGTAGGTCAGGGTTGTTTCCCTCTCCACGACGGACGTTAGCATTCGCCGTGTGTCTGCCATCTAGTACTCCTCGGTATTCGGAGTTTGGTTAGGATCAGTAAGCCTGTGGGGCCCCATTACCCATCCAGTGCTCTACCCCCGAGGGTATTCGGATGACGCTCTACCTAAATAGATTTCGCAGAGAACCAGCTATCTCCGAGTTTGATTGGCC
>NZ_JBXVVD010000004.1:0-370000 GCF_057219365.1 Roseobacter sp. YIN89 | reverse complement strand
CATGATGTCCTCAAACGCATAGTCAGCCGGGCGATCCACCATACCGTCAATCGTGACAGTCCACGGCGACGTCGTCAGCGCATCGGCGTAGCGTGCAGGATCACCCTTGTCAGTGCCGAACTCATAAAAGTTGTTGTACTGGGTAATGTCTTCCCAGGAGTTTGGCTCCAACGGCTCTTCGGACGCGGCCACCCGACCAGCTGCAGCAAGGCCGGCACCTGCCGCCGCAGCCCCCATGAGTTGGCGGCGATTCAAAAAGACCGATTCCGGTGTTGTATCGTTCTCAGTCAGATTGTTCTTCCAGCGAAACGCCATCATCGGCTCCTGTCGTCATCAAGTTACAAGGTATTTAGTAGACGACACGCATCTGACCAACCGAACTTTACTCACAATCCAGACAGATGATTGTAACCTTTGCTACTGTCACAGCCGCAACAAAGCAGGCAGCTCTGCCATATGCTCAAAGACATGATCGCACACCGTGCTCAGTCGGGCAGCATCAGTATCCGCCGCAAACCCAAGAGTGACCATACCAGCAGCAACCCCCGCACGGGCTCCGTTCGGGCTGTCCTCAATCACGACGCAGCGCGCAGGCGGAACACCTGCTGCGCGCGCGGCGGCGAGATAAACATCCGGCGCGGGCTTGGGGCGGGGAACATCCTGACGCGAATACACGCGCCCCTTCAGCCGTTCGGCCAAACCGCACCGCGCGAGCGTAATTTCCATCTTGCGTCGCGGGCCGTTTGACCCCACGGCATAGCCGACACCAGCCGCATCCAGCGCATCCAGCACGTCCGATACGCCGGGAATGATTGTCACCTCACGCCCGAGTACCTCGAAAATTTCGGCATATATATCGTCAATCCAGTTTTCGGGAAGGCGCGCCCCAAGCTCGCGTGCCTTCTCGGCGACCCCCATGATCGTGCCGCCCAGAAAAAAATCTGACAACTGGTCAGGTGTAATTGGCAACCCGTGCCGCGCAAGATTGGCGCAGAGCACTCTCGCAGTCAGCGGCTCGCTGTCAACGAGCACGCCATCACAATCAAACAGAACCATATCAGGGCGCATGAACATGCGTCGTTGTGGATGCAGATATCGCTAACGTCAACCAGCCGGCAAAGATGCCGTTTCGCTCACGGAGATTTCAGATGCGATTCATTGAAACAAATTGGCAGCGCGGCTTGGGCCACCGGCCGCCCAGATCAAGCCGGTTTTCCTCAAAATACTTAGGAACTTTTGCGACGACCGGACATTGGTACTGCAGTGTTCGCATGGTGCGAGCCGTACTTAGTAAACCAACGTAAGGAGAAACTCATGTTTCGTCGCACATTTATGACCGCAACCGCAGCCATCGCTCTGGCAGGTTCCGCTGCTTTCGCCTCGGGTGAAAAAGACATCGTGGATACCGCTGTTGATGCAGGCACGTTCACCACTCTGCTGGCAGCTGCCGAAACTGCCGGCCTTGTCGACACACTGAAAGGTGACGGCCCGATGACCGTTTTCGCCCCAACCGATGAAGCGTTTGCCGCGCTGCCAGAGGGCACGGTCGAAATGCTGCTGATGCCGGAAAACCGCAGCATGCTGGTGAACCTGCTGTCCTACCACGTGGCACTGGACAACTACGCCGCAGATGATCTGGACGCCGAGACCACAGCAATCACCGCTCAGGGTGGCAGCCTTGTCTTTAGCGAAGACAACGGCAAAAAAATGGTAAAGGACGCCGAGATCATTCAGGCCGACATCCAAGCCTCCAACGGTACGATCCACGTGATCAACAAGGTACTCGAGCTGGAATAATACACGCTTGACGACCATTCAGCCCCAGTGCGTTGCACTGGGGCTACTTTGTTTTCCTAATGCGCCGAAACCCGCTGTGCGCCATCCCCTTAGCGCGCGTCTGGTTCAGGTCAACCTGCGATTGTCGCCTTTCGCCCATGATCCAATCCCACAGCTGCTGCGTTTTACCGTCAATGCCTCAGGGCAGAAACGCAGTCAATCAAATCAACAAAGGGAACTCATCAATGCTTCGTAATTCCATTCTCGCCGTCACAGCAGCAATCGCCGTCGCAGGTACAGCAGCTTTCGCCGGCGCCAAAAAAGACATCGTCGACACCGCCGTCAGCGCGGGCACTTTTGAAACACTGGTCGCCGCCGTAAGCGCCGCCGATCTCGTCGACACACTGAAAAGCGAAGGCCCGTTCACCGTATTCGCTCCAACAGACGAAGCTTTTGCCTCGCTGCCCGAGGGCACCGTGGAAACACTGCTCAAGCCAGAGAACAAAGATCAGCTTATCGCTGTTCTGACGTACCACGTGGTTGCAGGCAAAGTGATGTCGACTGACCTGTCCGACGACATGACAGCCGCCACCGTGCAAGGAAGCGACATCACAATCGACCTCGACAACGGCGTGATGGTCAACAATGCCTCGGTAGTGACCGCAGATATCGAGACATCTAACGGCGTCATCCACGTCATCGACACAGTGATCTTGCCGCCAGAAGCGTAAGCGCGTCTTACAAAAAAAGGGGCATCTTCGCGATGCCCCTTTCTTGTTTTTAGTGGATCACTGCATCATCCGGCGTGGGCCTGTTTGATGACGCAACTCGGTCACCGATAATCAGCCCCTCGGCACCGGCACTAACGGATAGTGTCTCGCCGTCTTTCACGTCCCCGGCCAAGAGCATCTCTGCCAGCGGATCCTGCAGTGCGCGCTGGATCACCCGCTTGAGTGGTCTCGCACCGAACACAGGGTCATAACCTTCATCCGCGAGCCATTTACGCGCCCCATCATCCAGATCGAGCGTGATCTTGCGCGATGCCAGACGCTTGAGCAGACGCGCCATCTGAATATCGACGATGCCGTCCATATCCGCGCGACCCAACCGGTCAAAGATGATGGTCTCATCCAGCCGGTTCAGGAACTCGGGCCGGAAATGCGCACGCACAGCGTCCATCACATCGCGCTTGGCTGCCGAGGCATCCGCGCCATCAGGCAACTGGCTCAACGCCTGCGCCCCAAGGTTGGATGTCAGCACGATCAGCGTTTGCTTGAAATCAACCGTCCGACCCTGACCGTCGGTCAGAACACCATCGTCCAACACCTGCAACAACACGTTGAACACGTCCGGATGCGCCTTCTCGACCTCGTCGAACAGCACGACCTGATACGGCCGGCGCCGCACCGCCTCGGTCAGCACACCACCCTCGTCATAGCCAACATATCCGGGAGGCGCACCGATCAGGCGGGCCACCGCATGTTTCTCCATGAACTCGGACATATCGATGCGCACCATCGCGTTGTCATCGTCAAACAGGAACTCGGCCACAGCTTTGGTAAGCTCGGTCTTGCCCACACCGGTCGGCCCGAGGAAGAGAAACGACCCCAACGGACGGTTCTCGTCGTTCAGCCCGGCGCGCGCCCGGCGCACCGCATTGGCAACCGCCTTCACAGCCGTATTCTGGCCGATCACCCGATTGTGCAACTGGTCTTCCATGCGCAGCAGCTTTTCGCGCTCGCCTTCCAGCATCCGGCCCGCCGGAATACCCGTCCAGCGTTCGACAACCGAGGCAATCTGCTCGGGCCGCACGGCTTCTTCGACCAATACGTCGCTGTCGTCGTGCTGCTCCGCCTCGCCCAGTTGCTTTTCTAGCTGGGGGATCACCCCGTAGGAAAGCTCGCCGGCCTTGGCAAGATTGCCCTCACGCTTGGCGATTTCCAGATCGGCCCGCGCCCGATCAAGTTGCTCCTTGATCTCACGCGCACCGGCCAGCTTGTCACGCTCCGACTGCCACCGCGCGGTCAACGCGGCACTCTGCTGCTGCAGGTCGGCCAACTCTTTCTCAAGGGTGGCAAGCCGGTCCTTGGACGCGGCATCATCCTCTTTCTTCAGCGCTTCGGCTTCGATCTGAAGCTGCATGATCTGACGGTCCAGCGCATCCAGTTCTTCTGGTTTGCTGTCCACTTCCATGCGCAACCGGCTTGCCGCCTCGTCTACAAGGTCAATCGCCTTATCCGGCAAGAACCGGTCCGTGATGTAGCGGTGGCTCAGCGTTGCCGCCGACACCAACGCGCTGTCCGAAATGCGGACCCCGTGGTGAAGCTCGTACTTCTCCTTGATCCCACGCAGGATCGACACGGTGTCTTCCACCGTCGGCTCAAGGATCATCACAGGCTGGAACCGGCGCGCAAGGGCCGCGTCTTTCTCGACGTACTTGCGGTACTCATCCAGCGTGGTTGCACCAACGCAGTGCAACTCGCCCCGCGCCAGCGCGGGTTTGATGAGGTTGGCCGCATCCATCGCGCCGTCGGTCTTGCCCGCGCCAACCAGCGTGTGCATCTCGTCGATAAACAGAATGACTTCGCCAGCCGCTTCGGTGACCTCGGTCAGCACCGCCTTTAGCCGTTCTTCAAACTCGCCACGATACTTCGCACCGGCAATCAGCGCGCCCATGTCGAGCGCAAGCAAGCGCTTGTTGCGCAAACTCTCCGGCACGTCGCCGTTGACAATCCGAAGCGCGAGCCCCTCGGCAATTGCGGTTTTACCCACGCCAGGCTCACCAATGAGAACCGGGTTGTTCTTGGTCCGGCGGCTCAGCACCTGCATCGCACGGCGAATTTCTTCGTCGCGGCCGATGATCGGGTCAATCTTGCCCGCCTCGGCCCGTTCGGTCAGGTCCAGCGCGTATTTCTTGAGCGCGTCATAGCCATCCTCTGCGGTTGCAGTATCGGCAGTGCGCCCCTTGCGCACATCGTTGATCGCTGCATTCAGCGCCTGTGCCGTGACATTGCCCGCATCCAGCGCCGCCTTGGCACCGGATTTCACCATACACAACGCCATCAA
The DNA here is from genome assembly GCF_057219365.1 of Roseobacter sp. YIN89. Classification (NCBI taxonomy): domain Bacteria; kingdom Pseudomonadati; phylum Pseudomonadota; class Alphaproteobacteria; order Rhodobacterales; family Roseobacteraceae; genus Roseobacter; species Roseobacter sp. YIN89. Next base: position 365,158 of record NZ_JBXVVD010000004.1, on the reverse strand, counting down.
CAGACGTTCCACCGGAACAAAGCTGTCGCCCGCCTTTTTCGCCAAAGCTTCGGCTTCTGCCAAGACCTTGGTGGTCGCATTGTCCAGATATACCTGCGCTGCGTCACCGGTAACCTTCGGCATCTTGCCGAGAGCAACGTCAACTGTTTGCAGGACCTGTCCGGGGTCGCCGCCAGCTGCAGAAATCAGATTGGCCGCGAGCCCCTGCTCATCATCCATAAGTGCTTTTAGCAAATGCTCGGGCGCAAGCCGCTGGTGGCTGTCCCGTGTGGCGATCGTCTGCGCTGCCTGGATGAAACCGCGCGACCGCTCGGTGAACTTGGATAAGTCCATCGCTCTCTCCTTTATCAAAGCGCCCTTTTGCGCTGCGCCCGTCTTGGCGGCACGTCAGCTTTTTGGGCCTCGTCTGAGATGTGGGAACCGATCCGCGCCGCTTCAAGGCCCCCACAGGCTCTAGTTAAGCACACCACCGCGTCAGGTGCTTTGACCCCGATCAAAAAAAACGGAGGGAATTCTCGGCAGCTATTCCCCGTTTCGCCAGTGGCGCGGCGGAGTAGTCTGAAATCCAGAGGGTGGAGAGAGTAAACCAGTTGCCTAGTAACCTCTGGTAACGAGTAACCGCGTTGTTTCTTAAAACCGACCTGCCAGCTTCGGCAAGGCAGGCGGGCGGGATCAGGCCGGCACAGCGGGCAGCCCACCCCCGGGATGCATGCCCGGGCAGGCTCTGATCCAATAAACTGACCCGGTAGTCGAATTGGCGCGGCTGCCGGGAAATTTTTTGCCCGCCCGTCTTCTTTCCCCTTCCCCTGCATAGACACGACCGGCCCAAAGGCGTAATCGGAGGGCAAGATCGACCGGAGGGAACCGCATGACAGATGATCGCCTTATCGTGGCACTGGACGTGCCCCACGCCGTCGCCGGAGAGCAACTGGCACGCCAGATCGGTGATGCGGTCAATTTCTACAAGATCGGTCTGGGCATGCTGACAGGCGGCGGGCTCGCCTTGGCCAACGAACTGAAACAGGAACACGGCAAGCGCATTTTTCTCGACATGAAACTGTTCGACATCGGCGCAACCGTCGAGGCGGCGGTACGCGGCCTTGCGCAGTTCGATCTCGACTTTCTCACCGTGCATGGCGATCCCCATGTCGTGCGCGCAGCCAAAGAGGGCGCCGGCGGTTCGGGGCTGAAAATCCTTGCCGTCACGATCCTGACGTCCCTCGACAGAGCCGATCTTGATGCCAGCCTGATACAACCCGGCGACATTCCCGATCTGGTCCAGACCCGGGCGGCCCGCGCGTTTGACGCAGGCGCGGACGGGGTCATCGCCTCCCCGCAAGAGGCCCGACTGATCCGTGCCCTGCCCGAGGCAGAAAACCGGCTCATTGTGACACCCGGCGTGCGTCCCGCTGGTGCCGCCCTTGGCGACCAAAAGCGAGTCGCGACCCCTGCAAACGCTATTGCAGACGGTGCAGACCATATTGTTGTCGGTCGTCCGGTTTGGCAGGCAGAAAACCCCAGATCTGCTGCAATTGCCATCCAGAACGAAATCAAGAGCCCGCAGGCACACAGCCCAAATCGCTGAAACTGCCGCATAAAATCGACTTGTCCACAGAAGCGCTCCGGTAGAACTGCGTCCGCAAAAGGACTCAACAGACTGTGGCCGAAGCACAACAGACAACATTATGTAGCCTCAATTAGACAAGCCAGTTTAGATTTTTACATCCAGAAGTGGTAAGTTGACCTTAGGTGATACTCCCCAACGGACTGTTTTCTTCCTGAGGTCCGTTACCTCCCCCCGCCCCACGACGCGGGGGGTTTTTCTTGTGGAGACTGTGCCGCCAGATACTCCCGCAAACGGGTTCTGAAATGCGGCACAACACCCTCATGCGCGATAAATCGGCTGATCTTCATCGCCATCCATTTCTGTCCTTCGTTGCCAAAGACCACCCGCGCGCTGATGTCATCGTCAGCCTGCGCCACAAAAAACCACGTGCGCGCAGCACCTGAACCGTAAGACGCCCCCCAGCAGATCCGCGCAGGTGCCAGATCAAGGCCGAGTTCCTCGCGGGTCTCGCGCAAGGCACAGGCCAAGGGCGTTTCGCCTGCTTCCCGCCCGCCGCCCGGCAAATCCCAATATCCCGGATAGCTGATGCGCGGATCATCGTCGCGCAATAGCGTCAGAACCGCGCCATCCGTCAGGATGGCCAGTTTTGCCCCTGCGAAACCCATGTTCATCTGGGGTAAAGCGGCGTAAGATCGCGTCATGCGTCAGCCCTAGTACAAACCGCTTTGCCATGCCCGCCCTTTGCCGAGAATGCCTGACCGAGTTTGCCGATACCCGACGCTGCCCCTCTTGCGGCAGCCCTCGGATCGTGGCGCATGAGGAACTCTTTGATCTGTCCATTGCCCATATGGATTGCGACGCCTTCTACGCCTCTGTCGAGAAACGCGACGATCCCAGCCTTGCGAGCAAACCGGTAATCATCGGCGGCGGGCGGCGCGGTGTCGTATCCACCGCCTGTTACGTTGCACGCATTCGGGGCGTGCGCTCTGCCATGCCGATGTTTCAGGCGCTCAAACTCTGCCCGGACGCGGTCATCATAAAGCCAAGGATGGAAGCCTACGTCGAAGCGTCCCGCGCAATCCGCGCCATGATGGAAGAGATGACACCGGATATTGAACCACTGTCACTGGACGAGGCCTTTCTTGATCTCTCCGGCACCGCCCGTCTGCACGGTGCCCCGCCCGCCGTAATGCTGGCGCGACTGGTGAGACGCATGCGCGACGAACTGGGGCTCACAGGCTCCATCGGGCTCAGCCACAACAAATTTCTGGCCAAAGTCGCGTCCGATCTAGACAAACCCAACGGCTTTTCGGTGATCGGCAAGGCCGAAACAGACGCGTTCCTGCGCGACAAGCCGGTGCGGATGATCTGGGGCGTTGGCGCGGCGGCCCAAGCCGCGCTCGACAAGGCCGGCATCCGCACCTTTGCCGATCTTCTGCGGTGGGAGCGGACCGACCTTGTCGCGCGCTTCGGCTCTATGGGCGACCGGTTGTGGCATCTGGCCAGAGGGCAGGACAGGCGCCGCGTGTCCGCGCACACCCCGATGAAATCCATCTCAAACGAGACCACGTTCCACGACGACACCTCTGATCCCGAACTGCTGGACGGTCACCTGTGGCGCATGGCCGAAAAAGTGTCAGACAGAGCCAAGGCGAAAGGGCTGGCCGGGCGGGTCGTCACCCTCAAACTCAAACGCGCGGATCATTCGCTTCTGACCCGTCGCACCAGCCTGCGCGACGGCACCCAGATGGCAGATACGGTCTACCGTACCGCGCGCGGTCTGTTCGACATGGTCGGAGACCAAGGCCCCTACCGGTTGCTGGGCTGCGGCCTCTCGGACCTGATCCCGGCAGATGCCGCCGACCTGTCAGGTGATCTGCTGGACCCGCAAGCGCGCCAGCGCTCCGCTGCCGAACGTGCCACCGATCAGATCCGTGAACGCTTTGGGGCAGATGCCATCCTGAAAGGCCGCGCGCTGCGGTAAATTACTCCGCCGCCAGCGGCATCCGCTCCTGCCCGATCAGTGCGATCTCGGCCACCGCGGCACGCACCGCACGGCGCACGTCGTCAAACTGCGCGTTTGGCTCGACCCGCGCTTCGTCCATGTAAAGCGCACGGTCCAGTTCAACCTGAACAGCATGGCGCCCACCGGCAGGTCTGCCATAGGCCTGAGTGATATAGGCGCCCGCAAAAGGCGCATTTCGGGCGACAACGAATCCCTGATTGACAAAGGCCGCTTCGATCCGGTCCACGACCGATCCGCTTGCAGCCGCCCCAAACCGGTCACCCAACACAATCTCCGGCCGCCGCACGCCCGTACGCGCCACGCTTTCGACAGCCTCATGCGGCATCGAATGGCAATCAATCAAAACAGCCTGCCCGTGATACTGATGCGCCGCATCCAGCATCGTGCGCAACCGCGCATGATAGGGATGCCAATAGGTTTCCAGCCGCTGTTGCGCTTCTTTCAAAGACAGCTTGCCGCGATAAATCGCACGCCCGTTGGCCACCACGCGGGGAATCACCCCCAGCCCCGAGGCAACCCGCGGGTTGTGCCCCTTGCGCCGCACACCTTCGATCAGCGCCGGGTCCAGTTCCTCCGGACTGCGGTTGAGATCGACAAAAGCACGCGGTGCGGACGCCTTGATAAAGCGGGCACCATACTCTGGCGCGCAATCAAACAGCCTGTCTACAAAGGCATCCTCGGACGAACGCACCATACGACTGCTCAGAATCGTTCTGCGCATCATCGATGCCGGATAGTCCGATCCACTGTGCGGCGAGGCAAACACCACACAAGAGGTGTCTCGCGGCGGCTCTTTGGTGTAGAAAGCGTCGTTGGGCATCTCAATTCCTTTCCACGGACAATAGCGCAAAAAAATCGAAAACCAAAAGCTCTTGATCCCGCTGTCGTTACCTTTTATAGACCGCGCACCGGCGCGGCATTTCGCGCCCCATTTTTGTTTGGGGTATCGGAATTCGCAATGGCCACGTGGGTGATTAGCTCAGCGGTAGAGCACTTCGTTGACATCGAAGGGGTCACTGGTTCGATCCCAGTATCGCCCACCACCTGATTCACCGGCCTGTCACCGACAGGCTGCCCGTAACCAAGGCGCCCGCCCGCGCCACAACATGAGGAGACGACCATGAAGGTTCGCAATTCGCTCCGCTCGCTCAAGAATCGGCACCGCGACTGCCGTGTTGTGCGCAGGAAAGGCCGCGTCTACGTAATCAACAAGACGCAGCGCCGGTTCAAAGCCCGTCAGGGTTAAGCCGCACGAAAAGCTACGAAATCACGCGCCTCCGGGCGCGTTTTTTTGTGCCTGCTAGCACTGCTGCTCAATCAGGGTACTGCCGCGCTGTGCGGTGCCTGTCCCGGTTGGTGTGCGCGGCTCAGGGCGCGGCTCCGGCATCGCAAGTGGCACCGCAGGCGCCCCCAGTAGCACCGGATCACCCTGTCGCTGCATACGCAACCGATCTGCTGTATCAATTGCATTGTCGCCACGCAGGAATCGGTTGCGCTGTATTTCCTCGCCAACGTCGGGGTTTTCCAGCGGCGGGACTTTGGGAATCACCTGCCGCGCGCTGCGCCCCGCCACGCGGCGCTGGCAGATATCCTGCGACACCACCTGCACGCCGGAGGGCCCGGACAGCGGCACCGCCGTAATGTCTATGGTAAATCCCGATTTGCGCGCATGCCCCAGCACGGCAAATGTCAGCGGTTCGACCACGCGCAGCGTGCCGGGGCCATCTACCGGTGGTTCGGTCTTGTCGCCTTGCCATTCCGCGTGGGCGATCAGAAACACGTCAAACGTGCCCGGCGGCACCAAAACAGAGAAAAATGTGCCGCCCAGCACATTGGCTGCCAAGGCGGCGCGGCCCGTTTCGGCATCGCGCAAAAGCACGACATAGTCTTGCCCCTGCACCGATTTGACCCGCAGCGGAAAGCTCAGGGGCAGCCCGGTGCGATTCCACATCAGACCCGGCTTGTCCAGCGATCCGCCCGCATGCGCCGTGGCGCCAACGACGCAGCACAGGATCAGGGCGACCCCAGCGGCACCCGACCCGTTGCACATCGCACGGATGGAACGGATAAAGGCGCGGACGCGCGGGACAGCAATCGATAAAGCAAAAAACACACCACCATCAAATGCGCCGCAAAGCTGATTGGCAAGCGTTCTTCCCACGTAACCCGCGAATGCGCAGACTTGTACCTGCACCGTTCGTTTCTACCTTCTGACTATCGCACTAACAAAATACGAGGCTCCCGTGACCGACCAAACAGAATACACCCCCCCCAAAGTCTGGACATGGGATACCGAAAGCGGGGGCAGGTTTGCCTCGATCAACCGCCCCATCGCCGGCCCGACGCACGACAAGGATCTGCCCGTCGGCAAACACCCCTTCCAGCTTTATTCGCTGGCCACTCCAAACGGCGTCAAAGTCACCGTGCTTCTCGAAGAATTGCTGGCGCTCGGGATCACGGGCGCGGAATACGACGCCTGGCTGATCAAAATTGGAGACGGCGATCAGTTCGGCTCCGGCTTTGTCGAGGTGAACCCGAACTCAAAAATCCCGGCCCTCATGGACCGTTCGGGCGACACGCCGCAACGCGTCTTCGAAAGCGGCGCGATCCTGCTGCACCTTGCAGAAAAATTCGGTCAGTTCCTGCCCGAGGATGCCGCCGGCCGCGCCGAGACGTTGTCCTGGCTGTTCTGGCAGATGGGCTCCGCGCCTTATCTTGGCGGCGGCTTTGGCCATTTCTACGCCTACGCACCGGCCAAGTTCGAATACCCGATCAACCGTTTTGCGATGGAGACAAAGCGCCAGCTTGATGTGCTGGAACGCGAACTGTCCGAAAAACCGTTCATCGCAGGCGACAGCTACACCATCGCAGATATCGCGATCTGGTCCTGGTACGGCCAGCTTGTACTGGGCCGCTTGTACGATGCGGCTGAATTCCTGGATGTGGACAGGTATAAGCACGTCATGGCTTGGGCGAAAAAGATCGACGCGCGCCCTGCCGTGCAACGCGGCCGCATGGTCAATCGGGTCTTTGGCGAGCCGGAAATGCAACTGCATGAACGCCACGATGCCAGCGACTTCGACACCAAAACACAGGATAAAATCGGGTAAAATACTGTTATAATGTGATTTTTCTGGGCGTCTGCGGCAGTTTTGCGCAGACGCCCTTTTTCATAGTTTTTTTGTCGGGAATTACTTGCGACTCGCGCAGGAATATGTTTCTGATAATTTTAGTCGGGAATACTCCCATCCCTGTAACGTAACTGTTGGACACAAAATGACGCCCAAACATCTGACCGCCGCGATGCTTGCCATCGCCTGCGCGCTCCCCGCCTACGCCAATGGAGAACTGAACCTCTACTCGTCGCGTCACTACGATACCGACGAACGGCTCTACTCTGATTTTACCGAACAAACCGGTATCAAGATCAACCGCATCGAGGGCAAGGCTGACGAGCTTTTGACCCGGATGCAGGCCGAAGGCGCCAACAGCCCGGCCGATATCCTGCTCACTGTCGACACATCGCGGCTTCAGCGCGCCAAGGAAATGGGACTGCTACAAAGCGTGGACAGCGAAACACTCGAAACACGCGTACCGGCCTACCTGCAGGACGCAGACAACCAGTGGTTCGGCTTCTCACAGCGCGCCCGGATTATCTTCTACGACAAGGAGCGTGTCGAAAACCCGCCACGTGACTACGTCTCGCTCGCCGATCCCGCATACAAAGGCATGGTGTGCCACCGCTCCTCATCCAACGTGTACAGCCAGACACTTCTTGCCGCCGTCATCGAAAACCACGGGCAAGAAGCGGCCAAGACATGGGCACAAGGCGTGACCGACAACTTCGCCCGCGCGCCCCAAGGCGGCGATACCGATCAGCTGCGTGGTCTGGTCTCTGGCGAATGCGACATCTCGATCTCAAACACCTACTACTTTGCACGCGCCCTGCGCAGAGACGTCAAAGGGCTCGACGCCGAGGCGCTGGAAAACATCGGCTGGGTGTTTCCTGCACAAGGTGCAGAAGGCGCGCATATGAACCTCTCGGGAGGCGGCATCGCCGCCAATGCGCCAAACCGTGAGAATGCGGTTCTGTTCCTTGAGTACCTCGCCTCCGATCAGGCGCAGGAATATTTCTCTGCCGGCAACGACGAATACCCCGCAGTACCTGGTGTGGCCTTGTCACCCTCCGTCGCCGCGCTTGGGTTTTTCCAGACAGATGATGTGAACCTGTCCGACGTGGCAAAGAACGTGCCAACAGCGCAACGCATCTTCAACGAGGTAGGTTGGGAGTAACCCTCGCACACACATTACGACCAACCTCATTGCGAAGGCCGTGTCGACACTCCGTCGGCGCGGCCTATCTTTTTAGGGATCACAACAGCGAGGATAACGCCATGGCCCAGACCCAACGCAAAACCGCAAAAGATTTCGACCCCCGCATCCTGGAGATTTTCGATGGTTACGTGCACGGCACGATGTCCAAGCGCGAGTTTCTCAACCGCGCGGGCAAATACGCGGCAGCCGGTGTAACGGGCGCGATGATCCTCGAACAGCTGCAACCGAATTACGCCTTTGCGCAGCAAGTCAGCCCGGATGACCCGGACATTGAAACCGCCACAATTACCTATGACAGCCCCGAAGGTCACGGCGAAATCAGCGGCCTGATGGCCAAACCCGCCGGTGCCACGGGCAAGCTGCCCGCCGTTCTGGTGGTGCACGAAAACCGCGGGCTCAACCCATACATCGAAGACGTCGTGCGCCGCGCGGCAAAAGCAGGCTATCTTGCACTGGGGCCGGACGGCCTGTCCCCGCTTGGCGGCTATCCCGGCACCGATGACGAAGGGCGCACCATGCAGCGCAGCATGGACGGCGCCAAGCTGATGGCAGACTTTTTCTCGGCCTACGAATTCCTGCGTGATCACCAAGACACCACCGGACGCGTGGGCGCCGTGGGCTTCTGTTATGGGGGCGGGGTCTGTAACGCACTGGCCGTCGCCTACCCGGATCTCGCGGCATCAGTACCGTTTTACGGGCGCCAGCCCGCAGCCGAGGACGTGCCCGCAATCGAAGCACCCCTGATGATCCAGTATGCAGGTCTGGACGAGCGCATAAATGCAGGCTGGGACGCCTATTCGCAAGCGTTGCGCGCACATCAAAAGGAATTCACCGTGCACTTCTATCCCGACGTACAGCACGGTTTTCACAACGACACGACGCCGCGCTACGACGAAGAGGCCGCAACACTGGCTTGGGACCGTACACTGGCGTTCTTTGATACGCACCTGCGCGGCTGACCGGCGGACACAGGAACAGGTGGCGCGGTTACCCGCTGCGCTGCCGCCCGACCTGACGGCAGATCAGGATGACCGGAATGAGGCCAATCGCTACGATCACAAGGCTTGGCACCGCAGCACCTTCCAGCCGTTCGTCGCTGGCCAGCCGGTAGGCCTGCACCGCCAGCGTGTCAAAGTTGAACGGGCGCATGATCAGCGTCGCGGGCAACTCTTTCATCACGTCAACAAATACGATGAGCAGCGCGGTCAGCAGACTAGGCGCCAGAATGGGCAGATGCACCCGCCGCAGCGTACCGGCAGGGGTCTGCCCCAGCGAGCGGGCCGCTGCATCCATGTTCGCAGGGACCATGGCCTGACCGCCTTCGTAGGCGCCAAGCGCGGCTGCGAGAAAGCGGACCATATACGCCGCCACCAGCAACCAGATGGACCCGGTCACCAGCAGCCCGGTCGAGATATCGAACTGCGCCCGCATCATCGCATCCAGCGCATTGTCAAAGGCCGCAAACGGCACCAATAGGCCCACCGCAATCACACCCCCCGGCACCGCATAGCCCAGACGCGATACATAGGCCGCCGCGTTGGACAGCCGCCCCGGCACGAGGCGCTGGTAAAAACCGATGACCACAGCCGCTGTGACGGTCAGGACCGCTGCAATTGACGCCAAAATCAGAGAATTACGAATGAACCCGAGGTACCGGCTGCTGGTCAGGTCCTGTTCCGACCCCACACCCATCGAAAACAGGATAATGACAGGCAACACCGCGCCAAGGGCAACGGGGATGCCGCACAGCAAAATGGCCAGCCATGCCCGTACGCCGCTCAAGGGCGAAGGTTCCATCGGCTGCTGCCGCCGCGACTGGTCGTGATACTTGGCACGGCCCCGCTGCGCGCGCTCCAGCATCGCCAGAAGCAGCGCAAAACTCAGCAGACACAGCGCCAGCTGCGCTGCTGCCGCACGGTCAGCCATGGAAAACCAGCTGGTATAGATGCCTGTGGCAAAGGTCTGCACGCCGAAATAGGCAACCGTGCCGAAATCCGCGATCGTCTCCATCACCGCCAGCAGTACACCACCCGCAATCGCCGGTCGCGCCAGTGGCAGGCTGATTTTGAAAAACGCCGCCCAAGCGCTTGATCCCAGCGCGCGCGCAGCCAGAAATGTCGTGGCGCTCTGCTGCAGGAAAGCCGCCCGCGCAAGCAGGTAAACGTAAGGATAAAGTACCAGAATCAGCATGACCGCAGCACCGCCAAGCGACCGGATTTCCGGAAACCAGTAGTCCCGCGCGCCCCAGCCCGTCACGTCACGCAGCGTTGATTGCACAATGCCCGGGTGGTCCAGCACATGGGTATAGGCATAGGCCAGCACATAAGCCGGAAACGCCAGCGGCAGCACCAGCGCGATCTCAAAGGCGCGCACACCGGGAAAGCGTGTCATCGTGACCAGCCAAGCCGCACCGACGCCCAAGGCAAACGTACCCAGCGACACCAGCACAACCAACAAAAGCGTCGTGCCCGCATAGCGGCCCAGCACGGTGTCGGCGAGATGGCTGATCGTCTCTGTCCCACCGGTCAGCGCCGCGACCAGCACCGCCAGCATCGGCAACAGGCATACGGTTGCGATCAGCCCCGCGCCACGCGATAGCCAGCCACCCCGCGCATGGCGACGCGACAGCTTTTCGGCGACAGGCCCTGACTGCAAGGTAGAATCCGACATGCGCTCTTTGTTGACTGTTTTAGGTGGAATTACCAGCCCCGCCCACGCCACCGGCGATGACCTCACCTTCTGACGCACCCTCGGGCGCTGTGCCTTCGAAAAAAGCACGGATGTCGTCGAAAATCGTCTCACAACTCAGAAACAAAAGATGCCCTTGCCGGGGATAGCCGATTACCTGCACATCAGCACCGCAACGCGCGGCAAACTCCACCGTTTGCCGTCGCGAAAACACAGGGTCGGCCAAGCCGGTGAAAAACCGAAGCTGATCGGCCCCATACTGCACACCGGCTGGCAGACGCCACAGGCGCAGATCGTCCGTATGTGCCCGTGGCTTGCCCCCGTCGGGCATCACGATCCGGTCGCGGTGGCGCGCAATCAGGACATCCGCTCGGTGGGCCAGCGCCTTGTCATTCAGCACCGCGCGGCCGAACAGCAATACACGATAATACTCCATCCAGACCGCTTTCAGGTCCATCGACATCGCCCGTCCCGCAGACGACACCACATCCCACAGCCCCGGCAAGCCCGTGCGCAACCCGCCACCGCTTTCTACGGCAGAGGACATCGCCGCGATCTTGACGTCTCCTGTCATCTGCGCCGCCGCCGAGATCACGATCGGCCCGCCGGTAGAGTATCCCAACAGGCGCACCGGCTTGCCGGGATACCGCCCGACCAGCGCGACAATCTCGTCTGCAGCCTCCTGAATGCGCAAGGACGGGTGCAACGGGCGCCCGTCCAGACCGGGAAAACGGTAGCACACCAGCCCATAGCCCTGCTCGGCCCACGCCTCGACGGGTTCAAAAATATCTCTGCTGGACAGGGCACCGGGGACACAGATCACCAACTGCTCTGCCGCCGCCAGCGCATCGGCGTCGTACAGCAGGTTCGCCACTCAGTCGTACGTCCGCTGGTCGTCAATGACGATACCATCCTTGGGCAGACTGCCCGGCGCCACGACCTCGACCGCACCCTTCAGCTTGAGCGTGCCCTGCACACTCTCGGCATAGGCCGCCGCAGCCGCATCATCCGGCGCCTCGATCTGCACCCGCATCGCATCCTGCTCGCCCTCGCGTGTGACGATGACCCGCGCCTTGGCGACCTCGTCATGCCGCGCGACCAGTGCCGCGACCTGCTCGGGCCGCACGAACATGCCCTTGATCTTCGTTGTCTGGTCGGCGCGGCCCATCCAGCCCTTGATCCGCATGTTTGTCCGCCCGCAAGGGCTTTGACCGGGCAAAACCGCGCTCAGATCGCCTGTTGCAAATCGAATAAGCGGGTAATCGGGATTAAGCGTTGTGACCACGACCTCACCCACGTCGCCCTCAGCAACCGGATCGCCGGTACCGGGCGTTACGATCTCGACGATGACACCCTCATCCACGATCATGCCCTCCATAGCAGGGCTCTCATAGGCGATATTGCCCAGATCAGCGGTGGCATAGCACTGCAGGCACGCGATCCCGCGATCAGCGTATTCCGCGCGCAGGGATGGAAACAGCGCCCCCCCACCAACAGCCGCCTTGGTGATGCCAAGGGTCACGCCCATCTCTGCCGCTTTATCAAGGATCACCTTGAGGTAATCCGGCGTGCCCGCATAGGCCGTTGTGCCGATATCCGCCGCCGCCGTTACCTGCAACTCGGTCTGGCCCGTGCCCGCAGGAAACACCACAGCACCGACGGCCCGCGCCCCGGATTCGAAAATCATCCCCGCAGGGGTCAGATGATAGCCAAAACAGTTTTGCACAATGTCGCTTGCGCCGATTCCACAGGCCTTCAGGAACCGCCCCATGCGCCACCAGTCGTGGCTGATACCGCCCGGCTCGTAGATTGGCCCGGGGCTTTGAAACACATGCGCCACATTGGCCACGGGAAGCCCGCCAAAGGGCGGCTTTTCCGCCTGCCATTTGACCAGATCGGATTTGCGCAAGACCGGCAGCTTGGCCAGATCAGACAGGCTGGCAACCTCGCCCGTACCCGTCAGACAGTTCCCCTCGGCCGCGGCGACCCGCGCCAACTGCTCCCGCAGCGCCGCAACCTGCGCGGCCTCGCGCGCATCGGCACTGCGCGTTTCCAGATCGTCGAAAAACTCGGTCATCTCAGCTCCTCAAAGGGATCAGGCAACACACGCAGGCCTCACGACAACCAGCGCTTGCGACGGCGATAGCTGCGGACATCGCGGAAAGACTTGCGGCCCTCTTCAGACATACCGAGGTAGAATTCCTTCACGTCCGGATTCTCGCGCAGCTCTGCTGCAGGGCCATCCATCACAACGCGTCCCGACTCCAGTATATAGCCATAATGGGCAAACCGCAGCGCCACATTGGTGTTCTGCTCGGCCAGCAGGATCGTGACACCCTGCTCTTCGTTGATCGATTTCACGATCTCAAAAATCTGCTCGACCAGTTGCGGCGCAAGCCCCATCGACGGCTCGTCCAGCAACACCGTCTCGGGCCGTGACATCAGCGCCCGACCGATCGCGCACATCTGCTGCTCCCCGCCCGAGGTATATCCGGCCTGAGATTTGCGGCGCTCCTTGAGACGCGGGAAATAGGTGTAAACCATCTCCAGATCCTGCTGGATCGCGGCACTCCCGTCGCGCCGCGTATAGGCACCGGTCAGCAGGTTTTCCTCGACGGTCAGGTGCTCAAAGCAATGACGCCCCTCCATCACCTGCACAACACCCGCCTTCACGGTCTCGGCCGGATCAGCGTGCTGGATGGACTGGCCGCGATACTTGATCGACCCCTTGGTCACCTCGCCACGCTCGGACGCCAGCAACCCCGAAATCGCCTTGAGCGTCGTGGTCTTGCCCGCGCCGTTGCCCCCCAGCAGCGCGGTAATACCGCCCTTGGGCACATTCAGCGACACCCCCTTCAGCACGAGGATCACGTGGTTGTAAATCACCTCGATGTTGTTCACTTCCAGCACCGTGTCGGCAACGGTATCCGGCGTCTGGTCAATGGCGAGCTGAGACATCAGCGACCTCATTCAATTCTGTGAAAACATGCCCGGCGATTGCGCACCACCGCCGGGCATGGCCTGCATTGCTTAGCAGTTGCTTTCGATGTTGTTCTCAGCCGCGAACGCAGCGGAGTCCTCGTCGATCAACGGTTGGATCACATCCATATCCGTCTTGGCGTAGTCAGTGATCATCTTGAACTCACCCGCGCCGGCATCCCACTGGGTTACCGCCACAAGGCCTTCGCCACCATGGTTCTGACACGACACGCTAAAGGTCGGGCCAAAGTTTGGCAGACCGTTCGCGGCCATCAGCTCTTCGGTGACGACAAGATTCTCCATGCCGTCGCGCATCTGACCCGATGTGATGTCATCCACTCCGTGCATCTTTTGCGCGACTTTCACCGCCTCGGCGGCCAGCATCGCGGCATAGATACCACGGTTGTAAGGCACCGTACCCAGCTGGTCACCCGCACCGGCTGCCTTACCGGCATCCACGACATATTTCTGAAGATCGTCGTAAAGCGGATACCCGCTGCCCACACCGGTGATCGCCAGCGCCTTGTAGCCGTCGGCCTTGTCGCCCGCCGGCTCCACGTCGATTTCTGCACCCGACCACCAGATACCGATGAAGTTCTCCATCGGGAAACGGATGTTCGCGGCTTCCTGAATGGCCACCTGGTTCATCACGCCCCAGCCGTACATGATCACGTTGTCAGGACGCTCGCGGCGAATTTGCAGCCACTGCGACTTCTGTTCCTGACCGGGGTGATCCACCGCCAGCAGCAAAAGCTCGAAACCATGCTTCTCGCTCAGCTTCTCCAGCGTCCGGATCGGCTCCTTGCCGTAAGCCGAGTTGTGATAGACCAGCGCAATCTTCTTGCCGCTGACATCGCCGCCGTGGGTCTCGATGATATGGTTCACCGCCGCCGAGGCACCGTTCCAGTAGTTGGCAGGGTAGTTGAACACGTGGCTGAACACGTCGCCATTTGCAGCCGACGTCCGGCCATACCCCATGGAGTGGATCGGAATATCATCCGCCGTCGCTTTCGGAATCAGCTGATAGGTGATGCCGGTGGACAAAGGCTGATACACCAGCGCGCCTTCACCCTTGGTGGATTCATAGCACTCCACGCCTTTTTCCGTATTGTAGCCGGTCTCGCACTCAAGCACCCGCGCCGGCACGCCACCAATACCACCATCGCGCTCGTTCAAAAGCGTGAAGTAGTCGGCATAGCCGTCCGCAAACGGAATACCACCCGCCGCATAGGGGCCGGTGCGATAGCTCAGGCTCGGGAACACAAGGTCCGCCGCCACTGGGCTTGCCGCCATCAGGCCTGCCACGGCCCATGTACCTAGTTTGTATTTCATCGGTGTTACCTCCCTTGGTTCTCTCTCCGATGCGCCGGTTGCCCGGCATCCTTTGGGCAGGGTTCGCCCCGCCGTCGTATCGCGGCCACCCCTAGTGGGGGAACGGCCACAGTCTTAATTTCTCTTTTGCCACCCGCCAAAGCTGCGCCAGACCATGCGGCTCCGCAATCAAAAAGATCACGATCAGCCCGCCGACGACAACAAGGTTCAGGTGCGCCACGATATCCGTGGGCCAGCCCAGCCAGTCAACGCCGACCACCTTTAGAAAGACCGGCAGCAACACCAGAAAGGCCGCCCCGGCAAACGAACCAAAGATCGACCCGAGCCCACCGATGATGATCATGAAGAGCACGAGGAAGGATTTGGTGATGCCAAAGGCCTCGCCAACTTCCACAGCCCCGAGATAAACCGCAAAGAAAAGCGCACCCGAAATACCCACAAAGAACGAACTCACCGCAAAGGCCGTCAGCTTGGCCTTCAGCGGGTTCACCCCGATGATCTCGGCGGCGATGTCCATATCGCGAATGGCCATCCACTCGCGCCCCACCGATCCGCGCGTGAGGTTGCGCGCAATCACGGCGCTCGCAATCGTAAAGACCAGACAGAACATATACGTGGCCCAGGCCTCTGTATTGGGTCCGGTGATCAGAATGCCAAAGGTGTCCCGCTCGGGCGCATTGATCTGTCCCGAGGCGGAATAGTTGTAAAACCACGCCACCCGGTTGAACAGCCACACAAGAAAGAACTGCGCCGCCAGCGTCGCCACCGCTAGATAGAACCCCTTGATCCGCAACGACGGCAACCCGAAGATCACACCGACCCCCGCCGTGATCGCCCCGGCCAGAAGTACGTGAATAAACATCGACACATCTGGAAAGGCCGTCATCAGCTTGTAACAGGCATAGGCCCCCACAGCCATGAACCCGCCGGTCCCAAGGCTCACCTGCCCGCAATACCCCACAAGGATATTCAGCCCGATTGCCGCGATCGAATAGATCAGAAACGGCATAAAGATCGAGTTGACCCAGTAGTCGTTGATCACAAACGGGATGACCAGCACCGCAACGAGCAATACGACGTAATAGCGGTATCGGTCGAACTTGATCGGAAAGGTCTGGCTGTCCTGCGGATAGGTGGTACTGAAATCTCCGGCTTCACGATAAATCATCTGACATCTCCCACACCTGCGCCACGCGCCCCGTTTCTGTGACCCGAAAGTACCCCGGGGTCGGGGCACCGCCCCGGTTAACCACGTCACAACTCTTCTCTGTGCTGCCCCATTCTGCCCCATTTCGCCCGCCATAGCAGGCTCCGGGGGCGGGAATGGGACCCATGACTGCAATACTGACTGAAATCCGGCGGCTCGAAGAACTGCGCGACCGCAAGGCCATCACCGACGCTGAATTCAACCGCCGGCGCACCCGGCTGCTCGATGCGGTCGAAGTGGCCGAAACACGCTTTGAAACAGGCCCCGCCGCCACACGCCCGCACCGGGCAACACCCCCTGCGCGTCCCCGTGGCAACGCGCTGGGGCTGAGCATCGTGTTGTGCCTTGGCCTGATGGGGCTCTCCATGGGCGTCACACTCCTCGTCCTGCCCGACCTCAACCTCGCGCTGACAGTCGGCGTCACCATCCTCGCCACGCTCACCGTCGCACTGCTGAAACAACTCGACGAATGACCGGCGCGCGCGCCTGCTCTTTCATCTTGCCGGATAAACTCCGGGGTCCGGGGCGGCGCCCCGGGGATCGCAGCCCTAAACACGCTCAATGATCTTCTCCCCGAACAGGCCCTGCGGCCGGAACAGCAGGAACACAAGCGCCAGCATATAGGCGAACCAGTTTTCCGTTGCCCCGCCGAGGTAGGGCTGTCCGATCAGGAACTCAAAGAGCTTCTCGCCCACACCGATAATCAGCCCGCCGACAATCGCGCCGGGGATCGAAGTAAATCCGCCCAGCATCAGCACAGGCAGAGCCTTCAGCGCAATCAGGCTCAACGAAAACTGCACGCCCGACTTCGCCCCCCACATGATGCCGGCCACCAGCGCCACAAACCCCGCCAGCGACCACACCAATATCCAGATAAAGTTCAGCGAAACACCCACCGACAACGCCGCCTGATGGTCGTCCGCCACCGCACGCATCGCGCGCCCCTGCTTGGTGTATTGCGCAAACAACACCAGCGCCAGCACCAGCACCGCCGCCACGACAGAGGCAACAATATCCAGATTGTCGATGAAGAACCCGTAGCCGAACATGTCAAATGTGACACGGTCAATCGTCTCGTTGATCCCCTGCGGCAGACCAACTTCAAGGGTCTTGATGTCCGACCCCCACATCAGGTCGCCCACCCCTTCAAGGAAATAGGCCAGGCCAATCGTCGCCATAAAGAGGATGATCGGCTCCTGCCCGACGAGGTAGCGGAAAATATACCGCTGCACGAGCCACGCAAAAAGCACCATGACCGCCACGGTCAGCACAATCGCAAGGATCGCAGGCAGGTTCCAGCCAAAGTAGTGAATCTCCGTGCCAAAGATCGCATTGATCAGATGCGCAAAAGGCACCTGCCCGTTCATGATCCCGTAAAGCGTCATCGCCGCAAAAAGCGCCATGACCCCTTGCGCAAAATTGAAAATCCCCGACGCCTTGTAGATCAGCACAAACCCGAGTGCCACAAGCGCATAAAGCACCCCGGCCATCAGCCCGTTGAGGAATACTTCCATCGAAAACAACAGTTGATCAGACATGTCTCCCCCCCTCCGCAGCACCGTTCAGAAATTTCCAGCCGCTTAATGCAGCGTCCGCCGTGCACCGACGTGATACCGACGTCATGCCGATGTGAAACCGAAGCCCGAAATCAGTCATGCGAGACCCCCAGATACGCGTCGATCACATCCTGATTGTTGCGCACCTCGTCCGGCGTCCCGTCACCGATCTTCTTGCCGTAATCCATCACAACCACCCGGTCGGACAGGTCCATCACGACGCCCATGTCATGTTCGATCAATGCGATCGTCGTGCCGAATTCGTCATTCACATCAAGGATAAAGCGGCTCATGTCCTCCTTCTCCTCCACGTTCATCCCGGCCATCGGCTCATCCAGCAGCAAAAGCGACGGCTCGGCTGCCAGCGCACGCGCCAGTTCCACCCGCTTTTTCAACCCGTAAGGCAAACGCGCCACAGGGGTCTTGCGAATGGCCTGAATCTCCAGAAAATCGATAATTTTTTCAGCAACTTCCCGGTTTTCAGTCTCTTCCGCCTCGCCCCTGCCGCGCCAGATGGCCTGCCGCCACAAGCCGGTTTTCATATGCGTCAACCGGCCCGTCATCACGTTATCCAGCACCGACATCCCTTCAAACAAGGCGATGTTCTGAAACGTCCGCGCGATCCCCTGCCGGGCCACCTGATAGGGCTTCATCGGCGGGCGCGGGCTGCCCTGATACCAGACCTCCCCCTCCTGCGGCACATAAAACCCCGAGATCACATTCAGCATCGAGGATTTGCCCGCCCCGTTGGGCCCGATGATGGCGCGGATCTCGCCTTCCCGAATATCGAACGAGATATCCTTGATCGCCTCAACTCCCCCAAATCTAAGGGTAATATTGCGCATCTCCATCACGACGCTACCGATCTTGCGACCGTCCGCCGTCACATATCCCTCGGCCTGATCAAGCATCCCAACGCTCCCCCGTCATCTTGCCAGAAAAACTCCCGCCGGAGGCTCCCGAACTCACCGCACTCACTCCGCAGCCATCTTTGTCCCCGCGGGGACAACCTTGGCATCGCGCACTTCCAAAGTTGCGGAAATTGATCCTTTACGCCCGTCCTCATAGGTCACTTCGGTGACCGTGTTGACCGACGACGACCCGTCGTAAAGGGCGGCAATAATGTCATCGTACTTGTCTTCGATGATCCGCCGCCGCACCTTGCGGGTGCGCGTCAACTCGCCGTCATCCGCATCAAGCTCCTTGTGCAGCACGACAAAGCGGTGCACCTGACACCCCGACAGCATCTCGTCCTGCGCAACCGACGCATTGACCTCTTCCACATGGCTCTGGATCGTGTCCATCACCTGAGGATGGCGCGCCAGCTCCTGATAGGACGCATAGCCGATGTTGTTACGCTCCGCCCAGTTCCCGACCGCCGTGAGGTCGATGTTGATAAAGGCCGTACACGCGTTCCGCCCGTTGCCAAAGACCACCGCCTCAAGGATGTTGGGAAAGAACTTCAGCTTGTTCTCAACGTATTTCGGCGCAAACAGCGACCCGTCTGCCATCTGGCCCACGTCCTTGGCGCGATCAATGATGCGCAGATGGCCCGTGCCTTCCTCGATGAAACCCGCATCTCCCGTTGCCACCCAGCCTTCGGCATCTTTGGTGCCCGCAGTGCTTTCGGGGTTCTTGTAGTACTCTACAAACACCCCGGGGCTGCGATAGAATACCTCGCCCTTGTCGTCGATTTTCAACTCCACGCCGGGGCAACTCACCCCTACCGTGTCAGACCGCACTTCACCATCAGGCTGCGCCGTGATGAACACCGTCGCCTCCGTCTGCCCGTAGAGCTGTTTGAGGTTGATCCCAAGCGAGCGGTAGAAATCGAAAATTTCCGGCCCGATCGCTTCGCCCGCGGTATAGCCCACCCGGATCCGGCTAAAGCCCAGCGTGTTCTTGAGCGGCCCGTAGATCATCAACTCGCCCAGATTATACTTCAGCCTGTCCATCCCGCTGACGGGTTTCCCGTCCAGAATATCCGGCCCCACCTTGCGGGCATGGTCCATAAAGTAGTGAAACAGCTTTTGCTTGAACTTGCTGGCGTCTTCCATCCGGATCATGACGCTGGTCAGCTGCGTCTCGAACACGCGCGGCGGCGCAAAATAATAGGTCGGCCCGATCTCGCGCAGATCTGTGTGCATCGTATCGGCACTTTCCGGGCAGTTCGTGCAGAACCCCGTCCAAAGCGCCTGCCCCACCGAAAAGATGAAATCGCCCACCCACGCCATGGGCAGATAGGCAAGGATCGAATCCGTCTGCCGCAGATCATCAAACTCCGAAGAGGATTTCGACGTCTCGATCACATTGCGGTTGCTCAGCACCACGCCTTTGGGTTTGCCGGTCGTGCCAGACGTATAGAGCATCACACAGGTGCTATCGTAGTTCAGCTTTTCCTGACGGCGTGTGATCTCGGGCAGCAATTCATCGCGCTTGGCCCGACCCGCATCTTGCACATGGGCGTATTGGTGCAGCTTTGAATGGTCGTATTTGCGCAATCCACGAGGATCGAGGTAAATCATCTGCTCAAAGTTCGGCAGGTCGGCCTGCACCTCGATGACTTTGTCTACCTGCTCCTGATCGCCCGCTATCACAAAACGGGCACCGCAATGTCCCAGCACATAGGCCATCTCTTCGGCAACGGCATCCTGATAAAGCGGCACGGGCACAGCCCCGACCATCTGCGCCGCGATCATCGCCCAGTAGAGCCGCGGGCGATTGCGTCCGATAATGGCAATAAAATCGCCCTCGCGCACACCGAGGTCCGCCAACCCAAGCGCAAGCGCCTCGACCTCTTCCAGCGTTTCCGCCCAGGTCCAGGATTGCCAGATCCCGTATTCCTTTTCGCGATACGCCGGTGCCGATGCAAAGATACGCGCGTTTCGGTGCAAAAGAGCGGGAACAGATGTTGTCCCGCCAGCATCCAGTCCAGTCTGCTGCACTTTCATTTCCTCCCTGACAGGCCGGTGATCCGGCCTCGCCTTTCCCGCGTCAGACCTCTTTACGGGCCGTGATCGCAGTCTCCTTGGTAGATGAGTGTGGCGCGACAATAGCCACCTGTCTAGTGCTCTGGCAAATTAATTTATCATTTGTTCAATTAATGGCATGCCGGACGGCCTTGTCATCCGGCGGCCTGTCCCAGCCAAGCTGGACGCTGCATCAAAGGCGCTGCACCGCCGCATCCAGCACACGCAGACCGGCGACCAGATCGGATTCGTGCGTATCCTCTTCGAAAACGTGGCTAAGACCGCCAATTGACGGCACAAACAGCATCGCTACGGGAAGAAGCCGTGAGACATTTGTCGCGTCATGCAACGCGCCCGAGGGCATCAACCGCCATGCATCCGGCGCGACCTGTTGCGCGGCATCGCTCAGGGTGCGGCGCAAATGGTCGTCCATTCTTACAGGCTGCAGTCCCAGCATCTGGCCAAAAGACAAAACCATCTGCCGCGCGTCGGCAATCTCTTGGGCCGTTTGCCTTATGATCTCTTCCATTCGTCCAAGCCTGTCGGCGTCCGCATCGCGCCACTGCATCGAAAACGACGCGCGCCCCGGCACAATGGACGACGCATTGGGATGCAGGGACACGTGGCCAATGGTCCAGACCGTCTGCGGCGTCACCACATTGCGAAATCGGTCGTTCAGCGCAGTATTGAACGCGCCCAGCGCCTGAAACGCATCGCGCCGCAGATGCATCGGCGTGGTGCCTGCGTGGTTTTGCTGACCATCAAAGGTGATCTTCATATCGCGGATGCCAACAATATCGCTGACGACCCCGATCTGCTGCCCTGCTGTTTCGAGCACCTGCCCCTGTTCGATGTGCAACTCGATAAACCCGGTGAACCTGCCGGCATCCACGGGACCGGTTACCATATCAGACATCGCACGCCGTGCCGCACCAAGCGTGATACCGTCGCGGTCGGTCATCGCATCCGCTTCTTCAAGGGTCAGATGGCCGGACCACACAGCAGAGCCGGTTGTCACGCCAAACCTGCCTTCCTCATCCTGAAACGACACGACTGACACTGCCGGTCCGCCGCGGGCCTTGCAGGCTCGGGCGACTTCAAGCGCGGCGATCACCCCAAGCGCACCGTCAAGCCAACCGCCCTCGGGCTGGCTGTCGCTATGCGACCCCAAAAGCAGCGAGGGCCCTTCCGCAAGGCCAAACAGATTGCCCATCGGATCAATCTCAACCGTAAGCCCCGCCGCCCGCATCTGCTCGGTCAACCAGCGGCGCGCCGCCACATCTGCGTCAGTGTAGGCAGGCCGTACCACGCCATTGCCCACCCCGCTGGCACCAAAACTCCGCAAACTGTGCAGGTCAGCGAGAAAGCGGTCGGGATCAAGGTGCATGTGATGCTCTGTGTGATGTGGTCTGATGCGTAATCTGCAACACTTGGCTCCCCATTATCCCGGCTTGCGACCCGTGACAACGAACTGCGGAGAAACCGCAAAGTAGTCTCCAGAGGACAGGGCGGTTTCGACCTCGCGCACCACGCGTGTTGTCGTTTCCTCGTCGATCAAGCCGCTCGCGAGGGCGTATTTTGCCAAGTTACGTATCATACCCAGCAAACGGCCATCGACATCCGGTTCTGCAACGATCTGCACATCCACGGATGCGAAGCCGGCGCGTTTGAAGACCCCGTGTAGCTTGCGCCCCATATCGGCGTGCCGGCAAGCATGCGAGGCAGCCTTGATAAACCGCCGCCAGAGGTCGTGATCGACAGGCTCGGCAACCATCATGAACCAGTCTCCGTCAACGGCGTGGGCAAGACCGCCGGGGCGCAACACCCTGTGAAACTCCTGCAATGTGGCAACCGGGTCATCGACATACATGATAGCGTTGCGCGCGCATATCCGGTCAAGCGCTCCGTCCTTTAGGGGTAAGTGGCTGCCGTCGCTCTCATGCACCGACACACGACCTTGCAGCCCTGAACTGCTTGCATTGCCGAGCGCCATTTGCAGGAATTCCCTGTTGATATCGAACGCGTGCACATGGCCCGCAGCGCCGGCTTGACGGGCAAGCTCCACCGCGATCTTGCCGGGGCCACACCCGAAATCGCCAATCACCTGCCCTTTTGCGATCAACGCGGGCTCGAATAGCCGCGCAGTCAGGGCATCCCAGCCAAATCCATCTCGGTAGCCCGTCATCCGGTCAGGATCGATGGTCTTCCAATGGTCCTTGTAAAACGGATCTGTTCCCATGCGCGGCCCCTGACGCCTAAACCGGACGTCCAAAGGCTACGAGGTAAGTTGCCAAAGGTCGAGAAGCGGTTGCATTGCGCGGCCGCGCTCGGGCCGTCTATTCTGCTGCGACCTGTCCCTCGACCTTTTCGACACGCACCGCCGAGAACTTGAACTCGGGGATTTTACCAAAGGGGTCTATCGCCGGATTCGTAAGGATATTGGCGGCGGCTTCGACATAGGCAAAGGGTACAAACACCATATCGGGTGCGACCGCGCGGTCCTCACGCGCCATGATCGTGATGCTGCCACGCTTGGTTGTCAGGCGCACATGCTCCCCCGGTGCTACGCCTAACTTGCGCAAGGT
Organism: Roseobacter sp. YIN89; assembly: GCF_057219365.1. NCBI lineage: Bacteria > Pseudomonadati > Pseudomonadota > Alphaproteobacteria > Rhodobacterales > Roseobacteraceae > Roseobacter > Roseobacter sp. YIN89. Next base: position 341,914 of record NZ_JBXVVD010000004.1, on the reverse strand, counting down.
CGACGGATGCAGCGAGCAGTTTGCTTCCGGCTCCAATCCATCCAGCACCGATGAACGGCGCGTCATCGAACCTGTGTGCCAGTGCTCCAGTTGCCGGCCGGTGGTCATGATCATGGGAAAGTCCGCATCCGGCACGTCGTCAGGGGCGATGACCGACGCAGGCGTAAAACGCGCGCGTCCATCCGGGCGCGGGAAACCGTCGCCGAAAACGATCGGCTGGCCGGGGTCATCGGGGCTGAGCGACGGGTAGGTCACGGCGTTCTCGCCTTCCAGACGCTCCCACGTGATGTTGGACAGGCTGCGCATGTTCTGTTTCATCTCGGCAAAGACATCTGCCGGGCTGTCGTAATCCCAAGCCAGCCCGAGTCGTTTGGCCAGTTCCACTTCGATCCACCAGTCTTCGCGGGCGTCACCCGGCGGTGGAACGGCGGGCCGGCCCATCTGAACCTGCCGGTTGGTATTGGTGACCGTGCCGGATTTTTCTGCAAAGGCCGAGGCCGGCAGAATGACATCTGCATAATTGGCCGTTTCGGTAATAAAGATATCCTGCACCACCAAGTGATCGAGCTTGGCAAGCGCTGCACGCGCATGCTCGACGTCAGGGTCGGACATCGCCGGGTTCTCGCCCAGCACGTACATCCCCTTGATCTTGCCCTCGTGCACAGCGTCCATGATCTCGGTCACGGTGAGGCCGCGTTCGTTCGAGAAATCAGCCGAGCCCCACACCTTGGTAAAGGCTGAGCGGACACCGTCGTCCGTAACCGGCTGGTAGTCAGGCAGGAACATCGGAATAAGACCCGCATCAGACGCCCCCTGTACATTGTTCTGCCCGCGCAGCGGATGCAAACCGGCGCCAGGCCGCCCGACTTGACCGGTCATCAATGCCAAAGAAATCAGGCACCGCGAATTGTCTGTGCCGTGAATGTGCTGACTGACACCCATGCCCCAGAAGATCATTGCCGACTTGGCCCCCGCAAAAGTACGCGCCACGTCTCGCAGAACATCCGCCTCGATGCCGCAAATGCCTTCCATCGCCTCGGGGGTAAAATCGGCCAGATGAGCCTTTTCGGCATCCCAGTTTTCTGTATAGGCGTCGATGTATTGCTGATCGTATAGCCCTTCTTCCACGATCACATGCATGATGGCATTCAGCATCGATACGTCCGCGCCCGGGCGGAATTGCAACATATGGCTGGCAAACCGCTTCAGCGCCTGACCCCGCGGATCCATAACGATCAGCTTGCCGCCTCGTTTGGCGAATTGTTTGAAAAAGGTCGCCGCGACCGGATGGTTCTCGATCGGGTTTGCCCCGATCACAATCGCGACGTCGGCATTTTCGATCTCGTTGAACGTCGCCGTAACCGCACCGGAGCCGACGTTTTCCATCAACGCCGCGACCGAAGATGCGTGGCACAAGCGGGTACAGTGGTCGACGTTGTTGTGCCCAAATCCCTGCCGGATGAGCTTTTGGAACAGATAAGCTTCTTCGTTCGTGCACTTTGCCGACCCGAAACCCGCAATTTCGCGACCCCGGCCCTTCATCCCGGCTGCGGCAAAATCAAGCGCCTCATCCCACGAAGCCTCACGGAAATGCGTTTCCCAGTTGGCAGGGTCGACGTTCAGCCCCTTTTCCGGCGCATCCTCACGGCGGATCAGCGGCGTGGTCAGACGGTGCGGGTGGTGAATGTAATCAAACCCGAAACGCCCCTTGACGCAAAGCCGCCCCTCGTTGGCCGGACCATTGATGCCTTCGACGTATTTGACCTTGCCGTCCTTCACCTTCAGCGACACCTGACAACCGACACCGCAGAACGGGCAGATGCTTTCGACCTCATCGTCGTAATCCCCGCTGTCGCCAACCTGGTTCTCGTCAACCACGGTTGCGGGCATAAGCGCTCCGGTCGGGCAGGCCTGAACGCATTCGCCGCAGGCCACACAGGTGGATGCGCCCATCGGGTCGGCCATGTCGAACGTCGGGTAACTGTCGTGCCCCCTGCCCGACATGCCGATGACATCGTTGACCTGCACCTCGCGGCACGCGCGAACGCACAGCCCGCACTGGATACAGGCGTCGAGATTGACACTCATGGCGACATGGCTGTCATCGAGCAACGGGATACGGCCCTCTTCCAGCTTGGGGAAGCGGCTCTCCGTCACGCCATTCATGGCCGCCATGTCCCACAAGTGGCTGGACTTGTCATGTGCCGCATCCTGCGCAGGCTGATCGGCAACCAGCATCTCGACCACCATCTTGCGCGCGTTTTCGGCTCGGGCCGAATTGGTGGTCACGACCATGCCGTCCTGCGGCGCGCGAATACAAGAGGCAGCAAGCGTGCGCTCGCCTTCGATCTCCACCATGCAGGCCCGACAGTTGCCATCGGGCCGGTAGCCCGGTGCAGGCTTGTGGCACAAATGCGGGATCACCAGACCACGGCCGTTGGCCACTTCCCAAATGGTCATGCCCGGCTCGGCAGTAACCTGCTGCCCGTCCAGCGTGAATGTAATCCGCTCGCCCATTGTCGCGCACTCCTGAGATCTCGCGGAAACTATAGAAAACATTCGTCCCCGGCTGGAGTCCCAATCCCGACACGTCAGGCCGGATTTGCGCCACTGCTGTTTCCAATGCGCACCCGCCGATCACTATCGGCGCTCTTTCACTTTGCCAAAAAAACTCCCGCCGGAGGCATCCCACCCTTTCAAAGAGCCCCGCCCTGACCTAGTTGTGCGGAACAACAAACAAAGGCTCGCATGTCCCATATCACACTCATTCGGCACGGGCAGGCCAACTCCGGCGCCACCGACGAAGCCAGCTATGACCGGCTTTCCGATCTGGGCCGCCAGCAGTCCGCATGGCTCGGAGCGCATTTGCAGGCGCATGGCCAGCATCATGCGCGGCTGTATACCGGCACGCTGACCCGCCACATCCAGACCGCTGACGCAATGGGCATAGATCTCGAACCGGTGCGCGATGCGCGCCTGAACGAGTTGGAATACATGACACTGGCGCGCGCCCTGGAAAAAGAGCAAGGCGTCCCATTTCCCACCGATCAGGCAGCTTTTACCAGCCACCTGCCGATGCTTTTTGCGGCTTGGCAACGTGGCGAGATCGCAGGGGCACCCGAAACATTCGACGCTTTCGAACAGCGGATCACCGACGTTCTTTCAGAAATTGCACAAGGCGACGGGCCAGCGCTGGTAGTGACGTCGGGCGGGCTGATCTCCTGCGCGATGCGGCAGGTGCTGCGGCTTGACATTCAAGGCATGGCGCAGCTCGCGTTGGCGATCTACAACACCTCCCAACACCGGCTGTTCCCGATCGGCGGCCGGCTGTCTCCGACGATGTTCAACGCCATTCCACATCTCGAAGACCCTACGCGCCATCACGCGCAAACCCACGTCTGAAAAGGAAGACTTGATGCGCCTCTATTACGCTCCCGGCACGATATCAGTGGCCGTTGCCATTGCTCTGCATGAAGCCGGTATTGCCTTCGAATCCACCCGCCTGAGCTTTGCAGACGCTGACCAGACCAAACCGGAGTATCTGGCCATAAATTCAAAAGGCCGTGTCCCATCGCTCGAAACCCACGGGCAAATCCTCACCGAAACAGGCGCCTTGCTTGAGTATATTGCCCAGATTGCGCCCGAGGCTGGCCTTGTGCCAGCAGACGCTCTGGCTGCCGCACATATGCGCAGCGTGATGTACTATATGGCATCAACGATGCATGTGAACCACGCCCATAAGATGCGCGGCAGCCGCTGGGCCGACGCCGCACAGAGCCATGCGGATATGACCGCCAAGGTCCCGCAAACCATGACCGCCAGCGCCCGATACGTCGAGGAGGAATGCCTGCGCGGACGCTTCGTTCTGGACGCGGCTTTCTCGCTGGCGGATCCCTATACCTTCGTGGTGTGCAACTGGCTTGAAGGGGACGGTGTCGACGTTTCGGCCTTTCCCAGGCTTTCCGCCTTTCTGGACACCATGCGCGCACGGCCTTCCGTCGGGAAAGTCATCGCCGCAGGTATGCTGCCGGCATGACACATCTTTGGGTCCGCGCCGAGCAACGCGACAACGAAACGCGCACGGGTCTGACACCCGAGGGGGCGCGCCGTCTGACGGATGCGGGGATCACCGTCACGGTAGAACACAGCCCCACGCGCGTTATTCCGGATGCCGATTACCGCGCTGCGGGCTGCGAGATGGCACCGGAAAACAGCTGGCCCGACGCACCGCAGGATGCCATCATTTTCGGGCTCAAGGAACTTCCCGAAGAAGACACCCCTCTCAGGCATCAGCACATCATGTTCGGCCACGCGTTCAAGGGCCAGCCCGCAGGTCTGCGCCTTCTTCACCGTTTCAAGGCTGGCGGCGGCACTTTGCTGGATCTCGAGTACCTCACCGATGCCAACGGGCGACGGGTGGCTGCCTTTGGTTATTGGGCGGGCTATGCCGGCGCGGCGGTGGCGCTCAAATGCTGGGCCGCGCAACAGCAGGGCAAAATGTGCGGATCTGTTTCAAGCTACGACAGTTCGACCCACCTGCTCGCCGATCTGCAGACCGACCTGATGGCGACGGGCACGCACCGCCCCACTGCGCTGATCATCGGTGCGCTGGGGCGGGTCGGCTCGGGCGCGGCTGATCTGTGCACCGCGATGGGCGTGGCCTGCACCCGCTGGGACATGGCAGAGACGGCCTCGGGTGGCCCCTTTAGCGAGGTGCTGGCACATGACATGTTCTTCAACTGTATTCTGGCGCGTCCCGGCACACCGGTTTTTGTACCCGCAGACACACCATCACGCCCCCGCAGGCTGAGTGTTATTGGCGACATCGCTTGCGATCCGGACAGCGATTTCTCTCCGGTCAGGGTATACGACCGGACCACGACGTGGGAGGCGCCAGCATTACGCGTCGCCGAGACCCCCGTACTCGACGTGACGGCCATCGACAATCTGCCCTCGATGCTGCCCAGAGAAAGCAGCGAGGACTTTGCCGAACAACTGCTGCCAACCCTGCTGACGTTGCACGTGAACGGCCCCGTCTGGCAACGTGCGCGCGCGCTCTACGAGGATCACATCGCCAGACTGTGAGGCCGGTGTAATATTCAGGAGAATATTCGGTAGTAAAGCCAGTCAGGCAGAAACTGACTGCCGCGGAAAACAAGGGAAAACAGCCACGGAAAGCTCTTTTTAAAGCTGCGGCTGTTCATATGCGCAAACATCGCTTCTGCCGCCTCGTCGGGCTCCATGATAAACGGCATATGAAAGTCGTTCTTTTCGGTAAGCTGGGTTTTGATGAAACCCGGGTTGGCGACCTGTACCTCCACACCCGTGCGGCGCAAATCGGCATACATGCACTCCGCAAGCGACAAGGTCGCTGCCTTGGACGCCGTATACCCGATTGAACCTGGCAGACCACGAAAAGCGGTCAGGCTGCTGGTGATGACGATGTGCCCGTCGTCGCGCGAAACAAATTGCGGCACGATGCGCCCCATGACCCGGACAAGGCCGGTAAAGTTGATATCGGCCATCGCGGTGGCCTGATCCGCATCCCATTCGTCCGCGCCGAAGGGCCAGTATACGCCAGCCAGAAACACGACCCCGTCAAGCTGGCCAACGGCCGCGGCCGCTTTTGTCACGCTTTGATCGTCTGACACATCAACTGTCTGATACGAACCTTTGTTGGGCAGGCTGTCTACGAGATCACGCAGCTTGTCCTCCGAGCGTGCGGAGACGATCACATGGGCGCCCGCGGCGCTCATGCGACGGGCCAGTGCAGCACCCAAGCCGTCGCTGGCCCCGACCAGCCAGTACTTTTTGCCTTGCCACTGTCGCATCAGGCCTCCTTGGGCCGCATGGTCGCCACAAGTTCGGCAACTTTTATGCCGAATTTGCGGAACTGCGACCTGTTCATGATCGTCCCGTTCGGCGTCAGGTACATCCAGTCAACAGTGTTGAGCACATGGCCACCCGACGTTTCAGGCAGGCGAATGTCATATCGCAGCAACACGGTGCCCCCCATCTGGCGGCCTACACCTTTGCCGACCACATCCGGCGCTTGCGCCGTGATCGCGCCGTTCTCGCCAAGGGTCAGATGCCATTCACGATCCTGAATGCTGCCATCGTCATAGACAAAACGCTCTTTCATTACGCCGTTGTCACCGTCCCACGACGCATCAAAATCAGCGACAAACCGGCTACTCACACGCCCCAGCGGGCCATAGATCACGCCTTCGCACAAAATCGGCCCGTTCAGATGCTGCCGGATATCAAACGGGTGCGTATCATCTTCGTAATCTTCCGGTTTCTGCGCCCGGAAATCCCACACAACAGACCGTAGCCATACAAGCGCCAAAGCAAGGACAAGGCCCAAGAAAATATAGAACCAAACCTCCATAACTCAGGTCTCCTTCAGGTCAGTTGAAAGTAGCAGCGCAATCGCGATGAGCTTGAGCCCGCAAGGCACAGCGGCGTACAAAATGGTAAGCAGTTCCAACGCTTCAACGGGATTATTGGTCGCACCGCTCTGAAAGCCGGCCCGTTCCAGCATTGGCAGCAAAGTGACCGCGGCAAATGCCAGCGTGAGCTTGGAGACAAAAGACCACAACCCGAACCCTTCGGCTGCCGAAGGTGAAATTTTTGCCATACGTTCCGCGAAGATGGCAGGCAACAGCGTCAGATCGGCGCCCAGCGTTGCGCCTGAAGCCAGACAAATAACGCCAAAAAGAAGCCAGTCACCCGGCCCCAGCGTCAGTGCCATCGCAAACGACAGAATAGCCAGTACCATCGCCACAAGCAGGACCGGGCGCGTCCCGTACTTTTCGGCCAGTGCCCCCCACAGCGGTGCGGCCACGGCGGCAGAAAGGAAAAACACCAGCAAAAGCGGCCCTTCAAAGCCGGGCGCTTGCAAACGGCTTTCGACAAAGTACAAAAACAGTGTCGAACTGACCGCGACAGGTGCGGCATTCACCAGCGCAATCAGCAAAAGCCGACGCGCAAGGCGATCCTCAACAACTGTGCGAATACCGGTAGATGCGCCCATACCGCGCGTACTCCACTCCGGACGCATGGCCACCCATGCGGCAAGGGCCAGCACGGCGAAGCCCACGGCAAAGCCGGCAAAGGGTGCCTGGGTCGCAGCACCAAGGGCGACCGGCGCCACCGCGGCTACGCATACTCCGGCCAAAGCACCGCCTTCGCGCCAGCGCGCGAGACGCAGGTGGCCTTGGCCCGTCATGGCGCCCGCTTTCGCGACGCCCTGAGCGTAAAAATTTATTGTCAGAAAGCTGAATGACGAAAAGACAAGTGTCAGTGTGAGAGCAAACCACCAGAGCGGCGGCAGCATCGGCGGCACCGCAAAAAGCGCCAGCATAGCGCCGGCGAGGATAACGCACCCGATGGCAACGACCGTACCACGGTGATCACGGGTCTTTTCCGCCAAACGCCCCAGCAATGGATCCTGCACGACATCCAGCAATCGCAGAACAAAAAGCACCGATGCAAGCGCCGTGAGTGACACGCCATAATTGTCATCGTAAAATTTGGGCGCGTGGATGTAGATCGGCAAACCGGCGGCAGCGAGAAGCGCGGCAAAAAGTGAATAAGCTGGCAGGCGGTTTGAGGTACTCATTACCGTGACACCTCCTCGGAGGGAGCGGGGGGGCGTGTCCGGTAGATCGCGCCCTTGATCCAAAGCTTAAGCGCCTGCCAGTGAATTAGTGCCAATACACGACGCGCGCCAAAGGGTCTGCGCCACATCGACTTTACGATACCTGCGTTGCTAAGCGGCTTGCGCTTGCCCGTGAGCGTTGCGATCAACCCGCCTTTCGCCTGCGCGTAGTCAATCCAGATCCCGATGCGTTCGTCGTTTATGTCAAACCTGAACGTGTACCCGCCGGACACCGGCTGAAATGGCGATACGTAGAAAATCTTTGTCGCCTGCAACGTGTCGCTGGGCGCGATCGGTCGCCGATCGGCGTGGGCGCAGAGATAGCTGTGGCGCTCTCCGAAAGTATTTGAAACCTCGGCAATCACACAGACCAACGCCGCATCAGGACGACGACACAGCCAGAAGCTGACCGGATTGAACACATGCCCCAGCACACGCGGTTGCGCCAAAAGTTCGATTTTGGCGACATCTCTAATCTGGTGTTCCTGCAGCACCGCGCGCACCCAAGCAGCCCCGCTGCCCTTCCCCGGCGCGCCCCCGTGATCAGTATCCCATAGGGACGTCAGGCCCCTGCGGTTGCGTGCAAAAAGCGCAGGCGTCGCCAGATCATCCGACTCCGCATCAAGCAACACATAATCAACGGAGTAGCGGAACGCGTTACTGACCGCGCCCTTTCGCCCGTGATAGGTTTGACCCGCGATATGATCCACGGTTTGCGTCATTCAGCGGCAATCTCCGCAATCTCGGTCGCGCGCAAACTGCGCACAACATCCACCGCACTGGACAGCCCGTCCTCATGAAAACCGTTTTTCATCCATGCCCCGCAGAACCAGGTGTTCTGCTGACCGTTAAAGGCAGCAACCTGCTTTTGCGCCTCCAACGCACCAAGATCATAGACCGGATGGCGCAGTGTTACTGTATCGTAAATCAAATCCTCACGGATGTGCCGCTTTGTATTCAGCGTTACGAAATGTGGATCATCCTGCGGGATCGGCTGAAGCGAGTTCATCCAGTAAGTCAGGTCAATGCGCTCTGACTGTGCATTACGGTCCTCGGTATACACCCAGCTTGCCCATGTTTTGCGGTTTTTCGGCATCAGGCTTTCATCTGCATGCAGCACGATATCGTTGGGCTGATAGGCGATGGCGCCCAGCGCCGCTGCTTCGTCCGCCCGCGCATCCGCCAGCAAGCTCAGACTGTCGTCTGAGTGTGTGGCAAAGATAACATGGTCGAACATCTCCTCTTCGCCGCCCCAAGGCCGCACAAAAACCTTGCCCGCTGCGCGACGCACCGACTGCACTGCAGCCCCTGTGCGCAGATCGACACCAAAGCCTGCCAACGCTGCTTCCAGCCGCTGAACATACTGGATGGACCCACAATCAACCGTGTACCACTGATGCTGGCCGTAGGCGTTGAGCAGGGCGTGGTTCTCAAAGAAGCGGATCATCGCGTAGGCAGGAAACTCGAGGATCTTTTCCGTCGGCGTCGACCAGATCGCGCCAGACAGAGGCAGCAGATAATGGTCGCGGAACCAGTCACCGGTTCCCAACACCTTCAGAAACTCGGCAATAGTCAGCGTTTCGTCCTGCGCCACCTTCACCGCGTCGCGGTTAAACAGGAAAATATCCCGCACCATCCGCAAGAAACCCGGAGACAGCGCATTGCGTCTTTGGGCAAAGAGCGCATCAAGCGATGTCAACGCATACTCCAGCCGCCCGCCATCAATCGAGGCACCAAAGCTCATGTTGGATTCGGTCACAGGTACCGATAGCTGTTCGAACAGCGCGGTCATGTACGGATAGTTTTGCTTGTTAAAAACAATAAAACCCGTGTCGACCGGTTGATCGCCGTTCTTGCCCGCCATTTTAGTTCGGGCGTGCCCGCCCAACCGCGCCTCTGCCTCAAACAGGGTCACATGATGGGTTTTCGCGAGCATATGTGCAGCGCCCATCCCGCTGATTCCACCGCCGATTATTGCAACGCGTGCTGCATGTTCGGGCGCGGCGTAAGCTGGAAGTCCGTCCAGCGCCAAAGCTTCAAATGGCATGAATTACTTTCTGAGTCCTGTTTTCGTTTAGTCTTTTCTACGGTGCTCGTGCCTTGTTGGATGCAAATGCAATTAAACAAACTTTTTATGATCCAATCGCAGTCTGATGGCGTAGCTAGTACATGTGTGCAAGTGTCAACTTAGAGCGACAGTACGAAGGTGCAACGCAAACAGCCGTTGTAGCCCTGTCGCGCGACGTATTTATGAACGATTCGAGGCCAGCTCGAGCGATGGCAAGTGATGCAAAGAAGCGAATGATGTGGGTAGGCCACATGGTTCGCATCAGAGACCAGAAAGACCGGGCAGCTTTTACAGAGTTGTTCGATCATTTCGCTCCGCGTGTGAAAGGGTTTTTGATGAAATCCGGCGCTGACGCGACGCTTGCGGAAGAGTGCACGCAGGATGTGATGGCAGCCTTGTGGCACAAGTCGCATCAATTCGACCCATCGCGGGCATCCGTGGCGACATGGATTTTCACGATCGCTCGGAACCGAAAGATAGACTTGCTGCGCCGACAGCGCAGACCCGAACCAGAGGACCTCGGCTGGGGTCCTGAAGAAGAACCAGATCAGGCAGAAGTTCTTAGCCTGCAACAAGAAACGGAATTGCTGGGAAGCGCCATCGAGGCACTGCCCCTGGCCCAACGGGAATTGATAGAAAAGGCGTTCTTTGGGGATTTGACCCATAGCGAAATCGCCGCTGAAACCGGTCTGCCGCTTGGCACGATCAAATCTAGGATACGACTGGCGCTGGAACGACTGCGCCACGCAATGAAGTGATAAAAAGATGAGTGGTAAATCGATAAAACATCACCTGAACGATGCCGTGCTGATGGCCTATGCCGCAGGCACCTTGCCAGAGGCATTTAACTTGATCGTCGCGTCGCATGTGTCGCTTTGCGATGAATGTCGCGCCCGCAGTGAAAGCTTTGAGGTGGTCGGCGGCGAATTGCTGGATCGCGACACCCGGGCAGACCTGTCCGAAGACTGCCTCGCGGCAACGCTTGCCCTGATCGAAGGTGGCGCGCCGCAAGAGGAAAAGCAGATCACTGTAGACGGTGGCGTGTTGCCGCAACCGCTCCAGAATTATGTGGGTGGTGATCTCGACGCGATTAAATGGAAACCTGTCGGCATGGGCGTCAAGCAGGCTATCCTCCCAACGTCAAAGGACGCGACCGCCCGCCTTTTGCTTATACCGGCCGGTATGGCTATGCCCGATCACGGCCACCACGGGACTGAGATGACCATGGTTTTGAAAGGCGCATTTCAAGACGAAGATGACTATTTCGCGCGCGGAGACGTAGAGATCGCGGACAGTGACATGCACCATACGCCGGTCGCGGACATTCACGAGGATTGCATTTGCCTCGCGGTCACCGACGCGCCGTTGCAGTTCGACAGTCTGATCCCCAAGATCGCGCAACGCTTCTTGCGCATCTAATCTGTCAAAGACGTATCTCGAACGGTTCGAGGCGTGGCCAATCAAAGGTCACGCCCGTACCTGGCACATCGGGCGCCACAGCGCGCGCATCCTCGACGACCAAAGGCCGTGTCGTATAACGGTCGATCGGAAAACTGTGAACCTCGAGCCACCCGCCGTGCTCTTGCGCGGACACAAGGCTGACGTGCAACTCCTGCATCCCGTGGCTGCACACCGCGATATTGGTGCCACGTGTTAGTTCTGCAACTTGCAGCCATCCCGTGATACCTCCGCAATTCGATGCGTCGGGCTGGATGAAGGACAACCCGCTCTGAGCGACGGCCATCTCGAATTCATGGATCGTGTGCAGATTTTCCCCTTGGGCAACTGACATGCCGGTTGCCTCTGCAATGCGGGCGTAGCCTGCATAATCATCGGGAATAATCGGCTCTTCGAACCAAAGGATATTCTGATCTGACACAGCGCGCGCGAGCTTGATCGCCTGATCAACACTGAGAGAGTAGTTGGCATCGATCATGAATGCCGCATCCGGACCAATTTGCTGACGGACCGCTTTGATACGTGCAATATCGTCCGCCATGTCAGGCTGGCCAATCTTGATCTTTACAGCGTTGAGACCCGCATCCAGATATCCCTGAACATGGCTCAGCAGCTTTGGCAGCGGAAAGGCAAGGTCGATCCCGCCGCCGTAGGCCTTGCAGGTCTTGCCTGCCGCACCCGCCATTTGCCACAAGGGTTGTCCTTTGGCCTTTGCGCGCAGATCCCAAAGGGCGATATCGACAGCAGATACTGCGAAACTCAGGATACCACCGCGCCCGACATAGTGCATATGCCACTGCATCGCCTCGTATAGCGCTTCGACCTCTTCCGCCTCATGTCCAACCAGAAACGGCGCCAGATCGTGCGTGATCAGCGCAACAGTCGCGTGCCCCCCGCGCCCGCCGTTGTAGGTATACCCGGTCCCTTCGCGGCCATCCTCCAAGGTCACCGTGACGGTCATAAGATGGAAATGCGTGTGAGTCCCATGTTTGGCGTCTACAAGTACTTCATCCAGTGGCACATTGAACAGTCTTGCGCGTACCGAGGCGATCCTGCTCATGTCACATATCCGCGCATTCCGGCACAGCACTGATGACTGTGCCACTGTTGAGATGCTGCAGCAGGTTGTCCACCGTCAGCGCACCCATTGCAGCCCGCGTTTCGATAGTGGCGCTGCCAACGTGCGGCAGCAGTACGACATTTGCGAGTTCACGCAACGCTTGGGGGACTTTCGGCTCCGCCTCAAACACGTCCAAACCAGCCCAGCCCAGCCGTCCGTCTTGCAAAGCAGAGATCAACGCTGTCTCATCCACAACAGACCCGCGGCTCACGTTGATCAGGGTTCCCTGCGGACCCAGCGCATCCAGCACTTCGCGGTTGACCAGCTTGTTGGTTGCAGGGCCTCCCGGCGTGATACAAATCAGGCAATCGATATCGCGCGCCATTTCCACAAGGCTGTCATAATAGGTGTAGCTGACATCCTTGGGAGAGCGAGAATGATAGACGATCTTTGCATTGAAGGGCGCAAGTTTATCAGCGATTGCCTGTCCGATCCGGCCCAGACCAAGGATGCCCACGGTTTGATTATCTACAGACCGTGTGAGCGGCGCGTTGCCCTTGGCTTCCCAGTCACCTGATCTGACCCACGCGTCATCGCGCAACAGTTCGCGATAGCACGCCATCATCAGCATCACAGCTGTTGTCGCAACTTCGGCGTTGAGCACGTTTGGCGTATGTGTGACCATGATGCCGCGCGCCTTTGCGGCTTGGACGTCAATCGCGTCGTATCCCACACCGTAACAACTGATCATTTTTAGATTTGGCAATCCGGCCATGACGTCAGGCGGCACCCCATCGTGACCGTTGGTCGCCACATGCGTGATCTTGTCGGCCGGATACGCACCATCGGCAACCTTGTGTATCGTGAATGCCTGCTCCAGCCGCTCTTTCATCACATCGGTAATCCCGCCGATTTGCAACAGGTCCGTCATTACACATCCTCTTTCACGTTTTGCCGTTGGCTGCCCAATCCTTCAATACTTAGCTCCATGACATCGCCGGCCTTGAGGTACACCGGATCGGGTTTGATCCCGTCACCAACGCCTGGAGGCGTACCAGTACTGATGACATCGCCCGGATACAACGTGAACAAATGGCTGAGATGTTCGATAATTTCCGCTACCGAAAAAATCATTGTCGCCGTGTTTCCGGTCTGCATCTGCTTGCCATTGACAGACAGAGACATCGCCAGAGCCTGCGGGTCAGGCACTTCGTCCCTTGTCACGAGCCACGGACCGGTCGGCCCGAAGGTGTCGCAAGACTTGCCCTTGGTCCACGTGCCGGTAAGCTGCATCTGAAAGTGACGCTCGGACACGTCATTGCACACGCAGTAGCCGGCGACATAGTCAAGCGCGTCTTCCTTGCTGATGTACTTGCCCTGCTTGCCGATGACGACGCCAAGCTCCACTTCCCAATCACCGCGCTTTGATCCGCGCGGCAAAACCACATCATCGTTTGGCCCAACGATTGCGGAATTCGCTTTCATGAACAGAATGGGGTGCTCTGGAATAGGCAGCCCTTGTTCTTCCGCATGGTCCCGGTAGTTCAAGCCGATGCACATGTATTTGCCTATGCTGCCTACACACGGCCCGATGCGTGGCACGCCATCCAGCTGCGGCAGCCCGGCCGGGTCAAGCGCCCGCAACCGGTCAAGCGCAGCATCCGAAAGAGTGCTGCCATCAATATCGGCAACGTGATCCGACAGGTCGCGCAAAACGCCATCTGCATCCATCAGGCCCGGTTTTTCTGATCCGGCAGCGCCGTAGCGTACAAGTTTCATGGTCTCTCCTTAAAACCGGCGGCACGCAGCCGCGCTTAGTGATTATCGCGCGGCATGAACCGGCGCGAGATGTCCTGATACTTGTCGGCATCTTCAAGGATCATACCCTGATCGAAACGGCCCACTTTCTCGCGGAAGTACTGCTGCCAAGGCGACTGGCTCTCTGGCGCGTCATACCCGCCTTCTGCCTCGAAACGTCGTGCGCGCTCGGCAAGCTCATCCAGCGGAACAAGCATGTCCGCTGTGCATTTGTTCAAATCGATCCGCACCCTGTCGCCGTTTTGCAGCAGCGCCAGCCCGCCACCGGCAGCTGCTTCCGGCGATGCATTCAGGATCGACGGGCTTCCCGAGGTGCCCGATTGCCGCCCGTCGCCCACGCAAGGCAGCGCCTCGACGCCCTTCTTCAAAAGGTACGCAGGGGGCCGCATGTTCACCACCTCGGCACCACCGGGATATCCCTTTGGGCCAGCGCCGCGCATAAACAGGACGCAATCCTCGTCTATGCCCTCAGCCGGGTCATCAATGCGATGATGAAAGTCCTCGGGCCCGTCAAACACCACAGCGCGGCCTTCAAAAGCATTCAGGTCATCTGGGTTTGACAGGTACTTCGACCGGAAATTGTCGCTGATAACGCTGGTTTTCATAATCGCACTATCAAACAAATTACCCGTCAGGTTTATGAACCCTGCCTGCGGCTTCAACGGAGCAGTGACCGGCTTGATGACCCTCTCGTCGGCACTGCGCAGCGCCCCACAGTTCTCTGACATCGTTTTACCGTTTGCAGTCAAGGCGCCAGGGTGCGGCAACAGGTCTGCTGCCAGCAATTCGCCGACAACAGCCGGGACACCGCCTGCATGCTGGTAATCTTCGCCAAGGTATTCCCCAGCGGGCTGCAAATTGACCAGCAGCGGTACGTCATGCCCATGCGCTTGCCAGTCGTCGTTGTCGAGTGGCACGCCAAGATGACGCGCAATCGCGTTGAGATGAATGGGCGCGTTGGTCGATCCGCCGATCGCCGAGTTTACGACGATCGCATTCTCGAAGGCCTCACGCGTCATGATATCCGACGGGCGGAGGTCTTCCCAAACCATGTCGACAATCCGGCGGCCGGTCTCATAGCTGATCTGCCCGCGCTCACGATAGGGGGCCGGAATTGCAGCAGCGCCCGGCAACTGCATGCCCAGCGCCTCGGCCAGAGAATTCATGGTCGTGGCTGTGCCCATGGTGTTGCAATACCCGACCGAAGGAGCCGAAGACGCGACAAGTTCCATGAACCCATCGTCATCGATCTCACCGGCAGCGTGCATCTCGCGTGCCTTCCAGACGATCGTCCCCGACCCTGTCCGCTCCCCTTTGAACCAGCCGTTCAGCATGGGGCCCACCGACAGCGCAATCGCAGGGATGTTCACAGTCGCAGCAGCCATCAAAAGTGCCGGTGTGGTCTTGTCGCACCCGATGTTCAGCACAACCCCATCCAGCGGATAGCCAAAGAGCGTCTCGACAAGCGACAAATACGCAAGATTGCGGTCAAGCATCGCGGTCGGGCGCTTGCCAGTCTCCTGTATAGGATGCACCGGTATTTCAATGCAGGTGCCACCGGCGGCAATGATACCGTCGCGCACCCGTTTGGCCAGTTCAATGTGATGACGGTTGCACGGGCTCAGATCGCTGCCCGTTTGCGCTATCCCGATGATTGGCTTGCCCGATTGCAACTCTGCGCGGGTCAGCCCGTAGTTCAGGTAACGCTCGAGATACAGAGCGGTCATCTCCTGATTGTCGGGATTCATGAACCATTTGCGCGAACGTAGGTCAGACTTCTTGATCATAGTGCTCTTTCACTTTGCAAAATAAACTCCCGCCGGAGGCTTCCGTCACTGGCCAGACCACCCGCCGTCGATGATATGTGGATGACCGGTGGTAAAGGCGCTTTCATCGCTGGCAAGATAGACAACGAGCGCCGCAATCTCTTCGGGCGCCGCAACACGTCCCATCGGCTGCCGCGCCACGAATTGTTGCATCGCTTGTTCTTTGCTGCCCAGCTTCTCGCCAAGGGCCTCGACCCGCGCATGCCAACTGGGGCTTTCCACGGTCCCGGGGCAAATCGCGTTACACCGGATGCCTTGTGCGATGTAATCCACCGCAATGGATTTCGTCAGGCCGATGACTGCCGCCTTGGTCGCTCCATACGTGAACCGATTTGGCGCTCCGATGACACTCGACACCGCCGACGACATATTGATGATCGAGCCCGATCCGCGCGACAGCATGCCTGGCAATGCCGCCTGAATGGTACGCAGCATCGAGCGGACATTCAGATCGAATGCAAAGTCCCATTCCTGCGCCGTTGTGTCCAGAATGGTGCCATGATGAACAAAGCCGGCACAGTTGAAAAGCACATCCGGCTGGGCGCGCGTGACACCCTCGGCGACACTGTCGTCACTGAGCACATCAAGTTCGAAAATCTCGATATTTTCGTGATTCGCACCCCGAATCGAAGATAGCGCGGTCGCGTCGATATCGGTTGCAAATACCTGGGCACCCTGCGCGGCCATTGCCAGCGCCGAAGCGCGACCAATGCCCTGACCAGCGGCTGTCACCAGCGCCCTTTTTCCTTTAAGCCTCTGACCTTGCAAGATTTCCCCCCAGTTCTTGCACCTCTCACATCCGCTGGTCCGGTGGAACCGGAGCCGCGGGCTTCACGCAAAATCAGTGCAGATTTCAACAAAAAACACACCGACGGGCTGGCCCGGGCGCGGCTTTCAGTTAGCGTAGGACAAGCAGAGCAGAATGGCTACTGCTTTAACCCAAGCGAAAGAACGGAGCGTCGACACCATGTCATCCCCCCGCAAGATTACCCTCATCGGCACCGGGCTGATGGGCTTTCCAATGTCACAAAATCTTTTGCGGGCTGGCCACAAGCTTACTGTGTGGAATCGCAGTGCGGCGCGTGCCGAGCCATTGGTGCGCGACGGGGCCATACTGGCGACTTCGCCCGCAGAGGCCATCGCGGATGCCGAGTTCATCATCACAATGCTCTCGGACGGATTTGCAACCGAGGCCCTCTTATCGGATCCAGATGTCCGTGCCGCGTTGAAGCCCGGCATGATCTGGCTCGACATGTCGAGCGCCAAGCCTGCGCATGCGCGCGAGCAATCGGCCTTGCTGGCAGAAATGGGTGTTGCGCATATTGACGCCCCCGTATCGGGCGGAACGAAGGGTGCTCAAGCCGCGACGCTTGCCATCATGGCGGGCGGCGAAGCAGAAACTTTTGCCGCCGCCGAGGAAGTGCTTGGCGCAATGGGCAATCCCGTGCATGTCGGACCTTCCGGCGCAGGTCAGCTTTCGAAACTGGCAAACCAAACCATCGTGGCCGTAACCATTTCGGCCGTGGCCGAGGCGATGCTGCTTGTCTCCCAAGGCGGCGCCGATCCTGCTGCGGTGCGCCGCGCCCTAAAAGGCGGATTCGCGGATAGCACCATATTGCAGCAGCATGGAAAACGAATGACCGAAGGCGATTTCGAACCGGGTGGTTTGACCAAATTTCAGGTGAAAGACCTCAACAACACGCTGGACGAAGCAGCGGAGCTGAACCTCGAGCTGCCCGCCACGCAATCGGTGCGTGACCGCTTCCAGCATTTCATCGACGCAATGGACGGCGCGGAAAAAGATCACTCCGGACTTTATCTGGAACTCAAGGCAAGAAACGGATTTTAATATGACAAAGGTACTCGTCATCGGTGGCGGCGGCATGGTCGGCCAGAAACTGGCACACAGGCTGGCCGGCCACGGGTTGGAAGGGCATGGCGACCTTGAGGTCACGCTTTTCGACATGGGATTCCCTGCCAATAGCGCGCCAGGCAAACAGATCACCGGCAACCTGACGGATCAGGCCAAAATTGACGCCCTTGCGGCAGACAGGTTTGACATCATCTTTCACCTCGCCGCAATCGTCTCTGGCGAATCCGAGACAAACTTTGACCTTGGCTGGTCGGTGAACATGATGTCGATGTGGCGGTTTCTCGAAGCGTTGCGCGCTCAGAACATGGCGTCTGGCGGAGAGTATGTACCAAAACTGGTTTTTACGTCGTCCATCGCAGTTTTTGGCGCCCCCTACCCCGACAAGATCGGTGACGAGTTTCTCTCGGCGCCGCAGACGAGCTACGGCGCGCAGAAAGCGATCTGTGAATTGATGATCACGGACTTTAGCCGAAAAGGGTTCATCGACGGGATATCGATTCGCCTGCCAACGATTTGTGTGCGCCCCGGCAAAGCCAATCTGGCGGCGTCGTCGTTCTTTTCAGGGATCATCCGCGAACCGCTGAACGGCATAGAGGCGATTCTGCCGGTGCCAGATACGGTACGGCATTGGCACGCTTCGCCGCGCGCGGCCGCGCAATTTCTCACCCATGCCGCCACGCTGAATACCGACAGGCTGCAGGGGCGTCGCGCACTCAGCCTGCCCGGTGTAAGTTGCACAGTGGCCGAGCAAATCGAAGCCTTGCGCAGAGCAGCCGGACAAGATGCAGTCGACTTGATCAAACCTTTGCCGGACCCGGCTATCATGAAGATTGTTGACGGCTGGCCGCGGGATTTCGACCCGCAAAGGGCAATTGCTCTGGGATTTCAGGCTGAAAGCAGCTTTGACGAAATTGTGCAGACCTACATTACCGAGGACTTGCCCAACACCGGTTCCTGAGTGCGGTTTGCCGGATCCAGATGGCGTGCAAGGTGGTCGTGGATTTTTTGTTTGGTCAGCTTTTTGTCACCGGCCAGCGCTGCCACCATGATCTGGTAGTGCTGTTGGATGTTATCCGAGATGAACGTAAATTCGCGATCCGCAACCATGAGCTGCTGACGAAACCGGAAGAATATCTGCTGATGCGTGTCTTTCAGCGTTTGAGACCCGCATGAAGAGATCAGGGTTTCATGAAATTCCCGCTCTGCCTTGAACCAGATGTCGACATATTCGGATGGATCATCCGATGTGTTGATTCGTTTTTCGATATGGCTCAACTGATGGTGTACTGCCGTCAACCGGGCCTCCCAGGCGACGCCTCCGCGACTGATCGACATCGCAGTGCCCTCGCCTTCCAAGAGAATCCGCAAGTGCGTGAGTTCGGCCAAAAGCTCGGGAGACTTGTTCGGAACACGGAACCCCCGTTGCTCCTGAAAATCTACAAGCCGTTGTGTAGAAAGACGAAAAAGCGCTTCGCGAACGGTGCTGGCAGAACAGCCGTAATCGTGCTTTATTTGCTCTGCGCGCAGCTTGGCACCGTGATCGAACCCGTTTGAGATCAATCTGTGCTGCAGATCTTTAAAGATGTCGGTGTCTTGCGTCATGGATGCCCCGAAACCATTCGGGCAGACTAACAGCAAAATTTCGGTAATCTACAAAAATCTCGAAATTTTCTAAAAAAACAATTTTTTGTTGCGCCGAAGGAATGTGCCGCCTAACGTTTCGTCAGCGTACAAAGAAAACGAGGCCGCAAGGTCTCTGACAAACAGCGCGCTCAACGTCTGGGAGGACAATATGAAAATCATGAAGAAGGCGGCATCAGTCGCCGCCGTTGCTGCGCTGGCAGCAACAACAGCGTTTACCGCTTCTGCTCAAACGACAACCCTGCGGATTCAAACGCACTACGCGCCTGAAACCGTCTCGGGTCAGTTGGCGGCACAGTACGTGCAAGACATCACCGACATGTCGAACGGCGAAATCAACGTGGAAATGTTCTATTCCTCGTCGGTTGTTAAATCCGTTGAAACGTTCGATGCGGCATCCACAGGCATTCTTGACTGTGACATGACCGGTGGTGGCTATCAGACTGGTAAGAACTCTGCATTCCAGTTCGTAGGCGACATCATGGGCGGCTATGACACGCCATACCAACAGCTGAGCTGGCTGTATTTCGGTGGCGGCAAGGAAGCTGCGGCACCTCTGTACAACAAGTACGGTATGGAGCTGATTGGCTGGTGGGTATACGGTCAGGAGAGCTTTGCCTCATCCAAGCCGATTGCAAAGGTCGAAGACTTCAAAGACTGGAAATTCCGTTCGCCCCCCGGCATGGAAACCAAGATCTTTGAAAAACTGGGCGCATCGCCCATCGTGATGGACTTCACCGAGATCTTTACAGCTCTGGAAACAGGCATCATCGACGGTGCGGACGCTTCCGGTCTGGCAAACAACGTCGGTCTGGGTCTGTATGACATCGTTAAGTATGCAAACTTCCCCGGCTTCCACTCGATGCCATCTGACCACCTGGCGTGCAACAAGGCCGTGTTTGACGCGATGCCTGCACACCACCAGAAGATCATGAAGGTAGCAATGGAGGCACTGGCGCTGCGTACCGCGCTGACGTTCGAGAAGAAGAACGCCGAAGCGGCCGCTCAACTGCGTGAGCAAGGCGTAACCTTGTCTCAGTGGGCACCAGAAGAGCTTGCCAAGTTCCGCGCAGCGGCACAGGCCACATGGCCAGAGTTTGCGGACACACCAGAAGCAAAAGCACTGGTCGATTCGCACCTCGCATATCTTGAGCAACTCGGCCTCAAGCAATAAGCCATCAACAAACGAGACCCCGCCTTATTTTTGGCGGGGTCTTTCCGTCTAAAGCCCGGGCTTTCATCGTCTCGCGGCCTGATTAGCGGGGGACACGATGAACGAAAAATCCGGAAGCTTGATTGAGTGGCTCATCCCACTTGCCTTTATCTTATGCGCAGGGTGGATCATCTGGCACATGCCAGCATTCACACTAAGCTGGTTCCCACCAAAGGACCCGTCGCAGTTTGACAAACTCAGCGCTCTGTTCTTAAGGGTCGACGTCACCCCCGACCTTGGCGGGTTGTTTGGCGGATATGCTGATGCCATGGACTGGGCTGCGCTTTTGCTGATTCCGGTTTTTGGTTTTATCGGTGTCCGCACCGTGCGGCGTGCCCCTATGGAATTTGAAAGCTGGCGGGCGCTCGACCGGTTGGCCGTTTTCATCGGACGGGTCACTATGATGCTGATCGTGGTGCTGTGCAGCGTCATGATCTACGAAGTCATCCTCCGCTATATTTTTGAAGCTCCTACTCTTTGGGCAAATGAGATGTCCTTGTGGCTTGCCGGCTTTGTGTTTCTTTGCGCTGGCCTTTACGCCATGCAGCAGCGCAGCCACATTCGCATCTTCTTGATCTACGACATGCTGCCGCGCGGACTACAGCGTACGTGCGACGTGATCTCGACGTTTCTGATCGTGATGTTCTCTTTCTTTCTGTTTTATGGCGGCTACGGCGAAGCCTTTGACAAATTCTATCGTTGGGAAACCTTCGGGACAGCTTTTGACCCGCCCATCCCCGCGACGCTCAAGCCGATGGTGTTGCTGGTCGTGGCGCTGGTTGCGGTTCAGGCGGTGATCAACTTGATATCGGACTGGAATGCGGAGCCGGTGATACACACCGCTGCCGATGACATCGATCAGGATGAACTGGAAAAACTCAAGGCCGCTGTCGGCTCAGAAGGCGTAGGGGATCAAGACGTGACCCGTGGCTCAATCCAACAAACAACGCCGAGGAACAGCTGATGGATATCGGAACAATTTCGCTGGTCCTCATGCTGGGGCTTGTTCTGCTGCTGGCAATTGGCATGCCCCTTGGCTTTGCCTCCGCGATTCTTGCGGTTGCTGTACTCGTAATGAAATTCGAACCACAGTTGATGACTGCGCCGTGGACGTTCGGGGAAGGTATACTGACCGGACGCCCCGGATCGGGGCCACTGAATATCCTCGCTCAGCGAATATACGGACTCTTAACAGACTATGTCCTCATATCCATTCCGCTGTTTATCTTTATGGCGGCCCTGCTCGAACGCTCGGGTGTCGCCAAGGACATGTACTCTTCGCTGAACGTCTGGCTGAACCGCACACGCGGCGGGATCGCCATCGTCACGTCGATCATGGCGGTAATCATGGCTGCGATGTCCGGCATCATCGGCGGCGAGGTTGTTTTGCTTGGTCTAATCGCCCTGCCGCAGATGCTGCGGCTCGGCTATAACCAGAACCTCGCAATCGGCACGATCTGTGCTTCGGGCTCGCTCGGCACAATGATCCCGCCATCGATTGTCCTGATTATCTACGGCCTGATTACCGAAACATCGATCAAGGCTCTCTTTACTGCCTCGTTCCTGCCAGGGTTCATGCTGGCCAGCTTTATCATCATATACATCATCATCCGTACGCAGATGAACCCGGACCACGCACCGCTGCCCGAACCCGTTGAGGGTGAGCCACAAGGCTTCGAGAAAGCCAAACTGTTCGCAGCTTTCCTGTGCGTCCTGCTGGCTGGCTTTTCTACGGCGCTTTTCCTGCGCGCTCTGTTCTTTGAGCTGAGCGGACAAAACTTGACCAATACCGGCGACGCCTTTGCCTATGGTACCGCGGATTATCTGCCCTGGTTTGGCGGCTTGGTCGCCTTTGCCTTCGTGATGATGTTCGTTGTGCTGGGACGCGCGCGGACTGCCTTGGGCTGGAAACTCGGCAAGGGCCTCGTGGCCCCCATCGTCGTCATCGGTGTTGTCATGGGGTCTATCTACGGCGGCATCACCGGCATCACCGAAGCGGCAGGCATGGGCGCACTCGCCGTTCTCATCATCGCCATCTTCCGTGGTGAGGCCAGTTTCGAACTGGTCTGGGACAGCCTGATGCGCACCTTGAAGTCTACGGGAACAATCATCTGGGTGACCATTGGTGCCACGGCACTGGCGGGGGCCTATACGATTGCCGGCGGCCCAACATATGTCGCGGACTTTATCGTCGGTTCGGAATTACCGACCATGGGGATCATCCTGATGATGATGCTGATCCTGCTCTTTATGGGGGCGTTCATGGATTGGGTCGGAATCGTCTTGCTGATCATCCCTGTGTTCCTGCCTATCGTTCAGCGGCTGCCCATCGAAGAAATCGGGCTTTTGGGCGAGTTGAACCCGCGCCATGTGGCGATCTGGTTCGGCGTGGTTTTCTGTATGAACATGCAGGTAAGCTTTTTGTCACCGCCCTTTGGACCAGCTGCTTTCTACCTGAAGTCGGTGGCGCCTCCTCATATTTCGCTGACCGATATCTTCCGCGGCTTCCTGCCTTTCATCGGCATTCAGCTTTGCGCGTTGTCCGTTTTGCTGATCTGGCCGCCTATCGTTTCCATTCTGCTCTAGCGGCGAAAGGATCATAACGTGCTGACACAAGCCCAGATCGACAGCTTTAACAAAGACGGCTATCTGGTCGTTCCGGATGTTGTGCCTGCAATCACGGTCGATGCCGTGGCGCAAGAGTACAGCGATCTGATGGATGCACTTTACGCGCGGTGGTGGTCTGAGGGGCTTGTCTCACAAGATCCGGCCAGTCTAAGCTTTTGGGACAAGCTGCGCGTCAGCTATGAGGCTGGGTGCGACTGGTTTCAACCAATGGACATCAGCCTGCCCGGAGACGAGATCACCGAAGAGACGCCGATGCACTTTGGGCCGGCGGTGTTTGATCTGGTGCGCTGTGACGAGATCCTCGACATCGTCCAGAGCCTGATCGGACCAGAGATTACTTCCAACCCGATCCAACACGTCAGGATCAAACCGCCCGCGCCTTCGCTGGCGCAGGACGAAGTACGGGCGCATATCACCCAAACCGACTGGCACCAGGACCGTGGCGTCGGTCTGCAAGAAGCGGATCAAACCGAAATGATCACGGTTTGGGTCGCAATGACGGATGCGACCATCGACAACGGGTGCCTTCAGGTGGTGCCGCGCCAGAATGACCGAATGCTTCCTCACTGTCCCAAAAAACAGACAGCGATCGCTGATGGTTTCGTCGATATCGATCAGGCTGTGCCGCTACCGGTCACAGCTGGCGGCATCGTTCTGCTGCATCCGCTGACACCACATGCCTCCCTGCCCAACAGCACATCTGATTTCCGGTGGTCCTTTGACCTGCGCTATAATGTTACGGGTCAGCCCACGGGCCGCGCACATTTCCCGGAGTTTGTCGCGCGTAGTGCGGTCGATCCGGGGCAAATGCTGACCGACTGGCGCAAGTGGCTTCAGATGTGGGAAGACGCGCGCGCCGCTCTTGCTGCGCAAACGCACATCCCGATCCACCGCTGGCAAAGTGACGCGCCATTCTGCGCCTGAAGGAACCAAGATGGATACTGTTCGCCTTGATCCAATCGACAATGTCGTCACCGCTACGCGCGCGCTTGAAGTCGGCCATGACGTGGCAGGCACGTACACGCGTGCGCTGATCCCGTCGGGGCACAAAATCGCGACACAGGACATTCCGCGCGGTGAACCGATCCGCAAATACGCACAAATCATTGGCTATGCAGAAGCGGACATTGCGGCAGGCGACCATGTGCATACGCACAACGTCGAGTTTCGCAACACCGATGCCGATTATGACTACGCCACAGATTTGCGCCCCGTTTCCGATGTGGCGGAGGCGGACAGGCGCAGTTTCATGGGATACCGGCGCGCAAATGGTTCGGTCGGAACCCGCAATTACATCGCAATTGTCACATCGGTTAACTGCTCTGCAACCGCGGCACGGATGATCGCAGAGCACTTTACGCCGGAAAGGCTCGCTGCCTTTCCAAATGTGGACGGCGTCGTTGCCTTTGTGCACGGTACCGGATGCGGCATGGCCGGAGACGGTGAAGGTTTTGAAGCTCTCCAGCGCGTCATGTGGGGTTACGCACGCCATCCCAACCACGCCGGGGTGCTCATGGTCGGCCTCGGATGTGAAATGAACCAGATCGACTGGCTGCTGGAAGCCTACGGGCTTAAGCAGAGTACAACTTTTCAGGTGATGAACATCCAATCCGTTGCCGGGCTGCGAAAAACTGTCGAGTTGGGCATTCGCAAGATCGAAGCGATGTTGCCCATCGCCAATGAGAACAGGCGCACGCCATGTCCTGCTTCGGCGTTGAAAGTTGCTTTGCAATGCGGCGGTTCTGATGCCTGGTCGGGGATTACGGCCAACCCGGCTTTGGGATATGCGTGTGATCTGCTCGCAGCTCAGGGCGGAACTGGCGTACTGGCAGAAACCCCCGAAATCTATGGTGCCGAGCATCTTTTGACACGCCGCGCGATAGACAGGAAAACCGGTGAAAAGCTGGTCGGCCTGATCCGCTGGTGGGAAGATTACACCGCCCGCAACCGCGGTTCTATGGACAACAACCCCTCGCCCGGAAACAAGGCAGGCGGCCTGACCACGATACTCGAGAAATCGCTCGGTGCTGCAGCCAAGGGCGGCACGTCACCGCTGATGGGCGTCTATAAATATGCAGAACCTGTCACTGCGAGCGGTTTCACTTTCATGGACAGCCCCGGCTATGACCCGGCGTCGGTAACTGGTCAAATTGCAGGCGGGTGCAATCTTGTGTGTTTTACGACCGGACGCGGGTCTGCCTTTGGCTCAAAGCCCAGCCCGACCATCAAGGTCGCGACCAATTCTGCGATGGCCAATCGCATGCATGAAGACATGGACATCGATGCAGGGAGCATCCTGACCGATGGCGTGACAGTCGAGGAAAAAGGGCGCGAGATATTTGAGTTGTTCTTGCAGGTTGCATCAGGAACGCCAAGCAAATCCGAAGCGCAGGGTCTGGGAGACTATGAATTCGTTCCGTGGCAAATCGGGGCAGTCATGTGAAACGGATACTTGTTGCAGGCGGTGGACTGATTGGCGCGCGACATCTCGCGGCTGTCACCGCGCACCCCGGGTGCATCGCCGCAGGACTTGTAGATCCGGACCCGGACGTTCAAACGCCAAACGGCGTGGCGCGATACCGGGACTTGGACGACGTGGATGTTCCGGTAGACGGCGTTATTCTCGCCACACCGACGCATCTGCACGGCGCGCAGGCTGAGTACGCCGCCGAACGTGGATGGCACTTGCTGATCGAAAAGCCGGTAACAGATGATCTGGAAGCGGCACTGGCACTTTCGCGCACGGTGGACCGTACTGGCGTCGGCTCTCTTGTGGGCCACCACCGACGGTATCACGCGTCCGTTCAGCAACTGAAATCGCTCATCGCGGATGGTGGCATCGGAACACCGGTTACAGCGAGTCTGATCTGGGCGATGCGCAAGCCTGACCCCTACTTTCAAGGCAATTGGCGCACCTCTGGTGGCAGCCCGGTCATGATCAATCTCGTGCATGACATCGATATCCTGCGCTTTGTGCTGGGTGACATCGTTGATGTCAGTGCAGTGCGGGGCCGTGGCTTGCGCGGATCTGATCGTATCGAATCCGGGGCCGTCGCCCTGTCGTTTGCAGATGGCGCGACCGGCACCATCGCATTTGCAGACACAACCCCGTCGCCCTGGGGTTTCGAAGCCGGTACAGGTGAGAACCCCAACATCGGCACAACAGGCCAAGACATGATGTGGATCGCCGGCACCACCGGTGCGATCAGCTTTCCGTCCATGACGCTCTGGAACGGTGTTGACTGGGGTCAACCGGCGCAGCAGGTACCGCTCAACTCCGCCGTGACCGGCAAACCTCCTCTGGACGCCCAGCTTGATCACTTCATCGAGGTTATGGACGGCGCAAAACCAATGATCGACGTGGCAGACGCGACACGAACGCTTGGTGTCGCTTTGGAAATTGAAAAACAACTGCAGGCACAACACACAGGAGAGGGAAATGCCCGAAGTGCTATCGCCTGATCAAATCGACGCTTACGACAAGAATGGCTATCTGGTCCTCGAAAAGCAGATACCAGACGATTGGATCGAGAAAATCAGGTCTGAAATCGCCCGTTTCGAGATCGAAGCAGCAGACATGACCGCATCAAACGACCGGCTTGACCTCGAAGACAGCCATACGAAAGAAGAACCTCGCCTGCGTCGGGTAAAATTGCCCCATACAATTTCAGAAGTTGTCCGAGAACTCATGTACTCGGATCATGTCTTGGGGCCGGCGCGCGACCTGATCGGACCAGACCTGCGTTTGCACACCACCAAACTGAACATGAAATCGGCAGGCTACGGTGCCGCGGTCGAATGGCATCAGGACTATGCGTTTTATCCTCATACCAATGACGACATTCTGGCAATCGGCGTGCTGATCGATGATATGGCGCACGAAAACGGCCCACTGATGGTCTATCCGGGAAGCCATAAGGGTCCGGTATACGATCACCACGTGGATGGTGTTTTTGCCGGTGCAATGCTGCCGGAAGAAAACGGCCTCAACCCGGCGGATGCGGTTGAACTGACCGGGCCTGCAGGCTCAATCAGCATCCACCACGGGCGCATCGTTCACGGCTCGGCGCTCAATACGTCTGACAGAGCGCGACGCATCCTGTTTTACGAAATGATGGCAGCAGATGCATTCCCGATCATGGGATCAATGACCCGCTGGGACGGTATCAAAGACTATGACACCCGCATGCTGTGCGGCGAAACCACAAAAAATCCCCGCCTTAAAGACATTCCCGTGCGCATCCCGCAACCACAGCCGGATGTGCCGATTTCGATCTACGAGATTCAAAAAGGCATGAAAAAACGTGCCTTCAGTACAGTGAAATAGGAGACGCTTAGATGACACAACCAACCATTGGATTTATTGGGCTCGGGCTGATGGGCGGCGCTATGGTGCAACGTCTGCTGGATCAGGGTTATGGGCTTACCATTCTGGGCAATCAGGACCGGACCCACCTTGACGCAGCTATCGCACGCGGCGCAACAGAAGCTGGCAGCGCAAAGGAACTCGCCGCCGCCAGCGATATCGTAATGCTGTGTATGGGCACATCAGATCATGTGGAAAGCCGGATGCGCGGCGACACCGGTGTTTTGGCGGGCCTGAAGCCGGGCGGCGTGGTGATCGATTTCGGTACATCCCTGCCGGCTTCCACGCGCATGTTGGGCGAAGAAACCGCAGCCGCCGGCGGCACCTATCTGGATGCGCCTTTGGGCCGAACACCCAGTCACGCCAAAGACGGATTGCTGAACATCATGTGCTCGGGCGACCGTACGGCCTTCGAAAAGGTCGAACCGGTCCTACAAGATCTGGGCGAAAACGTCTTTCACCTAGGCGCCTTGGGCTCTGGGCATACCATCAAGCTCATCAACAACTTCTTCGGGATGACGGTTGCCAACGCGATGGCCGAGGCATTTGCCATGGCTGATGTCGCAGGGGTTGATCGCACACAGATGTACGACGTCATGGCAGCCGGACCGCTACACAGTGGAATGATGGATTTCGTGAAGGGCTACGGCGTCGATGGAGACCCCAACTTGTTGGCCTTCGCCATCAAAAACGCCGCAAAAGACGTCGGATACTATTCAAAAATGGCCGATGACGCAGGCGTGGAAAGTATCATGTCAAAATGTGCACTATCGGCCCTGACCGAAGCGCGCGATAGCGGGCGCGCAGACGATATGGTCAGTCAGATGGTTGACTTTTACGCGGCAAAATTCGGCAAGTAGGTGGCAGTCGCCGCCCAATCCATCGAGGACAGGCCCGGCGTCGGCATCATACTGATGCTGGGTGCCTGGTTTTTGTTTGCGGGCGTCGACACATCGGCAAAATGGTTGGTTCTGGCCGGGTTCCCGGCCTTTCAACTGGCGTTCATGCGCTATGCGGTTCACTTGGTTATCGCCGTTGGTGTGATTGCAAAAAACGGGACATCGTCGGATCGGTTTCGCACCGATCACCTTGCCGAGGTCGTCAGTCGGGCATTCCTCTTGGTATCCGCTACACTGGGCAATTTCTACGCGTTGAACTTCCTGCCTTTGACCATCATTTCGGCAATTATGTTCTCAAGCCCGATCATTGTTTGTTTTTTGTCCATGACGGTGCTGAAAGAAAAAATCGGAGTATGGCGCTGGGGTGCGATCCTTCTGGGCTTTGTCGGCGTGCTTGTCGTGATCCGGCCCTTTGGCGAAACCTTCCACCCCGCAATGCTTTTGCCGGTCTATAACGCGACTGCCCTTGCACTCTACTCGTTGATGACGCGTAGATTGGCCGGCGTTGTCGCCACGGACACACAGCAGTTGTACCTAGGCGCTCTTGGCACCGCCGTAATACTGCCGTTCGCTGTGTGGAGTTGGGTTCCACCTGAGACCCCCCTGCAAACAACGCTGCTGGTTGGTCTTGGCGCTGGCGGTTGGGCAGGGCATCAACTGTTGACAAACGCGCACCGGTTTGCCCCGGCAAACACTTTGATGCCCTACACCTACTCTTTCATGATTTACATCGCGGGTCTCAGCTGGCTGGTGTTCAATCACCTGCCAGACGAACTCACCGTTCTTGGCGCCACGATCATCATCATATCGGGTCTCATCATCTGGAAAAGGGAACAACGCATATGATCCGGGTCGCTTGCATCGGAGAAGCGATGATCGAATTGTCATTGCGCGGAAGCACGGCAGATGTCGGGGTGGCAGGCGATACACTGAACACGGCGATATACCTCAAACGCGAAGCACCCGAGGTAACCGTAGATTACATCACATGCCTCGGTGATGACCCGTTTTCCGACCAGATCGAAGACTTTATCCAACAACAGGGTATCGGCACCGGCGCCATCCGACGGATCTCCGGCAAATCACCCGGGCTATATGCCATTACGACATCTGAGACGGGTGAACGATCCTTCACCTACTGGCGCAGCGCGGCTGCGGCGCGCGACTTGTTCCAGACCGATGGCGGCACGAATTTTGACTGCCTTGCCGCCTACGACCTGATCTACTTCTCCGGTATCTCGATTGCCATTCTGCCGCACGAGGTCCGCCTGGCGCTTTTACACTGGCTCGCGAATCACAGCACAAGATTTGCATATGACAGCAATTATCGCCCGCGCCTGTGGGAGAATGCCAATGCCGCGCGCCAGGTAACACAGGCGCTTTGGGCGCGGGCCGATATCGCACTGCCCTCGATAGACGATGAAATGGACTTGTTCGAAGAAAGCGCGCAGGCGGTTACGCAACGCTTCGAAAACGGCGGGAACACCGGCGCTTTGAAACGTGGCGAGGTTGGCCCGCTCTCACTTGGCGCGCCGGTCGCGCAATCCTATAACGCTGCACCGCATGTGATAGATACGACCGCCGCAGGAGATAGCTTTAACGGGGGCTATCTGGCAGGAATTCTGACTGGAAAAACTCAGGCTGAAGCCCTGATGCAAGGGCACACCTGTGCCGCCCGCGTGGTGCAGTATCGTGGTGCCATTATCCCGCGCGAGGTTGCGTGATGCGTACCGCTCTCATCGGGCTGGGCATGGTTGCCGACACCCACCTTGCAGCCATAAAAGACGCAATAGACGTCACATTGGCTGGCGTCATGGGGCGCTCGACACAAAAAGCGTCTGCCTTCGCGCAGAAAGCTCAGGCCATGCTGGGCGATCCGGTCTCGGTGTTTGGCTCAGCTGCGGAAATCATTGCCAAAGCCAATATAGACTTTGTCATCATTGCCACACCACCCGATGCGCGCGTGGACCTTGTCAGCGCCTTTGCTGAGGCCAAGATCCCGATATTGATGGAAAAACCCATCGAACGGACGGCGCAGGCGTCGGAACAGCTGGTGGATCTTTGCGCATCCGCCGAAGTGCCTCTCGCAGTATGCCTTCAGCACCGCGCGCGCGGCGCGTCGGTTGCGTTGAAAAAGGCCGTCGACAACGGACAGTTGGGAAAGATCGTCAGCGCAGAAATCAGGGTGCCATGGTGGCGCGATCAGGCTTACTACGATGCGCCGGGGCGTGGCACTTACGCCCGGGATGGCGGGGGCGTGATGATCAATCAGGCCATTCACACCCTTGACCTTGCGCTGTGGTGTCTGGGACCATTCAGCACGGTACAGTCACTGATGACGACGACCTCACAGCACAAGATGGAGGCTGAGGACTGGGCAGGTGCCCTGTTTACAACCAACAACGGGGCCGTCGGGTCCGTTGTCGCCACGACGACCGCATACCCGGGACATCCGGAATCGGTTTCACTCCAAGGGACGCTGGCCAGCGCGCATCTCGAATCCGGCGTTCTGACACTTTCTCATATGGATGGACGCACACAAACCATCGGGGCGTCGGCCGCCACCGGCGCCGGGGCAGATCCGATGGCCTTTACCCATGCATGGCATCAGACAATCCTTGAAAACTTTGTCGATCACCTGAAAAATGGCACCCCCCTTATTGCAGCGGGCGCCAGCGTGATTGCAGCGCAACACGTGATCGGCGCGATGGAGCGCAGCAATAGCTCGGGACAAAGAGAGCCGGTTCGCCAATGACCCTAAAGTTTATCGCCCTCGGCCTTGATCACCGTCACATCTATGGCATGACAGAGAACATGCTCAAAACGGGTGCGATCTGTTTGGGATACTGGACAGAAGGGACGCCCGGCACACTCGCCGGATTTGTCAAACGCTTTCCGGATATCGACCGGTTTGCGACACTCGATGAGGCACTTCAATCCGACGCCGACTTAGCCTTGGTATCCTGCATTCCAAGCGATCGTGCGAGCATCGCAGAAAAAGCCATACGCTGGGGTATGGATGTCATGACCGACAAACCAGGCTGTACCAGCTTTGGGCAATTGGATGCGATAAAGAAAGCTGTCGCTGAAACCGGACGGATATGGTCAATTAACTTTTCCGAACGATTTGAAGTCCCGGCTGTGACACGTGCAACCGAGTTGGTGCAGGCCGGAGCGATTGGTCAAGTTGTGCATACCGTCGGCCTTGGTCCGCACAGACTTAACCGCGCGACCCGTCCGGAGTGGTTTTTTGACCGCGCGCAATATGGTGGCATTCTGACAGATATCGCATCACATCAGATTGACCAGTTCTTGCATTTCACCGGCGCGTCCTCCGCGGAAGTGACCCATGCATTCGTGGCAAATTACGCCTCCCAGAATGATCCGGGGTTGCAAGACTTTGGCGAAATCACGCTGCGCGGCGACACTGGCACAGGCTACATCCGTGTCGACTGGTTTACACCTGACGCGTTACCGACTTGGGGCGACGGACGACTCACAATACTCGGTACAGAGGGTTACATCGAATTGCGCAAATACGTTGATGTCGGTGGGTCACCGGGTACGGATCATCTAATCCTTGTCAACGGGAACCGATGCGAAAAGATCGATGCCGGGAACTCCGGTTTGCCATATTTTGCCAACCTCGCAAATGACATACGTAACCGTACGGAATCTGCGATGACCCAGAACCATTGCTTCAAAGTGATGGAGCTAGCCCTGACTGCGCAGGCAATGGCGGAAGGGCGCGTGCGGTGACCCTCAACGTTGCTATTCTGGGTGCCGGTATAGGTCGAGAGCATCTCGCAGCTTACTTGAAATTACCGCATATTTTCAATGTATTATACCTGATCGACCTGGACATC
The DNA here is from genome assembly GCF_057219365.1 of Roseobacter sp. YIN89. Lineage (NCBI taxonomy): Bacteria > Pseudomonadati > Pseudomonadota > Alphaproteobacteria > Rhodobacterales > Roseobacteraceae > Roseobacter > Roseobacter sp. YIN89. The sequence goes on along the minus strand of NZ_JBXVVD010000004.1, from coordinate 309,535 downwards.
GTCCGCGCGAATGAAGTTGTCAACGACCACAAGATCACGGTCGCGGCCGATATGCAGGTGGCGCTGTCAGATCCTCAGGTTGACCTCATTGACGTGTGCCTGCCTCCCCACTTGCACGTACCCATCACCCTTGAGGCGCTGAGCGCCGGCAAAAATGTCATCTGCGAAAAGCCCTTGTGCACGTCGCTAGCCGATGCCGAAACACTGGTCAGCGCCAGTGATCGAGCGGGTAAGACGATTTATCCGGTGTTCCAGTACAGATGGGGGCCCGCTCTATCGCAACTTCGTTATCTGGTGGCACAGGGTTTGACAGGGGTGCCACAAGTTGCCGCGCTTGAAACGCACTGGTCGCGCGGGGCAGAATACTACGCCATCCCGTGGCGCGGCACTTGGGCGGGGGAACGCGGCGGCGCCGTTTTGGGGCATGCAATCCACAATCACGATCTCATGACACACTTCATGGGGCCCGTCGCAAGCTTGTCCGCGATGGTCGCAACAAGAATTAATCCCATTGAAACAGAAGACTGCGCCGCCATCAGCTTTGCCCTAGCCAACGGCGGTATTGCGAGCAGCAGCATAACACTTGGGGCTGCGAGGGACGAAACACGGCTCCGCTTTGTGTTCGAACACCTGACCGCGACGTCCGACACGACACCCTATGCACCGGGAACTGGGACGTGGCAGTTCACTGCCCGCGACCCTGCGATGCAAGACCAGATTGATGTAGCGGTTGCAGAAGCTCCGGTAGAACCCGTTGGTTTTGAAGGGTTTCTGACAGAAATCGCTAATCACCAAAACGGGGAAAAGAGCTCACACGTATCTTTGACGGACGGACGCGCATCCATTGAGTTGGTGACTGCGATTTACCACGCCGCCAGAACCGGAGAAAGAGTCAGCCTACCCTTATCCTCCGCCCATCCTTTGTATGAAAGTTGGCAACCATGAAGCAATGTTGGCGCTGGTTTGGGCCAAAAGACATCATTCCCCTGAAGAGCCTGCATCAGGCCGGTGTCGAAGGTATCGTCACTGCTTTGCACGACCAACCTCCCGGCGAGGTCTGGCCTTCGCAGTCCATACAGGAGCGTATGGATGTATTGGCGGCAGCGGGTTTTTCATGGGACGTGGTTGAAAGCCTCCCAGTCTCCGAAACGATCAAGACCAAAGGGCAAGACTACAGCACACACCTAGAGAACTACCGGCAAAGCCTCAGAAACCTCGCAGCCCTCGGCATACAGACGGTTTGCTATAACTTTATGCCGATCCTGGACTGGACCCGGACAGACCTCAGAGCGCCACAATCACACGGTGGAAATGCGATGCTCTTTTCGCTGCTCGATTTCGCCGTTTTCGACCTTTTCATACTGAAACGGTCCGGCGCGGCAGACGACTACAGTCCTGAACACCAAGAACGGGCCAAAGACCGGTTTGACGGTTTGTCAGACACGGCTCGCCGTGCCTTGCAAAACAACATCATTGCAGGCCTACCCGGAGCAAATGACAATTGGACCTTGTCTGACGTGCAATCGCGGCTTGCTACCTATGATAGGATTGATGCCCGGCAGCTATCTGCAAACCTGATCGACTTTCTTGCAGAAGTGCTGCCGGTGGCCGAACAAGTCGGCATTCGGATGTGCTGTCACCCGGATGACCCGCCGTTTCCGTTGCTGGGTCTGCCGCGCGTCATGTCCTCGTTGGACGATTATGCAAGAACACTTGAAGCAATAGATACACCAGCCAATGGCGCTACGTTGTGCACCGGATCGCTGGGTGTTTCGGAATCCTTTGACCCGGTGGCGTTTATCGACCGGTTAGGCCCCAAAATCCATTTTGCTCATCTGAGAAATACCAAACGACTGGACGGGATTGATCCTGCGCGCCCCGACTTTTTCGAAGCCGCGCATCTGGAAGGGGACACCGACATGGTGGCCACAGTCCGCGCTTTGATGGCAGAACAAGACAGGCGGCGGGTCGAAGGTCGTCGTGACTGGCAGATTCCGATGCGACCGGATCACGGTCAGGAACTACTGACCGACTTGGACACTGCTTCCATGCCGGGTTACCCGCTGGTTGGACGCATGCGCGGGCTTGCTGAATTGCGTGGCATCATGTCGGCCTGTCAGGCGTGAAGCGCTATTCTGCCGGGCGTGTCAGGAGGGGCTGCTGTTCGGTTTCGTCCACCTCTTCAAAATCAAAGTTGTCCAGCTTGGCCGCACGCTTGCCAGCGCGCTCTGCCGCTGTACCAATTCCGTCGAGGTCTGCCCGCGCCTGACGGAAATGCGTTTCCAGCTTTCCGGCACGCTCAACGATTAGTTCGACATCGCGATGAAGCTGCGACAACGTTTTGCGAATTGCACCGGCCTGTTCGCGCATTCTCGCATCTTTTAGAATGGCGCGCATTGTATTGAGCGTGGCCATGCACGTGGTCGGCGAAACGATCCATACCCGTGCATCAAACCCCTTGCGGACCAGTTCCGGAAAATTGGCATGCAGTTCGGCATAAACAGCTTCAGAGGGCAGGAACATCAGCGCACCATCCGCTGTTTCGCCGTCGATGATATATTTGTCAGAGATATCAGCGATGTGTTTGGTGACAGCCGTTTTCATCTTGGCAACGGCGTCCTTCAGCTCCCAATCTGTTTCAGCACGACGAAGCGCCTCATAAGCTTCCAGCGGAAACTTGCTGTCGATGACAATCGGGCCGGGCGGTTGCGGCAGGTGGATCAGACAGTCGGCGCGCTTGCCATTGGATAACGTGTGCTGCAGGGCATAGCTGTCGTTCGGCAAGGCTTTGGAAACGATATCGCGCAACTGAATCTCACCGAATGCGCCTCGTGTCTGCTTGTTGCTCAGGATATCCTGCAGCGACAGCACATCGCCTGACAGTTTGGTGATGTTGTCCTGCGCCTTGTCGATAGCTGACAGGCGTTCCTGCAATTGGGTCAAGGATGTCGTGGTTTGTTTGCTTGATCCATGCAGACTTTCTTTCATGCGTTCCTGCATGTCGGTCAGGGCGCGCTGCGATCGCATTGCGTTATCAGCCAGTCGATCCTGCATTTGCTGTTGCACGTGTGCAAGGCGCGCCTCCACCGTCTGGATGACCTGCGCCTGCGCAGTCACCTGCGTATCGGAAACCGCCTGAACACCGCCGCGCAACTGTTCCTGACCTGCGGCCAATTGCTGAATGCTCTGTCCCATGACACCAAGTTGCTGTGCCAAAGGCTCGGTTCTGCGCGCGGCGCGCGAGGATACCAGCAGTGTAATGACAAGCAGCAACAGAATGGTGCCAATCAACCCCAGCGCGATGACTATCAAAGGGTCATCAAAAGAAAGCGTTTGCCCTGCAATTTCAATCATGTGCGTCCAAACAGCCGCTCGATATCGGCAAGTTTAAGTTCCACGTAAGTGGGGCGTCCGTGATTACACTGTCCTGAGTGCGGCGTTGCCTCCATTTCTCGCAAAAGCGCATTCATCTCTTCGCCACGCATCCAACGGCCGGACCGCACCGACCCGTGACAGGCAATCCGGCTGAGGATCGCTTCAATGCGGGCTTGCAGCATGTTTGAACTGTCCATATCGGCCAGTTCATCAAGGACATCCAGAAGGATCGCTTTCGCGTCCACAGTGCCCAGAATGGCAGGTGTCTCGCGCACCGCAACAGCGTTGCCGCCGAATTGTTCAATGACTAAACCAAATTCTTCGAGAGCATCTGCTACGCCCATGAGCGACGCGCAATCGGCTTCGGAAAGCTCGATAATCTCCGGAATCAGCAGCGCTTGTCTGGCAACGCCGTTTTCGGCCATTTGGCGTTTGAGTTTCTCATATACAAGACGTTCATGTGCTGCGTGCTGGTCCACGATAACCACTCCGTCGGCCGTTTGCGCGATGATATAGTTTTCATGAACCTGACCACGCGCCGCGCCAAGCGGAAAAGCTGTTACATCTTCGGCGGACTGATCTGCCGGTTCGTGCAAAGGCGGCGTGTCATCAACACGACCCCACGGCTGTGCAGTCTCTTCAAAAACGGGGGCCTGCGCCGCGTAGGAGGCTTGTCTCGGTCCCAGTGAAGGCCGGTCCATCTGATATACCCGCGCGCCGGTTGGTTCAGGTGTAATGGCGCCCAAAGTTGCCTGGGCGACAGTAGACGAGGCACGGTGGCCGGCCTCTGCCAATGCGTGCCGCAGCGCCGATACGATCAGACCTCGGGCAATCCCCGGATCACGAAAGCGCACTTCGGATTTTGCCGGGTGCACGTTGACGTCAACCAGTTTCGGATCACAGTCGAGAAACAGGGCAGCAGCCGGATGCCGGTCACGGCTGAGAAAGTCGAAATATGCCCCGCGCAGCGCGCCAACCAGCAGCTTGTCTCGAACAGGGCGGCCGTTGACGAAAAGGTACTGTGCGACGGCTGATCCGCGTGAATAGGTTGGCAGTGCCGCGAAACCGGTCAGGTGCAAACCTTCCCGCTCAGCATCGATAGGCAACGCGTTTTCTGCAAATTCACGCCCCAGAACACGCGCAAGCCGCCCGTGCAAGGCGTCAAACAGGTCGCCCTGTTCTGCATCAGCCCTGAACACTTCGCGTGGCGCACCCTCGCCAGATACATCGCGCAGTAAAAACTGCACAAAGGGCTCTGCCATGGCCAAACGCCTGACAACATCACCTATGGCCTGCATTTCGGCACGATCTGTCCGAAGGAATTTCAGTCGCGCAGGTGTGGCGTAGAAAAGATCACGTAGAGTGACCGTCGTGCCGATATTTCCAGCGGCAGGTTGAATGGCACCTGTCCGCCCGCCCTGCACGCTCACTTCGACCGCACCGTGCCCCTCGGCGCGTGACAGGATCGTCAGACGCCCAACCGCACCAAGCGACGGCAAAGCCTCGCCGCGAAATCCGAACGTGTGGATGGCCAGCAGGTCGGACCCGTCAATTTTGGACGTTGCGTGGCGAGACAGGGCAAGCGGCAGGTCATCTTCTGTCATCCCGCAGCCGTCATCCTGAACGCGGATCAGCGTCTTGCCACCATCTGCAATATCTATGGCAATGCGACGCGCGCCGGCGTCGATGGCATTCTCCACCAATTCCTTCACGGCCGAGGCCGGGCGCTCCACCACCTCACCTGCCGCGATGCGGTTGATCGCCCCCTCATCCAACTGTCGGATTTCCGGACGTTTTTCGCTTATATTGGGGTCTACCTGAGCCATACCGCTATACCTAGCATGGATTGTGGCGATTCTAAAACAGGATTTCCGGTCTGTCTGGCAGTCTCAGCCGCCTGTCGCGGCCCTGTACCACGCCACGATCTGTGCGCGCTCATCCGGCTCCATATAGGACAGATTGGCCGGCGGCATCGCGTGGCTGACACCGGCCTGAAGATATATGGCGCGAGCGTGGCGCGTGATCTGGTATTCGGTTTCCAGCATCACGCCTTTGGGTGGCCAAAGCAGCCCTTCCCAGACAGGCTCTGACGCGTGGCACATCGAACACCGGCTGACGACGATCTCGTGCACCGCGTCATATTCCGGTGCTTGCGCGAAAAGCACAGCCGCCCCCTGCGCCTCTTGCGGCGCCTCATCTGTGACCATCGGAGCGGTTGATATCCAGACAATGACAAGGAAAATGAGTGCGGTCAGCCCCCATGTCCAATGCGGCTGACCCTGACGGGCGTGCATTGAATTGAAATAGTGGCGGATCGTGACCCCCATGAGGAACACGAGGCTCGCGATGATCCACGTGTGCTCTGTGGCAAAAGCCAGCGGATAGTGGTTGCTGAGCATCAGAAAGATGACGGGCAGGGTCAGGTAGTTGTTGTGTGTACTGCGTTGTTTGGCGATCTTGCCGTATTTTGCATCCGGTGTACGCCCCGCCATCAGGTCGTCCACGACGATCTTTTGGTTGGGGATAATGATCATGAAGACATTTGCGCTCATGATCGTGGCTGTGAATGCCCCCAGATGCAGCATGGCGGCCCGACCGGAAAAGACAGACGCATAAAAGTAAGACATCGCGACCAGAACGCAAAAGAGCGCTATCATCAGCAGCGTCTGATCCGCTTCAACAAAGACGCGGCACAGCGTGTTGTAGACCAACCAGCCGAAGGCGAGCGACGCAAGCGACAAGCCGACCGCCTGCCAGGTCGCAAGATCGCGGACGACCGGATCGATCAGGTAAAACTCGGCACCGAGATAGTAAACGAGCACCAGCAGGATAAAACCACTGATCCACGTCCAGTAGCTTTGCCACTTATGCCAGATCAGCCCGTCTGGCATATTGTCAGGCGCAACAAGATATTTCTGGATGTGGTAGAAGCCGCCCCCGTGCACCTGCCACTCTTCGCCATCCGCACCTGAGGCAAGATTGCGGTCGCGGTGCAGTCCCAGATCGAGCGCAATGAAGTAGAAAGATGATCCAATCCAAGCGATAGCTGTAATGACATGCAGCCAGCGCACGCCAAATTCCACCCAGGCAGCAAAGGCGGCAAGATCATACATCGCTCTGGCTCCGTTTACGCCCGATATGCCGGGCTGGAAAATGTGGCCCCCGCCGGAGCCTCCGGCGGGAGTTTATCTGGCAAAGTGAAAGAGCGCTCAGATCTCTTCGGGCAGTACCAGATTGAGCACGATTGCAACCAGCGCCGTTGGCGCAACCGCTGAAGTCGCCAGCGTTTTTACCACACCTGGCAGGTATTGCACCGCTGTCGGCACCAGATTGAGGCCGAGGCCTGCCGCAAGCGAGACCGCAATGATCACCATATTGCGCCGGTTCATGTTGACTTCGGTCAGGACGTTAAGACCTGCTGCGGCGACCATGCCGAACATCACGATGACGCCGCCGCCCAGTACAGGCAACGGCATTGAGGCGATGACCGCGCCAATCTTGGGCATCAGCCCACAGAGGATCAGGACAAGCGCACCGATCGTCACGACGTGGCGGCTCATGATGCCGGTCATGCCGACAATACCTACGTTCTGACTGAAAGACGTATTGGGCAGGCCGCCAAATACACCGGCGACCGCGGTGCCAAGACCGTCTGCATAGGTTGCGCCAGCGATCTCTTCATCCGTGGCTTCACGCCCAGCGCCTGCTTTTGTCGTTGCAGAGGCATCGCCCACCGTTTCAATCGCCGACACGATGGAGACCAGCGTCACGGCGACGGTCGCACCCAGCGAGAATTCGAACCCGTAGGGCAGTGGCGTGATTGTGGTGATCCAAGACGCATTCGCAACCGGCGCGAAATTGACCATGCCGAGCACCAGTGCCAGCAGGTATCCTACGATCAGGCCCACGAGGATGGCCGCGTTCGACAGGGTCCCTTTGGTAAAGAATTTCAGCACAAGCGCTACGATGACCACCGAAAGCGCAACAGACCAGTGCATGAGCGAGCCAAAGCTCTCTGCTTCCATCTGAAACGGCGCAGCCCCGCCCGCCGCGTATTTGATGGCCACCGGAATGAGGTAGAGACCGATGGCGAGGATCACAAGGCCGGTCACCAGCGGTGGGAACAACCAGCGCAGGTGTTTGATGAAACTGCCCAGAATGAAATGGATGACGCCGCCAATGATGCAGGCACTGAGCGCCACGCTCAGACCCTGGGTCGCGGCGATGCCTGCCAGTACCCCCACAAATGCAAAACTGGTGCCTTGCATGATAGGCAGCCTGGCACCGATGGGCCCAAGCCCAACAGTCTGAAACAGCGTAGCGACGCCTGCAAACAACATGGCCATCTGGATCAGGTAGACCTGCTCGGGTCCGCCAAAGGCAAGACCTGCGGCCCCGGCCACGATAATTGACGGTGTGACGTTGGAGGCAAACATCGCCAGCACGTGCTGCAGACCCAGCGGGACCGCTTGAGCCAGTGGCGGCGTGCTGTCGGGATCGCTGTAGCCAGCGGAAAGTGTATCAGTCATCAGAGTGTCCCTGTGTGTGTTTTTGGTTTTTGTATCTTTTTATGAGGTCACGACGACGGCCGGATCAAGAAAAACCTCTTCGAGATTGGCTGTCGGGCCAATACGATCCACTACCGTGAACAATCCGGGGGCGGAAAGCGGCGTCAAAACGCCGTGCCAGGTTCCCTTCAGCAGATTGATCCCTTGATACGGCGCGGTCAGGAAGGCCGATGGCGTGCCGGGTCTGCCATCTATGTCAGGCGCTACGATCACAAGAAAGGGCGCGTCGCTCATGGGAATAAACGCCTGGCTGCCGTCGGGGTGGCGCTCCAACAGGTCGCAGGTATAGGGCAAACTGCGCGGCTGGGCTTGAAAAAGGCTGATCCCGGCACGGCCATCCACCCCAAAATCAAGGCGGGCCCGATCGTGAAAACGACCACACAAACCGGCATTAATCATCTTGTCCGGTGGCCCCGTGCAGTCGAGAACATCGCCGAATTCGGAAAACCCATCAGCGGTCAGCGGACGTGCTTTGATCGAAATGCTCATAGCGGCACGTGACGGTTCACGTCTTTGTAAAGCAAGTAGCGGAAAGGTTCTTTACCAGTTGCAATGCAAGCCTGAGGGCAGAACGCGCGCAGCCACATGAAATCTCCGGGCCCCACACTTACCCAGTCTTTGTTCAGCAAATACTCCGCAGTACCCTGAAGCACATAAAGCCCGTGTTCCATCACGTGGGTCTCTGCAAAAGGGATACGTCCGCCAGGCTTGAAATTCACGATATTGACATGAAAGTCGTACCGGATGTCCAGCGGATCCAGAAACCGTTGCGTTGCCCAAACTCCGGCGCAGTCAGGCATTGATGCCGCAGGTACGTCTTCTTCATGCAGCACCAAGGCCTCGGGAATGTTGACATCGACCGCATAGTCAAATTTCTTTCTGATCCAGTGAAACTGGCACGGGACATCGTCTGTGTTCCATATCGTCCAGACCGCACTTGGCGGGATATAGACAAAGCTGCCGGGACGCAGCTCAATGATATCCTGTCCCAGCGTCAGCCGCGCATGGCCTGATGCTATGAAGATCGCCGCCTGCGCATCTTTGTCCGGCTCGGGAGCGGCGCTGCCCCCTTCTGGTTCAAGCTCGACCGCGTATTGCGCGAAAGACTCTGCAAATCCGCTCATAGGCCGCGCAAGGATCCAGACACGCGCGCCTTGCCATCCCGGCAAAAAGCTCGTCACGATGTCGCGCTGCGTGCTCGCGGGTATCACGGCGTAGGCTTCGGTGAAGACCGCCGTGCCCATGGGGTCTTGCTTTTGATCGGGCAAACCACCGGGCGGGAAAGCATATTTCATAACAGCTCCTCCAACCGGAGGCGCGCGATACGCTCGACCTGACGGCAGGCTTCGTCAAATTCGGTGTCACTGTCATTTTCCAGACGGCGGGAAAAGGCGCGCAGAATGCCCGCTTTGTCATGATCTTTGACCGCGATGATGAAAGGAAACCCGTGTTTCGCTGTATAAGCTGAGTTGAGCTGTTCGAACGCTGCGCGCTCGTCGTCTGTCAGCGCATCAAGACCTGCACTGGCCTGCTCTTGAGTGCTCTCTGCGGTCAGACGCTTGGCCGCCGCCAATTTACCCGCAAGGTCGGGGTGCGCCCGCAGAACGCCAAGGCGCGCCTCGCGATCAGCCGACCGGAACATGCGCGAAAGCGCCGAATGCATACCCGCTGCGCTGTCATGGGCAGGCCCCAGTTCCAATCGATAGGCGCGTTCGGCTACCCACGCGGAATGCTCGAAGATCCCGCCAAAACGCTCGATAAACAGCGCCTCGTCCATTTGGGACGGGCGCAATCGTTCTTTTGGCGGAAGGGTCTTGCGCCAGTGGTCGGCAATATCGATGCGACGTGGGCACCAGACCCCTTCGAATGCGCCGATATAGTCAACAAAACGGCGCAACGCCTCGATGCGACCCGGACGGCCAATCAGCCTGCAATGCAATCCAATCGACATCATCTTTGCCGCACCCGACGTGCCCTCGGCATAGAGCGTATCAAAGGTGTCACGCAGATACGCAAAGAACTGATCCCCGGAATTGAACCCCTGCGGCGTTGCAAACCGCATGTCATTGCAATCCAGCGTATAGGGAATGATGAGTTGATCGCGGCCATCGATCACCATCCAATAGGGCAGATCATCATCATAGGTGTCCGAAATATAGTCAAATTGCCCCGTCGCCGCGGCCAGCGCGACTGTATTCTCGGAACAACGGCCTGTGTACCAGCCACGTGGTGCGGCGCCAGTCACTTCGGTATGCAATCGGATCGCCTCGGCCATGTCAGCGGCCTCAGCCTCAGGCGTATGATCTTTGTAGTCGATCCACTTCAGCCCGTGGCTGGCGATTTCCCAACCAGCCGACTGCATCGCTTCGACCTGTTCCGGTGCCCGGGCCAGCGCCGACGCCACGCCATAAATGGTGACCGGGATGCGCGCTTTGGTAAAAAGACGGTGCACCCGCCAGAACCCGGCGCGCGCGCCGTAGTCGTAGATTGATTCCATGTTCCAGTGCCGCTGCCCGGGCCATGGCTGTGCGCCCACAATCTCTGACAGGAACGCTTCGGATGCCACATCTCCGTGCAACAAGCAGTTTTCGCCACCTTCCTCGTAATTCAACACGAACTGAACAGCGATCCGGGCCCCGTCGGGCCAGGCTGCATCTGGCGGCGTCGCGCCATAGCCAGTAAAATCTCGCGGATACCGTTTCACGTTGCGCCCTTTTTTGAAGCCTTCGCGTTATTAGTCCCTTTCCGGCACGCGTTGCAATTCGTAAGCGACACAGGCAGGTTGCTCGCCAAGGTCAATCAGGAGACGTTTATGCCCGAGGGATATCTTACGACCCATGTGCTCGACACCGCCCGCGGCACCCCGGCAGCGGGCATGACCGTTACACTGTACCGCATCGCAGGGGACGCGCCCAAGCAACTGGCGCAAATGACAACCAATGCCGATGGGCGCACAGACAGCCCGATGCTGCCGCAGGCGCAGTTCGCTGCCGGCATGTACGAGTTGGTATTCGAAGCGGGCGCATACTTTAACCGTATCGGAGTCCCGGCCGAAGACCCGCGCTTCCTCGATATCATCCCGATACGGTTTGGCATCTCAGACGAAAGCAGCCACTACCACGTTCCGTTGCTTGTTTCGCCGTTTGGATATTCGACGTACCGGGGAAGTTAAGGATCAGCCGCGCGTCCGGCGCGTGTGGTGCACGGCCCAAAGACCGCTGCAAGCCCCAGAATGATCCCTGAAACGGTTGCGATCATCCCCGCGGCAGAGACCGAAGAGCCAAAGCCCATCCAAATCGGCCCGTAACCGGCAAGCACATAGCCGACAACGCCAGACAACCCGGCAAAAACAACCGACCACAATACCTGATGCTCTAGGCGGTTTGTCACCAGCCTTGCCGCGGCGGGCGGACAGATAAACATGGCGATCACGATGATGCTGCCGACCGCATCAAAAGCCGCCACCGCCGCGATTGCCGAGACAATCACGAGACCCAGACTGAGGGGTTGGGTGGCGATCCCGACTGTGCGGGCAAACCCCTCGTCAAAAGTGGAAATTTTCAGCGGGCCCCAAAACACCACGATAAACGCAATAACAACAACCAGCGTGATCGCCATGCGGGGCAACTCGACCGGTACGCCGGCCAGTGCTTGTGGGTCAAGCAACGACACCCACCCTGTTGCATCGAGCCAGATGAGACTTTCCAAATTGCCGAATAGCGCATGTTCGACATCCAGATGGACAGAAGATGTGTCTGATTGCTCTAACAGCAAAACCCCGGCCGCGAACATTGCCGTAAAGACAACACCCATCGCCGCGCCGGGTTCGATCCGGCCCAGCCGTCGCACAGCCTCAATCGCAGCGACCGCCAGTATCGAGGCACCCGCAGCCCCCAGAAGCATCGGTCCGGTTGCAACGGTACCGGTGATCAGAAACGCCACGACAATCCCGGGCAGCACCACGTGGCTGATGGCATCGCCAATCAGTGCCTGACGCCGCAACACCAGAAAATTGCCCGGCAAGGCGCAGGCCACACAGACGCAGACACCGATCACCATCGGGACCAGTGACAGAGGTACAAACTCGGCACCACTCATGAAGTCACCCCGTTTGGTGCGGGTAATCTGGTATCGATCTCGGCAATCTGATCCGGTGTCAGAACCGTTTCGATCGGCGTCAACCCGTCGTAATGCGCCGCTGCGGCCTCAAAAGACGGATCACGGCGGACCAGTTGCCACCGGGTTTCATCCAGCAAGGCACGCGCTGCCCGTCCCCGTCCGGCATCCGTGGCCACACCGTCTTTGCGCGCCCAACCTTCGCGTCGCAGCAACCGAATGGTGAGCTTTTCATAGATCGGCTGGCCCTGTGCCAGTGCAAGCAACCCCTGACGCACATGTACCCGTCGCTGAAACGCGCGGTGACCCAGATAGGCCGCCAAGACACCCCGACGCGGGGCAAGCAGCAGCGAGATGACAAAAAAGCCAAAGCTGACCAGCACAATGATCGGGCCAGTCGGCAGGTCGGGCACCGAGGCAGACCAAGCCGCGCCGATATAGGCGGACACGCCTCCGAACACACCCGACAGCAATACGACGCGATCGGTCCGGTCGGTCCAGAACCGCGCGGTAACAGGTGGGATGATCAGCAGTGCCACGATCAGAATCAGGCCCACGATCTTGAGCCCGACCACCGCGACCGCCAGTACAATGCCCATCATCGCAAGATCGGTGCGCGCGACGTTCAGCCCGGTTGCCGTCGCATACTCCGGATCAAAACTGGCCAGCGTCAGCGGACGCCGCAGCAACAGCACCAGCGCCAGTGTCAGCGCAGCAGACAACGCCACTGCCAGCGCATCGGCGCGTAACATCCCGGCGGTCGAGCCAAGCAGAAACCCCTCCAGACCTGCCTGACGGCCCGCATTCAGCGATTGAATGACCGTCAGCAGTACCACGCCGAACCCGAAGAATACCGACAATACAGCTCCTATGGCAGCGTCTTCTGCCAGCCGCGTCCGCCGCGTCAACCAACCGATGATCAACAAACCGCAGGCAGACGAGACAGCCGCCCCCGCCATCAGCCCCAACAGATTGCGCCCATCCCCGCCAAAGGCGACCATGACCATGAAAGCGATACCGACCCCCGGCAGCGTAGCATGCGAAATCGCATCGCTGACCAAGGCGCGTTTGCGCAGGAATAGAAAAGTACCACCTACCCCCGCCGCCATACCCAACAGCAGCGCGCCCAGCGTTACCAGGGTCGCGTTGTACCCTTGTTGCAAAAGCAGCGCTTCGATAAACATGTCAGCCCAAAGTGCCGTTCAACTGATCCATTTGCGCTGTGGCCAAACGGCCACCGTAGGCAGCTTGCAGGTTGTCAGTGGTAAAGACCTCGCCGACCGCTCCTTCGGCCACTTTACGGGTGTTGATCAGCATGACCCGGTCAAAGTAGTCACGTACGGTCGACAGGTCGTGGTGTACAACCACAACCGTTTTTCCGGCGTCTCGCAGCGATTGCAGCACCGCGATTATTGCCTTTTCAGTGGCCGCATCAACGCCTGCAAAGGGCTCGTCCAACAAGTAGATTTCAGCACCCTGTGCGAGCGCACGGGCAAGGAAAACGCGTTGTTGTTGTCCGCCTGAAAGCTGACCGATCTGGCGCAGGGCAAAATCCTCCATGCCCACCCGCTCAAGACATTGCGTCGCCAACGCGCGGTGATGTCCGCGCACGCGACCAAGCAGGCCAAGCTTGGGGTAAAGCCCCATCAGAACCACGTCTATGACGCGGGTCGGGAAATCCCAATCGACCGAGGCGCGTTGCGGTACATAGGCGATGCGATCACGCCCTGCCGCCAGTGGTCCGCCAAATATACTGATCTGACCTGCAAGCGGCTTGAGTATCCCGAGGCTCGCCTTAAGCAGTGTAGACTTGCCCGCGCCGTTTGGCCCGATAATGGCGGTCATCGTTCCAGTGGGCACAGTCATGTCGACGGAGAATACAGCGGGTTTCTGGCCGTATGAAACCGTCAGACCCGAAACCTTTAGCGCCGGCAACACCGATTGGTCGGTCTGCGCCGTGGCGCCATCAGCGGTGGCGAGTGTCACACTCATATCAACTGTTGACCCCCAACTTGCCCAATCGCCCGCCCTGAGGCGCTTGGGCGCCCAATGCGCGCGCGATGGTCGTCACATTATGATCGATCATGCCCAGATAAGTGCCTTCGTAGGTGCCGTCGGCACCCATTGCGTCGCTGTACAGCGATCCGCCGATAACCACCTCGTGGCCCTGCGCCGCCGCGCCCTCGATCAACGCACGCATATTGCGGTCAGACACCGAAGTTTCGACAAAAACGGCACGTATGTCGCGCGCAACAAGCATATTGACCAGTTCAGTGATCCTGTTCAGCCCGGCTTCGCTTTCGGTAGAGATCCCCTGCACACCCAGCACTTCAAAGTCGTAGGCTGCGCCGAAATACCCGAACGCGTCATGGGCTGTCAGCAACACGCGCTGATCCACCCGCAGATCTCCCAGAACGCTTTGCGAATAGCTGTCCAGCGCGTTCAACTCTTCGAGATAGCCAGCGGCATTTGCCGCAAACTGGCCACAGGCATCGGGGCGCACCTCGGTCAGCGCATCGCGGATGCGGTTGACCACGCGGGCCCACAACTTGGGGTCCATCCAGACGTGCGGATCATAGCGGCCGTCATAATCCTCATGGGCCAGCAACAGATCACGCGGAAGGTCTTCGGCGACCGATACCACCTGACGCTTGCGCCCCAGATCGGCAAAAAAGTTTTCCATTTGCGCTTCAAGATACAAACCGTGCCACAAGACCAGATCAGCCCGCGTCATCGCCACAATATCGCTGCGCGTTTGCCGATAGGCGTGCGGATCTACCCCCGCTCCCATCAGGCCTTGGACAGTAACATAATCGCCGCCGACGATGCGTGCAGCGTCTGCGATCATTCCGGTAGTCGCGACCACCGACAAAGGGGCGCTCGCGCGCGCCACTTGCGCCGTGGCACCAGCAAAGGCTGCAGCCGTCAGCCCCAATAGGGCCTGCCGGCGGGAAATTGTGAAACTGCTGGAAACGTTTTTCATGCTATTGAATATGAGAGCCATTCGCAATTAGTCAATGAAAATGCGAATAATTCGCAAAAGCAGGTGACATTTTTGGCTTTTGCCCCTGAATTGCCCGCAATTTAAACAGCCCGACACTCAAGCAGCGCTAGCAGACGTCGCAAAACTGCGGCTGATTCCCGCGTGACGCTGCGCGACGTTGCTTGCATAGGCGCTTACCTCATGCGAATTTGACACCCTGCCCGATCAGGAATTTCCACTATGAACGCCAAGACATCCTCTGCCACAGCCAAGTCCGCGCCCGCTGCGCATCTGCCGCAGGTCACCGAACCGCGCAATCCCGGCATGGCGCTTGATCTCGACTGGGTGCTCGGCATGCAGGCCAACACCTCGGCAATTGAGAGACGCGCTGCAACCCTGCCCGGGCGCAGATCCGTCAAGAAAGACCACCAGGCGGCGTGGCTGCTTCGCGCCGTATCCTGCATAGATTTGACGACGCTTTCAGGTGATGACACCGAAAACCGCGTCGCCCGGCTGTGCGCCAAGGCCAGACAGCCCGTAGCGCAGCCCACGCTAAACGCTCTGGGCGTGCCTGAACTGACGACAGGCGCGGTATGCGTCTACCACGAGATGATCCCCGCCGCCGTCCGTGCGCTCAGCGGTACCGGCATCCCGGTCGCGGCGGTAAGCACCGGTTTTCCAGCCGGTCTCGCGCCGTTGCATCTGCGCATCGCAGAAATCGAAGAAAGCGTAAAAGCCGGAGCCAAGGAGATCGACATCGTCATCTCCCGCCGCCACGTACTTACCGGCAATTGGCAAGCACTTTACGAAGAAATGCAGGCCTTCCGGCGTGCCTGTGGCGACGCGCACGTCAAGGCGATCCTTGCCACGGGTGAACTCGGCTCGCTGCGCAATGTGGCCCGCGCCTCGATGGTCTGCATGATGGCCGGGGCGGATTTTATCAAAACCTCAACCGGCAAGGAAACAGTGAACGCCACGCTTCCGGTTACGTTGGTCATGATCCGCGCCATCCGCGACTATCATGACCGCACAGGGTTCCGTGTCGGGTACAAACCCGCTGGCGGTATCTCAAAGGCCAAAGACGCGATCACCTACCTCGCCATGATGAAAGAAGAGTTGGGCGACCGCTGGTTACGCCCCGATCTGTTCCGCTTTGGCGCCTCTTCGCTGCTGAACGACATCGAACGCCAACTCGAACACCACGTCACGGGTCGGTACTCCGCCGGCTACCGCCACGCCACAAGCTGACCGCCAGCAAACCTGCAGAAAGACCGCAACATGACCGTATCCGAAATCTTTGAAAGCATGGACTATGGACCGGCCCCGGAAAGTGATGCCGAAGCCCGCGCATGGATCAAACAGGCGGGGCCCAGATTTGGTCATTTCATCAACGGCGCGTTTACCGACGCAGGCAAGACGTTCGACAGCGTAAACCCGGCAACGGGTGAGAAACTGGCGCAGATATCACAGGCACGCCAAAAAGACGTGGACGCCGCGGTTGCCGCCGCACGCAAGGCGCAACCCAAGTGGGAAGGTCTCGGCGGTCACGGGCGGGCGCGGTATCTCTACGCGCTGGCGCGTCTTCTGCAAAAGCACAGCCGCCTTTTTGCCGTGCTGGAGGTGCTGGACAATGGCAAACCCATCCGGGAGGCGCGCGACATCGACGTGCCACTGGCGCAACGGCACTTCTACTATCACGCGGGCATGGCCCAGCTGATGGAAGACGAATTGCCGGGTCGTTCCGCGCTGGGTGTGTGCGGTCAGGTGATCCCTTGGAACTTCCCGCTGCTGATGCTGGCGTGGAAACTGGCACCAGCACTCGCCATGGGCAATACAGTCGTCCTCAAGCCTGCCGAATACACCCCGCTGACCGCGCTGCTCTTTGCGGAAATCTGCCAACAGGCGGGGCTGCCGCGCGGTGTCGTCAACATCGTCACGGGGGACGGTGCCGTGGGCGAAATGGTAGTAAACGCCAAGGTCGACAAAGTTGCCTTTACCGGCTCGACCGCCGTAGGCCGCCGCATTCGCGAAGCGACCGCCGGCAGCGGCAAGGCGCTGACGCTCGAACTTGGCGGCAAATCCCCTTACATTGTCTTTGACGACGCCGACCTCGACAGCGCGGTTGAAGGTCTGGTTGACGCAATCTGGTTCAATCAGGGGCAGGTGTGCTGCGCCGGGTCACGCCTTTTGGTGCACGAACCGGTGGCCGACAGGTTCTACGCCAAGCTGCGTGCACGCATGGACAAGCTGCGCGTGGGCGATCCCCTCGACAAGAGCATCGACGTCGGCGCCATCGTCGATCCGGCGCAGTTGCAGACCATCACCGATCTGGTCGCCTCCAACACCGCTGGTCAGACCCACGTGGCAGCAACCAGACTTCCCGAAACCGGCTGCTTTTATGCCCCCACGCTGATCACCGGGCTGCATCCTGCCGACACCCTCATGCAAGAAGAAATCTTTGGTCCGGTGCTCGTGGCCACGACTTTCCGAACGCCGGCCGAAGCAGTTCAACTGGCCAATAATTCCCGCTACGGGCTCGCCGCAAGTGTCTGGAGCGAAAACATCAACCTCGCGCTTGATATCGCGCCAAAACTTGCCACCGGTATTGTCTGGGTCAACGGCACAAACATGATGGATGCCGCAGCCGGGTTCGGCGGCGTACGCGAAAGCGGCTTTGGCCGCGAAGGCGGCTGGGAAGGGCTGAGCGCCTATACCAAATCCGCCAGCAAGCCCAAGCCGCTGAAATCGCCCAAACCGGCGGGGCCGCATGGGTCCGCCGCACCCGCCGATCCGATCGACAGAACCGCCAAGCTTTACATCGGCGGCAAACAGGCACGCCCCGACGGCGGATACTCGGCCCCCGTCTACGCACAATCAGGCGCGCTTGCGGGCCACGTATCACTTGCCAATCGCAAAGACGTCCGCAACGCGGTCGAGGCAGCACAGGCCGCCAAGGGTTGGTCCAGAACGACCGGCCACCTGCGCGCGCAAATCCTCTACTACATCGCCGAAAACCTCGCAGCACGCAGCGACGCGTTTGCCGCGCGGCTCGACGAGATGCAGGGCGGCAAAAGTGGGGCCGCAGAAGTCGAGGCCAGCCTCAAACGGCTGTTCACCTATGCGGCATGGGCTGACAAATACGACGGGCAGGTGCACGGCGTCCCGATCCGCGGCGTGGCGCTGGCCATGAAAGAACCCGTGGGCGTCATCGGCGCGATCTGCCCGGACGAAGCCCCGCTTCTGGGCCTGATCTCTTGCATGGCACCCGCCATCGCCATGGGCAACCGCGTCATTCTTGCCGCGTCAGAAGCCTTCCCGCTGGCGGCGACAGACTTCATCCAGACACTCGAAACTTCTGATGTGCCGGCAGGCGTGGTGAACATCCTGACAGGGCCACATAAGGACGTGGCAGATCATCTGGCAGGGCACATGGATGTCGATGCAGTCTGGAGCTTCGGCAGGCCAGCGCTCTGCGCCGGAATTGAAAAAGCTTCCGCCGCCAACCTCAAACGCACATGGGTCAACAACGGGCTGGCCCGCGACTGGTCCGGCGCCGAAGGCCAGGGGCACGCCTTTCTTCAGGCTGCCACAGAGATCAAAAACATCTGGGTGCCCTACGGCGAATAATAGCTTGCGGGTGCTCTTTCACTTTGCCGGATAAACTCCGGGGGAGGCTCTGAAAGAGCCGGGGGCAGCGCCCCCTTCCCCGTCTGCCGCCTTAGTTGGCCGGTGTGCTTTCCAACCCCTCGGGTGTGCCGACAACGACGAAATGCAAGTTGTCGGGATCAAGCAGCTCTTGCGCCACGCGTTTGACATCTTCGGGCGTCACAGCCTCCACACGTTCGTTGCGCGTCGGAATGTAATCAATGGGCAACCCGAGCATTTGCATCCCGACCATGATATTGGCGATGGGCCCGTTGCCATCAAACCGAAGCGGGTAGGCGCCGGTCAGATAGGTCTTGGCGTTTTCGACTTCTTCGGCTGTCAGACCTTCTGCTGCGGCCTTGGCCCATTCTGCGCGGATCACATCGATTGCCTCGGCAATGCGGTCGTTTGAAGAACTCACTGATCCCACATAGACTTCGCCCAGATCGCGCGGCGCCAGATACGAATAGACACCATACGTCAGGCCGCGCTTGCGGCGTACCTCATCCATCAGACGGCTCTCAAAAGACCCGCCGCCCAGCGCGTGATTAAGGACGACTGCACTGAAATAATCCGGGTCGTCCTGCTTGATACCGCGCTGAACGAACCGAGCAACCGATTGCGGCGTTTCAAACGGAATCACGGTCACACCGCCGGGGATATCCACCTCGGCAGGCGGCGGCATCGGCGCGCCTTCGGCCGGCAGGGCTCCCAGCAAATCATCAAGCAACACCGCCAGATCATCCGGCGTGATATCACCGACCGCACCGATATAAATACGATCCCGCGCCAGCACGGACCGGTGCGCGTCGATCAGATCATCGCGGGTCAGCCCCGCCACACTCTCCGCAGTGCCTTTCAACGACGTGGCATAGGGGTGATCCGGAAAGGCAATCTGATCCAATGCGCGGCTGGCCAACTCATCGGGATTCTTTGCATCAGAAGAAATCCCGGTCAGCACCTGCCCGCGCACCCGATCAATCGCGTCTTGATCGAAGCGCGGCGCATTGATGGCCGCGCGCAGCAGCGCCGCCGCTTCGGACCGGTTCTCGGTCAAAAAGCGCGCCGAGATCGACAGCGCGTCATCCCCGACATCAAAGGATATCGACGCAGCCAACCCTTCGACTTCGCGTGCAAAGGCGCGCGCATCCAGATCACCGGCACCTTCTTCAAGCAATCCGGTCATCAGATTGATCGCGCCACGTTTTCCCGGCGCATCCAGTGACGCACCACCGCGAAACCTGATCTCCAGCGCCATGAACGGAATGGAATGGTCTTCCACCAGCCAGGCGGTCAGACCACCGGGCGTTTTAACCTCTTTGATGTCCACCGCGGCGGCTGCCGGCAGCGTCAGAAATAATGCGGTGAGAACCGCGACAAAGGCTCTGATCATTGGGTTACCTCCTCACGCATCAGCCAGCCCGTCACCGACGACCGGCGGTCCAAAACGTCCCGCGCTACGCGCATTATGTCCTCTTCTGTTACAGCCTGAAGCACATCGGGCCACGCCTGAATGTCTTCCACCGTTAGTCCGGTGGTCAGCCCCTGGCCGTACCTGTTTCCAATGCTGTCGACATCATCGCGGGCATAGACCTGCTGCGCGCGCAGTCTGAACTTGATGCGCGCCACCTGATCAGGATCAACGCCTGTTTCCATAAACTTGGCCAAGGCAGCATCCATCGCGTCTTCAGCCTCCTGCAGGCTCACCCCTTCTTGCGGCACGACGATCAGGTTGAACGTCGTGTCATCCAGCGACACACCGCGGTAGAAGGACGCGACATATGTCGCGATCTTGCTGTCGAACTGCAACTCTTCCGCCAGAAAAGACGTGGTGCCGCCGCCAAGGATTTCGCGTAGAAAGATCAGCGCGGCTGCGTCCTCCTGATTACCGGGGTCACGCTCCGGCGCGAGGTAAGAGCGGCGCACGAACGGCTGGGCCACACGCGCATCCCGAAACGTCAGACGCCGCTCCGCTGTTTGCGGCGGCTCCTGAGACCGGATGCGCTCTGGCAAATCCAGGTTCGCAGGGATGACGCCGTAATACTTCTCGGCCAGTGTGCGCACCTCTTCCGGTGTCACGTCTCCGCTCACCACCAGAATGGCGTTGTTGGGCGAATAGTAGATATCGTAAAACGACAGCGCATCTTGCATGTCCAGCGTTTCCATCTCGTGCCGCCAACCGATGATCGGCACCCCGTAGCGGTGATTCAGGAACTGCGCGGCCATGATCTGCTCGCCAAACAGCGCGCCGGGGCTGTTGTCCGTCCGCTGATTGCGCTCTTCAAGAATAACATCCCTTTCGGTCCTGATGTTCTCCTCGGTCAGGCGGATATTGCGCATCCTGTCCGCCTCCATCTTCATCATAAGCTCCAGACGGTCCGCCGCGACGCGCTGAAAATAGGCCGTGTAGTCATAGGAGGTGAACGCATTGTCGCGCCCGCCGTTGCGCGCCACTGTCGCGGACAACTCCCCGTCTTCAAGCGTATCTGTCGCCTTGAACAGAAGGTGTTCGAGAAAATGCGCGACACCGGAAGAGCCCACCGGTTCATCCGCGGATCCCGCCCGATACCAAACCATATGCTGGACAACCGGCGCGCGGTGGTCTTCGACCACAACGACCTGCATGCCATTGTCCAGTTCAAAGGTCGTCACTGCCTCGTCATAGGCGTGCGACACTGCGGGAAAAACCGCCAGAAGGGCGGCGGTAGCCAAACCTCGAAGCATCAGGTGTTCCTTTACAAACGTGTCCGGTTCTTGCCTCGCAAGGTACGCTGCATCCGGCGCGGTTCAAGTCATGCTGTCAGGAATGTGAGCGGCTGCGGCACTGTGGCGGTATCAGCGCGGCGGAAAGCTCGGGGTATCCGCCCCCGCCCGACGCCATGCTTCCGCCTCGGCTTGCGCATCAAGCGCCTGCCGCCTGTAGGCGCGGTTGTAGACATCTTCGGGAAAGATCTTGAACTGGGTAAACCGCTGTTGGCCACGGCGGAAATCCGCGTCCTCTGCTGCCAGCGTGGCACGGATATCCTGCGTGACGCCAAACCGACTCGCGGCAGTAACCAGCGCACCGTCGCTGGACGGGATGGCAGCGGTAGCACTGCCGGCGCTGCCCCCAAGTGCTGTGATAAAGTCGCCGTAGGTGTCTGGATCTGTGCGGTTGGCCTGACCCGGTGTCGGCGGCGGCAAAGCGGCCATATCCTCGGGAATCTCCAGCTCCAGCTTGGGGTCTACGAGAAACTCGTCCGGGCCTTCAGAATTGGATTGCAGTTGCCGCAAACCCTGGTTGGTGCATCCGCTGACCACCAGCGCGACCACTATGACAACCGATACCCTGCGCATCCTACCTCTCCTCAAGACTGCCTTGTTCATACGCCAGAGCGCGGGGTAATGTCACTGTCCTTTTTTCGCTGACGCCTTGCCGTCGGGTGCAAGAAACACCAGCCCGATTGCGCCTGCAAAGATAAAGACATCCGCAAGGTTGAACACGAAAGGGTTTTCGATGCCGCAACAGGAAACATTGAGGAAATCAAGCACGTATCCATACACAAGTCGGTCAAGCACGTTCGCAATCGCGCCGCCGACAAGCAGCCCCGCCGCGACATGGGCCGACCGGCTCATAGCCGTGCGTGATGCCCAGATCAGTACGCCCACGGAAATAACCAGCGCCACGGCGACCAAAATCCACCGGCTGGCCTCAGAGCCGCCATCGAAGAGACCGAAATTGATGCCACGGTTTTCGCCATAGCGAAAATTCAGCAGCGGCGGCAGCACATCAATGGCGCGCAGCCGCCACAGCTCCATCACATGGATCACCATGTATTTCGAAGCCTGATCAATCACGAAAGAGATAAGGGCTGCCCAAGTGAGCCAACGCATCAGCCAGCGCTCCTTAATGCCGGAAATGGCGCATGCCGGTAAAGACCATCGCCAGCCCTGCCGCGTCAGCCGCCGCAATCACCTCGTCATCACGCATTGAGCCACCGGGTTGGATAAGCGCCGTCGCACCCGCCTCGGCCGCCGTGATCAAGCCGTCTGCAAAAGGAAAGAAGGCATCCGAAGCAACAACAGAGCCTTGCGTCAGCGGCGCAGGCAGTTCCATTGCCTCTGCCATGTCCTGCGCCTTGCGCGCGGCAATCCGGGTACTGTCAACACGGCTCATCTGCCCCGCACCCACGCCGACCGTAGCGCCATCCTTGACGTAAATGATCGCATTGGATTTGACATGCTTCGCCACGGTCCAGGCAAACAGCATATCGGACATCTCCTGTTCCGACGGCGCGCGCTTGGTGACGACCTTCAGGTCGTCAAGCGACACGCGCCCCACATCCTTGTCCTGCACCAGATACCCCCCCGATACCTGACGCACCGCCAGCGCTGCCGCTGCGGGGTCAGCAAGCCCATCGGTGGTCAGCAGCCGCAGGTTCTTCTTTTTTGCAAAAACAGCGCGTGCGCCGTCATCGGCACCCGGTGCGATGACCACTTCGGTGAAAATGCCGGTGATCTCTTCGGCTGTGGCCGCATCTAGCGGCTGGTTAAGCGCAATAATACCGCCAAAAGCCGATGTGCGATCGCAATCGAACGCGCGCGCATAGGCCTCTTTCAACGTGTCGCCCCGCGCCACGCCGCACGGGTTGGCGTGTTTGATGATCGCGCAGGCTGGTCCCTGCGCTGGGTCAAATTCGCTGACCAACTCGAACGCCGCGTCCGTATCGTTTATGTTGTTGTAGCTCAGTTCCTTGCCCTGATGCTGCCGGGCAGTGGCCACGCCGGGCCGCGCCGACCCGTCGGTGTAAAAGGCCGCTTGCTGGTGCGGGTTCTCGCCATAACGCAGGCTCTGCGCCAAACTGCCGGCAAAGCTGCGGCGGCGTGGTGTGCCGCCAACGGCAGAGGCCATCCAGGTGCTGACCGCAGTGTCATAGGCCGCCGTTCGGGCATAGGCCGTCTGGGCAAGCCGCTGGCGCAAGGCATAGCTGGTCTTTCCAGCGTTGGCTTCAAGCTCGCCAAGCACTGCGTCGTAATCCTCGACATCCGTGACCACCGTGACAAACCCGTGGTTCTTGGCCGCAGAGCGTATCATTGCCGGCCCACCAATATCGATGTTTTCGATCACTTCATCATAGGCCGCGCCCTTGGCGACGGTTTCCTCAAACGGGTAGAGGTTCACCACAACCATGTCGATGGGGCCGATGCCGTGCTCTGCCATCGCGGCCACATGGTCATCGTTATCGCGCAAGGCCAGCAACCCGCCATGGACAACCGGATGCAGCGTCTTGACGCGCCCGTCCATCATTTCGGGAAAGCCCGTCACGTCCGAGACGTCCCTGACCTCAAGACCGGCATCGCGCAACGCACGCGCTGTTCCCCCCGTCGACAACAGTTCAATGCCACGCGCGGCCAGCGCCTTGCCGAAATCAACCAGCCCGGTCTTGTCTGAAACGGAAAGAAGCGCGCGGCGCAGCGGGGCGAGATCGGTCATCATTTTGTCCTTTGGCAGGCTATTCAGTGAGCAACAGTGCATCCTGGCTCAGATCCCTTACACCGATCGCAGTGTCCTGCGCCTTGGAAAGAGACCAGCGGATACGCGTGGCGTATGACATAGCCCGACCGGAAAGGACAATCTGATTTCCTGCGCGCGGCTTCAATCTGCCGGTTTCAAGGTACACCGAAGGCTCAAGTCGCAGGTTTTGCCCGCCATCATGGCGAAAAACCCAGATTTCACCGCTCTTGAGCGCCATGGAAATCGCAGCACCCCCCAGATCGATGGTCGCATCGACCTCGGGGTGCAGATGAAACCTGATGTCAAAGGAAATTCCCGCAAGCTTGGTTGCGTCTACGGCGCGGTCAAAGCGGCGCTTTTGTGCATCATCCATGGCCAGCAACATGTCCTCGCCCGCGATGCCGCGCCCGTCGAATGTCATCTCAAGGGTCCGCGCGTGGGTCAGCCCGTGGGTGGGCACAAATCCGTCGTGACCGCCCTGAAACTGAAAGCCGTCCGTGGCGTGGGCGATCTCGATGGGCACATGTGTGGGCCCTTCTATCAACTGCTCGCGTCCGGTGCTGCGGTCCACAGGTCCAAGCCGTGCACTCGAATAGCCATCCAGTGACAGGGTGGAATGCGAAGGCGTCGCGCGCCCTGCGCGCCGCCAGTCCGGGCCGAACGACCGGCCAGAGCCGCAGTTCACGATCAGCGGCCGACGGCCCGAGGTAACCTCGAACGCCAGCGTTGACGCATGTGCGTTAAAGGACGCCCGACCGGACGGCGGCACCGAAGCGTCGATGATGACGCTGGTGCGTCCGGCGGACAGGCGGGCAAAGCCCATCGACAATCCGTCGGGTTGCCGCGTCTTGACCCGCGCCTGCGCCAGCGCGTGATCCAGCCAGCCCTCAATCCCGCGCCCACCGCCGTGAAACCGCGCCAGCCCCCCGTCCGAGTGGCGCAAAGTGCGCAGTGTCGGCGCGATCCGGTCGATCGCATCAATGTGCTGGGCGGGTGGTGTGTAGCCGCCTTCTGACAGGGCTGCTGCGGCCCAAGTCAGCAGCGTAAAGACTTCGAGCAGATCTTCAGGGTTGCGCGTCGGCAGACCACCCTGCTGGTCGATCTGCGTTGTGCACTCCTTGGCCAGCGCCTTTACCGCTGGCATCGCCATTTCCTGCATCCCCTCCAGCGACAAACCGGCATAGATCAGCCCGGTAAGCGCCTCGAATCGCGGCAGGCCGCCCGCAGCCCCCTGCCAGCGGCGCGCCAGAAAATGCGTCTGCCGATACAGGCTGCGATAAAATACGTCGCTCTGTTCCTTGTCGCAGCCGCGCAGCAGAAAAATTGCGTGGTTGATCCAGCGGATCAGCCGTCGGCCGGTCAGATCAGGCGTCCAGCCGGGCCCGCGCCCGCGTCCGTAGCGCTCGATCCACCCCCAAAGCCACGCCTGCGCCGCGTCACGCGCCGCCATATCCCCCACCGACGCCAGATCGTCGAGCCATGAAAACCCGTGTATTTCCTGCTCAAAATCCCCGTTGGGCGGCGGCAATTCCCAGATCATCGCGCCCTTTTGTTCCAGCAGGTGACCTGCAAACAGGAAATTGCCCGCAAGCAACTGTCGACCCTTGGCGAAACTGCCAATGGTCCGCGGCTCGGGCGAAGAGACAAACCCGACTGCCCGCGCACTCATCCGCCCCGCACGCACGGCGTGCCAGCGGTTCAGTAAATGCACCTTTTGGGCAGCAAGACTGGAGCTGTGGGACATGTTGTTCTCTGCCTGGGCGCGCTCTGGCGGCGCTTTCACGGCATGATAACCAACGAACCGACTCGAGTCACCGATGTTTTGCGCAAGACTGCCGCGCGCGGTTCACACGGCCTTTCGCAGGCAAGCCATGTAAAAACCGTCAAGCCCGCCGTGATCGGCCCAGAAATCGGGACGCAGCCGCAAACCGCCTTCCTCGCTGTGCCATGCCGGGTCGACACCCGGACGATCACACGCTGTGCGGTCGACCTGCATATCACCATGGCGCGCCAAAGCCTCTTCGATTTGTACTTCACCTTCGTCCGGCAACAGTGAACAGGTGCAGAAAACCATCCGCCCACCCGGTTTCAACTGCGCCCAGGCGTGATCCAGCATCTGTGCCTGCAAATCGATCAGGCCCGAAAACTCCGACCCGTCCTTGGCAAAGGGCAGATCGGGATGGCGGCGGATCGTCCCCGTGGCCGAACAGGGCGCATCCAGCAAAACAGCATCGAACTGGCCGGTCACCGCGCGCACATCCGCCACGTTGAGCTCTGCCGCCAAACCGACACGGTGCAGGTTTTCACGTACCCGACCCATGCGGGCCTCCGAATCGTCCACTGCCGTGACATGCGCTCCCGCTGCCGCCAACTGCAGGGTCTTGCCGCCCGGCGCCGCGCAAAGATCAAGCACGGCCTCCCCGCGTCGCGGCGCCAAAAGCCGTACGGGCAAAGCAGCCGCCGCATCCTGTACCCACCACGCCCCGGTCTCATATCCCGGCATCGCCGATACCTGCCCCGCATCCAAAACGCGCACCGACCCGGTAGGCAACACGACCCCCCCTGTTATCTGGGCCACCCGCTCTGGGTCGTCGCGCGCCGTCAGGTCGAGAGGCGCCCCCGCAAAATGCGCGAGTTCCATTGCCGCGACCCCTTGCGCGCCCCACGCCTGCACCAGCGGTGATCGCAGCCACTTGGGAAGCCGCGGTGCCCGCAGCGTGGCCCACGCTTCGGGCCCTTCGGCAGCGATCTTGCGCAGCACCGCATTCACCAAACCCTTCATCTTGCCGTATTTCCGATGTGTCGAAATCAGCTGGACCATCGCGTTCACCACACCATGCGCCGCAGCCCCCTGACACAACTCAACCGTCCCGAGGCGCAAAGCATTGCGCACCGTCAGCGGCGGGTATTTCTTGAGGTGTTTTTGCAGCAACCGGTCCGCGCGCTCCAGCCCGCGCAACGTATCAAGCGTCAGGCGAGCGGCCCGTGCCCGATCCTCCTGCGGTAACCGTTCCAAAGCACCGGACGCCACAACCTCGGACATCAGCCGCTTCTCTCCCAGCACCTGATCCAACAGGTAAACCGCACTTTTGCGCGCCGCAACGCCGATGTCAGCCATGTATATTCCTTGGTCTGGATAAGGCGGACGGGTTGTCCAAAGCCTGCGCGGACGTATATCAAAGGCATGATTGAAGGACAGCGCCAAATGACCGACACACCCAAGGACGACGACGTGCCGCAGGATTCCTACGACGTCACAAAACTGCCACCCGCCGCACAAAGGGCGCTGGCTGAAGCCGAGGCGCGGCGCAAGAAAGCCCAAGAGATGGATTTACCGCCGGAACTGGGCGGGCGCGACGGACCAGAGCCCGTTCGCTACGGTGACTGGGAGAAAAAAGGCATCGCCATCGACT
Organism: Roseobacter sp. YIN89; assembly: GCF_057219365.1. Lineage (NCBI taxonomy): Bacteria > Pseudomonadati > Pseudomonadota > Alphaproteobacteria > Rhodobacterales > Roseobacteraceae > Roseobacter > Roseobacter sp. YIN89. The sequence continues at coordinate 281,941 of NZ_JBXVVD010000004.1, read as the reverse complement.
TCTGAGGTGCGGCCCAGCAGTCAGCGCAGACGGAACTCGGCAGAATCGCCCTGCCCACGATCCGAAGTGAAGCGGATGCGGTCACCCGTCGCTTTTACTTCCTGACAATTGTAGCCCAGCGCGTCGCCACCCCAATAAAGGTCGCGGCAGAAAAAGCCGTCTTTCCACGTCCAGTTTCCCTCGACGTCCCACGCGGCACCACGGCCGGAAATGTCCCCGTCCGCAGAAACCTGAAGGTTGACGAAGGGCCGTTTCAATTTTTTGCCCTGCACGAGAGAGACAAACTCGGCCTGCTCATCCACTTTCGTGAACTCCGCCAGAGCCGGCGTCGCCACGAGCGCGGCGGCAAGTGCAATGATTGTTCCAAAGCGCATGTTGACTGCTCCTGACTGATCCTTTGGGATCAATACGAACACGCACGGCAGTTGGATCAAAAAAAATTTGGGGGGGGTCAGTCGTCGTTCAGACCCAGCACATCCAGCATGTTGTAGGCCCCCGGCGCCCTGTCACGCGCCCACAACGCGGCCTTCAATGCACCACGGGCAAAAACGGACCGGTCAGAGGCCACGTGGCGCAGCGTGATGCGCTCGCCCTCAGCCACAAACATGACGTCATGTTCGCCGATGATGTCGCCACCACGAATCACGGAAAAGCCGATGTCACCGCGCCGCCGCGCGCCGGTGATACCATCGCGCGCCCGGTCCGCTACATCCGAAAGCGCAACACCGCGGCCTTCGGCAGCAGCTTCACCCAGCATCAGCGCCGTGCCCGACGGCGCGTCGACCTTTTTGTTGTGATGCGCCTCGATGACCTCGACGTCGTAATCCTCATCCAGCGCAGCGGCAACACGCTTTGTCAGTTGCACCAGCAGGTTAACGCCAAGGCTCATGTTGCCCGCGCGTACGATCACGGCGCGAGCCGCGGCAGGCTCCAGCGCCGCGATATCCTCGTCTGTCATGCCAGTGGTGCCGATCACGTGGATTACCCCATGTGCTGCGGCTTCCTGCGCAAATGCAACTGTTGCCTGCGGCGCGGTAAAGTCGATGACAGCGTCCACCGCGCCAAACACCGAACCCGCATTATCACTGACGACCACCCCGCGCGCCTGACCGCCCAGCATGTCGCCCAAGTCCTTGCCGACCCAAGGGTGGTCCGGCCGCTCGATCGCCTGCGTGACCTCCGCCGCCTCGGATGCGTCGATCGTTTCGACAAGCATGCGCCCCATGCGTCCGGAAACTCCGGTGATCGCGATCTTCATTGGCGTGCCCATGCTGTGATACCCCTTTGGTCTTTGCGTGGCGTCATAACCCGTCGCGGGCCGCTTGGCAAAGGGCGCGCAACCACTTAGATGGGTGTCATGGGAAAGAACAAGTTTCACGACGGGCCCGGCCCCTCACAACGTCAGCTTCGCGTGGGCGAAACGATCCGGCGTGCGCTGTCGGACGTGCTGGCGCGCGGCGACGTGCATGACCCCGAGCTCAACCGCATGTCGATCACCGTGGGCGAGGTCCGCACTTCGCCGGATCTCAAGATTGCAACCGCCTATGTGCTGCCTCTGGGTGGTCAGGGGCAGGATCAGGTGATCGAGCTTCTGGCGCGCAACAAGGGCGAGTTGCGCCGCATCGTGGCCAAAAAGCTGGCGCTGAAATTCGCGCCCGACCTGCGCTTTCAACTCGATCAGACCTTTGACCAGATGGACAAGACACGCGAGATGCTGAACCGCGAAGACGTGCGCCGCGACACGCATAGCACGCCGGGGCAGAGCGAACCGGAATGATCCGCGCGGCCATCTTCGCGGCCGCGCTTGTCACCGCAGGCACAACCGCCGGCGCAGTGTCCTGCACCGCGCAAGACTATCAGGGTGCCCGCTACACGATCTGCGAGGTTGATGCCGCCCGCGAGAAGATCGAACTCTTTTTGAAAGATCCGCGCGGCGAGGTTTTTGGCCAGTTCACCAACATCGACCGGCATCTCGCCACCAAGGGCGAGGCGCTGGTCTTTGCCATGAATGCCGGCATGTACCACGATGACCGCGCGCCCGTCGGCCACTATGTCGAAGACGGTCAGGAAATCATGCGCGTCATCCCCAATGCCGGTCCCGGCAACTTCGGGCTTTTGCCAAACGGGGTGCTGTGTCTGCGCCCGGGGCGCGCCGATGTGATCGAAACGCAGGCCTTTCTGGCAGCGGCGCCCGACTGCACCGACGCCACGCAGTCCGGGCCGATGCTGGTGATCGACGGCGCACTCCACCCCCGCTTTCTCAAGGACGGCACATCGAAATTCATCCGCAACGGTGTCGGAACTTCGGCAGACGGGCGCCGCGCGGTCTTTGTGATCTCCGATCAGCCGGTGAACTTTTACACCTTCGGGTCATTTTTCCGCGACGCCCTCGGTGTGCCCAATGCGCTCTACTTTGATGGCAAGGTATCCCGACTCTACGCGCCGCAACTGAACCGCAGCGATTTCGGCTTTGCACTCGGTCCGATCGTCGGGGTCGTCGAACCAACCCGGTAAAGCTGCCCGAATATGCGCGCAGGGGCTTTGCATTCGCGGCTCGGGTCGCTAAGAGCGCGCGGCACAGGACACAGGAGCGCAGCTATGGCCCGCAGACGCAAAGGTCGCGACATTTCAGGATGGCTGGTGGTGGACAAACCCGCAGGGATGACCTCGACCGCCGTGGTCAACAAGGTCCGCTGGGCGCTTGAGGCGAAAAAAGCGGGCCACGCCGGCACGCTCGACCCCGAAGCGACAGGCGTGCTGGCCGTGGCACTGGGCGAGGCGACAAAAACCGTGCCCTACGTCACCGACGCCCTCAAAGCATACGAGTTCACCGTGCGTTTCGGGGCAGCGACCAACACCGACGACGCCGAGGGCGAGGTCATTGGCAGCCGCGACACCCGCCCGACCGATGACGAAATCAAATCCGCGCTGGGCGCGTTCATCGGCGACATCGAACAGGTGCCGCCGCAGTTCTCGGCGGTCAAGATCGACGGCGAACGCGCCTACAAGCGGGCCCGCGACGGCGAACAAATGGAAATCGCCGCACGCCCCCTCTACGTCGACAGCCTGCTGCTGCTCGACCGCCCCGACGACGATCATGCCACGCTCGAAATGGTCTGCGGCAAGGGCGGCTACGTGCGCGCCATCGCCCGCGATCTGGGCGAAACGCTCGGCTGCCTCGGCCATGTGTTGCGGCTGCGACGCATCTGGTCCGGCCCCTTTGACGCCGAAGACGGCCTGACGGTCGAACAAATCGACGCCATGGCGAAATCTGCCGAGCTTGACGCACATGTCATGCCGCTCGAAGTCGGCCTGAGCGAGTTGCCCGAGGTTAAAACCACACCCGAAGGTGCCGCCCGCCTGCGCAACGGCAATCCCGGCATGGTCTTGGCGTCAGACATAGAATACGGCGGCACCTGCTGGGCCTCCGAAGACGGCAAGGCCGTGGCCGTAGGGCGCTTCAAATCGGGCGAACTGCATCCGGCGCGGGTGATCAACCGCCCCACCTGACCTGCACGATTGTTGCATTTCGTTGCATTCCTCGCGCGTTCGTCATCGACACGCGGGGGATGTTTCAGCCTTTTGTTACAAAATCCCGACCCCGTTCATCGATGCGTGAACAGCCTCGCAGTGTCGCCGCGGGCTGCACACATCGTGGTCAGACACACCGCAGCGAGCCACCTTTCAGGAGACTGACCATGAAACACACCGCCTTCACCATCATTGCCGCCGGCGCCCTCGCCACCGTGGCCTTCGATACCTTCGGACAAGCGCTCAGCCCGCTCTTCGGTTATGCCAAACTCGCCCCGGTGGGCCTCGCCGGCGCAACGCTAAAGGCAACCTTCGGCGCAAACCCCGCCGGTGCGGCCTACCTGCTGCACAGCATGACAGGCCTGCTGTTTTACGTCATCGGCTACTATGCCATCGCGCGCCCCGTGCAGCGCAGCATCCTGCCCGGTCTGCACTGGGGCGTGACTGCTGTGGTATACGGCGTCGCCCTCTGGGCCTTTGCCCTTTACGGCATGGCGCACCTCGTCGCAGGCATGAAGCCGTTCCTCGGCTTTACCGGCATCACGTGGGTCGCTCTGTGGGGCCATGTGGTCTACGCGCTCGTGGCCGCAGCGGTCCTTGAAACGCGCGGCGTCGTGCTCGACCTGCCCAGACCGCGCAGCGTCGCAATCGGGTAACGGCCCGCAACAACCCGCCTTGCAGGTCTCTCTCGTCCGCGGTTTGGGCTTGATCTCGCGACTTGCAAAGGCGGCTGCGGGCTGGCATCTCAGCCGGCCATGGATATCCGCCACCATGCTACAGACCAAACCCGCTCCGAGGCGCAGTTTTCCGACTGCGGCCTCTATCGCTACCAGCTGACCCGACACTGGGCAGGCACAAAGGACACAGTGAACTTCATCATGCTCAACCCGTCCCGCGCAGACGAGTTCAGAAACGACCCGACGGTCGAGCGCTGCGAACGCCGCGCACGCGCCATGGGCTTTGGCGGCTTTAGCGTGACCAACATCTTTGCGTGGCGCGACACCGACCCCCACGCCATGCGCCGCGCGGCAGAGCCGGTAGGCCCGCGCAATGATGAAATCATCACCGCAGCCGCGCAGCAGGCCAGCCTTGTGATCGCCGCATGGGGCAGTCACGCCAGCCACCGCGCGCGCGGACCTGACGTTGCACGGCTGCTGTCAAACGCGGGCGTGACGCTCCACCACCTCGGGCTGACCAAACACGGGCACCCCCGCCACCCGCTCTATGTGCCCTACGCACACCTGCCCGAGGTCTGGACAACGCCGGCCAAAAGTTAACCGAACCTTGGTGTTTCTCTGATAGCGCAAAGCCGGTGGGCATCGGTATCGAGGTTTCAAATGTTGTGGCTGGCAGGATTGATGGGGCTAGTAGGCATGGGCGCGGCATCAATTGCCGTGGTGCAATTGCAGCAGCCCGACGACGACGAAGACGATTTTATCGATCACGACCCAGACGTGGATGACGCGGGCAACCTGCTGGATCATGTCTCTGCCTACGGCGCACCCGCCGCTCCGGCGACAGACCAGCGTCTTTCAGACAGTGAAGAGGACGCCATCCTCTATGACACCATCACAGATGACGACATGCTCTATGCCGAAGGCGGCAGCGGTTTTGATGTGCCCGGTGATGATACCGCCCAAGATGATGTTGCGCCCTTTGCCCCGATGCCGCCAGAGCCGCCCGTCGCCTTAGAGCGCACGGTCGAAGAGATGCCGCTGGCAGGCGATTGGATCACGCAGGCCGAAACACCGGAAATCATCGACTACGCAGCCCGCGATGAACAACTGGTGCTGGTCTGGGACGACATGGCAGAAGGTGCGGCAGAGCCGGAAGTGGCCGTCTCCGCCGACCCCGACGACCCCGATGTGGTACATGTCGAGATGAACGGCGCCCCGCTGGCAGAGATCCACGGAGAGCCGGGGCTGACTCTCGCCGACATTGCGCTGGTGGCGCTGAGTTCGGCGCTGATCGCCGGTCTCAAGCCCTCGCAGAAACAGCAGCCCATACCGCTGATCGAAAGAGACTGAAAACCATTTGCCATTTCAGGCATTCTTGCCTATACGCCCCCATCGCTTGCGAGAATCCTTTCTGCACGCGGTACCTCCACGGGCCTGTGCTGGACGACATCCCGGCCTGCGCCTTGACCGAAACCAACAAATTAGGAGCCCCCGATGTCGATTACTGCTGAAGAAAAAAGCCGCATCATGAAGGAATACGCAACCAAAGACGGCGACACCGGTTCGCCTGAAGTTCAGGTTGCCATTCTGTCCTCGCGCATCGCGACACTGACAGAGCACTTCAAAGAGCACAAAAAAGACAACCACGGCCGCCGTGGTCTGCTGAAGATGGTCGCCACGCGCCGCAAGCTTCTGGACTACGTAAAAGGCAAAGACGAGGCCCGCTATCAAGACCTCATCAAACGCCTCGGCCTGCGCCGCTAACCAGCGACCAATACCGAGTTTCGAAAACCGCGCCTGTCAACGGCGCGGTTTTTTTGTGGGCGCTGCGAAAAGAAACCACAAAACCGTCGTTTCAATATCCGCCACGATGGGCCTGCAGACGGCGCTCGCATCGGAAACCGGTCTGCATCCCTTCGACATTCAGCCTCCCGCTACTTTTCGCCGGACGTATCCGTCACAAGCGAAGCGGTGATGATATCGGTCAAAGTGCGCGCCACACAGGCACCCGAATGCGGAGCATTTGCAAAAACCGAAGGGCGTACCGCGCTGAACGATCTTTGAGCACCCTGCATTTCGTGTGACACTGTGAACGTACGCAGGAAACCCGCATAAGGGTCCGTACCGTCGTTGCGCGGGCGGTAGTTCAGACGCCCCTCCCGGGTGCTGGCGTTGTAGATCGTCCGGCCTTCCTTGATCGTTTCGAGCACTTCAACGGTATCCAGGGTCTCCGGGTCTATGGCCGTGGGGTCCTGCGACAGGATCACCAGATCAGCAAGCTTGCCCGGCTCCAGCGAGCCTTTGCGATCTTCTTCGAAATGTTGATACGCAGGCCAGATTGTCAGGGATTTGAGTGCCGTCAGCACATCAACGCGCTGCGCCGGACCGATGATATCATTGGATCGTGAACGGCGGGTCACTGTGGCGTCAAGAATGCGCATGCTGTCAGGAAAAGCCACCGGTGCATCGTGATGGCTGGAAAACATCATGCCACGTTCACGCACCCATCCGGTGGGCGAGATGTTGTCGGCAGCCGCAGGGCCAACCGTGCGGTCACGGTGCCAGTCACCCCAGTAAAATGTGTGCATGGGAAACAACGACGGGAACACTTCAAGGCGGTTGTAGGCGTCCACCTGATCTTCTCGCATGAATTGCCCGTGTATCAGGACAGGTCGCCGGTCGGTGTTCCCGTGCTTTTTTGTTGCAGTGTCGACGGCGCCGATCAGAATATCCGACGCTCCTTCACCATTGGCGTGCACAAGAATCTGCACATCGTTTTCGAACGCCCAGTCAACGGCCTCAAAAACCTGATCGTTCGAAGCAGCAGAGTAACCCGCATAATCGGCCCGGAAGCCTTCGGGCGGATCAAAGTAGGGGCGGTCGCGCAGCGCCGTAAACCCTTGGGGCGAGCCATCGATGGTCAGCTTTGCGCCCCCGACGCGGAAACGGTCGGTATAGCTCAGGGACTGGTTTTCCAGAATATATGCGCGATCCACCAGCATATCAGGGTAGGTGACCACATCTATGTCCAGCCCTTCCTCACTCGCCACCGCCTGCATCAGGTCCGCGACAACAGGAACCGAACGCCCCTCTTGCGCGGTGGTATATCCATAGGTTGCAATCAGTTCGAGACCGGCCCGGAATACCGCGCGGTTGGCGGTTTCATCCAATCCACCCAGCAGCCCGCCGATCACCATCGTGGCGGCGTTCTCTTCAAGCACGCCGTTGGGCTCCATACTGCCTTCGCGCCGCCGGATAACACCGCCCGCGGGGTCCGGTGTATCAGCAGAGATACCAGCAAGTTCCAGCGCTTTGGAGTTGGCCACGCCAAGATGGCCAGACTGGTGCACGGCATAAACCGCAATATCCGTTGAAACCGCATCAAGCTCATCCCGGGTCGGATGGCGCTGCTCTGCAAGTTGCGCATCGTCATAGCCAAAACCAAGGATCAACCCCGCCGCACCGACACGGTCCGGCTGGGCTTCGGCAAAGTCGCGCAGCACTTTTTGCAATGCGGGAATGTCATTTACCGTGCCGTCAGGCGCAGGCAATAGGTTTGCCGAAAGCGCCTGAATACCGATCATGAATACATGACCGTGGGCATCTACAAAGCCGGGGATCATCGTACGACCCGCCAGATCGATGACCTTGGTTTCGGGGCCTTGAAAGGCCATCACGCGATCAACATCGCCGACCCCGATAATCTCACCGTCTTTTTCCGCCAGCGCTTCCGCCCGCATCGCCTCATCGACCATGGTCAGGATCGGCCCACCCACCCAAATACGGTCGGCAAAAACAGGTGCAATACTGTCTTGTACAGCCGATGCATGTTGCTCCCGGAAATACGCCCAGGCATCAACCTCACTGCCGTCCGCAAGGGTGCAGACGCCGCGCTGGCCATCGGCCTCGTCCACGACCGAATAGCTGCCACCTGCGGCAACACAGAACGCTGCTGCCGGATTACCCAACTGTGTCACGCCATCACCTTTGTCTTCAGTACTATGCTCAGCGCGGAAATACGCCCATGCGTCAACCTCGCTCCCGTCCGCAAGGGTGCAGACGCCGCGCTGGCCATCGGCCTCGTCCACGATGCGATACGTCCCGCCTTGGTCAACGCAAAAAACAGCGGCAGGGTTAGGGGTTTCCGACGCGATTGCCAGGTTGGCAAAGCAAATAACGATCAAGCTGATGATCACTGAAAAAGAACGAAGCATGATTAAAGGCCTATCTGTTGTAACAGTCTGCGAAATATAGGTTTTTCTCGATTACTGGGCATTCCCACGGCCTGTCAAAGGCCGAATTCCATACCCACATAACTGGAAGGCACCACGTTTTTGTCAAGATCAAATGCGGGCATTTGCCCGCTCAAGATCACCAGTCAAAAAAGCGCAAAGCAGTCATTCGCCCAAATTGTTTCTCCGTTTTGGTTGTCACCGCACGCACCCCCCCGAAAATGGCGTGTCTCGGTCCGACAGCCTGCGCCCTTTTGGTCATAGTTTGACATTGCGCCCCGCCACACGCTGCTGCCACAGCCAGTTCTGATCAGATCAAAACCCCCAAGAGCCATATTTTCATTGTCATAGATTAACGACTGCTGCATCTTTCCGGCACAGTGGCACGCTCCTTTTGCCAATTTCTATGGGGGAATTTTCAATGACAAAGAAACTGCTCGCCGAGTTGTTCGGAACCTTTTGGCTTGTATTCGGCGGATGCGGGAGCGCTATTCTAGCCGCTGGCATCGCCGATGTTGGAATCGGCTGGTTAGGCGTAAGCCTTGCTTTCGGTCTGACCGTAATGACCATGGCCTTCGCCGTGGGTCACATTTCAGGGGGCCATTTCAATCCGGCCGTATCGCTTGGCCTGATGGTGGCTGGCCGGTTCGACAGCAAAGAACTCCTGCCCTATTGGGCCGCACAGGTCGTCGGCGCAACTCTGGCCGCAGTCGTTCTCTACGTCATCGTGGCCGGGTCTCCGGACTTCAGCGGCGTTGGCGGTTTTGCCTCGAACGGATACGGCGCGGCATCTCCGCAGGGCTATTCGATGATGTCTGGCCTTGTCATCGAAATTGTCCTCACCTGCTTTTTCCTGATCATAATTCTGGGCGCGACTTCCAAAGGAGCACCGGCAGGATTTGCACCCATTGCGATCGGTCTGGGGTTGACCCTGATCCACCTGATTTCGATTCCGGTCACCAACACCTCGGTTAATCCTGCCCGTTCAACTGGCGTGGCCATCTTCGCCGATGGCCCCGCGCTGGCCCAACTGTGGCTGTTCTGGGTGGCGCCCATGCTGGGTGCTGTTATCGGCGCGGTTCTGTGGAAGGCCATCACCACAACCGACGACTAGGCGGCGCAACCAAAACATTGCTCTCCTCCGATTCAGCATTGGCTGGATCGGGGGCGGGGATTTCGGAGCGGTGACGGGTTGAAACGGCCAGCCTTAAAAGCCCTGCCAAACACGGCGCGCGCTCCAATTCCCGCAATCGCGCTGCTTTATTGGTTGAGAAGACTTTCGAGCTTTCGGTTGAACTCCGCGAGGTCGGCCTCCGGATCAAGGTCCGTAAGCCGCGCGATGTGAATGCTGACGTGTCGCCGGCCTTTTTTGATCCCCAGAAAACTCCAAAAGCCATCGTATTTTGCAAACTGGAATTTCCCCAGCCCGTCCAATTTTAGCAACATAACCGGCGTGTTCGGTTCCCTTCGCAGAATATCCCGCACGCCAGACAGCCTCGGCGAGATGACTTCCTCTTTTTGTCTGCGGACCTTCCCCGCAGGAAAAAGAAGAACCGAATGACCATTGGCCAGCACCTTGTGGATGACACCCAGCGTATGCTCTTTTCGTTCCCGCCGTTTTTCCTCCGGCCATGACGTCGGAGAACTCATAGGAATGGCCGCCGCAACATACATCGGAAACCACTGCTTCCAGTTGTGGTATTCGTCGTAGTGAACGGTCGGTCTTATGCGCATGGTCGTGTACAGGATCGCAGCAATAAGCGGCCCGTCATGTCGGCTGACATGTGTCGCCAGAATAAGGGTTCCCGGCGCGTCCTGAAGCAAGTGCTTGTTTGCGCAACTGATGTTGTAAAACAGCGCATAATAGGTTCGCACCAAGACGAAAAAGAAGTGTCGGAACCATTTTCCGAGGGTAGCATCGATCAGCTTTTTCATCATTGGTTCCTGTCGGAATTGGGAGCCAGCGTTTTTCAAATGTCGCCGGATTTTTCGATCTGTCTCTCAACTGTTTCTGCGCGCAAATTGCGATCGGTAACGAGCGCAACAAACTTATTAAGCTTTATGTGCAGACCATAAACAACCCGCTCCGCGGCCAGTCCGGCCGCGTGTCTTTGTTCCAGTGCCCCGGACAATACCCGACTCTGCAAAGGGCAAGATCCGTCTCAGTCTCATCTGTCACCACATGCGCGGTGTGTTGATGCCTCAGCTTGCGGGCGTGTGATGCACATTTGGGTAACGAACTCCGGCGTACGCGCTGTTAACCACGACCAGTGCCGACAAGGCACCGACGCAATACCGACGTTACACCGATGCCGCATTTCCCAACAAAACAAGGCTTAACGGGTGATTCCCGCCCTTGCGTGAAAACTACCCGGCGCGCGTTGCGCAAAGGTTTCGAAAACCCGCGCCGAGCGCAGGTCGGGCGATGTTGCTTGCCCCTCCGACCGGAGCCTGATTGAGTGGCCTCATGCTGACCTTTGCCGCCGCTGTCTTTTTTCTGATCATCACCCCCGGGCCCGGTGTGCTCTCGACAGCAGGGGTCGGCGCAGCCTTTGGTGCGGGCGCGGGCACGCGCTATGTCACCGGCCTTTTCATTGGCACAAACCTTGTATGCCTTGCGATTGTCAGCGGCCTGACGGCGATCCTTTTTGCGGATGAGCGTCTGCGTACCGTGCTCTTCTTCGCCTCTATCGCCTATCTGTTTTATCTTGCGATGCGCATCGCTTTCGCAGGCAGCAAACTGGCCTTTATCGAACGTGCCCACCCACCAGGTGTTACCGGTGGGGTACTGCTGCAGGCCATCAACCCCAAGGCCTATGCGGTCAACACCGCGCTCTTTACCGGCTTTCAGTTCTTGCCCGACAACTACACCCTCGAAATCATTCTGAAGTTTATTGTCGTCAACGCCATCTGGATCCCGATCCACTTTGCGTGGCTCTGGGCCGGTATCAGCCTGCGGCGCATGAACCTGCCGCATCGCAAACAACGTGTGATCAATATTGCGATGGCGGCGTCCATGCTGCTTGTGGTGGCGCTGGCGGCCTTTGCACAGGGCTGAAGATGACCGGCCTGCCACCTCTCGCTCTCTCCGTGCGCCAACCGTGGGCATGGGCGATCGTAAACGGCGGCAAGGTGATCGAAAACCGTTCCATGGGTTCGATACCGGCGGGGCGCATGGGTCCGGGACACATCTGCATCCACGCGGCCAGTGGCATGTCCGAAGCGGAATACCGGTACGGCCAGTGGCGTCTCGCGCGGCATGGCGTCAGGTGTCCGCGCCCTGATGAACTGGTTCGCGGGGGTCTCATTGGAACCGTTCAGGTCACTGATATAATTACAGAATCTGACAGTGAATGGTTCGGGGGCGATGCCGGGCTCCTGCTCGCCGATCCGCGGGCGATCACGCCAATCCCCGCGTCAGGTGCTCTGGGGTACTTTGAATGGCAACCGGCAACCGGCTTTGCGCCGGATAAACCGTGGATGCGACGGTTCGACAGGGCACAAGGCGACATGCGCACGCTAGACATGTTTCCCGACGACGCCCCAAGCTACAGATCGCCACCTGCCAAGCCGTGGATGAAAGACTGAAGCTTCTCTTTCCAAAAGCCGCCATGTCGTGTATGCCGCCGCCATCTGAAAGCCGGCGCCCGGACCTCAGCGCCTGACAAAGAAGATACCGAGGTCAGGGGGAATACGCCCCCTATGCAAATGGCCCGAGGGCCGAAACAGGAAACGTAGATGTTTAACGAAACGAAAAAATCAATCCAGTGGGGCGAGGAAACGCTGACACTGGAAACAGGAAAAGTTGCCCGTCAGGCGGACGGTTCAGTAATCGCCACACTGGGCGAGACAAGCGTGATGGCCAACGTAACTTTTGCCAAAAAGCAAAAGCCCGGTCAGGATTTCTTTCCGCTGACTGTCCATTACCAAGAGAAATACTATGCCGCAGGCAAAGTGCCCGGTGGCTTCTTCAAGCGTGAAGCGCGCCCGACAGAAAAAGAAACTCTGACAGCCCGCCTGATCGACCGTCCGATCCGCCCGCTGTTTGTTCCCGGCTTCAAAAACGAAGTGCTGGTGATGTGTACCGTTCTGTCCCACGATCTGGTCAACGACCCGGACATCGTCGCGATGATTGCAGCCTCTGCCGCGCTGACAATTTCCGGTGCACCGTTCATGGGCCCAATCGCCGGTGCGCGCATCGGTTTTGAAGATGGCGAGTACATCCTGAACCCGACTGTCGACGACATGCAGGACCTGCGCCTGAACCCGGATCAGCGCCTTGATCTTGTAGTCGCGGGAACCAAAGACGCTGTGATGATGGTCGAGTCCGAAGCTTACGAGTTGACCGAAGCAGAAATGCTGGGCGCCGTAAACTTTGCGCATGAACAGATCCAGCCCGTAATCGACCTGATCATCGCTTTGGCCGAAGACACCGCCAAGGAGCCGTTTGACTTCCAGCCGGCAGACTACTCTGACCTGTCCAGTGCCGTTGCGGCAGCGGGCGAGGCAGACATGCGCGCGGCATTCGCGATCTCTGACAAGCAGGAGCGGACAACAGCCGTTGCCGCAGCCCGCGAAAAAATCATGGAAGCGCTGAGCGAAGAGCAACTGGAAGATCCCAACCTCGGCTCGGCGATGAAAGGTCTCGAAGCATCCATCCTGCGCGGCGATGTCGTGAAAACCGGCAAGCGTATCGATGGCCGCAAGACGGACGAAATCCGCGACATCGTTTGCGAAACAGGTCTGCTGCCCCGTACACACGGCTCTGCCCTGTTCACACGTGGTGAGACGCAGGGCCTTGTGGTTACGACCCTCGGCACCGGCGACGATGAGCAGTTCATCGACGCGTTGCATGGCAACTTCAAATCCAACTTCCTGCTGCACTACAACTTCCCTCCATACTCGGTTGGCGAAGCGGGTCGCGTGGGCCCTCCCGGACGTCGTGAAATTGGCCACGGCAAGCTGGCATGGCGCGCGTTGCAGGCGGTTTTGCCAGCGGCGACGGATTTCCCCTACACCGTTCGCGTGGTCTCTGAGATCACCGAGTCCAACGGATCCTCTTCCATGGCTTCTGTCTGTGGCGGTTCTCTGTCCATGATGGACGCTGGTGTGCCGCTGAAGTCCGCCGTAGCCGGCGTCGCGATGGGCCTCATCCTTGAAGACGACGGATCCTACGCGATCTTGTCCGACATCTTGGGCGACGAAGATCACCTCGGCGACATGGACTTCAAAGTTGCGGGTACCGAGAACGGCATTACCTCGCTGCAGATGGACATCAAGGTTGCGGGCATCACGCCTGAGATCATGGAAAAGGCTTTGGCTCAGGCCAAAGAAGGCCGGATGCACATTCTGGGCGAGATGAACAAGTCTCTCTCCGGTGCATCTGACTTCTCTGTCCACGCCCCGCGCATCGAAACGATGCAGATCCCAACCGACAAGATCCGCGAAGTGATCGGGTCGGGCGGCAAGGTCATCCGCGAGATCGTCGAAGTTTCCGGCGCGAAAGTGGACATCAACGATGAAGGCACAATCAAGATCGCAAGCCCGAACGGCGACTCGATCCAAAAAGCCTATGACATGATCCACTCGATCGTGGCAGAGCCTGAAGAAGGCGCGGTCTACACCGGTACAGTCGTCAAGATTGTCGACTTTGGTGCATTCGTGAATTTCTTCGGCAAGCGGGACGGTCTGGTACACGTTTCCCAGATCGAAAACCGCCGCCTCAACCACCCTTCTGATGTCTTGAAAGAGGGTCAGGAAGTCAAAGTCAAACTGCTTGGCTTTGACGACCGTGGCAAGGTCCGCCTGTCGATGAAAGTCGTCGATCAGGAAACCGGCGAAGAGATCAAAAAAGAAGAAAAAGCCGACGGCTAAGCCGTTACGCCTACTCTGAAAGAAAGGCCGTTCGCCCGTGCGAGCGGCCTTTTTTGTTGGTCGAAACGCGGGCGCAGGCGCTTATACTTTCGCCAAAAGCCTGCTAAAGCGATGGCACTGTACAGCGCGATCATGGGGTGTGCGTTTAGATGGCAAACTGGTGGAAAGCAAAACGCGAGGTTGCCCGCGTCTGGACCCAGATCAGCGAAGCGCGCCTGTTCGCGATGGGGCCGGTGAACCGGCTTTACTATGATCGGTTTCTCAAACCACAGGTTCGCGTAACGGAAGGACACGTCGCTGACCTTGCCGATCTGGCTGTCATTCTGATCTACCAACCCGACGGTGTCTTGCAATCCACTTACGAACAACTGGATCATCTGATCGCCAGTGGTGTCGGGCCGCTGGTGGTGTCGAATGCGCCCCTGTCGGATGCGGACAAAGCCAAGTTAAAGCAGAAAACGCGATTGATACTTTGCCGCCCCAATTTCGGGTATGATTTTGGCGGGTATCGTGATGCCCTGATGCACATTCAGAAAGCAGGGCTGCCTTTTGACAACTTGTTCCTGCTTAACGACAGCATCTGGTTCCCGCTCTACGATGATTGCGATCTGATTGATCGCGCCCGCGCCGCTGAAACAGATGTGTTCGGGATCTACTATACGAAAAAGAGCCGTAAAACCCGACACTGGCACCTTCATTCCTATTTCTACCGCTTCAGTAAAGACTTGGCCGCATCAGAGGTTTTCGCCGCTTATTGGCGCAAAATGCCGATGTTTCAGGGATCGAAACGCATCATCATTCGTCAGTTCGAAATCAAACTGACCGCTTATTTTACCCAGCGCGGTTTCTCTGCCAGCGGATTGTATGAGGCGCAGCAGGTGCGCGACGCTTACGCCGCATTGACGGATTCCGAGCTCTACGAAGTTGCCAAGCGCCAGCTTGGATCAGATCACATTATGCGAAACGTCTTTGCCCCGCTCAAAGATCTGGCCCCCGGCGATCCCGGCTGGCAGGCCGCGAGAACGGATGTGCTTGAGCGCAGCAAAGTCGGCATTTATTTTCTCAATGCCCATCCATACGTTTTTCTGCGCGAGCTTCGGTCGCCAATCCTGAAAAAGAACCGCGAGGAAAAATTCATGCGCCAGCGCGCTGAAGTATTCCAGACCGGTTTGCAGGAGATGCTGCGCCCTACTGTGCAGGCCGAAGCAAAGGACTGGGACAGTCGCTAATCCCTCGCCTTGCCAAGGATGATCTCTTTCAGATGAGCAGGCGGTGTATCGTAAGTCCCGGACACGAGATAGCTGTTCCACAGAAAGCCCACGAACTGGCGACGCAATCGATCATCATGCCGCCATTTCTGTGACGCACGCAGCGCGTCGCTTAATGCATCCGGCCCGTCTGCATGCAGAACCAATCCCTCGACGTTGTAACACGCGCGCCCCAGCGTGATGACCGGTTTGTCAAACAGCAGGGCCTCGATACCCACGGTCGAGTTAAGCGTGACAACAGCGCGCGCATTCTGGATCAGATCGGACGTTACATTGTCGTTGGCAAAGATCACGCGTGGATGCGTGGGTCTGAGGCCTTTGACGGATCGCTTGAAACTTGGGTGTTCCTTGATGACGAAAATGTCGTCGGGGTGCCGTTCTGCAGCGGCCAACACGACATCCAGAAACGCTTCCATGTCACGCACCCAAGGGGAATGAACCGTGACCTGCATGTCGGAAGGCACCTGAAAGGGCACAAATACATAACCCGGTTCCAAATCAACGACGCCCTCGCCCGTGGCTTTGGACGCGCGGTTGTTTACCGCCTGAGGCAAACCATCGGCTGCATAATCCTGATCCGTATCCAGATAGAACGCAGGATCGCGAGGAACCGAATTGGCTCCGTTCAATCCTTCGGGGTCAATCTGAAGCGTTTTGGGAAAGAAACCCGCCTCGACAAAAACACGACGACGCCCCCGGCTCACCGATGCCAGCACAGCCTCGGGGTAGACCGACCCGTTATAGACAATGGTTACCTCAGGGTTTTCAGCCGCGATCTTTGCCTCAAGAGCGGCTTTCAATACCCCGGCTTGGGTCGATTTGATCCAGCCATAGACCGCCATGACCACCGGATTGCCGAACACCTGCGGCAAGCGAATGCGTTTGCGGTCAAGATTTCCTTGCACCAGAGCGCGCTGCCCGGTTGCGGGCGCGAATGCCGACCGCATCAGCGCCGTAACAGCGCCCGACCAGCCTGCATGTGTCGCGAGCGACCGCAAAACAGACCACGTACCGGTTGCAAACGTCACGCACTCGGGTCCAAGAACTGCATCGAAGTTGCGCAGTTGGCCCGTGTCTAATTTGAAAAAACTACTCATCGGCGAGATAAAAAGGGGCCGATACCTACGGCCCCTTCCTTGTCAGATTATTCGGGGGCTTTTGTTCTGCGCAGATAGGGCAAAACAGTCTCGAACTCGCCGAATTTGGCTTTGGCATCTTCGTCAGACAGAGCAGCAGGGATGATTACGTCTTCGCCAACCTGCCAGTTCGCGGGTGTTGCCACACCCTTGGCAGACATCTGCAACCCGTCGAGCGCGCGCAAAACTTCGGCAAAGTTGCGGCCAACTGTCATGGGGTAGGTCATGTTAAGCTTCAGTTGCTTGTCTGGCCCGATAATGAAAACCGACCGGACCGTGGCACTGTCATTCGGCGTGCGGCCGTCCGGCATGTAGGCCTCGGCTGGCAGCATGTCGAATGCCTTGGATACTGCCAAACCTTCGTCTGCGATGATCGGGAACCCTGCCTTTGCGCCACCGACGGCTTCGATATCGCCTTTCCACTTCTTGTGATCTTCCACACCGTCAACGGAAACACCGATCACCTTGGTGCCGCGCTTTTCCCATTCGTCGGCCAGTTGAGCCACGGCACCGAATTCCGTTGTACATACTGGCGTGAAATCCTTGGGGTGCGAAAACAGAATGGCCCAACTGTCGCCAATCCAGTCATGAAACTGAATTGTCCCTTGGTCGGTCTCGGCTGTGAAATCTGGTACGGTATCGTTGATGCGCAAAGCCATGGTATCCTCCGGTCCATTGTGAAGCTGTCTTTCGCAACGAGTCCTAGTCGTAAACGCGCGCCGTTGCACCCCCCCTTGAACACTGTGACCAGCAAAGGCATGCTGCGCGCCGCAACATAGGGCGCGCCGCGCCCGCAACAGGAGTTACCCCATGCAGGAAAAGCGTGAGTTTTACATTGATGGCCAATGGGTCGCACCCGCGACAGCGCGTGATTTTTCGGTGATCGACCCTTCGACCGAAGAAGAATGCGCGGTCATATCGCTGGGGGATCAGGCGGATACGGATGCCGCCGTGGCCGCTGCGCGAGCCGCATTCGAAGCGTGGTCGCGGACCAGCAAGGCAGAGCGGCGCGCGCTGATCGTGAAACTGATGGAAGTTTACAAATCCCGCGCGGAAGAAATGGCGCAGGCAATGTCGATGGAGATGGGCGCGCCAATCGAATTGAGCCGCGCGCAGCAAGTGGGCGCGGGAAGCTGGCATATCGAGGGGTTCCTCGAAGCTTTTGACGCTTTCGAATTCGAAACGGATTTCACAGCGACTGAGAAGACGTTGCGTGAACCGATTGGCGTCTGTGCACTTATCACGCCGTGGAACTGGCCGATGAACCAGATTGTGCTCAAGACGGTGGCCGCAATGGCCGCAGGATGCACAATGATCCTGAAGCCTTCGGAAATTGCACCTCTGTCTGGCCTGTTGTTTGCCGAATTCGTGCATGAGGCGGGGTTTCCGAAAGGCGTCTTCAATCTTTTGAACGGCGATGGTGCGGGTGTTGGGTCGCAACTTTCGGCGCATCCCGATGTCGATATGGTCAGCTTTACCGGATCAACCCGCGCAGGCATCGCAATATCCAAGGCTGCGGCGGACACGCTAAAGCGTGTGAGCCTGGAGCTCGGCGGTAAGGGAGCAAACATCATCTTTGAAGACGCACATCCCAAAGCGGCCAAAGCCGGTGCGATCCGCTGCTTTCGCAACTCAGGGCAGTCATGTAACGCGCCGACCCGGATGCTTGTGCACAGATCACGCTACGATGCTGCTGTCGAGATGGCAGCGGAAACCGCTGTGGCGACCCATGTCGGGCCCGCGTCCGAGGCCGGAAAACACATTGGTCCGGTCGTATCAAAGGCGCAATTCGACAAAATTCAGGCTCTGATTGAAACCGGCATGAGCGAGGCGCGCCTCGTGGCAGGTGGGCTTGGACGTCCTGATGGGCTTAACCGCGGCTACTATGTGAAACCGACGGTATTCGCAGATGTGACAAATGATATGACCATTGCACGCGAAGAAATTTTCGGACCCGTCTTATCGATTATTCCCTTCGACACCGAAGACGAAGCCATCGCAATTGCCAATGATACACCCTACGGCCTGACGAATTACGTGCAGACCGAAGACGACGAAAAGCGCCGTCGCGTGGCACGGCGGTTGCGCTCTGGAATGGTCGAAACCAACGGCCAGGGGTTCGCTAAAGGCTCTCCGTTCGGCGGCTACAAACAATCAGGCAATGGCCGCGAAGGGGGCGTTTTCGGGATCGAGGAGTTCCTGGAGGTCAAAGCCGTTTCCGGATGGGCTGCGGAGTAGCGGCATCGCCGCAGGAACGAAAGGCCCCCGTCGGGGGCCTTTTTCCTATGCGGGAACAGGATGCAGGGCGTCGCGCATCTGCATGAAATGCTTGTCCCAACCGTGATCCATTGCAAGAACGAGATCGAACGCTTCTGCAGCAGACGGTAATCCGGAATGTTCAAGCGCCAGTTCGGTTCCGCCCGAGACACTGCGCAAGCGCCATTTCACAACGCTGACGGCCTGTCCCATCGGTTTGACGGTAAAAGTGTGCTCCAGATATTCGGGCGCGCGCGCTTCTCTCACTTCTCCCCAGATCAGCAGGTCGCCACTGGTCGTGCCAAACAATTCCAACGGCTGCCCTTGGGCCAGCGGCACCTTGGGCGCATGAAACCATTTTGCAAGTTTGTCCGGCTCGGTCAGAAACGCCCAGACCTCCTCTCGCGTCGCGCGCAGGAATATTGTTTTACGAAGCACAGGGTCAGTCATTGGCTATCCTTTTCAATAGCCGCCTTAAGAGCCGAGAGGCGGTCAGTCCAAAATTCATCGAAAATACCCAACCAGTCGAGAACTGGCTGAATTCCTCTTGGGTTCAGAGAGTTAATACGCTCTCGGCCTTGCGTACGCACGGTGATGAGCCCACCGTCAGACAGAACTGTCAAATGCTTCTTCACCGCGGCGCGGGTTATATCAAAGTTTTGAGCAACCTCGCCGATGGTCAGATCACGCGACTTCAGTATGCGTAAAATGTCGCGTCGGGTCGGATCTGCAAGCGCGCGAAAAACGGTCTGATCGTGATGCATCGAATCCCCATGTGAAACCAGAAGGTATCATTTAATAGAGTACCAAACGGTATCATGTCAAGCCTTCGCAATCGAAGCACTCAGAAAGGTACCGCAGCCCGCATTTTCATTGACCGGCCGCCTTGGGGATGTTTGAAGCGCAGTTCCTGCGAATGCAGCATCAATCGCGGAAATGCGCGCGCGGGCCCGTCGGCGTAAAACGGATCGCCCAGAATTGGATGGCCAAGCGCGCGCATGTGCACTCGCAACTGGTGGCTGCGCCCGGTACGAGGCGACAACCGTAGCCGCGCAGTCTCGCCCTCGTCTTTAAGCACACGCCAGTCAGTCTGCGCAGGTTTTCCCGTCTCGTGGCAGACTTTCTGCCGCGGCCGATTGGGCCAGTCGACGATAAGTGGCAGGTCGACCGTCCCTGTCTTTTGCTGCGGGACGCCCCAGACCCGCGCTACGTATGTTTTCTGTGTCATCCGCTTTTCGAACTGCAGCCCGAGATGCCTCTGTGCATGGGCTGTCAGCGCAAAAATCATAACCCCAGAAGTGTCACGATCCAGGCGGTGCACCAGCAGAACATCAGGAAATACAGCCTTCAGACGTGACAGAAGGCAATCCGCCAGATGCGGCCCCTTGCCCGGCACAGACAAAAGCCCGGCGGGTTTATCCACCAAAACAACTTCTGCATCTTCGTGCAAAATCTTAATCGGCGTATCCGGGGGCGTGTAAATATCATCCATGCGCCCTGCTCGCAAATCACCCTGCAAACATCAAGCCCCTTGACCAGGAACACCAGAGCGCCCTTGGCTCTCTCACTTTGCAAAATAAACTCCCGCCGGAGGCTCCCGCCGCATGAATTTGCGCGGCGGGCCGATCTTTGGGGAACCTGAGCTTACGCCTTCACCCGCTCTGACTTTGGATCATACATAGGCTTGAGTGACGCCTCGGCCTGCACCTTTGAGCCTGCAATATCGATCTCATACCGCGACGCGAGAACTTCGCTTGCGGTCTCTCCCCTGCACGGGACGTACCCCAGCCCCATGGCGCCACCCAGATGATGACCATACGCCCCCGAACTGAGATAGCCAACGATCTCCCCGTCCCTTAAAACCGGTTCATTGTGATACAAAAGCGGCTCGGGGTCTGTGAGACGGAATTGAACAAGCCGTTTGGCCAGACCCTCTTCTTTCTTGCGCAGTACTGCGTCCCGCCCAATGAAAGAGGGCTTATCCGTCTTGACCGCAAACCCCAGACCGGCTTCGAGCACGTGATCCTCACAGGTAATGTCATGTCCGAAATGGCGGAACCCTTTTTCGATGCGCGCACAATCCATCATATGCATGCCACAGAGCTTTAAATCCATATCCTGCCCGGCGTCGTGCAGAACCTCAAAAGCGTGGGCTGCCATGTCGGCGCTCACGTAGATTTCCCAGCCCAGTTCGCCCACGTAGGTGACACGATGGACACGCGCCAGACCAAGGCCAAGCTCAATTTCCTGTGCCGTCCCGAAAGGGTTGGCCTCGTTGCTGAAATCGGCAGGAGAGACCTTTTGCAAGAGCGCGCGCGCATTGGGCCCCATAACGGCCAGAACGCCCTCACCTGCCGTGACATCAGTAATCACCACGTTGAATTCACCGATATGGCGTTGCATCCACGTCTGATCAGCCAGCCGGGTCGCTGCGGGAGTGACCACCAGAAAAGCCGTCTCAGAAAGGCGCGTGACTGTGACATCGGCTTCGATTCCGCCGGTGTGGTTCAGGAATTGTGTGTAGACGATTTTGCCCACGGGCACGTCATATTGCCCGCCCCCGACGTGGTTCATGAAGGCCACCGCATCGCGCCCTTCAACGCGGATCTTGCCGAAGGAAGACATGTCATACATACCGACGTTTGTGCGGATTGCTTTGTGCTCTGCTGCGACGTTTTCAAAGAAATTCTGCCGCCGCCAGCTGTACTCATACGCAGGTTTCTGACCGTCGTTTGCAAACCAGTTGGCCCGTTCCCAGCCTGCGAGTTCTCCCATCACAGCGCCACGGTCGAGCAGGTGCTGGTGAAACGGCGTTCGCCGCACACCGCGTGCTGTTGCCTTTTGCAGGTAGGGAAAGTGATCCGCATAAAGCAGACCCAGCGTTTCTTTGGACCGCTCGAACAGATAGGTTTTGTTTCCCTGAAAAGGCTGCATGCGGGAGATGTCCACATCTCCGAGGTCAAAGGGCTTTTCACCTGCGTCCATCCATTGGGCAAGCGCCATGCCAGCCCCGCCTGCAGACTGGATACCAATGGAGTTGAACCCGGCGGCGACCCAGAAGTTGTCCATCTCCGGAGCCAATCCCAGATGATACGCATCATCAGGCGTAAAGCTTTCGGGGCCGTTGAAGAACGTATGGATGCCCGCCTCGGCCAACATCGGCATGCGGTCGACGGCCTTTTCGAGAATTGGTTCGAAGTGGTCAAAATCCTCTGGCAACTGATCGAACTCAAAGTCGGACGGGATGCCTTGCATGCCCCAAGGTTTGGCATTGGGCTCAAAGGCGCCCAAAAGCATCTTTCCCGCGTCCTCCTTGTAATAGGCGCATTCATCGGGCACGCGCAGCACCGGTAATTGCGTCAATCCTTCGATGGCCTCTGTCACGATATAGAAGTGTTCGCACGCCTGAAGCGGCACGTTCACGCCGGCCATGCGGCCCACTTCGTGGCCCCACATGCCGCCGCAGTTGACAACCATGTCTGCCTTGATGTGACCGGTTTGCCCGTCCTGCGCCCAATCAACGCCTGTGACCCGACGCCCCTCTTTTGCGATCCGCGTGACGCAAGTGCGTTCGATCACCCGCGCTCCGTTCTGGCGCGCGCCCTTTGCCAGCGCCAGTGCGATATTGGCCGGGTCACCCTGACCGTCTTTGTCCAGATAGACGGCGCCGGTAACACCGTCGACATTCAGATGCGAGTAGCGGTCCTGCACTTCGCGCGTTGATATTTCCTCGACTTCAACACCGAATGCGCGGGCCATAGCCGCCTGACGATATATTTCTTCGCGTCGGTGCTCGGTCAGGGCAACGGTGATGGACCCCACCCGCTTGAAACCGGTGGCGACCCCGGTTTCCGCTTCGAGGTTGCCGTATAGTTCCTGGCTGTATTTCGCAAGCTTGGTCATATTCGCCGTAGCGCGCAATTGGGCAATGAGGCCTGCTGCGTGCCACGTCGTCCCGGACGTCAGTTGTTTACGTTCCAGCAGCACCACGTCCTTCCAACCCTGTTTGGTCAGGTGATAGGCAACAGAGCAGCCAATTACGCCGCCGCCGATGATAACCACGCGCGCGTGTGATGGTACGGAAGTCATTCGGATGTCTCCTTAAAGCAGTCAGGAGGAGGAATACGGGTAATGGGGGCTTTGCCCCCCGGCGCGGTGCCCGCACCTCCCCCCAGAGTTTTCTTGGCAAAGTGAAAGAGCATCACGGTGTCAGACAACGTCATATCCGGCTGCTGTCAGGCGGTGGTGGATCTCTGCGATATGCGCTGGGGACACTTCACAGCATCCGCCCACTATGGTGGCACCCGCAGCGACCCATTCCATCACATACCCTGCATAGGCACGGGGCCCCATGTCTTTGCGAAGTTCGAGGCTGTCCACTGTTGGTTTGGCTTTCAGAAAGTCTTGGCTGATCTGGACAAAACCATTCGCATATCCACCGAAGGGGACGCCGAATGGCGCGATCAGTGGCAACGCCTGGGTGACCGCCTCGGGCGCGGAGCAATTGACAAGGACCGCATCTGCCGCACGCGCCACGTCACCAAGATCGCTCACGGGCTCGCCGGAGCGCAGTCTTGTTCCATCGCGGTCATTGACGGTGCAGGCCAGCCAGACGGGAAGTCCAGTCTGTTTTGCCGCTGCCAGTACATCGCGAGCATGTGCAATAGATGCCACTGTCTCGCAGATCAGCAAATCACAGCCCGGCGCAATCCGGTCTGCGATTTCAGAAAAAAGCGGCACCGCCACCACCTGATCGGGATGCAGGTCTGGCCGATAGCTCGCCCGCAATGGTCCAATCGAACCGGCGATGCGCCCGGAGCCGTGGGCCGCACGGGCTGCGGTTGCTTCGGCCAGAGCGCGATCATGAAGGTCGCCAAACTGGTCTTCGAGACCGGTGCCTTCGAGGCGGTCATGGTGTATCGCGTAGGTGTTGGTCGTGGCAACAGTGGCACCCGCCTCAAAAAAATCGCGGTGCACGCCTTCGACCATGCCCGGGTGGTCCACCATGACCTGCGTTGACCACAATGCCGTAGGTTTATCCCCCGCTCGGTGAACCAGTTCCTGCCCCATGCCACCGTCAAGCAGCGTTATCCGTGTCATGCGCGGAGCCTTTCATTCTGCGGATCCCACAGCGGTTGGTCTTTTTGGACAGTCGCCTTGCGGCGCTGCCCGTAGATTTCAACTTCGATCTCTGTTCCGGGGGCGGTCAGATCAATCCGCAACATGCCAAGGGCGATAGACTTGTCGATGCGGTAGCCCCAGTCACCGGATGTGGTTTCACCAACCACCTCATCGCCATGATAGAGAGGGGACATATAAGGCGCGTCCTGCTCGCCCGCGTCGACGACAAGTGTGACAAAACGCTTTTTGCTGCCCTGTTGCTTTTCGTTGAGCAGGGTTGCCTTACCGGGAAAATCCTGCGGTTTGTCGAGCTTGACGAACCGTTCAAGCCCGCCTTCGAGCAGGGAATAATCCGTTGACAGGTCGCCTTTCCATGCTCGGTAGCCTTTTTCCATGCGCATCGAGTTGAGTGCATACATGCCAAACGGAACAGCACCGGCGGAAATCACAGCGTCATAAAGCGCAGGGATTGCATCGTTGCGCGCGTGGATTTCCCAGCCCAGCTCGCCAGCAAACGACACCCGCGCAAGCTTGCACGGGATGCCGGCCACAGTGGCCGATTGATGCGTCAGCCATCCCAGTGAAAGATCGGCCTCTGTTCCGATCTCTTCGAAAAGTGCGCGGGACTTCGGACCGGTGACAATCAGCGTGCTGAATTCGCGCGTCAGATCGCTCAGGTTAACTCCGTCGGGCAGATCTTTGGCCAGCACCTCAAAATCGTGCCACTGCGCGGTTGCTGCAGTAATCAGGGTAAAGTGATCTTCGGCATGCCGTATCAGCGACATTTCCGTCAGGATGCGACCACGGCTGTCGGGGAAATAGCCAAGCGTCATGCGACCTGCTTTCGGCAGCGCGCCGGCGATTTTGCCGCGCAACCATTCCGCAGCACCAGATCCTTCAAGGCTGAACCGGGAAAAGCCCGGCAAATCCAGAACCCCGACACCGTCACGCACGGCTTCCACCTCTTCTTTGACACGAGGCGCCCAAGGGCCTTGGCGGTCCCATGTATGGGTCGCTTCTTCGGAGGTGTCGTCGCCGTCCTTGGCAAACCAGTTGGCACGTTCCCAACCGTTGTAGGCCCCCATCTGCCCACCCGCAGCCAAGATCTTGTCGTGTACCGGCGACAGCTTTTTGTCGCGTCCGGCAGGCCATTCGTGATGCGGGAAATGCATCGCGTATTCGTGGCCGTATGTTTCCAGCGCCTTTGACAGGCAGTAGTCGTGATCGGCGTAGTCGGTATAGCGCCGCGGATCGACCGCCCACATGTCAAGCTCGGTTTCGCCATGCATGATCCATTCGGACAGCACCTTGCCCGCGCCGCCACCTTGAGCGATGCCAAAGGTAAAGGAATGGCCTTCAAATGCGTTCTTCACACCCGGCATGGGGCCAACCATCGGCAGGCCGTCAGGCGCATAGGGGATTGGGCCGTTGATGTTGCGCCCAACGCCTGATGTTCCCAAGAGCGGCAGCCGCGCCATCGCGTCTTCGATGTAGAATTCCAGCCGTTCAAGATCGTCGGGATAGAGCTGAAACGAGAAATCTTCGGGCATCGGGTCGTCAGGTGTCACCCAATGCGCTTTGCAGTTCCGTTCATAGGGTCCGAGATTCAAACCCGTTTTTTCCTGCCGCAGGTAGTAGGAAATATCTACGTCACGGATCATCGCGACCTTCTTGCCGTTTTCCTTGGTCCACGCTTCGAGTTCGGGGATCGGCTCGGTCAGGAAGTACTGGTGCGACATCACGACCATCGGCACCGTACGCCCGCCGAAGGGTTTGAACATCTCGCCGACGCGCTGGGCATAGTAACCGGCGCAGTTCGCCACATACGCGCAGCGGATGTCGCCCTTTTCGGTCTTTACGATCCATTCATCCCCGTCGCGGTCGATGCCTGTAACCGGGCAGAACCGCTCGATACGGCCACCCGCATCCCGCGCGCCTTTTGCCAAAGCCTGGGTCAGCTGAGCAGGGTCAATGTCGCCGTCCAGCGGATCCCACATGCCGCCCATCAGATCATGTGTTTCCATGAATGGGTTGTACTGAAGCAGTTCTTCAGGCGTGCAGATATCCATCTGCAGCCCCTGATAGTGCCCCATCGAGGCAACTTTCTCGAATTCCTGCATCCGTTCTTTGGTGTGGGCGAGACGCACCGCACCGGTGACGTGGTAGTTCATCGGGTAATCGACATCTTCACCCAGTGTTCGGTACATGGCAGCGGAATAGCGCTGCATATTCATGACCGCCCATGATCCGGCAAAATTCGGCACATTGCCTGCGGCATGCCACGTAGAGCCGGCTGTAAGCTCATTCTTTTCGAGCAATACGCAGTCTTTCCACCCGGCTTTCGCCAGATGATAGAGCGTGGAGGTGCCGACAACGCCGCCCCCGATGATGACAACCCGCGCTGTCGTTGGAAATTCTGCCATGTCTTAGGTCTCCCTTTGTGGCTCAGCAGCCGAAATCGTGTAGTAGTCGCCTTTGTCGGCGGTATGGATGTGGCCACGCAGATGCAGCCCGGTTGGTCCGTCTATCGAACCTGTTGAAAAGCAGGTAAAAGCATCGTCGTCGTGCTTCCAGAACAGTGCGGAGCCGCAGGTTGGACAAAACCCGCGCTTGGCCTTGTCCGAAGACTGGAACCAGCGCACATCACCCGAGATTTCCAGCGTGCCATCCTCGAGATACGCAGATGCCCACACATGGCCGGATTGCTTGCGGCACTGGGTACAGTGACAGGCTGCCGGGGCACCGACGGTTCCGACAGCCTGATACCTGATTGCGCCGCAAAGACAGCTGCCCCTGATCATCTCAAGCCCTCCCCGGCGTGGCGGTTGTGCCGAGAAGAACGCCGTAAATTACGAAACATGCAGCCAGCAAGCGGCGGATGGAGACGTGGAACACAGCGCCAAGAGCCGCGCGCCCAAGCCCGGCGCCCAGCGCAGTATACCCGGTGTAGCTGAGCGCCGTCAGCGTCAGTGCAGTAGGTACAATTACGACCATCTGGTCCCAGATTGGTACGTCGGGTTGTACGAATTGCGAAAACGCCGCGAGGTATCCTGCAACGCTTTTGGGGTTGATCGTGGCAACGGCCAGCGCATGCAGATAGACGTGTTTGGCGGGCTTGTCAGATACTGTGACGGGCTTGTTGGCCATCATCCATCCGCGCACACCGAGATAGACCAGAAAGCCTGCACCAACGATTTTTGCGATGAAAAACCCGGTCGGCGACGCGGCGATAAGGGCAGTGATACCCAATGCTGACAAAACCAGAAACAGGCTGGCCTGTGTCAGTATTGCCAAAACACCTACAAGTGCGCGCCGAAACCCCAAGTACATGCCATTTTGAATGCAGTTCACCGCGTTGGGCCCCGGCGTGGTGACAAACAAGAGCCAGAAGAAAGCGAATATGGTCCAAGCCTCGAAACTCATCAATACACCGGCGGCGCAATGACCCAGATCGCGACAGCAGGATCCGAGTACGGGTTAGACCAGCGAAACCGTTCACCGCGGATGCGGAAACTGTCACCGGGCGTGATGATGTGGGTTTTGCCATCGATTTCGATGTTCAGCTGTCCGGACAAGAGGTATCCGACCTCTTGGGTTGGACGCATCACGGCCTCTTCGATTGCTGCACCCGGCGCGAATGTCGAGTGCACCATTTCAAAATCATCGGTCAGATCGGGAGACAATAGTTCTTCGACGAGGCCCTCAATCTTGGACCCGATCGGACGCCGCGCCGCGCAGCGCACCACAAATCCTGCCTCTTCTGCTGGGGCGGCGCTATGCCTGAACAGCATCGACAGGGACACACCCAGCTCTCTGGCCATGTCGCGAAGATCGTTGATCGACGGGTCAGATTTATCCCGCTCGACCTGACTGAGCCACCCAACAGAGCGGCCCAGTCGGTCAGCCAGGTCGGCCAGCGTTACACCGCGCGCCTTGCGCAACGCACGCAAGTCGGCCCCTAAAGTCTTTGGTTGATCAGGTACGCTGTGTTCCATGCGGTGAAATTTCTTCGGTTTTTTTCACGGTGCCTGAGTCGCATGAAAAAATCCAGTAGAATTTCACCGTGCCCACGCGAAATCCTTTGAGCGGTTTGAAAACCGGGGCTGTCTGATGGAACTCAGCGCGCGAAGACTGATGCGAGCAACTTCGTCAGGCGTTCTGCATCCTGCACCGTGAAGGCAGCGGGCTGGTCACTATCGATGTCAAAAACTGCGATCAACTCAGCATTGCGGTCAAAAACGGGTATGACCAACTCTGACCGCGTGGAAGTTGCGCAGGCGATATGCCCGTCGAAGTCGTCTACATCCGGCACCAACTGGGTTTCACCAGTACGCGCCGCAGCACCGCACACGCCTTTGGAGAAAGGGATGACGAGGCAGCCGTGCCCCCCCTGATAAGGCCCGATTTTCAGGATCCCCGGTGCTGTCACACGGTAAAATCCGGTCCAGTCGAAGCGTTCATCGGCGTGGTGTACCTCGCACGCGACAGTCGCCATGAGCGCCACGTGATCGGTTTCACCCTCGGTCAGCGCGGCGATGGTTTTCAAAAGGTTGTCGTAATCGACATTCATAGTGTTGTTCCTGTCGCGCCCCGGGGGCTGTCTGCCCCCGGACCCCCGAGAGTTTTTCTGGCAAGATGAAAGAGCATCAGGGTCGTTCGAGTGCGACGGCCGTCCCTTCGCCCCCGCCGATGCAAATTGCCGCGATGCCGCGTTTAATGTCGCGCTTTTCCATCGCGTTGAGCAGTGTCACCATAATCCGTGCACCTGAGGCGCCGATCGGGTGCCCAAGCGCACAAGCACCGCCATTTACGTTCACCCGGTCATGTGGCAGGTTCATTTCCTGCATGAAAGCCATCGGCACGACGGCAAAAGCCTCGTTGACCTCCCACAAACCGACGTCATCACGAGACCACCCCAGCTTTTTCAGGAGTTTTTGCGCCGCAGGCACGGGCGCTGTAGTGAAGAGGCCCGGGGCCTGCGCATGGCTTGCGTGACCGACAATATATGCTCTGGCGGTTGCGCCGTGGCGTTCGGCTGCCTCTGCAGACATCAGCATCAGGGCAGCAGCACCGTCGGAAATTGACGACGAATTGGCGGCGGTCACCGTGCCACCCTCCCGAAAGGCTGGCTTTAGCTGCGGTATCTTATCGGGACGCGCGGATTTTGGTTGCTCATCACTTGAAACGATCACACTGCTCTTGCGTGTGGTGACATCTACCGGGGCTATTTCGTTCTCGAAGGCGCCTGCTTTCTCGGCCGCCAGCGCGCGCGACAGGGAGGCAAGCGCGTACTCGTCCTGACGCGCACGTGTAAATTGGAAAGTTTCGGCGCAGTCTTCGGCAAAAGTGCCCATCAATCGACCTTTGTCATAGGCATCTTCCAGCCCGTCGAGAAACATGTGGTCCAGCACCTGCCCATGACCGAGCCGCGCTCCTGCGCGCATCTTTGGCAACACGTATGGCGCATTGGTCATGCTTTCCATGCCACCGGCGATCATCGCTTCCCTGTCACCAAGCGCGATCTGGTCGAACGCGATCATGGCCGCTTTCATACCTGATCCGCACATTTTGTTCAGCGTTGTTGCTGGTACCTCTTCTCTGAGGCCGGCTGCAAAGCCTGCTTGACGGGCCGGAGCTTGACCCTGACCTGCCGGCAACACACAGCCCATCAACAGCTCTTCGACCGGTGCCCCTTGTGACTGCGCGAGCGCCTCTTGAATGGCCACTGCGCCGAGATCAGAAGCTGAAAGGGACGCAAAATCACCTTGGAAACCGCCCATCGGTGTCCGTGCGGCGCCGGTTATCAGTACTTTGTGCATTGCTGTCTCCGATCTGGTTTCAATGATTTTGTAAGACTTCGGCCCTAATGCCTGCAAGGGGTATAGAGTTCGGAGTTTTTATGGACATCGATAGCAAAACAGAAGACCGGTTGCGCATTGTGTCAATCAAGGCATTGAGGATCGACGCCGCAGTCGCAATTGAGTTCAAGGATGCCATGCGTGAGAACACCGATGATGGCCCGGATTTGATCGTCCTTGACCTGAGCTGTGTTGAGTTCATCGACTCCAGCGGATTGGGCGCAATCGTTGCCTCCCTGAAACATCTCGGCGGTCGACGCCAACTGGCCTTGGCCGGCCTGACCCCGACGGTTGCACGGGTATTCGAACTCACCCGCATGGATACGGTTTTCAAGATTTTTCCAACGCTTGACGGTGCATTGACGGAATTGAAGGCATCATGATCCGACCCACTTCTCAGAGCGACAAAGGTAGCGCTGCACCAATCGTGTTCGACTACGATTTTCAAAGCGGTGAAATGGCCGTTCGCGAAGCTTTGGAACATGTCCTGGAGAAGCTGGCACCTCTCGATCTCACAGTTGAAGAGACCGGCACGGTTGAGCTCGTTATGGCCGAAGTACTCAACAACATTGTCGAACATGCCTATGCAGACAAGCCGGACGGCGGGACAATCAACATGCGCTGTTCAAAGAAACCCGACGGCCTGACCGTTTTCATAAAAGACACAGGCAAAATGATGCCGGACGGCAGGCTTCCTACCGGTACACTGGCATCCCTTGAAGTCGATCTGGATGATCTGCCCGAAGGCGGGTTCGGGTGGTTCCTCATCCAGAACCTTGCCAAGGACGTGACCTACGAGCGGGTTGGCAACCAGAACGTTCTCAAGATGCGTATTGTGGTCGGCATCTGATATTCACTGGCTGTTAGCACCTATGGCGGCTTGGCCTTAATGTTACCCAATTAAATCGTGAAAGCGCCTAGGTCCGATCACATTACCGCCTTGTTCCGACGTCATACCTGTTCTTGTAGCTGCATATAGCTTCCCTCGGCGCCGCGTGTTATAGCCCCCACCCAGTGCGCGGCGTCGAGGACATTCCCCCCCACATCAACTACCCCTATGCGTGGACATCCACGACCGGGTTGCTAGTTTGCCTCGCACAAGCACGGCAAAAGGACAGCCCATATGCGCGATTTTCACCTGCCCGGACGCTCCGCAGTATTTGCGACCAATGGCCTCTGCGCGACTTCACATCCTTTGGGCGCGAAAACCGCCATTAACATTCTCGAGCGCGGCGGTAACGCGATGGATGCAGCCATTGCAGGCGCGGTGATACTGGGCTTGTGTGAACCTGCAATGACAGGGATCGGCGGCGACTGCTTTGTGCTTTGGTCCCATGGCGGACAGAACGACGTGCGCGCGCTCAATGCATCTGGCCGCGCACCCGCGGCACAGGACGCCGCCAAGCTCCGCGACGCAGGCGAAACAATTGTCCCTGTTTTTTCGGCTCAGGCGGTCACAATCCCTACCGCAATTGCTGGGTTTGCGCATTTGTCGGAACACGTTGGCAAGCTCGGGCTCGACGCTCTTTTGGCGCCCAGTATCCACTATGCGGAAGAAGGGATACCAGTGGCGCCGCGCGTGGCTTTTGACTGGGCCAATTATGCGCATAACCTGCAAGGCGCTGGCCGCAAACACTTTTTGCACAATGACGCAGCCCCTAAAGTGGGCGAGTTGTTTCGCGCCCCGGGCCAAGCCGAAGTATTGCGCCGGATCGGCCGGGATGGCGCACAGGCGTTTTACACCGGCGAGATTGCCGAAGACATGGTATCGACCCTGCGTGCGGCGGGCGGAGTGCACACATTGGATGACTTTGCCAATGCGGCCTGCGAGGAAGTTACGCCGATTACAGGCACGTACAACGGTATAGAACTGGTCGAGCACCCGCCGAATTCGCACGGTGCTACGGCCATTCTGATGCTGAATATCCTTTCGCATTTCGATCTCGGGGCGCTTGATCCCTTTGGTACCAAACGCGCGCATATCGAAGCAGAGGCTGCAAAGCTGGCCTATGACACCCGCAACCGCTTTCTCGGCGACATTGATTACATGACCCGCCTCGATTACATGCTCGACCCTGCTCTGGCAGAGAAACTCGCCGGACTGATCGACCCTACCAAAGTCATGCCTGCCGCCGCGCCGCTTACAGAGATGGTACACAAGGACACGATCTATATCACCGTTGTCGACAAGGACGGCATGTCGGTGTCGTTGATTTATTCAATTTTCAAAGACTTCGGATCAGGGATCGCATCTGATAAATTTGGGATCTTGCTACAAAACCGCGGGGCCGGTTTCACGTTGGAACAGGACCACCCGAACGAGTTGAAGGGCGGCAAGAGGCCCATGCATACGATCATTCCTGCGATGTTACAGGAAAGTGGCAAAGTAACCATGCCTTTTGGCGTCATGGGGGGGGCCTATCAACCCAACGGCCACGCCAGATTCGTCTCTAACCTGACGGATTTCGGCATGGATCCCCAATCTGCGATCGATGCACCGCGTGCATTTTCCGACGCTGGTGACATGCAGGTGGAACGTGGTTACAGCGATACCGTCCGGCAGGAACTGTCCGATCTGGGGCACGAGGTTAGCATCCCGCATACGGCTATCGGCGGCGCACAGGCCATCCGAATTCACCCAAGCGGCGTTCTTGAGGGCGCCAGCGATCCGCGCAAGGACGGCTGTGCGTTAGGGTATTGAGGGATCAGTTCAGCTGAAAGTGCAGCGGGTAAGAACCGTTTTGAAACGGCCCGAAGAGGTCGGGTATATCCGGGTGGTCCACCGGCTCTCCTGAATAATCCACGACGAGGTTTTGCTCTGACACATATGCGACGTAGTAGCTCTGCTCGTTTTCCGCCAACAGATGGTAAAACGGCTGCTCCTTGATCGGACGGTTGTCTTCCGGGATCGCCTCGTACCATTCATCGGTGTTTGCGAATTGCGGATCGACATCAAAAATGACCCCACGAAACGGGTGTTTCTTGTGGCGCACTACCTGACCCAGATGATATTTTGCGCGTGATCTTAGCATAACATTGCAGCCCCTTGTCTCCGTTAGTAGACGGAACAGGTGGGGATTGTCCAATGGTCGGATGCGAAAAGTGAGAAACAGACTGTGAACCTGACGCTAACAGTGCTTGAAATTGTAGCACCCGTATTCCTTTTGGCGGCGATCGGGTTCGTGTGGGTAAAAACCGGGTTGGAGTACCGAATCCGGTTTGTGACGCAGTTGGCAATGACACTGTCGGTGCCTTGCCTGATCTTTGTAGCCTTGATGCAGGCAGACATTGATCCCGCAGCGCTCACTAGCCTGACTTTAGCGGCTGTTATTGCCTACGCGTTTGTTACAGTTGTTTTTCTGGTATTGGTCAGCATCTTGCGACTGAACAGACGGACATACGCAGCACCTCTTATCTTTGGCAACACGGGCAATGTAGGTTTGCCTCTGGCGTTGTTTGCTTTTGGCGAAACTGGATTGAGCTACGCGGTTGTCGTTTTTGCGATCATGGCGCTCTGGTCGTTTACCTTTGGCATCTGGCTGGTCGCGGGAGAAGGCTCTTTCGGCAAGGTTTTGCGCGAACCGATGGTGGCGGCGACCCTGTTAGGGACGCTCTTTTTGTGGCAAGGCTGGCAGACGCCTGTATTCCTAACCAACACATTACAGCTGATCGGTCAGATGGCCATTCCGCTCATGCTGATCACATTGGGTGTCGCCGTGGCGCGACTGGAAGCCAGTGGCATCGCAAAAGCCTTCGTACTTAGCGCATTGAAACTAGCGGTCTGTACGGCAATTGCATGGTATGTCGGCGAATACTTCGCGCTTGATCGAATAGGCTTTGGCGTACTGGTTTTGCAGGTCGCGACACCGGTCGCTGTAACTTCTTACATGATTGCCGAAAAATACGGCGCAAACGCCCAAGAGGTCGCAGGCCTCGTGGTCGCTTCGACGCTCATGTCTGCTGCCGCCTTACCGGTAATACTCGCGTTCGTTTTGTAGAAATCGTGATTTCACTCTGCGCGTTTTTGCGGTAAACTGACTCAAAACAAATAAACAAATGCGAGAGAGGCAGATGAGCAGAACTCTTCGCGCTATGGCAATCGTGCTTTTGGTAGCTTCCTGTGGGGGCGGCTACAATTCGGCGCCACGCAACCTTGATAACGCGTGCAGCATTGTCGAACAGCGCCCGGAATACCTTCGCGCGTTCAAAGCGACCGAACGCAAATGGGGCGTGCCCGTTCACGTCCAGATGGCTACCATGCATCAGGAAAGCCGCTTTGTTGGAAACGCGCGCACGCCACACAAATACGCGCTTGGCGTAATCCCGATGGGCCGCGTCTCAAGCGCTTATGGCTACTCCCAAGCACTCGACGGCACATGGGACGATTATCAACGCGCCACGGGCAAACGCTTTGCACGCCGCGACCGTATCAAGGATGCGTCGGACTTCATGGGCTGGTACATGGTGACCAGTCGCGCAAAAAACGGCATCCCGCTTCATGATGCGCGCAACCAGTACCTTGCCTATCACGAAGGGCATACCGGATACGCACGCGGCAGTTACAATCGCAAGTCTTGGCTGTTGACCGTCGCAAACCGGGTGGATGCGCGGGCAGACTTGTACCAGACGCAATTGGCGACCTGTGGTCTGATCGGTTAAACGCTACCTGTCGCGGCTCGCGCGTTGCACGTTGAACAGCGATCGCGGCAGGTTCATGCCCGTTTCAAATTCACCCAAGATCACGGTCGTTTTACCGCCGTTTGCGTCATGGATGACCCATTGGCGCAGCTGGGTGGGGTTATCGGTAAAGGTTAATTCTATATAACCATTATCGGGGTTGTCAGGGTCGCGCGCCGTCACGGTTGTTGATGTGCCGTCAAAGACCGCTTTTTCGACCATATTGGCACGCCCCAGATTGATATTGCGGCCCAAAATTAGTGACAGCGGCGTTCGACGCAGCGGGTAGGTTTCGGGCGGCTGATTGGATTTACCGTCAATGATGTAGACGGCCTGTGCGGCTGCAATAACCAAAGCCTCCTGAGGCGGGTCATACTCGAAACGCATGCGCCCTGGCCTACTGATGTAAAGCTGCCCCGTACTGATTGACCCGTCATCATTGATCTGGGTAAATTTCGACTTCACCGTCGTCAAACTGTTCAGATAGGCTGAAATATCCGCAAGTTTCAGCTGCTCTGCCGCCATTGACATCGTGGGCATCAAACTGATCGCACATATCGCGAGGCAACGGGAAAAAAAGCTCATAACGCGGTCCTTACAGCACTATTGGTATCTTGTGAGATAGGGGTTATCACCCCGCTATACGATATCAATGGCTGTGATTTTGCGATTTAGCTCCGATTATCACTGCTCCGGCACCAGAATTTCGCGTTTACCGACGTGGTTTGCCGCAGAAACCAGACCTTGGTCTTCCATCTGCTCCACAAGACGTGCGGCCTTGTTATAGCCAATTGCCAGTTTGCGCTGAATGTAGCTGGTTGAACACTTACGGTCCTTGATGACGACGGCAACTGCCTGATCATAAAGCGCGTCTTCGCCATCGGTGTTTCCACCGAGGCCCAAAACAGCATCAATGTTGCTTTCAGCATCTTCGGAGGGGCCTTCGACCACGCCGCTGACGTAATCAGGTTCGCCAAACGCCTTGAGATGGTTCACGATCTCTTCGACCTCTTCATCCGAGACGAAAGGACCGTGGCAGCGGGTAATCTTCGCACCCCCGGCCATGTACAGCATGTCGCCCATACCCAGCAGCTGTTCGGCGCCCATTTCACCAAGAATGGTGCGGCTGTCGATTTTTGACGTGACCTGGAAAGAGATCCGTGTCGGGAAGTTGGCCTTGATCGTACCGGTAATGACGTCAACCGACGGGCGCTGTGTCGCCATGATCAGGTGGATGCCCGACGCACGCGCCATCTGTGCCAGACGCTGGATGCAGGCTTCGATTTCTTTGCCCGCAACCATCATCAGGTCGGCCATCTCGTCAACGACCACGACAATGTAAGGCAGCGCGACCGGCGTGTTCTCTTCCGTCTCAAACACTGGTTCGCCTGTCTCGTCGTCAAATCCGGTTTGCACCGTCCGGGTGAACATCTCGCCTTTGGCCAAAGCTTCGCGGACCCGGCTATTGTACCCTTCAATGTTGCGCACACCCATCTTCGACATCTTGCGATAGCGTTCTTCCATCTCGCCGACGACCCATTTCAGGGCAACAACTGCCTTTTTAGGGTCTGTTACCACTGGCGACAAAAGGTGCGGAATTCCGTCATAGACACTGAGTTCCAGCATTTTAGGGTCGATCATGATCATCCGGCACTCTTCTGGTGTCAGCTTGTACAGGAGTGACAATATCATCGTGTTGATCGCGACCGATTTACCCGAGCCAGTTGTCCCCGCGATAAGCAGGTGCGGCATCTTTGCAAGGTTCGCGACCACCGGATCGCCCCCGATATCCTTGCCCAGAGCCAGCGGCAACCGCATGTTGCTGTCACCAAAATCTCGCGCTGACAAAATCTCGCGCAGCACAACTTTTTCACGGCTGTCATTAGGCAATTCGATACCGATCACGGACCGGCCCGGCACCGTAGAGACACGCGCGGACAGAGCGGCCATAGACCGCGCAATATCATCCGCCAGCCCGATCACGCGGCTCGCCTTGAGGCCGGGTGCAGGTTCCAGCTCATACATTGTGACAACGGGACCGGGGCGTACCGCAACGATCTCGCCCTTTACACCGTAGTCATCGAGCACCGACTCCAGCATGCGCGCATTTTCTTCCAGCGCTTCGTCGCTGAGCTGCAAACGCGGCACGTCGACCGGATTTTCCAACAAGTTTAGCGGTGGCAACTCAAAGCCCGGATGCGTGTCGTCAAACGACAGCGAAGGTTGCGCTTCGGCCTTTGCCTTTCTTGACGGTTGCGGCGCTTTGCGTTGCGGATTTTGAACCACGCGACGTGTTGGTTCTGCGATCGGCACCGAGGGTGCATCTATGGTATCGATGCGGTCATCCTCAAACGCATCGGCCTCAAACATCTCTGGCTCATCGATCGGTTGCAAAGATGCCGCTGGTGCAGCCTGCGCTGCGGTGAGAGGCGGTTCGGCGCGAGCGCCGCTGGTGTCCAGCACAAGCGGGTCGGGCCCGCGGCCACGGCCGCGCGTCAGGGGTGCGGTTTTGGGCACGTGAACAGCAGTGCTGCTGCGCACACGACTTTTGATGACATCGGCAATACGGGCCTTGATGCGTTCTTCACCGGGCACGTCGTCATATGGATCCGTAAACTCAGAAGCGACCAGTTCTTCTTCTGGCAAGGGTTCGGGACGCCGGACAAGGGAAGGCATGCGGGACAGCAGCCCGCTGCGTTTTTCTGGCGCCTCAGGTTCAAAGGCCGGTATGCCAGCAAGCGGCGCAACTTCGGTTTGCACCAGTGCGGCTTGCGCGGCTGCCGCGCGCGCTTCTTCACGCCGCTCAGCGCGACGGACAGACATATCCTGTGCCGCAGAAACCGCGCCTTGAGCACCACGCCCCAAGACAGACATGATAGCGGCATAGATCATCACCAGACCCAACAAAAGAAAACGCCCGATCCGCGCAAGCTCGGGCCGGGTAAAGCCCAACACAAACGCGCCAAAAGCGAGAATGCCAATCGCCATAAAGAGCGACATCAGCTTGACGGTCATTGTGGACCCAATGGGAAGCAGCGTCAGCAACGCGCCCATTACCGTGTCCCCAAACAAACCGCCAAGCCCAAAGCTGTGCGTGTCCAACCAGTTTCCGTCCGGGGTCAGCGTAGCGGCATAGATCGACCCCAGTGCGATGGCAATTGGCGCAAAGATCAGCCGCCCGATGGCACGCTCTTCACCGATGTGCAGGGCAAAGCGAAGCCCCCACGCGAGCAAAACGATCCCAAGACCCCAAGAGCCCCATCCCACAATCATAAACAACGGAGCAGCGATGGTTGCGCCCATACGCCCCATCCAGTTTTGCGTTGGCGCATCCGTGGCAACCATCCAGTTCGGATCATCCGGTGTGTAGCTGGCAATCATCGCGCACGCCATGATGCCCAAAGCTATCAGAAAAAGACCGAACAACTCTTTGCCGCGTTTTTCCATGGCCTCTGCCATGTTGCTGTCCAACAGTCTGTCGCGCCCGCGTGTCTGATATGCCATACTCTCTTACCCCTTGTTTTTATTGCGGATAAAGGCAGTCGCGGATCAATTCGATGCCGCGTACCGTTTCCGCCTTTGGGGCCACCATGGCGGCCCTAATATATCCTTGCCCCGGGTTTGACCCCTCGTAGTCCTGTGCCAGATAACCTCCGGGCAACACGCGCACGCCGGTTTCCCTCCAGAGCTTTACCGCAGCTTCTTCGTCGTTCTCGACCGGCAGCCAAAGAAAGAACCCAGCCTGAGGGCTCATATAACCCGGTACGTTGCCCAGAATTCGATCCGCTGCTTCGTATTTTTCGACATAGAGCGCACGGTTTTCCGTGACGTGGACTTCGTCGTTCCAAACAGCGGCAGACGCCATTTGCAATGGCAGCGGCAAAGGCGTACCTGCGTAGTTCCTCAGCTGCTTGATCTGCTCGATATTACCTGCGCCACTGGCAACAAACCCCGAACGCAAACCCGGCAGGTTCGAGCGTTTTGACAGTGAGTGAAAAATGACCACCCTGTCAGGATCAGCCCCCATCTCGTAGGCAACCTGCAATGCACCTACAGGCGGCGCGCCGCGGTAAATCTCAGAGTAGCATTCATCGGCAAAAACCCTGAAATCATAGCGTTCCGCCAAGTCGATCAGCCCCCGCCAATAGTCTGCGTCCGCTACTGCCCCCTGCGGGTTGGCAGGCGAGCAAATGTAGGCAGCAGTGGTACGGTTCAAGACGTCTTCAGGCAGACTTGCATAGTCGGGTAAATGGCCGGTGTCTGCGGTTGCAGGAACCATGATCGGATCAGCTGCCACGGAAAGCGCGGCAATCATATACACCTGATAAAACGGGTTTGGCATCAAAACCGCTGGACGAGCGCCGTTTTTAGTTTCCGGACACAGGGCCATGGCGGCATTGTACAGCCCCTCGCGCGTTCCATTCAGTGCCATAACTTGGCTTTCAGGATCAGCAGCAACCCCGTACCGGCGGTGCACAAAGCTGGCAATCGCTTGTTTCAGTTCCGTTGCGCCATCGTTCGGAGGGTATTTGTTAAAGCCTGCCGAATGCTCGGCAATTACGTCCATAACCCATTGAGGAAATTCGTGTTTTGGCTCGCCAATCGTCATGTGAATGGGCGCGCCACCGCCATCATTCACATCAAGCAAAGCGCGCAAACGCGGCCATGCATGCGCCGGAAGGTTCGAAAACCGCTCAGGATACACCATCAAAACTGCCTCAAGTCGGGATCGTTTTCGTCCCGTTACTGCTAAAGTACTCAAGCAGGCAGCGCGCGTCCACAAAAAGGCGTCGCTAAATCTTTACTTGTGGCTTTTAGGCCAACGCAGCTTCGACGGCAGCGCCCACGCGCAATAGCGCTTCTTCGCCGTGAGGTGTGCCCATCAGCATGAGGCCGCAACTGGGAGTCCCGGTTGGCAGGCTCAGAGCGCACAACCCCATCAGGTTTCCGATCCGCGTATTGCGAAGTGCGAGGAGGTTTTCTGTTACGTAGTAGTCGTGATCGCTGTTCAAACGTTCCAGATTTGGCGGAATCGTTGGCGCAGTCGGCAACAATACCGCGTCAAAGCCATTGGTCGCACGATCATAGGCTATGCGCGCCGCTTCCAACTGCGCCCATGCAGCGACGTAGTCAGGCGCGCTATGTTCTTTCCCCAGTCGGAAACGCGCCAGAATTTCGCTGTACATCGCGTCTGGGTTTGCTTCGATGACATCTCGCCACAGTCCGTAAGCCTCTGAAGTGTAAAGACACCCGCTCAAGGGCATTACGTTATCAATCTCGGGCACGTCGATCTCGCGGATGATGGCTCCAGCCTGGCTCAACCTGACCACGGCATCCTGAAAGGCCTTCATCGGTTCGGGCCTTACGTCTTCCAGTGCTGCCGTGCGCAGAACTGCAAAACGCTTTCCGGCTACCTTCGCTCCACGCAAATCGGCGACACGGCCCCCTTCAAGCGCGCCGAGCAAAAGGGCTGCATCTTCGACGGAACGGCACAATGGCCCAACGGTATCGAATTTCAAAGCCAACGGCACAACGCCTTCCAGACTGAGCCTGCCTGCCGTAGTTTTCAGGCCCACAAGATCATTCCACGCAGACGGGATACGCACAGAGCCCCCTGTATCAGAGCCGATCCCCGCAGCGGCCAGATCGAACGCCACAGACGTACCGGCACCTGACGAAGACCCGCCCGGAACCGCCGCATCGTCGTTTACGCAGGGGGGTGTCGCCGTGCTGGGATTATGCCCCAAGCCAGAGAAGGCCAGTTCGCTCATATGCGTTTTGCCCAGACAGACCAAACCGGCGGACGTCGCGTTGCGCAGCACCGCGGCGTCCTGATCGGGCACCCTGCCAGCGAGAAGCTTGGACCCGGCCTCGGTCGCGATGCCTTGTGTGTCAAACAGGTCTTTCCAACTGATTGGTACACCGTCCAGAACCGACAAGCGCTGACCCTGTTGCGCCCGCAAGGCAGCGGCTCTGGCTTCGGCAAGCGCTCGATCAGAAGTGACGCGGGCATATATGCGATCCGTCAGTGGATGGTTTTCGATCGCTTCCAAGTAGCATTGCGTCAAAGCGACCGGGTCAATTTCGCCCGCGCCGATCCCACGACCAAGATCGGCCGCTGTCATCTTGAGCCACTGGTGCATCTCAAATCCCTCAAATCTACCCTTGGGGAACGGTAGCGACGCAAGCACGCATGGACAATCCCCCCGGTTGAGCCATATTTCCCGCCATGGAATTCGATCATGACATCATCATCGTCGGTGGCGGCCTGAACGGGCCTATGCTTGGCCTCGCCTTATCCGGTGCTGGACACTCGGTTGCCGTGGTGGATGCCCTGCCGCGCGTACCGCGTACGAAAGCAGGCTTTGACGGCCGATCTTATGCCATGGCACTTACGTCCACGCGGTTGCTGCAGGGTTTGGGCATCTGGGACGAGCTCGCAGACAACGCGCAGCCGATGCTGGATATCAAAGTGACCGACGGGCGCGCCGGAGAAGGGCCGGCCCCATTCTTCATGCACTTTGACCATACAGAAATCGAAGAAGGCCCGAT
Organism: Roseobacter sp. YIN89; assembly: GCF_057219365.1. Classification (NCBI taxonomy): domain Bacteria; kingdom Pseudomonadati; phylum Pseudomonadota; class Alphaproteobacteria; order Rhodobacterales; family Roseobacteraceae; genus Roseobacter; species Roseobacter sp. YIN89. The sequence goes on along the minus strand of NZ_JBXVVD010000004.1, from coordinate 240,759 downwards.
GGGGTATATGGTCGAAGACAGACACCTGCGCCCCGCTCTGATGGACGCGATGGACCGCAGTGAGCAGCTCACACAGATCAACGGCGACGCGGTTACGGGTCAGCAAGTTGACGCAACGGGGGTCACGGTGTCACTGGCCTCGGGCACAGAATTACGCTGCCGGTTGCTTGTCGGATGTGACGGTCGCGCGTCTCAGACGGCAACGCGCGCGGGCATCGCGCGCACGGGGTGGGAATACGGGCAGACCGCACTTGTCTGCGCTATCGAACACGAACTGCCCCACCACGGCGTCGCGCATCAGTTTTTCATGCCGCCCGGCCCGCTGGCCATTTTGCCCCTGACCGGCAACAGGTCTTCAATCGTATGGAGCGAAGCATCGCAAAACGCCGAAGACATCAACGCGATGTCCGATGACGACTATCTGGATGTATTGCGGCCGCGTTTTGGCAGTTTTCTGGGCCAGATATCTTTAACTGGAGCACGCTACAGCTATCCATTGTCGCTCTCTCTCGCGAATGCGCTTGTCGCAGACAGGGTCGCGCTAGTGGGCGATGCAGCGCACGGCATCCACCCAATCGCAGGACAGGGGCTCAACGCTGGCATCCGCGACATCGCAGCGCTGGCAGACGTTTTGACAGAGGCAAAGCGGCGGGGCGAAGACATTGGAACCACCGCGGTGCTGGACAGATACAGCACGTGGAGACGGTTCGACAATACGACCCTTGCCATTGCGACAGACACGTTCAACAGGCTGTTTTCAAATGACAATCCCATCCTTCGGGCAGTACGGGACATTGGCATGGGCGTTGTCGGCTCTTGGCCTGCTCTGCGCCGTGGGTTTATCCGGGAAGCAGCTGGATTGACTGGTGACTTGCCCCGGTTGCTCAAGGGGCAAAAGCCTTAGTCCAGAACACGCGCCTCATCGACCAGCATAACGGGAATACCGTTACGGATCGGATACGCCAGGTTCGCCGACTTTGAGACCAGTTCCTGTTTTTCCGCATCATAAGACAACAGGGTCTGGGTGCGCGGGCAAATCAGCGATTCAAGCATGCGGCGGTCAAAGGTAGGGGACACTTCTGTCACTGCATCATCTCTTTTTCACTGCCACCGCGCAGGTGATATTCCAAAAGTGTCACAAGCGTCTCCCGACGGGTCGGCAATGACGGCGCTTCGAGCAAAGCTTGTTTATCTTCGGGATCAAGATCAAGCATCATCGATAGCGAATTCAACAACAGCTCATCATCCGCATCCTTAAGCGTATCCCAGTCTGCCGACAATTCACGCGCATCAAAGTACCGTTCCAACAGTTTCAGAAAATCGCTTCGAACAAAGTCCGGGTCCTTTTCTTCAGGGCCAAGGTCCTGTTCGAACCCACCCCAAGCGACATCGCAACGACGGTAGGGCGCGAACCCTTCTATCTCTTTTATCATGCGAAACCGTGAGACGCCGCCAAGCGTGATCAGGTATCTCCCGTCTTCCGTTTCGGAAAACTGCGTGATGCGACCCGCACAGCCAATAGAGTGCAACCCGCTACTTTTGCGGCCGGGCACTTCATTGGGTTGGATCATTCCAATCAAACGGGTCGGCGTTTTCAGTGTATCTTCAATCATTTGAAGGTACCGCGGCTCAAAGATGTGCAAAGGCAGCCGTGCGCGCGGCAATAGCAGCGCACCGGGCAATGGGAAAATTGCGATCGTGTCAGGTAGCTCTGCGGCTTTTATCATAGTCAAAGACTTAGCCCGCGCGGCGCATCAGGCAAATATCATCGAACTCAGCTTGCGACGACCGTTCAGCATGATCGGATCATTTGGTTTAAGCGCCTCGAAAATAGTGAAAAGTTGCGCCTTCGCAGCGCCTTCATTCCATTCCCGGTCGCGGCGGAACAACTCAAGCAATTCATCGACCGCGGTTTCCACCTCACCAGCCGCATGAAGGGCCTGTGCCAGATCAAACCGCGCTTGGTGATCATCCGGATTGGCGCTAACCGCTGCCTTCAATTCATCCAGTGGGCCAGCTTTTTCAGCCTGACGCGCCAGTTCGAGTTGCGCAAAAGCCGCTTCCAGTTCAGGTGAATTCGAGATTTCCGCAGGCGCGCCATTCAGGATCGCTTCGGCCTGGTCTAACTCTCCCATGGCGATATGCGCCCGCACCATGCCGCCGTACGCCGGTGCATTGTTCGCGTCCTCGCCCAGAACGGCGGCGAACGTTTGCGCGGCATCGGCTGCTGCCCCTTCCGCCAACATTTCCTCGGCCGCTGCGACCGCATCTGCCAAACTATCGCCGGGCGCTTCGCCACCGGCGGCTTTCACCACACGATCGATAAACGCTTTGATCTCAGACGGCGGCACAGCACCCTGAAACCCGTCGACCGGCTGGCCCTTGTAAAACGCATAAACAGTCGGGATCGACTGAATTTGCAACTGGCCCGCGATCATCTGGGCTTCATCCACATTGACCTTGACCATCTTGACCGCGCCTTTGGCGCCGCGCACCGCATCTTCAAGCTGGGGGCCAAGGGTTTTGCATGGTCCGCACCAAGGCGCCCAGAAGTCGACAACCACTGGTACGGTTTGAGATGCTTCGACGACATCCGCCATGAAAGTGGCTTCGGTGGTGTCCTTGATCAGGTCTTCTGCGGCAGGTGCCGCACCGAGATTGAGATCCATCATCTGTCTTTAGTCCTTCTGATCACGCGTCTGGCCTTATATGGGAGGATTTTGAGTTTTTCAAAGGTCAAAGCGTGCAAAGACAGGCGCATGGTCGCTTGGTTTTTCCCAGCCCCGCGCCTCGCGCAGGATGCGGCTGTCATAACCTGCGTTTGCGATGTCCTTGCTGGCCCAGATGTGATCAAGCCGACGGCCTTTGTCTGCAATATCCCAGTCCCGCGCGCGGTATGACCACCAACTGTAAAGACGACCCTCTGGAATATCCTGTCGCGTCACATCTACCCAAGCGCCTGCATCCTGTGTTTGCGCCAGATGCTCGACCTCAATCGGCGTATGGCTTACGACCTTGAGCAGTTTTTTATGATCCCAGACGTCGTCTTCACGCGGGGCGATGTTCAAATCCCCGACGAGAATTGATTTCTTGGGTGCTTCCGAATGGAACCAGTCCCGCATCTCGGTCAGGTAATCCAGTTTCTGGCCAAATTTCTCATTTACCGATCGGTCGGCCACATCGCCACCTGCTGGTACATAAAAGTTGTGGATCGTCACCCCGTTTTCCAACTGACCGGCAATGTGGCGCGCATGTCCGAGGCTGGCAAAGTCCTTCGCCGCCACTTCTTTGATAGGCAGTTTCGAAAGAATCGCGACACCGTTGTAACCCTTTTGCCCGCGCGCAACCAAGTGCTGATAGCCAGCGGCGGCAAAAGCTTCCAAAGGGATTTTTTCGACGGGGCTTTTGCACTCTTGCAAACACAGCACGTCGGGGCCTTGCTCTGCCAACAGTTTCAGAACGATCGCTTCGCGCAACCGAACCGAATTTATGTTCCAGGTGGCAAGGGTAAAACTCATCGCTGCTCTCCGCTTTTCGTAGTGGCGGGACGATACGCGCCTGATCGCCCGTGCACCATGGCAGAAACACAATCCGGAGCGATTTCCCTCAGTCCAAAACAAAAAAAGGGCCGGGCACGAAGCCCGGCCAAGTCCAACAGGGAGGTGCATGCCATTACCCGGGCATGCGGCGGGAACTCTTTAGCCCTACATGAAATCAACTAAGGCGTTTTTGATCTGCATCAAGCCAATTGAAACTTGTCAGGCCATAAGACGGTAACCGCCTGATTCGGTCACAAGAAGGCGCGCATTTGACGGTTCTGGTTCAATTTTTTGACGAAGGCGGTAAATGTGCGTCTCTAGCGTGTGGGTTGTCACACCGGCATTGTATCCCCAAACCTCGTGCAGCAGCACGTCGCGCGGCACCACACCTTCGGTAGAGCGATAGAGGAATTTCAGAATATTCGTCTCTTTTTCGGTAAGGCGAATTTTCTTGTCGTCCTCGGTTACCAGCATCTTCATCGACGGTTTGAACGTATAAGGTCCAAGTTGGAAAACTGCGTCCTCGGACTGCTCATGCTGGCGCAACTGCGCCCGAATACGGGCGAGCAGGACAGGAAATTTGAACGGTTTGCTCACGTAGTCGTTGGCTCCAGCGTCGAGACCGAGAATAGTATCGGCATCGCTGTCGTGACCGGTCAGCATCAGGATCGGGCTTTTGACGCCTTGCTTGCGCATCAGGCGGCATAGCTCGCGCCCGTCAGTATCCGGCAATCCAACATCAAGTATGACAAGATCGTAGATCGCTTCTTTGGCGCGGACCATCGCATCGGCACCATTAGCGGCTTCGAAAACATCAAAGTCTTCGGTCATGATGAGCTGTTCGCTAAGCGCATCACGCAAATCATCATCGTCATCGACCAAAAGAATTTTTTTCAGTTGTCCCATCGAAACTCTCCGCTTTGGTTCACCTATAAGTGTGTTCTTGTACGAAATCTCTCAAGGATCAGGTCATTGTTCTCACGCCCTCGTGTTAGCGCAGGGGAATTTGTTTCAATTCCCGTACATTTCGCCTAGATGTGAGCCGTAATCTTGTAGGTTTTGTTACATCATGACTTTCTCTCCGGATCACTCAGAACTCGTCGCGCGCGCGCGAGCAGACCTGCGCATGGGAGTGCCAGTCGTGCTGAGAGGACCACAAGATATCGTATTTGCAGCAGTTGAAACGCTCTCTCCCGAGCGGTTGAGCGCTCTGCGAAACGTCAAAGCCAAATTGGTTTTGTCAATTACCAGATGGCGCGCTGAAACCCTGAAAGCACGGGCATATGACGGCGATCTGGCGCGGATTCTGGTCCCATCGGATGCTGACCTGAGTTGGCTTCAAAGCATAGCCGATCCGGCAGGCGACCTGCGCCACCCCATGAAGGGACCGTTGGCGTGTGAGCGCGACGGGGACGCGCGCCCGATGCGCGCAGCGATCCAGATTGCCAAAGCCGCGAGGCTTTTACCTGCTGTTGTTTCAGTTGCTGTGTCTGATGCCAAAGACTTTGCAAAAGCACACGACCTTGTTTGCCTGTCGCTGGCTGACACAGAAAAGGTGTTGGCCGCGCGAAACGAGATGGAACCGGTCATACACGCACGCCTGCCGATGGCAGTATCAGAGGCCGGAAGGCTTCATGTCTTTCGCCCGTCTGATGGCGCAGAAGAGCATTATGCAATCGAAATTGGCAGGCCGAACCGGTCAGAACCTGTTTTGGCTCGCTTACACTCGGCGTGCTTTACCGGAGATTTGCTCGGCTCGCTAAAGTGCGACTGCGGGCCACAACTCAGGGCAGCGATGGCGCAAATGGCTCAGGAGGGCGCAGGCATCCTTTTGTATCTCAATCAAGAAGGGCGTGGCATTGGCTTGGCCAACAAGATGCGTGCCTATTCGTTGCAGGATCAGGGTTTTGATACGGTCGAGGCCAATCACCGACTAGGTTTCGAAGACGACGAACGTGACTTTCGCTTGGGCGCGGACATCCTGACATCCCTCGGTGTCGATCAGGTCAGATTGATGACCAACAATCCGCGCAAGGTCGACATGATGAATGCCTGCGGCGTTACTGTCACTGAAAGAGTGCCCCTGCTGGTTGGCGAGAACCCGCACAATCGGGATTATCTCGCGACCAAGCGAGCAAAGTCGGGCCACCTTGAATGACCCGCGATGATCTCGTTCTGACGCCAAAAGGTGTGCGTTTTCAGGGGCATACTTATCCATGCACCATTGGAAAAACCGGTGTTTCCCGACGTAAGCAGGAAGGAGACGGCGCGACACCACAAGGCACGCACCGCATTGTCGGTATGCTCTACCGACCGGACCGGATCGCGCGGCCGGCGGAGTGGGCGCTGCCCATTGGGCCCGGCGACCTGTGGTCTGATGATGTGAACTCGGACGATTACAACATGATGGTGCGTGCGCCGTATCCGTTCAGTCATGAGAAACTGCGCCGCGCCGACCCGCTCTATGATCTGGTGATTTTGACCGACTGGAACTGGCCTTACGCGGTCAAGGGGCGGGGTTCAGCCATTTTCATCCACCAATTCCGGCGACCGGGCTACCCGACAGAGGGGTGCATCGCGCTGTCTCGTGCACATTTACGAGCCATCGCCGCGCGGATCACATACCGGACGCGCCTGATTGTCCCGTAACACTCAGGCCTGCTGCACCCGCGCGCCAAAAATAGCAGAGCCGACGCGCACATGCGTGGCACCGAGCGAGATTGCGGTGTCAAAGTCGCTGCTCATTCCCATGCTGATCCCCTTCAGACCGTTGCGCGCAGCGATCTTGGCCAACAGCGCAAAGTGCAAAGATGGTTCCTCATCAATCGGGGGAATACACATCAGGCCGCGGACGGGTAGGTCCATCGCAACGCTTTCCTTGATAAAACTGTCAGCATCCGCGGGCAGCACACCGGCCTTTTGCGGCTCTTCGCCCGTGTTGATCTGAATAAAGAGGTCCGGACACGCCCCTGTTTCCTGAGCCAGCCGCGCAAATGTCTTGGCCAGCTTTGGTCTGTCGAGGGTGTGAATTGACTGAAACAGCTCGAACGCCTGTCGTGCCTTGTTCGTTTGCAAGGGTCCGATCAGGTGCAAATCGATGTCTGAATAAGTTTCGCGAAACATCGGCCATTTCCCAGCGGCCTCCTGAACGCGATTTTCGCCAAAGCAGCGATGCCCCTGAGACAAAACATGCTCGACCCGGTCGTTTGGCTGCACTTTGGACACCGCGATCAGCGACACCGAGCCGCCAGCGCGGCCTGCATCCGCCTCCGCCTGTGCGATCCGTTCCTTGATATCCGACAGTGCCATGCGTTTCTCCGTCTTGGTGTCCGTTTATAAATAAGCGCTTTGGCAATAAGAAAAGGGGCGGACCAAAGGCCCGCCCCAAATTCAGCGTGATATTTTCAACTATTAGAAGTTGAAGATAACACCGAGGTCAGCAACTGCGTCACCGGAGCTGTTTTCGCCGATACCGCCGCGGAGGGATACGCCGCCGCCGAGGCTGTGACGAACACCGATACCGTAAGCTGTGTCGTCGCCATCAAAGCCGTTGTCGGAAACTGCTGCGATGATTTCTGTAGACGCACCGACTGGAACCAGGATGGACGCACCATAGGATGTGTCGTCTTGATTGTCGCTGTCAGCAACCAACAGGGAGAAGCCAACGGAGCCGATTGTGCCGCCGAAGGACGCTGCCCAGAAGTCGTTGTCGCCAACGTTGTTAAGGCCGCTTGAGTCGTCTTCGTTACCGAAGGCGATGCCTGCGGAGTAGTTGCCGAAGTTGTAGCCAGCACCAATCTGCCACTCTTCACGAGAGTCGGACCAGCTGTTCGAAGTGTAAGAGGCCGCAACTGTGAAGTCACCCGCGGAGTAGCGACCTTTGAGGGTCGGAGGTACGTTGCCGCCGTTGCCGAAGCCGGAAGCTGGCAGGCCAAAGCCGGACGACTGCTCGATGAACGATGTCAGACCAACGCCATAGCCGTAGTAGTCAACAACGTCGCCAGAGTCGATGACGTCGGATGTGTTACCAACGTCCAGACGGAAGCCGCCTGCTTGTACGTTGAATTCAGGAGCGCCGATTGTGCCTGCGCCGCCGTTGCCGTATGTTGGGTTAGGCGTGGATGGTGCCACACCTGCAGTACCGTTTTCGTCAGATTGAAGACGGATACGTGCGCCAAACTCAACACCGCCGTCTGTTGTGGCGGAGCCAACGATGTTCAGACGGAAACGCTGTTCTACGCGAGTGCTGTCTGCACCGGCTACGTCGTTTTCCTGATAGTACAGACCGAAACGGCCGAAGCCGTTGAATGTGATGTCCGCTGCTGCCATGCCGCCTGTGGCGACGAGCATTGTGGACGCGAGAAGAACTTTTTTCATGTCGTTGTCCCTAAGGTTCATAAGTTTCCTAGAATGTCGTGCACCCCAGGTGTGATCGTCTAATGTCTCACAACCGGACCAATCTCAAGCATCGTCGTTTGGTGTGGCCGGGATTTCAGGAATATGGTGCTTTGATGTCACACTGTAAAACGTCGAAGGGCGGCATCAGCAAAGTGGCTACAGCTTGCGACGACATGTTTTCTGCTTTAAGCCAAGCGTAAGCAGCTTTCATACGGGTTTCCGATGGCGTTAAACACTCTAAAATCAATCATCGTCGGGGTAGCGACAGCCGCATTGCTTTCGGCTTGTGGCACACAGCCGACGGCAACTTCAGGTGCAGCCCCACGAAATGGTGAAACCAGCCAAGCGGATCTCGCGCGGAACTCGACCGGTACCACGATTTGGGAAGCATTCGGCGCAAGCCGCAACGCCGAGCGCACTGTAAACGTAAACAAGTACCTGTGGGCGGCGTCGTTCGAGGTGCTTGATTTCCTTCCGGTGGAATCGGTCGACCCGTTTTCGGGAATTATCCTGACCGGTTACGGGACGCCGCCGGGCAGCGGGCGCGCCTATCGGGCGACGATCCTGATTGATGACCCCGCTTTGGATGCGCGTGCCTTGAATGTGTCGTTGCAAACCCGCAACGGCCCTGCGAGCGCATCCGCTGTCCGTGCGGTGGAAAATGCCATACTGAGCCGCGCACGGCAGTTGCGCATAGCAGACGACAGGCTGTAAAACCACGCCCGCAAGGGCATTTAGAATTCCAGCGCCGGGCCTTGCGTGTTGACCAGACACAGCACCCGGCGCTCTTACGTTAAAAGGACGCAGTGATGACGCGTTACACTCCCGCCGAGATCGAAGCACGCTGGCAAGAGGCTTGGTCACACAACGAGATCTTCAAAGCGACCCGTAGTGCAGACAAGCCGAAATACTACGTGCTTGAGATGTTTCCCTACCCTTCCGGGCGCATCCATATGGGTCACGTACGAAACTACACGATGGGCGACGTCATCGCGCGGTATAAGATGGCAACCGGGCATAACGTGCTGCACCCAATGGGATGGGATGCCTTCGGAATGCCTGCCGAAAACGCTGCTATGGCGATTGGCGGCCATCCAAAGGACTGGACGTATGGCAACATCAAGGACATGCGCGACCAGATGAAGCCGCTTGGCCTGTCGATAGACTGGTCTCGCGAATTCGCCACCTGTGATCCGGAGTATTACGGCCAGCAGCAGGCTCTCTTTCTCGACTTTCTCGAAAAAGGCTTGGTGTACCGCAAGAACGCCGTGGTGAACTGGGACCCGGTCGACATGACTGTTCTGGCCAACGAGCAGGTTGAACAGGGGCGCGGCTGGCGGTCTGGCGCGTTGGTTGAGCGGCGCGAACTGACGCAGTGGTTCTTCAAGATTTCAGACTATTCCGAAGAGTTGCTTGCCGCGCTCGATACATTGGAGAACTGGCCTGCCAAAGTCCGGCTGATGCAGGAAAACTGGATCGGCAAGTCACGCGGCCTGCAGTTCGCGTTTTCAACCATCGATGCACCTGACGGGCATGACCGGATCGAAGTCTACACGACAAGGCCTGACACACTGATGGGGGCATCCTTTATCGGCATCAGCCCAGATCACCCACTGGCCAAACTACTGGAGCGGGATGACGAGAACATAGCTGCATTCTGCGCCGAGTGCCGTAAAGGCGGCACCACCGAAGAGGCTATCGAAACAGCGGAAAAACTGGGATATGACACCGGCATCAAAGTGCGGCATCCGTTTGATACTGCACACGAACTGCCGGTCTATATCGCAAATTTCATCCTCATGGATTACGGCACAGGCGCGATTTTCGGCTGCCCCGCCCACGATGCCCGTGACTGGGAATTCGCGACAAAATACGACCTGCCGATCTTATCGACCTTTTTGCCATCGCAGGACGCAGACGAAGTCCTGCCAGAGCCATTTGTGCCGCCAAAGACGGAAAAAGTGTTTTATAACAGGGGCTTTTCCGGAAATCCGCATCAGACGGGCCTGCAGGCCATCGACGCTGCCATTGATTTCTGTGAAGCGAACGGGATTGGTCAGGGTGTCACCAAGTACCGCCTGCGCGATTGGGGCCTCAGCCGCCAGCGCTATTGGGGCTGCCCGATACCGGTAGTGCACTGCGACGATTGTGGGGTGGTGCCTGAAAAGAAAGAAAACCTGCCGATCGAGCTACCGTATGATGTGAGCTTTGATGTCCCCGGCAACCCACTGAACCGGCACGCGACATGGCGCGATACACAGTGCCCCGATTGCGGCAAACCAGCGTTGCGGGAAACGGACACCATGGACACATTCGTGGACAGCTCGTGGTATTTTGCACGCTTCACCGCGCCTCGTGCCGACACGCCCACCGTGATGGAAGACGCCTCATACTGGATGAACGTCGATCAGTATATTGGCGGCATCGAGCACGCAATTCTGCACCTGCTCTACTCGCGCTTCTTTGCCCGAGCGATGCATATCTGCGGGCATCTGCCGGAATCAGCCTGTGAGCCATTTGATGCGCTCTTCACCCAAGGCATGGTCACCCATGAAATTTACCAGACCCGCGATGACAAAGGCCGCCCCGTCTACCACCTGCCGGAGGACGTGACGGAAGGCAAACTCTCCGACGGCACCGAGGTCGAAATCATCCCATCGGCCAAAATGTCCAAGTCCAAGAAAAATGTGGTCGATCCGATCAACATCATCTCTGCCTACGGCGCGGATACTGCACGCTGGTTCGTCCTGTCAGACAGCCCGCCGGAACGCGATGTTGAATGGACAGCAGCAGGCGCAGAAGCCGCCTTCAAGCATCTGTCACGGGTCTGGAACCTGTGCGACCGGATTGGCAAGATGGACAAGGACGCATCCGGCAACGGGGACGACGGACTGTTACGAGCGATGCATGTCTGTATTCACGACGTTACCATGGGGATCGAATCCTTTGGGTTTAACGCTGCGATTGCAAAGCTTTATGCTTTCACCGCCACGCTACAGAAATCCAAAGCGAGTTACCCGGCACAACGCACGGCGATCATGACACTGGCACAACTGATGTCACCTATGACACCGCATCTGTCGGAAGACATCTGGGCACATCAAGGCGGCGAGGGCCTCGTCGCGACGGCTGCTTGGCCGAAGGCCGATGAAGCAATGCTGGTGTCTGATACGATCACATTGCCGATACAGGTCAACGGCAAGCGGCGCGCAGAGATCAATGTGCCTGCCGATATGGGTAAGGATGAGGTTGAAAAGATGGCGCTACAGCACGATGCTGTTGTCAGAACCTTGGACGGTGCTGCGCCGAAAAAGGTGATTGTGGTGCCTGGACGGATTGTGAATGTCGTTGTTTAAGCGCGCATTTCTTACGATAGCACTGCTGGCCGTGGCCGCCTGCGGCTTTACCCCCGTCTACGGCACCGGTGGATCGGGCAGCGCACTGCAAAACAGCATCGAAGTCATCGAACCAGCCGACCGCGATGCGTTTCTTGTCACACGGCGTCTGGAAGAGCGGCTGGGCCGTTCCTCTGACCCTGCGTACAAGCTCACGCTAAGCGTCGCTACGGCAGAAGAAGACCTTGCCGTTGACCGTGAGGGTGACACTGCACGTTTCAACCTTCTGGGACAGGCGGATTATGCACTCGTCGACCAAAGCACTGGTCAGACGGTTGTCTCTGGCCGAGTGGACAATTTTACCAGCTATTCAACCACGGGCACCACTGTTGCAACGCTGGCAGCACAAAGGGACGCACAGCAACGCCTGATGATACTGCTCGCAGATATGATCGTTGTACGTCTGCTCAGCGCCGATCTGACATGAAGTTATCGACCCGCGAGGCTAATGGATATTTTGCCAAGCCGGATGAAGCCAAAACCGGTTTGCTGATCTATGGATCCGATGCAATGCGAGTCGCGCTCAAACGACAGCAGGTACTGGCTGCGCTTTTGGGAAAAGGCGCCGAAGAAGAAATGCGCCTGACGCGCATAAATGGTGCTGACCTTCGCAAGGACCCCGCCCTGCTGGTAGATGCAATCAAAGCTGTGGGGTTCTTCCCCGGGCCACGGGCTGCATTTGTGGAAGAGGCCAACGAAAATACCGCGCCGTCAATCCTCGCGGCGCTGGAAGACTGGCAACCCGGCGATGCCCAAATCATTGTAACGGCAGGACAGCTCAAGCCGACATCCAAACTACGCAAGGCATTCGAAAGCCACCCGAATGCCTACGCTGCAGGCATATATGACAACCCGCCCACGCGCGACGAGATAGAAACGGCGCTGCGTGACGCCGACCTCTCTGTGCCGATGGGAGATGTGATGGCCGCACTGAATGACCTCGCACAGGCCATAGACCCCGGCGATTTCAGGCAGACCATCGAAAAGCTGTCTCTTTACAAACTCAATGATCCCGATCCGGTTTCAATCGAAGATGTTATGGCCTGTGCTCCTACTTCCACGGAGGCTGACGTAGACGACGTATTGATGGTTGTCGCAGAGGCGAAAGTCCGCGAAATCGGGCCAATGATGCAAAAGCTCGTCGCTCAAGGCGCAAATCCGGTGACACTGTGTATCGGTGCGATGCGCCACTTCCGCGCGCTACACCGCGCGGCAAGCGACACGTCAGGTCGCCCAACGATTTTTGGTCCGTACCGCGACCGAATGCTGGCGCAATCTCGAAATTGGGGACCGGCCAAGCTGGAAACGGCACTGGGCGTATTAACCGACACCGATTTGCAATTGCGCTCTGCAGGGCAGCATGCGCCAGCGATGGCTCTGGTTGAAAGGGCATTCATCCGCCTGGCCATGTTGGCGGCGCGCTAGCCGCCTTCGAACAGCGCCCGCACTTCAGCAGCTGTCATCTGGTGCGTCTTTTGCGCAAAACTATAGCCATTTGGTTTTTCGTCGATGTAAAGCTCACTCGTCACAGGAATGCCGGACGCATCGTCGAGCGCTCCAATGCCAAGATGATAACGGCCCTGATATGGCCCATCCGCAGTCACCCGGTACCACAAGCTGCTGCCGCACGTCGCACAAAACGCACGTTCCGCCCAAGGAGATGATGTATACACTCGCAACCCGTCATCAGCCTCAAGCGTCAGACCGTCCGACGGCACCTCTACAGCGACGTAGATGCCACCGGTCCAATGCCTGCACATTTCACAATGGCAGGCCCCTGCGCTTTTTGGCTTCTCGACGAGCGTGAAGCGCACAGCACCACACATGCAACGACCCTTTAACGGCATTGGCCCTTCCCCTTTTCGCAACGTGAGTGATTGCGCCCGATTTCTGCGCGTGTCACTGTTTTCAAACGAGGTCGAAAAGGATCATAAGCGATGTACACGGTAATTGGCGCAACAAAATCACGAGCGATGCGCGTTCTTTGGGCGCTGGAGGAAATCGGTGCCCCGTATAATCATGTTCCTGCTGCGCCACGCTCGGAAGAAGCGATCAAGTATAATCCTTCTGGCAAAATACCGGCACTGATCGATGGTGATCACGTGCTCACCGATTCAATGGCGATTATTACTTACCTCGCAGACAAACACGGTGCATTGACAGCGCCAGCCGGCACGCCCGAGCGCGCACGTCAGGATGCAATGACCTTTTGGCTGATAGATGAGTTCGATGCGGTTTTATGGACCGCGGCAAAGCACAAATTCGTCTTGCCCGAAGAAATGCGGATCCCAGAGCTCATTTCGATAACAAAGGAAGAGTTCAGTCTGAACGCGCAACGGCTGAGTGACCAATTAGAAGGCCCCTATTTGATGGGTGATCAGATGACCATCCCTGATATCTTGGCCTGCCATTGTCTGAACTGGGCTATCGGCGCCAAATTTCCGCGGACCGACGAAAAATTGTTTAACTACGGAAAATCATTGCGGGAACGGCCCGCATTTCAGGCCGCAGCATCCAGATAAGCCAATGCACCATTTGCGGCATGTCGGCCTGTCGCCAGACACGCGGTGATCAGATAGCCCCCCGTTGGCGCATCCCACGCCAGCATCTCACCCGCACAAAACACACCCGGCCGGGCCTTCAACATCAAGCCATCTGTAAGCGCGCCAAAGGAAACGCCGCCCGAAGTTGAAATAGCTTCATCCATGGGGCGCAACTTGATTTCAGTCATCCCAAGGCTCTTTACTTGTCTTACCCAGTTTTCGCGGTTGCGCAGGCTGGTATCGGTCATCTCAAAAAAGAGGGCGACCTTTGCCGGCGGCAACCTCAACGAATTCTTGAGCCAATGAGCGAGGCGCAGCTTTGCTGGCTTTCTCGCGAGGTCATTTTCCAGATCGGCCACAGATCGATCTGGGACAAGGTCAACCCTGAGTTCTTCGCCGTGACGCAGCGCAGGGGTTAAAGAATAAACGCCGCCACCCTCCAGTCCGCGTGCAGAGATCGTCGCCTCCCCGCGCGAGACCTGTGTACCGGCCCGCCATTCCACAGCTTTGATCGCAGAACCGAAATGCGGCGTCATGTGCGGTGTCCAGTCAATCGCGAGGCCCACATTACTGGGCGCAAACGGTTCCACCGCGACACCGGCGCGATCCAGCGTTTTCATCCACTGCCCATCAGAACCCAACCTCGACCAGCTTGCGCCCCCCAGAGCCAGTATCGTCACATCTGCATCGAAATTCTCTTGCCCGGTCGGGGTGTCAAAGACTGCCGCCCCATCTGACCAACCCTGCCAGCGCCAACGCGTTTTGCGGTCGACCCCAAGGTCGTCAAGTCTTGCCAGCCACGCACGCATCAGGGGCGACGCTTTCATAGCTTTGGGAAATACCCGCCCCGACGAACCCGTAAACAGCTCCTGACCCAAGCTGCACGCCCATCGTTGTACCGCCTCTGCATCAAATGTCCGAAGGATTGGCGAAAGTACCTCGCAGCCCTCTGAATAGCGCGACGCAAACACATCTAGTGGCTCGTCCATCGTCAGATTGAGACCGGATTTACCCGCCATCAGAAACTTGCGGCCAAGTGATGGCTTGGCGTCACACACGCTCACAGCAACCCCCGACTGCGCCAACACCTCGGCGGCCATCAACCCGGCAGGACCGCCGCCGATTACCAACGCGCGCGACGTCACGCGTCAGCCTGTGGCAGCCCGCCCTTGAGTTCGACGACACGTTGAGGATACGGAATTTCGATGTCGTGTTCTTTCAATGCATTCCAGATCAAAAAGAGCACGTCTGAGGTGTATTTATTTGGCCCATCGTCCAACCCGTTCACCCAGAACTCAACGGCAAAATCAATGCCGCTATCGCCAAACCCTCGTAATTCGCAGTCAGGGGGATAGGGCGCATCAAGCACGTCGGGATGAGTGGCGACAGCAGCTTCGATAATACCCGGCACCAGATTGATATCTGTGTCGTAACTCACAGAAAACGGGGCCTCATATCGGTTGGCGGAACCGGAATCAGAAAAATTGGTGACGCGCGTTGTGATGAAGTCTTCGTTGGGCACAACGATCCAGCGCCCGTCAAAGGTTTCCAGAATTGCAGCACGTGCTGTCATCTTCACGATCTGCCCGGATTCGCCGCCGTCCAATTCGACAAAGTCGCCCACAGTCGCCTGACCTTCGATCAAAAGGATCACGCCGGAGATGAAGTTGGACGCGATCTTTTGCAGACCAAAACCCAAGCCAACGCCAATCGCACCGCCGATCACAGCGAGTGCGGACAGGTTGATGCCCATGATGTTCAGCAAGAGAAGAAAGGCGATGCCAAAGATCCCAAACTCCACCACCTTGGCCATTAACTGGCGCATTGACGGGCGCATATCTTTCTGCGCTTCGATGAACTCGGCAGACTGACGGTTTGACCATCCGCCCAACCAGAAAAGAACGCCGCCGGCGATCACGCCGCGCACAAGGCTCATCACCGAAAACGTGATATTGCCCAGACTGACGGTCATCTCATTGAGTTCGGTTGCAACCTCATCCAGCAACCCAAGCGCATAGATTGCCGCAATTGGCAGCAGCACATATTTACCAAGCAGCTTTAGAAGCGGGTCAGTTAGGATTTCGCGAACGAAGATGCGTGCCGCGAGGAACAGGAAAACCCGCTTGCCAAATGCGATGACGGCACCGCTGTCAAAAATCGAGCGCACAACGCTTTCACCAATCGCGGTAAAGACATACGCCAAAAGCGGCAAAAGTAACGGCAGGCCAAGCAGTGTAGTCCGGCGGACCTTGGCCAGAAACGTATCGGCGCTTTCGTCAGGTGTGAGAAACCGACGCAGTGTCCCTCGCAAGCGCGCGGCCAAGACTAGCGCCAAAAGATAGGCGACAACGAGCAATGCAAACTGTGACCAAGCTGCAGGGCTTAACAGCCACGATCGCCCAACTTCCAGCACCTGCAAACCATAGGCGGCCGCCTGCTGTACAATTTCCGGCTGGCTCGAAAGGTCAAACTCCACGTCGCGCCCCCTCTTTAATCACTGCGTAGCCCCGCTAGGTTCTGATCTATGTCCACACCACAGAGCAAGCCCGATGTCGATACCTGAGTGCCCCTTGTGCGGCCGCCCTATCCCACCGGACGTCAAGCAGAGCCTGCATCACCTGATCCCAAAACTCAAAGGCGGGAAAGGGGGAGAAACGGTGTTGTTGCATCACATCTGTCATCGCGAAATTCACGCAACGCTCACCGAGGCAGAGTTGGCGCGCGACTACAACACTGTGGATGCATTGCGCGCGCATCCAAGGCTGTCAAAGTTCGTCACATGGGTCCGCAAGCGGCCTCCGGGGTTTATGTCAAAGGTGCCGGGCGGACGCCGAAAACGTTAACCGCCACGGCACAAGTCTTTGATACCACGGGCCACATTTCCCGGAGCGCCCACCGTGGCTTTGACAAGCTCCTGCGCCGTGACCAGCAAGTCTTCGGGTTGGACGATGCGCTCGATCAGCCCCATCATGAGCGCCTCATCCGCTGTAATCTTTTGTGCCCCCATAAGGATCAGCTTGGCGCGGGCCGGTCCGACAAGTGCGGCCAGACGGCCGGGATCGCTTGGCTGGGGCATAAAGCCAAGCTTCATGACCGGATAAAAAAACTTTGCGGTCGGAACGGCGATCCGCACATCGCAGGCCAAGGCCATACCAAAAGCACCGCCCGCCAATGTTCCGTTCAGTGCCGCCACGGAAAACCCTTGCAATGATGCAATCGCCGCGGACAATTCTTCCCACAAAGGGGAGACGGCAAGCCCGGCCTTGGCCGCCTCAAGATCTGCACCGGCGCTAAATACGCTCCCGCGACCGGTCAGGATGACGGCACGCGCCTTGCGCGCAGCCTGCATGTGGCGCACCAATTCGCTCAACATGTCTTCGGTCAGGGCGTTTGCCTTGTCAGGGCGGTCCAGCGTAACCGACCAGACACCTTCGTCATCGCGAACAACCCGGATCATATCAAGCCTACCTTTTGGCGAATATCCTCTTGTCGCAGCGATATCTCTTTGCCGCACCAGTCATCCGCCTCTGGGCTGCACATCCACAAAAGCGCGCGTGCAGGCCAGTCCGCAGGTATGTGAACATCCCAGTCAAGCTGGCTGACTGGGTTAACTCCACTGGCCTTGATCTCTTTTTGCATCTGCGTGGCAACAGTACCGGGCGACAACCCCATTGCACGGATCCCGTTCGCGGCTTCTTCTTTGTCGAGGCATTGGGTTAGCATATGAACCCCGGCTTTGGAGGCGCAATAATGGCTCCACGCTTCGATCGGGTTATGTGCAGCGCCGCTGCTGATGGTCAGAACAGATCCACCGCCTGCCGCTTTCATGATCGGCAACACAGCGCGCATCCCGTAGAAAACACCTTTGAGATTCACGTCGATGACATCAGCCCAGCCGTCAGGATCGGCAGAGGTCAGATGCGAGATGGGCTCGATGGCGCCAGCATTGTTGATTAAGACGTCAACGCCGCCAAATGCTTCGACAGTGGCATCAACCGCGGCCGCAACATCAGCATACCGCGCTACGTTACACGGGATGGCAACGGCCTTCTCACCGATCTCGCCTGCCAAATCCGCAATAGCTGTCTGGGAACGTGCCAATAATGCGACGTTCGCTCCGGCAGCCGCGAACACACGCCCCGCCTCTGCGCCAATGCCACGGCTTGCGCCCGTGATCATTACCGTTTTACCCGTCATATCCATCAATGAAACCTCCGCTCACGCTGATATGACCATGGATAGTGCGGCGATACCTGAGGGTCCACCCCGCAACCTCTTGACCATCTTAAGGTCATGGCAGACGATGCACGCTGTAAGCGTTACAAAGGATCTCCACATGATGCGTCTCACCTTCGCAACTCCTGCGGTTCTCGCCATTTTCGCGGCTCCGGTCGCTTGGGCGGATTTAACCGCCGAGGAGGTCTGGAAAGACTGGCAATCGAATTTTACCAGCTTCGGATACACCTATTCGGCCAACGAAGAGCGATCCGGCAATCAACTGACCCTGACAAACTTGATTGTGTCGAGCACATCGCCCGAAAACGACGGATCGGCGCAAATCGCTCTTGATCGCATCGTGCTGACAGAGCAGTCCGATGGCAGCGTATCTGTTTCACTGCCTGCGGTTTCGCCCTTGGTCATGACATCGGACACCGAAACAGGCGGCCTAGCAACGGTGAAAATGAACGTGGCACAGGATGGGTTGCGCATCACGGCCACAGGCACACCTGCAAATCTGCAATACGCATATACCGCCAACAGAATGGCGATCACGTCGACCGAGATCGAAATGGACGGCCAGATTCTGCCAGCAGACACAAACAATTTCGAAGCCCGCTTAGATGAGCTATCCGGCACCAGCAACATTCTGCTGGATACGATGCGGCGAAACGCCCAATCATTGGAAGCTGCTGAATTTGAATACAATTTCAGCATCGGCGAGCCGGACAGCTCGGAACAGGTTGATTTGACAGGCGGAGCGGCCAATCTGCAATTCAATGGCACATCAGCGTCACCGCTGGAGGTAGTGCAGGCTGAAAACATGTCGTCCATGCTGGACGCGGGTTTCGCAGTAGACGGGATGTTTACCTTTCAAGACGGTAAATCCCAAATTACCGCTGTTGGTGAAGAAGAGCGGTTTGCAGGCTCATTCACATCGACATCCGGTGATCTGAAAGTGACGATGGGTGAAAGTGGCCTGACCTACGCCATTTCACAGAACGCGCTGAACGCTCAAATCGCTGCTGATGGCATCCCGGTTCCTGTGGAGTTTTCGGTTGGTGAGGCGGGTGTAGACCTGAAAATGCCCCTGCGAAAATCAGAGACGGCACAAGACTTCGGACTTGGGTTGCGGCTTGACGGCTTTGCCATGTCAGACATTCTCTGGGGTCTTTTCGATCCGGCAGCGCAGTTGCCCCGTGATCCAGCAACGGTAATTGCCGAAATTGCAGGCAAGGGGCGGCTGCTCTTTGATTTCCTCGATCCCGAGGCCGCCAGCCTGTCTGGCAATCCCGATATCACCCCGGCAGAAGTAGAAAGTGTCGACATTAACCGGGTACAGATTTCTGTGGCCGGCGCAGATCTGACAGGGAATGGGGCATTCCGTTTTGATAACTCCGCAGGCGGTGCACCACGACCGGTCGGTGGCGTTGATTTGATGCTGGTGGGTGGCAATGCGTTGCTGGACAAGCTGGTCGCGATCGGCATCGTGCCGCAGGAACAGGCAACAGGGGTACGTATGATGATGGGGCTTCTTGCGGTTCCCGGCGCGGCACCTGACACACTGAACTCCCGCATTGAAATTAACGACCAGGGCCATATCTCGGCAAACGGCCAGCGTATCCAGTAAGGCGCGAAACGCGGTCAAATCCGCCGCTACCCTTGCAAGCGCGGCAAGCGGGGTCTACCTCAAGCAGCACCAAAGCTTGGAGCATTTCATGGCGTTTGAATTAGACACGCTTACCGATCGACTATTGACCGCAGCCAAACGTGCGGGCGCAGATGCCGCCGATGCAATGGCAGTTCAGGGCACGTCTGTCAGCATCGAAGTACGCGGGGGGCAGCTTGAACAGGCAGAGCGCGCAGAGGGGGTCGATCTTGGTCTGCGTGTGTTCGTTGGTCAGCGTACCGCAAATGTTTCGGTTTCGGACACGAAGGACAGCACCATCGCCGAGATGGCAGAACGCGCGGTGGCCATGGCACGCGAAGCACCAGAAGACCCATTCAGCGGGCTGGCAGCCGCCTCGGATCTCAGCGCGCTGCGCAACGCAGATGCACTGGAACTTGCAGACCCGACACCAGAGCCATCGCCGGCCGATTTGCAGGAAGATGCCCGCCGCGCCGAGGCTGCGGCTGAGGCCGTTGCAGGGGTGACGCAGGTGCAATCCGCGTCGGCAGGATACTCTGCACGCGAAATCCACCTTGCTGCCAGCAACGGATTTTCGGGCGGCTATACCCGGACTGATCGCGGCTTGTCTTGTGTTGCCATCAGCGGTGAAGGCACCGGGATGGAGCGCGATTATGACGGCGAAAGCCGGATTTTTCAAAGCGATCTGCGCAGCCCCCAGGAAATTGGCCGCACCGCGGCAGAACGCGCCGTTGCGCGGGCCGGGTCCAGAAAGCCGCCGACCGGTAGCTTTCCGATATTGTATGACGAGCGTGTTGCATCATCGCTGATCGGTCACTTGCTCGTTGCAGCGAACGGCGCGTCCGTGGCCCGAGGCGGTTCATGGCTGCGTGACGCTCTGGGCAAACAGGTTTTGGCAAGTGGACTGAGCCTGCATGAAGATCCGCATCGGCGGCGCGCCTCCGGGTCTCGCCCCTTTGACGCCGAGGGCTTGCCAACGGCGCCCCGCCAGATCGTGCAGGACGGTGTATTAACGGGCTGGACGCTGGACCTTGCGACCGCCCGCAAGCTGGGCATGAATTCGACAGCGAATGCTGCACGCGGGCCGTCGTCCGGCCCGTCGCCGGCCACATGGAACGTGGCTTTGACCCAAGGCGATTACAGCAAAGAAGACCTGTTGAAAGACATGGGCACCGGGCTTTTGGTCACATCGATGATCGGGTCCACCATAAACTCGAATACGGGTGATTACTCTCGCGGGGCCGCAGGCGTGTGGGTCGAAAACGGTGAGCTGACCTACCCCGTCAACGAATGCACAATAGCCGGAAACCTGCACGATATGCTCAGATCGCTGGTGCCGGCGAACGATGCACGCGCCCATCTGAGCCGCGTTGTGCCCTCTTTGCTGGTTTCGGGGATGACCGTTGCCGGCACGTGATCTTGCTCTGATAACAGACGCAGTCCGGATGGCGGGACGGGTTGCGACCAGCTTTGTCGGTGCATCAGCGCAGCGATGGGACAAACCCGGCGGTGCCGGACCGGTCACCGAGGCTGATTTGGCCGTGAACGATTACCTGACTACAGTGCTGCGCTCTGCCAGACCCGAGTACGGCTGGCTGTCAGAGGAAACCGAAGACACCCAAGACCGGCTGGGCAAACAAACCGTATTCATCGTTGACCCGATCGACGGCACACGCAGTTTTGTCGAAGGATCACGAACGTGGGCACATTCCGTCGCGGTTGCCGAAAATGGTATTGTAACCGCTGGCGCGATTTACCTGCCGATGCGTGACCTACTCTACACCGCAGCCCGTGGGCGCGGCGCATGGCTCAACGGCAGGCCGTTGACTGTTTCGCAGGCTTCGGCGCTGGAGGGCGCACAAATACTGGCGACCAAGCCGGTTATTGCCCCCGAGCACTGGCCGAATGGAGTGCCATCGTTCGAACGATCGCACCGACCGTCCCTTGCCTATCGTCTGGGATTGGTCGGACAGGGCCGGTTTGACGGCATGCTCACCTTCAGACCAACTTGGGAATGGGATGTTGCCGCAGGCGTTTTGCTGATCGAAGAGGCATCTGGCAGATGTACGACCCGCAAGGGCGCTGCTTTGCGCTTTAACAACCCTGTTCCGCAACTGGACGGATTGGTCGCCTGTGGGACAGGCATGCACGATGCCGTGATGCTTGCGCTCGGCCACCCTGACCCAACTGCAGCTTGACCATCCCGTCCGGATAAGCAAGTTTCGCCCGCAAAGAGCACCTGATCCAAGGAAAGCCACATGACCCAACGACTTCATCTCGTGTTTGGCGGCGAGCTCGTCGATCCCAGCAAAAACGTGTTCAAGAATGTAGACGAGCTTCATATCGTCGGCATCTTTCCGAATTATGCTACGGCCTTTGATGCTTGGAAGTCCGAAGCGCAGCGCACAGTAGATAATGCGCATATGCGCTACTACATCGCCCATCTGCATCGGCTGCGTGATGAAGAAGCCGCTGCATCCTCGACAGAAGAACTGGGCTAACATGTGATGGGCCGCTCATTCGGGTTGGCGGCCTACAGCGCCCTTGCGCGACGTACCAGCGACCGGCGTTTTCTTCCGTCGGGGCCACGGCCCGCAGGTCAGCTGGTTTGGATACATGCACCCGAAACCGACACCCTCCTGGCTATCGAAGACCTCACGCAACGCCTGCGTGCCGCGCGATACGGGCTTCAGATCCTGATCACCGTACAGACCCAAGCAGAAATTGAAGCGGCTCATAAAGTTTTTGGCGCGCAGGAGGCGCTGAAACTGGAAGTCGCCCCCAGCGACCATCCGGATGCGGTTAAAGCATTCTGGCAGCATTGGGCGCCAGACATGGGTTTATGGACATGGGGCAGGCTGATGCCCAATCTGATCTCTCTGGCGCATAGCAAAGCCTGCCCCATGTTGCTGATTGATGCCGACGTGTCTGGGTTTGATGGGCGCCGCGACCGCTGGCTTCCCGATTTGTCGCGGCAGCTTCTGACACCTTTCGCAGGCATTATGGTACGCTCCAGCGAAACGCTAAAGCGCATGGAAACGCTCGGGCTTTCTACGTCAAACATCGATGTCACCCCGCCCCTGCAAGCAGGCGGGCGTGCCTTGCCTTGCGACCACAGTGATCTGGACGATCTGGCAGAGCAACTGAAAGGCCGCCCTGTCTGGTTTGCAAGCCATGTGCAAGAAAAGGAAATTTCGCCTGTACTGGCCGCCCACCGTAAAGCTCAACGAATGTCACACCGCCTTTTACTGGTGCTGCACCCGGCGCAAGAAGACCTGCGGGCCAGGATCGAACAAAACATCGCATCAGAAGGGTTTCGGATGGCGAACTGGTCAGAGGGTAACACCTGCGATGATGCCGTGCAGGTCTTGCTGGCAACCGATCCCGACGACATCGGCCTGTTCTACCGAGCGTCGCCGGTGTCTTTCATCGGCAGTTCGATGTTTGCAGGCTATCATGGCAGCAATCCCTTCGATGCCGCCGCCTTGGGCTCTGCTGTATTGTATGGCCCGAACGTCCGTCGCTTTTTGCCGTTCTATTCCCGGCTCGCAAAAGCGGGCGCTGCAAGAATTGTCCAAGATGCTGACGGGCTTGGCACTGCAATCACCCATTTGATCGCACCGGATCAAGCCGCATCAATGGCCCATGCCGGGTGGGACGTGATCAGCGAGGGTGCCAGCCTGACTGACAGGGTCGTCGACTTTGTGCAGGCTGGGTTGGACGGCGAATTGGAGGGCGTAAATGCGCGCGCCTGAGTTTTGGGATACCACTGCGGATAATCTCAGCTGGCAAGCAAAGCTTCTGCGTCCTTTGGGCTGGGCATATGCTGCCGCCACCGCCCGCAGGCTCGCATCTACACAGGGTCTCAAGCTTGACGTACCAGTCATCTGCGTCGGCAATCTGCATGCAGGCGGCACGGGCAAAACCCCGACCACAATGGCGGTTGTCAGCCTGCTTGCCGATTTATTCCAGACACCGCATGTAGTCTCGCGTGGCTACGGTGGAACGCTCAAAGGTCCGGTGCGGGTTGATCCGGGTCAGCACACTGCGAAACAGGTCGGGGATGAGCCGCTTTTGCTATCAGCTTTTGCCGAAGTCTGGGTCGCGGAGGATCGTGCGGCGGGCGCGCAGGCGGCGGTAAATGCAGGGGCCTCAGTAATCGTACTCGATGACGGATTTCAGAATCCCGGCTTGCAAAAAGATCTCAATATCGTCGTTGTTGATGCTGCCAAAGGTTTTGGAAACGGCCTGTGCCTGCCCGCCGGACCGCTACGCGAGCCCGTGACTGCCGGATTGAAACGCGCAGATATCATCTTGACCATAGGCGACGATGCTGCCCAAAGGCGTTTCGACAGCAGTATAATCCCAAAAGGTATCACCCACGTGCGGGCGCACCTTGCGCCCTTGCAAACAGGGATGGACTGGAGCGAAACCCGTGTACTCGCCTTTGCGGGGATTGCGCATCCAAAGAAGTTTTTTGATACTTTAAAGGGTCTTGGCGCAGATGTTATTCATGCCGAACCGCTGGATGACCACCAGTTGCTGACGACAGCATTGATGAAGCGGCTCGAAGCCGAAGCCAAACTGCGGGGTGCGCAACTGGTCACCACTGAAAAGGACGCGGTGCGTCTACCACCCGATTTCAGGACAAAGGTCATAACACTGCCGGTACGGCTGACGTTCTCCGACGGAGAGGACACACTTCGCAAAATTCTTCAGGACCTTACAAGCCGGTAGAATTTATTCAAAGTCACTGTCGTTTTCACCAAGTTTTGGCGCAGGCTTGTGCAGGTCCAGGTCTGCATCCGAGAACGTGAATGGCGACCGAATTCCCGGCACACCGCCCAGCGAGATTTGCAAATCGCGCGCCTGTACCTGAGGGTCCGCCATAACTTCCGCCATGTTGTTGATCGGGCCGGCCGGCACCCCGTTTGCCTCGCACGCGGCAAGTAATTCCGCCTTGGTCCGCTTCAGCGTTGCCTCTGTGAGACGTGCATTCATCTCATCACGGTTTTCAAGACGGTTTTCGTTTCGAAGAAACGCAGGGGCCTCGGCCATTTCAGCGAGGCCAAGCAGATGACACAAACGGCGGTACTGCCGGTCATTTCCGGTGGCAATGATGATGTGTCCGTCCGCGCAGTCGAATACCTGATAAGGTGCGAGATTGATATGCGCGTTGCCCATTCGGCGCGGCGAAGTCCCCGTAGTCAGGTAGTTGAGCGCTTGGTTCGACGTCACTGCTACGGCCACATCCATCAAAGACATATCAATGTGTTGCCCGCGACCTGTCGTGTTGCGCTGGTGTACAGCGGTAAGGATCGCAGTGGTTGCATAGACACCGGTAAGAATGTCGGTAATGGCGATACCATATTTTTGCGGCTGCCCCGCCGGATCGCCGGTCAGTGACATCAAACCTGACATTCCCTGAATGATGAAGTCATAGCCCGCGCGATGGGCATAAGGCCCGTCATGCCCAAAGCCGGTGATTGAGCAATAGATCAGAGATGGGAATTCCTTGGCGAGGCTGTCGTAATCCAGCCCGTACTTCGCCAACCCGCCGGTCTTGAAGTTTTCGATCAGGATATCCGCGTCTGCCAGAATTCCTTTCAGCCGCGCGACACCCTCTTCGGTGCGAAAATCGGCCGTGATCGATTTCTTGCCTCTGTTTGTGGAGTGGAAATAGGCGGCAGAAACGTCGTCGTCTCTGGTCACAAACGGGGGACCCCATTGTCGGGTATCATCCCCGTTCGGGCTTTCTACTTTGACGACATCGCACCCCAGATCGGAAAGCGTCTGGCCAGCCCATGGGCCAGCCAGAACACGCGCCAGTTCAACAACCTTCAGCCCGGCGAGCGGGGCGGCCATTACTCGACCGCTGCGTCGATCAACTCGGACATCTCAGCATAAGACATGTTCGAGTACTTGGTGCCGTTGATGACAAAGCTGGGCGTGCTGTCCACGCCATCCGCTGTCGCGTTTTCCTGATACCATGCGACCAGTGTACGCGCCTTGTCGCCATCTTGCAGGCAGGCTTCCATCTTACCGGCGTCAAGACCAGCCAGCAGGCCGATTTTACGCAGTTCGTCTACAATAGCACCGGGTTCACCGGCTCGTGACCATGTTGACTGCTTTTCATAGATCAGGTCCGACATGCCAAAGAACGCCTCGGGCGTGCCAGCGCAGCGCGCAATCATTGACGCCCAAAGACCGTAGCGGTCAAAATAAACCTCTCGGTAAACAAAGTTGATTTTGCCATTGTCGATGTAGTCCGCTTTCAACTGTTTGAAGGGGCCTTCATGGAAACGCGCGCAATGCGGGCAGGTGTAACTGGCATATTCGATCACAGTGACCGGAGCATCCGGATTGCCAAGCGACATTTCCGCGATGCTTGACGTATCCACGTCTGATGCTTCCTGAGCGTTTGCCGCGCCCAACGGATCGACAGGGGTGACATTGGTGCCAGACCCCGGCGAAGTTACAAAATAGGCGCCCAGACCAATGACCGCGACTGCGGCAGAAATGATCATCATACGAGACATTGAGGTTTCCCTTTTTTATCGGTGTGTCTTGTTCATTACGTTTTGTGCAAGCTGCGCCAAGGCTGCGCGCAGGCCGTCATCCTCGATCGGTTGCGCGACTTCAGCGGCCTTTCGCTGCACCGCCGGGTCGGGCGCTGTTGCTTGTACTTTTTTCTGCGCCGGCTGGAAGTCAACCTGCCCTTCGGCAAAACCTGTCGCCGCCGTTTGTGTCACACGGATGCGCGCTATGGCGTTATATCCGTAAACACCGTTCACGCGCGTACGCAGTTTTTCCTTTTCCATCTCCAATACCGGTGCATGTACTCCGGTAGTAAGCAACGTCAATGTGGCCCCCATGCCACCCCGCCCGTAGCTGACCTCGACCGGACGGGCCATTGCCGCCACATCTTCGCCGACAACCTCGGCCCAATGGGTGAGCAGGCGGCTCTGCGCGAACCCGCGCTTTTCGGATGCCTTGCGGATACGCCCCGTCAGCAAACTGGACGTGCGGGTAAAGCCTTTTGTACTGGCGCGTCGCGGAGGCATGACTATCTTCCCTTAAGACGATGGCTGAGCTTAACGCTTTCGTTACCGGTCAACCAGCCCAAGCACCAACCGAAAGGCATAAACATTGCGTGACCAAGCTGCTGACACCGGCGCCCTCGCTGATGAGATACTAGACTGGTACGACAATCATGCCCGCAGCATGCCATGGCGGGTTTCCCCTGCGGATCGCAAGGCCGGGATTCGTCCGGACCCTTATCGCGTTTGGCTCTCCGAAGTCATGCTGCAACAAACGACTGTCGCTACGGTCAAAAGCTACTTTGAACGCTTCACCAAACGGTGGCCCACAGTGCGGGACCTTGCCGCCGCCGAAGATGCCGATGTTATGGGAGAATGGGCAGGTTTGGGCTATTACGCGCGTGCCCGCAACTTGCTGAAATGCGCCCGCGTTGTTGTTACAGACTATGACGGCGCATTCCCCGCAGATCACGCAGCTTTGCTGAAGTTGCCCGGAATAGGGCCTTATACTGCCGCAGCTGTTTCATCGATTGCCTTTGATCTGCCGCACACGGTTCTGGACGGAAACGTAGAACGGGTCATGGCAAGGCTCTACGATATCCACACGCCACTTCCGGAGGCAAAACCGGAATTGATGGACCGCGCCGAGGCGTTGACACCGCAACATCGTGCAGGCGACTACGCGCAAGCAGTCATGGACTTGGGGGCCACGATTTGCACGCCACGTTCTCCGGCCTGTGGCATTTGCCCGTGGCGGCCCGAGTGTCGCGGCAGACAAATGGGATCAGCGGCGCTTTTGCCCAAAAAGTCGCCAAAAAAAGCAAAACCAATCCGGCAGGGCGTTGTCTTTGTCGCCCGACGCGCAGACGGCGCGTGGCTGATCGAAACACGACCGGACACCGGCTTGCTTGGCGGGATGATCGGATGGCCGGGATCTGAATGGCGCGACACGGCAGAGCCGATGCCGCCGGTTGACGTGCCCTGTTCCGGCGACTGGTCGGTTGTAGAGGCAGAAGTCAGGCACACTTTCACGCATTTCCATTTGATACTTCGGGTCTATTTTGCCCACGTTAGTGCCGAAACAGAGCCTAAAGTGGGCTACTTTCAGTCAGCAGAAAAATTTCGTCCCTCTGATCTGCCCACGGTGATGCGCAAGGCTTTTGACGTTGCGAAAAGCAAGATGTGCTAGGCTTGGCGCGCAACGCTGTTCCGCGCTAGTGTTTCTTGCATGAGCCACCCCGAGACAACTCAGGCAGCCGCCTCTGATGCCTTGCCGAACGCAGCACCTTTCTGGGTATCGCTGGCGCTGATCCCCCTTGCCGTTCTTGGCGCCTATGTCGGCGGATGGACAGTGATCATTCTGCCGATCGCAACATGGTATCTTTTCTCTGGTCTCGATCTGATGGTCGGGCGCAACAGTTCAAACCCGGATCCGCAAACCGTTGAATCGGATATGCTGATACACCGTGCGATCACACTGATCTGGGCGCCGGTGCAATTTCTCATGCTGTTCAGCCTCATCTGGTATGTGCCGCAGGCCGAACACCTTGGCGCAGTGGAACGGGCAGTATTGTTTTTCGGAGTGGGCGTGATTACCGGCACGGTTGGTATCAACTACAGCCACGAACTGATGCACCAAAAACCGAAGATCGAGCGGTGGATGGCGGATGTATTGCTGGCGATGGTTCTTTACGCGCATTTCAGATCAGAACACCTTTTGGTGCATCATCGCCATGTGGCAACGCCAGCAGACGCGGTCACCGCACGCTACAACGAGAGCTTTTACCGGTTTTACCCACGCGTGCTGCGACAGTCCCTCAGATCGGCATTCAGAGCCGAAGCAGCGCTTCTCGCGCGCAAGAACCTGCCATGGCATCACAAGACAAACCCCTTCTGGCGATACTGGGCGCTTCAGGCGGCGATGCTGGCGCTGGCGTTTGTTCTGGGAGGCTGGACTGGCGTAATTTTGTTTCTGATCCAAGCTGGTACCGCTGTGTGGCAACTCGAACTCGTCAACTACATCGAGCATTATGGCCTGACGCGAAAGTATCTAGGAGACGGGCGATACGAACACGTAAAGCCCCACCACTCGTGGAACGCAGATCACCGCGCCTCTAATTGGCTGTTGATAAACCTTCAACGCCACTCCGATCACCACTTCAAGCCGGATCGCCGCTTTCCAGTGCTCCAGACCTATGACGCAAGCGAAGCACCGCAGCTTCCTTACGGATACCCGGTCATGACCATGGCCGCCATGATCCCGTCACTGTGGCGCAAGGTGATGAATCCGCGTGTGCGCGCGTGGCGCGCGCAGTACTACCCCGAGATTGATGACTGGCACGCCTACAACAAGGCGAAAAATCCGATGCCCGCGCGCGGCTTCAGCTAAAACGCGGTGCCGAGTGATCGCCAAGGCCTAAAAAGTGCAAGAGTTTTGCGTCGCTCGCGCGACCACCAAGCCCGCGATCAAGGTTGCCACGTGGTCAAGAACAGCCTTTTTGACCGGGAACGGTAAGGCGCGTTCTGGACCACCGCTGCAAGGAAATACAGACGGATCTCGCTACCATTCTGAAGACAGCGCGCAACAGTTCGACTTGCAATGCCAAGCCTTACCTCACGGGATAACGACCTGCCGGACGGGCAAGGTGAAAACTTTGCCGCCACTTTGTCAGTAAATCAGAACTTGGCACGCGCTATGTGCTCTCCACCCTTCGGGCATAAAAAAAACCCCGCCAAATGGCGGGGCAAAGGTGTGTGCCTTTAACAGGCAGCCTCGTTCAGAAGGCCACAGGCACCGGCGGTGTTCTCAAATTCAAAGAGTTCTAAGAGGCCATTTCAGACCGGATTTGCTGTCTCAGCACATCAATTGGAACTTTCTTTCCGTCCCGTTTGAAGGTCCAATACGTCCAGCCGTTGCAACTGGGGGCACCCTCAAAAGCTGCGCCAACCTGATGGATAGACCCTTTTACGTCGTCCCCGATCAATGTTCCGTCCGCGCGCACTTTGGCGATCTGACCGCGCGGGGAGTATAGTTCTTCGCCAGGACGCAGCATGCCGCGTTCCACAAGTTGTCCAAAAGGCACACGTGGCTCGGCCCGTTTGGAGGCGCTGACCTGTAACGCTTCGCGGTCAAATTTGCGCACCTTGCTGATCCGTTTTTCCGCGACCTTGCGATAGGCGGCCTCGCGCTCGATGCCAATGAAATCACGACCAAGCATCTTGGCCACGGCGCCTGTTGTGCCGGTCCCGAAGAAAGGATCGAGAATGACGTCGCCCGGGTTCGTGGCCCCCACCAACACCCGATGCAACAGGCTCTCCGGTTTCTGCGTCGGATGAGCCTTCTCGCCATTCTCGTCCTTCAAGCGCTCATGTCCGGTGCAAATCGGCAGCACCCAGTCAGAGCGCATCTGAATGCCCTCGTTCAGCGCCTTTAGCGCCTCGTAGTTAAACGTGTACTTGCTGGTCTCGTCGCGCCCCGCCCAAATCATAGTCTCGTGCGCGTTGGTAAACCGTTTGCCGCGGAAATTGGGCATTGGGTTGGTTTTGCGCCATACAACGTCATTGAGGATCCAAAACCCCTCGTCCTGCAGCGCAGCACCCACGCGAAAGATATTGTGATAGCTCCCGATCACCCAGATCGCACCGTTTGGCTTGAGCAGACGTCGCGCGGCCTTCAGCCATGCGCGCGTAAACTCATCGTAGGCACGAAAGCTTGCAAATTGGTCCCACGCATCATCGACCGCATCGACACGGCTGTTGTCAGGCCGATGCAGATCACCCTTTAACTGAAGATTGTAAGGTGGGTCAGCAAATATCAGGTCGACAGACCCTGCTGGCAGGCGGTTCATCTCTTCGATGCAATCGCCGTCGATAATCGTGTTCAAAGGAAGCGCCGCGGCGCCCTTGGTCTTGGTCATCATCAATCTGCCTCTGTCCGGTGCTTTTTGCACTCGTCGTTGGCCCTAAGATGAGTCAAAGGCGATTCGCGGTCAATTTCTTTTTTGAATCAAGAGTTTATGATTTTTCCTTGATACAACATGTTGTGTACCGGTTTGAACGAACGTCTATGATGTGGGGTCACACCAAGATTTTGAAGCGCGGATATGTGGCTTTTCGATCCATATCCCATATTGGTCTCCCATCCGTATCCGGGATGTTGTTGCGCTAAATCCACCATGATCGCGTCGCGGGCCACTTTGGCCACAATAGAGGCAGCAGCGATCGTCAGACTTTTGGTGTCACCCTTAACAACGGGTTGTGCAGAAAGAGTCAAACCACGCGGCAACATGTTCCCATCAAACAGCACATGGTCCGGGGGCAGCCGCAACCCTGCCAAGGCGCGCTGCATGGCAATATGGCTGGCGCGCAGGATATTGTGCTCTTCGATTTCCTCGACGCTGGCATGAGCGACACTGACTTCGGCACAGTCATATAGTTCTGCGGCCAGCGCATGACGCTTTTTCGCCGTCAACTTCTTGGAATCATTGAGCCCTACGGGAATAGCCTTAGGATTGAGAACGACGGCAGCAGCCGTCACAGGGCCGGCAAGAGGCCCCCGTCCAACTTCATCCACGCCCGCAACCCGGCTGGCACCAGCCGCCATGGCTGCGCGTTCGATCTCGAAATCAGGATCCATGCCCTGTCTTCAACTGATCGCCATGAAATCTCAAGACTTGTTCTGCGCAAAAGTGCCTCCGGCTGAAACCGGAGACGCACACTTGTCAAAAAAAGAGAGGGAGACGCCCGAACGCCCCCCTCCAGTTCCAAGGCAGGATCAGGGGACCTGCCCGCCTTGTGTCGGCCTTCCGTTAACGTCGGGCCAATTGGTAACCTTCTCGCCGCAAGCACCGCGCATCATAGCCGCGCCGCTTCTTGTTATTGACGCGAAACCGTACAGCACAGGAACGCGGCAGCGACTGATTGTAACTGTAGTTGCGCTCAAGGCAGCGCTTTCCGAACACGCGGACGCGACCGTCAGACGTTTCAAAGCTGCGCAGGCAGTCGCCGGGCAACAACCTGCGTTCAACGCGTCGGGGCAACGGGCGCGGCTCCCACGGGGTGATCACACGATCCGTGTTTGCGTTATTCTCGAAACGAAAATTATCGTAGGCGCGATTACGGGCGACCGTTTGCGTCGGTGGCTTGTCATCATCCAACTTGTCACTGATGACCTTGCCGACAATGGCGATCCCGACAATGGCGGCCAAAGCTTTGGCAAGATCTTCGTCTGCTTTTGCCGGGGCTGCGCCAATGGCAGTAACAGATAACGCTGAACAAACCACAGCTGCGATAAATTTGCGGGTCATGGGCGAGGTCCTTTGTTCTTGTTGATCCGGCGCATCAACGCGCGGTCTTGATGCGACCAAACTGGGCCCGCCCCCTTGCGACAGGCAATATCGGCGCGGCGCTATCCGATATCAAAGCTGACAAACCCCCTTTGTTATTGAATATCTGCAGTCACAGGCGCAGGTTTAGCGTATGAAAAAAATTGCACATATTGTTGCGCCGCTGGTCGTGCTTTTCCTGTCTGGCGGGATCGCCGCAGCAGATTGCTATGCTGATTACAAGGCAAAGCAGGACGATCCACTGCGCTTGCATTATGGCGTCGCTCAAATATCGCAGTGCTCTGAACAGACGGCCGCAGCCGAGTTGTCAGAGCGGCTCGCTGCACGTGGGTGGACCCTGCTGAACATCGTGTCTGTCTTTGATGAAACTGGGCTGGCGGAAAGGAAAGAGAGTGCAGGACCAAACTACCTTCGCTTCTGACATGCGCCGTTCCGGAGGGCGGATTGTCGGATTTGGCATCGTTGGCATTCTGGCCATTCTGGTCGTAGCCGCAGTGGTACTGTTCTGGACGCTACCCGACGCCAATGCCTTTAATGCGCGAGTCGAACAGCTTTTTGTAGAAAATAACGACCTGACTTCTCAGGCCGAAATCAAACTACTGGAGATTTTGGCGCAGTCTGGCACCGCCTTTTCCGAAACGCTTGCCAGCTATCGCGTGGTGATCTTTGTATTGCTGGTTTTTGCGACCGCGATGTTGATTGCTGCCTTGATTTTCCTCGTCTTGCTGGCTGGTTTTAATCGTCGGATGGCTCAGATTGAACGCGCGGGCATACAGGTGAACTCACTATTGATCAGCCGCGAAGAAAATACCGTCTACCTGAACAATCTCGGCTTCAAGCTTACCGACGCGGCGATGGAAACGATGTCAGTACTGGCCGAAGCGCGCATGGACGACGACGTTTTGACAGGCTCTGAAATCGAGGGGGTGATCTCGGGCCGGTCTGCCGCAGATTGCGAAGAAGCCGCCGGCGCGACGCGGATCAAGCGATTGCGCGACACGCTGGGCAACCAGATCGTATCGGAACTACTGGTCAAGAATATCGCGCGGCGCGGCTACATGCTGGCCATCGACAAAGACGTCATCAAGGTCATTTGACCGGCGGCCTCAGTGACCTGTCAGCACCAGCGTTTGAAGCGGCAACAGCAGTGACCTTATCCGCAGACCTGCGGCATGGATGACCCCAACCGTATCAACCACATGCAAAAAGATCCGTTCCCCCGTTCCAAGTGAGGGATCTTCCAGTCGGTCGTGATTGTCCGTATAGGCAGTCGCCATACAGCGGCTGCCAGCGGGGATATCGTCTGTCTGGCCGGGGTAGATCGGTTCCAATATGGTGACAATCGATCCGGGCACTGACCGCTGGCTAATGTCGATCAGTTGGTCTGTTGGCCGAATTTGCCCCGAAGCGACAACATCCTGCACATCGACAATCACCATAGGTATGACTGTAAACGGTTTGGAAGCGCACATGATTTCCGCCACACCGCCTGGTTTGATGACCTGCGCGGAAATTTGCGAGAAACCGGCTTCGAAACGGTTTTTACCGGAGCCTTCCGGAATGAGAATTCCGGCTGGTCGTAGTATCGGGTTAACGATGTCTCCGACCTGCAGCGTAAATTGCTCGACAGTGCCGTTGGTGCCGGCATAGACGGTCATTTTTTCTATTTCGACTTCCGCCTGTTCCAAAGCAGCTCTGGCGCTTGCTAATTGTGCCGGCAAAAGAACGCTGACATTCGCGTTGACCGCTTCGACGCCGGCGCGGGCAGCATCCAATGCGCCCTGACGCACGCCGAGTTCATTCTCCAAAACTTCGACATCGCGTTCCGAAACCACCGATGATCCCTGAGCCCGAAGTGTACGACGGCGATCAAGGTCTTCTTGTGTCTGCAGTAATGAAGATTCAGCCTGATCCACCGCAGCAAGCGCAGCGGCCAGATCCGCTTCTGCGACCGAGAATGCCGCCTCTACCTCTTCAATCTGGCGCAGGGCCGTTTCTTTGGCTGCATCTTGTCGGCTGCTGTCCATGCGGAATACCGGATCTCCGGCTTTGACGCGGTCAAGATTGCCAACGTATACCTCTTCGACCCGGCCGGCACCTTCGGACAAAATCGTCACTGTGCGAAAGAAGGATGCAACATAAGGCGTGCTTGGGTGATAGTAGAAAACGATAGTCAACAGGCTGATCGTCAGCATCAGACAACCGGTTATGCCCCACCGCAATTCATACCAGACCGAAAAGAAAGTAATTTCACGGCCAAACCGTTTTCCCTGCAAAAAGCGCCGCAAAAAATAGTCTGGCCAGATGGTCACCAGCGAGCAAAGAAAGAGTTCAATCATTCGTTTTTTCCTTGCCGGAGATTTTCTGCAATGATTGGGCTATGCTGTTGAGCGGTGTGACGAAATCGGGGGCTCTGAAGGCCGCCAAGACGAGTGCCAGCACCCAAAACAGGTTGTTGTGCG
Organism: Roseobacter sp. YIN89; assembly: GCF_057219365.1. Classification (NCBI taxonomy): domain Bacteria; kingdom Pseudomonadati; phylum Pseudomonadota; class Alphaproteobacteria; order Rhodobacterales; family Roseobacteraceae; genus Roseobacter; species Roseobacter sp. YIN89. Next base: position 206,171 of record NZ_JBXVVD010000004.1, on the reverse strand, counting down.
TAAACAGCGCAAGGATGCACAAAATACTGATAAGCTGAAATTGCGTCGCATTCGATTTATGCGCCATCCGTTCCGGCAGTGAGTGCAATGTGAAATACACAACCCCAAGCAACAGAATGACGGCTACAACCAGCACGACCATCGCTGTAAAAAGGTAATCTGAACCATCCGGGGCGGCGAAGTAACGGGGCAGGTGATCGGGGGCCAGCGGGTGGATATGTTCGGCCATCAAAACACGCCTTTCAATTTAGGTCTCGTGGCAGGTTAACGGCCAGTTCTTCTAGCGCCAATGAGATTGTTTGGTCCAAGCTCTGGCAAATCGGTTTTTTTTCCCATTACTGTGGCAAAACCCTTCAAAAAGGAACCCGTAATGCCTGCGCCAATCAACCCGTTCAAAAAAGCCTTGGCCGAAGGCCAGACAGTCTTTGGCTGCTGGATGAGTCTCGCCGAGGGTTTTACAGCCGCGATACTTGGCAAGGCGGGCTTTGACTGGCTTTTGATTGATGGCGAACACTCACCAAATGACATCCGTTCAATCCGCGATCAGGTTCTGGCATTGGAAGGCAGCCCCAGCCATACGGTCGTGCGTGTTCCGATCGGTGAAACATGGATCATCAAGCAGATGCTGGATTTGGGCATTCAGACCATTCTGGTACCAATCGTCGAAACCGCAGAACAGGCACGAGAACTGGTGCGGGCCTGCCGGTATCCTCCACACGGCACACGCGGTGTGGGATATGGTGTGTCGCGGTCAGGCGGGTTCGGTCAATTCGAAAATTACGGACCGACAGCCGACGACCAAATCTGCCTTCTGGTGCAGGTCGAGACCAAGCAGGGCTTGGACAACCTAGACGAAATTCTTGCCGTCGAAGGTGTGGATGGCGTGTTTATCGGGCCCGCCGACCTGTCAGCCAGTCTTGGGTATCTGGGCCAAACGATGCACCCGGACATGCAGGAAACGATCCTGTCGGCCCTGAAAAGGATTAGCGACAGTGGCAAAGCCGCAGGCATCCTGACTACGAACGAAGGGATGATACAGGCCTCGCTGGACGCCGGCGCGCGCTTTGTGGCCGTGGCAATGGATATCGCGTTGCTTATCGAAAATGCAAAGGTTGAAGCGAACAAGTGGATCAAGCGCTAGCGCGTTTCATTTCGGTCGCGGCTTTTGTGTAGCCTCCCGAAGCACCATCAATGAAATGCAAGTGATCGTCAGTCATGATCGACGGCACAATGCATGTCATCATCGCCTCTGTCTGGGTTGACGTGCCATAACGCACTATTCCCGCCTCGGCAGCCTTGGCCAAAATACCTTCGAGCGTGGCTTGGGTTGCAGGGTCACAATCCAGCGTCATTTTCAAACCATCGTCCAGTTTACGGAAATCGGCGTTTTGAGCGACGACCCGGGCGTAATGGCGCGCGTCAAAGCCTGCCAAAGACCACCCCGTCTTGATCAACACCCAAGCAATCAAGGATTCGAGCAATACTTTCGCTTTTGCGAGCCTGAGCGAACCATTCCCCTTGGCTGCCTGCGCCTCTAGCCCGGTGCCCGCAGCAGGCCATCTGGCCTTCATGCCATTATCGTCGGCCGGATGGCCCGCGCGGTCGAGAACTTCTGCCGCGTCGATCACTGCGCGGTAGACTTGTGCGACATCGGCACTCTTTGCGCCCTGAACCGGCGCAACGACAAGCGATAGTATCACCCCCTGACGGGCTGGCATATGCGCCCACCTGCACGATAGTCCGCTGAGGTCCGGTGCTGCACCCGCCGGCGCTTTTGTCACCAGCCAGTTGCCTGATTTCATCTGGTTTTCCGCCCACATCAATCCACCACCGGAAAACATGGCATAGTCTATACCTGCTGAGGCTTGAAATCGCGCAATCCGAACCGGCTGACCCGCGCGCACTGCCTCAGACACCGGTACAAGCGCCGCGCGCAGACCGATTTGAAAAGCCTCCTCTGCCCAGCGGACGACCTCCGACATCGCGGTTTGTACGCATTCGCGAGCGTCAGGAGGAATCGCAAAGCTGGCCCCGTCACCACCAAACACAAAAGGAAAGGCGCGGCCATTGAGCCCGTTCATGACGGCTGAGATGACAGCCGCGCCAACCATATTTACTGTCTTGTATCGCCCCGCCGACACTTCTGCTGTCGAGTTCACGATGTCTGATACGCCGATAAGCCAATCATCTGGCACGTCGTGGTAATGCGCATCTTCGGTCAATGCAGTGAACGCCGATACTTTTGGCAGGGCATCGTAGAACTGAAAACCGGCCACCGCGTTCGTCATGAAATCCACCTTTGTTTATGTGGCCAGCCTATCACAATGCAGTGCTTAGACCCTATGACGCAGCTTGGCGAGAGCACCCCCCCTTTCCAGCAGCTTGTCATAGGTATAAGAGGCCCGCACCATCACATGCATATTGGAGTAAAAAGATGGGCTATCGCGTCGTCGTCGTTGGTGCCACAGGCAATGTGGGCCGCGAAATGCTGAACATTCTTTCCGAGCGCCACTTCCCGGTGGACGAAATTGCCGTGCTTGCATCGCGTAAGTCATTGGGTACGGAAGTCAGCTTTGGAGACAAGACGCTCAAGACGAAGGACCTCGACACGTTCGACTTCGCCGGTTGGGACATTGCTCTTTTCGCCGTAGGCTCTGAAGCCACAAAGCAATATGCGCCCCGCGCGGCCAAGGCCGGGTGTGTCGTGATCGATAACTCGTCGCTCTACCGCTATGATCCTGACGTGCCTCTGATCGTGCCTGAAGTGAACCCGGACGCGGTAATGGGGTATTCCAAAAAGAATATCATCGCCAATCCCAACTGCTCTACAGCCCAGATGGTTGTGGCCCTCAAGCCGTTGCACGACCGTGCAAAGATCAAACGGGTCGTGGTCAGCACGTATCAATCGGTTTCCGGAGCAGGCAAAGAAGGCATTGACGAGCTTTGGGACCAGACCAAGTCGATCTACAATCCGACGGACGACAAGCCCGCCAGGAAATTCACAAAACAGATCGCGTTCAACGTGATCCCTCATATCGATGTTTTCATGGAAGACGGCTCCACCAAGGAAGAGTGGAAGATGGTCGCAGAAACGAAGAAAATCGTGGACCCTTCCATCAAGGTCACCGCGACCTGCGTGCGGGTGCCTGTTTTCGTGGGACACTCAGAGGCTATCAACATCGAAACAGAGGAATTTCTCGATGAAGACGAGGCGCGGGATATTCTGCGTCAGTCTCCGGGGATCATGGTCATCGATAAACGTGAAGACGGCGGGTATGTATCGCCGGTCGAATGTGTCGGTGACTTTGCCACTTTTATCAGTCGTATCCGCCAAGACAGTACGATCGACAACGGCCTCAACCTTTGGTGCGTATCGGACAATCTGCGCAAAGGGGCAGCCTTGAACGCTGTGCAAATTGCAGAGCTACTGGGGCAGCGTGTACTCAAAAAAGGCTGAACGCGTTTTTTAAACCCATGTCAGGCCGCCTGCTCAACGCAGGCGGCCCTTTTCTTGGGAAACGCGTTCAGCGCACTTGTTAATGGTACCGGTTCACTTGTGACTGAATACCCTGGCAATATTTTACAGCGTCAAGAATTTCCCAACAGATCTGGCGGGCTTTTGAAAACTGAGTTTGCATGGCGAAGTTCCTTATCTCTGACACCATAAAGCCACAGCGAATCGCTTTTGGCTGTGAACCGCATCACAGAAAGAGAACTTTTTTAAACTGCGTTGGGATCTTTCGGTCGACCCGGCCCGAACCGGCGCACGAAGGTTCCATAGGAAAAACCCATGTCGTGCAGATTGCAAAGCTTTTGACCGCTCGTCTCGCTGTGTAGCGACAAGCCGCCCCACGCGATGCGCATATAATAGCCGTGCTTGGACAATCTCGTGTCGAGGTCCGACCAGCTCGTAGCCTCGGCCAGATCGCGAAACAGCAGTTTTTGCAAAGCAAAAACCAACCGTTCGTCTGCAAATTTGGTGGTTGGAAGAGCCTTTTTGTTGGTCGCCAGATGCGAAGCAAGCAAATCTTCTACAACCGAACCGACCGTGCCTTCTTTTTCAGAGGCCAGATCATGCACCGCGTAAAAAAGGTCGGGAGAAAGTTCAAGGGTAACGGGTACTTTTGTCATGCCGTCACGTTGCTTAAACATGATTTACAAAACGTTAAAATCGCTCCGCGCGAAGAACGTCGCAGTCAACTACAGAGACTACACCGATATGTTTTTCGACCACTTCAAACGCGGCATCAAGCAACCCGTCCAACCGCTCTGGCCGGATAATACAGACAACCTGCACCATGCCGCTGGCGCGTCCGATTTCACCCGAGCGCGTCCATGAGCCAGAGCGCCCTGACCCCCCCAGAACCGGAAGAACGGTAAAGCCTGTGACACCTGCTTTCAAAAGCGCATCTGACAGACGCGATTGCATGATCGCTTCGATCGTGATTTCCACGCGTTTCGCGCGATGCGTTTTCATCTGATCATCCTCCTGTAAGTGCCGTGGCCACCGCAACATAAAGCGGGATACCAAGTGTCAGGTTAAATGGAAACGTAACGCCCAGCGACAAGGTAAGATAAATCGAAGGGTTGGCTTCGGGCAATGCGACCCGCATCGCAGCCGGGACAGCGATATACGAGGCCGAAGCGGACAGTACCATCAAAAGCGCCACCCCACCGGGCGTGAGGCCAAGCAGAACACCACACAAAGCGCCGAGGCTCGCGCCGACAAGCGGCATTGTGACGCCAAAGGCCAGCACACCGGGTTTGAGCACGCCGCTGCCGCCGCGCAACCCCCGCCCGGCAACAAGCCCCATGTCGAGCAGAAAGAGGCACAGCACGCCCTTGAAAGGTGCCACGATGAAACTTGAAATTTCCTTCAGACCCTCTTCTCCGGTAATCCAACCGATAAAGAAGGAACCAACGAGCAGGACAATCGAACCGTTTAGCAAAATCTCGCGCAACAACTCGCTGTCCATGCGTCGATTATCTCCTCCACGGGACACAAGCCAAAGCGCAGACAGGATAGCAGGCGCTTCCATCGCGGCAGCTACCGCGACCATGTACCCTTCGGATGCGATCCCACTGCTTTGCAGCACCGAGGTCGCCGCAACAAAGGTCACGATCGAAATTGACCCGTAGTGAGCAGCAACCGCCGCGGCATCAAGCCGGCTCAGTCCGGTCATAACTTTCAACATCGCGAAGGCGATCAGGGGCAAACCCGCAGATAGGACGATCCCCGCCAGAAGCGTCAAACCGAGTTTGGCATCTATGCCATGCGCGGCAACGCTGACACCGCCTTTGAACCCGATCGCAAACAACAGGTAAATTGACAGTGCCTTTGCCGCGGCTTCCGGAATGGTCAGATCAGAACGCGCCAGAGATGCAGCCACGCCAAGAGCGAAAGACAAGATAATGGGCGACAACAGGTTATTAGCGGCCAACGACAGGATCTGATCCAAATTATGCCTCCTTGCATGACACAAGGAGGCGTTTAGGCAGCTTTAACCGGATCATCAAGAGGCCGTTTCGGGCCTGCCCCGTTCAAACCGGACGGAATTCCTGATCGTCAGCATGGAAGAATTCGAGGCTGCCTTCGCCAATGTCTGTCCACAACCCATGCAGCGTCAAAAGCCCCTCTTCAACGCGGGTCGCGATGAACGGAAAACTCATCAGATTTTTGAGACTGACGAGAACAGATTCCTTTTCCAGAGCTTGCGCCTGTACTTTGGGATCATTCTCCGACGCCACCAACGGGTAGCTCGGCTTGAGAATGTCCATCCAACGGCCAACAAAGCTGGTTGGGTCATCGAGTTCAGGCGCGTGGCCCTGACACATATCGATGCATCCCTTGACCCCGCCGCAGTTGGAGTGGCCAAGAACAATGACATGGCTGACATTCAGCATCGTCACCGCATACTCTACCGCCGCAGAGGTCCCGTGGTGATCGCCGTCTGGTGAGTACGGCGGCACGAGGTTGGCAATGTTGCGGTGAATGAAGAATTCGCCCTGATCAGCACCAAAAATAGAGGTTACATGCACCCTGCTGTCGCAACACGAAATGACCATCGCGCGTGGATGCTGACCGTTTATCGCAAGCTGTTTGTACCAAGATTGGTTTTCCGCATAACCGGTTGCCTTCCAGCCATGATAGCGCTGCACCAGGTAGCCTGGCAGCGGTTTCGCCTGTTCCATAGTCTATCTTCTCTCGCACACTGTTTACTCTGTTTATCGCCAAATCACTTCAAATTCGAGCAAAAACAGCATTCTGTCTCAATCCTTTGGATAGATTTTCATGTCACAAAAAGTCGCCGTGGGGGCAAAGAGAGGTGAGTAGAGATGGAACATGTCCTGAAACTCAGGATTTCAGAAACCGTGCATGTCGATCAGGACAAGCTTGGTGCCCTTTATACCCAACTTGGAGAAGCCAGTGCAGAGGATGTGGTCTGTCGTGCCATGGAAGAACTCGCGCTGAGACTGTCGCATTGCAGCAGACTGCATGACGTACAGGCGTGGGACGAGTTGCGCAAATGCACCAGATCGCTGATCGCCATTTCGGAACAGATTGGAATGCTGGTTTTGGCCCGCGTCGCCGAAGATGTCATCGAAACAATCGACGCACGCGATCTGCCGGCGGTGTCCGCAACCCTTGCGCGCCTTCTGCGCATTGGCGAGCGGTCACTGACCGCAATATGGGATTTGCAGGACATTACGATCTGATGGCTTGCGCACACGCCGCTTCGCATTAGGCTGCATCGGGTAGCAGCACGAAAAGGCGCAACGTATGACTTCTCCCATTGCCGACCCTTCGGATGACGCCATTGATCTGCATGTGATCGCCCAAGACGATCTGGAAGGCTGGCTAAAGCGTCAGAGCGAGCCTGCGCGCACGTGGGTTGCGGCTAACGGGTTCACTGGTGGACTTGGTCAGGCGCTTCTGGTCCCCGGGGCAGATGGCACGCCGGCAATGGCCGTTGCTGGCTACGGGTCTGCTCGCGCACGGGCGCGCACCCGTTTTCATCTGGCAGGCGCCGCTGCAAAGTTGCCGAAATGGACTTACCGAATTGCCTCTGGACTGCCCGAGAGCGAAACGGAAGTCGAAGTTCTGGGTTGGCTTCTCGCCGCCTATCGCTTTCACACCTATGCGAACGGTCCGACCATGCAGGCCAAACTTATCCTGCCTGATGGGGTCGATAAAACGTATCTGACAGCCCAACTGGACGGAGAGACGCTGACCCGCAATCTCATCAACACGCCGGCCAACGACATGGGCCCTGAAGAACTGGAAGCCGCTGCGCGCCAACTTGCCGCCAAACACGATGCCAAGATAACGGTCATCGAAGGTGATGCACTGCTCGATCAGAATTTTCCGTTGATTCACACCGTTGGGCGCGCATCAAGTCGCGCACCGCGCCTGATCGATATGCGTTGGGGGGGCAACGGCCCGAAAATAACCTTGGTCGGAAAGGGCGTTTGTTTTGATACCGGCGGCCTGAACCTCAAGCCGGGTGCATCGATGGGTCTGATGAAGAAAGATATGGGCGGTGCAGCCAATGTATTGGGCCTTGGTCAAATGCTGATGGCGACAGAAGCCAAAATCGATTTGCGTATCCTGATCCCCGCGGTGGAAAACAGCGTCTCCGGCGACGCATTTCGACCCGGAGACATTCTTCCATCGCGCAAGGGGTTAACGGTCGAGATCAACAATACCGACGCCGAGGGGCGGCTGGTTCTTGCAGATGCCCTTACGCTGGCGCAAGAGGATGATCCTGACCTGATCGTGTCGATGGCCACGCTGACCGGTGCTGCACGGGTCGCGGTGGGCCCTGATCTTGCGCCCTACTACACCGATGACACGGATTTTGTAGCAGCCTTGGAGAGTGCCGCGCACAAACACGCAGACCCTGTCTGGCGGATGCCGTTCCATGCGCCTTACGAGGCGATGATTGAACCGGGTATTGCCGATCTGGACAATGCGCCAAAAGGCGGCTTTGCCGGATCAATCACCGCTGCCCTTTTCCTTCGCCGTTTTGTCGAAGACAGCACGTATGCTCATTTCGACATTTACGGCTGGAACCCCTCTGACGCGCCCGCGCGCCCAAAAGGCGGGGTAGGTCAGGCAACTCGCGCCTTGCTGGGTGTCATTGCGAAAATGGCCGACGGATGACTGATCCACGGGTATCGCCTGATCCCAGTCTGGTCGTTTCGAACACTCCGGCCCAGATCAGCGTACCCGTTGCCGACTTGTGCCGTGCGCCTCATGGGGCACGCGACCGGCAACTTCTGTTCGGAGACAGCGTGCACATCCTGAATCGTCAGGACCGCACATCCTTGGTACGTGCCACAAAGGACGGATATTGCGGCTACGTCGCAAATGAAGCGCTGAGTGAGGAAACAACACCGACGCATCGCGTTACAGCGCGCGCGTCGCACTTTTACGAAGCCCCGGATATGAAATCCAAAGACTTGGGGTGGCTCAGCTTTGGCAGTCGCCTGACAGCCGTCAGCGAAACCGCAACATTTATCGAGACCCCACAGGGCCATGTGCCCCGCCAACATGTTCACGGACTGGATGCTACAGGAAAAGATCCCGCATCAATTGCCGAGATTTTTCTAGGCACGCCATACCTGTGGGGCGGCAATTCGCACCTTGGTATCGATTGCTCGGGGCTGGTGCAGGCAGCATGTCTCGCATGTGCGATTCCCTGCCCGGGTGACAGTGATCAGCAAGCATCACTGCTTGGCGCTGAATTGCAGTCAACAGACCGGCTGTGTCGCAATGACCTGATCTTCTGGCAAGGGCACGTTGCACTGGTTTGCGACGCAGACACTTTGATCCACGCAAACGCAGGGCACATGGCTGTGGTTTTCGAACCAGTGAACGAGGCGCTGACCCGGATCGAAGCGCAGGGCGACGGTGCGCCAACAGGTTTCAGACGTTTGCCGGTGAACAGGGACTAGTCGGTATCGACCGCACGGATCAGCTTGCGTTCCAATACCCGCAACACGGTACGCAGGTCATGCCCGCGTCGAATTATCTGGCCGTCCATACCGACAACAGCGTACATGCCTTGCTTGTCACGGAGTTTCGGGCGCTTTTCGATACGGTAAAGCGGGTTTTCCGCGGTCCGCCGAAAAACAGAAAAGACAGCCACGTCGCGCAAACACGAGATGCCGTAGTCGCGCCATTCTCCGGCCGCAACAAAGCGCCCATAAAGCGACAGGATCACGGAAAGCTCGGTCCGGTGAAACGCAACTTGCGCCGGGGGCAGATGATGCAAATTGCTGTTAGGCGGCACCTGATAGTTCATGCATAAAGACTTGCGCTCTTCTGCGCGCAAATCAACCCCGCATCGTGGATTTGAACCTGCAATTCGCAGGCGCTTTCTGGTGGTTGAGCGGTTTTTCACGCAAAAGCGCCCTGGCAGAACCAACCAGAAGACATCAGATGCCCATGCCCGTAAAACAACCAAAGCCGTTGCCCATCTTGGGTTTCCGTCACCCAGTAATCGCGCACCCCGGAGCGCCAGTTCGGATCATCAAGCCACCACTCGGGGGCGATCCGCTCAGGCCCGACAGCGCGTATGCGATGAAAGGTCTTGCCCCGCCAGCGAAAACTCTGAGGCACTTGTGGAACATCCGGTGCCTGCACTGGTTCAGGTTGCCACAGCAATACCGGACGTGGGTTGCGCGGTTTGGGCCAGTCCTCTTTGTGCGGCTCTGACCACGCGGCGGCCAGCGTTTTTGATGTTTTTTCCGGAATATGGCTTGCCGCTGGATGAAGCCGGCTGATCACCTCCAGCCCGACACGCGCACCAATCCGCCCAATCAGGTCATCCAGAGCGGTGTTTGCCGCGAGGCGCTTGTTCACGGCTGCGCCTGCCTCGGCATGGCCGACAACAGTTCGGGCATGTATCGGCTCTGATTGCACCGCCTCAAGACGCAGCATGTCGATGCCAAAGCCCGCGTCGATGCGATCAAGCTTCAGCGCCAACAGCGGGCGAATTCGCGCCGGATCACGAGACGGTCGCGCCAGTCCGATCTCAACACTCTGTATATCATGGTCGGTACGGGTTGCTTGAAAGAGAATACGCCGCGCCCCACGGCCCTTGACCTCAAGCGCCGTGCAAAGCCGTGGCAGCAGACGGTCAATACCCGCCAGAATGTCTTCTTCCAATCCGATAGGGTCGGGAAGGGTCATCCGGACGGCAAAGTGGTCAGTTGGCTTGGCTGGGGAGACCGGCTCGGGCGCGGACCCCATCGCCTGATCCATACGCATCACCAACCCACGCCCGAACCGCCGCGCGAGGCTGGCGCGAGGCTGGCCCAAAAGATCTCCGACCCGGCGCAGGCCCAGACGTGACAGCTGCGCCACCATCTCAGGCTCCAGCCGCAGGGCCGCTACCGGCAAATTGCTCAACGCCGAATAATTCTGCCCGGGCGCCGCGATACGATGTGTCGCCTCATCAGGCCCCAAGATTGTGACCGGTGCAGCGCCGCCGCGTGTCCAGTGTCGCCGTTTGCCGGCACGCGACCGTGTTGCGCGCGCTTCTTGGTCGATCGCATCCCCGCTGCGATGCGATCCGGCCTTCTGTCCGGCAAATCGGGCAAGTGCCCATGCCGCCCCACGGGTATCGGCAAGCCCCATGCGTACGGTCAGCCCCAGATCATTGCAGTCATGCTGAACCACGCCCAACAAAGGCTCCTCACCACCAAAAAGATGCGCGCACCCGGTCAGATCGACCACAAGCCCGTCTTCTGCCTCTATCGATACCCACGGGCTGAATTTGCCCGCCCATCGCTGCAACGCTGTAAGAAAAGCCTCTTCTGCAGGAGCAATACGGGCACGCGTCACCAGCCCTTCGCACATTGCATGGGCATCGCGCACCGGCTGGCCAACCCGCAATCCGTAACTGGCAGCGACAGCGTTAAGCGCGCTGAGTACCTGAGCGTTATGATGTTCCTCCACCACACCCAAAGGCACATCGGCAAGCAGCTGATCCTTCCGGATCAACCGTTCCGCCCCCAAACGGGGAAACCACAACGACAGGATACGGCGCTCTTTCATTGGCAGCAGAGACCCCGACAGACTCAAATGTTCCCATTTTGTTCTATAAAAGACTTAGCCACTGCAAACGATGGAGTCGAGTCCCCTTAGCGGCCGTAACGCGCCAGAAAAGTCTCTACCGCGTTTTCCACGACTCGCGCGATATCTTCGTCGCTGGCAGTTTTGGAAACACCAAAAATCAGCCGAGGCCAAATATCCGCCTTGCACAATTCGCCAAACTGATCCGCTGCCATAACCGGATCGTCCATGGCAAGTTCACCCCGCGCTACGGCTTGCTCGAAATAGGCTGCCATCTCTTCGCGAAAGACCGCAGGCCCCGAGGCATAGAACCGCTGACCAAGCTCCGGAAACCGGTCGGACTCCGCCACGCAGATACGGAAAATCCGTTGGCCAAACTCTGTCGTGATAAAGCGCAGAAAGTGCAGACCGGTCTGCGTCAACACTTCGCGTGGATGCGCTGCCATATCAATGCTGTCCAACGCATCCCGAGCCTGACGTTCGCATTCGCTGCGTGCGACCTCCATGAACAACAGTCGCTTGTCTGGGAAATAGCTGTATAGCGTTGCCTTGGAAACATTTGCTACGCGCGCAATCTCATCGACGCTCGCACCTTCGAACCCATCAGACATAAACACATCCCGCGCACCATTCAAAACCTGATCGAATTTACGCCCCTTGCGCACGGTTGCGGTGGTGGTGGTCATGAAGTGTCCTTTTGACTTGATCTACCTGAACTATAAACCGATCAGTTCAGTTCCCAAGAAAAAAACCAAAAACTCTGCGTAAAGCGATTGCAAATTCAGGGTTATTTTTTAGAATGATTCTAAGAAAGGGGCTTACGATGCGGTTTTCATTTGCGCGCAAGCGGTTTCGCGATCTGACAGAACAGGAGATTTTGGCGCTGGCGATTTCGTCCGAAGAAGACGACGCGCGCATATACCGTGGCTACGCCGACACCCTGCGCTCAGACTTTCCAGACAGTGCGCGCGTATTTGAGGGCATGGCGATTGAAGAGGACCAGCACCGCCAACGGCTGATTGATCTGCATGTCTCTCGCTTTGGCGAAACGATCCCCCTTATTCGGCGCGAACACGTTGCAGGATACTATCAACGCCGTCCCGTGTGGCTGGTAGAAAATCTGGGGTTGGAGCGTATTCGCGAAGAAGCCGCAGCAATGGAACGCGAGGCCGAACAATTCTATCTCAAGGCAGCCTCTCGCACCAAGGACGCGGCAACCCGGAAATTACTGGGCGATTTGGCAGCAGCTGAGGCGGGACATCAATCCACCGCTGTCGAATTGGAAGCCAAACACCTCTCGGAGGACGCACGTGAGAAAGAACAAAGTCAGGCCAAACGCCAGTTCATCCTGACGTGGGTCCAGCCCGGGTTGGCCGGCCTCATGGACGGCTCTGTGTCGACCCTTGCGCCAATTTTCGCCACGGCTTTCGCCACGCAGGACACATGGACAACTTTCCTTGTCGGGCTGGCCGCGTCAGTGGGCGCCGGGATTTCCATGGGGTTTACAGAAGCAGCCTCTGATGACGGCGAGTTGTCAGGGCGTGGGTCTCCACTCAAACGCGGCATCGCGTCAGGTGTCATGACGACAGTTGGGGGTTTGGGTCACGCGCTGCCGTATCTGATCCCTGATTTCTGGACGGCAACAATAACCGCTATCATTGTTGTTTTTGTCGAGCTTTGGGCGATCGCGTGGATACAGAACAAGTATATGGAAACACCCTTTTTCAGAGCCGCATTGCAGGTCGTACTGGGTGGCGCACTGGTGTTTGCGGCAGGCGTGCTGATCGGATCAGGCTGATAAGGGAGCCGCGCGCGAGACGCATCCATGGTTGAGATATTTCTTAAAATCCTGCCTTTCTTTGCATTGGTCGGCCTAGGGTACTGGGCCGGCGCCACCCGTTTTTTCAATCAAGAAGCGACAGCATATCTGACGAAATTCGTCTTCTACTTTGCGCTGTCCGCGCTGATCTTTCGCTTTACGTCGAATCTCACCCTTGCCGAGATTTGGGACAAGAACCTCGTGCTGGGCTACCTTCTGGCAACTGCAGCACTCTATCTGCTGGTCGTGGTTGTGGCCATTGCGCGCCGACAGCAATTGGCGACCGCAGCAGTGGAGGCCCAATGCGCCACGATGGGCAACGTCGGCTTTTTGGGCATCCCAATGCTGACACTGTTGCTGGGGCCTGCCGCGATTGGGCCTATCGTGATGGCGGTCAGCATTGATCTGGTTGTGTTCTCCAGCATGATCGTCATCCTGATTACGGCCGCCCGCGAGGGTCGGATCGGAATTGGTACGCTCGGAACGGTTGGGGCGGGCCTGATAAAAAATCCGATGATTGTTGCGGTTGCTGTAGGATTGACGTGGGGCGCGCTACAGTGGCCCATACCCGCTCCCATGGCGGAGTTTGTCGACATTCTGGCAGACGCGGCAACACCCGGGGCCTTATTTGCAATCGGCGCGTCGCTTGCCGGAAAATCCGCGGAGCGCGTGGCTGTGGCCGGATGGTTGAGCCTTTGCAAACTTGTTTTGCATCCTGCCTTGGTTGCGCTGGCACTTCTGATCCTCTTTCCGGTGGATGATTTCACAGCGGCGGTAGTGATCTCCGCCGCCGCCCTGCCAATCGCAGGCAATGTCTATATCCTTGCGCAACACTACGGGGTTGCGCCACAACGCGCCTCTGCTGCGATACTGGTTTCAACAATTTTTAGTATTTTCACCGTCAGCGCCGTCATTGCCGTGGTTGCACCGTCATAAGGCTTGCCGCGCCGCGTTACAGTCGCTAGCCAAGATGCACTTAGTTCAATTTATGGGGGACACCCGTGGAAACCGTTTCTGAAAATACCTGCTTTGGCGGTGTACAAGGCGTCTATAAGCACACGTCCGAAAGCTGCGCCTGTGATATGACTTTCGGGCTGTTCATGCCAGCAGAAGCGCGCGACGGCCCCGTACCTCTTTTATGGTTTCTGTCAGGGCTGACTTGCACCCATGAGAACGCAATGACCAAGGCCGGAGCGCAGGCCTGGGCCGCCGAACAGGGTCTCGCGGTTGTTTTTCCCGATACATCTCCGCGGGGTGACGATGTTGCAGACGACGACGCTTATGATCTGGGAAAAGGAGCGGGGTTTTATATCAACGCCACGCAAAACCCATGGGCACCACATTTTCGTATGTGGGACTATATCACCAAGGATCTGACCGATGCGTTGGAAAACGGTTTTCAACTGGACATGGGCCGGCAGGCGATCACCGGCCACTCTATGGGCGGTCACGGCGCTTTGACCCTTGCGATGACACTGCCTGAAAGGTTCCGGTCCGTGTCGGCCTTTGCCCCCATTTCCCATCCAACCGCAAGCGACTGGGGTCGCAAACAGTTCACCGCCTATCTCGGCCAAGACGAAACGAACTGGGCAGCGCATGACGCAACGCTCCTGATGCGCGAGAAAGGTTTTGACGGGCCTATGCTGGTGGACACGGGTACAAAAGACCAGTTTATCGACCTGCTCAAACCCGAAGCCCTTGCCGAAGCCGTCAACACACGGCGTCAACAGGCCGTTCTGCGCCTTCAGCCCGGGTATGATCACAGCTATTACTTTATTTCGACGTTCATGGAAGAACACGTAGCGTTTCATGCCGATGCGCTCTACGCGTGATGGCGATCTACGTCGATGCAGACGCCTGCCCTGTCAAACAAGAGGCAGAAAGGGTAGCGACCCGGCACAATGTGCAAATGTATATCGTCTCTAACGGCGGCATCAGACCGTCCCAGAACCCTTTGGTAGAGACAGTGATCGTGCCGGAGGGGCCAGACGTGGCCGACATCTGGATCGCCGAGCGGTGTGGGCCTGCCGATGTTGTCGTGACAAGCGACATCCCACTGGCGGCACGCTGCGTTGAGGCCGGTGCTCAGGTCATCAAGCCGGACGGCGAAACTCTGACGTCGGCCAACATTGGGAATGTGCTGGCAACGCGCGACCTGATGGCTGATCTGCGCGCCGCAGATCCTTTCCGTCAGGGTGGCGGCAAAAGCTTTGGCAAAGCTGACAGATCGCGGTTCCTCAATACCATGGAGCGACTCTTGCGCGCCGCGCGCGAAAAAGAGTAACGTGCAACAAAAGGCAGTGTATAGTGAATAATACTCAACCCAAAGCTGTCGTATTTGACATTGGCAATGTGCTGATCGAGTGGCAGCCAGAACGTTTCTACGATGCCGAAATCGGCGAAGAGCGACGACGGGCAATGTTCAGCGCTGTGGACCTGCACGGCATGAATGAACTCGTGGACCTGGGCCATCACTTTACCGAAACCATCTACTCGGCGGCTGACCGCAATCCAGAGTGGCGCGACGAAATTCGTATGTGGCATGATCGCTGGATCGAGTTGGCAACACCCGTCATCGATCATTCGGTCCGCCTGATGAAAGCATTGCAAGCAAAAGACGTACCTGTATTTTCGCTGACGAATTTCGGCATTCAAAGCTACGATTATGCTTCCACACACTACCCCTTCCTGCGCGACTTTGACCGTGACTTTATCTCTGGTCACATGCAGGTCACAAAACCAGCGCCGGAAATCTACCGGCGTCTCGAAGAGACATCCGGCTTTGGCGGCAGCGACCTGATCTTTACCGACGACAGGGCAGACAATATTGATGCCGCACGCGCGTTTGGCTGGCAGACCCATTTGTTCGAACACCCGCAGGGATGGGCTGACCGCCTTGTCGACGCGGGCCTGTTAACCTCGGAGGAAGCAGCGTGAGCAGCGCGCCGGTCATAACGTTCAAAGCCGGTGACGCCATTCTCGACTGGATCGGGCTGACTGATGCTCTTGCCCAAGGTCACACGCGCCCGAAAGCCGAAATCGCGGACACATTCCTCTACCGCGATCCCGACACCCTTTTGAATCGTTCCGCATGGATCGACGGGTTGGGCCTCGCTGTAAAGGCAGCAACCGTGTTTCCCGGCAACACCGAAAAAGGGGCTTCGACGATCAACGGCGGTGTTATGCTTTTCAGCGATGATACCGGGACACTGGACGCAATCATCGACTTCCATTTGGTCACAAAGTGGAAAACAGCCGGTGACAGTCTGCTTGCCGCCCGAAGGCTTGCCCGCCCAGATAGTCGGAAAATTCTGATCGTAGGTGCTGGCACCCAAGCACGCGGTTTACACGCTGCCTATCGCAGTGTCTTTCCCGATGCAGTCTTCACCGTGTGGAACCGAACGCAAGCAAATGCTCGAACACTCGCCGAGGAACTGCCGGGGTTGCAAATGGCAACCGATCTCGAAGCAGCCGTCCGCGACGCCGACATCATCACCAGCGCGACAATGTCCACTGAACCGATTATTAAAGGCGCGTGGTTGCAGCCCGGACAGCACGTAGACCTGATCGGGGCCTATCGCCCGGATATGCGCGAGACTGACGACGCGGCCCTTGCCAGGGCACGCGTTTTTGTCGACAGCCTCGACACAACAGTGGGACACATCGGTGAGTTGAAACGCCCGATCGAAGCCGGAACTTTCAGTGCTGGCGAGATCGTGGCCGACTACTACGCGCCGGAACGCTTCTCCCGGCAACGCGATGATGAGATTACGCTCTTCAAGAATGGCGGCGGCGCGCATCTTGATCTGATGACCTCGCGGTACATAATGGATCGCTGGGTTGCCCATTCATGATGTTGTGGGTGTTCATTCTGTTGGCGGGTATCGTAGCGGTTCCGCTGGTTATTGAAATCACACGAAAACCAATGACCGACAGCGCCCGCGTCGATGCACCGGGATCCTTTGCCAACCTGCCACAAGGCAAAACGCACTATAGATGGTCAGGTCCAGAGAACGGGCCAGTCTGCGTTTGCATCCACGGTCTGACCACTCCCAGTTTCGTATGGGAAGGGTTAACACCCCAATTGGTCGAAATGGGATTTCGCGTGCTGACCTACGATCATATCGGACGCGGCTATTCTGATCACGCCGTCGATAGGCAAACGCCTGAATTCTTTGTGAAACACTTGAACGACTTGCTCCAGCATCAGCGGATCGATAACGACCTGACTGTCATCGGGTACTCGATGGGCGGCGCCGTCGCTGCTGCATTTGCGGCAGAAAACCCCCTTGCCGTTCAGCGCGTGATTTTGCTGGCGCCCGCAGGCATGAACAGGTTGGGCGACGGATTCTTGCGTTTCATGATCCAGACACCGATCATCGGGACTTGGCTGATGCTTGCCATTTACCCCACGGTCCTGCGGCGCGGCATCGAACGGGAAAAGCACCTTGAAAGTTCTGTGCCGAACATCACCGCGCTTCAAGATGCCGAACTGGACTGGCGCGGTTTCGTGCCTGCCGTACTTTCAAGCTTGCGGCACATGCTCAACTGCGATCTGCGTCCCGCGCATGAGGCGATTGCGCGTGAAGGTATTCCGGTGCTTGCAATCTGGGGCCGCGACGATGATGTCATTCCCGTCAGCGCCGCAGACACGCTGGCCCAATGGAACGATGGGTCAAAAAACGCTGTGATAGACGATGCCGGGCACGGGTTGACCTACACACACACCGGCAAGGTTGCTGCCTTCATCAAACAGTTCGTCGGTGACACAAGCTAGGCCGCAGGCTGGGCTGCAAGCGGACGCTCGCGGATGGGCAGGTGGATGATTGCGCTGAAAGCGCCCACAGCCACACCAATCCACCAAACCACTGTGTAATCGCCGTAGACGTCGTACAGGCGACCGCCCAGCCAGACTCCCAGAAAGCTCCCGAGTTGGTGGCTGAGAAATACGATACCGTACAGCGTACCCATATAGCGCAAACCGTAGATATGGGCGACCAGACCAGATGTCAGAGGAATCGTCGCCAGCCAAAGTGACCCCATCGCGATGGAAAAGAGGATGACGCTGGTTGGCGTGATCGGCATCATGATAAACATGGCGGCGATGATCGTGCGCCCCGTATAAATACCCGCCAGCAGGTATTTCTTGGGGTAGCGCTTGCCCAGAACACCAGCCAGCAGGGTACCACCGATGTTGGCGATACCGATCAGAGAGATCGCAACAGCACCCAAGGCCGAGGTTGTGCTGATCCCCATGTTGTCCAGAAACCCGCCGGGCATAATCGGCCCGCACAGTTCGGTGACAAAGGCCGGAAAATGGGCGGTCATAAACGCCACCTGATACCCGCACGAAAAGAACCCGAGGTAGATGAAAGTGTAACTGGGATCTTTGAAGGCCTTGATAAGGATCTGCCCCAAACCTTCGTCCAACTCCTGTCGCGTCGCGGCCACAGGCGCACGCATGAGCGGCAGGGTAAGCAACACCGCCAGAATGGCTGCAGCAAAGAGCATGAACGTCGCCTGCCATGTCATGAACCCGAGCATCCATTCCGCCAGCGGCGGGCCAAAGATCTGACCGATACTGCCCGCGGCAGAAACCACTGCCAGTGACATTGATCTGTTTTCGTCAGCCGAAGCGCGGGCAACAACCGCAAGGATCACACCAAAGCCCGTACCAGCAACTCCGAAACCGACCAACCAAGCGTACAGCTGGTGTTCCACTGGCGTGGTGCTTTGTGCACTCAGCGCAAGACCCAGTGCGTACACAATCCCACCCAGAATGATGGATTTTCGATCGCCAATTTTTTCCGCCAATGCACCAAACAGCGGCTGCCCGATGCCCCATGCAAGGTTCTGGATTGCAATCGCGAGAGAGAACTCGGCACGCAACCACCCGAACTCTTCGGCGATCGGGATTTGAAACACGCCAAAAGTCGATCGAATGGCAAAACTGACGATGATGATGGCACATCCGACAATCAGTACGGGTGTAAAAAGCGGTACGCGTCCTGGCATGGCGGAGTCCTCTGTTGAACTGGCACCCTACAGCGCTGCAAATATCCGTCAAATCAGCAATTTTTGCCTTCGCTTCACGAAAACTGATCTGAACGCCCTCTTTCCTGACCTTCAGCAAGAAGCTATGCAGCACTTATGGCCGGATTAAGTGATATTTACGACCGTATGGTCGCCTCAGGAGAGCTAAAGGAAGACCCAGCACAGCGCGCTGCCCTGCCTGAATTCGAACGCATCGAATCCGCCTTGCGTGCCCCTGTGAAAAAAGGAATTTTCCGCAAAGCACCGCCGCCCCCTAAGGGTGTCTACTTTTGGGGTGGTGTCGGGCGTGGGAAATCGATGTTGATGGATCTTTTTATCCAGAACCTTGAAGGTGTCCCGGCTCGACGCGTTCACTTTCACGCTTTCATGCAGGAGATCCACTCAGCAATTCACGAAATCCGCAAGACTGGTGTCGATGATGCGATTGCGCCGGTTGCTGCTGATGTTGCAGCCTCGGTGCGCCTGCTTGCCTTCGATGAAATGCAGATTACCGACATTACCGACGCAATGATCGTTGGGCGCTTGTTCGAAGCGTTGTTTTCAGCTGGTGTCGTGGTGGTCACGACGTCCAACCGAATGCCGGATGACCTTTATAAGAACGGTCTGAACCGCGACCTCTTTTTGCCGTTTATCGCGCTGATCAAGGAAAACATGGTGATACATGAACTGGTCAGCCCGACAGATTACCGGCAAGACCGGCTTGGCGGTCAGCAAGTGTATTTCACCCCCGTAAATGCTGAGGCGCGCGCCACCATGGACGCCGTGTGGAACGATCTGGCCGGAGGCCCGGGCATGCCACTTGTTTTGCGGGTCAAGGGCCGGGATGTCGAAATTCCCGCGTTTCGCAATGGCGTTGCGCGTGCAAGCTTTCACGAACTGTGCGGTAGGCCACTGGGACCGGGAGATTATCTGGCGCTGGCCGAGGCCGTAAAAGTCTTGCTGATTGACAATATTCCCACGCTGTCGCGCAACAATTTCAACGAGGCAAAACGCTTTGTGACGCTGATTGATGCCCTTTACGAAGCACGCGTGCGCCTGATCTGCTCTGCGGCCGCCAAACCCGAAATGCTCTATCTCGAAGGCGAAGGCACGTTTGAATTTGAAAGGACCGCCTCGCGACTACGGGAAATGCAATCGGCCGACTGGGCGCGTTAGGCGTTGGCCATCTGGACGAGCATGTCGAGCAGCCTGTCTGTGTTCAACGTTCCGTCACCGTTGAGCATCCCTTGCGGCGGTATGAAAGCGCCGCGCGCCAGTGCAGCATTCAGCACCGCGTTGATGTAGGCATCGCTCTGGCCCTCGGCCAGCGTTTTCAGCACGAGTGCATGTAACAGATCCGCTTCGTCCCTGTGATGGCCCAGCGCATCGAGCGCCTGCGCAACCAAGCCGGCCAAATCCTGAGCTTCAGCATTCGTGTCAGCGATACCCGTTGGCGCGCGCAGCAGCAGGCTTGCAGACTCTGACCGGATAGTTGCGATCGGTGTGGGAAGCGTGATGGTCACAGCATCTGACCGACTTGCGGTCTCAAAATCGGCGTTATCCGGCAGCGGCGCAAAAGTACCGCCCGCGACGACAGCTCCGCCAACCAGCGCCAAAAGAGGCGTCCACCGCAGGGCGCGACGCCACAATGATTTCCTGATTGGCCGCGCAAAAACGCGGCCATTTCCTTGTCCGAACATGGTGATTTCCCCCACGGCAATCACGAGCAGCGCAGCGCTGGGTACGGGGACGCAGCGTCGCAACGCGCTACGTATAGTCAGGCGCGAATCACTTCGTCAATGGGGTCATTCGGACATAGAGCCCGGTGTGCCAAAAGTGATTCACCTAGCCATTTTCGCGCAATACAACCCCTGCTAGATACAGCGATCCACAGATCAGGATACGTGCACCGGGCGATTGCTGGCTTACCTGCTCCAACGCGTCGAGAACAGAAGGCGAAGCTGTCGCCGACATGCCCGCTTGCTTTCCGGCTGCCGCCGTATCTTGCGCGGTAAGGGTATTTGTCTCACCGGGTATGGATACCGCGAAAAGATGGCTGGCCTGTTCCGCCAGCGGCCGCAGATATCCCCCGATATCCTTTGTGTTCAGCATGCCGCAGATCAGATAGGTGGGTCGTTTTGGCAGCGTTGCCAAATGGGCGGCCAACGCTTCGCCAGCGGCAGGATTATGACCGCCATCCAGCCACAGCTCACAATCCGGCACCGCATTAACCAGCGGCCCTTCCGACAGCTTTTGCATACGCGCGGGCCAGACCGCCTTGCTTACGGCAGCTTCGCAGCCCTCGTCGCCAATCCCGATCTGACGCAAAACAGCCAGCGCCGTACCCGCATTCATGATCTGGTGCGCACCGGGCAGGTTAGGCCGTGGCAAGTCCAGCAAACCGGTTTCGTCTTGAAAGCTCATCCGGTCCCGGTCAGGGCCAATATGCCAGTGCTGACCGTATGCCATCAGCGGCGCGCCGACACGGGCG
The DNA here is from genome assembly GCF_057219365.1 of Roseobacter sp. YIN89. Classification (NCBI taxonomy): domain Bacteria; kingdom Pseudomonadati; phylum Pseudomonadota; class Alphaproteobacteria; order Rhodobacterales; family Roseobacteraceae; genus Roseobacter; species Roseobacter sp. YIN89. The sequence continues at coordinate 184,745 of NZ_JBXVVD010000004.1, read as the reverse complement.
GCGGTCTCTTCTATCACGTCCAAGGCGTCATGCTCTTGCCGTGACACGATGCAGGGAACACCACGCTTCATTATGCCAGCCTTCTCGGCTGAGATCTTGGCCAGCGTATCTCCGAGAAACTGCTGGTGGTCGATGGAAACAGGCGTAATCGCAGTAACCAGCGGTGTATCGACCACATTGGTGGCATCCAGCCGGCCACCCAGCCCGACTTCGAGCACTGTGTAATCCGCAGGGTGACGGGCAAAGGCCAACAGCGCTGCGCAGGTAGTGATCTCGAAATAAGTGATGTCGCGCCCGTTGTTGGCCGCATAGCACTCCTGCAAAACGTCGATCAGTGCATCCTCGTCAATCAGAGACCCAGCAAGGCGGATGCGCTCGTGAAACCGCGCGAGATGCGGGCTGGTATAGGCATGCACCTTGTGGCCTTCGGCCTCGAGACCCGCGCGGATCATCGCCTGCGTCGACCCTTTGCCGTTGGTTCCGGCAATGTGAATAACCGGGGGCAGGTCGTTTTGTGGATTTCCCAAGGCGTCAAGAAGCCGCCACATGCGATCCAAGGTCAGATCAATGATCTTGGGATGAAGCGCCATCATCTGGGCGAGGATATCGCCCGAGGTGCCGGCGCTCATTTCTTTGCAGTTCCTTTACCGGCAGGCTTGGCCTTTTTCACCGCCGCATCGACCGCCGGTTCAGCTGTAGGCTTTTCCGGGTCGGGCGGCGGCAGATCACCCCATACCGCAGGCGGCAGCGACAACAGCATGCGAATAATGGTAATCAGTTCTTCGCGCATCTTGGTGCGGTGCGTGACCCTGTCGAGCATTCCATGATCGAGAAGGTACTCAGCACGTTGGAACCCTTCGGGCAGTTTCTCCCGGATGGTCTGCTCGATCACACGGGGACCGGCAAAGCAGATCAGTGCATTGGGCTCGGCGATGTGTACATCACCCAGCATTGCATAGCTTGCGGTTACACCGCCCGTCGTCGGGTGGGTCAATACGACAATGTATGGTAGCCCTGCTTCCTTTAGCATCTGGACGGCCACAGTTGTGCGCGGCATCTGCATCAGGGACAGGATCCCCTCTTGCATCCGCGCGCCGCCGGCTGCCGAAAACAGGACAAGTGGCCGTTTCAGACGCACCGCTTCTTCGGCTGCCGCAATGATAGCATCGCCCACATACATACCCATTGAGCCTGCCATGAATGAAAAATCCTGCGCCGCCGCAATGATCGGCGTGCGCCCGAGTTCACCCGCTGCAACAAGCATGGCCTCGGTCTCGCCCGTTTGCTTCTGCGCAGCTTTCAGACGATCCGGGTACTTCTTCTGATCGCGAAAGTTCAACGGGTCCGGCTTGGGGGCCGGCACTGCTACTTCGGTAAACGTACCGTTGTCAAAAAGCGCCTGAAACCTGTCCCTTGCAGAGATGTACATGTGGTGTTCGCAATTGGTGCAAACGTTCAGATTGTCCGAAACCTCGCGGTGAAACAGCATCGTTCCGCATTCAGGGCACTTGGTCCACAGGTTGTCCGGTGTTTCACGCCGCGAAAAGATCGAGTTAATCCGCGGCCGGACATAATTGGTGATCCAGTTCATCTATGCGCCCCTTTGGGTTCTTTCAGTTCGTAGATAATCCGGTCGCCGTGAAAGTGCAATCAGCGGCGGATGGCCAGTCGTGCCGCAAGCCAGCTGACAACCATCATGGCAAAGTCAACCGGCAGCCACGCGCGCACCTGCGCTGTGTCCTGCATGGTGAAAGGTGTGTGGTACAGCGAAAGCCCTGACAGGCTGTCCGGCATGGAAATGATTGCGATTGCGATAAAATTATTGACGAAATGCACGGCGATGGCCGGACCCAGCGAACCTGCACGTGCCGTCAGATCCGCCATCAGGATACCGAACACGACCGCCCAGATCACAATGAGGCTGGCATTTTCACCTGCCTCGTTGGGCATGTAGTGTCCTAGACCAAACAGCGCGGCGGGTACGCCGATCCATATAATAGGGGTATTGAACCGGGCTGCCAGTTGTTGCTGCAGATACCCGCGAAACAGGATCTCTTCGGCGCTGACCTGAACCATGATAGCAAGCATCGCAAAGGGCAGGACCAGCAACCAGCGCACCGGCGGATTGTTTAGCTCTAACGGTCCACCAATGTCCCACGGCGGCAAAACAAAAATTACGACGTTCAGTAGAATCAGAATGGACAGCACCGAGACGAATTGAGACCGGAAAACGGCCGCTGGCCCAAACATGGCACCCGCACCTCTAGTATGGGCCACCCTCAGCGCGACGATGACGCCCACCGTCAAAAAGCCGAAGGTGAGCAGCAGAAATATGATCGACGCCTGCGAACTCTGACCCGAAACGGTTGTTATACTGCGATAATTCTCTGCCCCCAGCAGGTTGAACATGGTTTGGTGCAAAAATTGATTGCCAAGCAGGAAAACGCCTGAAATCAGGATCATCCCTACGACCAGCCGCCAAACCTGCGCTTTTGGTCGCGCGGGCGAAACCATAGCCTCATGGGGGCGGTAAGAACCTCTTGCAGGAAGCAACATCATTTGTCCGCCAATGGTTCTTCGCGGGCGTTTCTCGCGCCGGCGGCTTCATGTTCCTCCGCCTCTTCGCGTACGTTCACACGCGCTTCTCGCAACAACTCGGCCGCGCCAGTCAAGTGGCTGGCAACTGTCTTTAGCAGACTCATCAGGACAGTGGTGTCATCACCGATAACAGATCGGAATTGCTCGGCCCCGATGCGCAAGAACTGGCTGTCTTCCTCGGCAAACAGATCAAGCTGACGGGGCTCGTCCAGAATGATCGCAAGATCGCCGATCAACCGACCTGGTTCAACTGCAGTGACGTCGCGGCGAACGCCGGCAGGATCGACGTAGCTCAACATGCCGCGCCCCGACAGACACAGGTATGCCGCGTCCGCCCGCTCGCCGAGCGCAAAGACCTGTTTGCCGGCGGGGACATTGTACCACTGCGCAGCAAAGGCGAGCAGGCGCTGGCTGCGCGCATCCAGATTGGCAAAAAGCTCGGTCCGCGAAATCACCCTGATTTTACGGCGCAGGTCATCAGAACCGGATTCGTTCTCTTCGGGCTCATCCGTGTCGGTGGCCCCGTCGATACGACCATTCTTGATCTCGACAAAGATGTCATAGGCATGCGGATTCCGAAAATCCTCTTCGAGGAAGAACATGGTGGTTTTCGGCAGAAGTTCCTGCAGTTTGGAGCGCGTGCGGCTGCGCGTTGCGCTGTCATGGCTGGCAAGTGCCGTATCCAGTATCAAGATATCGGGCCGCTTGATGCCTGCGCGGCTGAACGCCGCCCTTTCCTGAAAGACATTCGCCAGATTAGAGCCGCCCAGCCCTGTGCGGACATCCAGAATTGTCTCGGCCACGTAACGTTTCAGCCCGTGTTCCCCTAGCACCTCGGCAACAATATCTTCGATCAACTCGCCTTGCACACCAGCGACCGCAGAAATCCGGCCGAAAAGTACGTTTTCCATCAGCGTCAGGCGCGGAAGATAATTCTCTGGCGCAACGGGCACAAACAAATCTCTCATGCGCTCGCGCATCTCTTCGCTCTTGTGCTTTCTGATTTCGAGGATCTCGCTTTTGAAGCTTTCGGGAAATCCTGGCCCGATCTGTTCCGCCGTGAATGCGAAAGGAACCGTCAGCAACAAGGCGAACTCGTCTTCGCTGATCGCCTGATCACCCTTTTCGGCACGTCGCGATGCAATATCGACCAGTTTTTCGTAAAGCTCCTCGTCAATCCCGAGTGCGGTGAACAAGGGGTGTTCTGTCCCATCCATGCCAAAGGTCTGGTGCAGGGTTTCGATCAGCGTCTGCGAGATGGCAATGCCTTGCTCTGCCAGACCCAGCTCGATGATGAGCGCAAGGAAATCTTTTTCGGCGGCAAGACCCTGTTGCGAGATGTCGCGCTTTGGCGATGCAAACATCAGGTTACCACCCAGCGGGACAGATGGGTTGAACTCGTCAGGGTGAAAGCGGTTTACCATTTCCGACAACCCTGCAGCCTCAAGCCGCTTGAATACTTCGTCGCGCAAGCCAACCAACTGCCGGGCAAGCTCCGGGTGTTGTTCGGCGTCCATACGGGACTTCAACATGCGCCGGAACATAAAGTCATCGATACCCATGGCCTCGACCAGTTGGAACCACCAGCCGCGCACTTCTTCGCTCGTGTCGAGGCCAGCAAGGCCAGGGTCGATCCAGTCGGCCTCGGTGCTGTCCAGAGAGTTGCCTGAACGCTTGGCTTCGAGCATCTTGTGGTCTTTCCGGTCTGGGTCCCACAAGACAGTATTGGGGCTTGCCTTTAGCGGCATCAGAAGGTTGTCACCCAAGGTGCCGTCAAACAGATAGGGGCGCGAATGCGCGTATCCCACGCGGGCTGCAATGACGGCTTGGTGCAAATCGTTCAAAGGCTGCCCGCCGATTGTAATGTCCCCCCGCGCCGGCACGACTTCACGTGTCAGAACCTCGGCAAAGGCCGTGCGCTCGTTCTGGCTGGATGCCTTGATCGCAACCCGTGATCCCGGAGGAATGTCGAGCGAGATGTTTTCCAATACGGGGTTGCCATCGGCATTGCGCACCGTCACGTTTTGAATGGAAATCGCGCCATCAAGATGGGGGATTTCTTCAGGTTCACCGTCAAACAGCTTTTCATCGATCATGCCGGTGGGGGCAAAACGCTCGGTCACGATCTGCCAGCGCAAGGACATATCCTGCACCTGATTGTAATAGGTCAGAAGCTCTTTCCAAGGAGAACTGAGGTCTTTGTAGGCGGCAAGTGCAGCAACAAGCGCGCCCACGGTGATGTCACCGCGGATCGCAAGAAGCCCGCCGACAGCGTAGAAGAAAAAGGGCGTCAGTTGCGTGATGAAGTTGTTAAGGAACTTCATGAAAAACTTTTTCTGGTAGATCTGGAACCTGATCTCAAAAAGCCTGCCCAACCGGTCGGTAAAGGTCGCCAGACGATACCGCCAGCCGCCATTGGTGCGTAGATCTGTGATCCCCGCTGCCGTTTCGCCAATCTCTGCCGCAAAATGGCGAACCTCGACGATGCGCTTTTTGTTCAACTGGTTGATCTGGCGCTGCAGCATCGGGATCAACCATGCCTGCAACGGGATAAGAGCGATACCCGCCAGTCCGAACCAGATGCTTTGGGCAAACAGGAACACGACGATGATAAGCATCTGGCCAGCCTGAAAAACCGGTTGGGCAACAGCGTCACCCATCAACCCACCCATTGGTTCCGCCTCGGACGTCACCATAGACACAAGTTCACCTTGGGACGTGGTCCGGAAATAGCCACTGGGAAAGCGCATCATGCGGCCGATAAGTTGATAGCGGAAACGGCGTAGCAACCGCTCGGCAAGGACACCTTTCATGGTGTTCAGTCGCATCTTGAGCACGCCGTGCACGAGCACCGCTCCCAGATACAGCCCACACAGGATCATCAAAAATTCGGTCTGCGATAGTTGGGTGTCCAGAACCCGGATAATACTCGATTGAGCACCGATCGCATCGTTGATGATACGTTTCGGCAATTCGAGCGTTGCGTACAGAAATGGAAAGGTAAACAGCGTGAAAAACAGCAGAAACAACTGATCTCGCTTGGAGAATTTCCAGATAAAAGAAAATAGACTGGGTTCCATATTCCGGCTTTCGGTGTGCTCCGGGACGGACATGCAAGGCGCAGGTTTTCGCAGCGTCACTGTCGTTTGCTCAATCTAGGTGCCGTGAATTGCCAATACAAGCGCGCAATCGACCTGCTTTGCGTATCCAGAGCCTTGCAGCCTATGTAGGGGACCGCTATGCCGTGTCAGACGAATTTGAGGGGAGAGACAGATGTCCAGCTCGCGTTTTGACAAATCAAAGCTTCCAAGCCGACACGTAACCGAGGGCCCATCACGCGCGCCGCACCGGTCCTACTACTATGCGATGGGGATGACAGACGAAGAGATTCACCAGCCTCTCGTCGGCGTAGCAACCTGCTGGAACGAGGCTGCTCCCTGCAACATCGCGCTGAACAGACAGGCGCAGGCCGTCAAGATGGGCGTTAAACGCGAAGACGGTACACCGCGCGAATTCACCACAATCACCGTCACAGACGGGATCGCTATGGGTCACGAAGGTATGCGTTCGTCTCTGGCATCGCGCGAGGCCATTGCGGACACGGTCGAGTTGACGATGCGCGGGCACTGCTATGACGCTATCGTCGGGCTTGCCGGATGCGACAAATCCTTGCCGGGCATGATGATGGCGATGATCCGCCTGAACGTCCCTTCGGTCTTTCTCTACGGCGGGTCGATCCTGCCCGGTCGTGCGCCAGCGGGTGCCAAAGTGCCGGAAGACTTTGCAAACCGCGACCTGACCGTTCAGGACATGTTCGAAGCGGTCGGGCGGCAGCAAAGCGGCACCCTGTCCGAAGCAGAGCTGGAAGTACTCGAACGTGTCGCCTGCCCGTCGGCCGGTGCCTGCGGCGGACAGTTCACTGCCAACACCATGGCATGCGTCTCCGAAGCGATTGGGCTGGCGCTGCCAAATTCCGCCGGCGCGCCTGCGCCTTACGAAAGCCGCGACGCCTATGCCGAAGCATCAGGCGCGGCAGTCATGAACCTGATCGAAAAGAATATCCGGGCACGCGACATCTGCACGCGCGAAGCGTTCGAAAATGCAGCCCGTATCGTCGCGTGTACCGGCGGATCGACGAATGCCGGTCTGCACCTGCCAGCCATGGCGCATGAGGCGGGTATCGATTTCTTCCTTGATGACGTCTGCGAAATCTTCCGCGACACACCCTATTTCGTAGACCTGAAACCGGGCGGGCAATACGTGGCCAAAGACCTGTACGAGGCAGGTGGCGTCCCAGTCGTGATGAAAGAACTGCGCAAAGCGGGTTTGCTGCACGAGGACTGCATGACAGCTACCGGCTATTCCATCGGTGAAGAACTCGACAAAGTCAGCCTAGAAGCGGACGGGCGCGTGGTCTACCCCGTGGAGACACCGCTCAGCAAAACGGGCGGCGTGGTTGGCCTGAAAGGCAACCTCGCACCGGAAGGCGCAATTGTGAAAATTGCCGGCATGGAGCCGCAACACCTGCTCTTCACAGGCCCTGCGCGTGTTTTTGAATGCGAGCAAGACGCCTTTGATGCGGTTCAAAACCGCGCCTACGACGAAGGCGATGTATTCGTCATCCGGAACGAAGGCCCCGCAGGTGGCCCGGGCATGCGCGAAATGCTCGCCACTACTGCAGCATTGTCCGGTCAGGGCATGGGCAAGAAAGTGGCGCTTATCACAGATGGCCGTTTCTCCGGTGCGACACGCGGCTTCTGCGTTGGACATGTCGGGCCCGAAGCAGCGCATGGCGGCCCTATTGCGCTGCTTAAAGACGGCGACATGATCACTCTGAATGCGGTCGAGGGTTCAATATCCGTTGCACTTTCCGACGAGGAACTGGCAGAACGCAAAGCCGAATGGAAAGGCCCGCGTCAGACGATCTATGGCGCAGGCGCTTTGTGGAAATATGCCAAACTGGTTGGACCCACCTACCTTGGCGCGGTCACCCACCCCGGCGGCAAAGACGAAGGTCACGCCTATATGGATCTCTGAATCCTTCCAAATAGAGACTGAAAACCCCGTATGCGCCCGCATGCGGGGTTTTTTAGACTATTCTCTTGCCCTGACCGAAGCCTGCGGTTTATCTGAATTCAACCCTTTCATGAAATGAGGGATGTAACGAGCAGCAAAAAGGCAGTCAGGTACCGATGGGAAAAATCGGCGACACCTTTTGGACCACCACATTCTACCGGCGCGCTGTCAGCCGCTGGGCAATTGCTGCGCGCGAAGCAAGCAAATCGAAACTCAGCACCCTGCGCCGCCAGAGCCTGCGCGCCCGGGTGCTGCGCACACATCTCGACACATTGATCCACATCGCAGATGAGCGGCTTACGCTACCCGTCATCGGATCTTCGAGTTTTCCCAAGCCTCACAACGCCGACTGGGCATGGCGCCCCGACCTTTGGCGGAGTGCGATCTCACAGCGCGGCATTTCTTCGGTCGCCAACAAATCCATGCTCGGCGACGAGATCACCCTGTTTCACGACTGCGCAATGTCAGAACTGACCCTGCGCCAGGTTCGAAACCAACGCGAGGAAGACCTCGCACCCTACGGCCTGCGCCTCGATGTCTTCAACTTTGATGGGTCGTTCCTGTCGCTCGTGCTTGACCTGCCTACAGGCGCCATTGAGGGTCTGAAGCGGATGCATATCTTGCAGATCAGCACCATTGTGGAGATGGAGCAGCCGTTGGAAATCTTTGTTCGGCTGAACATCCGGCATGGGCCCAACACCGAACAGATCGTGCGCGAGTTGCCAGTAGGCAGCGAAAATGTCTCGGCGGAGTTCGATCTTGCCTACGCCAACATAAATGAAAAGCGCATCGAAAAGGCATGGGTGGACCTGATTTTTGAAAACCCGCAGATGAACCAGGTGACGCTCCGCGACCTCACCCTCAGCCGACGCCCGCGCGCGCAATTATAGGAGCCTTTGATGTCACAGTGGGAACTGACCAAAACGCAGATGCAGGCGGGACACTGGGCAGGTGTCATCACGGGTGCCGCGGCAGAACCGGCCGTCGCCGTAACCCATCTGGACCAGCCGGTGGCCGGCATTCAACTGGAAAGCGCGGCGGAGGAGGGAACCTGGGTATTAAACGTACCGATCCCGGCCTCGGCCATTGCCGATGGTGTACAAACCCTGCTGATTACCGATGCGGCTACCGACACAGTTGTCGAGCGTATCACACTAATTGCCGGGGACGCTCTCGGCGACGATCTGCGCGCCGAAGTCGATCTGCTGCGAGCGGAACTCGACATGCTAAAGCGCGCGTTTCGGCGCCATTGCCTCGAAACCGCTTGAGCAACCGTCAATAAAAGGAAAAGCCCTGACGCGTGGCGCCAGGGCTTTATTCTTTTTTATAGTGTCGTCACCAGATCATTCCTGTGTGCCAATCGCAGAAAGGCCTTTGAGAATGTCGATGGCGTATGCCAGTTGATAGTCTTCTTCACGCAAGGCTGCCGCAGCTTCGGCTTTTTCCCGGTCTGCTTCGATCTGTTTGATCTCGTCTTCAGACAGGCTGTCGTTGTTCAGCGACCCGCGCAAATCAGCTTCGGAGCGAGACGTCCGGTTGGGTGCATCATCCTCTTCTTCAGATGCATCCCGACGACGCGGTTGCTCCACTACGATATCGGGGGAGACGCCCAGCGCCTGAATGGAACGGCCCGACGGCGTGTAATACCGCGCGGTCGTCAGGCGCATCGCGCCGTCACTGCGAAGCGGCATGACAGTTTGCACCGACCCCTTGCCAAAGCTTTTTGTCCCCACAACGATCGCACGCCGGTGGTCTTGCAATGCGCCAGCGACGATTTCGGAGGCTGACGCCGATCCGCCATTGATCAACACGACAATCGGCTTGCCCTCGGCCAGATCGCCTGCCGTTGCGTTAAAGCGTTCACCGTCCTGCACCTGACGTCCACGGGTGGAGACGATTTCTCCCTCTTCGAGGAATGCATCGGAAACCCGGATTGCCTGCGTCAGCAAACCGCCCGGATTGTTCCGCAGATCGATCACGATCCCATTGATGTTATCCAGTCCACCAGCCGTCTCGATTTGTTCGGCCAGACCGGCTTCGAGGTTGGTGAACGTCTGATCATTAAACGTTGTCACCCGCAGCACCACAGTATCGCCTTCGGTGCGGGTACGTACGGCGGTCAGCTTGATGGTATCGCGGATGATAGAGACGTCGAAAGGTTCTGCCTCGCCCTCTCGTACCAATGTGATGACGATTTCCGACCCGACCGGTCCACGCATAAGCGTGACGGCTTCATCCAACGAAAGACCTAACACCGATTCTCCGTCGACATGCGTGATAAAGTCACCTGCTTCGACCCCGGCCTCGTCCGCCGGTGTGCCGTCGATGGGTGACACCACCTTCACAAAGCCCTCTTCCTGGGTCACCTCGATTCCAAGGCCGCCAAATTCGCCACGGGTCTGCACGCGCATCTGCGCCGCATCATCCGGGCTGAGGTAACTGGAGTGAGGATCAAGTGATGTGAGCATGCCATCGATGGCCGCCTCGATCAGTTCGCCGGAATCTACTTCTTCGACGTACTGCGCGCGAATCCGCTCGAAAATATCTCCAAACAAATCGAGTTGTTCATACACGCTACCAGATTTTTCAGCTTCCTGCGCAAGCAGGGGCCCCGCAATATATGTCGTGGCGATCACCCCGGCGAGCGTGCCGCCCAGAGCTGCCATGGCAAATTTTTTCATATCGTCCTATCCATCGTTGTCGGTTTGAAACCAGAGGCTCGGATCCTCCGGCACGTCGTTTTGCCTTACTTCTATATAGAGCCTTTCCCGACCGCCAGCGCCAGTCTGATCACCATCTGTTGACGGCATTGCGTCATTTTTACGCCCGGAATTGTGCACGAGGCCCAAGGGGGTGCCCGCCGCGACGACATCACCCGCCGCACCGTAAAGGGCGCCAAGACCCGCAAATATAAAAAGAACATCAGCCTGCGGCTCAAGGATCACCACGTTTCCAAGGTCCAGAAGCGGGCCGGCATAGCGAATTGTCGCAGGTACCGGTGTTGTAACAAGCGCGTCATTCTGAGCCGCAATGATAATACCCGGACGCGCAACACCTGCTGCATCCCGCTCGCCGGCCCGACGGACGACATCCCCTCGCACCGGCAGGGGCAAGGCGCCCTTTTCACCTTCCAGATCGCGCGCGGCCGGCGCAATTTCATCAACAGAGACGCGGTCAAGGCCCTCTGCAAACTGCGCAAGACTGGCCGCGGACGCGATGAGAATGGCTTCGCGAACAGGATCGTTCACGAACCGCTTGGGTGGTGCTGTGCGCTCTGCGATTGCATTGTTCAAGGCGGCACGGGCTTCTTGCACAGCAACAAGCCCTTCCTCCAGTTGCCCTTCCGCCTCTGTTTGAAGGCTCTGAAGCGCTGCCATTTTTTCTACATCCGACCGCAGGCCTTCAGCGCGCGCGTCAAGCGCCTCGGTCACCTCCGTCAGGATCATGCCAGACCGCACTGCACCCTTGGGGCCACCGGGGTGCGTCATTATTGCAGGCGTGCGCCCGTCCCCCATGCGCATCAAGACGGACAACAACGCTGCTGTATCGCTCTCTTGCGCCTGCAGGCGCTCTTCAAGCGCGGTAGACTGCAACTCCGCCCGACGAAGCCCGTCCCGCAATGCCGCCAAGCCTTCTTCCAGAGCGCCAATCGTTTCGGTCAAGGCACGCACTCTGTCGCGTGAACCGTCTGCCGCCTCGAGACCTGCCATCGCGCTGTTCAGCGTCTCGATCGCATCGCGCGCCTGCTCTGCGGGCGATGTCTGCGCGACAGATATCCCCGGCAGAATGAGGGCAAGCATACACAGAATCAGCCTCATTTGATCAGACATGTCCCCGTCATTTCAGGTGGTGTATCCAGCCCCATCAAATGCAGAACGGTCGGCGCGAGATCCGCCAGTCGCCCAGAAGAAAGCGTTGCACCTTCCGATGCGCCAAAGACTACAACAGGCACCGGATTGAGCGTGTGCGCCGTATGCGCCCCGCCGGTTTCCGGATCGATCATGATGTCGCAATTACCGTGATCTGCGGTCACGACCATCGCGCCGCCAACCTCTTGCAAAGCACTCAAAGCTTCCCCCAGACCGGCGTCTACCGCCTCACAAGCGGTAATTGCCGCCTGCAAATCGCCCGTGTGACCGACCATGTCCGGATTTGCATAGTTCACAACGATCAGGTCGTAGCGGTCCCGGATGGCTCCAACCAGCGCGGCTGTCACCTCTTCTGCCGACATCTCCGGCTGAAGGTCATACGTCGCAACATCCGGTGACTTCGGCATTTCGCGGTCTTCTCCAGCAAACGAGACTTCCTCCCCGCCGTTGAGAAAGAAGGTCACATGGGGGTATTTTTCTGTCTCAGCCAATCGGAACTGGCGCAATCCCTTTTGCGCGACCCAGTCACCAAGCGTATTCTCAATTTCGGGTTTTGGGTACATGGTCGTCATGTAGGCGGAATGTGCCTCGGAATATTGTGCCATGCCCATGATGGCCGCCCAGTCGAGTCGAGGCCCGGTTTCAAAATCGTTAAATCCGGGCGCACCAATGGCTGCCATAATCTCCCGTGCGCGATCTGCACGGAAATTCAGACAAAAAATGGCATCTCCATCCCGCGCACCCTCATAATCACCAATGACCGTGGGCTGGATAAACTCGTCGTTTTCATCGCGTGCGTATGCAGCGTCAACAGCCTCGCTGGGGGAGCACGCCTGCGCGCCCCTACCGTTGATCATGGCGGCATAAGCGCGACCGACGCGGTCCCAGCGATTGTCGCGGTCCATGGCATAGTAACGCCCGCAAACCGTTGCGACACAGACCCCTTCTGGCAAAGCCGAAAGAAGCGTATCAAAATACCCCAACGCCGAACGCGGGCTGACATCTCGGCCATCGGTCATCGCATGGATGACAACAGGCACGCCTGCTTCGGCAATCGTTCGCGCCGCGGCAATCAGGTGCTGAATGTGACCATGCACGCCGCCGTCCGACACCACGCCCATCAGATGCGCACGCCCGCCTGTGGCCTTCAGCGTTTCTATAAAGTCTCTAAGCCGCGGGTTTTCGGCAAAGCTCCCCTCCTCGATGGCCAGATCGATTTGCCCCAGATCCATCGCAACCACACGGCCTGCACCGATGTTGGTATGCCCGACTTCCGAGTTTCCCATCTGTCCACGCGGCAACCCCACATCAGGCCCAAAAGTGGTCAATGTGGCATGCGGGCAGGTGGCGATCAGATGATCCATGGTCGGAGTATTGGCCAGCAGCGGCGCATTCCCTTCCCGGCTCTCGCTGAGACCCCAGCCATCAAGGATGCACAACACGACAGGTTTTGGTGCACTCACCTTCTGCTCTCCCTTTTTGTTCACGGCTTTTCTAGCCCGTGCAGCGGGCAGGGTGAACCTCTTTCGGTGGTTCAGGTTTCTTTGACCTCAAATATCCCCGCCGGAGGCACAAATCTCTTGCCCATCCCCGGCCCCTGGCGTCAGACGGTGCCGTAACAGCGCCATGGGATGCGCCCGCAAGGTCAACCGCATGGAAACGTAATCCTCCACTACCTGCTCGCCCAGCGTCATTTCCGGTAAAAGGGCGGCAGGTTCGTCCACAACCTCACCGTCAATATCACCCGAGAAAAGTGGCAAAGGCTCACCGGGCGCCAATGCTTTAGCCTCCCACAGTGCCGCCCGGCGGCCCGCGCCCAGAACAGCAAACACATCAGCCTCGGCAAGCTTTTCTACCAAGGCAGGCGCCAGCCCCGCACGGCGCCAGACATCGCGTACAGAACGGTATCCATTGCCCCGCGCCGCCGTCAGCCAGCTTGCATCTTCTTCCGCCAGCCCCTTGATCTGCCTGAACCCCAGACGCAGCGCCAGACCTCCCTGCCCGTCCGGTTCCATCGTGTTGTCCCAAAAGCTCGCATTGATACATACGGGCCGCACCTCGACACCGTGCTCACGCGTATCACGCACGATCTGCGCCGGTGCATAAAAGCCCATGGGCTGCGCGTTAAGCAACGCACAGGCAAAGATGCCCGGATGGTGGCACTTGATCCATGCCGACGCATAGACCAATAGCGCAAAGCTGGCCGCATGGCTTTCGGGAAAGCCATAAGAGCCGAACCCCTCGATCTGGCTGAAACACCGCTCTGCAAAGTCTCTATCATAGCCTTTTCTGGCCATCCCCCGCAGGAAAAGTGTTTTGAACTCGCTCACATTGCCATGCTTTTTGAAGGTCGCCAGCGAACGGCGCAGCCGGTCTGCCTGATCCGGGGTAAAGCCCGCCCCCACAATGGCAATCTGCATTGCCTGCTCCTGAAAAAGTGGCACGCCAAGTGTTTTGCCAAGGACATCACCCAATTCATCTGACGGAAAGGACACCTCTTCCTCGCCATTGCGCCGCCGAATGTAGGGATGCACCATGTCACCCTGAATCGGCCCCGGCCGTATTATCGCAACCTCAATGACAAGATCGTAAAAACACCGAGGCTTCATGCGTGGCAGAAAATTCATCTGTGCACGGCTTTCCACCTGAAAAACCCCGATGCTGTCCGCAGCGCAGAGCATATCGTAAACCTTCGGATCCTCCGGCGGGAGCGTGGCCAGCGTATGATGGGTGTTGTGGTGCATCTGCAAAAGATCAAACGCCTTGCGGATACAGGTCAGCATACCCAGACTCAGCACATCGACCTTGAGAATGCCCAGCGCCTCGATGTCGTCCTTGTCCCAGCAGATCACCGTGCGGCCTTCCATGGTTGCATTTTCTATCGGGACCAGTTCATCAAGGCGTCCTTCGGTAATGACAAAGCCGCCCACATGCTGGCTCAGGTGACGCGGAAAACCATTGATCTCATAGACCAGCGCCAAGGTCTGTTGCAGCCGTTTGTCGCGCGCATCGAGGCCGATTTCGGCCATACGCTCTGCCTCGATCCCTTTGGTCGAGAAAAACCCCCATAGCTGCGAGCTGAGCGCGGAAATCGTGTCTTCGGTAAGGCCCATGGCGCGCCCCACCTCTCGGATTGCACGTTTACCACGGTAATGGACCACCGTGGCGCATAGTCCGGCACGGTGCCGGCCGTATCTTTCATAGATATGCTGAATGACCTCTTCGCGACGCTCATGTTCGAAATCGACATCGATATCCGGGGGTTCGTCACGCGCTTCAGACACAAACCTCTCAAACACCATTGTGCCGATTTCGGGGCTTACAGAGGTTACGCCAAGGCAATAGCAGACCACTGAATTCGCCGCTGACCCGCGCCCCTGACACAGGATATCCCGTGACCGGGCAAAGGCGACAATGTCGCGGACTGTGAGGAAATAGGGTTCATATTTCAGCTTTGCGATCAGCTTCAACTCGTGTTCGAGCAATCCGATGGCCTTGTCAGGCGCTCCGGACGGGTACCGCCACCGCATCCCCTCATAAGCAAGCCGACGTAACCGCTGGCTCGCCGTTTCCCCGTCGGCAATCTCTGAAGGATACTCGTAGCGCAGGCTATCAAGCGCGAAATCCAGTCTCTGTGAAAGGGAATATGCACGATCTACCGCGTCTTCGAACCCTGCAAAGAGGCGGCGCATTTCCTCCTCAGAGCGCAGGCGTGCTTCACTGTTCGGCAGCGCATCCCGGCCCAGATCATCCACCCGTCGCCCCAGCCGGATTGCCGTAACAACATCCGCCAACTTGCGCCGCGCCCCGTGGTGCATCAAGGGCGCAGCGCTGGCAATGGTCGGCAGATCAAGACGGCGCGCCACTGCGCTGAGAGCGGCAAAGCGATCAGAGTCCCGCCCGTCATATTGCGGTGTAAGACCGATATGCAGTTTTCCGGCAAAGCAGCGCGCCAACTGTTGCGCCGCTTGCACCCAAGCGCCCGCGCTGGTCTGCCCCTGAAGCGCCTCTGGCCAGAGGATCAGTTGCAGCCCCGCGCCATGCTCCAGCAGATCACCCAGTTGCAAATCACAGGCACCTTTTTCCGCCCGCAGACGTCCCGTTGACAAAAGCCTGCAAAGGCTGGCCCAGCCCTGACGGTTTTCCGGCAGTGCTGTGATGTCAGGCGCATCCTGAAACACCAGCCGTGCCGCGGGAATAAGCCGGGGCGTCGCGTAAAGCGCAGGGCTGCGGTCCGGCAGTGCCAGATCGGGGGGAGCTATCGGTCCCATTGGTCCGTTTTCCGCCTCCCACGCCTGTCGTTCGCGCACCTGCCGTGCGATCTCTTTTCCCCGTGCATGTGCCCGGACAATACCAGCGACCGAGTTTTCATCAGCTATGGCAATCGCTTCCATCCCGAGCGCTGCCGCGCGCGCCATGTATTCCTCCGGATGGGAGGCCCCCTTCAGGAAGGAAAAATTCGATGTGATGTTGAGTTCGCTAAACATGGCAGAGCAGCAGTATATTCCCCTTTTGTTCTCATTTGGAGTCCCTTTGTGAATTGCGCAAAATCCGGGTCGCCTTGAACCTTGGCTGCGCGCTACAAAACCCTCAAAACGCGGAGGAATCCATGAAATACGTCGCATTAGACACGAATATTGTTCGTAACTGGCAACGCGGCGGCGCTGATGCCAACGGTATGACCCCCGAACTTGCACTCTCGGATGGGGATGGCGTGCCCTGTCGCCACTGCCTGCGCGACATACCGGCCGGAGCCGGCATGCTGATTCTGGCCCACAGACCCTTTGACAGGCTGCATCCCTACGCGGAAACCGGACCGATTTTTGTATGTGCCGATCCATGCACCCGCGGTGGGGGTCACGACCTGCCGCAGATACTTACGACGTCACCGGACTATTTGGTGAAGGGCTATAACACCAACGAAAGAATCGTCTATGGCACGGGCGCGGTCGTGCCCAAAGATGCGCTGCATTTACACTGCCAAAGCCTGTTACGCCGCCAAGATATCGCTTATCTGCATGTCCGTTCCGCACGCAACAACTGTTATCAGCTTCGCATTGACCATTAAGCCCAACATGGGCTTGCCCAGACCTTGCGCATTGGCCATAACGAGGCAAGTTCAGCCAAAGGAATATCCATGACCCTGCATGCGCCCGAGACCAAAATTGTCGACAGTTACCGCGTCGCGTGCGACGGCGGCGAAGGGGCCTTGGGACATCCGCGGGTGTGGCTGCAAATCCCAAAGGACACCGGGTGGGTCGAATGCGGGTATTGCGACTGCAAGTACATTCACAAAGATTTTGAAGGCAAAACCTGACGCTGCATTGCACGCTGAACTGCCCGGATCATCTAACAGAATTACGTCCACCGTCTGACATACTGTTGCCCTTTTCGAGCGCTACCACGCCGCAAAAGAAGGACCAACCGCATGCAGTTTGACACACCTGATCAACCGATACCTTTTTCGTTGGCCGCGATAGCGCTGGGCGGCGCGGGTCTGGTCATTGCTTTGCTCGTCGTTTTCGCAGGCCCATTCACGCCACAACCGGATATTGGGACGCAGATCGGTGAAATCGCAGGCAACATGCGCGCGGCTGCATGGCGCTCTTTCTTTGGCCTGGAACAGCCGGAAACGACGATCGTCCAGCCGCAATGGGACATTGATCGCATTTTGATGGTGGCGGCTCCGGCAGTCGGCGTCCTTGGAATCCTTGCTTCGATTATTGCTTTCATTCGGCGCGAGCCCCGGCGCTTTGCAGCCTATGGCCTTGCCGTCAGCGTTTGTGCCGTTTTCGTTCAGGCACTTCTGGCCATTGTCCTGATCATTGCAGGCGTCATGCTGTTGATCGCTATCATTCAAAACCTCGACTCGATCTTCGGGTTCTGAGCAGCGAGCCACTTTTCGCATCCTGTCAGGCGTGATCGAGGCGCGGCGCTGTTGGATCTGCCGTGCGATGAATTCCGCACGGGTTGCAAAGTAATATCACCACATTCCCCACCCGAAATCGCGGGAAAAAGGGTCGTCATCGGACCACGCCTCATGTAGAACGCTGCCTAGTCAATCAGGGGGTTTTGCATGTCAGATAGCAGTTTCGGCAAAGGGTGCCATTTGCACCTGATCGACGGGTCGGCCTTCATCTTTCGCGCCTATCACGCTTTGCCTCCTCTGACGCGGAAATCCGACGGGCTGCCAATCGGCGCTGTGTCCGGCTTTTGCAACATGCTGCACAGATATGTGGAGGGTAACACAGGGCCCGATGCACCCACCCACGTCGCCGTGATTTTCGACAAAGGCAGCCACACCTTTCGAAATGAGATTTACGACCTGTACAAGGCGAATAGGGATGAAATGCCCGAAGACCTGCGCCCGCAGATCCCACTGACCCGCCGCGCGACCGAAGCCTTCAACATCGCCTGCAAGGAAAAAGAAGGCTACGAGGCTGACGACATTATCGCCACGCTGGCAGTACAGGCGCGCGCCGCCGGCGGCCGTTGCACGATCATCAGTTCGGACAAAGACCTGATGCAGCTTGTTGGCGACGGTGTCGAAATGCTCGATGCGATGAAAAACAAGCGCATCGACCGCGATGGCGTTTTCGAAAAGTTCGGCGTTTTTCCGGACCGCGTCGTCGACGTGCAGGCCTTGGCGGGGGACAGCGTCGACAACGTTCCGGGCGCACCGGGTATCGGGATCAAGACCGCAGCTTTGCTGATCAACGAATATGGCGATCTGGACGCGCTGCTAGAGCGTGCAGAAGAGATAAAGCAACCCAAGCGCCGCCAGACCCTGATCGACCATGCCGAGCAAATCCGCCTGTCCCGCAGGCTGGTACTGCTTGATGAAAACACACCGCTTGATTTCACTCTCGATGATCTTGAGGTCCGCGATCCGGATGCAGACAAGCTGATGCCGTTTCTGGCGGAAATGGAATTTCGCACCCTAACCAAGCGCATCGCCGACCAGCTTGATGTCGAGATGCCGGAAATAAACGATACACCGGCCAATGCGCCTGATGCGCCAGAGATAGAGGACGTGCCCTTCGATCGGTCGCAGTACGTTTCTGTAGGCTCAGCCAAAGAGCTGCAAGGCTGGATCGATCAAATATACGAACGCGGATATGTGGCCGTCGATACAGAAACCACAGGTCTGAACGAGATGATCGCCGATCTTGTCGGGATTTCCTTGTGCGTTGAGCCGGGAAAAGCCTGCTATGTGCCGTTGATCCACAAGGCACAGGCTGGTGACGACCTCTTTGGGTCTGATGATTTGGCGGACGGGCAGATGGGCTTGGACGAGGCGCTCAAGATGCTCAAGCCCGTTCTTGAAGATGACAGTATTCTCAAGATCGGCCAGAACATGAAATACGACGCCAAGATTTTCGCCAATCTTGGGATCACCGTTTCACCGATCGACGACACCATGTTGATGTCTTACGCGATGCACGGCGGATTGCACGGGCATGGCATGGATGCTCTGTCTGAACGCTACCTCAACCACACGCCGATCCCGATTAAGCCTTTGTTAGGGTCTGGTAAATCGGCAATCACCTTTGACAAGGTGCCTCTTGCAGATGCGGTGCCCTATGCCGCAGAAGACGCAGATATCACCCTGCGTCTGTGGCAACAGTTCAAACCGTCTTTGCACCGTGCGCAGGTCACCCGCGTCTACGAGACGCTGGAACGGCCCATGGTACCGGTGCTTGCAGATATGGAACGGACCGGCATCAAGGTAGACCGCGACACCCTGAGCCGCATGTCAAATGCCTTCAGTCAGAAGATGGCTGGCCTCGAAGACGAAATTTACGAACTGGCAGGCCGCAAGTTCAACGTGGGCTCTCCAAAACAGCTGGGAGAAATCCTCTTTGATGAGATGGGCCTTGAAGGCGGCAAGAAAGGCAAAACCGGAGCATATGCGACAGGCGCAGACGTTCTGGAAGATCTGGCAACAGAACATGAACTGCCACGGCGCATTCTTGACTGGCGCCAGCTTAGCAAACTGAAGTCGACCTACACCGACGCGCTGCAAGACCATATCAATGCCGACACGGGCCGCGTGCATACGTCCTATTCGATTGCGGGCGCCTCTACCGGACGGCTGGCGTCAACAGATCCGAACCTGCAAAATATTCCGATCCGCACCGAAGAAGGACGACGGATCAGAGAGGCGTTCGTCGCAGAAGACGGCAAAACACTGGTTGCCTTGGATTACAGCCAGATCGAGTTGCGCATTCTTGCGCATGTTGCAGACATTCCCGCCCTGAAACAGGCTTTTGCCGAAGGTCAGGACATTCACGCCATGACAGCCTCGGAGATGTTCGACGTCCCGATGGAGGAAATGACCCCGGATATCCGCCGTCGCGCCAAAGCCATCAACTTTGGCGTCATCTACGGGATTTCCGGATTCGGGCTCGCGCGTAACCTGCGTATTCCCCGCGGCGAAGCACAGGGGTTTATTGACCGCTACTTCGAACGGTTTCCCGGCATCCGCACTTACATGGATAAAACCAAGGCCTTTGCCAAAGAAAACGGCTATGTAGAGACGCTTTTCGGGCGTCGGATCCATACACCGAACATCGCAGCCAAGGGGCCACAGGCAGGCTTTGCCGCCCGTGCTGCGATCAACGCGCCCATCCAAGGCACCGCAGCAGATGTCATTCGACGCGCGATGATCCGTATGCCTGAGGCGATCCGCGATATCCCCGCAAAGATGCTTTTGCAGGTGCATGATGAACTGCTGTTCGAAGTCGAAGAGGGCGCCGAAGACGCCCTGATCCGTGCTGCACGCACCATAATGGAAGGCGCACCCGACCCTGTGGTGAAGCTTGATGTGAACCTCACCGTCGATGCCGGTACCGGGCCTAATTGGGCTGTGGCGCATTAATCGGAAAGGTAATCCCTTAGCCAGCCAATCCGGCTATCGGTGTCGCCCCCGGTGTCAAAGTCGACCGCAATCCATTCGGATTGTGTCATGCCCTCGACCCACCGGACAGTCTCACCGAGTTTTTCCAGCGGTATCGGACCTGTCTGCACGTGACGAATAACCGGTCCATGATCGCGCAGCACCTGCCGGACATCCAGATCCATTGCCGAAAGCTGGTCAAGGTGCAGTTGCAAACCCAAGCGTGGCGAGCCAACTGCGGCAATTACCTCTATTGCGGAGTCCAACCGGTTCAAGAAAGCCCCATCCAAAGCGCGCGGCTCCAGTGTCAAAACGACACTGTCGGGTAGTGTACCAACAGCAAAGCACAGATTGTCGGTCAGACACGCACGGGCGTCGTCACCAGAAGCGGTACCTGCCGTGATCTGCAGAATGGGCGCGCGCAGGGCCGCGTTGTACCTCAAGGCGCGCCGCAAGTCATAGCGGAACCGGTCCTTCAACTCGGGCTGTGCTGCAAACCCGCGGGCACCACCGGTATAATTCGGCGGTGGTGCGGTGATTTGCACCATGTCCAGCCCAAACCGCAGCAATGCCCGCTGCGTATCCTTGACCTGCGCTTCATAAGGAAAGGGCACCGATACGCCCTCGAAACCCGCTTCAGCAGCGGCCTCAAACCGATCGAGATAGGGTAACTCAGCCCACAGGCTTGCTAGATTGGCGGCAAATTTGACCATTGGAATCGTTCCGCATTATCGCGTGATGAATCTATCCCACCGTCAGGCCGCAGGTGTCCATCCCCAGGCGGGCGTTATGGCAATTCGCTGCTG
This sequence comes from Roseobacter sp. YIN89, assembly GCF_057219365.1. NCBI lineage: Bacteria > Pseudomonadati > Pseudomonadota > Alphaproteobacteria > Rhodobacterales > Roseobacteraceae > Roseobacter > Roseobacter sp. YIN89. Next base: position 163,497 of record NZ_JBXVVD010000004.1, on the reverse strand, counting down.
GGAATAATTGGAAAAAACGTACCCGACGACCAGACGCCAAACCAGTCGTCATGATGCGCGCCAAGATCAACAAGACGGTAAAAGCTTTTGCGGTCGATGAGAGCATCCAGATTCGACCGGATGCGCACATAGGGTGACGGCTCGCCGGTTTCGGGGTCCCGTTCCACGCGGATGGGCAATTCATCACTTGCCACGGCTTTGTCCTCAACTTGCGTGAAAAAGGTCAGAACCTGTTGCTCTCCTGCGCCGGACGCCTCAAAGTCGACCGCAACGAAAGGAGCATCGTCAACCGTGATCCCTACCTTCTCGACCGGCGTCACAAGAAAATATTTATCCCCTTCCTTTTTGATGATTGACGAAAAAAGTTTAACCAATCCAGGCCGTCCGATTGGCGTTCCTTGGTAAAACCACGTGCCATCCCGCGCGATGCGCATATCAAGATCACCGCAGAAAGGCGGGTTCCACAGGTGTACTGGCGGCAAACCGCGTGTTTTTGCAGCAGTTAACGATGCGGCAAGGCTTTCAGCCGAAGGTGTAACGGTTTTTTGTCCACTCATTGCTTTTGCCATTTTCCTCAAGCGCGATAGTCTTACATAGAAGATATAATTCATCGGAGAGCAATGTCATGAATGACGCAGACGCAGAGGGTATGGTGGCCGAGATAGAAGCGCTGGGCGACAAGCTGCGCGAGGCCAAAGAATCGATCACGCAGCGGTTTATCGGTCAGGAACGCGTGGTCGAACTGACGCTGACGGCGTTGCTTTGCGGTGGTCACGGTCTTTTGATCGGGCTACCGGGGCTTGGAAAGACGCGGCTGGTCGAAACACTTTCCACGGTCATGGGGCTCCACGGCAACCGCGTGCAGTTCACACCAGACCTGATGCCAGCCGACATTCTTGGCTCCGAAGTGCTGGACACAGCCTCCGACGGCACCCGCGCATTCCGCTTTATTCAGGGGCCAATCTTCTGCCAGCTCCTGATGGCTGACGAGATCAACCGCGCCAGCCCCCGGACGCAGTCGGCGCTGCTTCAGGCCATGCAGGAAAAAACAGTCACCGTAGCAGGCGAAAGTCGCAGCCTCGGCGTGCCGTTCCATGTTCTCGCGACGCAGAACCCGATCGAGCAGGAAGGCACCTACCCGCTGCCCGAGGCGCAATTGGATCGTTTCCTCGTGCAGATCGACGTCGCCTATCCAGACCGTGACACCGAACGCGATATCCTGCTGGCAACAACCGGCGATGGCGAGGCTGTCTCGTCCGAAGTCTTTACCGCGGCGGAGTTGCTGAACGCGCAACAATTGCTGCGCCGGATGCCAGTGGGCGACAGTGTTGTTGAAATGATCCTCGATCTGGTGCGTGCGTTCCGCCCCGAAGAAGAAGGCGTCAGCCAACAGGTTCGCGACACGGTCGCATGGGGGCCCGGCCCGCGCGCGGCGCAGGCCCTGATGCTGACGGTACGCGCCCGCGCGCTGTTGCACGGGCGTCTGGCACCGTCTGCCGAAGACGTGATCGACATGGCCCGACCTGTCCTGAGCCATCGTATGGCGCTGAATTTCGCCGCACGGGCACGCGGCGACAGCCTCGTTGACCTGATTGAGAGCACTGCTGCCTCGCTTGGTGGCGCAAAGGCCGCTGCGTGAGCGCAGTTACCGCCCTCCAGGACAGCGCCCGCCCGCGGCAACTTCGCAGCGCCGCGGAGACTGAAGCCGCGCGTTTGCCAGCCTTGCTTGCGCGCGCCGAACATCTTGCAGGCGCGGTTTTGCTGGGCGATCACGGACGCAGACGTGCCGGCCTAGGCGATGATTTCTGGCAGTATCGTCCGGCACAGGCGGGTGATAGCCGCCGCCTGATCGACCACCGGCGATCAGCCATGGGCGACGTTGAATACGTCCGCGAACGAGAATGGCAAATCGCCCAGTCGGTCATGCTCTGGATCGATCAGGGCGCGTCTATGCGTTTTACCAGTACAGACTCCCTGCCGGAAAAGGCGGATCGCGCCCGCGTTCTGGCACTGGCCGTCGCTATCCTTCTCGTGCGCGGCGGAGAACGCGTGGGACTAACCGGTACGACGTTGCCACCGCGCCGGGGCAATGCGCAAATCCTGCGTCTGGCGGAAATGTTCAGCCAAGATGCCCCCGAAGACTATGCGCCGCCCGAACACCGCGCGATGATCCCGTCTGCGCGGGCGCTCTTTATCTCCGACTTTATGGGCGATGTGGGTGAGGTGCGGCTCGCCCTGACCAAAGCAGCCGATCGCGGCGTACGCGGTGTGCTGTTGCACGTGCTCGATCCGTCAGAAGAGGCGTTCCCGTTCAAGGGGCGGACGGTGTTTGAAAGTGTTGGCGGCACGCTGAGCCACGAGACGCTGAAGGCGAATGACTTGAGAGACCGCTATCTTGAAAGGCTGGCGGACCGCAAAGCCGAATTGCAACACCTGTGCGCTGTTACCGGCTGGCAATATGGCATGCACCACACTGATGCGTCAGCGCAGACTGCGCTCTTGTGGCTTTACCGCGCCTTGGACACGGGGCGCAGCGCATGACCGTCCTTGGTGGCATAGGCTTTACAGCACCCTGGCTGTTGCTGGCGCTTTTGGCGTTGCCTCTTTTGTGGCTGATCCTGCGCGCTGTACCCCCGGCACCGATCAGGCGCCGCTTTCCCGGTGTTGCTCTGCTGCTCGGCCTCAAGGATGACGAAAGCGTATCGGACCGCACCCCGTGGTGGCTGTTGCTGCTGCGGATGCTGGCCGTTACAGCAATTATTCTTGGCCTTGCAGGTCCGGTCCTGAATCCCAACAAGAACGCGGCCGAAGGTAATGGCCCCCTGCTGATTGTATTAGATGGCAGCTGGGCCGGTGCCACCCGCTGGCCCGAACAAATCGAAGCGATTGACGCGCAGCTGACGCGCGCCAGCCGCGCCAGCCGAACTGTCGCCTTTTTGGAACTGACCGATCCCGAAGTACCGGTTTTTCAATCCGCTGATGTGTGGCGCAGTCGCTTGGCAGGCTTTACACCCTCTGCTTGGCAAGCAGACGACGCGCGCGTGGCCGAGGCCATCGCAGCCATATCCGGACTGCCCGATTTCGATACGCTATGGTTCAGCGACGGGCTCGACTTTCCCGGACGCGACGACGCGTTGGCAATATTCGAGGCGAAAGGCGCGGTTGAAGTGTACCAAACAGCGGCGAATGTCATTGCAATGGCGCCGGTCAGCTTTGCCGACGGCGTCGTGACATTGACGGCCCAACGCGCTTTTGGCGGCGCGGAACGCTCCGTGACTTTGCAGGTGCAAGGGCGCGATCCGGCAGGAAACGCCACCCTGCTTGCCAGTGTGCCGGCCACGTTCGACGAGAATGCAACCGTTGCGCAGGCTGATATTTCGCTGCCGGCCGAACTGCGCGCGCGCATCACACGGTTTGACGTGCAGGGCCAGAGGTCTGCCGGCGCGACGACGCTGGCCGATGACAGCCTGCGGCGACGCGAAATCGCCCTGATCGCAGGGCGCGAAGATCGCGAAGGTTTGCAGCTTTTGTCGCCGCTCCACTACCTCGAACAGGCGCTGGTCGTGAACGCCGACCTGATCAGCGGTGGCCTGTCAGACGTACTGCCAGCCAATCCTGATGTGATTGTCCTTGCCGACGTGGCGACGCTGTCCGAACAGGAGTCCGACGGGATCAGCGCGTGGATCGAAGACGGCGGTATGCTGGTACGGTTTGCCGGGCCGCGTGTCGCCGCCAGCGACATCAGCCGGGTTGACGAGGATCCGCTGATGCCGGTGCGCCTTCGCACAGGCGGACGCAGTGTCGGCGGCGCGATGAGCTGGGGCGAGCCAAAGGCGTTGGCGCCCTTTTCGGAAAGCTCGCCGTTTTTTGGCCTGGCCGTTCCACAAGACGTTCAGATCAGCAGTCAGGTGATGGCCCAGCCCGACCCGACGCTGGCAGAGCGTGTCATTGCCGAACTGACCGACGGCACACCGCTGGTGACGCGAAAGTCGATCGGTCAGGGGCAGGTGGTTCTGTTCCATGTTACGGCCACCGCCGACTGGTCAACCCTGCCCTTGTCCGGATTGTTCGTTCAGATGCTGGAACGGCTTGCCGTTGCTTCTTCGGCGACCCGGCCGGATGCAGAACAACTGGATGGCACAACATGGACACCCGAGCAGGTCATGGATGGCTACGGCACCCTGCGCGATGCGGGCACACTGCCCGGCGTCCCCGGACCTGATCTCGTCAGCGCGCCACCAAGCGTCGATCTCCAGCCCGGACTATACGCATCTGGCGATCGGCGGCTCGCGCGCAATGTCGTCACCGAAGACACGGCAATCGCACCTGCACTCTGGCCTGCGCGTATTCCGGTGAAAGGCTTTTCTGTCCCGCCCGAGCAACCCATAGCGGGATGGCTTCTGAGCCTCGCGATCCTGCTGTTGCTGGCTGATGTTGTCGCGTCACTTGCCCTCACAGGCCGTCTTTTGGGGCAAGCAAACCGCACTGCGGCGGCCATTGTCCTCGCCCTTGGCCTACCCGTCGGCTTGGCGCAGCCCGCCGGGGCACAAGATGCCACGGCCGACAACTTTGCGCTGGATGTCACGGCAGAGATGGTTCTTGCCTATGTCATCACCGGAAATGCGCAGATAGACGAATTGTCCCAAGCGGGGCTTTTTGGCCTGTCGCAGACCCTGAACTTCCGCACCTCGGTCGAACCTGCCGATCCTGTGGGCGTCGATCTGGAAATAGACGAGCTGGCCTTTTTCCCTATCCTTTACTGGCCAATAACCCCTGATCAGCCGCGCCCCTCCTCTGAGGCCTATACCAAGCTGAACGACTATCTGCGATCGGGCGGGCTTATTTTGTTTGATACGCGCGATGCAGATGTGGCCCGCTTTGGCGCAGCCAGCCCGAACGGGCGCAAACTGCGCGATCTCGCGGCGCCTCTAGACGTACCACCGCTGGAGCCGCTGCCCGCTGATCACGTGCTGACCCGCACGTTCTACCTGTTGCAGGACTTCCCCGGCCGCCACACCAGCCGCGACGTCTGGGTAGAAGCGGCACCGCCTGACGCCGAACAGGTCGAAGGCATGCCATTCAGAAACCTCAATGACGGCGTGACACCCGTCGTCATCGGCGGCAACGACTGGGCTGCGGCCTGGGCGATGACACAAACCGGTGCGCCAATGGTGCCGATTGGTCGCGGCTTTACCGGTGAACGGCAGCGCGAACTGGCCTACCGCTTTGGCGTGAACCTCGTGATGCACGTGCTGACCGGAAACTACAAATCTGATCAGGTACACGTACCTGCGCTGCTGGATAGGCTGGGCCAATGACGGGACAGGTAATTTTCGATCCGCTCGTGCCATGGGAAATGGTCGCCATAGTGGCCGTGATCGCAGCCGCCAGCATCATGCTGGCCGGGCTTCGCGGTCTCAACGGCTGGCCGCTGCGCGCACTGGCGGCGATGGTTGTGCTTGGCGCGCTCACCGGTCCAAGTTACCAGCAGGAAGACCGCGCACCGCTTACGGATATCGTTGTCTTTCTCGAAGATGAAAGCGCCAGCCAGAGGTTGTCGGACCGGGCTGAACAAACCGGAACCGCCGCCGATACACTCGCCGACCAGATAGCCGCACGCGCCAACACCGAAGTGCGGCGGGTCCAGATCCCCGACGGAGAAGGAGACGCAGGCACGCAACTGATGACTGCGCTGTCAAACACGCTGGCGGAAGAACCCCGCGCGCGCATCGCAGGGGTCATCGCGCTAACCGATGGGCAGGTCCACGACGCGGATCTGCCTGTAGATCTGCCCGCGCCCATGCATGTGCTGCTAAGCGGCCGCGACACAGACTGGGATCGACGCCTCAGCATTCGCAATGCGCCCGCATTCGCAATCATTGGCGAACCTGTCACCCTCACCCTGCGCATCGAGGATATCGGCGCCGCCCCCACCGATGCGGTCGTCGCGCCCTTGCAAATCTCTGTTGACGGCGCACCGCCGCAGGAATTCCAAGTGCCGCTGGATCAGGATATCGAGTTGCCGGTCACCCTGCCGCACGGGGGCCGGAACGTGATTGAATTCACCGTCCCCGAAGCCGATGGCGAATTGACTGACCGAAACAACAAAGCCCTCATACAGATGAACGGCGTGCGCGACCGGTTGCGCGTTCTTCTTGTCTCGGGAGAGCCGCATCCGGGCGGGCGCACGTGGCGCAACCTGCTGAAGTCGGACAGCTCGGTCGACCTTGTGCATTTTACCATCCTGCGCCCCCCCGAAAAGCAAGATGGTGTGCCGGTGAGCGAACTGTCCCTCATCGCTTTTCCGACGCGCGAGCTGTTTTTGGAAAAGATCGACGACTTCGACCTGATTATTTTCGACAGGTACAAGCGGCGCGGTATTCTGCCCTCACTCTACCTTGATAATGTTGCCAACTATATCCAGCAGGGCGGTGCGGTTCTGGTCGCCGCCGGCCCTGACTTTGCCGGTGCGGACAGTATATTCCGCTCGCCATTGGGCCCTGTACTGCCCGCCGCGCCGACCGCACGTGTCATCGACCAGCCCTACCGGCCCGAAGTGACTGAACTGGGCGCGCGGCACCCGGTGTCGTCGAACCTGCCCGGCGGGGGCGACTGGGGGCGCTGGCTACGTCAGGTTGATGTGGCAGACCCAAGCGGGCAGGTGGTGATGTCCGGCACTGGCGACCGCCCGCTTCTGGTGCTTGATCGCGTTGGCGAGGGGCGTGTTGCCCTTCTGGCCTCCGACCACGCATGGTTATGGAGCCGCGGATACGAAGGTGGCGGGCCCCAGCTTGAACTGCTGCGCCGGCTCGCGCACTGGATGATGAAAGAACCTGAACTCGAAGAAGAGGCGCTCACCGCACAGGCGACGGGTCAACGGATGCGCATTCAGCGCCGTACGCTCGAAGATACCGTACCCCCCGTCACCATCACGGACCCATTGGGCAATACCGTCGAATTGCCTCTGGAAGAAAGCAATCCGGGCGTGTTCGAGAATGTTTTCGACGGGCCGGAGATCGGCCTCTACAGGCTGGAAAACGGCGATCAGACAGCGGTCATCGGCCTTGGCCCCGCAGCCCCGCGCGAGTTTGAGCAAACCATCGCAACCGGTGACCTGCTCAGCCCTGTCATCAGCGCAGTTCGCGGCGGTGTTCTGATGCTTGAGGACGGGCTGCCGCGCATTCGCGATGTCCGCGAAGGGCGGCCGGCGTCGGGGCGCGGCTGGATCGGGCTGACCCCGCGTGGCGCATATGAGACCCGCGATGTTCGGCAAACTCCGCTGCTTCCCGCATGGCTCGTTCTGATCCTGTCCGCCGGACTGATCACTGGGGCCTGGCTGCGCGAGGGGCGCCGGTAGGTCTAAAAGCGCGTCGGTTAAATCGATATTCACTAAAATGCATGATTGTGCTGCCAACGCCGCAACAGCGCTGGTTGAATGATTTGTGAGTATTGCCAATAAACTAGCCCAGGAGAGGCGCAACCGACTGGCTGCGGAACGCCTGCTCGAACTCAAGCAGGCAGAGCTTTTTGCTGCGAACCAGAAACTTGGCCAACACGCACGCAAACTCTCTGACGAAATCGTCGAAACCCGCGCCGAAGTCGCCACCGTGCGCGACGAAAACCTGCGCGTCAAATCCGACCTGACGGCCGCGCAGAAAGAAATTGCAAGGGTGGAAAGCCGCCTGTGGCAGACTCTCGGCTCCATCAATGACGGCTTTGCCTTTTTCTCCGCCGACCTCGAACTGATCATGGCCAACCCCGCTTACCTCGCGGTATTTGACGGGCTCGAAGACGTCAAACCTGGCATCAGCTATGTCACCATTTTACAGCTTTTGACCGATGAGGGCATTATCAACCCCGGCGATTTGACACCGGCTGCATGGCGCCATCAAATGATCGAACGCGCCCAAACACCCGATCCACCGCCCGTTGTCCTGCAACTGTGGAACGGCGAGCACATTCGCCTTATCGACCGGCGCGGCCCGGAGGGCGATATCATTACGCTGGGCATCAACATCACAGAGACGGTGAGATACGAGGAAAAGCTCAAAGCCGCCCGCGCCAATGCAGAGGCGGCGAACCGGGCCAAATCCGCGTTCCTCGCCAACATGAGCCACGAGATTCGCACGCCGATGAACGGGATCGTCGGCATGGCAGATGTGCTCACAGACACCGATCTCACGGAAGAGCAACTGCTCTACATCGACACGATCAAGAAATCCGGCGATGCGCTGCTGGTCATCATCAACGACGTGCTCGATTACTCCAAAATCGAGGCAGCGAAACTGCAGCTTCACACCGCGCCCTTCAATTTCGAAGCGTCCATTCATGAAATTCTCATGCTTTTGCAGTCCTCGGCAAAGGACAAGGGCCTCGTCTTGACCTCGGATTATGACCTGATGCTGCCTGACGAATTCGTGGGCGACGCTGGCCGCATCCGGCAGATTCTGACCAACCTCGTGGGCAACGCGGTCAAGTTTACGTCTCAGGGTCACGTCATGGTGCGGGTCGCAGGCACTTCCGATCTGGATAACGCCTGCTCGACCCTGCAGGTGACCGTCGAAGATACAGGGATCGGCATCCCCGAAGACATGGTCGAACACGTCTTTGGGGAATTCAATCAGGTGGAATCAGAGAGAAACCGGCAGTTCGACGGCACCGGCCTCGGCCTCGCCATCAGCAAGCAACTGATCGCATTGATGGGCGGACGGATTTGGCTCACTTCCGAAGAAGGGATCGGGTCATGCTTTGGGTTCGAAATTACCCTGCCCTTTGTAACGCCACCTGCCAAAGAGCATCCGGGCATTTCGGAAAACCTGCGCCATGTGCTCGTGCTGGATGATTTTACGGTGAACCGGGATTTGTTGCGCCATCAACTCGAAACGCTCGGTTTGAAAGTAACCGCATGCAGCACAGCATGCGAGGCGCTTGCCGCGCTGGACCGGACAGTTGATCTGGTCATCGCCGACCACATGATGGAAGACAAAAGCGGGGTCGATTTTGCCAAGGCCGCCCGCGCCGCCGGTCACCGGCACCGGATCGTCATGCTCAGCAGCCACCCCAGTCAGGCACGCAAAGATCCGGACAGCGCCGCGGTGGACGTGATCGCGCAGCGCCCGTTCTTCAGAAATGACTTGTTCGGCTGGCTGTCGCATCCGGCCGAAACCGCCGCAGCCGCGCAACCCGCGTCCGAGACTTCAGTGCCAGATGCGCAGCCTGCCGTGTTTTCTCACCGGCGCGGCGCGCCAGAGCAAGTGCAGCGTTCCATGCGCGATACAACGCCGGATCAACCGCTCGCTCCGCAAAGCAATAGCACCCCGACACAAGTCGCAAGTGACCCGCCGCAGGGCACATCACTGCCCGCCACGTCTGACCGGCGACCCATGCGCGTCCTTGCGGCCGAAGACAACAAAACCAACCGGTTGGTTCTTGGCAAGATGCTCAAATCGCTCGCCATCGACCTTAACTTTGCCTGCGACGGTGCCGAAGCTGTCGAGCTTTACAAGGAATTTCAGCCGGACCTCATCTTTATGGACATTTCCATGCCACGCATGGACGGCAAGCAAGCAACCGGCGCGATCCGCAAACTGGAAGAAAACACCAGCAGCCATGTGCCGATCATCGCACTGACAGCGCACGCGATGGCCGGCGACGATCAGGAGATTCTAAAGGCCGGCTTGGACGAATACCTGACAAAGCCGCTGCGCAAACCACAGATCATCGAACAGATCGTTAAACACCAACCCGCCGGAACGCAGCACCCGGCCGAACCCGAGACGCCCGCTCAGGCAGCGGGATAAGGCCGCACGAACACAGGCTGATCCGGCGAGGAACGCGCCGCGTCATAGGCATATCCGCCAAGGTCGAAATCCTTTAGCGCGGATGGATCGGTCAACCGGTTCTGGACAATAAAACGCGCCATCGCACCCCGGGCTTTCTTGGCGAAAAAACTGACGATCTTGGGGCTCTTCCCATCGCCTTTGTCTTCCATGAAGCTCGGCGTAATCACCCGCAACTTCAGCGCCTTGGGCGCGACCGCGCCGAAATATTCCTGACTTGCGCAATTGACCAGCACACAAGCGCCCACCTTGTCTGCCTGCGCATTCAACGCCTTCGACAGGTCATCACGCCAGTAGTCGTAAAGGTTCGATCCCCTGCGCGTTTTCAACCGGCTGCCCATCTCAAGTCGATAAGGCTGGATCGCATCGAGAGGGCGCAAAATGCCGTAGAGTCCGGACAGGATGCGCAAATGCTCCTGCGCCCACGCCATTTCATCGGCATCCAGACTGGCGGCCTCGAGACCCTGATAGGTGTCGCCCGCAAATGCCAGCGCTGCGGGTCGCGTGGCTTCAGGCTCCGGCACATCTTGAAACGCGCGAAACCGGTCGCGGTTGAGCCGTGCGAGGTCATCACTCAAATCCATCAGACCCTTCAGGTTGCCCAAGGTCAGATTGCGGGCCGTCTTTGTCAGCCGTATCGCGTCTGCCTGAAACGCAGGCTCGGTCACTTGTTCTTCACGTTCCGCCCAGTCAAGCCGTTTGGCAGGTGAGATCACCACCAGCATACCCGTTCCCCTCAATCAATAGCTGCGCCGCATTGCGCTTTGAGGGCTATCTAGCTCGCTTGCCGCAGGACGTCCAGAAAAGCGGTACCAAACCGTTCCGCGCGCCGGTCGCCAAGAACCCGCGTCAACGTCTGTTCGTCGGCTTCGCGCATTTTGGCAATGCGCGCCAGCTGCGCCGCCGAGCAACTCATCGGCTTGTCGTGGCCTTCAGACCCGCGCGTGAGGCTTGCCTGCACTTCAAGCAGACGATCATAAACAGATCCCGCATCCCGTCCCGCCAGCTTGCGTCTGGTTGGGTGCATCTGCGCAACCTCGCCCGCGATGACCTCCAGAAATGCAGCGCCGTACCGTTCCAGCTTTTTTGCGCCAATCCCGCCAATGCGCGCCATGTCATCAAGGGTCGCGGGCCGTGTTTCCGCCATCTCGATCAACGTGCGGTCGTTGAAGATGATATAGGCTGGCACCTTTGCGGCTTCTGCAAATGCGCGACGCTTTGCCTTGAGTGCCGAAAGCAGCGGCGCATCCTCTTCCGAGACCATCGCCTTTACCGCTGGCCTGCGCGACGCCGCCTTGCGAATACTGTCCCGACGCAGCGAAATCTGCGCCTGATCGCGCAGGATGGGCAACGCGGCATCGGTCATCCGAAGCGCCCCGTGCCTGTCGGGGTCGGGGCGGACAAGATCATGTCCCATCATCTGGCGAAACACGGCCTGCCACTGACGGCGGTCGTACTCCTGACCGACGCCGAAGGTCGGCAGGTGCTGGTGACCCCGCTGGATGACCTTGTCGGTTTCATGGCCCAGCAGAATGTCGATAAGATGCCCCGCGCCAAACCACTCATCAGTCCGCAAGATCGCCGACAGCGCCTTGCGCACCGCGACCGTCCCGTCAAACACCTCGGCGGGCGCATCGCACAGATCACAGCTGCCACAAGTCACGTCAGTTTCACCAAAATACCGCAGCAAGGTCTCGCGGCGACATTTGAGCGCCTCGGCCAGACCCAAAAGAGCGTTGAGCCGCGCGTGATCTGCCGCCCGGCGCTCAGGTGGGGCCAACCCCTCATCGATCTGCGAGCGGCGCAGCCGGATATCATCCGGACCAAAAAGTGTCAGCGTCTCGGCAGGCGCCCCGTCGCGGCCAGCGCGACCAATTTCCTGATAGTATGCCTCGATCGACTTGGGCAGATCGGCATGCGCCACCCAGCGGATGTCGGGCTTGTCCACGCCCATGCCAAAGGCGACCGTTGCCACAACCACAAGCCCGTCTTCCTGCTGAAACCGCCTTTCGGCGATGCGCCGGTCTTCCGGGTCCATCCCGCCGTGGTAATGCAGCGCGGTATGCCCCGCGTCACGCAGCGCCCCGGCAAGGCTTTCTGTCTTGGCACGTGTCCCGCAGTAAACGATGCCAGACTGGCCCTTGCGGGCCGCAGCAAAGTCGAGGATCTGGCGGCGCGGGCCATCCTTGGCGGCAAACATCAGGTGAATGTTGGGGCGGTCAAAGCCACGCAAAAACACGCGCGGCTCCACATCTCCGAACAGTTTTTCGATAATTTCGGCACGCGTCTCTGCATCGGCCGTCGCAGTAAAAGCCGCCAGCGGCACGCCCAGATCGCGCCGTAGCGCGCCAATGCGCAGATAATCCGGCCTGAAGTCATGACCCCACTGGCTGACGCAATGGGCCTCGTCGACAGCAATCAGCGACACACCGGCACGGCGCAGAACGCCCATCGCTGCGCCGGCTGCCAGACGCTCGGGCGCCATGTACAACAGCTTGAGGTCGCCACGCGACAGAGCATCGAAAACCGCGTCGGTTTCTTCGGGCGTATTGCCAGACGTCAGCGCGCCCGCCGAGACGCCCGCTTCCTGCAGGGCGCGCACCTGATCCCGCATCAGCGCAATGAGCGGCGAGATCACCACCGTGACGCCCTCACGCATCAACGCAGGCAATTGAAAACACAAAGATTTACCGCCACCCGTGGGCATGATCGCCAGAACATTTTCGCCAGCAGATACCGCGTCGACGATCTCTTCCTGCCCGGGCCGGAATGCGTCGAATCCAAATACGTCACGCAGCAAGGCTGTGGCGCCTGTCATGTCCTGTCCTGTGTTCTATCTGCTCTTTTTTGCAGACTCCCACACTAAGGAATCATGAACAAGCCCCCGCTGATCGCAAAGGCGAAAAATCAGACAAGACCGCCTCAGACGAATGCGGCGTAATTGTTCACCAGAATGATGCGCAGCGCCGCAACAGCCAACAGTACGACAAGCGGCGCAAGGTCAATCCCGCCCATGGGCGGCAAAATCCGCCGGACAGGGCCGTAAATCGGCTCTAACAAACGGTTCAGACCGTACCAGATTTGCGCAACAAGCTGCTGGCGTGTGTTCAGAACCTGAAAGTTGATAAGCCAACTCATGATCACATGAGCAATGATAAAGAACCACAGCACATTGAGCAGCAGCATCAGGATCTCGAAAAGCGATTGCATGGGCCGACCTTTCCTTACGTCGCCCTTCAATTAAGCAAGCCTCGGCAAAAGGACAAGGCCGGGCGCGCGATCATGGTTCACACGCCTTCAACCTTTCCTTGCGCAGACGGCCCGGTCCTGTTCTAGTTGCACTAAGGCAGAGCAAAAAACCCGATACAGGCAGCGATCATGATCAGCGCACGCAAACGCATCTGGGGGTGGTACTTTTTTGACTGGGCAAGCCAGCCTTACAATACCCTTTTGCTCACCTTCATCTTTGGCCCTTACTTTGCGCAGGCAGCAAGCGACGCCCTGATTGCCGGTGGCATGAGTGAAACTGCGGCTAAGGCGCAGGCGCAGGCTTACTGGGGCTACGGTCTGACGGTTGCGGGCCTGACCATAGCGGTGCTCGCACCGATTCTGGGGTCTGTTGCGGATGGTACGGGCCGCAAATTGCCATGGATCTGGTTTTTCTCGCTGCTGTACACGGTCGGCGCCGCTGCACTCTGGTGGACAGACCCCGATAGCTTCTCTGTGATCTGGGCTCTGTTCTTCTTTGGTCTGGGTCTGATCGGTTCCGAATTCGCCGTCATCTTTACAAATTCCTATCTGCCCGACCTGCATGATGACCCGGATGAACTTGGCCGCATTTCAGGCTCGGGCTGGGCCTTCGGGTATGTCGGCGGCGTGGTGGCGCTGGTGATTATGCTGGTCTTCTTTCAGGCCGGCGACAACGGGCGCACCATAGCAGGCCTTGCGCCTGCCTTCGGCCTTGATACCGAAACCAGCGCCGACAGCCGCATCGTAGGCCCCTTTACCGCGCTTTGGTTCGTGGTTTTCATGGTGCCGTTTTTCCTTTTCACCAGAGACCGCGCCATAGACCGGGCAAGCACCGTCAGCTTTCAAAACGGGCTGAAAGACCTGTGGCGCACCATCAAAGGGCTGCCGCGCCACCCGTCCCTGCTCGCCTATCTGGGATCGTCGATGTTTTACCGCGACGCGCTCAACGGCATGTACACGTTCGGCGGCATCTACGCCTTGGGCGTGCTGGGCTGGTCAATTACGCAGGTTGGCATATTCGGCATCATCGCGGCGATCAGTGGCGCGGTCTTTTGCTGGATCGGCGGGCACGCCGACAAACGGTTCGGCCCGATGCCGATTATCGTGTTTTGCTGCGTCCTGCTGGTGCTGACTTCTGGGTTGGTCGTATCCATCACACCCACCTCGATTCTGGGTCTCACCCTGCCTTCCGGGTCCGGCCTGCCCGACATCGGATTTTTCATTGCCGGGGCTACCATCGGTGCCGCGGGCGGCGCACTGCAAGCCTCGTCGCGCAACATGATGACCCGGCAGGCCAACCCCGAACGTATGACCGAGGCTTTTGGGCTTTATGCTCTGTCCGGCAAAGCCACATCCTTTATCGCACCGTTCCTGATCGCGCTGGTTTCAGACCTTACCGGCAGTCAGCGATTGGGTATCCTGCCCATTGTCGGGCTGTTCCTGCTTGGGCTGGTCCTGCTAGCCTGGGTAAAACCGAAAGGAGACTTCGCATGAAACTTCCCTCCTTATCCGCACTACTGGCCGTCACCTTTGTGCTGGCATCCTGCACCGAAAACACCGCGCCGCCACCGCAGACGTCAGCAGCCGCCAGCCTGCCCACCATCGGCACGTCCGGCGGCGCGCTCAGCGCCACACCCGCAAAACAACTCTTCGGCGCAAAATCTGTGGCCACCCGCACTGCCCCGGCGCCTTTCGGCAGCTACGCCAAGGGCTGCGTCGCGGGTGCCGCACAGCTGGCGGAAACAGGCCCGACATGGCAGGCCATGCGCCTGTCGCGCAACCGCAACTGGGCCCACCCCGAAACAGTGGATTTCGTCGAGGACCTCAGCCGCGTCGCGGCACGACAATCCGGCTGGAACGGTCTCTATGTCGGGGACTTGAGCCAGCCGCGCGGCGGCCCGATGCTGTCCGGGCACGCCAGTCACCAGATCGGGCTGGATGCCGACATCTGGTTGCGACCCGCCGACAATCTGGGCTTGTCCGTCGCAGACCGCGAAAACATCTCGTCGATCTCGATGCGCCGCAATAAAGGGGCCTTCGTGAACGACCAGTGGACCCCGCAACACGAGGCCATCGTCAAGGCCGCAGCATCCGATCCACGCGTGGCGCGCATCTTCATCTTCCCCGGCGCCAAGGTCGAGATGTGCAAAAACGCGACCGGAGATCGCAGCTGGCTGCGCAAGGTGCGTCCGTGGTTCGGCCACCACTACCACTTCCACGTCCGCCTCGCCTGTCCGCGCGGCACGTCTGGCTGCGTTGACCAAAGCCCACCACCCGCAGGCGACGGTTGCGCAGACGCCCAAGCCTGGGTCAATAACATTCTCAACCCGCCACCACCTGACCCAAGTGCCAAGCCGCGCAAACCGCGCCGCACCATCCAACTGGCAGACCTGCCCGCGCAATGCGCCGACGTTTTGCAATCCCCCTGATCGCGGCGGTCGCCGTCGCGCCGTGGCTTTGGTTTTATCCTGAAACGCCGCCCACCACCCAGCCGGCACAGCTTTCCAGCGCTGTGCCGGTACCCAAAACCGCTGACTGGGTGGGCGGTATTTCCGGCATCGAAGTAACCGACAACGGCACCGCCTTTTTCGCCGTGACCGATCGGGGGCACCTGATACAAGGAACGCTGACCCGCGCGCCCGACGGCAGCCTGACCGATGTCTCCCTGACTGCAAACCGCCTGCTTGCCCAACCCGCCCCGAAAAGCGAGGAGGTGCCCCGCACCGACGCCGAAGGCCTCGCTCAGGCCAGCGACGGGACCTTGTTCGTCTCGTTCGAGCATGCTCACCGGATCATGACACTCGACCGCTTCGACACTGAAAACCCCGTCGAAGAGACGCATATGGCGTGGAAAGCCCTGCCAAAGAACGGCAGCCTCGAAGCGCTCGCCCTTCAGCCCGACGGCACACTGATCGCCCTGCCCGAGGCGATTGCGCGCGGGGCAACCCAAGCGCTGGTCTACCGCCAACGACCGGGTGAGCGATGGGAGCAGGCCTTTACCCTGCCTGTGGACCGCGCTTTCAAACCGGTGGGCGCCGACTTTGGCCCCGATGGCGCATTCTATTTGCTCGAACGGGGGCTCTACCCCTTTGGCTTTTACACCCGGGTGCGGCGCATGCAGATGACCGATACCGGGGTCACCGGCGCAGAGACGGTGCTGCACACCCCGCTCTTTCGGCATGGCAACCTCGAAGGGCTGTCCGTCTGGCAGGACGCGAACGGCATCATCCGACTGACAATGGTGGTCGACGACAACTTTCTGCCGCTCGCACGCGGCGAAATCGTCGAATATGCCCTGCCGGTCGGGGTTGCGCCGGACGGTCAAGGCCAGTAAAGACCGCCCGTCGGCCCATGCCGACCAAGTGCCGCACCCTTGCCAAAACGGATTATCATTATGACACGCACTCATCTTCCCGGCATCCTTGCCATGGCCGCCATCGTCGTGGCCTCGAACATCCTCGTCCAGTTCCTCTTTGGTAACTGGCTGACGTGGGGGGCCTTTACCTACCCGCTCGCCTTTCTGGTGACCGACGTGATGAACCGTGTCTACGGGGCATCTGCCGCGCGGCGTGTTGTCTTTGTGGGCTTTCTTGTGGGGGTTGCCTGCTCGCTCATCGGCACGCAGATCATGGGCGAGTTCGGCCCGCTGGTGACGCTGCGCATCGCAATCGGCTCAGGTATCGCATTTCTGACAGCGCAACTGCTCGACGTTGCCGTCTTTTCCGCCCTGCGCGGCGGATCATGGTGGCGCGCGCCCCTCGCCTCGACGCTGATCGGCAGCACGGTCGACACCGCCCTCTTCTTCACCATCGCCTTTTCGGCCAGCCTCTCCTTTCTGGAACCTGCCAACGACGTAAGCTGGGCCGGAGAAGTGCTGCCGCTGCTGGGCGTCGGGTTTGATGCGCCGCTATGGGTCTCTCTGGCCGTGGCGGATTGGATGGTCAAACTGGGCCTCGCACTGCTGGCATTGATCCCGTTCCGCGCCCTCACTGCAAAGGCTGTGCGCGCAGCTTGAGCACTGTCGACAAAATCTGCGACGAAAATGAAAAAAAGCTTGGTCGCTGCCAAAAGCTGTGCGACGATTCAAGCAACGTCAACAGATAGTAAAGGAGGTGATCCAGTGTCGAGAAAGGTATTGGAGAGAGGTGTCGGAACAGCTGTGGAGGTCGCCTGCTAAGGCAGCCCTTGGACGGGCAGATAACCACAGTGGACGTGATCGTCTAACCGATCCCGCCTCCTTATGACCAGTCGATGGGGCCGCACGAGATGTCGTGCGGCCCTTTTCTGTAGAATGTGTTGTTAGCTGGCGGTCAACATCGCTTTCGCGCCCAGCGCTTCGAATGCCTCGTCCACGCTGTCATAGCTTTCCGCTTCTACCGGCAGTATCTTGCCAAAGGTTTCCACCATGCCGGCTGCCGCTTCGGGCGCATTCGCCACCACATACCGCCGTACAGAACTCAAAGCGCGCAGCCGTGACTGAATGTTTTCAAGGCTCATCGAAGCGCCCGCTTCAGACCCTTTAAATTCATCGAAATAGAGCAGCATATCCACATGATCGTGCGCATCAAACGCAGAGTTCATGTGCTCGGCCATCTCTGTCATGTCCTCGCGCGAAACCTCGCCTTCAATCCGAAACGCATAGAGATCCGGGCGTGTTGTACTTAGTTGATTGATCGATTGCGTAGAAAGCATACCTTTTCACCTCGTTATTCGTGTTGTCAGGGGTTAAAACGCCGGACGCTGCAAATTCGTTCCCTGCGGAAAGGAGGGTGTCGTGCTGAAAATCAACAATGACATTACTCTCGAAGACTGGGAGTTCACCGAAAGCTTCATGCGATCGTCCGGCCCCGGCGGCCAGAACGTCAACAAGGTATCTTCCGCTGTTGAACTGCGCTTTGAGGCTGCCCGCTCTCCCAATCTGCCCGGTCCGGTCAAGACCCGGCTCAAGCGGCTCGCGGGGCGGCGGTGGACAACCGAGGGCGCGCTGGTGCTGCAATGCGATGAAACCCGCAGCCAAGCCCGCAATCGCGAAATTGTGCGGGACCGCCTTGCCGAACTGGTACGCAAGGCGCTCGTGCCGCCCAAACGCCGCATCGCGACAAAGCCCACGTTAGGCTCGAAAAAACGCAGGCTGAAAGCGAAAAAGGTGCGAGGCGAGGTCAAGGCACTGCGCGGCAAGGTCGACCCGGAATGACGGCGGCGCTTGTCGTCGGCGCATGCGCAGGCTAGCGTCGCGCGATAGCGCACCGGAGAGCATCATGCGACCAACCGACCGAACAGGTCTTGCCATCGTGCTCAGCCTCGTTGCGCTGACGTTGTTTGACGCCATGGGATTGGTGATCAAACTGCTCTCGGAGCGCTACAGCGCCCAAGAGCTATCTGCCTGGCGCAACCTCTTTGGCGTCATTCCATCTGTCATCGCAGTTTGGCTTTCCCGCTCGTGGCACGCATCCGGTCGCCCTGTCGTTATCCGGCAATGGAAACTGGCCTTGGCCCGCGGTTTTATCGTCACCTTTGCGCAGCTTATGTTCTATCTGGCACTCGGGCTTATGGCCTTTGCGACTGCCGCCACCATCACCTACGCAAACGCTCTCTTCATGACCGCGCTTGCGGTCCCGCTACTGGCAGAGCGCGTCGGCTGGATCCGTTGGATAGCCGTGCTGATCGGTTTTGTGGGCGTGATACTGGTGATGCAGCCCGGCTCTGACGCGTTCGAGCTGACGGCCTTGCTGCCTTTGGGCGCCGCCTTTCTCTATGCGCTTGTCGGTGTGACATCGCGGATGTTTGATGACACGGTGCCCAGCCCCCTGCTTAGTCTCTATTCAGCGGTAACCGCGCTTGTCGGCTCCTTCATTGTGGCGATGGCATGGGGCGGCTTTACCCCGCTTGCCAGTTGGTCCGATCTTGGCTGGATCGCTGCGATGGGCGGCTTTGGCGGCACCGCGGTGCTGTTCCTCGTCGTCAGCTACCGCATGACCGAGCAAAGCAACCTCGCCCCGTTCAACTATTTCGGCATCCCGCTGGCCTTCGTCCTCGGATGGGTGTTCTTTGACGAAACACCATGGGACGCGCTTTTCCCCGGTGCCATCCTCATTATCCTTGGCGGGCTTTTGATCATCTGGCGCGAACGCCGGTTAGGTCAGAAGCTCTGACGCGCACCCGGTTACCCACAGGCTGACAGCGCCATTCCGCCACCAAATCAAAAATACTTATCAAATTAAATCAGCGCTCTACTACGATTTTGAGGTACGTCCCTCAAAAATCATTCGACATGAGGTACGTTCCTCATTTAGCGTCGGGCTGTCTAAGCGACCGAATCGCTCAACGCAGGTCGCGGCATTTTGGGAGGATCACCATGAAGTATTCGAAACTGACAACCGTCAGCGCCCTCAGCCTGTCGATCGCCAGCCTTGGCGCTGCGGCACAGGCCGAAGACCTGACGCTGTGCTGGGCCGCTTGGGACCCGGCGAACGCCCTTGTTGAACTCAGCAAGGAATTCGAAGCACAATCCGGCCACTCCATGAGCTTCGAGTTCATTCCATGGCCCAACTTCGCTGACCGAATGCTGAACGAGCTGAACTCCGGCGGCAAACTGTGCGACCTGCTCATCGGCGACAGCCAGTGGATCGGCGGCGGCGCGGAGAACGGCCACTACGTCAAACTGAACGACTTCTTCGACGCCGAAGGCATCTCGATGGGCGACTTCGCAGATGCGACCGTCTACGCGTACTCGACTTGGCCCAAAGGCACACCGAACTATTACGCGCTGCCCGCCATGGGGGACGCGAACGGCTGGTTCTACCGCAAGGACTGGTTCGAACGCGAAGACATCCGCGCCGCGTTCAAAGACGCCACCGGCCGTGAACTGGGCGAGCCGAAAACGCAAAAGGAAATGCTCGAGATTGCGCAGTTCTTCCAGGGCCGCGAGATCGATGGCCAAACAGTTTACGGTGCGGCCATCTTCACCGAGCGCGGCTCGGAAGGCATCACCATGGGCGTGACCTCGGCGCTCTATCCTTGGGGCTTCAAGTATGAAAACGAGGCAGGCTCCTACGACATGGAAGGTGCGGTAAACTCGCCCGAAGCTGTCGAAGCGCTGGAATTCTACAAAGAGTTCTACGAGACCGCCACACCACCCGGCTACACCAACTCCTACATGGGTGAATCGCTCGATGCGTTCAAATCCGGTCAGGTGGCGATGGCAATGAACTGGTTCGCCTTCTTCCCCGGTCTCTACGCCGACCCCAACACCGGCGGTGACAAGATCGACTTCTTCGTGAACCCGCCGCAAAATCAGGCAGGCTCCACGCTGGGCGGACAGGGTATCTCGGTTGTGGCCTACTCCGACAAGCAGGACGCCGCGCTTGAGTACATCAAATGGTTTGCACAGCCCGACGTGCAGCAAAAATGGTGGGACCTCGGCGGCTACTCGGCACACAAAGCCGTGCTTGAAAGCCCGGAGTTTGTAGACAGCGCTCCTTTCGCCGGCGACTTCCTCGAAGCCATGGGCGCCGTACAGGACTTCTGGCAGGAACCGGCCTACGCCGAATTGCTGCTGGCAATGCAAAAGCGCATCCACGACTACGTGGTGGCTGATCAGGGCACTGCAAAAGAAGCCCTGGACAAGCTGATCGAGGACTGGACAGAAACCTTCGAAGACGAAGGCAAACTGTAATCCGTAAACTGTGTGGTGGGGGTCATCCCCCACCCACCCTTCAAGTCAGGCAAGCCGTGCCACCGCGGCCTTGCAACGGGAAAGTTACGCGTCATGACTGACACGCCGATCACCAAAGCGGCCAAGGCCACACCCCCGCAAGTCGCCCGCAAGATCAAAGGTCTCAGCGATCGCGCCATTGCCTGGATATTCGTGGCGCCTACAATCTTTTTGCTGCTCGCGATCAACATCTTCCCGCTGATCTGGACGATCAACCTCAGCTTTACGAACTTCCGCGCCAACCGCCTGAACCGCGAAGTCGACTACGTGGGCCTGCGCAACTACGAGCGTATCCTCACCGATACCGATATCTGGCTCAACATGCAGGCCACCGCGCATTTCCTGTTCTGGACAATCTTTTTACAGGTGCTGATCGGCTTCACGCTGGCCTATCTCATCAACAAGAAATTCAAAGGCAACGACCTGTGGACGACAATCATCGTGCTGCCAATGATGCTCAGCCCGGCGGTGGTCGGCAATTTCTGGAAATTCCTCTACCAGCCGCAGATCGGGCTTTTCAACTACATCGTGGCCTTCTTCACAGGCAAGGATCCGTCAAGCTTCGAGATGCTGGGGTCGGTCGATCTGGCGCCGTGGTCCATCGTCATCGTGGACACATGGATGTGGACGCCCTTTGTCATGCTGATCTGCCTTGCGGGGCTGCGCTCCATCCCCGACTACATCTACGAGGCCGCAGAAATCGACCGCGCCTCGAAACTGCGGCAGTTCTTCACCATCACCATCCCCATGGTGCTGCCCTTCCTGATGCTCGCCGTACTGTTCCGCGGCATCGAAAACTTCAAGATGTTCGATCTGGTGGTTCAACTTACCGGCGGCGGCCCCGGCTCAACGACAGAGCTCACATCGATCAATCTCAAACGCGAAGCCTTCGAGAAATGGCGCACAGGCTACGCATCAGCCTACGCCATCATCCTTTTCGTGACCGTCTTCGGCCTCGCCTCGATCTACGTCAAGGCACTCAACAAGGTAAAGGAACGATGACCGCTCCCTGTCATCTTGCCCAGAAAACTCTCGGGGGGCGCGGGCGCAGCCCGCGGGGGGCAGACAGCCCCCGCCCAACCCGGCAACACGCGCAAAGGCACGCATCATGAGCAGCTTCTCTGCAACCGAGCCCAGCAAACGCACCAAGACCTTCGCCGGCGCGCTGGTCATCCTGTACGCGCTGATTACCATGATCCCGCTGGCATGGATCATGCTGACAGGGTTCAAATCTCCTGCAGATGCCATCAGCTACCCGCCCAAGGTGGTGTTCGAGCCAACACTCGAAGGTTACGTCAATCTCTTCACCACCCGCACCCGTCAAACCGATGAATTCCTCGCCGCCAATCCGCCCCAGACATGGTACGAAGAGATCGTCCGCCAGTACGACATGGTCATCGCCGGCCCGTCCAAATTCGGCGAACGCTTTCTCAATTCGGTCATCATCGGGTTCGGCTCGACTTTTCTCAGCGTCTTTCTCGGCACACTTGCGGCCTATGCGTTCTCCCGGTTCAAAATCCCGCTGGCGGATGACCTGCTGTTCTTCATCCTCAGCACGCGGATGATGCCACCCATCGCCGTGGCGATCCCGATCTTCCTGATGTACCGGCAACTGGGGCTTTCCGACACACACCTCGGGATGATCCTGCTTTATACCGCGGTCAACATTTCGCTGGCGGTCTGGCTGCTGAAATCCTTCATCGATGGCATCCCGACCGAATACGAAGAAGCCGCCCTGATCGACGGCTACACCCGCTTTCAGGCGTTCTACAAAGTGGTTCTGCCGCAGGCCGCAACAGGCATCGCCTCCACTGCGATCTTCTGCCTGATCTTTGCATGGAACGAATACGCGTTTGCGGTGCTGCTCACCTCGGGCACGGCACAAACCGCGCCACCCTTCATCCCGACGATCATCGGTGTGGGCGGCCTCGACTGGCCCGCCGTTGCCGCCGGCGCCACGATCTTCCTGTTGCCTGTGATGATCTTCACCATCCTTTTGCGCAAACACCTGCTGCGCGGGATTACCTTTGGCGCGGTGCGCAAATGATGTGTCCGAACACCTCTTTGGCCCGCTTAATCAGTCGTTTCAGCACCGGCCGCAACGCACCGACGTTTTACCGACGCAATAACGACGCGACACCGACCGTCAAATCGACCCTATCGGAGGCCATCTGATGAACAATTTCATAACCGGTTTGATCCGCTTGCGGCGCGGCCCGTGGGAGATGCTCGCCACCATCATCATCGGCATCGGAGTCTTCATGCTGATGCAGCCCTTTGTGATGTGGGCCTTCACCTATTCCTTCATCACCACACTCATCGGCACCGTCATGTTCATCATTGTCAGCCATTTCCCGGAGTAACCCAGTGGCGCAGATTGTCATCAAAAACATCCGCAAGCAATTCGGCGATTTCGTCGCCGTAAAGGAAAGCTCGTTCACCATCGAGGATGGCGAGTTCTTCATGCTGCTGGGCCCGTCAGGATGCGGCAAGACCACCACGCTGCGGATGATCGCCGGGCTGGAATTACCAACCAGCGGAGAAATCTACCTCGACGGCGAAGAGATCAGCCAACGCCCGCCCAGCCAGCGTGACATCGCCTTTGTTTTCCAGATGTTCGCGCTCTACCCGCACATGAACGTATATCGCAATCTCAGCTATCCGCTTGTCAGTCAGGGCATGCCGCGCGCGCAGGTCCGTGCCAAGGTGGACGAAGTCGCAAATATTCTCGGCATTCAAAACATTCTGAAAAAGCCGGTTGGCGGCCTGTCAGGGGGCGACCGGCAACGCGTGGCATTGGGCCGCGCCATCGTGCGAGACCCGAAGGCTTTCATGATGGACGAACCCTTGGGTGCGCTGGATGCGGAGTTCCGCGAACACATGGCCGAAGAACTGCGCGCCCTGCATGACCGGATGAATGCCACGACCGTTTACGTCACGCATGACCAACTCGAAGCCATGCAAATGGGCGACAAGATTGTTGTCATGAACAACGCTGTCGTAGAACAGTTTGGTACGCCACAGGAAATCTACGACAAGCCAGCAACCATGTTTGTCGCTGACTTTATCGGGTCTCCCTCAATGAACTTCCTCCGCTTCGACGGCACGGTAGGCAAAGGTGCATCCGACATCACGCTCGCCGGTCAGACAATGTCGGTGCCCCGCCAGTTGGAAGACGCGTCGGGTGATCTGGTGTTTGGCGTACGGCCAGAACACGTAACCCTGTCCGACGCAGGCGGCTACCGGGGAGAAATCATCGCCGCAGAGTATCTTGGCACCGACCAGATCATCACGTTGAAAACCTCAAACGGGGACCTCAAAGCCCGTGCGCCTTCGGGCCAACCGGCCCACCCCGGCGAGACAGTAGGGCTTTCTTTTCAAAGTGATGCAATCACCCTGTTCGACGAAAACACCGGGCGCGCCCTGCGCTCGGAACTGAACCAGGAGGTGCTGTGACATGGCAGAAGTCGTTCTGAAAGGCCTGTCTAAATCGTTCGGCGACACGGTCGGCGTTGCAGACATCGATATGACGGTTCCCGACGGTGCCTTTGTTGTTCTGCTCGGGCCGACAGGCGCAGGCAAGACCACCACACTCCGCCTCATTTCCGGGCTCGAGAAAATGGACAAGGGCGAGATCACAATAGGCGGGCGTAAGGTCAACGACGACACACCGGCCCAGCGCGACGTTGCCATGGTCTTCCAGCAATATTCGCTTTACCCGCACCTGACGGTTCGCGAAAACCTTGCTTTCCCGCTCAAGTCTCCAATCCTCAACACACCTGCCGACATTATTGAGCAAAAGGTCGATGAAGTGGCGCGCGTCCTGCAAATCAGCCACAAGCTCGACAACAAGGCCACCGCCCTGTCCGGCGGCGAGATGCAGCGTGTTTCGATTGGGCGCGCGTTGGTGCGCGAACCGCAGATTTACCTGATGGATGAACCGCTAAGCTCGCTTGACGCCAAATTGCGCAGCGATCTGCGCGTCGAACTGAAACGGATTCAGGCCAGTCTTGGTGCCACCATTCTATATGTCACGCACGACCAGATCGAAGCGATGACCATGGCAACGCATGTTGGCGTCTTGAATGAGGGGCGGCTGGTGCAATACGGCACACCCCGCGAGATTTACGAAAACCCGAACTCTGTTTACGTGGCATCGCGGCTCGGGCAACCACGCATCAACATTCTGCCCGGCGATCTGTTTGGGCCAGCGCCGAAAGGCGCGCACCGCATCGGTCTGCGCCCGGAACATGTCCGGCAGGGAGAAGGACGTTCCGCAAAGATCGGCCGCGTCGAACGACTGGGCGACCATACAAGGCTGCATCTGAACCTCGAAGGTCACGACATCATAACGCTGGCCGATCCACATGCCAGCTACGCGGCGGGTGGCGAGATCAGAGTGGCGCCGCAAGACCCTTTGTGTTTCGACACCGAAGGCAACCGCATCTACTGAAGGGAGAAGACCATGGCGCAGTTCATTAACACCAAGGAATCGCTGGTCACTGACGCACTGGACGGGCTTTTGGCCGGATCAAACGGCGCGCTGTACCGGTTGGACGGTTATCCGCACATCAAAGTGGTCTGCCGCGGCGGTTGGGACAAGTCTCGCGTGGCGCTCATCTCCGGCGGCGGTTCAGGACACGAACCGGCCCATGCAGGCTTTGTCGGCGAGGGCATGCTGACGGCTGCAGTCTGTGGTGAGGTTTTTGCGTCACCTTCTGTTGATGCCGTGCTCGCTGGTATTCTTGCTGTTACAGGCGAAGCAGGCTGCCTGCTCATCGTCAAGAATTACACAGGTGACCGTTTGAACTTTGGCCTCGCTGCAGAACGTGCGAGAGCGTATGGTTTGAAGGTGTCGATGGTCGTTGTAGATGATGACATCGCATTGCCGGACCTGCCTCAGGCGCGCGGCGTCGCAGGTACGCTTTTCGTGCACAAGATCGCCGGTGCGCTGGCCGAAGCAGGAGCGGATCTGGATACGGTGACCGCAGCGGCTGAGAAGACAATTGGCGGCATGGCGTCGATTGGCATGTCATTGGATACCTGCACCGTGCCGGGATCGGAAAAAGAGGATCGCATAGCCAAGGGCAAAGCGGAACTCGGTCTGGGTATTCACGGAGAGGCGGGAGTCGAGCAAATCTCTTTCGAGACTGCGACTTCTGCCATGACTGCTGTCATGGACAAACTGGCACCGCATATTTCGAACGGGAAATACGTGGCCCTGCTGAACAACCTCGGCTCTACAACCCCGCTTGAAATGTCTGTGCTCGCGCACGCCCTGACGAATAACGCACGCGCCGGGGCAATTGCCGCCTTGATCGGCCCTGCGCCGTTGATGACTTCACTCGACATGCACGGATTTTCGGTTTCTGTCCTTCCATTGGATGATGAAACAGAGAAGCTGCTGGCCCGCGATATTCCTTTGCGCGACTGGCCCGGCATGCACGCGATAAGCGAGGTCACGGTCAAACCACTGCCGGACGGATTAAGCCCGATCAAACCGATCCCGTCGGAGAATGCGTCGGTGCGGGCCCTTATCGAAAATTGCTGTGATCTGCTGGTTGCGGCGGAAACTGATCTGAACCTTCTGGATGCAAAATCCGGCGATGGCGATACGGGCAGCACCCTTGCAACCGCGGCACGCGCGCTCAAGTCATCACTGGACCGCATGCCGCTTGCCGATCTTACGCAACTGTTCCGCGCCGTTGGAAACGAATTAAGCCAGACGATGGGCGGTTCTTCCGGCGTTATCATGGCCATTTTCTTTGGTGCGACCGGCGACGCCTGTGCCAATGGTCAGGCTACTTTTGCGGCCCTGCGTCAAGGTTTGCAGCGGATCAGCCAAGTAGGTGGCGCACAGGTTGGCGACCGCACGATGATCGATGCGCTCGATCCGGCGCTCAAGGCAATTGATGACGGCTTGGCCGCGGCAGCCGCCGCAGCCCGCGCCGGAGCAGACGGTACGGCGACAATGGGCAGAGCCAAGGCAGGCCGTGCTTCTTACGTGCCAGAGGAAAATCTGATGGGTCACAACGATCCGGGGGCCGAAGCTGTTGCCCGCCTGTTCGAGGGACTTGCTCACGATATGAAAGGCTAAGCCGGCCAAGATGAAAAACAGCCCGGACGCACACATGAAACCGACAGTCAACGACATCGCACGCGTAGCAAAGGTGAGCCTTGCGACCGTAGACCGGGTTCTCAATGCGCGACCGGGCGTGCGTCAGACCACGGTAGACAAGGTGCACAGGGCCATCGCCGACCTTGGTTATGTTCGGGATACGGCGGCTGCAAATCTGGCGCGTGGGCGAATTTACCGGTTCCTGTTCATTATGCCCGCAAACACCACGGAATTTCTGACACTGCTTGAAGACCACATTACCGAGCAATCCGCCGTTTTGGTGCGCGAACGGACACAGGTAGTGTGTCAGCGTGTTCCTGCATTCGATCCGATGGCCCTCGCAGAAGCAATCAGCAGGGTCGATCCTTCCGAAGTTGACGGCGTTGCAGTCTTTGGCCCAGAGACGCCATCCGTACGGGACAGTATTGCCGGCTTGCGGGCGGATGGTGTTGTCGTGGTGTCGCTCGTATCCGACATCCCCAGCTCTGACCGCAACAATTACGTCGGGATCGACAACGTGGCAGCCGGACGCACAGCGGGTCAGCTTATGGGTCGCTTTGTCGGGCCCGGGCCCGGGGATATTCTGGTTGTGACCGGGTCGATGCTGGCGCGCGATCACCTTGAGCGGCGCCTTGGCTTTGACGAAGTGATGGCGCGCGATTTTCCCCAGTTGCGGGTTCTGCCCTCGCTCGAAGGCCGAGACGATGCAGACCTCATCGAACGTCTTTTGCCCCAAGCGTTGGGTCAATCTGACAACATCCGTGGTATTTACTCTTCTGCGGCAGGGAATACCGGACTGGTAAGGCATTTTGAAAAGTCGGGCGGTACCTCGCCCGTCACGATCGCGCACGAACTGACGCCACTGTCACGCGCCGCACTTGGGTCCGGCCTGTTCGACGCGGTGATCAGTCAGGACACGGGACACCTTATCCGCAGCGCCATACGGATCATGCGTGCCAACAGCGACCGCGCACCGATCAATCTGGCTCAGGAACGCATTCGCATCGACGTGTATCTGAAGGAAAATCTGCCGCCCGACCCGGCGGCCAAAGAGGGAGGATTACAATGAAAACGATTAAAGGGCCCGCGCTCTTTCTGGCGCAGTTTGCTGGCGACGAAGCACCGTTCAACTCTTGGGATGCCATCACGAAGTGGGCCGCCGATTGCGGCTACAAGGGTGTTCAGGTCCCAAGCTGGGACGCACGGTTGTTCGATCTGGCAAAGGCCGCTGAAAGCAAGACCTACTGCGACGAGTTCAAGGGGCAGGCGCGGGAGAACGGTATCGAAGTGACCGAACTCTCCACCCATTTGCAGGGCCAGTTGGTGGCGGTACATCCAGCCTATGACGCAGGCTTTGACGGGTTTGCTGACCCGTCGGTCCATAATGATCCAGCGGCCCGTCAGGCCTGGGCCGTGGATCAGGTCATGAAAGCAATTAGTGCATCCGCCAACATGGGGATCGCAGATCACGTGAGCTTTTCGGGCGCATTGGCATGGCCGTATCTTTACCCGTGGCCGCAGCGCCCCGCTGGATTAGTCGAAACAGCCTTCGATGAGTTGGCAAAACGGTGGCGGCCCATTCTTGATCACGCAGAGGATAAAGGCGTTAACATCTGCTACGAAATCCATCCGGGCGAGGATTTGCACGACGGTGTCACTTTCGAGATGTTTCTGGAACGGGTCGATAATCATCCGCGTTGCAATATGCTTTACGATCCGTCCCACTACGTGCTGCAGTGTCTCGATTACCTCGAAAACATCGATATCTATGCCGAGCGGATCAAGATGTTTCACGTCAAGGACGCGGAGTTCAATCCGACCGGGCGGCAGGGCGTCTATGGTGGCTACCAGTCATGGGTCGACCGGGCGGGACGGTTCCGGTCTCTGGGCGACGGGCAGGTCGACTTTGCCGCGGTATTCTCAAAGATGGCCGCAAATGATTTTGACGGTTGGGCCGTGGTAGAATGGGAATGCTGCCTGAAACACCCCGAAGACGGCGCGCGCGAAGGCGCACAATTCGTGTCAGATCACATTATCCGTGTGACTGAACGCGCGTTTGATGACTTCGCCGACGGCGGCGCGGACGAGGCGGCCAACCGCAAAATGCTCGGAATTGACTGAAACCTTCCGTGAGGAGGCTGATGTGCGCCTCCGGCGGGAGTTTATTTTGCAAAGTGAGAGAGCGGGGAACACGCCCCGCGAGGGAGGAACAGATGGGTACACGGATCAGGCTTGGAATGGTTGGCGGTGGCAACGACGCTTTCATCGGCGCGGTACACCGGATCGCCAGTCGGATAGACGACCGGTACGAACTGGTTGCCGGCGCTTTGTCATCAACACCGGAGCGGGCTCGGGCCTCTGGTGCGGCACTGGGGCTGCCGGCAGACCGGACTTACGATGATTTCAAGCAGATGGCGATCCGCGAGGCGCGGCTGAAAAATGGTATCGAAGCCGTCGCAATCGTGACGCCCAACCATGTGCATTACGCCGCTGCCCGCGAGTTTCTCAAGCGTGGTATTCACGTGATCTGCGACAAACCGCTGACCTCTACGCTGGCGGACGCCAAAAAACTGGCCAAGGCGGCAGAAAGCGCCGACGCGTTGTTTGTGCTCACGCATAACTACACCGGGTACCCGATGGTCAGGCAGGCACGTGAAATGGTCGCGGCGTGTGAAATCGGTCAGGTGCGGGTGGTTCAGGTCGAATATCCGCAAGACTGGTTGAGCGAAGAGCAGGATTTCAAACAGGCCGCGTGGCGAACCGACCCCGAGCGTTCGGGTGCAGGCGGATCGACCGGCGATATCGGCACCCATGCGCATAATCTTGCGTGCTTTGTGACGGGCTTGCGGGTCGAGAGCCTTGCTGCTGACCTTCAGGCCTTTGTGTCGGGGCGAAAACTTGATGACAACGGGCATGTCATGCTGCGGTTTGCCGGGGGTGCGCGCGGGATGTTGTGGTGCAGTCAGGTTGCGCCGGGCAACGAAAACGCGCTCCGGCTGCGCGTGTACGGTGAGAAAGGCGGGTTGGAATGGGCGCAGGAGAATCCCACCAACCTTTGGTTTACCCCTTTGGGCGAACCCAAGCGGCTGATCACCCGCAACGGCGCAGGCGCGGGTGCAGCCGCCGCGCGGATGAGCCGTATTCCTCCGGGACACCCCGAGGGATATCTCGAAGGCTTTGCCAACATCTATTCAGAAGCCGCCGAAGCCATCGAGGCACATCGAAACGGGAAGGAACCGTCGCCCGAGGTTGTCTACCCGACCATTCAGGACGGTTTGCGCGGCATGCACTTTGTTGACGCCTGCGTGCGGTCGTCTGCGCGAAATGCTGCCTGGGTGGATCTGCCGGAGTAGTGCTTCGCCTACAGGGCTAAATGGTGCGTCGCGCTTGTAGTGATGTAGGATAGGCGATAACGCTGCTTGCACGAGGCGGGCGGCGCGCCCATTTATGCTGCACTCTGCCTTTTGCTGTGATGACTAACGTGGAGCATCCATGACGCACAACGTGTACAAAAATGATCTGCCAGACGGACTGGACCTTGGCCCGATGGTCGCTATCGACTGCGAAACAATGGGGCTGAACCCCCATCGGGACCGGCTTTGCGTCGTTCAGCTTTCGGGCGGGGATGGCAACGCACATCTGGTCCAGATCGCAAAAGGCCAGACCGAAGCGCCAAACCTGTGCCGGTTGCTGACCGATCCGAAGGTATTAAAGCTTTTTCATTTTGGCCGCTTTGACATTGCCGCGCTCTTCAATGCTTTTGGCGCGCTGACAGAGCCTGTGTACTGCACAAAGATCGCCAGCCGACTTGTCCGGACTTACACCGACCGGCACGGACTGGCCAAATTGTTGCAGGAGCTTTTGGGGATCGACATCTCCAAACAGCAGCAATCGAGCGACTGGGGCGCTGAAACGCTCACTGATGCGCAGATTGACTATGCAGCATCCGACGTATTGTACCTGCACAAGCTACGCGAGGCGTTAAATGAAATGCTGGCCCGCGAAGGCCGCAGCGACGTCGCACAGGCCTGTTTCGACTTTTTGCCAATGCGAGCGCGGCTGGATTTGATGGGATGGCCTGAAACGGACATCTTTGCGCACTCATGAGTCAGTCGTTCCTAGATACCGCCCGCAGGGTCATCCGCATTGAAACCGACGCATTGGCGGCGCTTGAGGCCGGGCTGGACGAAAGCTTTGACGCTGCGGTGACCTTGATGCTCAAAGCGACAGGGCGGATCATCGTCACTGGTATGGGCAAATCCGGGCATATCGCGCGGAAAATTGCAGCAACGCTGGCAAGTACCGGAACGCCGGCGCATTTCGTGCATCCCGCAGAGGCAAGCCATGGCGACCTTGGCATGATGGGTCAGGGAGATGTGGTTCTCATGCTGTCCAACTCGGGTGAAACGCCGGAATTGGCCGATGTCATTGCCTTTACCCGACGCTTTTCCATCCCGATGATCGGTGTGGCAAGCAAGCCCGACTCGACCCTTCTGCGGCAGGCCGATGTGGCACTTGTGCTGCCCCGTGCGGAAGAAGCCTGCGGCACGGGCATTGTACCCACATCCTCCACCACAATGACGCTTGCTCTGGGCGACGCGCTCGCCGTTGCGCTGATGGAGCATCGCGCGTTTACGCCTGAACGGTTTCGCGACTTTCATCCGGGCGGCAAACTGGGCGCTCAGCTGAGCAAGGTTTCCGACCTCATGCATGCGGGCGCGGCCATGCCGTTGGTCACAGAAGAGACGTCGATGCCTGACACCCTGATCGAGATCGGAGAGAAAGCCTTTGGTGTGACTGGCGTGACAGACCAAGCTGGCAAGCTGACCGGCATCATCACGACAGGCGACCTTAGTCGCCACATGGACGGGCTGATGTCGAAACGGGCGCGCGACGTGATGACCGCGTCTCCGGTGACGATTGCGCCGGATGAACTGGCCGAAAAAGCCGTTGGCATCATGAACGGCAAAAAGATCACCTGTTTGCTGGTGGTTGACCCGGCAAATCCGGACGTGCCAGCGGGACTGATACACATTCATGACTGCCTGCGCGTCGGGCTGGG
This sequence comes from Roseobacter sp. YIN89, assembly GCF_057219365.1. NCBI lineage: Bacteria > Pseudomonadati > Pseudomonadota > Alphaproteobacteria > Rhodobacterales > Roseobacteraceae > Roseobacter > Roseobacter sp. YIN89. Next base: position 131,515 of record NZ_JBXVVD010000004.1, on the reverse strand, counting down.
ATGATCGGGGATGCAGGCGGATCGGTACTCCAGAACGATCGCGTTGCTCAAAGTCGCGTTGCCATTGCTGGCCCTCGCGCTCCTGTCCACTCTTTTTCTGATCTCAAGGGCTGTCACGCCCACGGCAACCATCCCTTTTGCCGACAGTGAGGTTCAGGAACGTCTGACCAATCAACAGGTCACCGGCCCTTTCTTTTCCGGAACATCCTCGCGCGGTGACCAGATCGCGTTTATTGCCGAGCGACTTAGCTCTCCGGATGGCACGGTCGGCTCTAACATGGCCGAAGAAGTGATTGTTCAGGTCGATATGGCGAATGGTCAACAAATCATGGTCGAAGCAGATCATGCCGAAGTGGACATGATCAACGACATCTCAAACCTTATCGGCGATGTCGAAGCAATCACAACTGACGGATATCGGGTTACCTCTGACAAGTTGCAGTTCAGACTGTCCCGGCTTGACGTAACTTCGCCCGGGCCGGTCTCGGCATCGACGCCTTTGGGTGATCTTCAGGCGGGCAGTATGCGCCTCTTTGTCCCCGACGACCAAACCGACGCGCAACTACTTTTCACTGGCGGGGTGAAGCTGCTATACCTCCCGCAAGAACGGGAAGATTAACTTGTGACTTATTTCAGAACTTTGGTATTCGCTCTGCTCGCCGGCTTCCTGCCGGCGGTGGCAGCAGCGCAAGACGCACAGGTCGCCTTTGGCGTGGTACAGCAAAACGCCGGTCTTCCTGTTGAAGTCACCGCCGATAATCTCGCTGTAGATCAGGAGACCGGTGAAGCGATTTTTACTGGAAACGTCGTGATCGGTCAGGGAGAGATGCGGTTGTCCGCAGATCGCGTGCTGGTTGTCTATAGACAAGATCCGAACGGCGTTGAACGGATTGAAGCGACGGGTAATGTGGTTCTCGTTTCCGGCACTGACGCCGCTGAATCCCAAAAAGCGGACTACAATGTTGACGATGGCACTATTGTTATGACGGGCAGCGTTTTGCTCGCGCAAGGGCCATCCGCGCTCTCCGCAGACCGGATGACCGTACAACTCGAAAGTGGTACGGCCCAGATGTCGGGCAGTGTCAGAACAATCTTGCAGACTGGCGATCAATAATGGCGCGGCCAACCCTGACAGTTGCCGAAGGCTCTGCGGGTTTACGGGTAGATCATCTGCGTAAATCGTACCGCAAGAAAACAGTCATCCGCGACTTTTCGATGGAATTGGAACGGGGCGAAGTGGTTGCGCTGCTGGGGCCTAACGGATCGGGCAAGACCACCACTTTCTATGCCATAGCAGGGCTGGTGACACCGGAAGGCGGCAGCGTCAAAATCGACGGTCGCGATGTCACGACCTTTCCAATGTACCGCCGTGCGCAACTTGGCATCGGATACCTGCCGCAGGAAATGAGCATCTTTCGTGGTCTTTCTGTGCAAGACAACATCGCGGCAATCCTTGATATAACAGAATCGGATCGGCACAAGCGACGCGAAAAGCTGGAGCAGCTTCTGTCAGAGTTTTCGATCGAGCATTTGCGCCGCGCGCCTGCGCTCGCCCTGTCCGGCGGTGAAAGACGCCGCGTTGAAATCGCGCGCTGTCTTGCTGCAAACCCCAAGTACCTGTTGCTGGACGAACCGTTTGCCGGGGTCGATCCGATCTCTGTCGGCGATATTCGTCACCTTGTCGCTGACCTGAAAAATCGTGGCATCGGCGTGCTCATCACGGATCACAATGTGCGAGAAACGCTCGAAATCGTGGATCGCGCCTATATTTTGCACGAAGGCCGCGTACTGATGTCAGGAACGCCGCAGGAGGTTGTGCAAAATGAGAACGTGCGGCGCGTTTACCTCGGCGACAATTTTAAGATTTCTTAACGCCAGATCGAACAAAGATTCTCAGTTTAACTGATCGCTTTTGTTTGACAGGCGGGTCGGTTTTCGGGCTCAATAGGATTATGGCATCTTCAGCTTCTTGTCATTTTTCCTCTCCGTTAGCTCGCCAGAGCACAAAAATGCACATACCTGAAAGCCATCTTCCGTAACCCAAGTGTCTGTAATTGCGTGCAGTTGTGCACGCGCGTCACGTGGGCCCGATCGAAAAGGAGATTACATGCGGTACCAAATCAGCGGCAAACAAATCGATATCGGCGACGCTCTGCAAACCCACGTCAAAGAAGAACTTGGCGAAGCTGTCAAAAAATATGCGGAGCGCCCGACAGAAGCTGTCGTTGTTTTCTCAAAATCCGCCCATGAATACGTTTGCGAAGCGACGGTGCACCTGTCCACAGGCCTTACAGCACAGGCCAAAGCGCACCAAACAGAGATCTATGCTGCCTTTGATAGTTGCTGCGAAAAAATGGAAAAGCAGCTGAGAAGATACAAGCGGCGCTTGAAAGATCATCATAAAGATCGCGCGGAACCGGTTGAAATCTACGGTGCGTCCTCATATATCCTCGCGTCAGAAGACGAGTCGGATAAATCGGAGCCTGAAACGCTCCAGCCAATTATCGTCGCTGAGATGGAAACGAAGATACCTTCGCTGTCCGTCGGAGAAGCGGTAATGCAGATGGAGCTGGCAGGCGCTCCGGTGTTGGTATTCCGAAACGAAGGCAAGAAGGGTGTGAATGTCGTGTACCGTCGGGATGACGGAAACATCGGCTGGATCGACCCAAAGTAGGTAGAAACGGCGCAAAAAGCGTCAGAAAAGTGCGAGCATAATGGAATTTGGCAATCTCCTGAAGCCGGAGGCCGTCAAGGTATTGACCTCGGCCTCTAGCAAAAAGCGCTTGATGCAAGAACTTGGCGATCTGGCAGAGCAGGCATATGGCTTGAAATCAGACGATGTTCTCGACGCTCTTTTGGCGCGCGAAGCGTTGGGGCCAACCGGTGTCGGTCATGGTATCGCTCTGCCACACGCGCGACTGGAAGCACTTGAAACCGTGTCCGGCGTTTTCGTAGTGCTGGACAAGCCGATTGACTTTGACGCGGTTGACCGCCAGCCGGTTGACGTGGTGTTCGGTCTGTTTGCGCCGGAAGAAGCGGGCGTGGATCACCTCAAGGCTCTTGCTCTTGTTTCACGGACACTGCGTGACCCTGCGATCTGCGCAAAGCTGCGCGCAAACCACGATCCGGCAACGCTCTACACCATTTTGACGTCTGCAGAGTCGGATCAAGCAGCCTAGCTGCTTTTCCAAGGCTCGAAACCAAACATCAGGTAGTCGCGCGCGTAAGCCGAAGACGCCAGAGCTTCTAGCGTGTCGTCGTAAATTGCCTCAAGGCTGATCGGAAAACCGTCGCTATCCTGCGGCGCATATGCCGTCTTTTTCCCGCTTACACGCGTGGCGATCTCTGGCAGGGCTGTCGGCAACTCTTCTTCACGCAGTACGAAATCGGGCAAAGCAAAACGCCCGAACCCCTGCAGCGCCTGCACCTGACTGCACCACGCAGGATCTACCCGAATTGACGTCTGACCTGCCAAATTCTGCTTTAGAAATCTCAGGAAAATCTCGAATCCGTCCCGGTGCGTTGCCGCGTCATAAGCGTCGCCCTGCGCCTCTTCCGGCGCGGGAAGATCATATCGACGCACAAGCGTCTGGCGGATCGCACCGTAAACCGGTTTTCCCCACCCAAGGATATGCGCGCAGTAGGCATGATAAGCGCGGGCCAAAGGATGACGCAAAACGGTAAAGCTACGGTGGCGTTTGTTTGCCCTTTTCCACTGACGCAGTGTTTTTTGCGACATCTTGGTCAAAAGCTGCGTTTCGGCAACGCCGTCAAGCTGTGCCATCCACGCTCGAACCGGAGCCTCCGGCCCACCGCGCACGGGAAGGTAAAGCAGCGGTGTCTTGGACGCGGCCACATAAGAGGGAACAGCGGCAACGCGTGATGGCTCAAAATCCGGAACACTATCCAGCCCGAAAACATCAGCGCCCGCCAACTCTGTTTGCATCTCGTCGAAATTCACGACTTTTTCCGACAACGGTGCAGGGTTTTGAACTTTGAGGCTGGTATCAATCGCGTCCAGCCCCGCGTCCGCCCCCAAAAAGGCCGCCAACCCATTCATGATCTCAAGTTCTCCGAGATCGTCATAGCGCAGGTGAAATGCGGTCTGACCAAGCGCCTGAAGGCGCCGCGCAAGCTTTTGCTGAAAACCGTCGGTTGCGGCCAGATGCTCGGCAAACTCGACTGCATCGAAATGCGCCCTTGCCGCTTTGCGTCGTTTGGCATCCGTCAGCTTCCATTGGCCAGTGCTACGCGCGATTTTCCAACTGACATAACTATCAACCGGGTTTCGGGTCAAAATGACTTTCGCGCATCTCGGGTCGTCTAACAGTGCGTCGAAAATCCGCGGATCATGGTCATGGAAGTAGCGAAACCCGTTCAGTCCTGGCGCCGATCGAATGGCCTGCAGCAAAACCATTGGATCTGCCTCACGCGCGTCTTCGGTTACGCCAAGCAGGCTGGACAAGTTGGGATACCCGATGAAATGCGGGTTGAATGCCTCGCCGTGACAGGTCACCCCCGACATCGCATTGAGATTGGATTCCAGAAAGTTGGATCCGGTTCGCATTTCTGCAAAAACCACGAAACAGTGAAACATACTCATCCGTCAGCGTACCAGATAGGGTTTGGGTCTTTGCACCTCGCGATGCGTTGCTGCGCTTGGGTCCACCTGAAAGTCGCCCATGAGGTACGGGTGCATGCCTTGGTTTTTCAGATTTTGCAGGAATTGCCCGAACCCCGACAAATCTACCATGCGTGGCGCCTCTGACAGCCGACGCGGTGTGCTTGGGGCGATTTCGTCAAGGATTGTCTGCAACGGTTCCATCGGAGCTTCGATAAATTCGGCCATTGTCCATGTCCTGACCCGCGCCTTGGTCCAGGTTGAACGCAGAACATCCAAATGGTCGCTTTCGATTTTTTGCAACCGGGCGGCCTCTTGCCGCAGGTCGATAAAATTGGCATTTGACCGGAAAAGCGGCACGGCCCAAGCCCCTGTAATGACAGACACCTGCGCATTGGGGTCTTTGGCGATGCGCCAGTTGATTGCCTGATTGTCCGCCGGACCGAATTGAAAGCACTGACGCTCGCCGCGGGTGTTCCAGATAAGATTGGTCAGAAACCCGTGCGGGTTATAGTCCCGCAACGTGGCGCTATCGCTGAGCGCCCCGTTCATGGAGGTTTGCCCATCCGCAAAATGAGCCCGATCCGGCGCAAAGAGATGACCATGCACCCGCGCGCCCGTAGCCTTGGCCAGCCAAGGTTCAAAGTTTTCGAAAAGCTCTGCAAACCCCTGAAACATCGAAAAAGGCGCGGCAGTGACGCCGTTTTCCCAGTCTTCGCGCGGAAAACGACTTTGCATGTAAAGTCCGGCGCGTCCCCGCACGCGGCGTTCGACAGCCTTGGCAAAAATCCGGTCGATTTTGCCCGGGTTCGGTTCCTGCTTGCTCATCGCACCGGCAGCATCTGTCAAAAACGCGTCATAGAGCCTGTTTGCATGCGGCCAGATCTTGCGTGCGACAAAACAGTCGGACCGGCGCAAAAGCTGCAGGTGGTCGTCGTAAAAGATGTGAGGCTTACCTTGATAGTCGAACTTTGACAGCGTGAGCGAACGACTTTCGATCTTGATCGAGTATTGCCGGGCCAGCGTCTGAAAATAGCTTTCGTCCGGAATCCAGACGCGCCGGAAATATTTGTCATACTCGGCGCGCGATGGGTCTTGCAGCACGGCCGACAGGGTTTGCCGCGTCAGACACCACCATTGCGATCCCATGTGCGGCACCAACCCGTTCGGAATGATGCGCTTGACCCGCAAGCGCCGTTGCAACTGCACGTATTTGTCAAAAAGGTATCGGTTTTTCTTCCAAGAGAAGGGAAACCGCAGTGTAAAGCGCTCTGCATCGAGGCCACCCACAGTCCAGGGTACATCCGCGGTCGTCGCGCTCTCGATGAAATCGGTTTGCGGGCGAACTGCAAGGTAATCGATCAATTCCTGCACGGGACGCAGCGGCAAACAGGAACCCGATGCAAGATAGACGTGACGCACACCGGGAAACTCGCGCAGCATTTGTTCTGACGCAGCTTGCGTTGCTGCAACGATGCCCCACGTGCCCCATTCGCATCGAAACCGTTTGGAAAATTGAACCGTGGGCACATTGGCTAAGGCCCGGACAAAGCCATCATATTCCTTGCGCGGCACGGATTTGTCCACATGGATCACAACCGGGCAACCGGATGCCGACCAATGCCGGACGACCTGTTCCGCACGGCCCAATGCCGTGTGAACCAGCATGACGATCCCGACGCTCATGCCCAGTTTCCCTTGGACATCAGGCCAAGGATTTCCAACTGCCGCCAGTTGATATACTTTTCAGACCAGTTGCACCAAATCTGCCCATCGTCACGCAAACCCTCTGCATAGGCTCTGTATTCATAGCTTTCTGCATAGTGCTGTTGGCGAGATATCTCTTCGGCGGCTTTATCGGCGAAAGTGTCAAGAAACTTGGCGTGCAGTAAAACACCAGAAGCTTTTTCGCCGCCCCACTCGTCGTAAACGAGGTTCAGGCCCCGGGGCAGAAGCATATGTGTAGAGTGAACATAAGCGTACCGCCTGTCCCACTTTACCAGAGGTATCTTGTTGAGCGCCGGTGCGCGTTCCGGCTCTTTGGGAAAGAACATCCGCGCGCGCGGACCGCCTTGTATCCAGAGGTTGCCGTAAAGATGGTTGCGCGACATGGAGTAATTGCCGCTGTCGAACCAGCAGGCAATATCCATCGGGTTTTGGCCCGGCAGGTATGGTTGGTCTTCGAGCCGGCCCTTGGGATACATATCCAGCAGCATCGCGCTAAACGCCCTGATCGAGCAGGCATCAAGCCAGTCCGTCAGCGCCCTCAGTGGCCGCGTATCGCAAAACGGATAAAGCAGAAACTCATCCGGATCGACCGTCAGACACCAGTGACCGTGGCCATACCGGCTTTGCAGATAGTTGAGCCAATCGACCCCGTACCGCGATTTTTTGTAACTCGCCCGCGATTGCCACACCGACACATCAGGCTGCGCTGCCAGATAGTCTGGCGTGCCATCGGTGCTGTCGTTGTCAACGATCAGAAAGTGGGTAACCCCCATGTCGCGGTAGTAGTCCAGAAAGAACGGCAGGCGCACTTTCTCGTTTCTCTGGGTGGAAAACAGCAGAAGTTCACCCGGCTTGATCTGGCTGGTGCGATCGGCAACACGGCGCAATTCATGAGATTTTCTTCGGGCACGAAAACGCAGGCGCTTACGCGCCCAACGCATCCGGTAAGACCCCAGAATACCCAAGCCTATTCCTTCTCTGCCACCGCCTCTGCCGGACCGCTGACGCTCCCCCTAGATGCCACCTGTCCGGTTCGGTATTTGCCGCGTTGTTTCTAATCGCGACTTATTTAAGATTTATTGCCTAAAAAGGGCTATTTCGCAACGGGCGACTGGCAGAACTGCGTTTCGGTGATGATCTAGCGACTTAGCCAGTTGCCCGCAAACATCAGTCTGAGATCCAAAAGCTCTTCCCAACCGCTGTAGCGGTGCGATTGCGGCGTCCAGAAATCCGGATTTTCGGACATGTCATCATAAAACTGTTGGTAGTGCGTGGCATCGGCAAAATGCTCGCCGCGCTCCCGTTCAAGCGCGGCCCGCGCTGGCGCATCGGCAAGAAACTTCGTGTGGAGCAGAACACCGCTTACCGCCTCTCGTGCTCCCTGCTCCGCCCACGTCTGGTTTAGGCTAGCGGGAAGGGCATTATGCGTGGAATTCACATAGACATAGGCGCGATCCCAAAAGACGAGCGGGATTTTGTTTAGTGTCGGCGCTTTTTCAGGTTGATCCGCAAAAAACATTCGCGCGCGCGGACCGCCCTGACACCAAAGATTGCCCATCTTCTGCTGCCGCTGCACCCAGTATCCATAAGCATCAAACCAAGGTGCGACATCAACGGGGTCGTCTCCGGCAGCGTATGTCGCATCACGTACCGGCCCTTTTGGGTAAAGGTCCAGCATCAGAGCACCCATTTGCCGCACCCCTCGTGCCGATAACCAAGTGGTCAACTCAGGCAGACCGCGACGCTGATGATCCGGGTACACCAAAAGCTCGTCCGCATCGACGGTCACGCACCAGTGTCCGCTGCCATGCCGCCACAACAGGGCCGTCAGCCAATCCATTCCGAACCGCGCTGATTTGTAGCTTGTCGTAGTACGCCACAGAGACACATCCGGTTGTTCCGCCAGCCATTTGTCGCCGCCGTCCGTACTGCCGTTATCGACAATCAGAAAATGACCAACGCCCAAATCCCGATAGTGTTCGAGAAAATACGGCAGTCTTAGTGCTTCGTTGCGGACACAAGCGAACAGCAAGACGTCACGATCTGCAATGCTGCCGGTTTTTCGACTGACGCTTTGTAGTTCCCGCCGCTTTCTCCAAGCGCGCAGCAAAAGCCGTTTGCGCCTGATGCGCAACTTGTACCTGGACCAAAGTCTGTTCAGTTCTGATGCCAAGCCGTTCACCCAAGCCGCCCTATCGGATTACCGCGCGACACTGCGGCAATAGAAAGCGCAAAGGCAAACGGCGCCGATCAATCGCCTATTCTGCGGCTTTGTTCATCGCGACCACATCGTTGAGATAGGCCGACAGGTCATCTCTGAGATCGTCACGCGCCAGACCAAATGCGACAGTCGCCTGCAAAAACCCTGCTTTAGAGCCGCAATCAAACCGCTGGCCCTGAAACCTGTACCCGTAAACGCCGCGTTCTGATCCGATCTCGTTGGCAATTGCATCGGTCAGCTGAATTTCACCGCCCGCACCGCTATCAAGGTTGTTTAACGCGTCCAACACCGTAGGCGCGAGGATGTACCGGCCAATTACGGCAAGATTTGAAGGCGCTTTCTCGGGCGCTGGTTTTTCGACCATGCCTTTTACGCTGACCATCGACCCCATATCCTCGTCGATATCCAGAACGCCATAGGATGACGCTTTTTCCGGTGGAACTTCCATCGCGGCGACCATGTTGCCGCCTGTTTCTTCATAAGCCTCGACCATCTGTTGCAAGCAGGGTTTTTCCCCTGCGATCACGTCATCGGGCAGGATAACGGCAAACGGCTGATCACCGATCAAACGGCGTGCGCACCAAACGGCGTGCCCAAGCCCCAGTGGCTTGTGCTGACGGATATAGGCGATTGCACCGCTGTCCATGTTGGTCGTCTCAAGGACTTCAAGCAGCTTCTTTTTGCCTTTTTTCTGTAACTCACGCTCTAACTGCGGCGCGTGATCAAAATAGTCTTCCAAGGCTCCTTTGCCCCGCGACGTGACAAAAATGAACTCTTTGATGCCCGCAGCCCGGGCCTCGTCGATCGCGTATTGGATCAACGGACGGTCCACCAAAGTCATGATTTCCTTCGGTACCGATTTTGTCGCCGGTAGAAACCGCGTCCCCATGCCGGCGACGGGAAAAACCGCTGTTGTGACCTTGCGCTGCATCTATCTTCCTCTCGTACTCGTTTTTACACTCACCCACCGGTTTCAGAACACGAACACACACGGCAGGTAAAGCACAACGGAGAATAATCTCAACAAATTCCCATATTTTTGCCGATTTATAGAAATGATACCGAATTTTCCGGTCATCGTTTCCATTTTTTAATGAAAATACTTTCGATTATGAGACGGGTACCAGCGACAGGAAATTATTCCACGCCCATCTCGGCCATCATGCGTTCAAGCCGCGGAACATCTTCCGGATTATTCAGTTCCCAGAACTGACGACCGCGTGCCTCGACTTCAACGCACAGGACCGAGCGACCGTTCTCCATAAAGCGGAGCTGTTCCAACCCTTCGAGCGTTTCAAGCGGGCCAACGGGCCACGTCGGATACTCAGCCAAGGCCTTGGGGCGATACGCGTAAACGCCCACATGGTGAAAAACCGGTGTCTCCTCTTGCGGGCTATAGTCTTTGGCTGTGAAGGGGATCACTTCCTTGGAAAAATACATAGCCCGGTGATCGCCCGCAAAAACAGCTGTTGTACCCCCGACCCGTCCGGCTTTGCGGTCATCGAGAAATCCGTTCAGCGTGGCCCCGTCACATCGCAGTACAGGGGTCGCGATATCCGCCTCGGGCGCGGCGCGTAACCCGGCCACGAGATCCTCGACGAACCAAGCTGGCGTTAGTGGTGCATCCCCCTGAAGATTAACGATTATCTCGAAGCCTTCGCCAAGGTTCTTATGCGTCTCGGCACAGCGCTCGGTGCCATTCTGACAGCCACTTGATGTCATGACCACTTCGGCGCCGAAAGCTTCGGATGCTGCGCGTATCCTGTCGTCATCTGTTGCCACGACGACGCGGTCAACGCCGGCCACAGAGCACGCTGCAAGCCAACTGCGTTCTATAAGGCTGCGTGAAACACCTGATGCGCCGCGCAGCTTGGCCAAGGGCTTTCCAGGATAGCGGCTAGAGGCGAAACGGGCGGGTATTGCGATCAGAACAGACATTACGCTGGCTTTAACACAACGCCCGGCGCGTGGGCGATAAAAAACGGGTTTGCATAGCCGGGTTTGCCGTAACGCAAAGGCGTATGGTCATCAAAGCGGACAACATCGCCACCTGCGCCGCGCAAAACCGCATGACCTGCGGCTGTGTCCCATTCCATTGTGCGCCCCAAGCGGGGATAGAGATCCGCCTCCCCCGTGGCCACAAGACAGAACTTGAGCGAGCTGCCCGCGCTTTTGCTGTCTGATACGGCATACTGGTTGATATAGTCATCCGTTGCCTGATCGCGGTGGGACTTTGATGCGACCACCAAAAGAGCCGAATTATCCGGATTAGAGACTGATATTCCGCGTGTTTCCCCCACAGAAGAAAGGTCGAGCGGCCCGGTTTCCTCGACAGCCTTCCCTTCACCGTTTGTGAAGAACATCCGCCCCTTTGCCGGCGCAAATACAACTCCACGGGTGGGAATGCCGTTCTCCACCAAGGCAATATTGACGGTGAAGTCGCCACGCCGATGAATGAATTCCTTGGTTCCATCCAGCGGATCAACGATCAGAAAGGTGTCGCCTTTTTCACCGTGTGTATCGGCTTGCTCCTCTGTCACTAACAAAATGCCGGGAAAAGCCGCGCGTAACCCCGCCGAGATAATCGCATCCGCTGCTTCATCCGCTTCTGTCACCGGGCTCTCATCGGACTTCAGCTTGACGTCAAAATCCGGTCCCTCGTAAATTTCCATGATCCGGGCACCCGCGAGCAGCGAAAGCCTGCGCATTTCAACTACTAACTCATTATAATTCATTGCGATTTTCCCTTTCGGCACCGTCATTGCCTAAACTCTCAAAGCCTCTTATGCTGCCGGCGTAACGGAACAGCAAGAATTCCGTGCAACTGTGCCCAAGATCACGAGGCTCGGCAGAGATGTTTCAAAGCACACAGAAGCGACAGGGCAACCTGGGCGCAACACTGACCATACTGGAACTGATTTACCATTCGGTGGTCAGGTCAGTCCGCAAAAGTCACAACAACGCGTTCTGGGCGATCGGTACGAACCTTTTGCAGGCAATCATCTTTGTCATGGCCTTTTACGTGATGTTCTCTGTACTGGGATTGCGCGGCGCCGCCTTGCGTGGCGACTTTCTGTTATACATCATGTCCGGGATTTTCCTGTTTCTGACCCATACCAAGGCGCTTGGCGCGGTTGTCGGGTCCGAAGGGCCGACCAGCCCCATGATGCAGCACGCGCCACTCAACACCATCATCACGATTGCGGCGGCCGCGGTTGGTTCGCTGTATATTCAGGTGTTTTCCATGGCGATTATCTTGTTCGTGTATCACGTGGCATTCACGCCTTTCACCATCGAAGAACCCTTTGCCGCCTTCGGGATGCTGTTGATCTCTTGGTTCGTCGGCGTTGCGCTTGGGGTTGTGTTGCTGTCGATCAAGCCATGGTTTCCTCAGTTCGTCAGTATTTTTACAACGATCTATCAGCGCGCAAATATGATCGCGTCGGGCAAGATGTTTGTCGCAAACACGCTGCCCGGCTTTATGCTCGCGATGTTTGACTGGAACCCTTTATTTCACACGATCGATCAGGCGCGCGGGTTTGCCTTTATCAATTACAACCCGCGCTACACCTCTTGGGAGTATGCACTGTGGGTTGGTGTGGTGCTGCTGATGATCGGGCTGATGGGCGAATTCTACACCCGCCGCCATGCCTCGGTAAGCTGGGGCGCCAAGCGTTAGGTGCCGGATTTTCTCTTGCTTAGAGCCTGATTACGGCCCAAGCATGGTGCAGGCAGCAGCAAACAAACCAGCACGGAACGTATATGGACGATACCAAGCAGCCCCTCGGTGTGGCGACCATGGTGCATGGCGATTATTTCTTTCTCGAGCGTTGGTACCGGTACTACAAATCACAGGTCGGTGCGCAGAGCCTTTACATATTCAGCCACGGCGGTGATCCCGAACACAGGCGCATTGCGCCTGACGCCAACGTCATCAATATTCCCCGCGACGAGACGATGCACCGGTTCGACCGGCGCCGATGGCGCATGCTGAGCAATTTTACGTCCGGGATGCTCCAGTTCTACCATTGGATGATCCTCGCCGACGTTGACGAGCTTGTCGTTGTCGACCCTGACGTATCCGCAGGGCTCGTCGATCATCTGCAAGCCCGGTACTGGGATCCCGAAACCGCGCCGATAAACATCGCGCCGATGTGTCTTGATCTGGTACATTATCCGGAAGACGAACATCTGCCGATCACAGCCGAAGCGTCGATTCTGTCGCGGCGACGCACTTTCAGACCTAATCGCAACTACAGCAAACCCTGCCTCGTACGCGCGCCGGTGGTCTACCGTGCGGGTGGGCATTTCAACAATCTCAAGGAACGGCACCTGCCGGATGATCTCTACACGATCCATCTCAAGTTTTTTGACAGTGCGACCATAGAAGAGCGCACAAACGACAGGGTAGAGACTGTTTTGGGGTCAGGAAAGGTAACCAACGGCTATGGTGACGCCGGGCGCGGATTTTACGCCGCCGACAAGAACCACGGCAAGATACTCGAGCGTCTAACGTTCGCGGGTGAGGGCCTCGCCTTGCCCGAAATACGGGCACAGATGCTCAAGCAGGTCGAAAAGAAACCAAACTGCTTCATCTACGGCAACATCGACGATGACAAGCTGTACCGGCTGCCGGAACGGTTTGCTCACGTCTTGTGACCCGGATCAGGTGACAACCCGCAAAGTCAGGTTCAACCGACCACCACCGTCCAAGAGCGAGGAAGAGCCGAACCGGATACGGTCTACGCCATGATGCGCGAGGCGCGCATCGCCAGCCATGACGACAACGTCGCCAGACTGCAGCCATAGGGATTGTGTTTTGCCGCCCCTTTCGCGACTTCCCATGCGAAACAGGCCTTCGTCCCCGAGCGAGACCGACACCACGGGGTAATCGAAGCTTCCCTCGTCTTTATCCTGATGCATGCCCATGCGAGCCCCTTCGCCGTAGAAGTTGACAAGGCAGCACTCGGGGCGACGCTCGACGCCGCTGACACCATTCCAGATATCCATGATCAGGTCCGGTATCGGTGGCCACGCACCCCCGTTTGGATGCACAGTATCATAGCGGTATCCGCGACGGTCAGTGATCCATCCATATTCACCAGCGGCAGTCATCCGCACCGACATAGGCTTACCGCGCGGCGTGACGGGTGCAAACAAGGGCGCTTTGCGCACGACGCCGCGAACCGCCTCAACCACTTGCTGCTGGGCCGCCTTGTCCAGAAAACCCTTGTGAATCACGAAACCTGCGACCGTCATTTGCGTCACTGATCATTCTCCTGTGCAAACGTGCAACAAATTAGCCCAAGAAACCCTGCGAAGAAGGGGTCGAAAGGTTGCAGGTGGGGGGTCCCCTCCCTATATACGCTGCGAACCACTCGCGGCTGCGGCCACGAGCGTAAATCCAGCGGAGCAACGGCGCCAAAATGGGCTCACGCTTCGCGTCATCGCCTTGAGTAAATGAGGGATCAAAACATGTCCAAAGTTATTGGTATTGACCTGGGAACAACAAACAGCTGCATCGCCATCATGGACGGCTCGCAGCCACGGGTCATCGAAAACTCCGAAGGGGCCCGGACCACACCGTCCATCGTGGCCTTTACCGACGACGAGCGCCTTGTCGGCCAACCCGCCAAGCGCCAGGCCGTCACCAACCCTGATAACACGATCTTTGGCGTCAAACGCCTGATTGGCCGTCGGAACGACGATGCCGATCTTGCCAAAGACAAGAAAAACCTGCCGTTCGCCGTCATCGACGGGGGTAACGGTGATGCATGGGTCGAGGCCAAGGGCGAAAAATACAGCCCGAGCCAGATTTCTGCTTTCATCCTCGGAAAGATGAAAGAGACAGCCGAAAGCTATCTTGGTGAAGAAGTCACGCAAGCCGTCATCACGGTCCCTGCCTACTTTAACGACGCTCAACGTCAGGCCACCAAAGACGCAGGCAAGATTGCCGGCCTGGAAGTGTTGCGGATTATCAACGAGCCGACAGCAGCTGCCCTCGCCTACGGTCTGGACAAGGAAAACACGCAGACCATCGCAGTCTATGACCTTGGCGGCGGTACCTTTGACGTGACCATCCTTGAGATCGACGACGGCCTGTTCGAAGTAAAATCCACCAACGGTGATACGTTCCTCGGTGGTGAAGACTTTGACATGCGTATCGTAAACTACCTCGCTGAAGAGTTTAAAAAAGAGCATCAGGTCGACCTGACAGCTGACAAGATGGCGCTGCAACGCCTCAAGGAAGCTGCCGAAAAAGCCAAGATAGAACTGTCCAGCTCGAGCCAGACCGAGATCAACCAGCCGTTTATCTCGATGGGCGCAAACGGCCAGCCTCTGCACATGGTGATGAAGCTGACCCGCTCCAAGCTGGAAAGCCTTGTAGGTGATCTGATCAAGTCCTCCCTGAAACCATGCAAAGACGCGTTGAAAGATGCGGGCCTGTCTGCCTCTGACATCGACGAGGTTGTTCTCGTCGGCGGTATGACGCGGATGCCGAAGGTGGTTGAAGAAGTCACCAAGTTCTTTGGCAAAGAGCCGCACAAGGGTGTGAACCCTGACGAGGTTGTCGCCATGGGTGCGGCCATTCAGGCCGGCGTTCTGCAAGGGGACGTGAAGGATGTTGTTCTGCTCGATGTGACGCCTCTGTCACTCGGGATTGAAACGCTGGGCGGCGTGTTTACCCGCCTGATCGATCGCAACACCACGATCCCAACCAAGAAGAGCCAGATTTTCTCCACCGCCGAAGACAACCAGAACGCGGTGACGATCCGGGTCTTCCAGGGCGAGCGTGAAATGGCGGCGGATAACAAAATCCTTGGCGCCTTCAACCTGGAGAACATTCCTCCGGCGCCACGCGGCCTGCCACAGATCGAAGTGACCTTTGATATCGACGCCAATGGCATCGTGTCGGTTGGTGCGATGGATAAAGGCACCGGCAAAGAGCAGAAGATCACGATCCAGGCTTCAGGCGGTCTGTCTGATGAGGACATCGAAAAGATGGTCAAGGATGCCGAAGAGAACGCAGAGGCCGACAAGGCCCGCCGCGAGCTCGTCGACGCCAAAAATCAGGCAGAGAGCCTGATCCACTCGACCGAAAAATCGATGGAAGAGCACTCCGACAAGGTCGACCCGACCACAATCGAAGCAATCGAACTGGCAATTGCCGCTCTCAAGGACGAGCTTGAGACCGACAACGCGGACAAGATCAAATCCGGCATTCAGAACGTAACCGAGGCTGCGATGAAGCTTGGCGAGGCAATCTACAAAGCCGCGCAGGAAGACGGCGAGGACGTGGCCGAAGCTGCTGACGCACCGCACGGCGAAGACGAAGACATCGTAGACGCTGAGTTCGAAGATCTCGACGACGACAAGCGCGCCTGATCGCGTGCGAAACCCGGAACCTATGATCGGGCCGGCCTCAGGGTCGGCCCGTCACGTTCCACCGAGGGGATATTTTCATGGCAAAACGTGACTATTACGAGGTACTTGGCGTAGCCAAAGGTGCCTCTGCCGATGAAATCAAAAAAGGGTACCGCACTAAGGCCAAGGAACTGCACCCGGATCGCAACAAAGACAACCCGGATGCAGAAGCCAAGTTCAAGGAGGCCAACGAGGCCTACGAAGTCCTGAAGGATGCGGATAAGAAAGCAGCCTATGACCGGTTCGGCCATTCCGCCTTTGAAGGTGGTATGGGCGGCGGCGGCGGGCGTCCAGGTGGCGGTATGGGAGGCGGTCATGGCGATTTCTCGTCAGCCTTCTCAGACGTTTTCGACGATCTCTTTGGCAATTTTGCCGGCGGTGGGCGCGGCGGTGGAAACCGCGCAGCGCGCGGCTCCGACCTGCGGTACAATTTGCGCATCGACCTCGAAGATGCTTTCCGCGGCATGCAAAAGACCATCAACGTACCCACGTCGGTTGCCTGTGACAATTGTTCGGGCTCCGGCGCCGAGGGCGGTTCAGAGCCGACGACCTGTCCGACGTGCTCTGGTATGGGTAAGGTGCGCGCTCAGCAGGGCTTTTTCACGGTCGAACGGACGTGCCCAACCTGTTCAGGTCTGGGCCAGATCATCAAGAACCCCTGCAAAAGCTGTCAGGGCGCAGGGCGTGTCGAAAAGGATCGTGCCCTCAGCGTCAACATCCCGGCGGGTGTTGAAACCGGCACGCGTATTCGTCTCGGAGGCGAAGGTGAAGCTGGAATGCGGGGCGGCCCGTCAGGGGACCTGTATATCTTTATCGATGTGGCTGACCACGAACTTTTCCAGCGTGAAAGCTCGAACCTATTCTGCCGGGTTCCCGTGTCTATGGCCAAGGCCGCATTGGGCGGGTCGATCGAAGTACCAACTATCGATGGCGGCCGCGGTCGCGTACAAATCCCGGCTGGCAGCCAGTCAGGGCGCCAGATGCGCTTGCGCGGCAAGGGTATGCCTGCCCTGCGCGGCGGTGGGTCGGGCGATATGTTCATCGAACTGGCCGTTGAAACTCCGGTTAATCTGACCGCGCGCCAGAAAGAACTCCTGCAGGAGTTCGACGAGCTTTCTGAAAACAACAACCCCGAAAGCTCCAGCTTCTTTTCGTCTGTGAAAAGTTTCTGGGACAGCATGAAAGGCTGATTTTTCAGGTTGAAGTCGCACCGGCTGCATCTTGCGGCCTAACCGTTACATCGCGCCGCCCTCACGGGCGGCGCAATGCGTTCGGGTGATCGTTAACACGCCATAAACCAAGTTACTTCTAGACTTGGGGCATGGTCGACAAGCCCAAGAGATTTGAAGAAACGCCGTTGCCATTCTTGATGGATGAAGCAGAACCTGCGCCACTTCCCAGTGGTCAGGTGCCGTCATACATCGGTGATCATCGCAAACGCTTGCGCACGCGGTTCATGCAAGGGGGTGCGCAGGCCCTGCCGGATTACGAACTGCTTGAACTGGTCCTGTTTCGCGCGATCCCACGACGCGATGTAAAACCTCTCGCACATGCGCTTATGGCGCAATTTGGCGATTTCAATCGTGTTCTCTCGGCACCCTTGGCACGGTTGCGCGATGTCCCCGGTGTCGGTGAGGCCGTTATCACAGAGCTGAAAGTGGTCGAAGCTGCGGCACAGCGCATGGCGCGGTCTCGTGTGCTACAGCAGCATGTGGTGTCTAGTTGGGATGCGCTGCTCGACTACTGCCACACCACGATGGCGCACCGCGAAACCGAACAATTTCGTGTGCTGTACCTTGACCGCAAAAACGTTCTGATTGCCGACGAAGAGCAAGCCAAGGGAACGGTTGATCACGTGCCTGTCTACCCCAGAGAGGTTGCCAAGCGTGCCCTGGAGTTGAACGCGAGTGCACTCATTCTTGTCCATAACCACCCTTCTGGCGATCCGACACCGTCTCAATCCGACATCAGCATGACGGATCAGATTGCGGCTGCCTGCAACGCTTTGGGTCTCACGCTGCACGATCATCTCATCATCGGAAAGTCGCGCGAACTCAGCTTTAGGTCAGAAGGGTACTTGTGACCATCACCGGACCCAAACCTCGACCCGTCGGTTGACCAGACGGCCCCATGCGCTGTCATCGCAGGCCATGGGCAGCGCCTCCCCAAAGGCCGCAACACCGATATTGACCCGGCTGAGGTCAACAGCCTCGGCCGCCTTTTCAATTGCGGCGCGCACGGCAATTGCACGCTCCATCGCGATGGCGCGGTTTGCAGTTGCCGGGCCCTCCCCGTCGCTGAACCCGACAAGCAGGAGACGTCGGGCATCATAGCGCCCTTGCTCAAGCCGAGCCGCCAGTTGAACCACATTTGCTCTCGACTGTGCGTCAAGCTTTGCCGATCCTCTCTCAAAGCGAAATGACGTGGTCAACCTATCCATCCCGTTGAGCATTGCGGTCATGCGCTGTAGTTCGGCCAAAGGCACCTCTGACCCCGCGGCTGAAATGGCATTGGCAAAACGGTCTCCTTGCGCGTCGACACTGATTTCTTCAGGGGCCTGATCCACAAATCCGGCACGGCGGATCACCACCTGTGCCTCAGACGTGCGGACATACGCCAAAAATGCGCGTGCAACTTGCGGCAATCGCCGCGCAGGTGTGTACAAAAACATCGGAGCGGTGAGCGGATAATCTTCCGTTTTGATCGACCGGCGCGTGGCGCGCAGTGTCCGACCACAAGTACCGGTTAGCGTGAGTGCCTGCGCGCCGCCCACTTCAGCATAACTGGTAACACCAAGGCCAAAAGGATCGCTACGTACCACCTCTGCAATCTGCTGCCCGGTATCCAGCCGTTGCGCGCCCTGCGCCACATCAAAACTAACCGGTTTCAGAACCTGATCGGCCATCGCCTGCCCCAAACCGGTGTCATCGTCAGGCACATACAACCCAATTTCCGCGTCGGGACCACCCAGTTCGCGCCAGTTCACGATCTGGCCGGAAAAAACCCGCGCCAACTGCTCTGGTGAAATTTCACGGACCGGATTGCCCGGTGCAACGATCGGCACAACCGCATCCAGTGCCAACACATGAGACCGATTGGCATCCTTCAGGTCACCCATGCCCGCCTCGGCGGCACGCAGGCTTTCGTCCGACCTGATTTCGCGTAGCGACATGACGATGTCAGCTTCATTTGCCAACAGATCAGCAAAACCTTCGTTTGCATTGGTCAAACGGAACGAAAACTGACCGATCAGCGACTTATTTTCCGAGTCTGACAAGGAATACATGAAATGTGTTGTGTCTTGGTCTTCGCGCCGGGCATCCAAACCTGCTTGGCGGGCGAACCCCTCGACCAGCGCTGGCATCAGTACTGCACCCATCGTGGCCGAGCCAGAAATCGACAGTTCGGCGACGAAATCCTGCAGATTGGGGCATGCAGGCCCGTCACAACGCACGCCCGAGCCATCGACCGTCAGCTCTCCATAGGCGGTCTGAACACGATAAAACTCGCCATCAAACCCTAAAAAAGTGCCGGAGATTTCGACCTGCCCGTCGCGTGATGTCAGTGTGATATCCTGTGCTGCCGCCAAGGCGACACTTGTGAACCACAAAAGTGCGGCACCGAGGGCCGCACATTTCGTATGCATGAGGGTTGATCCTGCTTGCTGCTACTTTCGTGCAACTGTCAGGTCTTGCAGCAGATTATTCAACACCAGAAAGTTACCGACAGCGCTGCAATTCGGTACGGCAAGGCTCATGTGCTGTGACGATATCTCTTTGCCGCCAGAATACTGGAATGTACGCGCCCGCAATTCAGACCCGCAGTTATCGTCGGTAACCTCTGCCTCAACCGTCAGCGCCACGCCACCTTCGGTTTTCGCAAGCCCGGATGGGAAGGTATAAACCTCGGCAAGCATTGGCTTGGGCGAAGCCGGATCGCCCAGCGACGTCAGAAAACCGCCAGCCCCGGCAACAACCGCTGTAAAGTCACGCGGCGCACCAGCCCAGACGTGACCTTCCGCGCCGTATTCGGCCCCGAATTCACGCGCATGGATTTGCGCCCCTATATTGCCCTGCCACTGAAGCACGACGCGGTCGTACAGTGGGACACTGGGAACATCTGCAAATGCCGTGATGACCTCGCCGTTCAGGAATGAGAAGGAGATACTCACATCCGAGACCAGTGCGGGCACCGTCACTTTCAGATTACCGGTCGCCGACAGGTTCTGGGCAAAATTCATCTCTTCATGTCTGATCGCGACGCGCTCACCGCTATAGCAGGGTGCTTCAAGCGTTACATCCACCATGGCACCAGCCGTCGGTGTTGCGCGTGCTGTCAACTCGCAGTCCGGCGCACGGGCAATGTCATGGCTGCCTGCGTCAATATCGTCGATGCTGGACGCTGGCGCTGATACCTCAATGACGCCCGTGCGTAGCTCGACCGGCTCCGGCAGGATGTCAATTTTGGCAGATGTCAGCGTGATGTTCTCTGCATCAAGCGTCTCTTCGATTTCTTCCGGCGCAATGCTGAGGTCGGTGACGCGTAGCGGTACTGCAGGTTTGCCGACAAGCGGTGTGGTCGACATCGCGGTAATTTCGCCCGAGCCGTAACGCAACTCGGCGATTTCGCCGTTTTGCATTACAAAACCGATACCGACAGCACACCCTAACGTGCAGGCCGCAGTCATAATTTCAGTTTTCCGAGACATCTAATACGCCTTCTTAACGATTTCCGTCGAATTGTTAATGAAACGTAAAGACGGCCCTGTTGTGACATGCACAAGGACACAATCGGGCAAGATAAAGGCAATTGTCTATGCGAGACGGCCGTGGCAGTGCTTGAATTTCTTTCCAGACCCGCAAGGACACGGATCATTCCGGCCCGGATCACCCCATGTGGCAGGGTCATCCTCAACGAAGCCTGCTTGGGCTTCGCCGGTTTGCTCCGGCACCTCGGGTGATGCGGGAACAGCACCGGCGGCCGCAGCGGCCGCGGCGGCTTGCTGTGCACGGATCTGTTCTACCATAGCGCGTTGCTCTTCCTCCGACATCGGCCGGATTTGAGACAGTTTTTGGGTCACATCTTCGCGCAAACTGTCGAGCATGCCTTCGAAAAGCTGGAACGATTCGTTTTTGTATTCATTAAGCGGGTCACGCTGGGCATAACCGCGGAAACCCACGACAGAACGCAAATGCTCCAGTGTTAACAGGTGTTCGCGCCACTTGCTGTCAATGGACTGCAGCAGCAACTGTTTTTCAATATTCCGCATATTTTCGGCACCGAACTGCTCTGCCTTGTCGGACATGAACTTGTCGGTTGCTTCGATCAGGCGGTCGCGGATCATTTCGTCATCCACGCCTTCTTCTTCTACCCATTCGAGCACAGGCTGATCGACGCCAAGCTTTTCGATGGTCGCCGCATAAAGCCCTTCAGCATCCCACTGGTCAGCATAGGTGTTAGGCGGCAGATACTGATCTACAAGGTCGTCGATCACCTGATGACGCATGTCGGTAGTAATCTCAGACAGGTCCGAGGCCTCCATAATGTCACGGCGCTGGCTGAAGACGACTTTCCGCTGTTCGTTCATGACGTCGTCGAACTTCAGCAACTGCTTGCGGATGTCAAAGTTGCGTCCTTCGACCTTTGCCTGTGCTCTCTCGAGGGATTTATTAACCCAAGGGTGAACAATCGCTTCACCTTCTTTAAGGCCGAGAGTCGTCAGAACCTTTTCCAGTCTTTCTGACCCAAAGATTCGCATCAGGTCGTCTTCAAGGCTCAGATAAAACGATGACCGGCCAGGGTCACCCTGACGACCGGACCGTCCGCGCAACTGGTTGTCGATCCGGCGGCTTTCGTGACGCTCGGACGCCAGAACATGAAGCCCGCCCGCGGCCAGCACCTTTTCTTTCTCATCTGCATGTTCCGCCTCGATCTTGGCGCGGATCGCATCGGGATCGGCATCAGGGTCAGCGGCAATTGCATTCATAACCTGCATGTCCACGTTACCACCAAGCTGAATGTCGGTCCCGCGACCCGCCATATTCGTGGCGATTGTTACCGCAGCCAGCTTGCCTGCGTCCGCAACGATTTGGGCTTCCTGTTCGTGCTGGCGGGCGTTCAGAACATTGTGCTTGATCCCGGCCTGCGTGAGCATATTGCTCAGCATTTCAGACTTTTCGATAGAGGTTGTCCCGACCAGAGCCGGTTGACCTTTCTCGTGGCTTTCCTTGATCTGTTCAAGCATAGCCTGATATTTTTCGCCCTGCGTACGGTAGACCTGATCGTCTTCGTCTACCCGCGCGATCGGCTTGTTGGTGGGAATCTCGACCACACCAAGACCGTAGATTTCCATAAACTCGTCAGCCTCGGTCAGCGCGGTGCCGGTCATGCCGGCCAGCTTGTCGTAAAGCCGGAAGTAATTCTGGAAGGTTACAGAAGCGAGTGTGACGTTCTCAGGCCGGATCGACACGTCTTCCTTGGCCTCGATCGCCTGATGCAAACCATCGGACAGGCGGCGCCCGGGCATCATGCGGCCGGTAAACTCGTCAATCAGGATGACATTATCGTCGCGCACGATGTAATCCTTGTCGCGCTGAAAAAGCTTGTGCGCCCGCAGGCCCTGATTGATGTGGTGCACAATGGTCGTGCTTTCCGGATCGTAGAGAGTTTGCTCTTCCTCAAGCAGGCCTTCGGATTTCAGGAGCCCTTCAAGAAACTCGTTACCGTCGTCCGTGAAGGTGACGTTGCGTGTCTTTTCATCAAGTTCGAAGTGGTGATCTTCCAGCGACGGGATTACCGCATCAATTGTTTTGTAGAGCTCCGAGCGGTCTTGCGCAGGGCCCGAGATGATAAGAGGTGTCCGCGCTTCGTCGATCAGGATCGAGTCGACTTCGTCGACAATCGCAAAGTTGTGCTGCTTTTGATAAATCTGGCTCAGTTCTGACTTCATATTGTCGCGCAGATAGTCGAACCCAAGCTCGTTGTTCGTTGCGTATGTGATGTCGCTGTCATAAGCGATACGCTTTGCTTCTTCAGGCATGTCCGAATAGGCGACACCTGTTGTCAGACCCAGTGCTGCAAATACCTGACCCATCCAAGCCGCGTCACGCTTTGCGAGGTATTCGTTCACCGTGACAATGTGGACACCCTTGCCCGTCAGGCCGTTCAAATAGGCGGCGAAGGTCGCGGTAAGAGTTTTGCCCTCGCCCGTTTTCTGTTCGGCAATGTTGCCACGGTGCAGGAACAATGCGCCGATCAACTGTGTATCGAAGGCGCGCAAGCCCAGCGCGCGACGCGCGGCCTCGCGGCAATTGGCAAAGGCTTCAGGCAAAAGATCGTCGAGGCTTTCGCCAGCTTCAATCCGCTTGCGGAATTCTTCGGTCTTTTCTTTCAGACCGTCATCGCTCAGCTTTTCGAACTCTGGCTCGAGCTCGTTGATCTTTGAAATGATCGGCCGTGTTGCCTTGATCTTGCGGTCATTTGGCGTACCAAAAACCTTTTTCGCAATCGTTCCGAAACCCAGCATGCAATCTCCAGCGGACCTGTGTGTCATGGGCAGTCATCTGCTTGCTCGTCCTCAGCAGTACCCATAAAAAAAGAAGTGAACGTTACAGCCTTGCAACGCCCCTGTCGCGATGTAAGGGTCACGCCAAACCGTGTCAATGTCGCGCCGCGCCGCGACCCCTTCATAGGACGAATCCATGCAAAAACCCTTCACTCTTCTTGCCAGTGCTGCTGTTGCCGCAACTTTGGCGCTGCCTGGCTTTGCTCAGGAAACGACCCCGGTCGATGCAGATACTGTTGTCGCAACCGTTGGCGACACGCAGATTACTGTCGGGCACATGATTGCCGCGTTTCAAACCTTGCCGGAAAATTACCAATCGCTGGAAAACGGCGCGCTCTATGACGGGATTTTAGAGCAACTCATCCAGCAAACTGCACTTGCGGAATCTGTCGGCGACGATGTTCCCGCGCGCGTGGTGAAGTCATTGGAAAACGAAGAACGCGCATTGAAGGCCAACGAAGCATTGCAAGCGGCTTTGGAAGGCGCTGTAACCGACGAAGATGTGCAGGCCGCATATGACGCCCAGTTCGGTGATTTCCAACCTGAAACGGAGTACAACGCGTCGCACATTCTTCTGGAAACTGAGGAAGAAGCCCAAGAGGTCAAAAAGATGATCGAAGAGGGCGCGGATTTTGCAGAGACGGCACGCGAAAAATCCACTGGCCCCTCCGGCCCCAACGGCGGCAATCTGGGCTGGTTTGGCTCCGGTGCAATGGTTGAGGAATTCGAGGCCGCGACAATTGCGCTGGAAGCGGGCGAGGTATCTGCCCCGGTACAAACACGGTTCGGCTGGCACGTCATCAAACTGAACGAAATTGGCAAGACCACCGCGCCGACGCTGGAAGAAGAGCGCCCGCGTCTGATCAATGAGCTGCAACGCGATGCGGCCACCGCGATCATCTCAGGTTCAACTGATGCGGTTACCGTGGAAATTCCAAACGAGTTGAATATTGATCCTGCGGTTCTGCGGCAGGCTGACCTGCTGGACTAGGCAATGGGAAAGACGACCAAGGTATCGCCACTGGCGCCCAAGTCATTTCCAGAGATCCCCAGCATAGCCGGGGTTCAATTCGCTACCGTCGCGGCAGGGGTGAAATATCAAGGCCGCACCGACGTGATGCTGGCGCAACTGGTTCACGGCACGTCCATCGCAGGCGTTTTCACCCGCTCGGCAACACGGTCAGCACCTGTTCTGGATTGTCAGGCGAAGCTGGGAGGCCCCCCCTCTGACGGGGCGGCCATTCTCGTGAATTCCGGCAACTCAAACGCCTTTACCGGTCGTAATGGCGTAGACGCGGTTGCCAAGATCACCAAAGCGGTCTCGGACGCCTGTGGAGTGCCTGAAAGCCGTGTGTTTTCGGCTTCGACCGGTGTCATAGGCGAGCCACTGCCATTTGAGCGCATCACGCGCCACCTGAGCACGCTTGCAGGCAATCTGTCGCCGGACGGGATTGAGGACGCCGCGCGCGCCATCATGACAACGGACACATTTCCGAAAGGGTGCAGCCGTCAGATCGATGTCGCAGGAAAAACCGTTACGATCAGCGGTATCGCCAAAGGCTCGGGGATGATCGCCCCTGATATGGCGACGATGCTGGTCTATATCTTTACCGATGCCAGTATCGCGCAACCCGAGTTGCAGGAACTCGTATCTGCGCTCAATGAGAAAACGTTCAACTGCATCACGGTCGACAGCGATACGTCGACATCCGATAGCTTGCTGGTTGCAGCCACCGGTCAGTCCGGTGCTGATGTCAGCGGCAACGCCACATTTTCCAAAGCTCTCTGTGATGTCATGCTGGATCTGGCGCATCAGGTCGTCCGTGACGGCGAAGGTGCTACCAAATTCGTGGAAATTCGTGTCGCTGGTGCTGCCAGTGATACGGACGCCAAGACACACGCGCTGTCTATCGCCAATTCCCCCCTGGTGAAGACGGCGATCGCAGGACAGGATCCGAATTGGGGCCGCGTCGTCATGGCAGTTGGTAAATCAGGTGCGGCGGCAGACCGCGATCTGTTAACCATTCGTTTTGGCGATGTGCTGGTAGCCGACAAAGGTTGGGTCAGCCCTGACTATGTCGAGGCTGATGCAGCCGCTCATATGCAGGGCGAACATATTGTGATTGACGTTGATTTGGGGCTCGGCTCTGGCGCGTCCACGGTCTGGACTTGTGATCTGACGCACGGATACATCGAAATAAACGCCGATTACCGATCCTGACCTTGGCAGATTTGTAGGGGATTTGAATGAAAACCGTATTGGTGTCTGCCGTTGCCCTGATTGATGTTGACGGACGTGTTCTGTTGGCCCAACGGCCCGAAGGCAAATCAATGGCCGGGTTGTGGGAATTTCCGGGCGGTAAAGTAGAGCCGGGCGAAACGCCAGAGATCGCCCTGATCCGCGAACTCGAAGAGGAACTGGGGATAAACACCTGGGCTTCTTGCCTTGCGCCTTTGACCTTTGCCAGCCACAGCTACGACACATTCCATCTGCTGATGCCTTTGTTCGCCTGCCGTAAGTGGGAAGGGACGCCAGCGTCACGAGAAGGGCAGGATCTTAAGTGGGTTCGGGCTAAAAATCTTAAGGATTATCCAATGCCCGCGGCGGATATTCCACTGATTCCCGTATTGCGTGATCTTTTGTAAGAATCCTTAAGATTATTGCTAATTTCGCGACATTCGTTAATATATTGTTAGTTTGTTTATGTGATTTGCGTAAAATCTTTTAGTTCCAAAGCGATGTCATTTTCCTGGGGAGGAGCCGACATGCTTCGCACAATAACACTAGGCAGCGCAGTCTTCATCCAAGGGATCTTTGTCCGGGCATGGCCGGATGGACGGATCTCTGTCAAACTCGACAACTCAATCTATACAGGCGTTCCGGTTACCAAAGCGGCGTAATTATTTCATTCCGCCAAACAAAAAAGGGCGCCGGTAAAGGCGCCCTTTTTTGTTGAAGCCGCTGATTAACTCAGCGTGCGTGTAATCTCTTCGCGTTCGAAGATTTCGATCACATCGTCTGCGCGGATATCGTCGTAGTTCTCGAACGCCATACCGCATTCCTGACCCGACTGTACTTCGGCCACTTCGTCTTTGAAGCGTTTGAGCGTCTTCAGCGTACCTTCGTGGATAACCACGTTGTCGCGCAGCAAACGGACCCCTGCAGAGCGGCGCGCGACACCTTCTGTCACGAGGCAACCTGCAACCTTGCCAACACCGGTCACCTTGAACACTTCCTTGATGGTCGCATACCCGATGAAGTTCTCTCGGATTTCAGCGCTCAAGAGACCTGAGGCCGCCGCCTTCACATCATCCACAAGATCGTAAATGACCGAATAATAGCGAATCTCGACGCCTTTTTGGTTCGCCGTGTTCCGAGCCGAGGCATTTGCCCGAACGTTAAAGCCCATGATCGGCGCGTTTGACGCTTCGGCCAAACCTACGTCCGTCTCGGTGATGGCACCAACGCCAGAGTGCAACACACGCACCCGGACTTCGTCGTTGCCGATCTTTTCCATCGCCTGAACAATCGCTTCGGCAGAGCCTTGAACGTCCGCCTTGACGAGGATCGGCAGTTCACTCACGTTTTCGTCGGCCTTGGCATTTGCCATCAGCTGTTCCAGCGTGGTCGCCGCACCAGCCGCCGCGCGCTTGTCTTTCGCCGCTTGCTCGCGGTATTCCGCGATCTCGCGCGCCTGCGCTTCGGTTCCGGTTACGTTCAACACGTCGCCAGCCTCAGGTGTCCCGTTAAGGCCCAACACTTCGACAGGTACCGATGGCCCGGCTTCCTTGACCCGGTCGCCCTTGTCATTGATGAGCGCACGCACTTTACCGTATTGCTCACCCACAACAAAGATATCGCCCTGACGCAGCGTACCGTTCTGCACCAGAACGGTCGCAACAGGCCCGCGACCGACATCCAACTGCGCTTCGATGACCGCACCTTGCGCCGCCCGATCAGGGTTGGCTTTGAGTTCAAGGATCTCGGCTTGCAGCGCAATGGCTTCAAGCAGCTCGTCCAGACCCTGACCTGTGATCGCAGAAACTTCGACATCCTGAACATCGCCAGACATCTTTTCGACGATAACCTCGTGCTGCAACAGATCGGTGCGCACTTTGTTCGGATCGGCCGCAGGACGGTCGATCTTGTTGATCGCAACGATCATCGGCACTTCTGCCGCTTTAGCGTGATTGATCGCTTCTATCGTCTGAGGCATCACGGCGTCATCTGCCGCAACAACGAGCACGACGATGTCAGTTACCTGAGCACCGCGCGACCGCATCGACGTAAAGGCAGCGTGACCCGGAGTATCGAGGAAGCTCAGAACCTGACCTCCATCGGTTTTTACCTGATAGGCACCGATATGCTGCGTGATCCCGCCTGCCTCGCCCGCAACAACCTTGGCATTGCGAATCGCATCCAACAGCGAGGTTTTGCCGTGGTCGACGTGTCCCATGATCGTAATGACCGGTGGACGCGGCTTGAGATCTTCGGGATTGTCTTCAACTTCTTTAATTACGTCCTCAACATCGGCATCCGATACACGGACGACTTTGTGCCCGAACTCTTCGACAATCAACTCAGCGGTATCCGCGTCAATTGTCTGGTTCTGTGTGACCATCATGCCGTTGTTCATCAGCGCCTTGACCACTTCGCCAACCTTTTCGGTCATGCGGTTGGCCAACTCTGACACAACAATCGCTTCGGGCACCTGAACGTCGCGGACAACCTTTTCGCGCTCGACCTGACCGCCCATCGCTTTCTGGCGCGCGCGTTCCTGCTTGCGCTTCATCGCAGCCATTGAACGTTGGCGGCCGCCTTCGCCGCCTGCAAGCGCCTGATTGAGGGTCAGTTTGCCGGCGCGGCGGTTATCATCACCGCCCTTGCCGCCACGCTTGTTGTCGCGGTCGCGATCCTGGCCCTTGCGGTTTTGCGGCTCTGGCGCAGCTTTTTCCTTTGTCGGACGCTGCACAACAGGCTCTTCCGCCGGAGCGGCAGCGGCTTTGGCTGCTGCTTCGGCTTCCTGCGCGCGGCGCTTTTCCTCTTGCTCTTTCGCTTTGAGGCTCTCTTCGCGCTCGCGCTCTTCGCGTTCTTTGGCTTCCTGTTCAGCCCGGCGGCGTTCGCGCTCTTCTGCACGTGCCTTTTCATCGGCCTCACGTGCCGCGGACTCTTCAGCTTCGCGCGCCTTGGCCGCTTGGACAGCCTTTAACCGGCGTTCCATTTCAGCGTCGGTAATCCCGGCCGGGCGCTTGGACGGGTCGCCCTTGGACGCAGCACCAGGGCCTGTTGCCTTCGCCGCGCCGGGTTTGGGGACCACAACGCGTTTGCGCTTGGTTTCAACCACGACGTTCTTGGTCCGTCCGTGGCTAAAGCTTTGCTTTACGTTGCCCGGACGTGCGCCACCGCGCAGTCCCAATGTTTTCTTGCCGTCAGTATCGCTCATTTAGCTCGTCTATCCTTTCGAGCGGCCGCTGCCACTCTCTTTTACGCGCACGCCTTTCAGCCTTTGGGCTTCCTCTACAACACGTTGCGTGAGTCCACCAGAGGCGAGCGCCCCATGTATCACAGTTTGGCGCCCGAATGCCAAACCCAATTCATCCGCCGTGAGCCAGCCAATGTACGAACCGTAGTGCGGCGTGCTCAATTTCGATTTTCCGCGACCAGACCCATCGACCGCCTGAATCAGCACTTCGGCCTCTTCGGTCTGGAGCCAGCCTTTGACCTTTTCATACCCGGCAACCGCTTTGCCAGCTTTGCGCTGCAGCGAAATCAACTCCACCACGCGATGCGCGAGTTGCCGCTCGACCTCCTGAACCAGATCGTCCGGAACAGTGACCGCCTGTTTGGCTCCACGAGAAAAGAGGCGCTTTTGCACCGCTTTTTCCAACGCCGCCTGATCAGCCGCCACATAGATCCCGCGGCCGGGCAGTTTTCCCAATACATCGGGAACAATCTGCCCTTCCGGCCCGACCACAAAGCGGATCAGTCCGAATTTCGGCTGCACCTCGCCCGTGGCAATGCACTTGCGATCAGGACCGTCTGTGCGGTCTTTGGGAGCGCCACCGCGACCCATCAGGTTGCCCGAGGCCTGAAATCAGACCTCGGATTCCTCCGCGGCTTCTTCGTCGCCTTCGCCTTCTGCTTCTGCTTCCGCTTCGGCTTCCAGATCAGCCGGATCGACCCAACCCAACATGATACGAGCGGTCATGATCAAATCCTGCGCTTCTTCGAGTGTCACCTCGAAAGGCTCAAGTACACCGTCATCTTTGACACGCTCGCCATCCACGGTGGTCCAGCCGCCAGCCAGTTCCCAATCCGCGCATGTCGCGAAATCTTCGAGTGTTTTGACATCGTCATTTGCAAGCGCCTCAATCATCTGGGGTGTCAGCCCTTCAAATTCAATAAGGCTATCCTCGACGCCCAGCGCGCGTGCATTCTCCAACGCGGCCTTGTTCCGCGCCTCCAGCACATCGCGGGCACGGGCCTGAAGTTCATTCGCTGTATCTTCGTCGACACCGTCGATGACCAGAAGTTCATCAACTTCAACGTATGCAACTTCTTCAAGGTTAGAGAAGCCTTCAGACACCAGAAGCTGTGCAAAGAACTCGTCGAGGTCGAGGTTATCGACAAACAACTGGGTCCGAAGCTCAAACTCGGCCTGACGGCGTTGGCTTTCCTGCTCTTCGGTCATGATATCGATGTCGAGACCGGTCAATTGCGATGCAAGGCGCACATTCTGGCCGCGACGGCCAATGGCAAGGCTCAGTTGCTCTTCGGGCACCACGACCTCGATTTTGCCCGCCTCTTCGTCCAGCACCACCTTGCTTACTTCAGCAGGTTGCAGCGCATTCACAAGGAATGTTGGCTGGTCTTCATTCCAGGGAATGATATCAATTTTTTCGCCCTGCAATTCGTTCACAACGGCTTGCACCCGGCTGCCACGCATACCAACACAGGCACCGACCGGATCAATCGAGCCGTCGTATGAAATTACGGCGATCTTGGCGCGCGAACCCGGATCACGGGCCACCGCTTTGATCTCGATGATACCATCGTAAATCTCAGGTACTTCCATTTTGAAAAGCTCGGCCATGAATTCTGGCGCAGTGCGGCTCAGGAAAATTTGCGGGCCGCGTTGTTCGCGACGAACGTCCTTGATGTAGACCCTAATACGGTCATTCGGGCGATAGCTTTCGCGACCGATCTTTTCGTTCCGCCGCAGAATCGCTTCGCCAGCCCCAACATCAACGATAACGTTGCCATATTCCTCGCGCTTGACGAGACCGTTGATGATCGTGCCTGCGCGGTCCTTGAATTCCTCATACTGACGATCACGCTCTGCTTCGCGCACTTTCTGCAAAATAACCTGTTTTGCCGATTGCGCCGCAATGCGCCCCATTTCCACAGGGGGCACTTCCTCTACGAAAGTGTCACCCACCTTTGGGTCATCCAAATACTGTTTGGCCTGCTCTACGGTGAACTCCGCCTGATAGTTTTCCAACTCTTCGTCTTCGACAACTGTCCGCACACGGGTAAATGTCGCTCGACCGGTTTTGCGGTCGATAGAGACGCGAATATCCATCTCAGCGCCATAACGGGACTTTGCAGCCCGGGCGAGTGATTCTTCCATAGCCTCAACAACAAGGCCAGGATCGATCATCTTTTCGCGCGCCACGGCTTCGGCCGTTTGCAACAGCTCAAGCTGGTTTGCAGATGTAATTGCCATTTATCGGTCTCCCTCGGCAGACGTCCCCGAAGCTTTCTCATCGGAGATTTCGTCAAATTTACTTTCATCAATCGCGCCAGACGATTTGCGTTGGCGCAGCATTTCTTTGATCAGATCGTCAGTCAGAACGAGCTTGGCATCGCTCAGCCAGTCGAATTTCAACCCGATTGTCCCCTCAGGGACATTGATCAACACCTCGTCATCTTCGACGCCGGCAAGCTCACCCTTGAACCTGCGACGTCCATCGATCATCTCGGTGGTCTCAAGTTTCGCCTCGTAACCCTCGAACATCTCAAAATCCTTGAGGCGGGTCAGCGGGCGATCGATACCGGGGCTTGATACCTCAAGCGTGTATTCATCAAGGATCGGGTCTTCGACATCCAGCACTGCACCCACCGCCTGGCTGATCTCGGCACAGTCGTCTACTTCGATGCCACCATCGGGCTTATCCGCCATGATCTGCAAAGTCGTAGACTTGCCGGACATCAAGCGTACACGCACCAGTTCAAACCCCATATCCTCGATCACCGGTGTGATGATCTCGGCCATGCGGCGATCAATGGCAGCTTTTGCAATCAGGTCGTTGGTCATAGATCCTTGAACTTTGTCTTCAAGCACAAAAAAACGGGCGCGCGGCCCGTCGAAATTTCCGGTGGAGCCTTCGGTGTGGACCCGAGAGCGCCGCTGTTGAGGCTGATATAGACCCATATCATGGGTTCCGCAAGCCCCGTCTCGATCAGGCCATCCACCACCTTTGCGGTGCCCGAAGATTATCAAGCGGCCATGCTTCTCCGATCTGCGATGGCAATGCCACGCAATTATCCACGGCGCAATTCATGAACCCGTCGCGCGGCAATGCGGTCAATCCTTCTACATCTCCGACGTCCGCCATACGAGTGAGGTCAGCAACATCGACATAATGATCGCGTAATGCTTCGGCGCGCACTTCGTCCGAGGCAATTCCAACCAGTTCAACCACATCAAACCAAGCAGCCTGCCCGTCTTTGTGGTGTCGATCCAGCCGATCCGCGATCAAGTGCCGACCGGCATCAAATTTGCGCAATCGGTACGGACCGGTGCCGATGCCCTGCTGCATGGCAATGTCGACATCAGCATGCGGCAAAATACAAAGCTGCGGATTGGCCAGCTTGAACGGCAAATGTCTGTCGGCGGTATGCAGATCAAACCGCACCTTGTGCTCTCCTGCGACAACCACGCGCTCCACCGTATCCAGAATTTCATGCGCATTTGCATGAATGGCCAAGCGTGTCACATCTGCTGAGGTAAAGGGCGCGCCATTGTGAAAGCTTACATCCTCGCGCAGCGAAAACTCCCACATGGTTGCATCTTCATTGCTGCGCCACGCTGTGGCCAGCTCGCCCCGCAACGTTCCGTCTGCGGCCACTTCGGTCAGGGTTTCGAACAAAACACCTGCCATCGCAACCTGCATGAACAACCCGCTGCTGTGGCTCTCGGCAAATGATCCGAAAGCACGGGGGTCAAAAATATCTTCGCGCGATGCACCTGACAACGCCATGCGCAGACGTCCACCGCGCCGCGGCAGTGAACCCGCCGACACGCCACTTGCCGCAAGCAAAGCCGCCGCTGCACCTGACGCAAACAACGCACGCCGGTCGATGTAAGAACGGCGCGTCATAACCCGGCAATCCTGTCCATTGTGCGCACCAGCTCGGCACTGATCCCCGGCTCGGACAGGGCATGACCGGCATTACGCACCATTTTAAGCTCGCAGTTATCCCACGCCTCGGCCAACGCGTAGGCGCTTTCAGGTGGGCAGATCATATCATACCGACCCTGAACTATTGTTCCGGGGATATGAGAGATCCGGCCAATATGCGCGAGGATCTGCCCGTCAAAATCCAGAAATCCCGCGTTGGAGAAGTAATGATTCTCCAAACGGGCAAAGGCGCGCGCGTATTCGCCCGGACTGTCACCGGTCACACCAGAGGAGTGGATCGATGCCAACGCGTTTTCCCAAGACGCCCACGATTTTGCAAACCGCGTTTCCTGTGAAATATCGCCTGAAAAGAGCCTGCGCCTGTAAGCCTCGATGAAATCATCGCGCTCATCTTGCGGAATCGGCCCGACAAAGCGTTCCCAGACCTCCGGCCAGAACTTGCCCGCGCCACCGCCATAGAACCAGTCCAGCTCATTGCGAGTCATCAAGAACACACCGCGCAGCACCAGATTGCGCACCCGGTCCGGATGCGATTCGGCATAGATCAGCGCAAGCGTGGCACCCCAGCTACCGCCAAAAACGATCCAGTCGTCGATCGACAACTCCCGGCGAATCAACTCGATATCGTCGATCAGATGCCACGTTGTGTTGTGGGTGACGCTTGCATGCGGACGCGACCGGCCACAGCCACGTTGGTCAAACAAGATGACGCGGTAGTTTTTTGGATCAAAATAGCGCCGCATTGCGGGGCTGCACCCACCGCCCGGACCACCGTGCAATACAAGCACCGGCACCCCGTCAGGATTGCCGCATTGCTCGACATACACGCGGTGTCCTTGACCCACGTCCAGCATCCGCTGATCGAAAGGGTCGATCGGCGGGTACAGATACTGAACTGCGCGCTTTTGATCCGGGTATTTGTCCATCATCGCTCTATATAATACGAAATGGTAAATGAGCACATGGAGATCAGAATGCAAGCGCCTCTATCAACCGTCGATCCCGGTGAGATTGCCAAATTCGAGGCAATGGCAGCGGAATGGTGGGATGAAAACGGCAAGTTCAAGCCCCTGCACATGCTCAACCCTTGCAGGCTGGATTACATTACCCAGCAAATCGCCGGTGAGTTTGACAAGGATCTGACCGCAGATATGCCATTTGCGGGCCTGCGCATTCTCGATATCGGCTGTGGCGGCGGGCTGCTGTCAGAACCGATGGCGCGGCTCGGTGCAGAAGTCGTTGGCGCGGATGCGGCAGAGCGGAACATTCCTGTTGCGCAGATTCATGCACAGCAATCAGGCCTGAGCATCGATTACCGGCACACAACGGCCGAAGCGATGGCAGAGGCCGGCGAGCAGTTTGATGTGGTGCTCAACATGGAAGTGGTAGAACACGTAGCGTCACCTCCGGACTATCTGCGAGCCTGTCAGCAATTGCTCAAACCCGGCGGGTTGCACATCTGCTCAACACTGAACCGCAACCCCAAGTCGTACGTGATGGCCATCATCGGCGCAGAGCATGTCATGCGGTGGCTGCCCAAAGGTACCCATGAATGGTCCAAGTTCATCACCCCGGACGAATTATTTGATCTGTTGCGCGGTGCCGGTCTGGACCCTGTCGACAGAAAGGGTTTCGTCTTTAATCCGGTGTCTTGGTCGTGGCGTCTGTCAGACAGAGATCTGAGCGTGAACTACGTAACGGCGAGTGTGAAACCGGCCTAGGGCTGCTGGCGCAGTTTCAGACGCATTTCACGCAAGATCGGCAGGGCGTCCCGCACACGCGTGTCGCCCAACTCTTCCACCACCTTTGTGATTACGGGCGTGATAGAACCGACCGCCTGATCGCGCGCCTGACGACCTGCTGTGCTAATCGCTACCAGTTTACGACGTGCGTCATCCCAATCAGGGCGGATATGAATGTAACCGGCCCATTCAAGTTTGCTCAACGTGTTGGTCATCGCGCCCCGGGTCACTTGAAAAGTGGTAGCCAGCTGCGCGGGTGTGCGTTCTTCGGTCGTACGCGCCAGATGGTTCAGCACTGTAAAATGAGAAATTTCCATGCCTTTGGGCAAAACCTTGCTCAGCCGAGCCCGCACCAACTGATCAGCCGCCATCACCTCTGTGAATAGCGCAATCGCGAGTGCGTTCTTGTCATCAGTCATCAGGGTCCGTCAAAGGGTCGTGCGTTTGCCAGGCTCGGTATTTTTTGCCGTGCCTTAGAAACTTGTTCCATATCAAGGACGGTTGTGTAAACGCCCGGAGCGGTACCTGCGTCAAGTTGCACCTCCCCCCACGGAGTGACAACAAGCGAATGCCCATAGGTTTTGCGGGTCTTGTGATTGGCGCTCGCATGCTCGCCGGTCTGTGCAGGTGCAATAACATAGCACCCCGTCTCTATCGCACGCGCGCGCAGCAACGTGTGCCAATGGGCCGCCCCTGTGACCGGTGAAAATGCCGCTGGCACCGTCAGAATTTGTGCGCCGGCGCGCGCCAGTGCGCCATGCAGGGCCGGAAACCGCAGATCATAACAGATCGTCATACCAATTTTTGCAAAACCGGCATTTGCAAGGACCGCCTGCGCGCCCGGGCGGTAGCCATCGGATTCGCGCCACGTTTCTTCTGGCGTAACCTGCACGTCAAACATGTGAATCTTGTCGTATCGTGCAACAATATCACCCTGCCCGTCGATCAAGAAAGACCGGTTGGCAAAGCGGCCGTCTTCATCTGTTGTCTTCAGGCCAAGAGATCCGACCAGCAACGTAATGCCATGGTGCGCTGCGGCCTTGCGCAGCGCCATGAGCGATTTGTCGTCCTGTTCAAGTGCGAGAACGTCGTTTTGGTGACGGCGGCTGGTCGATATGCAGTTTGTCACCTCGGGCGTCAGAACAAATTCTGCCCCTTGCGCCACCGCCGCGTCCAACATCTCCAACGTGTTCGACAGGTTGGCCGCAGGATCATCCGAGACATTCAACTGTAAAAGCGCGATTTTCATCAGGCGGCAAGCAACGTGTCGAGTTTTCCCGCGCGCTCCAGTTCGTACAGATCGTCACAACCGCCAACATGGGTATCACCCACAAAAATTTGCGGTACTGTGCGACCGCCATTTGCGCGCTGGATCATTTCCGGCTTGCGATCGGGGTTGGCCCAAACGTCAACTTCGGAAAACTCGACCCCTTTTTGTGACAAAAGGCGTTTGGCCGCGTGACAGAATCCGCACAGCGGCGACGTGTAAATTTCGACGGTCTTCATCACATATCCCTTTTCAACACGTGGTGTTGGTCAGGAATTTAGGTATTCCGCACCGCGCGCGCTAGGGTCACGACGTATACCGGCCCTGATCCTGCTGCAAGGCAGGCATCTGTAGCTGACGACAAGGTGGCCCCCGACGTCATGACATCGTCGACCAGCAACACCGGGCGACCGATCAGCCGGTGACGTCTGCGGGGATGCACCCGCATTGCGCCTTTCACCGACGTGAAACGCACCTCACGTGTCAGCCCGTCCAGCGATTGTGTCCGCCGCTGGCGCTGCAACAGATCGGGGCACACAGGCAAGCCGCTGTGACGCGCAAGGGCCTGGGCAAGAAGGGCCGACTGATTGTACCGCCGCTTCATCAGGCGCATCCAATGCAACGGCACTGGTGCCACGATCAGGTTCTCTTTTGGCAAATTTTCAATGACCCGCGACATCCACAGGGCGGCAGGTTGGGCAATCTCCTGCCTGTCGCCATGTTTCAATGCAAGAACGAGTTGGCGCGCGTTATCTTTGTAAACCAGTGCCGCGCGCCCCTTGGACCACGGGCGTGGCGTTTTCATGCAGTCATCACATTTCAGTGTGCCACTCTCGTCGTGACCGGGTAGCGGTGTCCCGCAACTGTCACAAATCGTCCCACCGATAAACGCCGTATCACGCCAGCAGGTGCCACACAGACCAAAATCACTTTCCACCTGACCGCCACACCCCAAACACCGGGGTGGATAAATAAGTGAAACTGCCGTTTGAAAACCAAGCTGCACCATCCTAAGACACCTCTCATGACAATTCAGACCCGCCTGACAGATACGCAAGCCCTCGCCCGGTATCGCGCCCGCAGTGACCGCAGCGCATTATTCCTACAAGAATCGGCAGCAGACGAGATTCAGGATCGGCTGGACATGGTTAACAGGACGTTTACGGCGCCCGCAGTCGTGACACCTTTCCCCGAGGTTTGGGAAGCGCGCTTGGCCGACGCCCGCATTGTTGCGGACAAGGATACGCTTGATCTTGAGGTGGGCAAACATGATCTCGTTATCCATTCTCTGTCTCTACACTGGGCAAATGACCCGGTTGGCCAACTGATTCAGGCGCGCCGCAGCCTAAAGCCTGACGGGTTGATGATCTGCGCAACGCTTGGTGGACAAACGCTCGAAGAACTGCGCGCCTGTCTTGGGCAGTCTGAAATAAAGCTGAGTGGCGGCCTGTCTCCTCGTGTCGCGCCGATGGGTGAAATACGTGATCTTGGCGCGCTGTTGCAGCGGGCCGGCTTTGCCTTGCCTGTTGCCGACAGCATCAAGCTCGACGTTGCCTACCGGGATGCCTTCCATCTGATGCGCGACTTGCGGCGCATGGGCGAGGCAAACGCGCTGGAACAACGCGACCGGCGTATCCCTTCTGCGCGGCTTTTCGAACATGCCAACGACATCTACCAAGATGCATACCCCGCCACCGATGAGCGTATCAAAGCAACATTCGAGATGGTCTTTCTGACAGGCTGGGCGCCCGACGAAAGCCAGCAAAAACCGTTAAGACCGGGGTCAGCCAAGCAACGTCTGGCCGACGCCCTGTCCGTACCAGAAACACCGCTGCGCGATTGACGCTCGCGTAAAACCCTCTATCTGAGGGCTTGAAACTCAATTCAAGGACATGCTGATGCTGGATAGCAGCTCAACCTCCGTCGTCGCCGAAAGACCGGTTCACGCCGCAGAGGACCATCCAAAGGTTGCAAAACCCAAGGTGGGTATTCTTTTGGCCAACCTCGGCACACCAGACAATTACGATTACTGGTCGATGCGCCGCTATCTGAACGAGTTTCTGTCGGACCGGCGGGTCATCGACTACAGCCCTTGGATCTGGCAACCGCTGTTGCAACTGATCATTTTGTCCAAGCGTCCGTTCTCCAGCGGTGCCGCCTACAAGTCGATCTGGAATGAGGCAGAGGGCGAAAGCCCTTTGATGACCATTACCAAAGCGCAGACCGTCAAAGTAAAAGACACGATGCATGCAAAGTACGGCGACGACGTTATGGTCGACTTCTGCATGCGTTACGGCAACCCTTCCACGCGATCGAAAGTGGCTGAAATGACAGCCGCCGGATGCCGCAAGATTTTGTTTTTTCCACTCTACCCGCATTACGCAGGCGCCACATCAGCAACAGCCAATGACGAGTTCTTTCGCTCGCTGACGTATGAAAAATGGCAACCAACAACGCGTACGGTAGACCCCTACTATGATCGGCCTGATTACATCGAAGCACTGGCCCAATCTATCGAGAAAGCCTATGCCGGATTGGAAAAACGGCCCGATATTCTGGTGTGCTCGTATCACGGGGTGCCAATCCGCTACCTAATGGAAGGCGATCCCTATCACTGCCAGTGTCAAAAGACGACGCGGCTTTTGAAAGAGCGGCTTGGGTGGACAGACACTGAAATTACGACAACGTTCCAGTCAAAGTTCGGACCGGAAGAATGGCTTCAACCCTATACGGTTGAAGAAGTTGCCCGGCTTGCAGAAGCTGGCAAGAAGAATATCGCTGTTTGCGCGCCTGCCTTCTCAGCGGACTGCATCGAAACGCTTGAAGAGATCAACGAAGAGATCAAGGAAAGCTTTGAGGAAGCGGGTGGAGAGCAGTTTACCTACATTCCGTGCCTGAACGATGACGATGCGCATATCACTGCGCTATGCAATGTCATTGATGACAACCTGAAAGGTTGGATCGGCTAAGCCATTATCCGTAAGGACAAAATAAAAAGGCGGCACACAAAGGTGCCGCCTTTTATCTGGTTCCGCATCCCAATTAGGAGATAGCGGCTGCAACGATTACCAGCAGCAGCAGAGGCAGCAGGATGCCTGCAGAAGAGCCTTCGGCTTCTTCTACGACAACAGGTGCTTCTACAACTGGCTCTTCCAGGGAGCCAGCGAATGCTGTGGATGCTGCGGCTGTCAGAGCAGCTGCGAGAACGAGTTTCTTCATTTCATAACCTCCAGAAGACGGCGCGCCGAAATAAATTCAGCACGCGCTCAAGACTTACCTCGTGAAATCACGTTAAGCACCATACGAGACTGTTTGCAAACCAGATTCACGGAAACGGCGAGCAAACCGGGGTAATGTAGTCAAATAAGCAACACTTGCGTGCCGACCTTGGCCATTTCGTACAGTTCTTCGATATGTTGATTGTACAGGCCGATGCACCCGTTTGACGATTGTCGACCTATTTTGCGCGTATCATGCGTCCCGTGGATGCGATAATACGTCCAGCTCAGGTGCAAAGACCTTGTTCCCAAAGGATTATCCGGGCCTGGTGGAATATAGTCAGGCCATTCAGGGTTGCGCTGCAACATAGAAGGCGTCGGACGCCAATCAGGATTGGGGTCTTTCAGAATCACTCGGGTGCGGCCGCGCCTTGTAAGGTCTTCGGTCAGCGGAACGCTTGAGGGGTACAGTCTGTAGAAATCCCCTCCGTCTGCCCAATAATGCAGCACACGACTATCGATATCTACCAGAATGGCGCCGTTGCGCAGGTTCGAAAAGTAGGGCTGCCAGTCGAGCGTACGAAAGCTCGAGATGTTGCGCCGTACGTTCGTTGTCAGATCACGCTCACCTTGAGTGGTGGCCAGCGAATTGACGCCGTCAAAACCCTGCGACAGTGCAGGTGTCGCCAACATCGCGCCGGCCCCGGCCAGAAACGCGCGCCGTCCCTGCTGATGCGATTTCTTGTCGGACATTTATGCCTCCGTAGACCCTGAAAACGTTATTTAGCACAATGTATGGTTTGTGCGCATCATTCGCAAATCAAACAGATGTCATCACGCAGTTTCACGCCGAACTGAGTTTGAATTACCACGCGCGGCGGGTTAAGTGACCTAACCGATCCAGGAGTACGAAATGATCCGACTGATTTGCCTATGCTTTGCCGCAATTGCCCTGCTGACTGCTTGTGGGACGGGGCCGTCTTCTCAACTTGGGTCAGACGGTCGGCCTTTGCCAAAGGTATATCGAATCAGCGACAGAGATACTGCCAAGATCCAGTTCCGGATGCTTGATGCGGTCAATGCCCTGCGCGGTGCCTCAGCTCTGCCACAGCTTGAGCTGGACGCCCAACTGAATGCCGCCGCCGCCACGCATTCCCGCGATATGTCGATCCAAAACCGCCCCTGGCATTTCGGTTCTGACGGCTCTTCACCGATTCAGCGGGTGCAGCGGGTCGGCTTTCAGGGACGGCTCATTGGCGAAAACATCTCTGAAACATACGAATCAGAACTTGAAACGCTGGGCGCGTGGATGAACCAACCGGATACGCGGCGCATTATTCTGAACGCGAATGCCAACAAAATGGGATTCGCCTGGTTTCAGGAAAGCAACGGCAAGATATGGTGGACGCTGATCACCGGCAGCACCCTAACAGCATTACCTCCGGATAACGTCTGATAATCAGGCGTTTATCTGGATCAACGTCCCGTTTCGAACCATCGCGTAGACGTCTTCGATCTCGTTATTCTTGACCGCGATGCACCCCCAGGTCCAGTCACCCTTGCCCCGACGCAATCCGGATTTCTGGCCATGGATAAAAATATCTCCGCCCGCTGACTTCCCTTGCGACTGCGCAAAGGCGACATCAGCCGTATTCGGGTAAGAAATACCGATGGACAGGTGGAAATCACTGTTCGGGTTACGCCGGTCAATCCGGTAAAGTCCTTCAGGCGTCTTGCCGTCGCCTTCGAACTGCTTGTGACCAACGGGCGCAAATCCAAGTTGGATGTCGTAACTTTCCAACAGCGATTCGTGATGCAAAAGATGCATGCGACGTTGGCCTTTATTGACCACGACAAAGGTTACCTCGGGCCCGGTGTAACGCTTAAATTTCGGATCCGCACAAGCGCCCAGCGTCATGAGGGCTGCGGAGCCCATCAACAATTCACGTCGTTTCATGGCTTTGCCATCCTGCTTTTGTTTTTGCGACGTACTGCTCTTTCTACACCTCTAACATGTCAATGTGGTTAATCAAGCTCACAAAAACGT
Source organism: Roseobacter sp. YIN89 (assembly GCF_057219365.1). NCBI lineage: Bacteria > Pseudomonadati > Pseudomonadota > Alphaproteobacteria > Rhodobacterales > Roseobacteraceae > Roseobacter > Roseobacter sp. YIN89. The sequence continues at coordinate 90,256 of NZ_JBXVVD010000004.1, read as the reverse complement.
CAGTCTGGCGGGTTTTTATTAAGCTTTTCTTCGATGGCGACCAGCCGCGTCAGCACCTCGTCACGATAGGCATCGGTGACGGCGCCCGCTTCTTCCTGATGCGCATCCTGCATTGAGTTCACGATCAGACCGACCAACAGGTTCACGACAGCAAATGTCGTGACCATGATAAACGGCACGAAAAACGCCCAGGCATAGGGGTAAACCTCCATGACAGGGCGGACGATTCCCATCGACCAACTCTCTAGTGTCATGATCTGGAACAGCGTGTAGGCGCTCAGCGGCAGAGACCCGAACCATTCGGGAAAATTGGAAGAGAACAGCTTGGTCGCAATTACGGCACCGATATAAAAGATGATCGCCATCAAAAGAAACACGCTACCCATCCCCGGCAGCGCCGTGACGAATCCTTCGACAACGCGCCGCAGGCTTGGGGCGACGGAAATGACGCGCAGCACCCGCAATATGCGCAACGCACGCAAAACCGACATGCCCTGCGCGCCCGGTACAAGCGCCGCACCCACGATGACGACATCAAAGATATTCCATCCGTTTTTAAAGAACCGGCCGCCACGCGCAAAAAGCTTGAGCAGGATTTCAATAACGAAAAAGGTCAGACAGGCTTTATCAAGCGCAATGATCAACGGGCCCGCCCGTTCCATAATCCTTGGGGAAGTCTCCATTCCCAACAGAACCGCGTTGAACACGATCACTGCGACGACAAGGTTGGTCACCCACCGTTGGTCCAACCACACATCGATGCGTTGCCTCAGCGCCATTTCAATCTCCTGAACGATTTCAAGCCATATGGGTGGCAGACAGGCAGGCCACAAGCTCCACATGAGACGACCAGCGAAATTGGTCTACCACTTGCACCCAATCCAGCTCAAAGCCCGCAGCGGATAGCTGTGCCGCATCGCGTGCAAAGGTCACCGGATTGCACGAAACATAGGCAATGCGCGGTACTTTTGCCTGAACCAACTGCGCCACTTGCCCCTCGGCGCCGGCACGCGGCGGATCAAGCACCACCGCGTCGACGCCTTTGAACTCGTCCGGCAGCAAGGGTCGGCGAAACAGGTCGCGCGCTTCGGTCGTAACCAGCCTGACGCCGGTCGCATGGCGCCACCCCGCGTCCAAAGCGGAAAGCATCTCTGCATCTCCTTCCACCGCGTGGACCTCGGCACGGCAGGCCATCGGCAGCGTGAAGGTGCCGCAGCCGGCAAAAAGATCCACAATGCGGGTTGCGCCGGCAACAGCATCAGCAACAGCCTCTGTCAGAGTTGCTTGCCCGTGGGACGTGGCCTGCAAAAACGCACCGGGCGGCGGGGTGACCTGCGCGGGACCGAACACAAGAGACGGCGGTGCGCGCATTGCCACAACCTCTTCGCCCCATGTCAGCCGCGCCATGCCCATAGTCTCGCATATCTTGGCAAGCTGCTGGCGCAGCGGCCCGTCCAGTTCCTTGCCGTCGCGCACCGCAACATCAAGCCCTGCATCGCTTTGCGTTACCATCACCGACAAAGCCGTTTTGCGGCTGGCACCCGCTTGGGCCAGCGCAGCGGCCACTGCCTGCCCCTGTAACACTTCGCTGGTCACCAGTTGGCAATCGGGCACCGGAATAATCGCATCGGAACCACGCGCGTGAAAACCGACTGTTGCGCCCTTTTTGGTGCGTCTCGCGGCATAGCCTGCACGTCTGCGGCTTTGCGCAGGCGAGGTAGCAATGGGGCGGAAAACAGTCTCTAACCCGTGCGCATTCAATGCCTGACGCACGACATCTACTTTCCAGTCTGCGACGAAATCATCCGCAGCATGCTGAAGTTGACAGCCGCCGCACGACTTGAAGTGGCGGCACGGGGGCGCAACACGCGCGTCCGACGGTCTGAGGACGCGCATGTCGTGAAGTTGCTGACCTGCCAGCGTGCCGGTCACCACTTCGCCAGGCAAACTGCGTGGAACAAACACGGGCCCGTCCGCAATTCCGTCGCCGTGCAGCCCCAGTCTATTGATCGTGAATTCGCTCATGTCACGCATGTACGGTCTTGGGGCGCACGATAACAGCCCTATTCCGCCGCCTCCGTCCGGATAAAGCCGCCGGACTGCCGATCCCAATACTGCGCGTAAAGGCCACCCTTCGCCAATAGTTCGGCGTGCGATCCGTCTTCGACGACCTGTCCGGCTTCCATGACAATGATCCTGTCCATCTCGGTCAACGTGGACAAGCGGTGTGCAATGGCCAGAACCGTCTTGCCCTCCATCACCCGCTCAAGCGCATCCTGAATAGAGGCCTCAACCTCGCTGTCGAGCGCGCTGGTTGCTTCGTCCAAAACCAAAATGGGTGCGTCCTTCAGGATTGCACGCGCAAGCGCGATACGTTGACGCTGCCCACCAGACAGCTTCACACCGCGCTCACCCAGATGCGCATCATACCCTTTGCGCCCCGCGTGATCTTCCAGATCAACGATGAACGCATGCGCTTCTGCCTTGCGTGCAGCTGCCATCATCTCTTCTTCGGTCGCGTCGGGTCGCCCGTAGAGGATGTTGTCCCGCGCCGACCGGTTGAACATCGCGGTCTCTTGCGTGACCATCCCGATCTGCCGGCGCAAGCTTTCCTGAGTAACTTGTGTAATGTCCTGACCGTCGATGGTAATCGTGCCATTTTCTGCGTCGTAGAGACGCAAAAGCAGTGAAACCAGTGTCGATTTTCCTACCCCGGATGCACCGACAATGCCCAGCTTTTCACCGGGTGCAACGGTCAGCGAGATATTCTGCACGCCACCACTTTCACGCCCGTAGGCAAAGCCAACGTCTTTCAGCTCGATCCGTCCCTGAGGTACCGACAGCGCGGTTGCTCCCGGCGCATCTTCAACGCGGTTACGCGGTGTCAGTGTCCGGATACCGTCTTCAACCTCGCCGATGTTCGAGTAAATCGCCATCAACGTGAAACTGACCCAACCCGTCATCTGGGCAATCCGAATTGCAACGGCTCCCGCTGCAACGATGTCACCCTGACTTGCCTGACCCGCCTGCCACAACATCACGGTCCCACCTAGCAGAAGTACTGGCAGAACGCCTGCAAGCGTCATCAGCGCAAATCGAAACCCCGCCGCGAGATAGCCGAATTCTAATGCACGTTGGCGGAAACTTTCCATTGCGCCCAGCGCCGCACGGTCTTCGTGGTCGGCGTGGGCAAACAACTTGACGGTCTTAATATTGGTGATCGTGTCCACAACTTGGCCGGACACCATGGCACGCGCGCCCGCGCGGCCCGCTGATCTTTTGCGCACACGCGGCAGAAACCAGTTTATCATGGCAAAATAGGCAACCAGCCAAATCGCGAATCCCACAGCGACACGCCAATCGATTGCAAAGAGCAGCAGCACCGAACCGGCCAGAGACGCAAGCGCAAACGCCACCACGTTTATCACCTCTGACACGACGTCCGTGACCGCGCGGGCCGCCTGCATCTGCTTTTGTGCGATGCGTCCGGCGAAATCATCATCAAAGAAACCGACCGTCTGACCCAGTGTCCACCGATGCAGCCGCGACAAGACCAACGGGTTAACGTTAGGCTGAACGATAATGGCATTTGCGGAGGCCGACAGGCCAAAAAGCAAAGGCCGCGCGATCAAAAAGAACGCTACCGCCCCTGCGATGAGCGCGAGATTGCGGCCATCAAAAAAGGCCTCTGGGCCTGCAGCCGCAGTGGCATCGATAACCAAGCCGAGAATATAGGCCGTCCCCGCTTCCATCGCACCGGCAGCAGCGGAGAAAAACGCGGCAAGCCAAAGCGCAGGCCAAGACCCGGACAGGCACCACCGCATGAAAGCTCCCAGTGTTTGCGGCGGCGGTCCCTCGGCGCTACGAAAGGCATCAATCCATTCGGATATCTTCACGTTTGATCCTCGACCTGCAAAAAGCCCCCGGACTGGCGGGCCCAGAACTCTGCATATAGTCCGCCTTGCGCCAAAAGCGCGTCATGACTGCCGTCTTCGACGATGTTTCCTTTATCCAACACAAGGATACGATCCATATGCGCGATCGTGGAAAGCCGGTGCGCAATCGCAATCACCGTTTTACCTTCCATCATACCATAAAGCGTATCCTGAATGGCCGCCTCGACTTCGCTGTCGAGCGCCGAGGTCGCCTCGTCCAGTAAGAGGATCGGCGCATCTTTGAGGATGACCCGTGCAAGTGTAACGCGTTGCCGCTGCCCACCCGACAGTTTGACGCCACGCTCACCAACCTGTGCGTCGTATCCCTGACGACCTGCGGGGTCTTGCAGATCAAGGATGAATTCGTGCGCCTGCGCTTGCCGTGCCGCTGCAAAGATCTCGCTTTCGGTCGCTTCTGGCCGACCATAGAGAAGGTTGTCGCGCACCGAACGGTGCAGCAAAGAACTGTCCTGCTGCACCATACCGATGGACTGGCGCAGGCTGTCTTGCGTCACTTGCGTAATGTCTTGCCCGTCAATCAGGATGCGGCCCGCTTCGGGGTCGTAGAAACGCAAAAGCAGCTTTACCAGTGTCGATTTTCCCGCTCCGGACCGGCCGACCAGTCCGACTTTCTGGCCCGGTTCTATAACCAGATCGACATTGTCCAAACCACCGCTGGCGCGACCATAATGGTGGCTGAGACCCTGCATTTCGATCCTGCCTTGGGAAAGATGAAGCGGCTTGGCATCTTTCACATCCGTCAGAGCAATCGGCTGCGCTATGGTCTCCATGCCTTCGGCGACAACGCCCAGTTCACGAAAGAACGACGTGAGGGCCCACATGATCCATCCCGTCATCGCATTAAGACGCAGTGTCAACGCCGTCGCTGCGGCAACGACGCCAACACTCGCCGTTCCCTGCACCCACAGCGCAATGGCCCAACCCACTACACCTACGATCAGCACCCCGTTGAGGCAGACCAGCATCAGGTCCATCAGCGTAAAGATGCGCTGCTCGCGCATGAATGTCTTTCGCGTGTCCTCAATGGCCTCTTTGGCGTAATTCATCTCTTTGTCGTGGTGGGCGAACATTTTCACCGAGTGAATATTCGAATAGGCGTCCACAACGCGCCCGGTCACGACAGAGCGGGCATTGGACGACGCCTGGCTCGCCGGACCTACGCGCTTTACTGTCCAGTAGACCAACGAAAAGTACATAACAGACCACAAAGCAAGCGGCAGCAGCAGCCGCTCATCCGACGTCGCCAGCAGGATTGCCGCGCCAATCAAATATGCCAGAGAAAATGAAATGGCGTCGAACACCTGAAAGATCACCTCACCGGCAGCAGGCGGTGTTTGCATGATGCGATTGGCGATACGGCCCGCAAAGTCATTCTCGAACCAGCCAACCGACTGACCCAATACGTGGCGGTGCGCGCGCCACCGGATCAGCGCCGTGAAATTCGGGATGATTGTATTGTTAAGTAGCGCTACATCCAGAGCCTGAATTATCGGCCGGAACAGCAGAATGAATACCGCCACCGCGACCAACTCGGTACCGTAATCCTCCCAGACCCGTGCCGGATCGCCCTGCAACAGATCGACGACCCGCCCCATGTAATAGATCAACCAGATTTCAATGGCCGCGACGACGATGGACATTACAGCTGTAATGGCAAATACGCGCCGGAACGGTACGGCGTACTCTTGCAAGAACGGCCACAACCGCGTCGGCGGCACGTTTTTCTGCGGGTAGTCGCAATAGGGATCAATAAGATTTTCGAAGAAACGGAACATGGTACGGAGGCCTTGGATTTGACGTATTACGAAATGACCAGACGCCTCTCGGGCTGCCCGGTAGGATGTGGGTTATGCCAGCTTCAGCCGAACCAGATCCCGCGATACATTTCGTACACCTCCGTATTACGCGATTTCTCTAGCAGAGCCCGACCCGAGTTGTCGAGGATTTCAGCGCGCTTTCATCAAATCTTCACGAGACAAGCTGAAGTCAGAAGCAATCCATCGCTGCTCCATCTGGCGAAGCGCATCGCCCAGCGCTTTGCCGGATAATTCAGGCATCAGATCCTTTGCAGTCACGGGAAAGCGTGCGGCCGCCGCTTTTTCCAGTCGCGCATGTGTGTTGGGTTCCAATGGCTGACTGGCCATCGCGGCCCGCAAGATTGCCGCACCCAGACCAATTCTCACACCCTGACGGTACGCTACTTCAGCCAGCGGTACTGCCCCGTATCCATGCACCAGAAAAGCCTGCAACACCTGCGCATCAGCCCGGCTCAGGCGCAGCCTTTCAGTGGCATCTTGTCCCCCCAGAGACGCCAGTCGCAGCATGACATCCGCAACAAGACCTGATTGCGCTTCAAGGTGCACAACCGGACCCAACAGACTTGTGTCAGACCCCGGAAGGACGCGCATCAAGACGCCTGTCTGATCCATGGTGGCTATTGCACGACACGGATCCGGCGCAGCCAGCAGCCGCCGCATCTCTGCGCCGATGCGTTCTGCGGAAAGTGTCTCTAACCCGTCTGAATTGGCGGAAATTGCATCCAAGGCGTCGGGATCAAATCCTGCTTCAGGTGTGCTGATCCATGCGTGAAATCTGAAGTACCGCAAGATGCGCAGGTAATCCTCGCGAATGCGAGTGGCCGCATCGTCAATGAAACGGACCCGTCGCGCCCGGCAATCCGCCAAACCGCCCAGCGGATCGACGATTTTGCCATCGCCCGTTGCATAAAGGGCGTTCATCGTAAAATCGCGGCGCTTTGCGTCCTCGGTGATATCAGATGAAAACTGCACCACAGCACGACGTCCATCAGTCTGGACATCGGCTCGGAACGTTGTGACTTCAAAACCCTTGCCCGCGCTGACGACGGTGACGGTCCCGTGTTCAATACCGGTTGGTACCGCCTTGAGACCTGCCTCTTCGACAAGGCGTGTCACTTCTTCGGGGCGCGCATCAGATGCAAAATCCACGTCGCCGCCAGTCACGCCCAATATCGCATCCCGGACGCAACCACCGACATAATATATGCTTGCACCTCGCGCCGCGACGGCCCTGCAAACTGCCTGTGCCGCGGAATCCTCCAGCCAAAGCGTGCCGGATGGCACTTTTATTTCATCTGATCGGTCCATGCACGCAACATACGCGCAGTTGCCCCCCAGATGTAATAGGGGCCGTAGGGAACCGCAAAATAAGAGCGGCGCTGCCCACGCCAGCGACGCCCTTCAACGACGAAATTATCCTCGTCCAACACATGAGCCAGCGGTACGTCAAATACCTCATCGACTTCTCCGGGTTCCGGCGTGATCGTGAATGACCCGCGAACAAGCCCGATCACAGGGGTTACCAAGAACCCTGTGACCGTCTCGTGTGCGGGCAGTCTGCCGAGGATGTCCACCTGTTCCGACGGAAGTCCGATCTCCTCGCGCGCCTCGCGCAAAGCCGCCGCAGTGACATCGGGATCGGCCTCATCCTGTTTTCCACCCGGAAAGGCAATCTGGCCGGGGTGGTGTTTCAGGGCCGAGGATCGCTTGGTCAAAAGCAACCGCAGACCGTCAGGCGCTTCGATCACTGGCGCCAAAACGCCGGCAGGCCGTAGCTTGCGGCCCTGCGGCAGAACGGTTTCAGGGTTCAGATCAAAATCCGAAGAGGGGCGACCCGGGCGAGACAAAGCCGCCCGGATCTCTGCAACGTCATGCATCATCGCCGCCTTTTTCGGCCTCGAAGCCAACGGTTGCGGGATCGAGATCGTAATGCGCCCCGCAGAACTGGCAATCTGCCGTCACGCGACCGGCGTCTGTCGTCATTTTTTCGATGTCCCGCGCCGAGTAGATCGACAACGACTGCCGCACACGGTCTTCCGAACAGGTACAGCCAAATCGCACGGGTTGCGTCACAAAAACGCGCGGCTGTTCTTCGTGAAACAGCCTCAACAACAAGTCGTTCGGCGGCAAGGTAGGACCGATAAGTTCAATATCCTCGACGGTGTCGAGCAGGATATTCACCCGGTTCCAATTGTCCTTCTCGTCCCCGTGCACGATGTCGTCAGCCTGAAGCACTTCGCCTGTACCCTCGCCCTGAGCGACAAAAGGGGACGCTTTGGGCATGTGCTGAAGCATCACGCCACCTGCGCGCCAGTGCTCGGCGACCCCGGGTTCTGTCGACTTACCAAAACTCAGTGAAAACCGTGTCGGCAATTGCTCGGATTGCGCAAAATAGGCTTCGGCACAGTCAGACAGTGATTTGCCCGCCAAGGGCGTAATCCCCTGATACGGCGTCATACCCTTTCCCTGGTCAATCATGATGGCGAAGTACCCCTCGCCCACCTGATCGAACGGCGCCGCGTCGGTCAGCCGGTCTGCGTCATAGCTTGCATAGGCTCTGATACGGGCCACATCGCCCTCTGCTTCCGGGCCGTAGTAATCGGTGGCAATCATCCGAACGGCGCCCTTGCTTTGGACTTGCAACTGCAGTTTCCAACGCAATTTCACGGTCTGGCCGATCAGCGCTGTCAAAAGCGCCATTTCGGCCACCAGTGCCTCGACCTGAGGCGGGTAGTCGTGCTGACTGAGAATGCCGTTCAGCGCACCATCTAGACGGGCCACGCGACCGCGTATGTCGCTGGCATCGAGTTGAAATGGCAGGACAGTGTCATCCCACGCAATCTGTTGTCCGAGTGTCATCAGGGGTTTCCTTAGCCTTGGCCGCTTGGCATACCGCGTCCATATAAGCGTCTCAACCCCTATGAAAAGAGGACAGGCCAGAATGATACCACGTATCGGCCATGCACCAGATGCAACGCGCAAGTACACCGCACGCCCCGGTGCCTACGCGATTTTGCCTGTAAACGGGCAGGTTCTGCTCACCTTGCAGGTCGCGGACGCGCTCGACGTTCAACTTCCCGGCGGTGGTATTGATCCGGGCGAGAGCCCATTGCAAGCGCTCCACCGCGAGGTACTCGAAGAAACCGGATGGCGCATCACCGCGCCGCGCCGTATGGGCGCGTTTCGCCGGTTTGTCTTTATGCCGGAATATGATCTGTGGGCCGAGAAGATCTGCCATGTTTATGTGGCGCGGCCGGTTTTGCATATCGCCGACCCTATAGAAGCAGATCACGAGACACTTTTTGTAGCACCAAGAACGGCCGCAGAACTATTGGGTAATGACGGTGATCGCCTTTACCTCAGCCGTTACTTCGGCATCATATCGGGGTGATATTCAAAACAGATGCCTGAGATATCATCGGGGAAATCTGCCTGACCGGCAAACTCTCCCAGTCGCCAGATCAAAGCTTCGAGCATCGCTGGCCCCTTGATATCGCTCAGCTCGGCAAGCATCTCTTCCAAACCCTCTTCGCCAAGCATTGCTCCTTGTTCACCGGGGCATTCGGTAACGCCGTCGGAGAAGATGATCAGGCGGTCGCCCGCGTCAAGTTTGAGCGAAAATTGCGAAAAGCTGACGCCAGACATTAGCCCGACCGGAAACCCGCCGGTCCCGTCTTGCTCAAGCGTGCCGTCGCAGCGCTGCACCACCGGATGCGGATGCCCGGCCTGCCCGATCTCGACCGCGCCGGTTCGCAAATCGACATCGGCAAGCATGATGGTGAAGTACTGTTCCGTCTCCATCTCGTCGAGAACGAGTTCGTTGAGCGATTCGATCGCATCCGCAAGTGGACGCGACCGATATTCCCCGTCGGGGCCTTTTTCCAACGCGACATTCTGATGCAATGCTGTGCTTGACAGATATCCTGCCAGCCGCGCGGTCATCAGGGCAGAGCTGATCCCGTGGCCGGAAACATCCAGAGCAAACAGGCCCAGATGCCCGTCGCCCGCTGGATAATAGCCAACCAGATCCCCCCCGACATGCCCGCTTTACCGCAACAACAAAGACAGACTGCTGTTGCCAATTGACTTGTGCCGCTCGGGAACCAGCGATTGCTGCAATTGCTTGGCTTCCTGCAGGTCGTTGTCCAGCGAGTCATACAACCGCTGAAGTTCATCCAGCGTGTCGCCGATGACCTTATTCTTTTCAGTCAGCTGCCGTTGCATATCGATAATGCGCTCACCCGCGGTAATACGGGCGCGCATTTCATTGCCATCCACCGGCTTGGTAAGAAAATCATCCGCTCCTGAATCGAGACCTTCAGCCACCTCACGCTTTTCGCTCTTGGATGTCAGCAGAATGAAATAACCATAGGAGTCGTCCGTCAGGTTTTTGAACGCCTTGCAGAACTCGAGGCCCGTCAAGCCGGGCATCATCCAGTCGCTGATCACGAGTTCGGGCCGATCTTGCCGGCAAATTTCGAGCGCGGTTGCCCCATTGTCGGCTTCGATCACGTCGTAACCCCAGCGCTTTAGAGAACTTGAGAGAATTTTGCGCTGCAATCGACTGTCATCTACAACAAGCACCCGCCGCTGAGGTGCGGCGGTGACAGGTGGTATATCGGCCACTGTTTTCGGGGAAGGTTCGGTCATTCGGCCTCAAGAGAACTGCGTGTGGCCCACCTATATTCCGCTGAACATTAAAGCCGCGTGAAGCCTAAAATTGTCTTCTTTTTAATGCTACGCGAATACTCATTTTTAAGCGTTCCAGCCCCATAAACCTGCGTGTTGGGAGACCGGAAATGATCGATTGGAAACGAGTATCGGAGTTGCGCGAAGAAGTAGGCGCCGAAGATTTTGACGAGGTTGTCGAGCTGTTTTTGCTCGAAGTTGATGAAGAGATCGGGCAGTTGACCACGCAGATAGCGCCTCAGACACTTGCGGAAAAACTTCACTTTCTCAAAGGCAGCGCGCTTAGTTTGGGATTTGCAGAGTTTTCGCAAAGATGCGCAGCGGCCGAACAGGAAATGGCACAAACCGCAGACACCAGCGTGGATATAGACGGTATTATAGGCAGCTATAGCGCTTCGCGTTCTCAGTTCATTGCCGAATTGCCCGAACACATGGATGATCAAAGCAGTTTATAGATCGCTTCAGGCGGAGCGCTTCCAAAACTATCGACAGCTTTTTGCCGCAGGCGTCTCATCCCCGCGATCCAGGCATCGTGGTCCTGTGCGCGCATCTGCGCAAACTGCGCAACATCAGGATGCGGCAACACTCTGAACCTTCCCTCAGCAACTGCGGCAAGGATATGCACCGCCACATCATCCGCAGTGAGCAAATTTTCTGACTTTGAGGCGTCTTCGTCAGATAGACCGATCAGTCCCGTGGCAACGTATTGCGGGCACACCACGCTTACGCCAATACCATCTACACCATGGGTGATCGCAAGGCTTTCGGCAAAACTGACCGCCGCGTGCTTCGTTGCCGAATATGCCGCATCACCAATCTGATTCAGCAACCCTGCAGCCGAAGCTACATTGACAAACCAACCAGATCCACGGGCGACCATACCTGGCAGTACCGCATGCGCCATGTGCACATGCGCCATCACATTGACGCGCCAGCACTTCTCCCAGTCTGCCGTCGTACCAAGCGGTACGCTGCCACTGCTCAAAACACCCGCGTTAGAGACGCATATGTCAATGGCACCAAGCGTTTTTTCAACTTGCGTCACGGCATCCCCAAGTGCGACAGCGTCTCCCACGTCACAAATCAAAGACAGATCCGGAGTCGCGCAGGCAACCTGATCCAGCACCGCAACACGCGCACCTTTCGCCTTGCAGCGCGCGACCAGCGCCGCCCCGATGCCCTGCGCGCCGCCGGTGACAAGAACCACACGATTTTCCGGCGTCATTCCCATCAGATGACAAACTGCGCGAGGATTTCGTCATTGGTGATGTCAGAGTAGGTAAAACCCGCATCCTCAATTCGTTGGAACATCTCTTCAAAATTGTGCGGATCGTCTGTTTCTATGCCAATCAATACTGACCCGAAGTTTCGAGCCGATTTTTTCATGTACTCGAACCGGGTGATGTTGTCGTGCGCGCCAAGTGTTTGCAAAAAATCCTTCAGCGCGCCGGGACGCTGGGGCAACCGCAGGATCATGTATTTCTGCAATCCGGCATAGCGCTGCGCTCTTTCCTTGACCTCGGGCAATCGTTCAAAGTCGAAATTTCCGCCCGACGCAACACAAACAACCGTCTTGCCCTTGATGCTGTCCGCAATCTCGCCCAATGCCTCGATCGCCAGTGCGCCCGCCGGTTCCAGCACGATACCCTCGACATTCAGCATTTCGATAATCGTGCCGCAGATGCGATCTTCTGACAGATCAAGAACGTCTGACCGCTCAACCGACCGAAGCCGGTCAAAGGTGCGCGCGCCCAATTGAGCGACCGCTGCCCCGTCCACAAAGTTGTTGATCGGCGATACGTCAACGGGGTGCCCTTCTTCCAGCGCAGCGGCGAGGCTTTTGGCGCCCGAAGGCTCTACAAAGGTAAAATCGGTGTCTTGAGCAAAGTAACTCCGCGTGCCCGCTGACAGACCGCCGCCACCAACAGGCAGCACAATCCGGTCGGGAACGCGGCCTAACTGCTCTGCGATTTCAACAGCAACAGATGCCTGTCCTTCAATCACGTCTTCATCATCAAAAGGCGACAGAAAATGGGCGCCCTGTTCTTTGCAGAACAACTGCGCTTCACCAAGCGTTTGGTCAAAGTAATCCCCGATCAGGCGCACTTCGACATTATCACCGCCAAACATCTTGGTTTTCATTACCTTTTGCTCAGGCGTGGTGACAGGCATGAAAACGACGCCCTTTACGTGAAAGTGACGGCACATGAAGGCGACACCCTGAGCGTGATTTCCCGCACTGGCGCAAACGAATGTATCACGCGCCGGGATCACTTTGCGCATGGCATTAAAAGCGCCGCGTAATTTGTAAGAACGCACAGGGCTGAGGTCTTCGCGCTTGAGCCAGATGTCAGCCCCGTAGCGCTTGCTCAGCAGATCGTTGCGCAGCAGTGGCGTGGCTGGAAATACGTCACGCATTGCAGCAGTCGCTGCCTGCGCGGCGGTACGGAACTCTTCGGACATCACGATCCCTCTGACAGACCCGATGACCTAACCTTTAGAACCCGTTGCCGTCAACGCGGCGTTCAACCTTGCCCAGCCAGCGAAAACCCGCTAGGGCGCGTGCATCGAACGAAGGGGAAAAACCATGCAAGCGCCAAAGAAAGTTGTGCTCGCTTATTCAGGCGGTCTCGATACCTCAATCATTCTTAAATGGCTGCAAACGGAATACGGCTGCGAAGTTGTGACATTCACCGCCGATCTCGGTCAGGGCGAAGAGTTGGAGCCTGCGCGCAAGAAAGCAGAGATGATGGGTGCGACAGACATCTACATCGAAGATCTGCGCGAAGAGTTTGTACGCGATTTCGTGTTTCCGATGTTCCGCGCAAATGCGGTTTACGAAGGGCTTTACCTTCTTGGCACTTCCATTGCCCGCCCACTGATCTCGAAACGGCTGGTAGAAATTGCCGAGGAAACCGGAGCCGATGCGGTTGCACACGGGGCTACGGGCAAGGGCAATGATCAGGTCCGCTTTGAGCTTGCAGCCTACGCGCTGAACCCCGAAATCAAGGTGATCGCACCGTGGCGGGAATGGGATTTGTCCAGCCGGACAAAGCTGATTGATTTTGCCGAAAAGAACCAGATCCCCATTGCCAAGGACAAACGCGGCGAAGCGCCCTTTAGCGTTGATGCGAACCTGCTGCACACCTCATCAGAAGGCAAAGTGCTCGAAGACCCTGCCGTCGACGCGCCGGATTATGTCTACCAGCGCACGGTAAACCCGGAAGATGCCCCCGACACACCGGAATATGTCGAGGTGGGTTTTGACAAGGGCGATGCAGTCTCTATTAACGGCAAAACCATGTCCCCTGCTGCTATCCTCACCAAGTTGAACGAACTGGGCGGCAAGCATGGATGCGGACGGCTTGATCTGGTTGAGGGCCGCTTTGTTGGCATGAAATCGCGGGGCATCTACGAGACACCCGGCGGCACCCTGCTGCTTGAGGCGCACCGTGCCATCGAAAGCATCACACTTGATCGCGGCGCAATGCACTTGAAGGACGAGCTGATGCCGCGCTATGCCGAGCTGATTTACAACGGTTTCTGGTTCAGCCCGGAGCGCACGATGCTGCAGGCCGCCATCGACGAAAGTCAGACGCATGTGACAGGCACCGTTCGCCTGAAGCTTTACAAGGGGCATGTTCGCACTGTTGGCCGTTGGTCAGATCACAGCCTGTATTCCGAGGCGCATGTGACGTTCGAGGATGACGCGGGGGCTTACGATCAGAAGGATGCGGCAGGCTTCATTCAGCTGAACGCCCTGCGCCTAAAGCTTTTGGCTGCACGCGATCGGCGCATGAAATGATGACACTTGCAGAGATTGCCCAGCGCATCCAGCGCGGTCTCGACAAGAGACCGCTGGACAATTCGCTGAAGTTTGATTGCGGAGCAGATGGGATGCTGACGCTGGCAGGCAGCGAGGCGACATTGGCGGATCACCCGGCCGACTGCACGATCGGTATTTCTACGGCCAACCTCGAAAAGCTGATCGCAGGCAAGCTCAATCCGGTCACAGCTTTTGCTACCGGCAAGTTGAAAGTCTCCGGTGACATGTCAGTGGCGCTGAAACTCGGTAAACTGCTCGGTTAAATCTTGCTGCGGGCCAATTTTTCATAAGCGGGTATCGCGGCGCGCAGCAACTCCGCATATCGACCGTTCAGTTCGGGCAGCGGCCCTTCTGCGCCTGCAAACCCTTTTGATCGATGCACAGCCCCGTACCAATGCGCGGCCCAGACACCATCGTACGGGCGAGGGCCCTCTTGCCATGACAGCATGGCCGGATCAAACGGCAGGCCGATAGTTGCGCACAGCTTGCGCAGCGCAGCTTCAGGGTTTTGGCGAATGTCATAGCTGTCGATCACGGCACCGCCAATCTGATCGTAAAGCTGCATCTGCTGCTGAAAGCCGATTTCTTCCAGGGTAACTTCAGGCCATTTTGCCGCGTAACTGGCGATTACTCGTGCGGGGTGGCGGATCAGGTGAACATTGACGCACTCTTTAGTCCACTCCATTGGAAAACCGGGCTCCATGTGGTGCGGCATATGCTTCATATAAAGATGCGGTGTTTCCAACGGGCCAAGGCATGCAGAGGCAACTTTCGCCGGATCGGTCTCGTGCCGCGCAAGGATTTCGTCGCGCATCGGATGGTCGTTGCCCGTGGCGGCCAGAAAAGGCGCATAGAATGGCTCGTCCATCACGGTGAAATCGTCACGGGCCGCAAAACTGTACATCATCGCTGTCGACAGATTCCGCGGCCCAGACCACATTGCGATGCGCATAACGCCCCTCCTTGTGTTTCAAACGGCGCGCTGCACGCCGCGCATTGTTTCAAAACACGGTAGAAACCCCGCATCGTAATGCCAAGGCTGTAAACAGAAATCACCACCGCGTGAGATCACACGGACCTTAATTGCTGTTCGCGCGTTTGATCAGCAAAGTTGCTCCAAAGGAGAATTACGATGACACATGTTTACACACTGAAGTCCGTGGCTCTTGCAGGTATGATCGCACTGGGCCTGATCGCACAGGGAAAAGCAGCAAAAGCGGCTGAGTTAGAGACGCTTACGGTTGCTGGTGGATGCTTTTGGTGCGTCGAATCAGATTTTGAGAAAGTGCGCGGCGTCAAAGAGGTCGTGTCGGGCTTTACCGGGGGAACGGTCGAGAATCCGACGTACAAACAGGTCGTGGCAGGCGGGACCGGCCACTATGAGGCAGTACAAATTCAGTTTGACCCATCCGTGGTCAGCGAAGAAGCGCTATTGTCGATGTTTTTCCGGTCTGTCGATCCGACCGACGCGGGTGGTCAGTTCTGTGACCGCGGCGACGCCTACCGAACCGCGATCTTCCCAAACTCGGTAGAGCAGGCAAACGCTGCAAAGCAAGCAAAGGCAGAAGCACAGAACGCATTGGGCGAGACAGTCGTCACGCCTATTCTGAATGCCAGCCCGTTCTATCCAGCCGAGGCCTACCATCAGGATTATTACAAAGGCAGCAAGATTGTTCTGACAAGGTTTGGGCCAAAACGGCAGTCCAAAGCATATGAAGCGTATCGCAACGCATGTGGCCGCGACCAGCGGGTCAAAGAGCTTTGGGGAGATGCCGCGCCCTTTACTGGCAGCTAGACCTAGCCCAGACGCAGGTCCTGAATCTCTTTGAGGTCCGGGATCACATCCGCCGCGCCAAGGCGTGTCACCATCAGCGCACCGGCCCGCATTGCCAGATCAATGGCCTGCGCCATTGGCGCGCCCCGGTCAAGTCCAGCGATCAGATAGCCGGTGAATGTGTCGCCGGCGCCGGTTGTATCCACCGGTTCGGCGGGATGCGCGGCAAAGTCTTTTGGTGCCTCGCCTTTTTTGAACCACCGGCATCCTTGCGCACCCATCGTGACGACAACTTCAAGAACGGGCAAATCCTCAATATCAGAGCCTGTTGCAGCGCTCAGTTGCGCCGCCTCAACCTCGTTCAGGATCAGCAAATCGAGGTCGTCCATCACCGCGCGCACCGCATCGGCATCAAAAGGTGCTGCCGCATAAACCACCCGCAATCCGAGGTCTCGCGCCATCCTGACCGCTTCTGCCTGTGCGTTGGTTTCATTCTGCGTGATGAAGGTGTCCCCCGCACAAGCTTCGGATAATGCCTGCCCCAACGCATCCTGCGTGATCTCACCATTCGCACCGGGATAGAGGACGATGGCATTTTCGCCTGCATCATCGACACAGATGTTTGCGTGACCGGTCGGTGCATCCACCATTGCGATAAACCGAGTATCCACTCCGTATTCCATCAACCGCTCTGCCGCCCAGCGCCCGTCGCTGCCAACTGCGCCAATGTGGACAACACGCGCCGCCGCTCGGGCCGCAGCCACGGACATGTTGGTGCCCTTGCCGCCTAGTCCACGCGTCATTTCTGTTGCGGCGAGCGTTTCGCCCGGTGCAACCAGATGCGGTACCCGATAGACCACATCAATGTTAATTGACCCCAGATTGTATATCGCCATCAGCCAACCCGACAGGCTGCGAGAACGGCCATGTTGAGGATGTCATTCGCCGTCGAAACGGTGGAGCAGATTTGAATTGAGCCGTCGACACCCGCGAGTATGGGGCCGATTACAGTGGCGCCGGCCATTTCCTGCATCAGCTTCACCGAAATACTGGCGGAGTGTCGCGCAGGAACAACCAGAATATTTGCAGGCCCGGTCAACCGAGAGAACGGATAGTTCTCTTGCGCTTTCAGGTTCATTGCGACGTCGACGGTCATCTCACCTTCGTATTCAAAGGTAACGCCACGGGCATCCAGCACTTCTGACGCGCGGGCCATTTTTGTGGCGCGCTCTGAAACAGGGTATCCGAAGGTCGAAAAGCTGACGAAAGCGACACGTGGTTCCAGACCCATATTTCTGGCCACAGTCGCTGCGCGTTCTGCAATATCGGCCAGATCATTCTCATCCGGCCACTCCTGTACCAATGTGTCGGCTATGAATACGATCCGGCCGCGGTGCAAGATCGCGGTGATCCCCGCCGCGCCACTGCCGACGTCTGCGTCAAACACATGGTTGATCCGGTCCATGATGTGAGCTGACTTGCGTGTCGCCCCGGTCACCAAACCATCCCCATGGCCATGCGCGAGCATCAAAGCAGAGAATACATGCCGGTCTCTCGCGGCCAGACGGTGCACATCCTGCACGTCAAAACCACCACGTTGGAGCCTGTTATAAAGAAAATCTTTATACTGATCGAGATGCGTAGTATTGGCTGCATTGACAACCTCAATCTCGCGCACCGCCTCGGCCATCCCCGCTTCTTCGAGCTTCTTGCGCACGTCTTCCTGACGTCCGACGACAAGCGCCTTGCCGAATCCTGACCGCTGGTATGTGACCGCCGCCCGCAGCACTCGCGGATCGTCACCCTCGGCAAAGATCATGCGCGCCTGATTTGCACGTGCGCGCGCATTGATACCGCGCAAAATGCTGGCCGTCGGGTCCATGCGTCCGCGCAGTGACACTTCGTAAGCATCCATATCGATGATGGGCCTGCGCGCGGCACCTGTATCCATGCCCGCCTTGGCAACCGCCGGCGGCACCCGGTGGATCAGCCGTGGATCAAAAGGAGTTGGAATAATGTAGTCACGACCAAAACTCAGCGACTTTCCGTAGGCCAGTGCAACTTCATCCGGAACATCCTCGCGTGCAAGCTTCGCCAATGCGTGGGCACAAGCGATCTTCATCTCGTCGTTAATCGCGCGCGCGTTGATGTCCAGCGCACCCCTGAACAGGTAGGGAAAGCCCAAAACGTTATTCACCTGATTGGGATAGTCGCTCCGCCCTGTGGCAACAATCGCGTCCGGACGCACCTCATGCGCATCTTCTGGCGTGATTTCCGGATCAGGGTTGGCCATGGCAAAAATCACCGGATTTTCCGCCATGCTTTCGACCATCTCTTGGGTGACAGCGCCCTTGACCGACACCCCAAGAAAAACATCCGCCCCTTTCATCGCTTCTTCCAGTGTGCGCATTTCAGTGGCGACAGCGTGCCCTGATTTCCACTGGTTCATCCCTTCGGACCGCCCTTGGTAAATCACACCCTTGGTGTCGCACATGATGCAGTTCTGGTGCCCCGCACCCATAGCCTTGAGCAACTCGAGACAGGCAATCCCCGCAGCCCCTGCACCATTAAGCACTATCCGGACATCCTCGATCTTCTTTCCCGAGATATGAAGCGCATTGATCAGCCCCGCGGCGCAAATCACAGCTGTGCCATGCTGGTCGTCGTGGAAGACGGGAATATCCATCTCTTCCTTAAGCCGCTGTTCAATGATGAAGCACTCAGGCGCCTTGATGTCTTCTAGGTTGATACCGCCAAAAGTAGGCCCCATCAGTTTGACCGCGCGGCAGAACTCGTCGGGATCTTCTGTGTCCAGTTCAATGTCGATGGAGTTTACGTCTGCGAACCGTTTGAACAAAACGGCCTTGCCTTCCATTACCGGCTTGGACGCCAGCGCCCCGAGATTGCCCAAACCCAAAACCGCCGTGCCGTTAGAAATCACCGCGACGAGGTTGCCCTTGGTCGTATAATCATAAGCCGTCTCGGGATTTTCCGAAATCGCCTCGCACGGCACGGCGACACCCGGCGAGTAGGCAAGACTGAGATCACGCTGCGTGGTCATCGGCACCGTCGCCGTCACCTCGAACTTTCCAGGTGTCGGTTCAAGGTGAAACGCAAGCGCTTCTTCTGGCGTTACACGGTTCTTTGACATGCGGTTCCTCCCTTACCCGACTCTATTGCTCATAGCGGTCAGCCGCCCCGCAAACAACTGCCCAGCAACAGGTTTAGCGCCAACACCGACGGCCAACACCTCTTTCAACCAGATAGAGTGTGGAGTATCGTTCCCGGACACCAGATCAGGGGGAGACTATGAGCGATCCGCGCTCTGCCGTGACGCCAATGATGGCGCAATATCTCGAGATCAAAGATCGCCATGCTGATGCGCTGTTGTTTTACCGCATGGGCGACTTCTACGAGATGTTTTTTGATGACGCGGTCGCCGCAGCAGAAGCCCTCGATATCGCGCTGACCAAGCGTGGCAAGCATGACGGCAGCGATATTCCCATGTGCGGCGTGCCCGTTCACGCCGCAGAAGGCTACCTTCTGACGCTCATCCGGAAAGGTTTTCGCGTAGCCGTGTGCGAGCAATTGGAAAGCCCGGCAGAGGCAAAAAAACGCGGTTCGAAATCAGTGGTAAAACGCGATGTCGTGCGTCTGGTCACCCCCGGCACGCTGACCGAAGAGTCTTTGCTCGAAGCGCGGCGCCATAACTACCTTGCCGCATACGCTCAAGCACGAGACGCACAGGCATTGGCTTGGGTGGATATATCCACCGGTGCTTTCCATGTGATGTCCCTGTCGCAGGCGCGCCTCGGTCCAGAACTCGCGCGACTGGCCCCCTCCGAGTTGATCGTATCAGACAGTCTTGAACCCGAATTGCGCCCAATCTCCGAAGATTTCCGCGTGGCGCTTACACCGCTGGCGCGGTCCACCTTCGACAGCACCGGTGGCGAGCAACGCCTGTGCGATCTCTTCGGGGTCGATACACTGGACGCTTACGGCAGTTTCTCCCGCGCAGAAATTGCTGCCATGGGCGCCACGCTTCAATACCTTGATATTACGCAAAAAGGTAAGCTCCCGCTCCTTGCGCCACCCCGAAAAGAATCCGAGGCACGCACGGTCCAGATCGACGCCGCGACCAGACGCAATCTGGAACTGACCGAAGCGCTGTCCGGCGGACGCGCCGGGTCTTTGCTGGCTGTTATGGACCGAACGGTCACAGCCGCGGGCGGGCGCCTGTTGTCTCAGCGGTTGTCCAGCCCATCACGCGATCTGCAAACTGTACTCGACCGCCTCGACAGCGTGGCTTTTGCTGCAGAAAACGCCGCGTTTCGCGACGGTTTGCGCGAGGCACTACGCAAGGTGCCCGATCTGGATCGCGCCCTGTCGCGGCTTTCACTCGACCGTGGCGGGCCTCGTGATCTTGCCGCGATTCGAAACGGCCTGACAGAGGCAGCAGTACTGCACACTGATTTGTCGGGCCACGACATGCCACAGGTTTTGTCAGACGCAATCCGTGATCTGGCAGGGCACGACACCCTGTGCGATCATCTGGACGCGGCCCTTATTGCCGAACCTCCCCTTTTGGCGCGGGATGGTGGCTTTATCGCGGCAGGTTACGATGCAGACCTCGACGAAGCCCGGGACCTGCGCGATAAGGGCCGTGGCGTAATTGCGGAAATGCAGCAGGCTTTCGTCTCTGAAACAGGGATTTCCTCGCTAAAGATCAAACACAATAATGTTCTCGGCTACTTCATCGAAACAACCGCAACCCATGCGGACAAGATGCTGTCGCCGCCGCTTTCCGAAACATTCATTCACCGCCAGACAACCGCCAACCAAGTTCGCTTTACAACGGTCGCCCTGTCAGAACTGGAAACAAAAATCCTGAATGCCGGCGCGCGGGCATTGCAAATTGAAAAAGGGCTGTTTGACACGTTGCGCACAGCCGTGCTCGAAGCCGCCGCGCGCATCGCGCAAACGGCAGCAGCACTTGCCACGCTCGATCTCGTCAGCAGCCTCGCGCAGCTTGCCGTCGCCGAAGACTGGGTGCGTCCGAAAGTTGACGACAGCCGTGCCTTTGCGATCACCGGTGGTCGCCACCCCGTTGTCGAACACAGCCTGCGTCAACAATCCGGGGAAGCATTCATCGCCAATGACTGCGACCTCTCGGCCGATCCGGGGGAGGCACAGATCTGGCTGCTCACAGGTCCGAACATGGCGGGCAAATCGACGTTTCTGCGTCAAAACGCGCTGATTGCGCTGCTTGCACAAATGGGCAGTTTCGTACCTGCCCGCGCGGCACATATCGGTCTGGTCAGCCAGCTGTTCAGCAGGGTTGGTGCCTCTGACGACCTCGCGCGCGGACGATCCACCTTCATGGTCGAAATGGTCGAAACAGCCGCCATCCTCAACCAGGCGGATGCCCACGCACTGGTGATCCTCGATGAAATCGGCCGCGGCACCGCCACCTATGATGGTCTGTCCATCGCCTGGGCCACGCTGGAACACCTGCATGACGTCAATGCGTCCCGTGCGCTTTTCGCGACGCATTACCATGAGATGACCGCGCTTTCTGGCAAGCTCAAAGGTGTCTCGAACGCCACCGTTGCGGTCAAAGAATGGGAAGGCGAAGTGATTTTCCTGCACGAAGTGCGCAAAGGCGCAGCCGATCGCTCATATGGGGTTCAGGTTGCCCAGCTTGCCGGCTTGCCAGGCAGCGTTATCGCCCGCGCCCGCGTCGTTCTTGACGCGCTGGAAAAAGGTGAACGGGAGGGTGGTGCGACGCAAAAGACACTCATAGACGATCTGCCGCTGTTCTCCGCGACCCCGCCACCGCCACCTGCGCCCCCCAAATCCTCTGCGCTCGAAGATGCGCTCGCCGAAATCTATCCGGACGAACTCACCCCAAAACAGGCGCTTGATCTGGTTTATAAACTGAAAGAAGCGGCCAGGTCCTGACCGCTCCTTCACTTTGCCAGATAAACTCCCCCCGGAGGGCCGCTCTCCACCCGCGCCTAACTGGCCGGTGTTGACGACACTCCGACCTGTGCAGGGCGCAAAAGACGGTCGTGCAACATGAACCCTTCAGCGGCGACCTGAATGATGTCCCCTGCCTTGGTATCGGGAACCGGTGCCTCGAACATCGCCTGATGCAATTTGGGGTCGAATTTGTCACCAACTTCGGGTGCGATGATCTCAATGCCGTGCTTTTTGAAGACACTCAAAAGCTCGCGCATGGTCAGTTCGATCCCTTCGATCAACGCGGCGTTCGCCTGCCTTTGCTCGTCGGTCACAGTGTCCAGCGCGCGTTTCATATTGTCATAAACAGGAAGAATATCGCGGCTCAGTTTCGAACCACCATAGTTCTCGGCCTCACGGCGATCCCGTTCAGAGCGTTTCCGCGCGTTTTCGGCATCCGCCAGCGCGCGCATGAAACGGTCCTTGTATTCATCCCGTTCGGCACGGAGCGCATCCAACTCCAGCGCCTCGTCCGCGATATCCTCAATCTCTTCAGCATAAGCTTCCGCTTCTGCCTCTTCGATATCATCCAGAAATTCGTTTTCTTTTGGCTCAGCCATTCTTCACCTCTAACTCCGGTCGGATATCAGTTTGCCAACCAGTTGTGCCGTGTAATTCACAATCGGCACAATACGTCCATAGTTCAGTCGTGTCGGACCAATGACACCCACGGCACCAATGATCTTTCGATCAGCGTTCATATATGGGGAAACCACCAGAGAGGAACCCGAAAGTGAAAAAAGTTTGTTTTCTGACCCAATAAAAATGCGCACGCCGTCGCCTTCTTCGGCTAATTCCAGAAAATCGGCGATGTCACGCTTGCGCTCAAGGTCGTCAAACAATCGGCGAATACGCTCGAGGTCCTCTGTTTCTCCATCACCCGACAGCAGATTCGACCGCCCGCGCACGATCAGCCGTTCAATCTGCTCACCTTCTCCTTCCCATACCGCAAGCCCGCTTTCCACCAACTCTCTCGCCAGAACGTCAATCTCCTGACGCCGGCCTGCGATTTCTCGCGCTATGATGGTCTGCAAGTCACCAATGGTGTGCCCCTCGATCAGACCATTGAGAAAATTGGCGGCTTCGCGCATCGAGGATGGCGTCTGACCGGGTGGCGGAGAGAACAACCGGTTCTCCACATGGCCGTCTGCAAAAACCAGCACGACCAGCGCGCGTTCCGGCGAGAGCGCCACAAACTCTATATGTTTGATGGGTGCTTCGCGTTTTGGCGTCAGCACCAGCGAAGCGCCCTGCGTCACGCCAGACAAAGCCGATCCAACGCGGTCGAGAACGCCGCTCACATCCTCGGCGTTCGAGGTCATCGTGGCATCGATCCGGTCCCGGTCACTGTCCGTCAGATCGCCCACCTCCATCAATCCGTCCACGAACATCCGCAGACCAAGCTGAGTAGGGACACGCCCGGCACTCACATGCGGGCTGTCCAGCAGGCCCAGATACTCCAGATCCTGCATCACATTGCGGATCGTGGCCGCAGATACCTTTTCGCTGAAATCCCGGGTCAGGGTACGCGATCCGACGGGCAACCCGTCTTCAAGATACCCTTCAACCACCCGACGGAATACTTCACGCGAGCGGTCATTCATTTCACCAAGGATATTCGGTACGTCGTTCATCGCATTCCTTTATCACACGCCATTGAATAAAAGCACAGCGGGTGGAAAATTCAATCGGGCTTGCATCACGCGTCGTCCGCCCGTATCGACGATGCACTCAGCAAAAAGGATAGTCCATGCGCCCCTCCGGTCGAGACCTCAACGAAATGCGGACTGTTTCCATCGAAACAGGTTTTACCAAACATGCCGAAGGATCGGCGCTCATCAAGATGGGCGATACCCATGTGTTGTGTACCGCAACGATCGAAGATCGCGTACCGCCGTTCATCAAAGGGTCGGGTCTGGGATGGGTCACTGCGGAATACGGCATGCTGCCGCGCGCAACGAACACGCGAATGCGCCGCGAAGCCGCCGCGGGCAAGCAAGGTGGCCGAACTGTCGAAATCCAGCGCCTTATCGGCCGAAGCCTGCGCGCGGGCGTGGATCGGGTTGCCTTGGGCGAACGTCAGATCACCGTTGACTGTGACGTGTTGCAGGCGGACGGCGGCACCCGTTGTGCGTCCATCACCGGGGGCTGGGTTGCGCTCAAGCTTGCAGTGAACAAACTTCTAAAAGCTGGTGATATTTCCGCGGATCCGCTGGTCGATCCTGTTGCAGCAATCAGCTGTGGCATCTACGCAGGGCAGCCCGTGCTCGATCTGGATTATCCGGAAGATTCCGAGGCAGGCGTTGATGGCAACTTTATCATGACCGGTTCAAAACAGTTGATCGAGGTCCAGATGAGTGCGGAGGGCGCTACCTATTCCCGCGATCAGATGAACGCGCTAATGGACCTTGCAGAAAAAGGCGTAAGCGAACTGGTTTTGGCACAAAAGGCGGCCACCGAATGACGCGACGGTTCGACGGCTCCCGCCTTTTGGTGGCAACCCATAATGCCGGCAAGCTGGAAGAATTGCAGCAGCTCTTTGCGCCCTACGGTGTCGACGTGGTGGGCGCCGCTGAGATGAAACTGGAAGAGCCCGAAGAAACTGAAGATACATTCGAAGGAAACGCCCGAATCAAGGCTCGGGCTGCTGTTGCCGCAACTGGCTTACCCGCGCTTGCCGACGATTCTGGGATCATGGTTGATGCTTTGGACGGTGCTCCGGGCGTGTACACCGCTGACTGGGCAGAGACTCCGAACGGGCGTGACTTCTTGATGGCGATGACCAAAACCCATGACAAGCTTGAAGCGGTAAACGCGCCCCACCCGCGACGCGCAAGCTTTAACGCAACAATGGTTCTGGCCTGGCCGGACGGCCATGAAGAAATCTTCGTCGGCAAGGTAAGTGGTACGCTTGTCTGGCCCATACGGGGGCGTACGGGTCACGGGTATGACCCGATGTTTCAACCGGAAGGGTACGACAAGACTTTTGCGGAAATGGAGCCGTCAGAAAAAAATCGCATCAGCCACCGGGCCGATGCATTTGAGAAACTGATCGCGGGTTGTTTTGGCTGACGATTGGGAAAACGGCGGTTTTGGCCTGTACATCCACTGGCCGTTTTGTGAGGCCAAATGCCCCTACTGCGATTTCAACAGCCACGTCACACGGCATGTTGACCAAACTGCATGGTGCACGGCCTATCTGACCGAACTGCAGCGTGCTGCGCGTGAAACGCAAGGCCGCGTGCTACGTTCGGTTTTCTTCGGTGGCGGGACACCCAGCCTGATGGATCCTGAAACGGTTGCGCAAGTGATCCGCGAAATTCGCTCGGCATGGCCGGTCGCCAATGATCTGGAAATCACGCTTGAAGCCAATCCCGGATCTGTCGAGGCTGGCCGTTTTCGTGCGTATCGAGACGGCGGTGTCAACCGGATATCAATGGGCGTGCAAGCGCTGAACGACGAAGACCTACGGCGTTTGGGTCGACTTCACTCGGTGGCAGAGGCGCGCACGGCTTTCGATATCGCCCGAGCAACCTTTGATCGCGTCAGCTTCGACCTGATCTATGCACGGCAGGACCAGACCCGCGCTGCGTGGAAGACCGAGTTACAAGAAGCACTGTCCATGGCGGTCGACCACCTGTCGCTGTACCAGTTGACCATCGAACAGGGCACAGCCTTTGGCGATCGCTATAACGCGGGCAAGCTAAAAGGCCTGCCGGGCGAAGATTTGGGCGCAGACCTTTTTGACATGACCCAAGACATCTGTGCAGATGCCGGCATGCCGGCCTACGAGGTTTCAAACCACGCGCGCGACGGGGCACAATCGCGACACAACCTCGTCTACTGGCGGTACGGTGATTACGTGGGGATTGGCCCAGGCGCCCACGGAAGGCTCACACTAAACGGACAACGCTTTGCGACAGAGGCCTACGGAAATCCGGCCCGGTGGTTGTCGCCTCCTCAAGGGGCAAGTCGTGAAAAACCTCGGCAGGCGCTCACAGCAGAAGATCAGGCCAGTGAAATGCTACTCATGGGACTTCGCCTAAAGGAAGGTGTAGACCTGAACCGCTACGCAGCATTGGCAGGTGATGGTCTGCCAGAGCGCGCGATTTCCGACCTTGAAGAAATTGGGATGATCACATCCACAAGCGATAGATTAACTGTTACAAATCAAGGGTTTAGCGTTTTAAATGCTGTGATCGCAAAACTGCTGGGCGGTTAAGAGCCGCTGAGGATGCGACAAAGCTCATCCAGCTCTTCAAGGCTGCTGTAATTCAGCACAACCTGACCTTCCTCGCTGTCAGCTTTGTGGTTAATCGCTACTTTCATCCCCAGAGCCGCTGACAAGTCGCCTTCGAGGGCCTTGGTATCCGCGTCTTTTTCAGCGGCAGGCTTCTTGGGCTTGTCTCCCTCAAAGATGTTGCCATCACCTTTGGATTGTTGCTTCTTCACCAAAGCTTCTGCGGCACGAACAGACAGACCACCCTTGATGATCTGCTGAGCCAATTTCAACGGATCGTCAGCGGGCACGAGCGCACGCGCATGCCCCGCGCTCAGATCACCCCCGCGCACCATTTCCAGAACGGCTTCGGGAAGATTCAACAGCCGCAGCAGGTTTGCGATATGGCTGCGGCTCTTGCCCAACGCCTCTGCCATTTTTTCCTGTGTATGGCCAAACCGCTCCATAAGCTGCTTGTAGCCTGCCGCCTCTTCGACGGGGTTCAGATCAGCCCGCTGAATGTTTTCGATGATCGCAACTTCGAGAACCTCTACATCGGTAAAATCCCGAACCAGCACAGGAATCTCATGCAGTTGGGCACGCTGAGCGGCACGCCAGCGCCGCTCCCCCGCAACAATCTCGTACGCATCACGACCCACCGGGCGAACAATCAATGGCTGGATGATGCCCTTTTCCTGAATTGACGCGGTCAGATCATCAAGGTCTTCATCTGCAAACCGCTTCCTGGGTTGATCCGGATTGGGAGAGACCTGTTCGATTGGCACACTACGATCCGCTGATGCCGGCCCTGCACTGGCCGTCTGCTCGGTTTCCGCAACATCTGACATCAAGGCCGACAGCCCCCGTCCCAGCCCGCGCTTGCGATCAATTCCCTCCGCCATATTCTGCTCCTCTACGCGACTTTGACTTTGTTCTTCATGATGACTTCTCCCGCCAACGCACGATAGGCTTCGGCTCCTTTGGATGTGGTATCATAGGTGAGTACCGGCATCGCGAAAGACGGTGCTTCGCTCAGGCGCACATTGCGTGGAATCACTGTCTGAAACACCAGATCACCCAGATTATCCCGCGCGTCTTGTTCTACCTGAAGGGACAAGTTGTTGCGTGCATCATACATGGTCAGCACAATACCTTCGATTCTCAGATCCTTGTTACCGGTCTGGCGCACTTCCCGCACGGTCAACATCAATTGTGACAATCCCTCAAGCGCAAAAAATTCACTTTGCAGCGGGACGAGCACGGAATGAGCAGCAATCATCGCGTTGACCGTCAGCAAATTCAGCGATGGCGGGCAATCGATCAGGATGTAATCCAATTCAAACGCGTCCATCTGCATTTGGCGCAGGGCATCATGCAGAAGAAAGCTGCGCTTTTCATTCGACATCAACTCCAGATCAGCTGAACTGAGGTCTGTTGTCGCCGGAATGATCATCAAATCTGGCGTAACTGTCGGTATTACAACAGATTTCAGATCAACGTCTTCCAACAGCAAATCATAGGTGGTGAAGGTCCGGTCTTCCATCTCGACACCCAACCCAGTGGATGCGTTGCCCTGTGGATCAAGATCAACCACCAAAACCCGCTTGCCCGCCTCGGCGAGTGCTGCTGCAAGATTGATCGCCGTTGTCGTCTTGCCTACACCGCCTTTTTGGTTGGCGACCGCGATAATTTTCGGCCCTTCGGGACGCGACAGATCAGACACGCTCGATATCCTTTATTTCCAGTATTGCTGCATCAGGATTTGTTTTACTTGTATGCGCGTCGCACTGGAAAGACCACAATTCTGATGCGATTTGCACCTCTTTTTCCCAAGTCGCCCCTTTCATGAACAGCGCAGTGCCATTCTTATTCAAATGGCGATCCGCAAACCCCAAAAGATCTGTCAGATCAGCAAGCGCACGCGCTGACACCACATCTGCCCCTTGCGGGCTTACATCTTCCACGCGCTGAACAACGACTTTTGCATTCAACTCAAGCTCGCGAATGACTGTCCGCAGAAAAGCTGCTTTTCTCTGATCGCTTTCGATCATTATCACATGCCGGTCTGGCGCCGTTTCGTGAGACAGGATTGCAATGACCAAGGCCGGAAACCCGCCTCCACTACCGATATCTACCCAGACCTTTCCATGAACGGGCAACATCATTATCTGTGCGGAATCCCATATATGGCGGATCCAGAGATCAGATATACTGGATTTTGATACCAGATTGATCCGTGCGGTCCACTTCACAACCAGGTCATGGTATTCTGTCAGCCGCTCCAATGTTTCACGTGAAACATTCAAACCTTCGAAAGGCGGCTGCGTCATGACGCGCGTTTCTTGGCTTGCTGGCGTAATTTTGCGAGGATCAAAGTCAGAGCCGCCGGAGTCATCCCATCGATCCGGCCGGCCTGCGCCAGATTTCCCGGCCGTGTCGCTTCAAGCTTGGCCTTTAGTTCATTAGAAAGCCCATCAATACCGGCATAGGTAAAGCCTTCGGGAATAACATGTGCTTCATCCTTGCGAAGCAGTGCAATATCCTTGGCCTGCCTTTCGATGTAATTGGAGTAGAGCGCCTCTCGCGACATCTGCAGGGCGATATCATCGTCCAACACTCCAAATTCAGGATCCAGCTTTGAAATCTCGGCGAAACTGACGTTTGGAAACGCAAGTAATTGAAATGCCGTCCGCCTTGTCCCGTCTTGGTTAACGGATATTCCAGCAGCTTTCGCTTGCGAGGGTGTGAACGTCTCGGAAGTCAGCAGAGATTTCGCCTGTTCCAGCGCCTCCAGTTTTTCCCCGAATTGCGTCTTTCTGTCTTCTGATACGCAGCCAAGCTCAATCCCGAGCGGCGTCAAGCGCTGATCTGCATTGTCTGCCCTCAAGGACAAGCGGAACTCTGCGCGTGAGGTAAACATCCTGTACGGCTCGGATACACCGCGGGTCGTCAGATCATCGATCATTACGCCGATATAGCTTTCCGATCGCGAAAAGCGCACTTCATCACGGCCCAAAGCGCCGCTGGCAGCATTCAATCCGGCCACCAATCCCTGCGCTGCGGCCTCTTCATAGCCAGTTGTTCCATTGATCTGACCAGCCAGATACAAGCCTTTTACGTCTCGTAATCGCAACGTGGCGTCAAGCGCTCTGGGATCAACGTAATCATATTCAATTGCATATCCGGGTTGGAGGATCACAGCGCCTTCCAAGCCATAAATTGAATGTACATACTCCAGCTGCACATCTTCAGGCAACGACGTCGAAATTCCGTTCGGGTAAACTGTATTTGTCGTCAGGCCTTCCGGCTCAAGGAAAATCTGGTGCGACGTTTTATCCGAAAATCTGACAATCTTGTCCTCAATAGACGGGCAATATCGAGGGCCAACGCCGTCAATATGGCCGCCGTACATCGCAGACTTCGCCAGATTATTGCGAATTATGTCGTGAGTTGTCTCGTTGGTATGAGTAATGCCGCAACTCACCTGCCGTGCATAAACACCCTTTGACATAAAAGAAAATAGTGTTGGCTCATCATCTCCCGGCTGATCATCCAGCAGATCCCACTTGATGGTCGTGCCATCCAGTCGAGGCGGAGTACCTGTTTTCAACCGTCCCAAGGGCAGATCAAACGCATCTATTCTGTCAGCCAGCTTAACAGATGCCTTGTCGTCAAAACGCCCGCCTGGTCGCGACACGTCCCCGATGTGAATAACGCCCCGCAAAAATGTCCCTGTTGTCAAAACAACGGATTGCGATGGAATTTCAGACCCATCCGCCAGAACAACACCGGATACCATCCCTCGATTCATGATGAAATCAACGGCTTCGCCAACAATTATCTCCAGATTTTCCTGCGCTTCTGTCTCGGCCAGCATTTCCCGTTGATAAATCGCGCGATCAGATTGCGCGCGCGGGCCCTGCACCGCAGGACCTTTTCTTCGATTCAAGAGACGAAATTGGATACCCGCCTTATCCGCCACGCGACCCATGACACCATCCATTGCGTCAATTTCACGAACCAAATGACCTTTACCCAGCCCGCCAATCGCAGGATTGCAAGACATCACGCCAATACCCTCTCGGGTCATTGTCACAAGCGCTGTGCGTGCACCCATGCGCGCTGCAGCATGGGCCGCCTCGCTGCCAGCATGTCCTCCACCTATGACCACGACATCAAATTGTTTCACGTGAAACACTCCTACTTCCCAAGGCAAAAGCTTGCGAAAATTTCATCTAGCAAATTCTCAACGTCGACTCGACCCACCAACATTTCAAGGGCCCTTATAGATCTTCTCAGTTCTTCTGCAGCGATATCATACATATCCGGGCCCTGAGCCAAAACCTGTTGTGCTTCGGTGAGGCCTTGCACCGCTGTAATCATGGCATCCCTGTGCCGCGCATGGGTGGCAATGCCGGCAGAAGCCGCTTTCTTTCCAAGCGTATATTTCAGCTTTTCAATCATTTGCGGGATGCCTTCCCCTGTCACGCCTGAAATCCCATGACTGATGTCTTCAAGAAGGTCGGATTTTGGCGTGACCCGAATATCGTGTGGCTGCATCGCCAGCGGGAGGTCTTCATCCGGACCAATCAGAAAAAGGCGAATGTCTGCATCTTCTGCTCTATTTTTCGCTTTGGAAATACCAATCGATTCTATCTTGTCTTCGCTTTCCCGCAAGCCGGCTGTGTCCAACACCGTGACAGGAAGCCCATCGAGGTCCATACGAACTTCGATGACATCACGGGTAGTACCGGCAATCTCTGACGTTATCGCTGCCTCACGCCCCGCCAGCTTATTCAGCAATGTTGACTTACCGGCGTTAGGAGGACCGACAATCGCAACCTCAAAACCCGTGCGTATTCGTTCAGCGACGAACGAACCTTCAATCTCGCGAGACACCTGCTGATATACATCTGACAAAAGGTCATTGACCTCAGGGCCAACATCCACTGGAACATCTTCATCAGCAAAATCGATGGTGGCCTCCAGCAAAGCTGCCGCGCGTATCAGCTTTGCCCGCCAGTCTTCGACACGATCACCGATAGCACCTGAAAGAACCCGTTGTGCCTGTTTCCGCTGAGCCTCGGTTTCGGCATCGATAAGATCTGCCAATCCCTCTACCTGAGCAAGGTCAAGCCGTCCGTTCGTCAAGGCGCGCCTGGTGAACTCTCCCGGCTCCGCAACGCGCGCCCCACCGGTCGCACCCAAAGCATCCAAGACAGCACGAACGACCGCGACACTGCCATGTACCTGAAGCTCGACAACATCCTCGCCGGTAAAGCTTGCTGGTGCCGGAAACCAAAGGACCAAAGCCTCATCCAGCACAGCATTCTGATCGTCGCGCAATGACCGCACCATCGCGCGACGGGGTGCTGGCATTTCCCCACACAAGGCTGATGCGACGTTACGTGCGTCAGGCCCCGATATGCGAATAACAGAAACCCCCGCACGACCCTGCGCAGTGGCCAAGGCAAATATCGTATCAATCATGTTAACTCACTGTTTTTAAACAATAAGTTATGTATTCATGGAATCGAAGAACTCTGCGTTATTTTTAGTCTGCTTCAACTTCGACAACAGGAATTCAATCGCATCCGTTGTGCCCATGGGGTTGAGGATACGGCGCAGAACGAAGGTTTTCTGCAGGTCAATCTTGTCGACCAACAGGTCTTCCTTACGGGTACCGGATTTGAGGATATCCATCGCCGGGAAGACACGCTTGTCAGCAACCTTGCGATCCAACACAATCTCGGAGTTACCCGTGCCTTTGAATTCTTCAAAGATCACTTCGTCCATCCGGCTGCCCGTATCGATCAGAGCAGTCGCAATGATGGTCAAAGATCCGCCTTCCTCAATATTCCGAGCAGCACCAAAGAACCGTTTAGGACGCTGAAGCGCGTTGGCATCCACACCCCCGGTCAGAACTTTACCGGATGACGGAACAACCGTGTTAAACGCGCGACCAAGACGGGTGATGGAATCGAGCAGGATGACAACATCCCGTTTATGCTCGACCAACCGTTTGGCTTTTTCGATCACCATGTCTGATACCGCGACGTGGCGGGTCGCAGGTTCATCGAATGTCGATGACACTACTTCACCCTTCACAGAGCGCTGCATGTCCGTCACCTCTTCGGGGCGTTCGTCGATCAAAAGAACGATCAGGTAACACTCTGGGTGGTTCCGTTCGATAGCATTCGCAATGTTCTGCAAAAGAACTGTCTTACCCGTACGCGGCGGAGCGACGATCAGCGACCGCTGGCCTTTACCGATGGGAGCAACCAGATCGATCACGCGAGCGGAACGGTCCTTGCTCGTCGGGTCGTCGGTTTCCATGGTCAACCGCTCATCCGGATAGAGCGGCGTGAGGTTTTCAAAGGCCACCTTATGGCGCGCTTTTTCCGGTTCTTCGAAATTGATTTGCGTCACGTCCAGCAAACCAAAATACCGTTCATTATCGTCAGGGGCCTTGATCACACCTTCAATCGTGTCGCCCGTGCGCAATGAATATTTGCGGATCATTTCCGGAGAAACATAGATATCATCCGGACCCGGCAGGTAGTTTGCTTCTGGCGAGCGCAGGAAACCAAAGCCATCCTGCAAGACCTCTAGAACACCGTCACCGGAAATTTCCCAACCTTCATCTGCACGCTCGCGCAGAATCTGGAACATCATCTCGCCCTTGCGCATTGTCGAGGCGTTCTCGATCTCGAGATCCTCCGCCATGGACAACAGGTCTTTTGGACTTTTCCGCTTGAGATCGGCGAGGTTCAGTGTGCCGGTGCTTTCACCGGAGTCGAATTGGTCATTCTGATCAGAGTTCATGCGAGCACCATAACCGACCATGCAACAAGCATGCCCGGCGAATAATATAAGGTTTCGGTCTGCGCCATCCCCGGACGGGGCGGTGCAGAACACCTAGTCGCGCAGCAGGCGCGAGTCAATTCCCTAGAATTTGACCACGACGGAAAGAACGATCAACACCATCAGGACAGTCGGCACTTCGTTCATCATCCGGTACTGCCGGCCAGTCAGCTTGTTCTCAGCAGACATAAAATCTTTGCGCCGACGGCCGAGCCAGTGATGAAACCATGTCATACCCAAAACGCCAGCTGCCTTCGTCCAAGGCCAAATCTCCGACCAGTCCACCAGACCCGGCGTTGCAACAAGACACAAGCCGAATACCCAGGTTGCGATCATTGCAGGATTCATGATGGCTCTGAGCAGGCGACGTTCCATGGTCTGGAACACCTCATGGGTTTCACCCGCTTGGCCTACCTGCTCGGTGTGGTAAACATAAAGCCGCGGCAGATAGAACAACCCTGCCATCCATGCGATCACAGCCATGATGTGAAATGCCTTGATCCATGGATAGGCCGAATAAAGAATGTCAGTCATGTATGACCCTTTGTCTCTGCCCTTCTTATAAATAAATAAAGAAAGATAAAAAGATGATGATTTTGTAGGGTTCGCCCATTCTGTGGATTATGGTTTTTTCACGAGAATTACACCCAAGGAAAAACTTTCTCCTTTGAAATTAACTTTCTGTTAATAATTAAAAATTAAGACATTATATCAATTACTTAAATAATTTCTGCAGGATGGTAATATGGAAATCACTGTGGATAAAACGGTGGAAACGAAGTTATCCCCGCAAAATTTTTATCCTTACTCATCGTGGTAAGAAAAATTGGTGAACTCTTGTAGCAGCCTAAGTTTTTCCCGGGTTGTGATTACTCGCTGTTTTACGCAGAACAAGTACCAGCTTTTTCAGGTCAGCTGCACACAAGGTTATCCACATGTCGCCTCCGCTCGTACTTGCCTCAGGATCAGAAATACGCGCGCAGCTCCTGCGGCAAAGCGGCGTAGAGCTAGAGGTGAACCCAGCCCGCATTGACGAGGAAATGGTGAAACAAGCTCTGCTGGCCGAGGATGCAAAACCACGCGACATCGCAGATACACTTGCCGAACTGAAAGCGCGCAAGATCAGCGAGAAAATGCCCGGGTCTCTGGTTCTGGGGTGCGATCAGGTTCTTGAGCATCGGGGTGAGGTTTTTGACAAGCCCACATCCAAGGATGATGCAGTTTCCCAGCTGAAACGCCTTCGCTCGGACAGGCACACGTTGTTGTCGGCGGCAGTGATTTGCGAAAACGGCCAGCCGATCTGGCGTCATGTTGGCGTTGTTCGGTTGCGTATGCATGACATTAGCGACGGATACCTCATGGATTATGTTGATCGAAATTGGACAAGTATCCGCCATTCCGTCGGCGCTTATAAACTCGAAGAAGAAGGTGCGAGGCTCTTCTCCAGAATAGAAGGAGACTATTTCACTGTTCTGGGATTGCCGTTGCTGGAGTTGCTGTCGTATCTGACGTTGCGGGGGGATTTGGAAAGATGAGTGACAGCAAAATACCGTTAGCAGGCGTCATCGGCTCGCCGATTGCTCATTCGCGGTCACCGCAACTTCATGGTCACTGGCTGAAAACCTACGGGGTTCAGGGATTTTATATCCCGATGGACGTTGCAACCGCGGATTTGGAAACCGTACTCAGAACCTTGCCGAAAATGGGTTTTGTCGGGGTGAATGTGACGATCCCGCACAAGGAAACAGTTCTGCAGATCGCGGATTTGATCACAGATCGGGCGACGCTGATTGGGGCGGCCAATACGCTCATCTTCCGGAAGGATGGTAAAATCCACGCGGACAATACCGACGGGTACGGATTCTTGGAGAATTTGAAATCAGGTGCGCCGCAATGGGACCCGCGCTCGGGTGCTGCGGCTGTTCTCGGCGCCGGAGGCGCGGCTCGCGCCGTGATCGTTGCACTTCTTGATGCCGGTGTTCCAGAAATTTTGTTGTCGAACCGCACGAGGTCCCGTGCAGAAAAACTCCAATCTGATTTTGGCAAGCGGGTTCAAGTCGTCGACTGGACCCAAGCTGGCAACATGATCGAAGAAGCCGCACTGGTGGTAAACACCTCGTCTCTTGGGATGGTTGGCAAACCGGAAATGCGGGTGCCGCTGGATGGTCTGAAAAGCCACACGGTCGTGACAGATCTGGTCTATACGCCCCTGAAAACCCGTCTGCTGCTGACCGCTGAGGAAAAAGGCTGTGTTACGGTAGATGGTCTGGGGATGCTGCTGCATCAGGGCGTGCCCGGTTTTGAACGCTGGTTTGGGCCAAGACCGGAGGTGACTGAGGATTTGCGCCGCGCGGTGATGGCGTGAGTTTCACACTTGGCCTTACCGGATCAATCGGTATGGGGAAATCGACGACAGCGCAACTTTTCGCTGAATTCGGATGCGCCGTTTGGGATGCAGATGCAGCGGTACACCGGCTCTACAACAGGGGTGGCGCTGCTATGGCGCCAATTGCCCAGTTGTTTCCACAAGCGATTGAGGACGGAGCCGTGTCACGTCAGGCGTTGCGCCAGATCATTTCCGAAGATCCAAGCGCCTTGCGTCAGATAGAACAAATCGTACACCCCTTGGTCGCCGCAGACCGAGCAGCGTTTCTGACGCGAGCCCCTAGCGAGATCATGGTCCTTGATATCCCGTTGCTATTTGAAACCAATGCGCAGGATCAGTTTGATGCCGTTGCTTGCGTCACCGTGCCAGAAGATGTGCAACGTGACCGCGTCTTGTCACGCGGGACGATGACCGCCGCGCAATTTGAGCAAATTCTAGCCAAACAGATGCCCAATGAAGAAAAATGCAAGCGGGCCGACTTTGTTATCGAGACAGATACGGTTGAACATGCGCGCGCGCAGGTACACTCTGTGATCGAGGAAATCAGGCAGAGGCTAGCAGATGCGTGAAATCGTACTCGACACGGAAACAACAGGTTTTGATCCCGAAAGCGGCGATCGCATTGTCGAGATCGGTGCAGTGGAACTGATGGGTCACATGGCCACGGGACGCACCTACCACCAATATATCAATCCCGAACGCAGTATGCCCGAAGAAGCCTTTCAGGTGCACGGGCTGGGTGACGAATTCCTGTCTGACAAACCTAAATTCGCAGAGGTCGGGCATGCCTTTCTTGAATTCATCGGGGATGCAAAGCTGGTCATCCACAACGCGGCTTTCGACATCAAATTTCTGAACGCCGAGCTGAAATGGATGGGTTTGCCGCAAATCCCCTGGAACCAGGCGATTGATACGCTTGAAATTGCTCGTAAACGATTTCCCGGATCGCCGGCGTCATTGGATGCGCTGTGTCGACGGTTCAATATCGACAACTCTTCGCGCACGTTGCATGGCGCTTTGCTCGATAGTGAAATCCTTGCGGAAGTCTATCTGGAACTGATCGGAGGCCGGCAGCCTGATTTCGGACTATCCAACGCATCGCATAAAGGAACAGGTGACGATAAAGACGGTTGGGTTGCGCGCCCGCGGCCAACGCCGTTGCCGTCGCGGCTTACAGAAAAAGAAGCCGCCGCCCATGCCGAATTCGTGGCAAAACTGGGCGACGACGCAATTTGGGTAAAAGGCTAAGCCTTAAGCATCCATTTTTGGCGCATCAGACTGCTTACGGCGCGCCAGTTCGTTGCGGTACAACGACAGGAAGTCGATATTTTCCAGATTCAGTGGCGGGAAGCCACCGTCGCGGGTGATGTCGCTGACGACGCGGCGCAAGAATGGGAAAATCATGCGCGGGCACTCGATAAGCAAGAACGGGTGCAATTGCTCTTCGGCAACGTTGTCGATGTGGAAAATTCCGACGTAATCAATCTCAAGGACAAATAGCGTCGCGTCGCCATCCTTTGCCTTGGATGTCACGTTTAGTTTGATTGCAGATTCGTATTGGTTGTCTGCGCTGCGCTTTTTCGCATCGAGATTGACCTGCACCTGAACGTCAGGTGTCACATCTGCTGGCGCGCCTTTTTGTGCCATGATGTTTTCAAAGGACATATCGCGAATAAATTGGCCCAGAACGCGCATTTGTGGCGCTTGGGGTTGTGCTTGTTCTGCTGCAGTTGCGTTTTCTTCTTCAGCCATCATGTGCTCCTGAAATAAAAAGTCCCGCGTGGCTTAGCAGCTTGGTTTGGGGTTCTCAATGGTCCGTCCAGCCGGAAGGTTTCTTTGATTGATTTGAAGGTGTTTCGACCTCGGAAAACTCTCCGTCGATGACATCTCCGCCGGGACCGTGCGGGTTGATGTGCGGGCCACGTGCCCGATACTGGCTTTGCCCGTGCCGCGTTTCAAAACTTTGCACGCTGACGCGTGCCGATATTGCCCGAAAAGCCCACGAACGAACGCCGGGCACCAGCAAAAGAAACCCGATCGCATCGGTAAAAAACCCCGGTGTCAGCAACAGCGCGCCGGAAAAGAGGATCATGGCGCCATGTGCCAAAGGCTCAGTCGGGTCCTGCATTTCGGAAAACGACGACTTTACCTGACCCAAGGCGAGTGCGCCCTGATTGCGCACCAATATGGTGCCAAGAATGGCGGTCAGAACGACTGTAACCAGTGTCCAGCCAAGACCAATCGCCCCCCCGATTTGTATAAAAAGGGAGATTTCGATCAGCGGGACCGCAAGAAAGGCAATAAACAGCCACATTTTAGTACACCCTTTCGATGCAGGTGGAGTGGACTTGAACTCATTCGACACCTACATAAGGTTTTCACGGGTTTGTTTCCATATCTTTGCCTGACACGAGGGTTTACATGAATTCCACCTTAATACAGCTTCTGGTTCTCGCCGGCATTGCTGTCTTTCTTATCTTGCGGCTGAAAAACGTGCTGGGGACGCGTGATGGATTTGAACCAGGCCCATCGCAAACACCGTTGCCGGATCGCAAGCCAGCGAGAGACTTCGAGGTGATTGAAGGGGGCCCTGATCTCGACATTACCGACCATGTGGAAGAAAACTCGCCCGCAGCCGAAGCCTTGGCGGCAATGAAGCGCATCGAGCCGGCATTCAGCGTGACGGAATTTCTTGGTGGCGCGCGCGGTGCCTACGAGATGATCGTGATGGGGTATGAAAACGGCAATCTTGATGACATTCAGCCTTTCCTTGCCGAAGACATCTACGAATCTTTCGTGGAAGGTGTTGCGGCGCGCGAAGATCAAG
Organism: Roseobacter sp. YIN89; assembly: GCF_057219365.1. NCBI lineage: Bacteria > Pseudomonadati > Pseudomonadota > Alphaproteobacteria > Rhodobacterales > Roseobacteraceae > Roseobacter > Roseobacter sp. YIN89. The sequence goes on along the minus strand of NZ_JBXVVD010000004.1, from coordinate 51,877 downwards.
GGCTGACGATCGAGGCGAATTTCATCGGCGTTCGTGAGTTGAAGCTGATGGACGCGACCTTTGATCAGGATACGCAAGAAGCTGAACTGACCATCCGATTCCTTGGTGAGTTGACCTCGGCGGTACGCAACAGCGAAGGTGAGATCATCGAAGGCAGCCTCAAGGACATCAAACGCCAGAAAGACACATGGACCTTTGCTCGCAAAATGGGAACAGACGATCCAAACTGGCTTTTGGTTTCGACCGACGGCTGATCCGGGCGTTACTGGTTTGCGTGGCAGGGGTCATTTCCATGATGAGCCCTGCTGAGTCTGAACCGACGGCTGAGGTTCTGTCGTTTGATCAGTTGGATGGATGGGCCGGTGATGACCACGCCGCTGCCCTGGCTGTGTTTCGCAATACCTGCGTAGATCTGAAAGACCCGGATTGGCAATCCATTTGCGCGTATGCCACCTCTGATCCGGATCCGCGCCAGTTCTTCGAGCTTTTGTTTCGTCCGGTTCTGATCCAAGACGGGGCGCCCGGCTTGTTTACCGGCTATTTTGAGCCGGAACTACGCGGCGCCCTCAGTAAAACAGATGTGTTTCGCTATCCGCTCTACGCGATGCCGCCAGAGGCAAAAGACGTAGAGCAGTGGTTTTCGCGCCGAGAGTTGCTGGAAGAAGGAAAACTCACTGGCCGCGGACTGGAAATTGCGTGGGTGGATGACCCGGTTGAGTTGTTCTTTTTACAAATTCAGGGGTCAGGTCGGGTGAAATTGCCGGATGGATCCAGTTTGCGCGTGGGCTACGGTGGCAAGAACGGCCATCCATACCGGTCGATTGGCAAGGAGTTGGTGCGGCGCGGAATTTTCGCGGCGCATCAGGTCAGCGCAACGGTGATCAAGAACTGGGTGCGCCGCAATCCAGTGGCAGGCCGTGAGCTACTCTTTCATAACCCTTCCTACGTCTTTTTTCGCGAAGTCAATAAAGTCCCTGCTCATGAGGGTCCGCTGGGTGCGATGAACCGTTCGGTAACCGCAATGCGTACGATTGCCATTGACCCGGATTATGTGCCTCTGGGTGCGCCGGTCTGGATTGAAAAAGAAGGCGATGACCCAATGCGTCGTCTAATGGTCGCGCAAGATACCGGATCGGCGATCAAGGGCGCTCAGCGGGCTGACATCTTTTTTGGAACAGGCGATGCGGCAGGTCGCGCAGCGGGGCGCTTGAAAGATCCGGGCCGGTTGATTGTTTTGCTACCCATTCAGCGTGCCTATGCGATGTTGCCTGCAGGTGCTGAATGAGCCGCCGCCGCAAACTGAGTTCCGACGAAGAGGCGCTATGGAAAAAGGTAGCTGACCGTACAGAACCCCTGCGCCAAGCGGAAACCTTCGATCCTAAGGCCTATGCGCCCAAGCCGCCTGTGAAATCGCGGGTGGAAAAGCCTAAGATCACGCTTGACGGTAAGACACCGCCGAAACCTGCAGCGCGCCAGGTGACGTACAACCTTAACCCGTCGTTGCCAGAACAGTTGCGTCAGGCACCGGTTCAGATGGACCGTAAGACTTTCGGCAAGATGCAGCGTGGCAAGCTAAAGCCCGAAGGGCGCATTGATCTGCACGGCATGACGCTGGACCGCGCACATGGGGCGTTAACGCGTTTTATTTTGTCGTCTCACGGCAGTGGCAAACGGTTGGTTCTTGTCATCACCGGCAAGGGCAAAGAGCGGGATGACGGCGGGCCCATTCCCGTGCGGTTTGGCGTATTGCGCCATCAGGTTCCGCAGTGGTTGGCCCAGATACCTTTAAAGTCGATTGTCATGCAGGTGACGCCAGCCCACGGAAGCCACGGCGGCAGCGGTGCCTACTATGTCTACCTCAGACGTCAGCGGTAGGCAGGTCGCGCTGGTAGCGCAGGATGCCGAGACCCGCCAGTAGAGCGCCAGCAAAATAGAAAACCGCAATCGGTATCATCTGGTCCGGAAAATCGATGCCCAGATCAATCAGCGCACCGGTAATGCCGGGCCCTATGGCTGAGCCGAACACCATGAGCGCTGCTGCGGCGGCCTTGATCGCGCCAAGGTGCCGGGTGCCGTAAAATACCGCCCAGAATGCGGTGGTCGCGGGGCCCTGCATACCCTGCCCGATACCAAAGACCACAAGCCCGACACCTGCCGCAAAAATAGTCTCTGCAAAGGACAGAATGAGGAACGAGACACCGAAGGGGATCATTTGAAATGGCACCACCCACTTGACGCCAAACCTGTCAATCGCCCAACCGGTAACAAAGGTGAAGGCGATCGCCACGGCTGTGTAAATCGGCATCAACGCGACGTAAGAAGCCAGTGACCAGCCTTTGACTTCGGTGAGGTGAACTTGCTGAAAGAATAGCGCGGTTCCCCAGGCTGCGGGCCCGAGGACGAGAGGAATGAGCATGTAAAAAAGCGGATGACGCAGCAATTCGATCCGGGTCCAGTGGCGCGCACCCATGCCAAGGCTTTGCGTGTCATCGGCCATGCTTTGCGGTGTCCTCTCCTGTCGCAGGAGGGATTGCATGACAGGTATGGCCGCAACAACGCAGACAGCAGCGATAACCCACAGAAAGCGCCAGTCGAAAAGCGCCAGTAACGCAACGAAAATGATGGGCAAGATCGCCTGCCCCACAGCAAACCCCATCGATGCCAGTGAAATCGCGCGACCGCGCGCCGCGACAAACCACCGCGACATCGCCACGGCCCCCAGTTGCGACATCATTCCCTGCCCCATCAGGCGCAAGGCAAAGATGACGAATACCAGCATTGCGGCATTCCCTGGAACCCACGCCATGGCGAGGCAGGCTGCGGCAAGAAGGATCATCACGTAAAGCGAAAGCTGTCGAACCCTGAACCGGTCAGTCAGCGCGCCAGCCCAGATCATTGTTACCGCCGACAGCGTCGTGCCGATCGTATAGACCAGACCCCACCCGCCATCGGTGACCGAAAACGTGTCTTTGATTTCGCTGGCGAAGAGCGAGATGAAATAGGTCTGCCCAAAAGACGAGGTAAAGCACAACAAAAACCCCGCCAGCAGGAACAGCCGGTTCTCGATAAGAAAGCGCAGATACCCCATGGCCAAGCTGTTGCAGGCTGGGCGTGCTTTGGAAAGGCTTAAAGCACGTAGCGGCTGATATCCGTAGACTTGGTGAGCGCACCGAGATTTTTATCGACGAACCCGGCATCTACGACGATTTCTTCGCCTGCCCTGTCCGGTGCGGTAAAGCTGAGTTCCTCGAACACACGCTCCATCACAGTATAAAGCCTGCGGGCACCGATGTTTTCGACGGATTGGTTCACTTCGGCGGCGATCTTTGCCAGCGCCGCGATCCCTTCTTCGGTAAAGGTGACTTTTACCTCTTCGGTACCCATTAGCGCGGTGTATTGCAGCGTAAGCGCATTGTCGGTTTCGGTCAGGATCCGCACAAAGTCCTCTTCAGTAAGGGCGCGCAGCTCGACCCGGATTGGCAGCCGGCCCTGCAACTCGGGCAGCAGATCAGAAGGCTTTGCGATGTGAAACGCGCCCGACGCAATAAAGAGAATATGGTCTGTCTTGATCGGGCCGTGTTTGGTCGAAACAATGGTGCCTTCGATCAGGGGTAACAGGTCACGCTGAACGCCTTCGCGGCTGACATCGGCGCCGCGCGCATCAGAACGCGCGCAAACCTTGTCGATCTCGTCGAGAAAAACAATCCCGTTCTGCTCTACCGCTTCGATTGCGGCGCGCGTTACCGTTTCGTCATCCAAAAGCTTGTCAGCCTCTTCACCGATCAGGATTTCATAGCTTTGAGCGACAGTCATCTTCTTGCGGGAGGTACGTCCGCCAAGAGCTTTGCCAAAGATGTCGCCAAGGTTCATCATTCCCATGCCGCCGCCGGGTTGACCGGGTATATCCATCATCGGGAAAGGATTTGACGTGTCCGCTACATCCAGCTCGATGATAGTATCATCCAGTTCTCCGGCTTTGAGCTTTTTACGGAACATCTCGCGGGTAGCTTCCCGCGCGTCCTCGCCTGCAATCGCGCTGATAACGCGCTCTTCTGCAGCTTCATGCGCGTTGGTCTTTACGTCTTCGCGCATGTATTCGCGGGTGGTGTTGATCGCCACGTCGACAAGATCGCGAATGATCTGTTCAACGTCGCGGCCGACGTAGCCAACTTCGGTAAACTTGGTCGCCTCGACCTTCAAAAACGGAGCGCGGGCAAGTTTTGCCAAACGGCGGCTGATCTCTGTTTTGCCCACGCCGGTGGGCCCGATCATCAAAATGTTTTTTGGATAGACTTCATCGCGCAGGTCATCGCCCAACTGTTTTCGGCGCCAGCGGTTACGCAGTGCCACTGCAACAGCACGCTTTGCATCCTTTTGCCCTATGATGAAGCGGTCCAGTTCTGAAACAATTTCGCGTGGCGTGAGGTCTGTCACGGTCGTATCCTTGAGATGAATGTTACAGGCCATGTAATTACCACTGCGAAAAACAGCAACCGGGTACACGAAATCATCCCCGCGCATCACAGGCCCGAGAGGCCCGATGAAATGTGGCGGGCCGGGGCGTAGCTTTAACTCTATCGCAACGTTCCGCGAAAGGAGATACCCCATGGACCGCCGCGCATTTTTGAAGTTTGCTGTAACCACAGGAGCCGCCTCGATCGCCCTGCCCGCCATCGCAGGTGGCCACGGACGTGTCGCGTCGTTCGTAAAGCGGAACAGCTACGCTGTATCGGGCCGTGCAGAAATTGCAAAGAAAGGCAGCGGCTATGTCGTCAACCTGCTGGATGATTTCAAATTCGCCGGTGCGCCCGATCCGAAAATCGCGCTTGGCAAAGATGGCTACGATTCCAAAACGCTTATGGGTCTGCTGAAATCGAACAGCGGTGCGTCAAGCTATGAGGTGCCCGCTGGCATCAACCCCGATGACTATAACGAAGTCTGGGTTTGGAGCGAAAAGTACAATGTTCCTTTGGCGGTCGCCAAATTCTGACGCCGAGCGCCTGCCGGAGACCAGCCGCCGACTTCCCCTGGGGTCGGCGGTTCCGGTGTGAAAGTCACACTGACGGCGGCAGCCTGTGGCGGGGGATGAAACCTGGCAACACAGACATCAGGCGGGCGCGGATGCTTTCCCATCGAGCGCCCAGCAACAGCAGGAAAACACCAAGACCAAACACGGTAAAGACCGCGCCTTCGCCTTCGAAAACGGTGCTGCTCAGGATCACGATGTAACCGATGGCCGCGATCAGGAACGACCGCCGGTCGATGATAATTGCCACCATAGCGATGGTTGCCAATACAGCAAAAAGCACCAGAACAGAGCCTGATGCATCACTGTTCAAAAGGCTAAGTGCGATAGTGTTGACCAAGGCGGGGGCGGCGATCACATGCAGCCAGAAACCGTTCGCCGCACGCCGCGTCACCCGGTGAGGGTCGGACATGTCGAAAGCCATCGCAGCCACAAATACCACGACACCCAAACCAAGCGTTATTAACGCGAATGGCCCATCTGCGGATAACAAGAACAGCTCGCGCGTGCTTTCAGGGGCGCCTGCGGTATTGGCCGCGATCAAGATCGAGATCGCAAAGGCTGCCAGTGCGATGACGGCAAGGGCAAAGGGCACGCGAAAACGCCACCAGAAAACCAGCAGTGCGGCGGTGGCGTAAGTCAACGGCAGAGGCAGACTGCTGTTGTCGCCGCGTGCCACCATGAACACTTCGGCCATCGCGCCGGAAAAACCGTAGGCCGCGTTTCCCGCAAACAGAAGCGTCAAGGCTATGGCGGGGGCAACCATGCGGCGGCGTCGCACAAAGTATTCTGCCAAAAACCATAGGATGACAGCGCCGGCCAGACTGCTCCAGATCAGGACTTGGGCGAGGCGGGTGGCGTTGTCGAGCGCCAGAAAGGTCACGATACCGACCCAGCCGGTTGTCAGAATCGCCAGACCAACGACGATGAAAATCTCGTTGAACCCTTTGAACAGCTCAAACGGTTCATCGCCGGGTTCAAGGTTTTCGCGCGCGCCACGGCGACTGTCGGCGAGGCTGATCAGGGAGGCCGCTTGCGCCTCCGTCAGTATACCCGCGGCAACTGATGCGCGCAGATCGTCGCGTTCGATCACGCGCTGATCCTTTCGACGGTCAGGTTGCCGTTGGTGTAAACACAAATATCTGCGGCGATTGCCATCGCATCCCGTGCGACAGATTCAGCATCTTTGTCGCTCTCCATCATGCCACGGGCAGCGGCAAGCGCAAAATTTCCGCCAGACCCGATGGCGGCGACGTTGTGTTCAGGCTCAAGAACATCACCTGCGCCGGTAATCACGAACATGTCCTTGCCATCCGATACGATCAGCATCGCTTCGAGCTTTTGCAGGTATTTGTCAGTGCGCCAGTCCTTTGCCAGTTCGACGCTTGCGCGGGCAAGCTGGCCGGGTGTCGCCTCAAGTTTGGTTTCGAGGCGCTCAAGCAATGTAAAAGCGTCTGCGGTTGATCCGGCAAATCCGGCAACAACGTCATACCCGCCAGGGCTGAGCCTGCGTACCTTGCGCGCCGTACCCTTGATGACTGTCTGTCCCAAAGAAACCTGCCCGTCACCGGCAATAACCACTTCGCCGCCCTTCTTTACGCCGATGATTGTCGTTCCGTGCCAGCCGGGAAACTCTTCGCGGGTCATTTTCGCTCTCCTGTCGTGATGGCGGTTATATGGCAAGCCGGACACACTGGCACAAGGTGCGGAATCGGCATCTGACAGGGCAAAAGTTGACTAAGGCAGGGGCGCTGATACCCTTTCCGCACGTTCCCAACACTAATTTGAACAAGGAATATACAATGAAACACGTAATTCCAGTTTCTGTGTTCTGTGTTTTTGGTGTGTTTGCGACTGGTAGTCTGGCGGAAACTTATTCCGTGAGCCGAACCCTTGAAACCAACGCATCGTCGCAAACGGTATGGCATCTCATCGGAGATTTTTGCGATATTGATGACTGGCACCCTGCGATTACCGCTTGTGATCTCAAGGTTATAGAAGGCGGATTGCATCGTGTGCTGCAACTGGCTGACGGTGCAGAGTTCCTTGAAAAACGCGTCGCTTCTGAATCGGGTTTGTCATACACGTATTCGATCGAAACATCGCCCCTGCCGATCGAGAGATATGTGGGCACGCTTTCTGTGACTGCTGGCGATGCAACAACCATTACTTGGACCACACGGTTCAAATCCGATGACCCTGAGATGGAAGCGTTTGTCGGAAGCATCTTTGATGCAGGAATGGCCGAGATCGCAGCACAGCTCGCACAATAAAAAAGAGCACCCGGTTGGGTGCTCTTTCTTGATTGCATTCTCGCTGTGATCAGATCGATTCTTCGATCCAGCTTTGCAGGGCCGCTTTTGGCTTGGCGCCCGCCATGTTCGACACGACCTGACCGTCTTTGAAGATAAACAACGCAGGAATACCGCGTACGCCCATCTGCGCGGGCGAATTCGGGTTTTCGTCCACGTTGACCTTCACGATTTTTACCTTGCCGTCCATTTCGGCCGACAACTCTTCGAGAGAGGGGCCAATCTGCTTGCAGGGGCCGCACCACTCTGCCCAGAAATCCACCACAACGGGGATATCGGAATTCTTCACTTCTGCGTCGAACGTATCGTCCGTTACTGCTAGCGTGGCCATCCTAGTTCTCCTAAAGGCGCTTTGGTTAGATGGTGAACCTATGAAGCCGGCGTTCCGGCGTCAAGATATGGAGTACCACGAAGTGCATTTGTCACGATCTCGTGCTCAACCGGCATAAAGAGGCCCGTATTTGTCCACAGAATACCCAGCTTGATGCTCTTTTCCGGATAAATCTGTTTCAACGCGTGCGCATAGGCTGCCAGCTGCCGCAAGATACCTGTGGGGCAATCCGTGGCTTGGGCTGGTACGGTGGCGTTGGTTTTAAAATCAATGGCCCAGACGTGATCATCTGCGACGATGAGCCGATCGATTTTACCGTTCAGCCTGTGCGCGCCGAAAGGTGCCGAAATGGGCACCTCTGCCAGTGACCCCGGCGCGAATATCCACTTCAACCCTTCTGCGGAAAGTACGGCCCCAGCCTCTGCCACGGCGGCATCGCGATCTGGCTCCGGACACACGCCCATCGGCGCATTTAACGCAATGCTTTGCCAGGCCTCTGCCGGTGTTTCGGCAAAAACTTCGATCATCCAGTGCACCAGTGTACCGTAATCCTTGGCGTGCTGGTCGCTGCGCAGGGTTTCTCCCGGCAAGGCCTTATCGCCGCCCAACTCAGACGGGGCAATCGTCTGAAGTTTTTCCGGCGCAGATGGTGCGGGGGTGGAGAAACAGGGATCAAGTGGGCGGTGCATCTTGGTTTTGGCACTGGCCGCCTCAAGCGGGAGCGCGTCCCACTCCAGATGTGCATGGCGCCTTATCGACAATCCCTGAAACTCGGTATCTTTTGCGCCGGCGGCTGTAATTGCTGCGTCGACCATCTGATACCAGCTATCCCCGCCCAAAGTTGCCTTGCCCGCCGCGGCCACGATAAGCCACTTTTCAGCCCTCGTTAGAGCCACATACAAGAGCCGAAGCCGTTCTTCGGTCTGCTGTTGCTTTATGTGGCCAAGGGCATTGGACATGCTGTCGGGCAGATCATCTGCGGACGTCTTCCACAATGGTATGCCGTCCATGCGGATAATCTCGTCTTTGATCTGCACCGGACGGTCGCCACAATCGGGAAGGATCACAATGGGAGCTTCGAGACCTTTTGCGCCATGAACCGTCATAACCCTGATCTGATCCGACGCGCTGTCAATCTGGCGCTTGATCTCAAGGTCGTCGGTTTCCATCCACACAAGGAAACCCGTCAGACTTGGCACCGCGTTGCGTTCATATGCGAGGGCTTGGGACAAAAGCGCATTTATCCCGTCCTCGGCTTCGGCACCGAGACGGGCCAACAGATTTCGGCGTCCTTTGTGCCGCGTCAGGATGCGTTCAATAAGGTCGTAAGGCCGCAGAAAATCTGTCCGATCTCGTAAATCAACAAGCATCGCGATCGTATCGGGGTATTCCTTGGCCTGCCCGCGCAAGGTTTGCCACAGTGTCTTGTCGCCGCGATCATGCGCAAGGGTGAACAAATCCTGTTCGGTCCACCCGAAAAGGGGCGATTTCAGAGCTGAAGCCAGCGACAGGTCATCATCAGGCACGGCGAGAAAGGATAAAAGCGCTGCCAGATCGCGTACGGCCAGTTCGCCGCCCACTTTGAGCCGGTCTGCACCAGCAATGGGCAGTTCACGCGTTTTGCAGGCGCGAATGATCTCTGCAAAAAGGTCGGAGCGTCGCTGTACAAGGATCAGAAAATCACCGAAGCGAACGGGGCGGCGAAACGCCCTGTGCGTCTTTGAGTCCGCATCAGGTATTGTCTCGCCCTTCCTGACCATTTCTTCGATTTGTTGCGCGATCCGATTGGCCAAGATTTTGGTGTGATGCGTCGCACTTTTCCGGTCAATCGGATCGTACCAAACCCGGTCATCCTCATCTTGTTGCGCCTCCACCAAGGGCCAGAGATCAACACGACCGGGAAGCGCGGATTTGAACGCGATATGGGCAGCGTCGCTTGCAAAGCCGGCCTCACCCTGCCCTTCGAATGCCTGATCGACGACGCGCAAGATTGCCTCGGATGACCGGAATGAATAGCGCAGCGTCTCGCTTTGAAAGGTCTTGCCCGCATCTTCGATCCGCTGTTTGAAATCAGCCTGCATACGATCGAATTCGCGTGGATCAGCGCCCTGAAACGAATAGATGGACTGCTTTTTGTCACCGACAACAAATATCGTCCGGTCTATGTCCTCGCGGGCGCCCTGCCCGCTGGTGAATTCTGCGGCAAGTTTCGAAATCACGTCCCATTGAGCCGGGCTGGTGTCCTGTGCTTCGTCCACGAGGATATGATCAATGCCACCGTCGATCCGGAAAAGCACCCATGCGGCAACCGCCGGGTCGGTCAGCAGCTGCCGGGCTTTGTCGATTAGATCGTCAAAGTCGAGCCAGCCGCGGGCCAGCTTTTGCGCCTCATATTGGCTGACAAACGCATGGGCAAACTGGTGCAACGCATGGCTTTTCTGTGCGGCAATCAAAGCAAGGCGGACATCGCGCGCGTTTTCCACCCGCTGCATGAAAGCGTTCAGAGAATCCATTGCCTCACCCAGCATTTCGCGCATGGGCTTGGTTGGAAAAGAGTCTAACTTGGCCGAAAACGGGTTCTTTGCGCTTTTTCCGAAGAGGAAGCATTTTTCGAGTACGGGCAGACAGTCGATGGTAAATTCGGTGATTTCGCCGAGTGCTGCCGCGGCTTTTCCGTCGTTGCCGCCCTTGGCCAGCATTTGCGGAACAATCCGGTCAATAAGCGCTTTCTCGTCCCCCTGAAACGCAGTCATTTCGATGTCAGCCACCGTTAGATCGGGTGCGTGGCCAAAGCTGGCCAAAAGATCGCCGAGGCTGACCGGATGTGCAAAGCCGTCTCTGTGCTGGATGACAGCTTTTGTCAGACGGTCAAAATCCTGACCGGTGCTGTGTATCGCAAGTTGTTTGATCAAAGAGGCCTGTGGCCCTTCAGCCATTTGATCAATGATCTCGGCGCGCAATAATTCGGCGGCGCGGTCTTCGATCTCTTTGAATTGGGGGCTGACCCCTGCTTCGAGCGGAAAACGGCGCAGGAGCGACGCGCAGAACGAGTGGATTGTCTGGATTTTGAGGCCGCCGGGTGTTTCGATTGCGCGGGCAAAGAGCGTGCGCGCGTCACGCAACCTGTCCGGGGTAATCTCTCCGGTTGCACCTAGTTCCGTCAGTGATCCGCGTAGGGCTTCATCCTCCCGCATTGCCCATTCGCCCAAACGTTTGAACAGCCGGTTCTGCATCTCCGAAGCGGCGGCTTTGGTGTAGGTCAGGCACAGGATGTGTTGCGGCTCTACGCCATCCAGCAAAAGACGTGCGACCCTGTCTGTCAGAACCCGTGTTTTGCCGGAGCCCGCATTGGCCGCCAGCCATGTCGAGGCATCAGGGCGCGCGGCTTTGATCTGAGCAGAGGTTGCATCATCGCGCCCCGTCATTTCAGATCCTCCGGTACCGGATCATCTGTTTCGTCCCACTCGCCAAATCTGGACAACAGGTCGAAATCGCTGCCGTAGACGTCTTTTTCCATCATACGCCGCGCGGTAAATCCCTGCCCTACAGATTTGTACGCCTCGATAAGCGCGCGCAGTTCACCAAGAACCTTGGCGGTGGGCTCTGTCATTATCGGCGCGGGTTCTTCCGAGGGTTTCGTCCCTAATCCGATGAATACGGCATCGTTCACGTGCGCGACACCGATCTTTTGAAAGGCGCCTTCTTCGATCATCGCAGCTTCGATCAGGAGTTGTTTGTCAAACTTGGCTTGCTGCCGTTGCGAGGGCGGGTCACCGGTTTTGTAATCGTATATCAGCACTTCGCCGGTATCGGTTCGGTCAATCCGGTCTGCCTCGGCCGACAATTCGAAATTGAGTTCGGGCCACTTCAGCAGGCCGCGGGCCTCCTTTTCAAAGGCATAGGGCGTTGCCAACTGCCGCCGCTTCAATTCTCTGGCTACAAACCAGTCTGCGATACGCGACAACCGTGCGGCCCACAGTTGCCGTGCGGCAGGCCAAGGCACTTCGTTGGCCAGAATCTCTTCTGTTAAGCCAACAAGCCGTTCAACGGTGATGCGCGACGGGTCATCTGCAGACTCCTTGACGAAATTTTCCATAACGATGTGCAGCACCGTTCCGCGTAGCAGCGCATCGGGCGTCTGCACCAGTGGCCCGAGCTTTTTCAATCCAAGGATTCGTCGGGCGTAGACGCCATAAGGATCACGGATTAGTCGTTTGATTTCCGTCACCGAAAGTCGGGTGGGTCGGGCCGTTACCGGTGGTCGCGGCGAGGGCCGCGTGGCAGACGGGCGCGGATCGGTTGCCTCAAAAGCGGCAGCATGGTCCAGCCAGATGTTACCCCGATCAATCATTGCGCTCAGAAGCTTGGGACCGTCGAGCATGGGCAGTCCGCTGAGCAGGTTTTGCAACCTGTTGATCCACCGCGATGCAACGGTTTCCGCATCATCCGACCGGATCGAACGGGTTATCCAGACCTCGGGGGCGGCAACCGCTTGCTGGTAATCATGCGCGGACAAACCGATGCGGCGTTCCGGCAGCAACAAACCTGCCTTGTGCCGCATGCTGCGGTTGAGCCATGGATCAGGCGCGGGCGCTTCTGGCCAGGTTCCGTCGTTGAGACCAGCCAGAATCACCAGATCGGCGCCCTGCACCCGCGCTTCGAGCGTGCCCCAGATCATGATGTTAGGATGCGGGGCATCGCGGTCGCGCACTTCACCCTCAGCAAGCAGCGCGCCGACAAGGTCGGCATAGTCACGCCCGCTCATGTCCCCGCCGTATTTCGCTTGCGCACGCAGCGTCTCCATCACCGTCCACGCTTCTTGTCCGGCTTTCTTTTCCCACAGCTCGCCGGCATCAACACCATCCACGCCTCGAGAAATCGTCTCTGACAAGGCAATATGCTCCTCTACCCAGTCCTCAAGCGGGCGGGTATCAACAGCGGCGTGGCTGCAAAAAGCCGCGCCGACCCAAGCCGCCCAGCGATCAATACCTGCCTGATCCTCAGGTGACTTCAATTGATTTTGCATCACGGCAGCGACGCTCGCCGCGTCTGGGTACGGCAAGCCCTGCGCGCGGATCGCCACTTCAAGGCGTTGCGTGTTGAACACGTGTGAGCCGCGATCTGACGCGCTATGGGCAAGTGGATGATTGAGCAGCGTCAATAAAGCTTCCGCGTCCAGTCTGCGGTGCAACAGGGCTGCGGTGTGACGCAGAAAACGGCCCGGCGGGCTCAGGTGCAACGGCATGCCCGCAGAATCATCAGGCACAATGTCCCACTGGTCCAAGGCAGCTGTAATTTGACGCGTCAGCATCCGATCGGGTGAGATAACTGCCGCTTTCTGTCCGTCTTCGGCTGCCTTGCGCAGTCGCAATGCAATGGCGAGCGCTTCGCTTCGGGGGCTTGGCGCTTCGAGCAGGGTAATCTCGCGGGTCGCCTCTTGCAGGTCCGGCAGTTTTGGTCCTTCGGCAAGCCACGCGTCGGTGACAGGTGCGGGGCGCAGCGACAAGGAAACCAGCGCGTTGCGTGCGGGTGACGGCGGCGGGGTTTCTTGCCACTGCATCACATCGCTTCGCGTGATCGACAAACTGCACAGCAGTTTGTGAAACCGGTATTGCGGGTGATCTTCCGATAGCATGGCATCGTTCAGATGCGCCCACGCGCTGCGCGGCATGTCCGTGTCGAACCCGGGCAGGACAATGGCGCCCTGCGGTAACGTTGCGATTGCTTCCATCAACAACAACGTGGTGCCGCGCGACCCGGTTGACCCGGCAAGAATGATCGGTTGTTGCGGTGGATTGGCTTCCCAATGTGCCGCAAGCGCCAGAACAAGCTGTCGTTGTCGGGTTTCCTTGTCGGGTTCGGACGTCGTCCGCGACAGATAATCCTGTGCAATCCTGATAAAGGTCTGTGCGCGCTGCCAGTGACCGGACGCATCCGAGACATCCAGCGTTTCGATGGCGTCCGCTGAAACCCCCTCGCCCTGCATCTCATCCATCAAGGCGGCAAGGCTGTCCGTCAGATCGTAAAGCGATGTGCGGGGGGCAAGATCGGGCTGCGCATCGATGAGTTGCGACACCAATGAAATCAGCTCGAGACGCCGGCGTAATGGAGACACTGCGGGTGGCAGCTGGATTGTTGGTTCCAATGCGCCAAGCTGGGTCAGAAGATGCAACCGCGGCAAGATCTTTGGCGGGCCCTCGTGAAACAGCTGCATGATCCGGCGTTGCATCCGAGTTGTGTTCACGATCACGTTGGTGCCGGCTAGCGCCGCGGCGGCGGACCCATCGGTACGAGCGCAAAGCCCGTCATAAAGAGCACGCGGAAAATCCACGCCGGGCGATACGCCGAAAACACGAGGTTTTGGTTGAGGCTCAAACACGATGCGCCTCCAGCATTGCCTCGGCGGATTCTATGCCGTCCGGGTGGCCAACATCAGCCCAAAAACCGGAATATTCCATTGCGTAGAGCCTGTTTTTCTGTCCGATCATATCCCACAACAGATTAAGCGAAAATGTGGTGTCCGGTATCTCGCCCAAGAGATCCGTTTTGATGATCTGTGCGCCGCCATAGATCAGACCGGGCCCGCGGGTGACGCGCCCTTCCGCATCAGGTGTGAAGTCTCCGACGCTTTCCGACCCTACTGCACGGGCTGGGTTGATACCCATCAAAAGCGCGTCCATCTCATCGGGTCGCCACGCCTGCGCCAAAAGACGCAACGGGTTCAGGCCAGCCCAAAGTGCATCGCTGTTCAGTGTCATGACCGGCTTGTTGCCCAATAACGGGAGCGCATTCCGCAGACCGCCGCCGGTGTCGAGAATCTCGGGACTTTCCAGAACAGTGTCGACCTCGCTGTCCCTTAGATGATCCAATAAAGGTTGCGGTTTGTAGTGCAGGTTGGCCACCACGCGTAGGGCAGGCAAATCGCGTGCAAGATCACGGGCGTGATCGATGAGCGGCCGTCCCGCGACAACGACCATCGGTTTCGGGCGGTCACGCGTGAGGTGTTTCATGCGCGTGCCAAAACCGGCTGCGAAAATCATTACGGACCACTGCATGAGCCACACTTTGCAGTCAGTGTTTTCAAAACATCGCCTGTCGGCGCTGGAAGCGATGCGTTCAGAATTCGAGCCACATTGCGCAGCGCGGGGTGGCGCAGGTTGGTCTGCACATGGCCCCAGACGCGCGGGATCATATCGACGTAATGCGCCTTTCGATCGCGTAGACACAGGCGCGCAAAAACGCCGAGAATGCGCAGATTGCGCTGGGCACCAAAAACCGCATAGGCGGCTAGAAAATCGTCTCTAACCAGAGCGTTTTTTGCGATAAACCGATCTAGCATGCGGGCCTCGATGTCTGCACCGACGTCGCGCCGCGCATCCTGAAGAATCGACACGAGATCATAGGCGGCATGGCCGATCATCGCGTCTTGGAAATCAAGCAAGCCAACCCGTGCGACGCCTTCACGCTGTGGCAGCCAAATCAGGTTTTCGGCGTGGTAGTCGCGCTGGATCAATACCGAAAGATCGGAATCGTATGGTTTAATGACAGCTTCGAAAGCTTCGCAGAATTCTGATTGTGCCGCCCTGTCCACCGCGCCGGTGGCGCCAAGTTGGTACCAGTCAAAGGCCAGCGCAGCGAGCGGTACCGTGGTGGCGCTGTCATAGACAGACAACGGCGGCGCATTCACGCCATGCAGATATGTGAGCACGTCTGTTGCGGCTTCGTACAGGGGTGCGATCAGGTTCGGGTCGCGCTCCATCTCCTTGGCAAAAAGTGCATCACCCAAATCTTCGATCAATAGAAAGCCGCTTTCGGCATCCTGTGCGATAATTTTCGGGGCGCTCAGACCTGAGCGGTATAGATGCTCGGCGATGCTGACGAACGGACGAACATCTTCTCCGCGATCGGGTGGCGCATCCATGACTACGGCGGTTGATCCTTCGCCTGACCGGAGCCGCAGGTACCGCCTGTTTGATGCGTCGCCGGCCAGCGGTATGACCTGTGCCGAGGCCCAGCCGGCGGTTTTGATAAATTGTTCGCGCGCTTCCTGACGTGTCATGCGGTGGCCCATTGATCGAGCTTGGCATTCCAGCGGTCATCTTGCCACGAAATATCCATGGATCGCGTATCACCTCCGTCGCTGGAGGTCAGCGCAATGCAAAGTGCATTTTGCGGTGCTTCGTTCCCCAACCGGTCGGGCCACTCCACAAGGCAGATCGCCGTGTCAAAGGCCTCGAAGAGACCAAGCTCTTCCAATTCATAGGTGGACGCGAGGCGATACAGGTCGGTATGCCAAAGCGGTCCGCGTGTGGTGTCGTAGGTCTGAACCAGAGTGAATGTGGGCGAGGGGACGTCTTCCGGCTCTGGCAAGATGGACTGTATCAGCGCGCGTGCGAAATGCGTTTTTCCAGCGCCAACGTCGCCGGAGAGCAAAATAACATCGCCCGATGACAGCGTGCCGGCCAGTGCGCGTGCGATGTCAGTCAGCGCGTCGGCTGAAAGCGAAGTAAAGCTAAGTCGTGCAGCAACCATACCTCATGCATAACGTGCAATGAGGTGCCTGCAAGCCATTATCTGGCGGGAGTATCCATTTGTGTTCCAGTCGTCCGCCGCGCCTTGGCGGGCAGGGGGTTGGTCTGGGTAAATCGGATTACCGTCGCACCCGATCCGATGCGGGATACGGTACATTCCAGCCATGTGCCGGCCTTCATTTCCACCGGCATATCCCAACTTGCGCTTTCACCGAAATCGAGCACGAAATCGGTCATGGCGGCCCATCTGGCACCGGGCTTGCACAGCGCTTTCCATTCGCGGACGCAATCGACGATTGAGACATCCGCAAAGGAGTTTTCCGGATCAAGCCCCCACAACTGGCGATAGGACGCGTTGCAAAAGGTCAGCACACCAGAAGAAGAAAACACCACAAGCCCTTCTTCAAGAGTGTCCATAAGGGACTGGCCCAGTTCCAACTCGGCACGGAAATTCCGTGTCAGTGAGACCTCTGCTGTGATGTCCTCGATCAGAAAGGCGATGGCGCCATCCGGATGGGGCCGACCGTTAACCCGATAGGTCTGGCCGGTCTCCAATGTCCATGTTTCCTGATACCGTCCGTCGGTGGCGGCTGCGATGACCTCGGAAATTTGCTGCCGCCACGACTGGTAATTCTTGGGTTCCGGCATTCTGCGGTTTTCGCGGATGCGGTCGAAGAATGACATCAGTGTTGGTCTTCCGCTCAGAAAATCTGCTGGCAGATCGGTCAGATCAATCAGCGCAGGATTGAAAAGGGCAAGCTGGCCGTTTCGATCAAAAATTGCCAACCCGATGGAAAGTTGGGCAAATGTCTTGGCCAGTGTCTGGACAAAGTTGCGCTGCGCAATTTCGGATTTGACGACGGCGTTGACGTCAATGGCGTGGAAAACCGTATATCCGTCCACGCGCATGGCGCTGATGTCGTACCAATCCTTTTGCCCGTCTTCGGGAGAGGTCGTTATGACCCTCTGCCGTTCATCCTGTTCGTTCAGCCCTTCGGTGGCGGTAAAGACCGGCTTTGACGGATCAGGCTCGGATACGTGCATTCGCTGGTAGAGATCCCGATAGGCCTTGTTGTGCCATGCAACCTGCCCGTCATGGTCAATCTGCCAGATTGCATGCGGGGTCGTATCGCTCGCCCGTGTCAGGTTTTCGAGGTCAATCTGGATCTTTTTCAGTTGTTCCGTCTGTTCCGGGGAATGTCTGCCGTTTTCCAGCACGTTGACGCGCAAGAATGCGCCATTGCGCGTGAGTTGGAGTGTCGCTGTATCTTCGATCTGGCGCGCGGGAATGTTTGTCGTTCCGATGTCTGCCTGACTAATGGTTTCCGGAATACCGGGAAATCGGGCGATCAGCTTGTCACGCAGACTGCACCAGTCATCAATCCCTGGTGTCACGCGAAATCGTTTGCCCGCGATATCCGACACATGGTGCAAAGCGTTATTTTCAAACAAAAAGGAAACGCGCTGGGCAGAACCTGTATCCATAGGAAGCGCTTGCGGCTGAGCGCGGTTATGCAGCTTGAGAACCCACAGAACCGCACACAGCGTACTGGTTGCAGCCGCGCCAGTGATCAATGCTATTTCAAATAGCTCCATCTTGTCCGCAGGACTCCGTCTTATCGATTACGGAAGTTCGCATGACATGGTTAATGCATTGTTAACGGATGTTATCCGACCAACGTGGGCCTATGCTTCGATGCGTTTGTTTTTGCCAATGACCAAAGGCACATCGCTCAGCGTTGGATCGATACTTTCACGTGGCCATTTCACTTCGACAATGGCACCGATGCCGGGATCTGCGCTCTCAGTGGCGTATGCAGCAGGTTCGCGACCATTAGCAAAGCTGAGCTCTGCGCCCGTCCGTTCCAGCAGTGTCTTGGCAATGAACAGACCCAACCCCATGCCCTCGTATCCCGGGCGTTTGCCAGCATCTGACCCGCTGCGCCGGCGTCGCATGAATGGATCGCCGATACGGCCTAACAGGTGTGGCGGAAACCCGGAGCCGTCATCCATGATACGCAAGGTAACGGAGGTGTCTGTCCAGCTCGCTTCGACCCAGATTTGATCTGTGGCGAAATCAACAGCGTTCTGGATCAGGTTGCGTAGGCCATGGATGATCTCGGGTTTGCGCAAAATGGCAGGTTGCGTGACCTCAAGGCCGGTCAGAAAAAACTCGATATGTTTGCCACGGTCCATGTGCGGCTCTGCGGCTTCTTCCAACACGGTGCGCAAAGGCGCCTGACGCAACTGCAAATCATCTTTTCCGGCGCGGCCCATGTCTCGTAGAATGTCACGGCAACGGTCTGCCTGTTCCCGGATCAGCAGCGCATCCTCCTGTAGGTCTGGCCGGTCTGAGAGTTCTTCGTGCAATTCACTGCTTGCCAGTTTGATTGTGGCCAGCGGTGTGCCAAGCTCGTGCGCAGCAGCAGCAACAACACCCCCAAGGTCGGTCAGTTTCTGTTCGCGCGACAGAGCCATCTGGCTGGCCGAAAGCGCATCGGACATGGTGTTGATCTCAGAAGTTACGCGCACGGAATAGGCACTAATAAAGACAATAGCGATGATCAGGGCGGTCCAGTTGCCGTAGATGAACACATCCGGGATCGCGAGGATAAAGCCTTGCTCGGTTCTCAGTTCAAAGTGAAACTGCGCAAGGATCGACACCACCATGATCGCTGTTGCCCCCAGAAAAACAGTCGATCGCAGTGTCAGAACCGCGGCGGAAATTGTTACCGGTCCCAAGAGCAGCAAAGCAAACGGATTGTGCAGACCGCCCGTCAGGAACAACAACACACCCAGTTGCAACAGATCGAACAGGACGGTGAGCATGTTCTGAGTTTCGGTAAGCCTTTTGTTTTCTGGGTAGACGAACGTAAAAATCAGGTTGGCAATGACGGACGCGCCGATCACCAGGTAACACAAGCCCAGTTCGAGCTGCAGTCCGTAAAGTCTTTGCGCCACGGTAATGGCGGTCAGCTGGCCCGCAATCGCGAACCAGCGAACCAGGATGATCGATCTTAGCCTGATCCAGTTCGCGCGTGTTCCGTCCGACGTCATTCTGAAATTAAGTTCAGCCACCCTATCACCGCTTGTTGAGTTGCAACCATGCCGCAGGACGTTAGGACTGCAGTTTGATAGGATCAAGCACAGGCTCATCAGGAGAGATCACGATGTCACCGCGTCTTATAGCGATTTTGGCCGTTGCCGCAGTTGTCGGGCTCATGGGAGGCGTGTGGATCGCCACCGAAATGGGCAAGTCTGACGACCAGTTTGCGCAGTGCCGAGCCAGTACCGTTGCTGGCGGCGCAGGCGCGATCGGCGGCCCGTTCGAGCTTGTGAACGCAGCTGGTCAAACAGTGACAGACGCAGATGTCATAACCGAACCATCGCTGCTTTACTTTGGCTACACCTTCTGTCCGGATGTGTGTCCGCTGGATGTGCAGCGCAATGCTGTGGCTGTCGACGTGCTGCAAGAGCGCGGCATGTCTGTGACGCCTGTTTTCATTTCGATTGATCCCAAGCGCGACACGCCAGAAGTTGTAGGTGATTACGCTGCAAATATGCATGAACGCATGATTGGCCTGACCGGGTCGCCCGAGCAGGTGAAAGCAGCAAGCCAAGCTTACCGCACCTACTACAAGGCGCAGGAGGGTGACGATGAATACTACCTCGTGGATCATTCAACGTTCAGCTATCTGGTTTTGCCAGAACATGGCTTTGTCGAGTTTTTCCGGCGCGAGGTCACACCGGAACAGATGGCCGACACGGTAGCCTGTTTTGTCGAGAACATCTGACCATTAAGCGTTTTGTGTTTACAGCTTATTTGACCTGCGCCAGTCTGGGGGCCATATAACAGCGCCAGAACAGCCACAGCGCGCGTGGGAGGAAGTGACTATGCCGGACGCCGGTGATCTCGAAATCGGAGAAGACAAGAGCATTTTGTTGCTCGATGATGATGAGCCGTTTCTGCGGCGATTGGCCAAGGCGATGGAGAAACGCGGTTTCGATGTCGAGACGGCAGGATCGGTTGCAGCGGGGCGCGCGATCGCCACGGCACGGCCCCCGGCCTATGCAGTCGTTGATTTGCGGCTGGACGATGGCAATGGCCTCGACGTCGTCGAAGTCCTGCATGAAAAACGCCCGGACGCCCGCGTGGTCGTATTGACGGGATATGGCGCCATTGCAACGGCCGTAGCGGCGGTGAAAATTGGGGCGGTGGACTACCTGTCAAAGCCTGCTGATGCCACGGACATCGTCAACGCGCTGCTGGTCGCCGAAGACGATCTGCCGCCACCACCGGAAAACCCGATGAGCGCGGATCGCGTTCGGTGGGAGCACATCCAGCGTGTTTATGAGCTGTGTGATCGCAATGTGAGCGAAACAGCACGGCGTCTGAACATGCACCGTCGCACGTTGCAGCGCATTCTGGCCAAACGGTCACCGCGCTGAGCGTGTCATAAATCGTAGCGCTTGCTGATCCGGTCGACAATTTGGCCGTTTGCGAGCGCTACATTTTTGTGGCGGGCGTATTGCTCAAACCCACGGCTTTGGTAGTAGGTTAGCCCGCTTTCGTTATCGGCACGGATTGTGGCGTTGATCCATTCGTATCCGAACGCACGCGCCGCTTGTGTCGTCTTTTCGAACAAGCGGGAGCCGATGCCCATACCCGTGTTGCCAATCCGCACAAAGGTCGCAATGTCACAAGCATCAGGGCCAAGCTTTTCTTTGGGTTCAATCGACTGAAACCCAATCACAGTGCCTGTCTCGTCCTCTGCGAGATGCCAGGCCGACCGATCGGGTGCCTTGGTAATCCAGCCCTGCAATGTCTGTGCAGACACCTGCTCTGTGAATGCCGTGGTCCCGCCCTTACGAATGATCGCATTCAGCAGCTCAGCCATGGGGCGGGCATCAAGCGACCCCGCACGGCGTACGATGATCATGCCATCTCTTCCAGCAGTTCTGCATGACGTGCTGTGAATGCGTCTCTGGTCTCGGACGGGGGGCGTAACGTAATCCGAAGTCCGTTGGTCAGGCTGTCATCGGGTTTTCCAAAAAACCGCTCCGCTTCGTCGGCCGAGAACCCCGCGATTTGTGTGGCCTCCATGAAGGCGCTGATCTTGTCCGCTTTTTTGATCTGCTTTTTGATCTGCGCCGGAATGGTTGCAGGCAACCCGAAACGGATATGAACGGCTGCCGTCAGCCGTTCATCCAGCGCGCTATAGCCCGGACCTACCGCTGCTTTTACCGGAGAAATCATATCGCCGATCACATATTCCGGCGCGTCGTGCAGCAAGGCCGCCAAACGCCATTTTGCAGGTGCTTTTGGTGCGATGCGCGCAAAAAGCGTTTCTACCAGCAAAGAGTGTTCGGCAACAGAATATGCGTGTTCGCCCATGGTTTGCCCGTTCCAGCGAGCCACAAAGGCAAGGCCTCTTGCGATGTCCTCGATTTCAACGTCCACGGGGGTCGGATCCAGTAAATCCAGCCTGCGCCCGGAAAGCATGCGCTGCCATGCTCGTTTTGGTGTCGTTGCCATTTTGTCACTGCCCGGTGGAATAACCCCGCTTTCGCCGCATTAAAGGCATAAAGATGGGGTAAGGTGATCACTAGCTGCCACAGATTAGTGATGGGTTGCGCTTTGTAAACCGGCGCTGTGGTATCGATATAAAGACTACCAAGGGGGGGAGGGCACTGCCTTTCCCAAGGTAAGGTCCTCTTCCCGCAATGAGGCGAGAGAAAGAGGAAAGGAGATTGTCATGAAACGGCATCTCATTCTGGCAATGCTCACAAGCCTGGGCATTGCCGCAGCGGCACCAGCGGCTGCGAATCCAAACTGTGGTCAGCGCGAAGCGGTGATCGAAAAACTGACAACCAAGTTCAAGGAACAGCTGACGGTTGGTGGCCTGCAGAGGCGTCAATCGGTGCAGGCGGTCATGGAAATCTGGGCGTCCGAGGAAACCGGCACGTTCACGGTTCTGGTCACCAACCCACAAGGGGTAAGTTGCATCGTGGCCGCGGGTACCGACTTTTTCGAGGCAGAACGCACACCTGTCGTTAAAGGCACTGCCAGCTGATCCTGCATAAGTTCGCGTGAGCAACTTTTTTCCCGGCATTCATGTGGTGTTTACCACAGGTGGTTGCTGACGGATTGTGTTGTCCTACGTGCGATGTTATCTGCCCGCTCAAACCGAATGGATAGGATCGCATCACGATGGCTGACGACTATATTGTAAAGGACATTGAGCTTGCTGCTTACGGCCGCAAGGAACTGGATATTGCCGAAACAGAAATGCCCGGCCTGATGGCGCTGCGGGATGAATACGGCGACAGCAAACCGCTTGCAGGTGCGCGCATCGTCGGGTCGCTGCACATGACGATCCAGACAGCTGTTCTGATCGAAACGCTGGTTGCGCTGGGCGCAGATGTACGCTGGGCGTCTTGCAACATCTTCTCCACCCAAGACCACGCAGCCGCTGCAATCGCTGCTGGGGGCACACCCGTTTTTGCCATCAAGGGCCAGTCCCTTGAAGAGCATTGGGACTACCTCGACAAATCATTCATGTTCGAAGACGGCCCCAACATGATCCTCGACGACGGTGGCGACGCCACATTGTATGTCCTGCTGGGTGCACGTGCCGAAGCAGGCGAAGAAATCATTCCGGTACCAACATCCGAAGAAGAAACTGTGATCAAGGCGCAGATCCAGAAACGGATGGAAGCTTCTCCGGGTTGGTTCACAAAGGTACGGGATCAGATCAAGGGCGTTTCCGAAGAGACGACAACTGGTGTTCACCGCCTTTACGAACTGGTCAAGCGGGGCGAGTTGCCTTTCCCTGCCATCAACGTGAACGACAGCGTTACAAAGTCCAAGTTCGACAACAAATACGGCTGCAAGGAATCGCTGGTTGACGGAATTCGTCGCGCAACAGACACCATGATGGCCGGCAAGGTAGCGGTTGTCATGGGTTATGGCGACGTCGGCAAAGGCTCTGCTGCGTCTCTGCGCGGTGCGGGCGCACGGGTTAAAGTAACCGAAGTCGACCCGATTTGCGCTTTGCAAGCAGCCATGGACGGCTTTGAGGTTGTATTGCTGGAGGACGTTGTTGGCTCTGCGGATATCTTTATTACGACAACCGGCAACAAGGACGTGATCCGTATCGAGCACATGCGCGAGATGAAGGACATGGCCATCGTTGGCAACATTGGCCACTTCGACAACGAGATACAGGTTGCCGCGCTGAAGAACCACAAATGGACCAACATCAAGGAACAGGTGGATATGATCGAGATGCCAAACGGCAATCGTCTGATCCTGCTGTCCGAGGGCCGTTTGCTGAACCTCGGTAACGCCACCGGTCACCCGTCTTTTGTTATGTCGGCATCTTTCACCAATCAGGTGCTTGCACAGATCGAGTTGTGGAAGAACGGCGAGGACTACAACAACGATGTGTACATCCTGCCGAAACACCTCGATGAGAAAGTGGCGCGACTGCACCTTGATCGCATCGGCGTGAAGCTGACGCAGATGAACCCAGAGCAAGCCGCCTACATTGGTGTTGCGCCAGAAGGGCCCTTCAAGCCAGAACACTACAGATACTAATCTGAAATTAAACGACCTTTTGAAACGCTCCGCATCTTTGCGGGGCGTTTTTCTTTGCGATTGCCCATTTTTCCGGGAACCGAAGCCGCAGTTTTTTGTTGGGTGAATGTACAAGTTATGGAGGTAAACAATGACCCATTCGAAACTGATGACAACTGTTGCTGCAATCGCTCTGACCGCAGGCACCGCCTTTGCCGGTTCTTCGGAAGTCAAAGAATCCGAAATGGAGCTGAAGCCAGAAACAGAACTGGAACAAGCTGCAGAAAACACAGGGCAAGCCATCGAAGAAACGGCTGCTGACGCTGCTGACGCGACCGAAGAGGCTGTGGAACAGACTGCCGCTGCTGCTGGCGAACTGGCTGAAGACGCGGAACAGACCGCAGAAGCCGCCATCGAAGAAACCGGCGAGGCGATGAACGCCGCAGGTGAAGAGATCGAAAGCGCAGCAGCCGAAGCCGGCGCCGAGCTTGAACAAGCAGCGGAAGCAACCGGGCAGGCTGCATCCGAAGCTGTAGAGAGCACCGAAGAGGCTGTTGAAACAGCCGAAATGGAAGCATCCGAAGAGTTGGCGACCCAAGACCTTATCGCGTCCGACTTTGACGGCATGACCGTTGGCGAAATCGTTGGCATGAATGTTTACAGCACCAACAACGAAGACGTCGGCGAAATCGACTACATTGTTCGCGATGGTGACGCATACGCTGCTGTGATCGGTATCGGGGGCTTCCTTGGTCTTGGCGAATACACCGTTGCGATTCCGCTTGAGCAATTCTCCCTCGTTGATGGCGAAGTTGAAGGTCTCAAGCTGAGCAACTGGACCGAAGAAGAACTGGAAGCACAGCCGGAGTTCGACGAATCCGGTGATGTCGGTCTTGATGACGACTACCGCATCGAAATGACGTCATAAGCTGTCACCAGCCTGGAATTGATTTGGGGCCCCGTTTTTCGGGGCCCTTTTTCTTGTGCCGATTTAGGGGGAAAAAGCGCACATGTTTATCTCTATTTCCACCGGTCACGCCATTCTACGCTCCAGTTACAGCTTAAAGACCACCAAGGAGGATGCCTAAATGGGCAAAAGAGATGATTTGATCGCACAATATGCGGAAGATCTAAAAAATAAGTGCGGTGTGATGCCTGACATGGATTTGCTGACGAATGTCACAATCGGATGTGGTCCGGCGATCTATGACGCGGACGCCAGCACGGTTGCCGCCAGCCAGCCGGAGGAGTTGCGTACCGTCAAAAAGAATTTCCTGATCAAAAAACTTGGCCTGACCGACGGGCCGGATCTGATGCAGGCGATTGATGCTGTTATGGATACCTACGGCAGATCAGAGCGAAACAAGTACCGCGCAGTGGTATATTATCTGCTGGTCAAACACTTTGGAAAAGAGGCGATGTACCGCTAGGCACCGGCGGAACAGGGCAAGGAACGCCCCCTGTCTTAAGGGGGCGTTTCGAAATTGGACCGAATTTAAACTATTGAATATTTGATATTTTTTTCGTGCTGCGATAAACCGACGTCATTCGGCTAGTATGGCCAGAACCAGAATCTGATGCGTGTGGTGGGTTAAGGAGCACGCGGGGAGAAAAAGGGTTCTGGCGTTTGCTCGAACCCTTTTTCATGTTCAGCATCAAAATAACGCCAACACACCGCCAATGACTGTGCATCCAAACGTGGCGTAGCCGCCATCGATCAGGATCAGCTTTCGCGGACGAGCGCCAAAACTGTAAAAGGTGGCAATCCACGGGGCGACGAGAAACAGGCCAATGCCAAAACCTGAAACGATTCCTTTTCCCAACGTGTCGATCTGGCTGAGTTCAAAGGTATGCCGCATCATCCCTGCAACAAGAATGCCGCCCAGCAGGCTGGTGATATAGGGCACCGGATCAGATCGATTTGCCGGTACGCCCTCATCGTTGAGTGGCACGCCGGAGGCTTTCATCCAAGCTTGTGCAAAAACCGTGTACCACACCGCTCCAAACATAAAGCCGGCGACGCCCGCAACAATCACAGAAACAAATTCCATGTCGTCCCCTTCCGTATTCAGGCTCTATTTCGGCACAATCTGCTGATTCTAGCCAGCCTCAATACCGGCCAGTACGCATACCACGCGCCACTCGTCCGATGTAACTGGCTGCACTGACAGGCGCGAGTTCCGGATCAGTGCCATCTCTTCAAGCGCGGGTTCCTGCTTTATCTGTGCGAGGGTCACAGGTGTTTTCACGGGTTTTACCGCCTTGATATCAACGCACTCCCACCGGTCATCATCGGTGGTGCTGTCGGGGTGTGCTTCGGCGATGACCTCGACGACGCCCACGACTGCCTTTTCTTTTTGAGAGTGATAAAAGAACCCCAGGTCTCCGCGTGACATCTCACGCATGAAGTTGCGCGCTTGATAATTGCGCACGCCGTCCCATTCTTCCCCGGCATCGCCTTTTGCAACCTGATCGTCCCAACTCCAGGTCGAGGGTTCGGATTTGAACAGCCAGTACTTCATCCGCCGATCACCCGATTCCACGGGATCAATTCGACACTGTCGAAAAGACCGGCCTTGCCGTAGGGGTCACCATCGACCCATGACTGCGCCGCTTCCATATCGGGTACATCAAGAATAATGAGCGAGCCGCACATCTCGCCCGCATCATCGAGCAATGGTCCGGCCTGTTGAACCGCAGTACCCGATTTCAGGTATTCGACGTGCGCGGGCCGGTTTTCCTGGCGTACCGGCAAAGCGCCGGGTTTGTCCTTGGCAATAAGCGCCACCAACATATCATTCTTCCTTTAAAGTGCGCGACAGCAAATCAACCATCGCTTGGGACACATCCAACCGGTTTTCCACCAGTGCCGCAACCGCTGTCGCAATCGGAAGATCCAGCCCTGTTTGAGCAGCCTCCTGTGCCAGCGCCCGGGCTGTGGCGGCCCCCTCCACTGTAACATTTGGATCAAATTTTTCCTTGCGACCCAGCGCCAGACCCAAACGATAGTTGCGGGATTGGTCAGATGTACAGGTCAGCGCCAGATCACCAAAACCGGACAGACCGGTCATCGTCGCGGGGTCGGCACCACGGGCCACGGCAAATCTTCCCATCTCGGCAAATCCGCGCGTCATGATCGCGGCGCGTGCGCTCTCGCCCAATTCTGCGCCGATGGCGGCCCCGCAGGCAATAGCGACCACATTTTTCAGCGCGCCGCCAAGAGCAGCACCGATCAAGTCGGCACTGCGGTACAGGCGTAGCGTTGGCGTCGATAACTGTTGCTGCAATAACTTGCCCGTTTCGGCATCGGCACAGGCAAGCGTCAGCGCTGTAGGAAGACCGTTGGCAATGTCGCGCGCAAAGCTTGGCCCTGTGAGCAAGGCAGGCTCGGCATCTGGCAGCGCATTTCGGATGATGTCAGGTGCTGTGGCGCCACTGGCAAGCTCAATGCCCTTACAGCACGCAACAACGCTGCGGGCCCTGAAAAGTGGTGCTGCGCTGGCCAGAAGACCGCGCATTGTCTGAAGCGGAACCGCAACGAGTACAGTTTCTGCCGCGGCCACATCGCCCATCTCGGCAGTGATCTGTAAAGCGTCGGGAAAGGGACACCCCGGCAACCGCCGTGTGTTTTCGCGCCGTTCGCGCATTTCTGCCACAGCCCCCGCGTCGCGCGCCCAAAGGGTTACCGGCTGTGTGCGCGACAGGGTTATCGCCAGTGCTGTGCCAAAGGCACCCGCGCCTATTACCGCGATGCTCATGCTTTGGCGCCTTTCTTTCCACTGCCCAAAAGCGCTGGGCTGGCCTGATCCAGAGGCCAGCGCGGGCGGGCGGCTAGTGTCATGTCATCGGGGACTTGCGCTGCCATCCGCTCAAGAGCGGCATACCCGATCATCGCGGCATTGTCGGTGCACAAGGCAAGGGGTGGTGCCACAAATTGCGCGACAAACTCCGCTGAAACAGTCTCTAACATACCTCTTATTGTCATATTTGCCGCGACGCCGCCCGCCACGCACAAAGCCGGATGTTGCGGGTTTTCTGCTTGGTAAAGGGTCAGGGCCCGGCGGGTTTTTTCGCCCAGAACATCCGCTACAGCGGCTTGAAATCCGGCACTCAAATCTGCCTGATCCTGCCGCGTCAGCCCATCCTGCGCGGTAACCAACCCGTCGCGTGTGCGCAGGACAGCGGTTTTCAATCCGGAGAACGACATGTCGCAACCGGGGCGATCCAGCAAGGGGCGCGGAAAAGCGAACCGTTCCGGATCGCCCTGTTTTGCCGATTTTTCAATAGAAGGTCCGCCCGGTTGGGGTAAACCGATCAGCCGCGCCACCTTGTCAAAAGCCTCGCCGGGTGCGTCGTCGATCGTCCCGCCTAGGCGTTGGAAATTGTCCGTACCCCGCACCAGCAGAAACTGACAATGCCCGCCAGATACCAGCAGCATCAGAAAAGGATATGCGACGCCGTCTGTCAGCCGTGGTGTCAGAGCATGCCCTGCTAGATGGTTGATGCCGTAAAGCGGTTTGCCGGTCGCCGCGGCCAATCCTTTCGCACACATCACGCCAGAGACAACACCGCCGATCAATCCCGGACCTGCCGTTACCGCAATGGCGTCGATGTCCTGCAAATTCACCCCGGCGCCGGACAGGGCCTCTTCGACGCAAAGATCCAGAACCTCGGCATGCGCGCGCGCCGCCAGTTCGGGCACAACGCCACCATATGCGGCATGCAGTTTGTTTTGTCCGCGCACAATCGATGACATGACCTGCGCCTGACCGGAAACACCGTCTCCGCGCACGACGGCAGCCGCGGTGTCATCGCAGCTGCTTTCCAGTGCCAAGATGGTTCGTAGCTTTTGCACCCGTGCTTCCCGTTGCATGCCTTCGGCCTCGCAGGTATCACCGAAGGGGCGCGCAAACAATGCTTGGGGGGCGCATCACACCGTGGCTACCATCGCGCTGATCATGACACGGCCGGCAGGGTCGAATGACGCCTTTGTTGCGCGGATCGACCCGCAGGTACGTGTCGGTTTGGAAGTTGTCGAAAGCCCCCTGATCGAAATCCATCCTCTACCGGTGGCGGCCCCGATCTCCGCGGATGAGGTGGCAATTTTCACATCCGCGCACGGGGTCAAGTTCGCTCCTGCAGGACAGGGGCGTAAGGCCTTTTGTATAGGAACCCACACAACAGATGTTGCGCGTCAGAAAGGGTGGGCGGCGCATAAAGCCGGGTCAGATGCTGACGCGCTAGTCGCATATCTTGTGGCGCATCCGCCCGGCGCAAGACTGCATCATCTCAGCGGGGTTCATGTGCGCGGTACCGTCACCGAAAGGTTGAGCGCCGCGGGTCTGTCAGTTGCGCATACCGCGATCTACGATCAAAAACTGATCCCCCTGACGGACAAGGCAATCGCCCTGTTATCAGCAGAAACACCTGTGTTAGTGCCGCTTTTTTCCCCGCGCACCGCATCGCAATTCGCTGCATGTGCTTCGAAGGTTTCCGCCCTACATATTGTCGCAATGAGTGCGGCGGTGGCAAACGCATTGCCGCAGGCGTGGTCCGACAAGGTGGAGATTGCACATGCGCCGAATGCCTTTTCTATGGCCGAAGCCGTTGAAAAGAGGGTCAAACGACTTCGCTTGGCTTGAGAGCATTGGGCCGCAGGAGTAAGGTTCCCCATCAGGGCGCGTTTGTTAAGATTCGAAAAGGGTGGAAGTTTTGGCAAAATCTCGCAAGTCGAACCGGTCGAAAGACATGGACGATACCAAGGCGGCTGACACAACACACACAGACACGGTGACAGCCGACACCGCGCCAGCCACAGAAACGATTGATGCTATCGCAGAAGATGTAACACCGTGGGAAGATACCGGTGATGCAACGGTTCCGGCTGTTTCTGATGAAGTGATGCCAGATTCTGTGCCTGCCGAAGACGCGCTTGAGGGCGATGCGACCGAGGCAGAGGCCGTGGCCGTAGAAGAAGAGGGTGCTGACGAAACGGATGCGGATGCACCGGCTTCGATCGACGGAGAGCAGGGCGATGACAGTCTGGTGTCTGAGAGCACCGACGACACGGCGGGGGACGACGATACGATAACTGCCTCCTCCGATACTGACACGACCATCGGTGAAGAACTCGACGCTGTCGACGCAGAGACAGTCGAGGGTTCTCAGGATGAGGCCACCACCGACACCACTGAAGAAACTGCGCCTGCGCCCGTTCCTGTGCCCACCGCAGCACCACCGCAGCGAAGCAGCAGCATGTGGCCAGCTATTTTTGGTGGCGTGGTCGCAGCGCTTTTGGGGTTCATCGCTGGGCGTGCTGATCAGTTTGACGCCTATTTGCCCGCGTCGATGCAACGTCAGGCGGTCGATCTTTCGGAGATCCAAGCGCAGACAGACGATCTGAGCGCCGCAGATGAAGAATTGCAATCTCGGCTTGCCGCTTTGGAAGATGCGCAAAGCGAGCCTGTGACCTTCGATTCTTCGGAAATCGAAGCCAGCGCTGCCGAGATCCGGTCGAACGTGACTGATCTGGAGCAGACGCTGGCAGCGCTTGACGAAAGGGTCAGCGCTCTTGAAGCGGCTCCTGTGGTCGAATTGCCCACCGACGGCGCGACAACCGACGATGTCGCAGCACTGCAGTCGGCACTGGACGCCCAACGCGCTGAAATCGAAGAATTGGCAGCGCAAGCGGCTGATGCCGAAGCGAAAGCTGCCAGCGAGGCCAGCAAAATTCTTGCGCGGGCCGCATTGGCGCGCGTCATGACTGCCGTTGATACGGGCGAGGCGTTTACACCGGCATTGGGCGATCTCGAAGAAGTCGCGCCTGTCGATGTTCCAGAGCCGTTGCGGACAGCTGCCGAAACAGGGGTGCCACGATTGTCCGATCTGCAGGCCAGCTTTCCTGATGCAGCACGCGCAGCCCTTGGTGCGATCCGGACAGCGACACCCGAAGCGGACGTGCAGGGCGTGCAAGGTTTCCTGCGCCGGACGTTGAATGCGCGCTCGGTTACCCCGCGTGAAGGTGACGATCCGGACGCGATCCTTTCGCGTGCCGAAGCGCAGGTGCGAGAGGGTGATCTCGGCGCTGCGCTGGACGAGTTGGAGGCGCTGCCCGAACCGGGCCGTGTCGCCATGGATGAATGGTTGCAGGCTGCAACCGCCCGAAAGGCCGCACAGGACGCGGCGCGCTCGCTGTCTGACAGCCTGAACAACTAAGGAAGAAGATAATGCTTTGGTCTCTTATAAAAATTGTCCTCTTCGTTGTTGTGGTTGCCGCGCTTGCGTTGGGGGCCGGCTATCTGATGGAAAGCGAGGGCGGGGTTCAGGTCACCGTCATGGGCACAGAATACAGCTTTGGCCCGTTGCAGTCGGTGATTGCCGTGGTGGTGCTGGTTATCGCAGTATGGTTGTTTCTCAAGCTGCTCTCGCTTTTGGTCGCGACATGGCGTTTTCTCAATGGTGATGAGACGGCTCTGTCGCGGTATTTTGATCGCAACCGCGAGCGTAAGGGGTTTAACGCTTTGTCCGAAGGGTTGATGGCTCTGGCCAGCGGTGAAGGTCGCGTCGCCATGACCAAAGCCGCGAAGGCAGAAAAGTACCTCAACAAGCCGGAACTGACCAACTTGTTGGTGGCGCAGGCCGCGGAAATGGCGGGAGATCGCCGGAAGGCTGAAGAGACATACAAAAAACTGGTCACTCAAGACAAGACACGGTTCGTCGGGGTGCGCGGAATCCTCAAGCAGAAGCTGGCTGATGGTGACACTGACACCGCGCTGAAGCTGGCTGAGAAGGCGTTTGAGATCAAACCCAAGCACGAAGAAACCCAGGACATTCTACTGCAGCTTCAAGCCAAGAACGAGGACTGGTCAGGCGCGCGCTCTACGCTGAATGCCAAGCTGAAGTATGGAAATCTGCCGCGTGACGTTCACAAGCGCCGTGACGCGGTATTGGCGCTGTCCGAGGCCAAGGATATTCTGTCGGATGAAAACTCCATCGAAGTGCAGGAAAAAGCGATCGAGGCTAACAAGCTGTCGCCGGACCTGATCCCTGCTGCGGTCATGGCGGCCAAGACATACATTCGACAAGAGCGGCCCAAGCTTGCGGCGCGCCTGCTGAAGAAAGCTTGGGAGGCACAGCCGCATCCCGATCTTGCGTCAGCATTTGCGGCCATTGCACCGAATGAAACCCCGTCAGAGCGGATCAAACGATTTACACTGCTGACACGCGCCAAGCCGGACCATCCTGAAACAAAGATGCTGCTGGCCGAATTGCACATTGCAAATGAGGACTTCCCCGAAGCGCGGCGCGCGCTGGGCGATCTGCCCGAAACCGAACCCACAGCGCGGTCCGTCACACTGATGGCCGCAGTAGAGCGGGGCGAAGGGGCATCTGATGCTGTTGTGCGCGGATGGCTGGCCAAAGCGGTGACCGTACCGCGCGGCCCACAATGGATTTGTGAAAATTGCCAGCATATTCATGCTGACTGGGCGCCGATTTGTGAAAACTGCGAAAGCTTTGACACGCTGGCCTGGAAAACGCCGCCCGCTACCGAAATGGCCATGCCGGGCGGGGCTCAGATGTTGCCGCTGATTGTTGGTGCAATTGAAGACAATAGCACCGACGAGGCTGATCAGGCTGAAGAAGCAGTCGAAATCGAGGATGCGCAACTGCTGCCCGATGAGGAAGTTGACGCCGAGCCTGATATGACCCAGCAGGATACTGCTAAGGCAAGCTAATTGACCCCTTGACCTTCCAGTAACTGGAACCCTTATGTAAAGGGTACCGTTACTGGAAGGTTCACTCATGTCGCAAACCATCACGCTTTCTGTAGACAAAATGCATTGCGGGTCCTGCGTCGGTCGTGTTGACCGTGCTTTGTCAGCTATCCCCGGTGTGGAGCAGGTCGCAGTGAACCTCGCGACCGAGCAGGCGGTGGTTACAGGTTCTGGTGCAAAGTTGGCGCGGGCCGCTATCGGAGCAGTTGTTGCGGCAGGGTACCCTGCGCGGCTTGCTGATGACAGCGACGCGGATAAAACAGAGAAACGGAAAGACGAGGCGAGGGCGCTTCGCAGACAGGTTATCAGTGCGGCGTTTCTGGCGGTGCCTGTTTTTATCCTTGAAATGGGCAGCCATGTATTTCCTGCGTTTCACCATTTTGTCGTGTCCAACATCGGTCAGACGAACAGCTGGATCCTGCAAGCGGTCCTTACCACGCTGGTCTTGGCCGGTCCGGGTCGGAGCTTTTATCGTGACGGGTTCCCGACCCTGTTCAAAGGCGCGCCAGACATGAACAGCCTTGTGGCTGTCGGAACCATGGCCGCCTATCTCTACTCGATGGTGGTGCTGCTCTTGCCCGGCCTTTTGCCTGTCGAAGCGCGGAATGTCTATTTTGAGGCGGCGGCGGTCATTGTCGTCTTGATTCTGCTGGGCCGTTGGATGGAGGCCCGCGCCAAGGGCAAAACCGGTGCGGCCATCAATGCGTTGGTGCGTCTGCAACCGTCGCAAGCTCTGGTCCTGAAGGACGGT
The DNA here is from genome assembly GCF_057219365.1 of Roseobacter sp. YIN89. Taxonomy (NCBI): domain Bacteria; kingdom Pseudomonadati; phylum Pseudomonadota; class Alphaproteobacteria; order Rhodobacterales; family Roseobacteraceae; genus Roseobacter; species Roseobacter sp. YIN89. The sequence continues at coordinate 18,573 of NZ_JBXVVD010000004.1, read as the reverse complement.
GTCTCGCAAAGTGTCCCTGTTGAAACGCTGGTTCCCGGCGATCTGGTTCTGCTGCGTCCCGGTGAAAGGGCTCCGGTAGATGGAGAGGTTGTCGAAGGAGAAAGCCTTCTTGACGAAAGCATGTTGACGGGCGAACCCATTGCGGTGGCAAAAGCCCCCGGCGACGTCATAACCGGCGGCACGATAAATGGCGCTGGCAGCCTTACAATGCGCGCAACCCATGTCGGAAGAGATACAGTCCTTGCCGGCATCATCCGGCTGGTACAGGAAGCACAGGGCGCAAAACTGCCTATACAGGCTCTGGTCGACAAGGTGACGCTTTGGTTTGTACCTGCCATTCTTGTCATAGCAGCAGCAACCGTTCTGGCGTGGGTCGTGCTGGGTCCGCAGCCCGTTATTTCCTATGCACTGGTGGCAGGGGTGTCTGTTTTGATAATTGCCTGCCCCTGCGCCATGGGGCTTGCGACGCCAACCTCGATCATGGTGGCGACGGGTCGCGCGGCTGAACTGGGTGTGCTCTTTCGCAAAGGTGATGCACTCCAGACGCTTGCAGACGTAGACATTGTCGCCTTCGACAAAACAGGCACTCTGACACAGGGCACACCATCGCTGAGCAGCTTCGTTCCCGCTGCTGGTCGTGATTCAGATGAAACGCTGTCGATCATTGCGGCTGTCGAGGCGCGCGCCGAGCACCCGATCGCGCGCGCTATTCTGCAGGCGGCCTCTGATCGCGGGCTGCAAATCCCTTCTGCGCAGGAAGTGTCGGCAACAACAGGGCTGGGCATTACCGGTCGTGTTGATGGCATTCACGTTCTAATCGGATCGGAACGCCTGTTCGCGGATGAAGGCATTGATGTTTCGGAACTGAGCGAGACCGCTGCACCCCGTGCCGCGCAGGGAGAAACCATATTTTTTGCCGCCTTCGACGGAGAGGCTGTTGCGATGTTGTCGGTGACGGACCCGCTGAAAGACAACGCGGGCAGTTTGATACAGGCCTTGGAAGCGCGAGGCATCAAAACGGCGCTGATTACAGGAGACAAGCAGGCAACAGCGCAATCTGTTGCGCAAAAGCTTGGCCTGTCGCACGTGGTCGCAGACGTCCTGCCCGAGGGCAAGGTAGACGCGGTTCACCATTTGCAGACAAAGGGCCGTGTCGCGTTTGTTGGTGATGGCATTAACGACGGGCCGGCGCTGGCCGCTGCAGATACTGGAATCGCCATTGGTACCGGCACAGACGTTGCGATTCAGTCGGCGGATGTGGTGTTGATGTCGGGTGACTTGCGGGGAATAGAAACTGCATTGACCATTTCCTCTGCCACGATGCGAAATATCCGGCAAAACCTGTTCTGGGCATTCGGCTACAACGTGGCACTGGTGCCGGTGGCCGCGGGCGTCCTATTTGCGCCATTCGGCCTGTTGCTTTCGCCCATGCTGGCAGCCGGAGCGATGGCGGCATCCAGCATTTTTGTTCTGACCAACGCGCTTCGGCTGCGTCTTTTGCGGGGTAGCCGGATATGAATATTTCACAAGTTGCCGCACAAGCAGACCTTCCGGTTAAAACAATCCGCTATTACGAGGATATTGGTCTGATTACGCCCGCGCGCAGCGCCAATGGATATCGCCACTTTGAGGCTGCGGATTTGCACAAGCTGGCCTTCATCGGTCGCGCAAGGTCGCTTGGCTTTACCATTGAAGACTGCCGCAGTCTGCTGAGGCTGTACAATGACCGCGAACGCGCCAGTGCTGACGTGAAGCGAATCGCGCTTGCCCATCTTGATGAAATCGACCGTAAACGGGCCGAATTGAAAGAGATGCGCGATACGCTGGCGCATCTGGTGCACGCTTGCGCCGGCAATGACCGTCCTGATTGCCCGATTTTGGCGGGCCTGTCCCACCCCGACTTGACCACAGACGACTGAAGATCACCTTGCAAGGTATGGGCCATATATTCGAACACCAGATCAAGGTGCTGTTTCAGCATTGCGACCCGGCGGGAATAGTATTTTACCCGCGGTATTTTGAAATGGTGAACCAAACCGTTGAGGAGTGGCATGAAACCGGCCTTGGGACATCGTTTTCGCAGATTCACCTAACTTCTGGGCACGGTGTGCCAACGGTTTCGATTTCGGCAGAATTTGCCGAACCAAGTCACATGGGTGATGTGCTGACATGGCGGCTGCACGTGACCAAGCTGGGCCGCACCTCTGCTGCGCTGCACATTGAAGCGTTATGCGATGGCGTGCTTCGAATGACCGCGCACCCTGTTCTGGTTTACGTAGACATGGGCACAGGGCGTCCTGTCCCCTGGCCTGATCATATCAGGGATCCAATGCAGCGATATCTGGCACTAAACAGTCACTAAGAGCCTAAATTCCGTCCGCCGTCTGTTGCAGCCAGTCATGAACAACATCGGACCCAACGACGGCGCGACGCACCAGACGATCAAATTGACGAGTAAAGCCGCGCACCTGCTCCGCGCCACTGACCACGAGATAAGCGTCGCCGATATAAAGTGCGACACGTTGTTTGCCGAATACCGTAAAAGGGGCGGAAAACGCCTGCGTGCCGTCAAACAGATGAAGCCGAAGTGCCGGATAGTTTTCGCGGCAAATGCGCGCCATGTGGGAAAGCTGACGGTAGGACTGATCGCGCGATGAACCGCGCCACAAGCCGGTGCGTGCCGATAGATCCTGCAAGGTCTGTATCGGCATCGCGATTTCCACGTCCATTTCATCCAGCGAGATCGCCCCCAGAACGTTTTCCACGCCCCCTCCGCGGGCATCCGGTGTGTCTGTCTGTTCCCCGGAACCAAGCTGGATCATATCGGGCAAAGTCGATGGGACATACCTGATCTTGAAACCGGCGGCCTCGCTCCGCCACCGGTCCAGCGGAGTAGAGCCGTCTTTTTCCACGGCGCGTTCGATCTGCACGCGCTCGGCTACCTCCTGCCGCCCCTCCGGCGCATTTTCCAGACCGAGGAGCCAATCCAATGACACACCGCTGACGCGGGCAATGTGGTGCAGAGTTTCTGCGCGCGGTAAACGGTCAGTCTCCAAACTCAGAAACTGGCTGAGTGCTGACCGGTCAATTCCAGTCTGGCGCAGAAAATCGCCACGTCCATTGGGATGGGCTGTTAATACAATCGCAAGCCGCTCTTTAAACAGTCGCGCCAGATCTCGTTTATCCATGGCGTAAACCTACATAAATGATGACTAAACACAACATCATTGCGAAAACATAGTACATGTATTTATAATGTGACGAATCTACTGCGTTGTCCTTGGCGTCCGAAACCAACACGATACTGCAGGCCCGCTAAGAGGCCCAAGGGAACGGGACGATTTAGGCGTGAAAGATTTAATACGCCGCTCCGGCACGGCGGTGGAATGGCCCACGCTTGGCGTGTGTGCAATGTGCTACATCGGGATTTTGGGAACGACTGCGTTTTCAAATACACTGTCACTGACCTTTTCGATGATTCTTCTGGCGCTTTCTCTCGCGCTCTATTCTTCGTTTTCGCACGAAGTTCTGCACGGTCATCCCTTCAAAAAACGCGCCCTGAACGAAGCATTGGTGTTTCCCTCTTTTGGTTTGTTGATACCGTTTGAACGCTTTCGCGACACACATCTTGCGCACCATCACGACCCAAGTCTGACCGATCCCTATGACGATCCGGAAACAAACTTTGTTGATCCGGCGATCTGGAACAGCTGGTGCAGCCTGCGCCGCCGAATTTACCATGTGAACAACACGCTGCTTGGCCGTATCCTTATTGGGCCGGTCATTGGGTTGGCGGCATTTTACGCGTCTGATTTCGGCGCAATCCGCAATGGTGACCGAAGTGTGCTGCGCGCCTATGGAATGCACCTAGCAGGCCTGCTACCCGTATTCGCTTGGCTTGTATGGGCGTCAGAGATGCCGATATGGGCTTATTTAGTCTCTGTTTATGTCAGCCACAGCCTGCTTAAGATACGAACCTTTCTGGAACACCGTGCGCATGAAACAGCAAGGTGCCGGAGCGTGATCATAGAAGACCGCGGACCCTTTGCGTTCCTTTTCCTCAACAACAACCTGCACGCGGTACACCACGCACGGCCCGGTCTTCCTTGGTATAAACTGACGGGGTTTTACCGCGCTCATCGTGCGCATTTTCTGCGTCGTAACGGTGGATATTACTACCGGTCTTATCGGGAGATATTTCAACATTATTTACTGCGTACAAAAGATCCGGTGCCGCACAGCCTCTGGACAGTGACGCCTGACATGGAAACGGCCCGCTCCCGGTAGAATTTTCCTTGCAGTCCGGTGCTTGGTGCCGCTTTGATGCCATTGGCTGCCATTAAAGGAGATTGCGCCCATGACACAGCTGGATGCACCGGTATTGCTGGAGATAGAAAAGGGCGTGGCAGTTGTCACACTCAATCGACCCCGCTCCATGAACGCACTTGCCGAGGACGTGCTGGCCGCGTTGCAGGAAATCTGGGATGGGCTGGCCGGTAATAGAGAAGTCAAAGTGGTGATCCTCCGCGGCGCAGGTGACCACTTTTGCGCCGGTCACAATCTGAAAGAGATGACTGCGCGCCGAGCGGACAGCGATGGCGGCCAAGAATATTTCAATGCGCTGTTTGCCACATGCTCGAAAATGATGCTGTCGATTGTTAATCTCCCACAGCCCGTGATTGCCGAGGTCAAAGGCATTGCGACCGCTGCGGGCTGTCAGTTGGTCGCCACCTGTGATCTGGCGGTAGCAGCAGAGGATGCGCGGTTCGCCACCTCCGGAGTTAACATCGGGCTTTTCTGTTCGACACCGATGGTCGCGCTGTCACGCAATATCGCCCGAAAGAAAGCGATGGAGATGCTGTTGCTGGGCGATTTCGTTCCGGCTCAAGAGGCTCAGAAGATGGGTCTGATCAATCGCGTCGCACCGCGCGACCAGCTTGAAGAGGCCAGCATGGCGATGGCCCGGAAAATCGCTGATAAAGCGCCTGTCGCGATCAAAATTGGAAAGCGCGCCTTTTATGAGCAATCGTATATGCCGTTGGCAGATGCCTATGCCTACACAGGCGCTGCAATGGCCGAAAACATGATGGCCCGCGATACCGAAGCAGGCATCGACGCATTTATTCACAAACAGCCGATGCCCGAATGGACAGGTGAATGATCACCTACCAAGGGTTGAATAACCATTTGCAGGCCAGTGATTAAGGTCTGATTAACCACGTTAAGCCTATGTTCATGCCGCGCGGTGTGAAAGGCGAACAATGTGGGATCTCCTGCGCCAATCTGTCGTTGGCGATGCAGAAACTTTGGATCTGACTGGGATCAGCGATCTTGATCTGCTGTTCGTTGACGGAGCATGGCATCTGATTGTTACCACGCGTGCCGAGCCTGGTTTGACCCTTTTGGCGATTGACCCGCTGACCGGCATGCCATCGCAGACTGACCGTACAACGGTTCCGACCTTTGCAAGCTTTCCACCAAATGGCGCCGAGGTCGTGCACTTCGGGGGCGAAACCGTGGTTTTCTCGACCGGCCGCGCGCTGACACCCTTTGAAACCCATGGAATATTGCCCACGGACGTGATCGCACGCATCTCTGGCGGGTTTGGAGACGTGCTGCAGTCGAGCCTGCGCGCCGCCGACACATTGGTGGTGCAGGGACAGGAGTATTTCGTCACCAGTCAGTTTTCGCTGGGCGGTCTGCAGCTTTTTGGGAAAGACGCCGAACAGCAGGTTACAAGAACCGATGCCGAAGTGTTGCCTGACGGCGATGCGGTATTCTTGGCGAGCGCGACCGTAGGCGCGCGCGGTTTCGTCATCTCGTCCTCACAGATGGGGACCGCGCTGTCGCTGCACGAGGTTCTCCCAACTGGCCTAGAGAGTTTGCCGACGGGATCGCCCGAAGCGATTGTCGGCATCTCGGGCATCGGCGGGATCGAAACGGTCGAACTGGGTGCGGCAACCTTTGTCCTCGTTGCGGGTTCAGGGAGCGCCAGTTTGACGGTTTTACAGTTGGACGAGGACGGCAGCCTGACACCGACCGATCACGTGATCGACACCTTAACGACCCGCTTTGCCGGCGTAAGCGAGATGCAGGTGGTGCGCGATCAGGATCGCGTCATCATCGCGCTGGCCGGAAGCGATGACGGGATCACGCTGTTGCAACTCATGCCCACGGGTCAGGTTATTCTGCGCGCGACCCTCGTCGATGAGAATGACACAACGCTCCAGAACGTTTCCGGTCTGGAGATGCAGGTCACCAATGAAAGGCTCAATTTATACGCCAGTAGTGAAACAGAACTTGGCGTTTCGCATTTTTCTGCCGATTTGGGGCAGGCGGGGTCGCTGATTTCCGCCCAAAACGGTCATCCTTTGGCAGAAGGCAGCGACGCAAACGATATTCTGTATGGCAGCGCAGGTAATGACGCGCTAAGCGGCGGCGCAGGGGATGACATACTGCTCGACGGCCAGGGCGTTGACACTTTGACCGGAGGGGCCGGACGCGACCTGTTTTTTCTCAGCCCAGATCGTCAGCCGGATCGAATAACCGATTTCGAGCGCGGCATAGATCGGATTGACCTGTCAGCACTCGATGCCCGCGTCCAGCCATCAGGAGTTGAAGTGCAGACCACGACGCATGGCGCCCGGATCATTTTTGCCGGTGAATTGACTGAAATCCTCAGTGCGGATGGAGCCGGACTGGATTGGAACGATTTGGGGGGTGAAATGATCTTTCCGTTATCGCACGGCATGATTACCGAGTTTGAAGCACCCGCAGAAGACCCGGCAAACGAACTTGTCGGATCGCTCAGCACCGTGATTTCAGCGGGTCGCACAACCGGGACCGGTGGTCCCGATGGCAGCGGGCTGAACCTGCCTGATCCGAAGAATGTGGTTTTGACGCTCGATGCGGGACACGACGTTTTGGTCGGTACATCGCAGGATAACACTCTGAACGGTGGCATCGGGGATGATACGCTGGCAGGGGGCGGTGGCGATGACGTGCTTATCGGCGGCGGTGGTGCCGACACCTTTGTTTTCGGATCGGGAAGTGACCGGATTGTCGATTTCACAGCGGGCGAAGACACCATCACCCTGAGCAACACCCTATGGGGCGGAGAAGAACTGACGGCCGACCAAGTCGTCGCGACCTTCGGGACGCAGTCGGGCAGTTATCTGCTGTTGGATTTTCCAACCGGCGATCGCTTAACGATCGCACGCGTTACCGATCCCGACGTGATTGCTGATCACTTTGAGTTCTGAGCATACATTCACCCGATCTTGTGACCCCAAAAGCTGCTGCGATCCGCGGCAAAATACCCGTCCGACCCGGCGATTTTCCCCTGCAACTCGACCGTGGTGCCTGCGCTCAAAGAAACGAAATCGCACACAGATACCGTTGTGCGTTCCGAGATGTGATCGCCAGTTATCTCGGTGCGTGAAGTTTCGATCTCGGTAGTGCCGTTCAAAACCAACCGTGCGGCGGTCTGCACCGCACTGGCCGTGTTTTCTTTGAACGTCAGTGTGGCACCAAGTTGATACGTTCCGGAAACGGGCACTGTGAAGGTGTTGGCCGTCGTATCAAATACTGCCTGATCGTTGAACGCCATGTCGTTAACAGCAATCCGCGTCCAAGCGTCTGCAGGGCAGTAATTGTCGAAATTGGTGCTGCCTTTAAAACGCGGAAGGCGTGGCTGGCTCACAATGCCTGTAGCGCCATCGATATTGATCCCATCGTAAAACGTGCTGCCGTCGGGAGAGGTTGAAAACCTCAGGTTGTCAGACCCGAAAAGGCCAAAAAGAGCACGAGTCTGAAAACCCTGTTGAAGAACGAAACCCGCATCATTACTGGAATTTTCCTTGTTTAGGGTCGAAACAAGCGATCCGTCACCACCGTCGGCCTGATACAAGGCTGTCCAGAGCGCCGCATTCAGTTTCGCTGAAAAAGGAGTTTGCGCAGGCGCGGTCATCCCCAGCCCAAAAGCGTCGATGTCCTGCACTTCGTCGCTGTCCAGATCGATCCAGTCAACGCCGTCATGGACCACAATGGCTTCGCGTCCGATGACAAATGCACGCCAGCCCGCGCGAGGCACAAAGAAGCGCCAGCCCTCGGTTTCAAAAAGTGCGACTTCCCCGTCGTGTCCTGCCCATGCTCCTGTTGCAGAGAGCCCGACGATATAGCGCGTGCCTTCGGCTGGGGTCGCAGGGGGAACCTGCGCATCGTCAGAGACGACGGCGAGTTGGGTCACAACATCCAGTATCTGCAATGCTTCGTTATGCGTGACATGCTTTTGTGCCTGATTTGGCAGGATGAACGGCAAAGAAAGGCTGTTTGAAATATCGGCCATCGGGTGCTTCCATGCAGGGGATCAGATTGTTGCACCATCCTTGGAAAGCATTGCGGTGCCATTAGACCCGCGCCCTGATCGGTAACCCGCTGTTAACCACTTGCGAAACCGCAAAAAAGTGTTTCAAAAGCACAGCTACCAAATATTGTTTTCTATCTACTGGTCTTGTGCGCTTATTTGGCTGTAGACCTTTTGAAAATCTGGGCAGTCAGAGGGCAAACCGTGGTAAACTCGATCAAGACACTGGCGGCGTTTTGTTGCGTGCTGGCTTTGGCCGCGTGCTCATTGCCGCGCGGTGCTGCGATCCAGAGCGAAGTTCTTGATGCCCAAGATGCCGAAGACGCGCCTTTTGCCATTGTGCCGGTGACGCAGAACAATTTGGCCGCGCTCGAAACATGGCCTGCCACGGGGTGGAGTGGGGGATATCACTGGTTGGACGTGTCGCGTGGTCCGGCATCCAATGTGATCCGCACCGGCGACAGAGTCGACCTTGTGATATGGGACAGTCAGGACAACTCTCTTCTGACCGCTGTCGAGCAAAAAAACGTCAACGTGGACAACCTCGAAGTATCGCCCTCTGGCACGATCTTTGTTCCGTATGTCGAAGATGTTGTTGTGCGCGGCATGACCCCGGTAGAAGCCCGTAAAAAAATCCAGCAAAGCCTCGAAAGGATTGTGCCGTCGGCGCAGGTGCAGCTTTCGGTCGAGGCCGGCCAGAAAAACTCTGTCGACGTGGTGCGTGGCGTCGCACAACCAGGCAGTTACCCCTTACCCGGGCGTGACTATTCGATTTTGTCGCTGATTTCGGCGGCCGGTGGCGTTTCGTCTGATTTGCGCAATCCCGTTGCCCGATTGATACGGGGAAATAGTACCTACGAGATACCGCTTGAGAGCTTGTTTGAAGACGCATCAAAGAATGTGATTCTGCGAGGAGATGACAAAGTGCTCATCGAAGAAGATGACCGCTATTTTATCTCTCTGGGGGCATCGCGTCGTGAAGAGCTGGTGTATTTCGACAAGGAAAGCATCACCGCTCTCGAAGCGGTTTCCATGGTCGGCGGTTTGTCGGATTACACGGCTAATCCCGAAGGAGTACTTATCCTGCGCGAATACGAGCCTTCACAACTTCGAACCGACGGTGGTGGCCCGAACCGAGAGCAGGTTGTCTTTACCGTCGACCTGACAACAGCGGACGGGCTGTTTGCGGCGGGTAACTTTCAGATCAATCCGAAAGATACAGTTCTCGCAACCGAAAGCCCGGTCAATGGTGTCCGTACAGTATTTGGCATTCTCGGTTCACTCGTCGGAATTACCAACCAGGTCTCAAACTAACGTAAACAGTACGGCGTAATCCGGTCGAACCGTTTCGATATGCGGCGCCCTTTTAAGCCAATCTGAATCACTACTCGCGTTATGCGTGTGTGCTCTGAGGAAATATCGAAATTCGTTAACTTATTTGCCGAACGTGCCTTGCGTTTCCGACGTCTTTACTAAATTTTTACCGAAGTTGACGTGGTTTCTCTGGGAGCGGGATTTTGACTGTTTTTGCTACATTTGAAGGTATTAGTTTGTCATTCGGCGGTGACGCCGTAATCGACGCGGTGGTGCCGTCGCAGTACCAACTGGAATTTAACGATTTTGCAACAGGGACGTTTGGCTACACACTGCCAAATGGTAGCAGCCCCGGCAGCCTGCCTGATGCCGATATCGATACAAACGCGGTCGCCACGCGTCTGAACAACATTCCGGCGGATCTGAATTCACTGTTCAGTGACCCCGGCGACTTTGTCAAAATCGGTGAGATCACCTGGGGCAACGGCGGCGCCAACGTCACGCTCGTGCTGCAAGTCTACGACGCGTCCGCCGACAGTTTGCAAATCTTCCAGCTGTTGAACATTCAGGGTGACGATGTTCCGTCGTTCTCTGATCTGCTTGACGAAAACCCGAACACCGCCATTGCCGCGCAAAGCTTCTTTGACTCAATCACTGGCGAGGATCCGTCCAGCGGCGGAACAGGCGCTGGCGTGGATATTCCGATCCTCAATCTCGATTACACCTCGCTCGATGGCTCGACGGGTGATGACACCATCACTGGCGACGAACGCGATAACCAGATTTTCGGGTTCGACGGAAACGATCTGCTCGACGGTGGCGATGGCGGCGATACGCTGTTGGGTGAATCCGGTGACGATACGCTGATCGGTGGCGCGGGCGACGACCTTTTGAACCCCGGTACAAACGATGACGGCTTTGACGAGGTCAACGCCGGTAGCGGTCAGGACACGATCAACTTTTCTGATGCTGACAGCGAGACATATGTAGAAATCGTGCACTTCGGCCTGAATGCCGGTGTCGACGTGACGATCAATGCGGGTGACGCTAACGGCACTGTCGACAAGGGCGTGAATGGCACCACCGACCTTGTGAATGTTGATAGCGCTATTGGCGGGTTGGGTCTTGGCATCAGAGGTACCGATTTTAACGACACGTTTGACGTGTCGAACGACAACGGCTTTTTGCAGTTACGCGGCGGCGAAGGAGCAGACGGCTATACGATCCAGACTGGGTCGGGGACTGTCCGATTGGATTTCCGCGATGGCACTGAGGGCGCGGTAATTGACCTGACCAATGGCACGGGCCAGATCGTCAACGACGGGTTCGGCAATACAGAAACAATCAGCGGCCCGGGCTTTGTGAACCAGTACCGCTTGACCGATTTTGCTGACAGTGTGGTCGGGTCCTCGGAAAACGAGGCGTTTATTCTGCGCGCTGGCGAAGACAGCCTTGACGGCGGTGGCGGCACTGACTTGATCCGGTACGACCGCAGCGGCGTAACAAATGTCGTCGTCGATCTCGAGGCAGGCGGCTCATCCGGTGGCTTCACGTACAGTGGTACTGCCACCTCCGATTGGCAGGGTACGCCCTCCACCCACTATCTTACCGGTATTGACGACGTGCGTGGTTCGCGTGAAACAGGAGACAATATTGCCGGTAACAGCAACGCAAACCGTCTGGATGGGCGTCAGGGTGATGACACGCTGAACGGCCGCGATGGCGAAGATACGCTTATCGGCGGTGATGGCGACGACGAGCTGACCGGCGGCACAGGCCTTGACCTGTTCGTCTATAATGGCGGCAACGACACGATCACCGACTTTGATCTGGCTAACGAAGAAGTTGATTTGTCGTCCTTTGGTCTGACAGAAGAGGAAGAAGACTCTATCGTTGGTGGAGTTGTCGATGATGGCAATGGCGGCGCACTGATCGATTTTGGCGGCGGGAATACGCTGACCTTGGCGGGAATTACAGCGCAGGAGGTTCTGGACGAGTTGGCAAATGACAATCTTGGCGGCGTCGGCGGAACATTCTCCTTCGACATGTACGCGGTCAACTACAACTTTGATGGCACCGTAGCCACTAGTCTGTCGGCGACCTCGGCGCGCTTCTTCAGCAACACGGACGAAGTGCCATTTGAGAGCTACGACGTCCTTTTCGTGGATGCGAATAGCCTTGATGAAATCGAATTCCGCGACACCGGCAACAATATCGACTTCCAAATCGGCGGCGTCTCGGAAAACGTAACGCCGAAGTTCGATGACAACGACGACGAAGTCTTTATCGGTGATGTCACGTGGAACGATGGCGGTGGTAATCAGACAGCGACCGTTCTGCTTTTCTACGATGTGCAGACCGACACTGACTACCTTATGCAGCTTGATGGCGACGCGCTGCCACAATTCAACAGCGTGGCCAGCTTCAACACATTCCGCGGCCAGATTACCGGTTTCGGAACGACTGGGGATATCTGGGGGCCAGATCCAAACGCCATTGATTTGGGCGCATCACCTTATGCCACTTTCATCGAAAATGACGATGTCATCGATACTGACGACGGCAACCGGATCGTAACCGGTGACGGAAATGACCGGGTCGAAGGGCGCGGGGGCAATGATTCCATTGAAGGCGGCGCAGGCGACGATACGCTCGAAGGCGGCGACGGGCGCGACGATCTGAGAGGCGGCGAAGGTGACGACTCGCTCGATGCTTCGGGTGGTGACGTGGGTACGCAAGAATTTGGCGACTATGTGCGTCCCGGTCTTGCAGGCACAAATGGCGACATCGTTCTCGGACACGAGCAACTCTACCTCGACGGCGGTGGTACGACCGTTTCGTTCGCCGATATTGATGCCAGCGAAGGCGGTGTGGAACTGACGATCAACACCAACGGCGGCGGTACTGCAACCGGATCCGGGGGCGACACGTCACGCATCAACACGACATTTACATTCGCCAACTTCTTCGAAGGCTCGCAAGGGAACGATGTCATTCTGGGTTCCGATGCGGATCGTGACTTTGAAGGGTTCGCCGGGTTGGGTGGCGCTGATGATATTGATGGTCGCGGCGGCTTTGACGTCGTTACCTACGAATTCGAGCGCGAATACTTCAACGGCGCAGGAACCGGCATCTCGGCAAACCTTGCTGCCGGTACCATCATTGATACCCAAGGCAATACCGATACGGTTGCCAATATCGAGGAAATTCGGGGTACGGATATCAACGACACGCTGACAGGTGTAGGTACATCTGACGGTATCAGCTTCCGTGGACTTGGCGGCGCCGACAGCCTGCTTGGCTCGGACGGAAACGATAATCTCAGCGGTGGTGATGGCAACGACACCTTGAACCCGCTCGACAATACCGGCTTTGACGTGATTGAAACCGGGCTTGGAAATGACTCGGTTATCTTGTCCGACGTCCTGATCGGCTATGTCGAACTCAGCCACTTTGATCTGGATGACACTTTCCAGGGTGTTGGGATCACAATTGACGCGACCAACGGTGTGAATACCGGATCGGTCACGAAATCCTCGGGCGTGACCACGATTGTGGATGTTCGCAACCCGCTTCTGGCGAGCGATGATTTCGGTGGTCTGGGTCTCACGGGCACATCGAACGATGACAGCTTTAACGTGACCGGCGCAGAACGCGGCTTTATTCAGCTAAACGGGCGCGATGGTATCGACAGCTACACCTTCGGTGCCAGCGACAGCTTCTTGCGGCTTGATCTCCGGGGTGGGGACAATGGCGTCGATATCGATCTTGGGCTTGGGTCAAATCAGATTATCGACGATGGCTATGGAAACACCGAGTCGATTGTCGGCGCATCCAACATTTCCGAAATCCGCGGCACAGATTTCAACGATGTCATCGTTGGGGATTCGGGCGACAACAGATTCATCCTGCGTCAAGGTACCGATGTTCTTGACGGCGGCGCAGGTGATGACCTTGTGCGCTATGACCGCAGCGGCGTGACCGCGGTAAACATCAATCTTGATACCGGTACAGGTTCGGGTGAGTGGAACGGTCAGGTCTTTTCTCACAGCTATACCAGCGTCGAAGATATCCGCGGCTCGCGCAATGATGCCGACACACTCACAGGCAGCAGCGCAGGTAACTTGATCGAAGGTCGTGGCGGGAACGACACGATTAACGGTCTGGGCGGCGCCGACGAGCTACATGGCGAGGATGGTGCCGACAGCATTGATGGCGGCGACGGCAATGACACGATTTCGGGCGGCGACGGCGACGACACGATCAATGGTGGCGCCAACGACGACATGATCATGGTTGGAACCGGCGAAGACGTCTTCAACGGCGGTGGCGGGATCGACACGCTTGTCTACGAATCCGATGAAACCGGTTTTACGCTGGATATCGACCTGACCAACAACAGCTCGACCGTGCGGGAAAACCCATCTGCCGGGCCTGACGTTTTGACAGGGATCGAAAACATCACGGTCAATGCCGAATTCGACGTTAATGTGATCGGCAACTCTCTCAGCAACGTCTTCACACTTGGGACCGGCGCAGACACCATCCTTGGCGATGGTGGCGTCGATACGATCTTTGGTGGCGGCGGTAATGATGAAATCGACGGTGGTACCGGTAGCGACTCTCTCGTGGGTCAGGGCGGTAACGACTTTATCGTCGGTGGCGCTGGCTTTGACACGCTGGTCGGTAGCAGCGGTAACGATACGCTGGAAGGCGGTGTTGCTGCAGATACCTACAACGGTGGGTCAGGGTTTGACTGGGTTTCGTTCAGCACGGCGGCAGCCAGTGTCCGGGTTGACCTCGCAGTGCGGGTCGCAAACTCCGGCGAAGCATTCAATGACCTGTTTATCAGCATTGAAAACATCATCGGCTCTGATAATCGCGACTTCCTGAATGGCGACGACAACGCCAACGAGATCAACGGTGGTCTCGGGGATGACGTAATCGTCGCGCGTGGTGGCAACGACACGCTGCGTGGTGAAGAAGGCGATGACTTCCTCAACGGCGGTGCAGGCGCTGACGTTCTCATCGGTGGCGATGCGACTGAATTCGGCGACTGGGCGCAGTACAATCAGGCGCTTGTCGGGGTGACGGCTGACCTTGGCAATTCCGGCAACAATACCGGAGAAGCGGCAGGCGACACCTACTCCGGCATCGAAAACCTGTTCGGGTCCAACTTCGATGACACGTTGCGTGGCGACAACACCGACAACATCTTCCTTGGTCAGCAAGGGTCTGACCTGATCGAAGGTCTTGGGGGCAATGACATCGTGTTCTCGAAAGAGGGCAACGATACGCTCAGAGGTGGTGCTGGTGATGATATCCTTGTGGGTGGTGAAGGTGCTGACGAATACGATGGCGGCGCCGACCGCGACAAAGTCCAGTACAACCAGTCTGCAACAGGTGTAACGGTCGATATGCTCAATACCGCCAACAACACTGGCGAAGCGGTGGGCGACACGTTCATCAACATCGAAGACCTGTACGGAACCTTTGTGGCGGATACCCTGAGAGGCGACAACGAAGACAACCAGATCCAAGGTGTTGGCGGCTCTGACCTGTTGGAAGGGAATGGCGGCAACGACACGCTTCTTGGTGCGGGCGGCTTTGACACGCTGGACGGCGGTGCCGGTGCGGATGATCTTGTAGGGGGTGCCGGAACGGATACCGCTCTTTACGCGAGTGCCACCACCGGGCTTGTTGCAGACCTCTTTGCGCCAGTCGCCAACAACACGGGCGATGCGGTTGGGGACATCTATGTGTCCATCGAGAACCTGACAGGTTCTGACTTTGATGATGGTCTGTTCGGTAACAACACGGCCAACACGCTGTTGGGCGGATTGGGCGACGATACGCTTAACGGACGTGACGGTGCCGATGTGCTCTTTGGCGATATTGGTCAGGATGTTCTGAATGGTGGCGGCGGCGCCGACAGCCTTGCAGGGGGTGCTGATTTCGACATCCTGCTCGGGTCGACCGGTAACGACACGCTGACAGGGGGTGGCGGCTCCGGCGACGTCTTTATCTTCCAGGATGGCTTTGGACAGGACACGGTGACTGACTTTGACGCTCTGGACGACACCGAGGTGTTGGATATCTCGGCGCTGAGTGCGGTGACCTTCACTGACTACGCCACTTTCGAGACAAACCACCTCGCAACGGATGGCAGTGACGTGGTCTTTACCGCAGGCGGAGACAGCGTCCGATTGGAGAATGTCACGCTCGGCGATCTCGACGAGAACGACTTTACCTTCTAGGCCGGCGCGGCCTGCAGAAACGTCGTTTCTGGATCGATCACAAAACACCAAACCCGCCGCGATTGTCGGCGGGTTTTTCATTTAAATGTAGCGCCTTCGCCACAGGACACGTCAATTAACGATAATTCGTTGTTTACGGACAAAACGGCGAAAAATGTTGTTATCTTGTGCGGCGTGGGTGGCGTTTTCGATTTTATCGAGTGAGAAGGCGTTAATACATGTCTGGCCAAACCTACACTGGCGACGGTGGCGTAGATCGATTCACCGGCGGCGACGGCGACGACATCTTTATCGGAAATGGTGGTAATGACGTACTCAAAGGCGGTGGAGGTATTGATACCGCAGTCTTTAGCGGGCTGATCACCGATTACAGTTGGTCGCCGACCAGCAAAGGTTACTCAATCAGCGGGCCAGATGGTACTGACAGCTTGCAAAGCATCGAACGGCTCCAGTTCGATGATTTTTCCTACAATTTGGACGGCAACAATCCTGCCATTTATGACTATCCAACCGAAGCGGTTGAGACGGATGTTCTGACACCGGTGAGCTTTACCATCAGCGGCTATGACATCGATGATCCGAGCTACTTTTTCTACATAACGGACTACGTGCCCGGGCTTGTTCGTACGGAACTTGTCGAGACAAGCGTCGGCTTGGGCAAGAGGGTCGACGCGACCTACACATACACTCCCAGCGCCGAAAGCCTTGCTTACCTCGCTGCAGGCGAGGCGCATATCGAAACCCTGCGCTACCGTTCGGGCGGCTCAGATCCTGCGACGGCTGAATACTTCTATGAAGAGCTTATCGTGTACGGGATCAATGACGCGCCAGAACTGGAAACCAGTTGGAGTAATCCGCGGCGGGACGTGACCGAAGACGGCGGGCCGGTGCGTTACGATTTCTCCTTTTACGGTTCGGATGTCGATAGCGACGATGACGGAACAACTCTGACCTATGAGGTGGTGTCCGCCGTCGATACGCTGTCTGTCACCTTCGACGGCAGCGAAATGGTGATCGATCCTTTGGGAAACTACCAACTGCTTTCTTCGGACCAGTACGTTGACGAGACCATCACCATTCAGGCGGTAGACCGGCACGGCGCGCGATCGAATACGCTGGATGTCGATATCCGCGTATACGGCGAGGATGACCCGCTGGAGATCTTTGTCACGCCGAGTGGCGAGATCGATTACGCGGCGCTTGGTGTGACCCCGTCCGCCGAACCGTTTCAAGGGGTCCTTTCCGGCTACGTTGACGATGCACGGCTGCCAGCGCTCTTGACGTTTTCGGATGCGTCCGACCTTTTCGTTTATAACGGATCAGCTTTTTATAATTTTAACGAAAACACCTCAGCCTACAGCTTTTACGAGACGCCGTGGTCTAAGTTCCCAGTCGAGACAGGCATGGGAAACGATACGCTGGTGTATCGTCTGAGTGATGCCAACGTGGGCTTTGGTAGCAACGACTTGTTTCTTGGTGACGGGGAAAACACCACGATCATTGATATGGACGCGGGCAACATTGCCGAGTTCATCAGCAACGATCTGCACTTGGGTACACACTCAAGTCAGTTGATCATCGACATCGACAGCGCCGGATCGGCAAACTTTCATAGCAATGATTTCGTCTTTGGTGACGGCAAAGACTTCATGCAGGTGACGGTTGATGCGTTGGGGGGATCATCCGATTTCGCCGCCTACAGCGTATTGATGTCTCACTCGGATTTTTATCTCGGAGGCGGTGACGATACGCTGTTGATTGATCTCAATGTCGTTGACCGGGGCGAAATCGACTTCTTCGGGCGCATCAGCGCTTGGATGGGTAACGATACGATCGTAATGAACAATCTCGATTCAGCGATCAGTGCGGATTTCCCGTTCGACGGCACGATGGGTTTCTCTGGTACGGTTGACCTTAGCTACGGTGATGATGTGCTCGACTTCTTTTGGAAAGCGGGTGCAAGTGAAACGGTAACCGGCAGTCTCAGCGGCGGATTGGGCTTTGACACCCTTAATCTCTGGGGCGCAAGCGCGGATTGGCAAGTCGTCGTCAAAGGAGCAGCTTGGTACGAGCTGACAAACGGCGGCCAAACCATCGATGTGACCGGTTTTGAGGCGATTTATACGCAGGATGGCAAGTTTCTTCCCGCCGATGAAAACGGCCTGAACGTAATCGAAGGAACGACAAGCCCCGACAGTTACGTCGGTACCGAAGCTGGTGACCTCATGCGCGGGTATGGCAGTGCAGATACGCTGGATGGCGCTGGTGGCGGTGACAGCATCGACGGGGGTGCTCTGAACGACATGCTGTACGGGCGTGCCGGAGACGATACATTGTACGGCGGCCATGGCGAGGACACGATGGAGGGTGGTGCCGATCATGACCTGTTGCTCGGCGGTGACGGCTTCGACAGTTTGAAAGGTGGCTCAGGAAACGATACGCTGCGCGGTGACAGCGGCCTTGATACCTTGCTTGGTCAGGACGGTGTCGACTTCCTCGAAGGCGGATTGCACGCTGACGTCATGAACGGCGGAAGCGGGTCTGACTGGGCTGTTTACGGGTCTTCTGCGCAGGATATCCGAGTGGACATGCTTTACGGCGGCACGAACACGGGTGAGGCGGCAGGCGATATTCTTG
>NZ_JBXVVD010000003.1:0-743327 GCF_057219365.1 Roseobacter sp. YIN89 | reverse complement strand
TTTTTATCAGATACTGAACACCTGCTTTGTGAGGTGTTTTGCTTGATTTGTACCTTGGCGAACGGATGCTTACCGCTACAAAGCAGCCATCTGAGAAAAACGGTCGAATGACCGCATCGAGCCCACAGTGCCCATTCCTTCGGTAGAGATGATTGTCAGTGACGCGCGCCAAGCGGACATTGCCATACAAGAAATGGCCCAATCCAGCCATTCGTTGCAGGACCGGCCGGTGCTTGCAACTGTTTTGGAATTCAGAAAAGAAGTGTAGACTTCGGCTATGCCTCATAGCGAAGCCGAAATTGTACAGATAGCTCGACTGAATAACTACTATAGCCTTGCAGGTTCCTCAACTTTGCAGAGCATCACCAACCGGGTGTGTGACTGCGGCTATATTGGCCACAGCAATGCGACGCGGTCCGAGGTTGACAGGATAATCTCCATGTTAGGCTTTGAGCGTCAGACGAACCTTCTCGACCTAGGAGCGGGGGCGGGATGGCCGGGGCTTTACTTTGCCAAAGAGTGTGGGTGTCATCTGACATTGCTCGACCTGCCGGAAGCAGGGCTAAAGCTAGCCGCGGAACGGGCTATTGAAGATGGGATTTCAGAGCGCGTGCAAACGGTTCGTGGTGACGCTTCATGTTTGCCCTTTGACAGCAATTCATTTTCCGCGATCACACACAGTGATGTATTGTGCTGCCTGCTGCCAAAAAGGGAGGCCCTGAAAGAGTGCCGGCGGGTGATTTCAGACAACGGGAAAATGGCCTTTTCGGTGATCGATGTTGCCCCCGGGCTTTCTCCGGCGGATCGGGCGGACGCATTAGATGCAGGTCCGGACTTCGTTGATAGCGATGAACCTTACTTGGACTTGCTTGCCGGCACAGGTTGGAAAATTCGCAGTTGTAAAGATCTTACCGCGGATCTTGAACAAACGTACGTTAAAATGATCGGCGCGGAACGCGATTATGAGGATGAGCTGCGGAGAATTGCGGGCGACGACTTTTACGAAGAAGCGCAGGCCAGCTGGGCAAAAAAACTACTAGCAGTTCGGCGGGGCCAGCTTCGTAGGTACCTGTATTTCGTTACGCCTGCCTAGGATATTTTCAAGGGTATTGGGTCTGCCCCGGGATCATTCAATATGTCTCGAAGAATTGCAGTGGCCGCGAAAAAGTATGCGCTGTGATGGAGGACTAGTCTACTATGCCGGCCTTCTCCAAACCGTCTAAATAGAGATTCAACTGGTCTTCCCTCTTCAGGAAGAAGAGTCGCTTCCGCGCAAATGACAAACTGAAATCTGGGCGCTCCTGAAGCAGACGGGCTACCATTTTGCGCGCTTCCTCGGTCCGCTCCAGATAGGCAAGCGCCACCACCGCGTGCGCCGTCGCCCAATACTGACAATTCGGGATATCAGTGGCGCGCTCGGCCCAATCCAACGCCTTTTCAAACTGGTTCGCGAACAGGAAGTTCAGTGCCCCATAGGAAAGAAATGCCCAAAGCTGTGGATGGTTAGGACTCATTTCGACCGCTTTTTCAAAATGCTCGGACGCTTCTTCGTAGCGACCCTCGTATGCAAGGGAGTCACCGAGCGCGCAAAAGGCTGGAGCTAAGGTCGGGTTAAGTTCAATGGCTTTTTCGTTCTCTGCTAGGGCGGCGCGATACTCGCGCCTTGCAAGCTGGACGCGGCCCATTAGCATGTAGAGCACTGCATTCTGGTTATCGAGCGCAACTGCCTGTCGGGCCGCAGCCAGTGCTTCGTCCATATGATCCGGGTCAGGTTCTGTGTCCCAATACACCATCCCCAGAATAGTGGCGTAGGCCCACATTCCATGCGCTTCCGCGAAGCTTGGATCAAGTTCACGCGCCCGCTGCAAAAGGCGTTGCGCCTCGTTGTTAGCTTCCGCCGTGAATTGATAAAACTTAGCAACGCCAAGGTGATAAGAGTCCCACGCGTGCACCTCGGGATAGGCGGTTTTTTCGATCTTTTGTCGTACCGCCAAGCCTATTTCCGGCTCAATTCGCCCGACGATATTCTGGGTCATTTCATCCTGCAGTTCAAATATGTCTTGCAAGCTCCGGTCATAGCGGTCAGCCCAGATATGTGCGCCTGTTCCCGTGTCGATCAACTGTCCTGTCACACGCACGCGCTGGCCTGCCCGTCGTACCGAGCCCTCGAGAACATAATCGGCGCCAAGCTCCTTCCCGACTTCATCGATCTTGGGCGACGTATGCTTGTAGGAAAAAGTGGTATTGCGAGCAATTACATCCAACCATCGATGTTTGGCTAACGCCGTGATGATATCTTCTGTCAACCCATCCGAAAAATACTCCTGCTCGGGATCGCCAGACATGTTGTTGAAGGGCAGGACCGCAATGCAGGGCTTTGCAGAACGCTGCTCCTGTTTGTCAGACGCTTCGCTAATCACTTGCAATCTTTTCGGATGCCAGGACCAGACGCGAACAGGGCGCGAGATATTTTTCAGATGTTGTTCTCCCATGTCGGTCAATGGAAGATTCAGTATCCCACCCAAATGCTCGTAGACCGTACTCGACAGACAAACGCCCCCTGGCTCCGCGATTTGTTCGAGTCGTGCCGCAATATTGACCCCAGTCCCTAACAAGTTCTCACCTTCGGTCGAAACATCCCCTAAATTGACGCCGATCCGAAGCTGCAGCATAGGATCGGATTTCGCGTGTGTTTCGGGTTCAGCAAGTTGGCTCTGGACCGCCACAGCGCATTCAACTCCCTGAACGGGGCTTGCGAATTCAGCAATGACACTGTCACCGGCACTGCCAAAAATCCTGCCGCGGTGCTCTGCAATGAGATTGTCAATGAGGGCTCGTGCACCACGCAGTGCTGAGAGCGTGCCCTTCTCGTCCGTTTCCATAAGCCGCGAGTAGCCAACCACGTCAGCCGCAAAAATTGTCGCGAGACGGCGCTCCATAAACGGATCTCCAATTTAGGATCTAGCACGAATACAAGACTCCCACACGTCAGTCTGACAGTTGGAGCGTATTCACGCAAACTTTAGATCAAATTCGGGAGTGGTTGTTATCTGCTGAACTTCGTCATCTGAGCCTTTCGACCGGGAGTCTCTGGGTTGAACCGACGTTTTTTTGACTAGCCCTGAGTATTATTCGCTTCTACATAGAACGCCCGAAAATCTCCGCGGGCGATTATCACTTTAGTAGAGAATCGCAGATACCGGCCATTCAAACGCAGAAGCCAAACGACGGCATAGTCCGCAACTCTGCCGTTCAGCAGATTTCAACGAATGTCCGGTGCTGGTAAATGCAGACATTCAGAACCAAAACTCCGAATTTTCGGTCTTGAATGGCTGCTTAACGCGAAACAGCCGACACTCACCAAAATTCGGCTAATGGTCGCTCAGAGCCCAAAGTTCGCGCACAATGGGCGCGTTTTCGCAACGGGTTAAAATCCAATTCTTTCAAATTTGCCGGCAGTTCAGTGGTCGAAACACGCCCTTAATCGGTGGATCGACATGGCCCAATGATCTCAATAAGCTGATATACGAAGAACGGATGTTACAAGCTGAAAGCGTTTATGGATAGATTGCCCAGCCGCTCACACGAACTTGAACAGATCGTGCGCCGATGGCTGCACGCAATCTTTAACCAACAACCCAAAACGGCAGTCAACTTATTCTCGGAAACGGATGCGTTGAGTTACATCGGAACAGACGAAAAAGAGTATTGGGCCGGCGAAAATCTGCGGCGAGGTTACGGCGGTCACATGGGAGAAGCCGATCCGTCGGTCATGAAGTCTTCTGAAATTGAAGCATGGGAGTGCGACGGGTTTGGATGGTCCAGATCGCGATTGGAAGTTCATTTTGAGAATGCTGAAAAACCGGTGTACTTGCGTCAAACGATGATTTTCAGGATGGAAGACGGCATCTGGAAGATCGTACATGTGCACAACTCAAATCCAGTGAACAATGCTGAGGTCTTTGGTTACACTCACAAGGCGTACGATGATTTCCTTGAGAAAGTAGGCAAGGTAGATCTTAAGCTGGAAGCGTCGGGAAGCGCCACCGTGATGTTTACGGATATTGTTAGCAGTTCGGCGTTGGCGGAAGCTATAGGCGACGCCAGATGGGCCGGGATCATTTCTGAGCACCTCAATCTCGTCGAG
Source organism: Roseobacter sp. YIN89 (assembly GCF_057219365.1). Classification (NCBI taxonomy): domain Bacteria; kingdom Pseudomonadati; phylum Pseudomonadota; class Alphaproteobacteria; order Rhodobacterales; family Roseobacteraceae; genus Roseobacter; species Roseobacter sp. YIN89. The sequence goes on along the minus strand of NZ_JBXVVD010000003.1, from coordinate 739,180 downwards.
GAGCTTTTGGCACAACATGGAGGACGCCTAGTTAAAACGATGGGTGACGGCACAATGTCTATTTTCACATCGGCAGGAAGTGCGTTGAAAGCGGCAAGTAAGCTCCAGAACACGATCGATGGGATCGACGGAGAACCCAAGCTGACCATGCGCGTTGGGATCAACACAGGTGATATTGTTGAAGCAGGTGAGGATTTTCTCGGGACGGTCGTGAACAAAGCCGCACGAATTGCATCTATTGCCGACCCGAGTGAAATCCGAGTGTCTGATGCAACGAGAGCCATGGTAGGAGGAGCAAAAGATTATAAGTTCGGGTCACCTGTGACAATTGCATTAAAAGGCCTTGATGGCCAACACCTACTTTATCGCCTCGAATGGCGAGAGCAGGCTAATTGAAACAAGGTGAACAGTGGGCCGGATGAAAACTGCATAAAGATCTGCTTGTTCCGCGTAGCAGGCATTGATGCACTGCGCTCCGAAGGTCTGCAACGAGCCCGAAGCGTACCTTTGTTGTGCTCTACAATTTTTTTTTGTTATTCCTGCGAAGATTGCTTCCCGTAAGCCCTTCGCAATTTCAAGCTTTTGCGCCCCAGAATGGAGGACGCGATTTCATGACCTGGCATTATCCATACACCGAAATCAGGATAGCTCTCATGGTTTCCGAGAAATTGAAGCCCGATATCCTCACAGAGTTGTCTTCCCAAAGCATTCACTGAAATGGCTCCTATCTCGCGAACATATATCTCACGCTGAACAAGACCCTCCAATTCTGTGACGAAACCCGAGAGAAGCAATCGAGCAGCCGCCTCGTGACCCTTTGCAATGTAAATTGCAGGACAATAAGCAAAGTATTCTCCCGGCAATATCGGGCGCTTTAGCAGATCCGGTGTGACTTCTCCTTCATCGAACCGGCATTCATGAAAACGCTCTTCAAGGGCTGAACCCGGAAAGATCAATCCGACATGGCCCACTAAGACTGATCCGTGCATGACGTACGGCCCTGACAATCGCCCTTCGTTTTGAATGTCTCGCCAGATAGTGTCGCTCGCCGAGAAGCCACTTGGCAATCCATTCGAACCTTCCGTTTCCATAGTTGCCACGGCTTGGGTCACAGCTGATGCAGATCCATCGAATTCGTTCAGAATTTCCAAATTGTTCAACAAGCGGTAAGCAGAAGCTTGCAGTGCTGGTCGACCAGCCTCCCAGTCTTCGCGGCAGGCAAGCACTGTTTCTCGGCTCCAACCGAGTTTTTCGACAAGCTTGTATTCAAGGTCACCACGAATATAGGAAAGCGAGCGCTCGTATTTGCTAATGGCATCCACGCTAACATCTAGTGACGCCGCCAGCTCTTCCTGTGTCATGCGTCCATGCTCCCCGCATCCAATGCGATGAGAGCGAAGCTTCTGAGCGAAAAGAGATGTCCAATTGGTCATGATAGTTTTTAGTATAGCGTGAAACTATCCGCTCAGGATGCCAATAAACACCAATATGCCCAACAGACTTACGGGTTTCTTACGGTCAGATCCGGTTCTTGTCGGTGGGTTTTGGTCCTGTGCATCGGCAACTTTAACAAACCGATCAATTTGTTAGGGAGAACGCCTGTGCACCGCTGGACATCACCATTTGCCACAACCTTGGACATGCTCTGCTTCGGAGCGCCGAGTGGCCGCAACATCCACGATAGAAGACGTATTTCGGAGGAAAGATACAAAGATCATGGCACCGTAGAATATCAACGGGGCGCAAAAAACCATTTTGAAGTTTGAGGTGTTGTCGTCGACGCTGGTAGTGAAAAGCAATGGCAAGTTACCGCTTACCAAGAAATGCAGTCATCTGCATAAGTCTGTCGAATGGCCGCCCAGAGCCCGGATCGGACCATAGATGTCCTGGCACTCGCAGTCCCGATGCAGTACCGCTTCCGATCCGGTGGCCGTCCGGTGACAAGCAAAGATTATGCGAATGCATGCTCTGCAGCGGATGCATTCTACGGTCAAAGCAGAATGACAATGCCATACCGATTGCTCTTGATCGGGTACTGAAACAACCGGCACCCAACCTATTCATTGTTCAGAACTCTGGGCGAGACGGACGTTTAAAACCCAAGCATTCCTTCGTATATGACATATGCGGGTGTCCAGATCTGGTGCCTCAACTTTTGGCTGAAGGTATGAGACTCTCGCACGTCAAAGCAAATGTATTCCATATCCACGCGTAGATGAAGTGGAAGATCGGATTGTACATAGTCAAACCGATGGTTAGGATATCCAAATTGACTGCTGCTTCGTATCATATAGTTTACGCGGGGCTCTGTAGCTTCCATCAGTATTTGGTCAGTATCGGGGTTCCTAAGCAAGACACGTTTGACCGTGAGTGTGCACTTCTCAGACAACGAGATCTTACTAAAGTCAAAATTTAGAAGAAGGTAGGTCCTAGGTCCGCCTTCTTCGTAGGGAGGACTGTTGGTAGGCACACCGTACATACTGCCCCAGCCAAATTTTTGTGTATTTGTAACAAGTCCGCTCGTTTGGTAGGGGAAGAATATGATCATAAGAGGTACAACAATACCTCTTAGATAACCATACTGAATCACCGCAAAGATGAGTGCCAACCAAGTGATCACTAACAAGAATCCAAAATTCAATTTCTTCCTTTCAACGACCAACCAGATTTCTTCAGAAAGGGGTGTCACAACTTGTCAGAAATAGCCAACCGTATTCGCATGTTTATTTAGCGGCCGTCTTATGCATTTGACCGAAACGCGTGCCTTGCAGCGAACGGCCGATTAGTCCGCGTTGCGGTCATAGACGAATTTTTGACGAGCGTCTGCTATCGCCCGAACCGGTCATTGACAGCAGAAAGTTTGGCTTTTCGCGACCGAACGACCGCTGAGCGGCGCTTAGCCGTCATCTGATAAAAACAGTCGGAGGACTGCTTCGAGCCCAGAGCGAACACTTTGTCCGTGTCTTCAAGACGGGACTTATCCTGTTTCGCCTTCGAGACTTGCGAAGCTTGTCATGTAGACTTTTGCATCTTTGGTACCAACAACACGACTGACGTGACCCTTGCCGGAAATGTCGGTGCTCCGCCAAACCTCGCCGGGTGAGAAACATCGAACTTCTCCGCTGCCCACTTCAATTTCAATGTTACCTTGGAGCAGTATAGTGAAACCATCACCCGGAGAGTTGTGCCAACCGCTATTCCAACCCGCAGGAACCGACACAAATCCAGCCATCGCTTGCCGAAAACTGGATGTCGAAACGGGGTTTCCTTTTGCGGCTAGTTCGCTGGAAGCGAAAGAAACCTCCGCATCTCGAAAATGCGAAACTCCACGCGGATCGGCATAAATTTCAACATAGATCAATTTGGATGGTCCACTTCGGTGAAGCGTTTCTCAGCGCGGTGGCGGCTGCGTTCCCAGAACAGGTTTTTTGCCCAGTAATCCTGTATGGACCTTAGGTCTGTGTCAACGACGGCTAAGTCCCGCACAGCGGAAGTAGGCCGATTTTCCGCCAGCGTCCGCTTTTGACGTTAGCAGTCGTTCAAATCCGAAGAAACCAATCCACAACACGATTAAGCGAAGAACAGCATTCCGTCAAATTCCTACTAATTCCAGAGCCACATGGGGGATATGCTGGGGGATTTAAAATTAGTGAATGTAATAAAATTAATATATTACAATAATTTACGTAGCGTCAATGGCGGACCCTAGAGGATTCGAACCTCTGGCCTCTGCCTTCGGAGGGCAGCGCTCTATCCAGCTGAGCTAAGGGTCCGCTATTGCGCGGTATAGACTGCGGTTTTCACCGCTGCAATTACAAATTGGGCCCGCTTAAGCAAAGAGATCGTGTGCAAGCTCCAGCGCGTCCACCAGCACATCAACCTCGTGGGTCGTGTTATAAAGCCCGAAGGATGCGCGGCACGTGGCGCTCAGGCCCATATGTTCCATCAGTGGTCCGACGCAGTGTTGCCCGGCCCGCACCGCCACGCCCTTTTTATCAAGGATCGTCGAGATATCATGCGCGTGGCCCGCGCCGTCCAGTGTAAAGCTGAAGATGGCCCCCTTGTCGGGTGTCGTGCCCTGAAGCTGAAGCCAGTTCAACCCGCCGAGACGCTCCACCGTGTAGTCGCGCAGGCTGTTTTCGTGGGCGGCGATGTTCTCCATCCCGAGGCCCATCATATACTCCAGCGCCACGCCAAAGCCGATAGTCTGCACAATGCCTGGCGTGCCTGCCTCGAATTTCATCGGTGCGTCGTTGTAAATCACCGCGTCCTTGGTGACTTCCTTGATCATGTCGCCGCCCCCGATAAAGGGACGCATTTCTGCGTAGCGGTCCGCCTTCACATAGATCGCGCCCGATCCGGACGGACCATAAAGCTTGTGGCCCGTGATCGCGTAAAAGTCACAGCCAATGTCCTGCACATCAACGGGCTGATGCACAGCCGCCTGACTGCCATCGACAAGCACCGGCACACCACGCGCATGCGCCCCTGCCGTGATGGCTTTTACATCGACCCGCGTGCCCAGCACATTGGACAAATGGGTCACGGCGATCAGCTTGGTCTTTGGCGTAATAGCGTCGATCACCGCTTGAGGGTCGAGCGCCCCGGTGCTGTCCACATCAACCCATTTCAACACCACGCCCTGCCGCTCGCGCAAGAAATGCCAAGGCACGATATTCGCGTGGTGCTCCATAACGCTGAGGATAATCTCGTCGCCCGCTTCAAGCCGTGGCATCGCCCACGAATAGGCCACCATGTTGATGCCTTCCGTCGTGCCCGAGTTCAGCACGATTTCGTCTTCCGAGGCTGCATTGAGAAACCGCGCGATCACCGCGCGCACGCTCTCGTATTTCTCGGTGGCCAGATTAGAAAGATAGTGCAAGCCCCTGTGAACATTCGCATATTCATTGCTGTACACGTTAGTGATCGCATCAATGACCACTTGCGGCTTTTGCGCGGATGCGCCGTTATCGAGGTAAACCAGCGGCTTGCCGTTCACTTCCCGGCTCAGGATCGGAAAGTCGCGGCGGATTTTTTCAACATCATACATTCGAAGGGACTCCGACGGCAGAAACGCCGATCAGTGAAAGCAAAAAGGACAGGCCGATCATAAAGGCCACAGCCCCCACGATCAGCACGAACACCGCACGCCACAGGCTGTCGAGTTGCAGACCGACGCTGATGAAGTTGATGAAGATCCACAAGGTCGCCACGAAAACAAAGAGCGACAAAAATCCACCAAGGACAGGCACCAGAAAGAGAGACGCCAGAATGAGGGCCTGCGCCGCTGTACGCAACACCTGCAGCCACAACAGCAGCGTCATGAAATCGTAAAGCTCGCCCCGGCCGCCCATCATGCGACCGGTCCAGAAGACGGCGAGAACCGTCGCAACAAAGCCGCCCACAGCGATGACCAGATAGATAAACGGGCTGGTGCCCAGCGATTGCAACGGGGCCGGCAGCGGCATCACGATATTGCCCAGCGAGAACAGGATCGTCACGATCACACCCACCAGAAAAATCGCTGTCCAAAGCGCCTCGCGCGGCAGCTTCCAACCCAGCACAATCTGCGCTGCAGCCTGCGGGTCACGCAATGTCAGCACCGCAAGATCGGGCAAGGAAAGGGGCTGCGTCATACCGGTTGCCTCTCGGCGGCGATCAGGCCGCCCACCCAAAACCACAAAAAAACTGCCAGCCAGACAAAAGCGATCACCTGCATTTCGATCCCCTGCCCGATGAAACCGGCCACAAGACCCCATAGCAACATCAACGGTGACGAGGCAAGCAGCGCCCAGAAAAGAGCCAGCCGCGCGCCATAAAATGTACCGCTGCCGCGAAAAACCTTTGCGATAAGGTGGCTGATCGCCGCAATGGTATAAAGCGCCAGTGGCGCGATGAAAATCCACGCCATGAGCGTGCCGCCCAACAGCATGTTGAGATCCTCACCGCTGATATGCGCCTGACGCGCCAGCCGCGGCAGTTGCGCGATGAACACCAGCAAACAGCCCGCCATCAGATAGGCAAGTGCCCTGTCTTCGCGCTGACCAAGCGCCAAAAGGCGCGTCATGACGCGCCCCGGCCCTTTGTATGTCGCCGTGATATTACGGGTGATCGCCATTAACCGCGGTGCCGCTCCAACCAGTCTGTCAGGCGGGCAATGATGCCGTCGCGCAGTGTTTCATCTTCGATCTCTTCCACTGCTTCGGCCAGAAACGCCAAAGTCAGCAGATCGGTGGCCTGCGCTTTGGGCACGCCGCGTGACCGCAGGTAGAACAGCGCGGTTTCATCGATCGCGCCAGAGGTGGAACCATGCGAGCACGCCACGTCGTCAGCGTAAATCTCAAGCTCCGGCTTGGCCAGAAACTGGCTGTCATCATCCAGCAGCAGCGACTGGCTGATCTGATAGCCATCGGTCTTTTGTGCGCCGGGTTGCACGAGGATCTTGCCCTGAAAAACGCCCGTCGCGCCATTGCGCAGGACCTTTTTGAAAACCTGACGGCTTTCGCAGTTCACAGCGTCGTGTGTGATGAAAACCGTATCGTCATGATGGAAATCACCATCGCCGACACAGGCACCGGCAACATGTGCGACAGCATCGTCGCCGGTCAGTTCGATCACGCATTCATTTCGCGTCAACACGCCATTGGCGGTCAGGGTAAAGCTCTTGAAAATGCTTTCTGCTCCCAGACGCGCAAATATATGCGTAGCGGCCCTGCGTTCGTGATCGCGCCCCTGCGCCCGAACATGGTGGAATACACCGGTATCGGCGATGTCCACTTCCATCACCTTGTTGAACCGCGCGGCGGCGGGGCCGTTTTCCAGCACGGTCAACGCGGCACCTGCATCCACTTTGATCGCGTGGTGCAGGATCGCATCCGATGTCTCGTCGCGGTGATGGTACTGCAGACTGATCGGCTTGCTGACCTTGCCAGTGGCATGGATCAGGACACCATCGGTCGCATAGGCCGTGTTCAGCGCGGCCAGCGGACGCGGCACCGGCACCTGCCCCTTGGCCTCAAGCGTACCATACAGATCGCGCGCCCAATGGATGTCAGCTTGCGCTGCCGCGAGCCGTTCGATGGTTACCCCTTCAAGGTCGAGATCATCCGAGGCATCAGCATCAAACACCCCATCGACGAACACGATATTGATGCAATCAACCTCACCAAAGATCGCGGCCTCGTCACTGTCAAAAACCGCCGCACGCGGGGCTCCGGGCTGGGTAAGCGTATCGGGGCGGGTGTACTTCCAGTACTCGTCGCGACGCTCGGGCAGTTGCATGGCGACAAGGCGGTCATAGGCCGCCTTGCGCGCAGGCTCCGACCAGCCGCCCTTAGGCAGGGTCAGACCGGCCAGCCGCGCCTCGGTTGTGGTCTGTTTTGCTGCTGCTTCTGCCATTATGCCACCTCGGCAAGGATGCCGGCATAGCCGTTGTTTTCGACTTCCAGTGCCAGTTCCGGGCCACCTGTCTTGACGATCTTGCCGTCCGCCATGATGTGCACCACGTCCGGTTTGATGTGGTCGAGCAAACGCTGGTAGTGCGTGATCACCAGAAAGCCGCGCCCTTCAGAACGCAGCGCGTTCACGCCTTCCGCCACCAGCTTCATCGCGTCCACATCAAGACCGGAATCCGTCTCGTCGAGGATGCACATCTTCGGCTCCAGCATCGCCATCTGCAGGATTTCATTGCGCTTTTTCTCGCCACCGGAGAAGCCGACATTTACGGGACGCTTGAGCATATCCGCGTCAATCTTCAACTCCTTGGCGCGTGCGCGCACCGCTTTGAGGAAATCGGCGGCCGACATCTCTTCTTCGCCACGGGCTTTGCGCTGTGCGTTCACGGCTGTGCGCAAAAAGGTCATGTTGCCGACACCGGGGATTTCCACCGGATACTGGAACGCCAGAAACAGGCCTGCGGCTGCGCGCTCTTCGGGTTCCATGTCCAGCACATCCTCACCTTCCAGATACGCGGACCCGTCTGTGACCTCATAGCCGTCCTTGCCGGACAGCACATAAGACAGCGTCGACTTGCCCGACCCGTTCGGCCCCATGATCGCGTGCACCTTGCCCGCTTCGATCTCCAGATCGACGCCTTTGAGGATCTGCTTGTCTTCTTCTTCCAGTTTTACAGCGAGGTTCTTGATGCTCAGCATGTCGTTTCCCTTTTTCGTGCCCGCCTCGGCGTCAGTATCAGAGGCGTTAATTTTTTGTTAAGTGTCCGTACGGTTATCTTGTATTATCAGAGGGTTACCCGTGGATAACCCTGTGGCTTTGTCCGCCGTCTCATGAGATCGTCACCGCCGTGCCGGAGACAGAGACCATCAGCATCGAATCTCCGATCACCTCATAGTCCAGATCAATGCCTACAACCGCATTGGCCCCGAGCCGTTGCGCGCGTTCTTCGACTTCGGCCATGGCCTCGGCGCGGGCGTCCTGCAGTTTGGATTCATATGCGCCAGAGCGTCCGCCGATCACATCGGTGACAGAGGCGAAAAAGTCGCGCACGATATTCGCGCCCATAATCGCCTCGCCCACAACGATGCCCTTGTAAGCCGTGATCTGGTGCCCTTCGATGGTGTTGGTCGTTGTCAGGATCATTGCATCGTTCCGTCTTTGTCTTTCACAGGGGCCAATCCGCGGTGGTCTGATGACATCAGCAGGAACACCCGGATCGCTGAAACCGTCAGCGCGCCGCCGATCGCGGCACCAAACATAAGGTCCGGCGCCAAAAACAGAGCAATCACCGCACCCAGCGCTGCACCAACCACAGCGGCAACCACCAGCGCACCCGCCACGCCAGACCGCGCAGGGGGCTCTTGCGGCGGCTGGTCTGGTCCCAGTTCCACATCGTTTTTATCCGGTTGAATGCCCAAGGCTTAGCCCACCGAACCTTCAAGCGATATCGCCACAAGCTGTTGCGCTTCCATCGCGAACTCCATCGGCAGCGCTTGCAGGACGTCCTTGCAGAAACCGTTCACCACAAGGGCCACAGCTTCTTCTTCGTCCATCCCGCGCGAGCGGCAGTAGAAAAGCTGGTCGTCGTCCACCTTGGAAGTGGTCGCCTCATGCTCCACGCGGCTCGAGTTATTCCTGACTTCGATATAAGGCACCGTATGCGCCCCGCATTTGTCACCGATCAGCAGGCTGTCGCACTGGGTGTAGTTGCGCGAGTTCTTGGCCTTGGGGTGCATGGAAACAAGCCCGCGGTACGTGTTCTGCGCCTTACCCGCCGAGATGCCTTTGGACACGATCCGGCTTTTGGTGTTCTTGCCCAAATGGATCATCTTGGTGCCTGTGTCGGCTTGCTGGTGATGGTTGGTAATCGCGATCGAGTAGAACTCGCCCTGCGTGTCATCACCGCGCAAAATGCAGCTGGGGTACTTCCATGTCACCGCCGAACCTGTCTCCACCTGCGTCCACATCACCTTGGCGCGGTCGCCGCGGCAATCGGCGCGTTTGGTCACAAAGTTATAGATGCCGCCCTTGCCGTTCTCATCACCGGGAAACCAGTTCTGCACGGTGGAGTATTTCACCTCTGCGTCTTCCTCGATGATAATCTCAACCACGGCTGCGTGCAGTTGCGCGATGTCGCGCTGCGGCGCGGTGCACCCTTCGAGATAAGAGACATACGACCCCTTGTCCGCAATGATCAGTGTACGCTCGAACTGACCGGTGTTTTCTGCGTTGATCCGGAAATACGTCGACAGCTCCATAGGGCACCGCACGCCCGGCGGCACGTAGACGAAAGACCCATCCGAAAAGACGGCCGAGTTCAGGGTGGCATAGTAGTTGTCGCTGACCGGAACGACCGACCCCAGGTACTTCTTGACCAGTTCAGGGTGCTCCTTGATCGCCTCGGAGATCGAGCAAAAGATCACGCCGGCCTTTTTCAACTCGTCCTGAAAGGTCGTGCCGACCGACACGGAATCAAAGACCGCATCCACCGCCACCTTGCGTGGCTCGTCACCCATCTCCTCGGCGCCTTCAACGCCTGCGAGGATCATCTGCTCTTTCAGCGGGATGCCCAGCTTGTTGTAGGTTTCCAAAAGCTTCGGATCGACGTCATCAAGCGACTTTGGCTTTTGCTCCATCGACTTGGGCCGCGCATAGTAATACTGGTCCTGAAAGTCGATCTCCGGGTAGTCGACCATTGCCCACTTTGGCTCTTCCTTTTGCAGCCAACGCTCATAGGCCGCCAGCCGCCACTCGGTCATCCACTCCGGCTCTTCGTTCTTTTCGGAAATCAGCCGTACGATATCGGGTGAAAGGCCCTTGGGCGCGTACTCCATCTCGATGTCGGTGGACCAGCCGTATTTGTACTTGCCGCCAACCTCACGCACCGCGTCGACAGTTTCCTGATCAACGCCATCCTTCACCTGAACTTCGTCGGTTACGGGGTGGTCAAGTGCTGCCATCGTCTTCCTCCAGATCTCACGCCGCACGGGCGCGGAATTTCTTTTCTTTCTCTAGCCAACGCTCGGCAAAACGCAGAACGTCGTCGGATGTGTTTTCAAGCCCAAGCGACACGCGGACCGCCGAGCTCGCCGTTTCCTCGTCGTACCCAAGAGCGCGCAACACAGTGCTGGCCCGTACCTTGCCGCTGGAGCAGGCCGAACCTGCGCTGATTGCAAAGCCGGCCAGATCCATCTGGATGACCTGCGCCTCGCCCTTCCAGCCCGGCGTCGCAAAACAGGACGTGTTTGGAAGCCGGTCCGCGTCTTTCCCGACAAAAATAGTTGTCTTTGCCTCGGCTGCAAGGGCGTTTTCTAGAATCTTTCTAAGTTCTGCGACTTTTGTCCAGCGCCCTGCATCGATGTCCGTTTTCGCCGCACGACATGCAGCGGCAAATCCGGCTATGCCAACGATATTTTCCGTGCCGGATCGCCGGCCCATTTCCTGGCCTCCGCCGGCGGCCAGCGCGGTGATATCCAGCCCCTGCCGTACGATCAACGCGCCAACACCTTTGGGTCCACCCAGCTTGTGCGCGGACAGGATGGCGAAATCAGCGCCGCTGGCGGCAAAATCGAAACCGATGCGCCCTGCTGCCTGGGTGATGTCCAACAGCAGCCAGTCCGCCAGCCGGGCGCCATAGCGCCACTTGCCCGCCTCGCGCGGCGGCAACGGGCTGATGATCCCGGTTTCCGAATTGGCCAACCCCATTGCGAGCGTGGCGCTTGCTTCGGGACCGTCCGTTGCACCGGCATGGACCAACAACGCGTCATGCGCCGTGGGGTCAACGTAAACACTATGTCCTGCAAGCCCGGTGCTCAGCACCCGTGCGGCCTCGGTCGCACCCGAGGTGAAAACCACTTCTGACGCAGCGGCCCCGACCAAGGCGGCAACATCGGCGCGCGCGGCTTCCAGCAATCCCTTGGCGGCGCGTCCTTCGGCATGGACCGACGAAGGGTTTCCAACAAGATCCAGTGCATCCACCATCGCCGCCCGCGCTTCAGGTCGCAGGGGCGTTGTCGCATTATGATCCAGATAAACGCGCTCTTTCATCTTGCCAAATAAACTCCCGCCGGAGGCTCCCGCCCCCTCAAGCTTCGTCCACCAGCTGGAACAATGTCGGCACCGCCGGACAAGGCGCCAGATCGTTTTCGATTACATCAGAAAGCCGCGTTTGATGCAGAAAGACATACACATGCGCGCTCAATCCTTCCCACAGCCGGTTGGTCAGGGATTGCGCGCGGCTCCCCGACGCCCCGCCGGAGGCCCCTGCCCCCTTGTGCATGGCGTTGACCGTCTCGTCGACCGCGGACAACACGTCCACCACCCTGATCTGTTCGGCCGGGCGCGCCAGCCTGTAACCGCCGCCGGGGCCGCGCACAGAGGTGACCAACTCGGCCCGGCGCAGCTTGACGAACAACTGTTCCAAATAGGGCAGCGATATCGATTGCCGTTCGGCAATATCCCCTAAAGTAACGAGATGCCCCTCGGGCTGCAGCGCGATATCGGCCAGCGCAACCATGGCATAGCGTCCCTTTGTCGATAGTTTCATGGGCCTAACCCTCTCTGAACAATGCCAATCGATTGACGCCGGACAGATAAATGCCTAAACGCAAAGCGCACCGCCGCGATAGCGCCCTGCACATATTAGAACCGTTCTAAGGTACCTGACTGATCTCGTCAAGAATAGTCGCGGGCCGAGGACACCAGCATAGGGACACTCATGCCTGAGGTCATTTTCCCCGGCCCTGAAGGTCGGCTCGAAGGTCGCTACCATCCTCAAAAAGAGCGCGACGCCCCGATCGCCATCATCCTGCATCCGCACCCGCAATTCGGCGGCACGATGAACCACGTCATTGTGCACCGTATGCACTACGCCTTTTACAACATGGGCTTTACTGTTTTGCGGTTCAATTTCCGCGGCGTGGGGCGCAGTCAGGGCGAATACGATCAGGGTATCGGCGAACTGTCCGACGCGGCCTCGGCACTGGATTACCTGCAATCGATGAACAACAACTCCAAGCATTGCTGGGTTGCCGGGTTCTCTTTTGGGGCGTGGATCGGGATGCAGTTGTTGATGCGGCGGCCGGAAATCACCGGTTTCATTTCGGTTGCGCCCCCGGCGAACATGTACGATTTTTCGTTTCTGGCGCCCTGCCCGGCCTCCGGTCTGATTATCAACGGTACGGCCGATCGCGTGGCACCGCCTGCCGATACCGAGGCGCTGGTCTCCAAGCTGCACGAGCAAAAGGGCATCACCATCACCCACGAGCAGGTTGAAGGTGCGGGTCACTTCTTTGAAGAGCCGCATATCAATACACTGATCGACACGACAACGGATTACGTCAAACGCCGCCTGACCGAAACATCGAGGTAAGCCATGAGAATTCTGGAGGATGCCGCCGACGCCTTGGCGCAGGAAAGCCTCAAGATCATCAACGCCACAGGTGACGACGCCTTTGTGCAACGCGTTGCAGATACCATCGGCGGGTCATCGCAAACGATGGAAGAAGCTTACCTCACGGCTGTCCGCGTGCGCCGTGCCGAGCAACGGGCTTGGGATATGATCAGGCAAATCAAAGAAGAGATGGCGCAAACCCTGCCGCCGCCTGATGACAGCGCGCAATGAGCGAACGTCTTGATGCTCAGATCCGTTTTCTGAGTGCGGCGGACGCGCTGAAATCTGTGAACCGTGCGTCGCGCCTGCACGACGACTCGCGGTTTGAAAACTCGGCCGAGCACAGCTGGCATGTGATGCTTTTCGCGCTTGTTCTGGCAGATCAGGCCGGACCCGAAGTTCAGATCGACCGCGTGCTGAAAATGTTGCTGCTGCATGACATCGTCGAAATAGATGCGGGCGACACGCCGATCCACGGAAAAGTTGATCACGCAGCGCAGGATGCGCTGGAGCAGCGCGCGGCGGACCGGTTGTTCGGCATGCTGCCCGACGATCAGCGCGACAGTTTTCGCGCGTTGTGGGACGAGTTCGAAGCCGCAGAGACGCCGGATGCTGTATTTGCAAAGTCTGTGGACAGAATGCAGACACCGATTGCAAATCTCGCCAATGGCGGCGGGTCATGGCGGAGTTACAACGTCACCTTCGAACAACTGGACCAGCGTGTCGGCGTGCCGGTTCGGCGCGGTGCGCCCGGTGTCTGGGCATGGTTGCAGCCCAAGCTGAACGCGTTTTTCGCCCGCTCCTGACGTCTGGTCTGCCCGAAATCTGCGCAGGCGTTGCGCGTGGCGCATAATCAGTATGCGATTGTATACAATTTTCTTTCCATGGTGCACCAGCTAAGCTACATCCAAGCCAAACGACTCGCCCAAGCTGGATCAGGAGCGCGCCATGACCAAGATAAAAGTCGAAAACCCGGTTGTTGAACTGGACGGTGACGAGATGACCCGCATCATGTGGGATTTTATCAAGAAAAAGCTGATACTGCCCTACCTCGACATTGATCTGAAGTATTACGATCTCGGCATGGAATCGCGCGATGCGACGGATGACCAGATCACCGTGGATGCAGCGATGGCCATCAAAGAGCACGGTGTCGGGGTGAAATGCGCCACAATTACGCCAGACGAGGCGCGGGTCGAGGAATTCGGCCTGAAAAAGATGTGGCGCTCTCCGAATGGTACGATCCGCAATATTCTTGGCGGCGTGATTTTCCGCCAGCCGATTATCTGCCGCAATGTCCCGCGGCTTGTGCCGGGCTGGACAAAACCCATCGTTGTCGGGCGCCACGCCTACGGCGATCAATACCGTGCGACGGACTTCAAGTTTCCCGGCAAAGGCAAGTTGACGCTGAAATTCGTGGGCGAGGATGGCGAAGAGATCGAGCGCGAGGTTTTTGATGCGCCCGACAGCGGCGTCGTGATGGCGATGTATAACCTCGACAAGTCAATTCTCGATTTTGCGCGCGCGTCGTTCAATTACGGTCTGAGCCTCAAATGGCCGGTCTACCTGTCGACCAAGAACACGATACTGAAGCAATACGACGGCCGCTTTCTGGAATTGTTTCAGAAGGTGTATGAAGAGGAATTCGCGGACAAGTTCAAGGAGGCCGGTATCTGGTACGAGCACCGGCTGATCGACGACATGGTTGCATCGGCCATGAAATGGTCCGGTGGCTATGTCTGGGCGTGCAAGAACTACGACGGCGATGTGCAGTCGGATACGGTGGCCCAGGGGTTCGGGTCTTTGGGCCTGATGGCCTCGGTATTGATGACGCCGGACGGCAAGATCGTCGAATCCGAAGCCGCGCACGGCACGGTGACACGCCACTACCGCCAGCACCAAAAGGGTGAAAGCACCTCGACCAATTCGATTGCCTCAATCTATGCCTGGACGGGTGGCCTGAAACACCGCGCCAAGCTGGACGAGAACGCCGCTTTGATGAATTTCGCCGAGACACTGGAACGTGTCGTGGTCGAAACGGTCGAATCCGGTTTCATGACCAAGGATCTTGCCCTTTTGGTGGGCCCCGATCAGGGCTGGCTGACGACGATGGGCTTTCTGGAAAAACTGGACGAAAACCTCAACAAGGCGCTTTCCGGCTGATCCGCGAAAAGCCATTGGCGAGCAGCCGGCGGCGATAGCTTGCCGTTGGTCGTTCCCATTTGTGCAGCGGCAAGGCAAACAAACTGAACAATGCTGCAAGAAACGGGGCTGCTACGGGGGATACCGGCACCTGATGTACGGGTGAGTTTTCCGAGGCTGTCGGGGGCAGTACCGGACGTCGCGCAGGTGTTCGGTCAAAAGGCAGCAGCGCGGTCAGGTCCGGTTTCCCCTTTTTTGCTTTCTTGGGCTTCGTGCGTCCTTTTCCGGCGATTTTGTGGATCATCTCGCCCAGATCACCCTTTGTCACAAAGGGCGTGTGTGGCGTCATGCGCAGGCTTTTGGCGGGCGACGGTTGCGCGATGCGGTCGTAATCAAAGACAGTCGCGCCGAGCATTCGCGGTTCTGGGTCCGAAGGGACAAGCGAGGCGGCGGGGGCAAATGAGGGAACCAACAAAAAGCACAAGACAAAAATGGGGCGCATGGCGGCACATCTCCTAACCGGTTACTCCCACGTCCCGGAAAGGAGGATTGCGCCCACTCGATTGACAAAGTGTTAAAAAATGTACCGCTTGTGTCGAATTTTCTGAAAATTTCAGACTGTGCCTAAAGGTTATCCTGCGTGCCGGTTGTGCATCCGGTGATGCAGGCGGTCGATCATGCGGCTGGCTGTTTTTTCAAACAGGCAGGGGAAGAATGCATGGATCAAAGCCGCGCCTGCGGCGACCGCGAGGGTCCCGGCAAATCCGAGCGCAAAACGCATGTGTTGAAAAAACGTCTCATCGACGGTGGCGGGATGTTCGAGAAAAACGCGATGTAGCATGACACTCTCCTTTTGCTTGAACAAAAGATAGACCGTCTGCTGTGGGAAGTTATCTCAATGATTGCAGTAAACCCGTTGCAAATGGGATAACATCTCGGGTAATGTTAAATTATGGAAAAAATGGACGAATTTGACAGGCGCTTGCTGGATGTTTTGCAGCGCGACGCCGCCGCCCCCCTCGACCGGATCGGCGAAGAAGTAGGTTTGAGTCGAAACGCCTGCTGGCGGAGAATCAAGGCCTTGGAGGCATCCGGTGTGATTACCGGACGGACGACGCTTTTGGATGCGGACAAACTGGGGCTGGGTCTGATGGTATTCATCATGGTGCGGACAAGTGAGCATTCCGCCGACTGGCTGGAGCAATTTCGCAACGCGACGCGCGCCATGCCTCAGGTCCTTGGTGTTTACCGGATGACCGGTGATCTCGACTACTTGATCCGGGCACGGGTGGCCGATATGGCGGATTACGATACTCTTTATCAAAACCTGATCCGGCGCGTGCCCCTGTCTGACGTTTCTGCAAGCTTTGTCATGGAACATATAAAAGAGACGCATCGCTTACCGGTCTGAGCCAGAAAGTCATGCCATGCCACCGCACTACCTTTATTTGTTCTTTGCCGTGTTGGCTGAAACGATCGGGACGACCGCGCTGCAGGCCAGTGCTCAGTTCACGCGGTTCTGGCCGTCAGTTCTGGTTGTTGTGGCGTATGGTCTTTCTTTCTTTCTTTTGTCCCACACGCTGAAATTCATGCCGGTGGGTATTGTCTATGCGCTGTGGTCCGGCTTGGGCATCATATTTATCGCCGTGATCGGCTTTGTGGTATTTGGCCAGAAACTGGACCTTGCGGCACTGGTCGGCCTTGGGCTGATCATTGCCGGCATTCTGGTGATTAATCTTTTGTCGAACAGCACCCAGCACTAACCATGGTGCCGCATCGCGGCGATTAACGCTGGCCTTTGGTTCGGTTGCACGGTATGCGCGCGGCAACGCCTGCATCAGGGCAACCCTATACCTATCGAGGCTACAGCATGGACCTGCGCAACATCGCTATTATCGCTCACGTTGACCACGGCAAGACGACGTTGGTCGACGAACTCTTGAAGCAATCAGGCACGTATCGTGAGAACCAGGCCACCACGGAACGGGCCATGGACAGCAACGATCTGGAACGTGAGCGCGGCATCACAATTCTGGCCAAGGCGACATCTGTCGAGTGGAAAGGCACGCGGATCAACATCGTCGACACCCCGGGCCACGCTGATTTCGGCGGCGAGGTCGAGCGTATTCTGTCGATGGTGGACGGTGTCGTACTGCTGGTGGATGCCGCCGAAGGGCCGATGCCGCAGACGAAATTCGTGACGTCGAAGGCGCTGGCGCTGGGGCTGCGACCCATCGTGGTTTTGAACAAGGTCGACAAGCCGGATGCAGAGCCGGACCGTGCCCTTGACGAATGCTTTGATCTGTTTGCCAATCTTGGGGCTGATGACGATCAGCTGGATTTTCCCGCGATGTATGCCTCGGGGCGCTCGGGTTGGGCGGACATGGAGCTTGACGGGCCACGCGCAGATTTGTCGGCGTTGTTCGATCTGATCGTGGATCACGTTCCGGCCCCGGCGCAATTGAGCCGCCGCGACGAACCATTTCGCATGCTGGCAACCACGCTAGGCGCGGATCCTTTCATAGGGCGCATTCTGACGGGCCGCGTGGAATCGGGCACGCTGAAGGCTGGCGAGACCGTCAAAGCGCTGAGCCGTGATGGTGCATTGGTCGAGAATTTTCGCGTCACCAAAGTGTTGGCGTTTCGCGGGCTGACGCAACAGCCGATTGATCTGGCCGAAGCAGGCGACATCGTCAGCCTTGCGGGGATGTCGAAGGCCACCGTCGCAGACAGTATTGTTGCCCCGCAGGTTACCGAGGCCCTGCCCGCGCAGCCAATCGACCCGCCGACCATTACGGTTACTTTCGGGATCAATGACAGCCCGCTGGCCGGGCGCGACGGCAAGAAGGTGCAAAGCCGGGTGATCCGGGAGCGGCTTATGAAAGAAGCTGAAAGCAACGTCGCCATCAAGATCAGCGACACGCCGGGCGGGGAAGCCTTTGAAGTGGCTGGCCGTGGCGAATTGCAGATGGGCGTGCTGATCGAAAACATGCGTCGGGAAGGGTTTGAGTTGTCGATTTCGCGCCCGCAGGTGCTGTTTCGTGACATAGATGGCGTGCGGCACGAACCGATCGAAGAAGCCACGATTGATGTGGATGACGAGTATTCCGGCGCCGTTATCGAAAAGATCACCGGGGCGCGGCGTGGCGAACTTGTCGAGATGAAGCCTGCCGGAGCGGGCAAGACACGGATTGTGGCCCATGTGCCGTCGCGTGGCCTGATCGGCTATCATGGCGAGTTTCTTACCGACACGCGGGGCACCGGCGTGCTGAACCGCGTTTTCCACGGCTGGGCGCCCCATAAGGGCGCAATACCAGGACGCCGCGCGGGTGTACTGATCTCGATGGAGAACGGAACGTCGGTGGCCTATGCGCTGTGGAACCTTGAAGAGCGTGGAAAGATGATGATCGGCGCGCAGGCTGATGTGTACACCGGCATGATTATCGGTGAGCACAGCCGGGAAAACGATCTGGAGGTCAATCCGCTGAAGGGCAAAAAGCTGACGAACGTACGCGCGTCGGGAACAGATGAAGCGGTGCGTCTGACAACGCCCATGACGCTGAGCCTTGAAGAGGCGATTGCCTATATCGACGACGATGAACTCGTTGAAGTGACGCCGAATGCGATCCGGTTGCGCAAGCGCTATCTCGATCCACATGAACGCAAGCGAATGGCACGGGCCAGCTGACGTCACACCGGGGGCGCGCCCCCGGACCTATCATGTTTCGAGGCCCAAAAAGCCGGTTATTCTGAAGTTTCGATGATCATCAACTCACGCTCGGACGCATCCCGCGCGTGGTTCAGGGCCTGTTGGTAGGCATCAGACCGGTAGCAGCTTTCGGCTGATTCCAGATCAGGAAACCGCGCGACGACATTGCGCGGGCGGGCTTGGCCTTCGAGTTGGACAAAGCGCGCACCGCGGGCGATGAAATGACCGCCGTGTGCTGCAATCGCTTCGGTGGCCAATTCGGCGTATTTTGCGTAGGCTTCGTCATCCGTGACGGTGACATGTGCAATCCAGAGTGCGCCCATGGCTTATCCTTTCAACAGTGTTTCAACAGCAGCGATCGCGGCGTCCGCCTTGGAGGGGTCTTTGGCGCCGCCTTGCGCCATGTCCGGGCGCCCGCCCCCACCTTTGCCGCCAAGTTCGGCCACGGCAGTGCGCACCATGTCCACGGCCGAGACCTTTTCCGTCAGATCGGCGGTCACGCCGGCTGCAACGGCCGCCTTGCCGTCTACATCGGCGATCAGCAGCACGGTGCCGGAGCCGATTTTCTCTTTGAACTGGTCAACCAGGGCGGGCAGGTCTTTGCCCGTGACACCGGTCAGCGACTGGGCCAGAAACGCGACGCCGTTGACATCACGCGGCGATGTTTCGGACGTGGCACCCCCGCCGCCGCCGCCTGCCATGGCAAGTTCACGACGCAGTTGTGCGACCTCGTTGGACAGCGCGCGGCGCTCGTCGATCAGGCTGCGTACCCGCGACGGAACATCCGCCGGTTGCGCCTTGAGTTCCAGCGCCACTTCGGCGAGGCGGTGATCCTGATTGCGCAGATATTCCATGGCCGCGGCACCTGTCAGCGCCTCGATCCGGCGGACGCCGGCGCTGGAGGCGCTGTCGCCAAGCGTGACGAAAGCCCCGATGTCGCCGGTCTGGCGCACATGAGTACCACCGCAGAGTTCGAGCGAATACGTATCGCCAGACTGCCCTTTGCCGGAGCCTGCCTTGGTCCCCATGGACACAACGCGGACTTCTTCACCATATTTTTCACCAAACAACGCCTGTGCCCCCATGGCGCGTGCGTCGTCTGGGGTCATGATACGGGTTTCGACCGTGCTGTTTTGCCGGATGTAATCGTTCACATCGCGCTCGACGCGGGCGAGTTCATCGAGGCTGAGCGCCTGCGTATGGCTGAAGTCAAACCGCAACCTGTCACTGGCATTGAGCGACCCGCGCTGAGCCACATGATCGCCAAGCGCCTCGCGCAGTGCTTCATGCAGCAGGTGTGTGGCAGAGTGGTTGGCGCGAATGGCTGTGCGCCGGTCGTGATCCACGTTGAGCACCACAGCATCACCAGCGGTCAGCGTGCCGGAGGTGACCTTTGCAATATGAACAAAAACACCTGCGGTCTTGCGGCAATCGGTAATTTCGGCGGTGCCTTCTGGCCCCTCGATCGTGCCGGTGTCACCGACCTGTCCGCCGCTTTCCGCATAAAACGGCGTCTGGTTCAGGGCGATCTGGACTTCCTGTCCGGCAGTGGCGGATTGTATCTCTGCTCCGCCTTGGATCAACGCCACGATCTGGCCTTCTGCTGTCTCGGTATCGTATCCGAGAAAATCCGTGGTTCCCTTGGCGTCCGCCACATCGAACCAAATGGTCGCGTCTGCCGCCTCGCCCGAGCCGGACCACGCAGCGCGGGCCTTGGCTTTTTGCTCGGCCATGGCAGCATCAAACCCGTCGGTGTCGACCTCGCGCCCTTTCTCGCGCAGCGCGTCTTGCGTGAGGTCGAGGGGAAAGCCATAGGTGTCGTACAGCTTGAAAGCTGCCGCGCCGGGCAGGTTCTCACCCTCTGGCAGTCCGGCCAATTCGTCATCAAGCAGTTTCAGTCCGCGATCCAGCGTTTGCTTGAAGCGGGTTTCCTCTTGCAAAAGGGTCTGCTCGATCATCGCTTGCGCCTGACCAAGCTCCGGATAAGCCGCACCCATCTGGCGAACGAGCGCTGGCACCAAACGGTGCATCAGCGGGTCTTTGGTGCCCAACAGATGCGCGTGGCGCATTGCGCGGCGCATGATCCGGCGCAAGACATATCCCCGGCCGTCGTTCGACGGGAGCACGCCGTCGGCCATCAAAAAGGATGTGGAGCGCAAATGGTCGGCGATGACCCTGTGATGGGTTTTGCCGGGGCCATCAGGATCTGTGCTTGTTGCGTCTGCCGAGGCTTCGATCAGGCTGCGCATCAGGTCGGTCGCATAGTTGTCATTGGTGCCCTGCAACAATGCCGCGACCCGTTCTATGCCCATGCCGGTGTCGATTGACTGTGCTGCCAGATCGCGGCGCGTACCATCCTCGAATTGCTCGTACTGCATGAACACGAGGTTCCAGATCTCGACGAACCGGTCGCCGTCCTCTTCCGGGCTGCCGGGAGGTCCACCCCAAATGTGCTCGCCGTGGTCGTAGAAAATCTCGGTACAGGGGCCACAGGGGCCCGTCGGGCCCATCATCCAGAAGTTGTCATTCGTTGCGATGCGGATGATGCGGTCTTCTGGGACGCCGACTTTCTTCCAGATTTCCGCAGCTTGGTCATCGGTGTGGTAGATGGTGACGTAAAGGCGGCTTTTGTCGATGCCCAGATCGACGGTAACCAGATTCCACGCAAAAGAGATGGCGTCGTCCTTGAAGTAGTCGCCAAAGCTGAAGTTGCCTAGCATTTCGAAAAATGTGTGGTGGCGCGCGGTGTATCCGACATTGTCCAGATCGTTGTGCTTGCCACCTGCGCGTACGCATTTCTGCGCCGTCGTCGCGCGCTTGTAGTCGCGTGTCTCTACGCCGGTGAACAGGTTTTTGAATTGGACCATACCGGAGTTTGCGAACATCAGCGTCGGGTCGTTGCGCGGTACCAGCGGGCTGGAGGCGACAACCTCGTGACCCTGCTTGGCAAAGTAGGACAAAAAGGTGGATCGTATGTCGTTCAGCGTCTGCATATTCGAAGCCTTCGCGGGGTCATTTGCGTTTGTGTTGGCATACCCCTGCCGGTGGCGGCTGTCCACAAGCTGAGCGTTGGAAAGCCACGAAAAAGGGGCTGGCATCGTGCCAGCCCCTTTGGGAAATACTGCTTTGAGCGTTTAGCCGGGCGACTTCACGCTTCGAGTATGTCGTCGTCTTCGATCTTTTCCTGTTCGGGCATGTCGAAATCAAGACCGTGCGCTGCGCGTATCTTGTCTTCGATCTCCAGCGCCATTTGCGTGTTTTCCCGCAAGAACGACTTGGCGTTTTCGCGCCCCTGACCGATCCGTTCGTCACCATAGCTGAACCACGAGCCCGACTTGTCGACCACGCCTGCTGCCACGCCGAGATCAAGCAACTCGCCCATTTTGGAGATGCCTTCGCCGTACATGATGTCGAATTCCACTTGCTTGAATGGAGCAGCGACCTTGTTCTTGACGACTTTGACGCGGGTATGGTTGCCCACGACCTCGTCGCGATCCTTTATCGAACCGATGCGCCGGATGTC
The DNA here is from genome assembly GCF_057219365.1 of Roseobacter sp. YIN89. NCBI lineage: Bacteria > Pseudomonadati > Pseudomonadota > Alphaproteobacteria > Rhodobacterales > Roseobacteraceae > Roseobacter > Roseobacter sp. YIN89. The sequence goes on along the minus strand of NZ_JBXVVD010000003.1, from coordinate 716,959 downwards.
CAGACGTACCGAGGAGTAGAACTTGAGCGCATTGCCGCCGGTCGTGGTTTCCGGCGATCCGAACATCACACCGATTTTCATCCGGATCTGGTTGATGAATATCACCATGCAGTTGGAACGCGAGATGGAACCGGTGAGTTTGCGCATGGCCTGGCTCATCAGGCGGGCCTGTACACCGACAGAACTGTCGCCCATGTCGCCTTCGAGCTCTGATTTTGGTGTCAGTGCGGCAACCGAATCGACAATGACCATGTTCACCGCGCCGGAGCGGACGAGCGTGTCAGTGATTTCCAGCGCCTGCTCGCCGGTATCCGGCTGGCTGATCAGCAACTCATCCAGATCAACGCCCAGCTTTTTGGCGTATGTCGGGTCAAGCGCGTGTTCGGCATCTACAAAAGCGCAAACTCCGCCGGCTTTCTGCTGCTCTGCCACACAATGCAGCGTAAGCGTTGTTTTACCTGAGCTTTCTGGCCCGTAAATCTCTACGATCCGGCCCATTGGCAGGCCACCGATACCCAATGCGATGTCCAGACCGAGCGAACCAGTCGAGCTTGCATTGATATCCTGAACCGCACCTTCGGCGCCCAGTTTCATGATGGAACCCTTGCCGAACTGGCGTTCGATCTGGGCGAGCGCTGAATCGAGCGCCTTTTGCTTGTCTGCTGACTTTTTGCTGTTCATGCTGAGTAGATCTGCCGTTGCCATTTCCGTTTCCTCTTTCTGTCACAGTTCGGTGCCAGCAGCAATCGTCGCGCTGTTCCGCTGTGCCTATGTTCTCATTACGTTCCTTATGAGGGCAAAACGAGAACATTTCAATCAAATTTTTGATAATCTATCTTTTTCGGAAACTGGTTAAGGAGTAGTTTAAGCGGAAAAGAAATGATCGGGGGGCCGGGTGATGCTGGTTTTTTTCAAGCAGCGTCTGGTATTGCTGGCCATGCCAAAAACCGGATCGACGGCATATCAGGCAGCCTTGGCGCCGTTGGCGGATATGGTGATCAGTGGTCCGCCGGACCTGAAACACGCGCCGCTGTACCGCTATAACCGGTTTATTCGCCCGATGTATGAAAAAGTCTGTGGCGCACAGATGGAGGTCGCCGCGGTTATGCGCGAGCCGATCAGTTGGCTTGGCAGTTGGTATCGCTATCGCGGCCGGCCCGCTTTGGCGGGGCATAGAAACAGTACAGCAGGGATCAGTTTTGACCAGTTCGTGGAGGCGTATTGTCAGGGAAAGCGGCCCGCTTACGCTCAGGTGGGCAGTCAGGACAAGTTTCTTGAACCGCAGCCTAACGGATGCAGGGTCGATCATTTGTTCGCTTATGAGGATCAGGCCGCGTTGCAGGCGTTTCTCGCAGCCCGTCTTGGCCCCCTGCCCGCATTAGGGCAACGGAATGTGTCACCGGAAAAACCGCTTGCACTTTCTGAACCGGTCGAGGCGAAACTGCGTCGCAAATGCGCGTCCAGCTTTGCCTTGTACGAGAGTATCCCAAAGAGCAGCGGGTCAGTGTAACTGTTGGTGCACGGTGTCCGTCAGGTCATTCAGCGAGAACGGCTTTGGCAGGAACACCGAATTTGGAATTTTCGTCTGCTCTTCGCCGAAACTGTCTTCGGCGTAGCCTGAGACAAATACAACGCGAACGTCCGGGCGGTCTTTCAGCGCCTTGCGCACCCAACTGGGACCGTCCATGCCGGGCATGACGACGTCAGTGACAAAGACGTCTACGGTCAACGATTTGTCTTCGAGCGTTTTGAGCGCAGCTTCGGCGGAGTCTGCTTCGAGCACGGTGTATCCGCGCAATCGCAACGCGCGGCTGGCAAAAGCGCGCACGGGTGCTTCGTCCTCGACCAGCAGGATGACGCCATCGCCGTGTTTCGCCAGTGTTTTGGCCGGCGCGTCCTTTGCCACCACGGCAACAACTTCTTTATGTTCCAGCACGGGGAAATACAGGGTAAAGCTGGTGCCGCTGCCGAGCTGGCTGTCGACAAATATGTACCCGCCTGTCTGCTTGACGATCCCGTAGGCAGTGGACAGGCCAAGACCCGTGCCTTCGCCTGTGCGCTTGGTGGTGAAAAACGGCTCAAATACCTTTTGCAACTTGTCTGGCGGAATTCCGACACCGCTATCAATGACTTGCACCGTCACATAATCTCCGGGCGGGACGGTCACGCGGTCGCGTGTCAACGGCTCTTTCAGGTGGGTGCATTCCGTCAGGATCCTGATTTCGCCACCATCTGGCATCGCGTCGCGGGCGTTTACCACGAGGTTCATCAGCACCTGTTCCAGCTGCCGTTTGTCGGCGCGGATCGGTTGCAGGATCGGATCGTGGTTCAGCGTCAGAGTTACTTTCTCGCCGACCAGCCGGTTGAGCAGATGTGTCAGATCCGCCAAGGTGTCACGCATATCCAGCGTTTCAGGTCGCAACGTCTGCTTGCGGGAAAATGCGAGCAACTGCCCTACCAGCGCGGCAGCGCGATTGGCGTTCTGGTTAATCTGCACGAGATCGCCGAAATCGGGGTCACCTTGATCATGGCGCAGTAACAACAGATCGCAATGGCCGGAGATTGCGGTCAAGAGATTGTTAAAGTCATGCGCAACGCCGCCCGCCAATTGGCCAATGGCTTGCATTTTCTGGCTTTGCACGAATTGCGCTTCGAGAGATTTCAGTTCGGTCGCATCATTTAAAACGGCGATCAGTGCCGGCTCTCCGGCCTCGCTGATTTTGTTCAGGCTGACCTGAACGAATATCTCTTTGTCTGTGCGTTTGAGGCGGAGAAACTCGCTGGGCTGCCCTTTTCGTCCGGCCAAGGTATCGGTCAGCCAGTCTCCGATAGACCGGCCGAGCCCTTCCATCAACTCCGAGAGATGCACAGCAGGTGACAGCGTCTCACCGATCAGCGAAAACGCCATGCGGTTGAAGGCCTGAACGGTGCCGTCCGGTGCGACCTTGAGCAGTGGTACGGGCAAATTCTGAAAGGCATTCCAGCTGTTCGCCGCCGCCGGGTCTGATCCGGGTGGTAAAAAGTAAAGCGCGCGGCGCCCCGCGCCTGCGTCCACCTCGCACACCAAGGCGCGTGTAGGGCCCTCGGCGCTTGCAATTGTGCAGACCGTTCCCGACACAACGGGTGTTTCTTCGACGATGCTATCAAGCGACTTGCGCTTTTCCCCCAATAATTTGCGCGCGGGTGCGTTCAGGTGCAGAACCACATCGGATCGACCAAGCAGGGCCATCGGCAGTGCCGGACCTTCGGCGTTGGGCGGGTCTGACCGGTTCGTATCAATCCGCCAAACATAGCCCACGCCGGAGACGCGATGCACGGACAGGCGCAGGTTGCCTTTGCGGGTGATGATATCTTCATGTGCGGCGCCTTCGACATCCGCACGGCTTTGCAGCCGGTAAACGATCCCGCCGGGGTTGGCCACTGTGGTATCCAGCGCACCCGGAACGGTTTCGATCTCACTGCCCGTAAAATGGCGGCGTCCGGCTGCATTAACTGACACGACCTCGCCCTCGGCTGTTGCAATCAGACACGGGATTGCATCTTTGGCAACGATGTCCGTCATTAGCGCAGCGGCCAGTCTTTTGTGCCGCTCTTGCGCCCAAACCAGCACATACATGCAGGCGATGAATGCCAGCAGTGCAGCAGCAGCGGCAAAAAAGATCGCGCCAAGACGCTCTTCGGGTGCGGCCAGCCCCACAATGCTGAGCGTGATCGAAACGAGCACCAAGCTGCCTAGACGCCCCCTCGCAGTCATGGCGAACATTGTAAGTTTGGATGGCTCCAGCGCTTCGTTCGACACTAAAAAAACCCCGTTTCGAATCACGATCTCATCAAAGCGCTTAATGAGTTAAACTCACCTTAACCAAGAAAGCATATTCTCGCTTTAGTGGAGTATGCGGGGAATTACTCCTGCGTCAAGTGTGCGGTAAAAAATCCATCTCCGTGTTCTGTCACGGCAAAACGGTGTGTCAGGCTGTTGCGCCAGCCACTGTGCCTGTCGAGGAATGCCGAAACGCGCGCCTCATTTTCCTGCGCAAACACCGAACAGGTGGCATAGACAAGAGTGCCACCCGGCGCCAGCAGAGCAGCGGCCTGATCCAGAATGGCGTCTTGGGTGGCTGCCAATTTCGACAGGCGCTCGGGCGTCAGCGTCCACTTGCCCTCGGGCGCGCGCCGCCACGCACCGCTGCCCGAGCATGGCGCGTCGCACAAAATGATGTCGAAGGGCGCTTTCTGCGCCATGGCCTTGGCCGAGAGCTGTTCGATCCGCGCCCCTGCTCGCCCTGCCCTTTCAGGCAGATCAGCCATACGTCTGGCATCCACATCATAGGCATAGACACGGCGTGCATTTTGAGCGGCGATGGCAAGCGATTTGCCGCCACCTCCGGCGCACATATCGAGGCAGCGTGCTCCCTCCGGGATCAGATCAACTACCGCCTGAGAGGCAGCGTCCTGAAGCTCTATGCGGCCGCTGAGATATGCGGCACTCTGACGGATACGCCTTGCGCCCGACGTCACGGTCAGAGCCGTTGGGCTGAGGGGGTTAACCGTGGCTGTAATGTCCTGATCGGTGAGTTCTTGTAATACTATCGCGCGGCTCGCCTTGGTGAGATTGACCCGAAGCGTGACAGGTGCGCGCGCTTGCAATGCCAGCGCTGTTCGTTCTGCGTCGGGTCCGAGCGCGTTTTCCAAAACCGGTAGCAACCAGTCGGGCAGGTTCCAGAGCACGGCCTTTGCGGGGGATGCCTGTGGTTTGTTCCGCTCTGCCTCTGTCAGTTTTGGCGGCGCGTGCCCTTCGCCTGTGAACAGAGCGTCGGGGTTGGTTCCGTGATGCCTGAGCAGGCCCAGCATCATTTCGCGCCCTGTGCTGCCCCCACCCAAAAAGGCCGCTGTACGCCGGATGCGGATGACATCAAACACGTGGTCGCGCACAGCAGCGCGGTCTTTTGAGCCGGCATAGCGGCTGGCCCGCGCCCACCGCGTCAGCGCCTGTTCCACCGCCGCGCCATCTGACACGGCGTCCAGAACCGAAATAGCTGCGGCAACGCGTGCGCCCGGTGTCATGAGACCCTCTCAAATGCGTGGGGCATTGATCAGCCCACGCGGTAGTTGGGGCTCTCGCGCGTGATTTGCACGTCGTGCACATGGCTTTCTTTGAGCCCGGCACCCGTAATTTTTACAAAGCGGCAGTTCTGGCGCATCTCGTCCACCGTGGCACAGCCCGTATACCCCATGGCCGCGCGCAGTCCTCCGACCAGTTGGTGCAACACCGCCCCGGCAGACCCTTTGTAGGCGACCTGCCCCTCAATCCCTTCGGGGACCAGCTTGTCGCTGGCGGCATCTTTTTGAAAGTACCGGTCCGCAGAGCCGCTCGCCATGGCGCCAAGCGATCCCATGCCGCGATAGCTCTTGAAGCTTCGGCCCTGATACAGGATCACCTCGCCCGGACTTTCGTCGGTGCCGGCAATCATGCTGCCGACCATTGCGCAAGACGCGCCCGCCGCAATCGCCTTTGCGAAGTCGCCGGAAAACTTGATCCCGCCATCTGCGATAACGGGCGTATCACCAGCGGCAGCGGCACAGTCCATAATCGCTGTGAGTTGCGGCACGCCAACACCTGCGACCATGCGCGTGGTGCAGATCGATCCCGGACCGATGCCGACCTTGATCGCGTCGGCACCCGCGTCGATGAGCGCGCGGGTCGCTTCGGCAGTCGCCACGTTGCCTGCAACGATCTGCACGTCATTCGACAGCGCCTTGGCGCGCTTGACCGCTGCGGCGACGCCCTCTGAGTGGCCGTGCGCCGTATCGATCACGATCATGTCCGCACCGGCATCAACCAGCGCCTCTGACCTTTCAAAGCCTGCATCCCCTACGGTTGTCGCCGCGGCGACGCGCAGCCTGCCCAGATCATCCTTGCATGCGGTCGGGTTGAGGACGGCCTGTTCGGTATCCTTCAAGGTCAATAGCCCGGTCAGCTTGCCCGTCTTGTCTGTGACCAGAAGTTTTTCGATGCGCCGGGCTTTCATCAGGCTGATCGCTTCTTCGCGATCTGCAGGTTCATGCAAAATGGCCAGGTTTTCGGACGACATCATCACCGAGACCGGCGTGCTGTCATCACTGGCGAAACGCATATCCCGATTGGTCACGATCCCAAGCACGCGCCCGTTTTCATCCACGACGGGAAATCCGGTGACACGGTAACGTTCCTGCAAGGCCTTGGCGTCTGCGAGCGTCTGGTGTGCACGCAGTGTAATCGGGTTGTAAACGATCCCGGATTCAAACCGTTTGACGCGTCGGATTTCACGCGCTTGCTCTTCGATGTCGAGATTGCGGTGAACCACGCCGATCCCGCCTGCCTGCGCCATGGCAATGGCCATCCGACCCTCGGTCACTGTGTCCATGGCGGAACTGAGCAACGGAATGTTCATCGAGATGCGACGGGTCACGCGGGTGCGCGTGTCGGCGGTGGATGGCAGCACGGACGATGCCCCCGGCACCAGCAATACGTCGTCAAAGGTGAGAGCCTCACGAATCTCCATTGTGCACCTCGCTTTGGAGTGTTCATTTGGCAGTTTCCTATTTCATGGGGCGGAGAAAATGGAAAGGGCAAATTGGCCGTTTTAGAGTGTCAGGACGGGAGATGCCAACGAATGCGACACCACAATCTCGTACCGGCTTTTCTTGCGCGGCATCCGAACTGGTCTCTTTACCCATGGGTGTGAATGCGTAATCTTTGCAAAAAACACGACGATCGCCATGGCTGTCAAACCAGCGGCGACATCCGCAGGAGGCAAAGCCATAAGGTCAAAAGGCGCAATTCGTACCGCTCATTTGTTTTCTTGCGTGGTTGGGGAGCGTAAGGGGTGATGCGCCTTTGCTTTCATCTTGGCATTCACAAGACCGGGTCGTCTCTTATTCAGAAGAACCTGCTGCAGAACCTGAACCTTTTGAGAGACCAAAGGGTATTTTACGTGAATGCGGAAATGCCCGGTGCCATCGCCCGCCAGCGCAACGTCTTGCGACGCCTGCAGATACCTCAACGTGTTTCTCCGCCAGAAAATGCTCTGGAAGGTGTAAACCGTAAAATCATCGAGGCGGCGCAGCGCGCCGATGCCCGCGTTATTTTACTGTCGGAAGAAAACCGCATCGGTTTTCCGCTGTATTCGCAAATGATCCGGGTCGGGACACCGGCGCAGTTTTATCCGCTTGCGGACGCGTGTTTGCGCCGCGTGCTGCATGGTTTGGACCATCTCGACACGACACTTTTGCTATACCAGCGTCGGTTTGATCGCCTGTTGCCCAGCCTGTACTGCGAAGCGCTGAGAAACCTCGCGGTCACGGATACCCTCGATGCGTTCTGCGAACAAATCGACTTTGATAGTCTGAGTTACGAAACGCTTTGTGACAGGATTGCCTCTGCGGCACCGCATGCGTCTTTGGAAATAAAACACTTCGAGACAATCCGAACAGGCGCACATGCCTTCTTGCTAGAATTTTTAAGTGCATTCGGCATTGGCGAGACTGGCTTTGACTGTGATACCCGAGTGGTCCGGCAGGCAGTTGATGCGCAAAGAGCCGCCGAACTGTTGGCGCTGTCGCGCGCCCGGGTCGAGTTTGGCATGACACGTGAAATTCGGAAAAAGCGTCGTGAGGTCCTCGTACGCTCAGTGGATCGCGCTGCACAGCTTGTGTTGCCGGAGTGGGTCATGGACAGGTTGCATGGCGCTGAAGCCGACCACAAACGAACAGCGCAGTCATCAACAGGTTAATTCCAGCGTTGCCGCTGTCTGCGTTTCTGCGCAAAGTGGCGTGAGAGCGATCAATGGAAAGGCACGGTTTTGGCAGGGCACGGTTATGAAAGCGGGCGGCTTGATCTGCCCTTTGTCGGCATTTCAAGCTTTGCCAAAAAGCCCATTGCCAGCGACTGGTCTCAGCTTGCGGCTGATGTTGCTGTTCTGGGAGCCCCGTTTGATGCCGGAACACAGTGGCGCGCGGGGGCGCGGTTTGGCCCACGCGGGGTCCGAGAGGCCTCGACGCTGTTCAGTTTCGGTCATGCAGGGGCTTACGACCACGAGGACGACGCCACCTATCTGCCTGCCGATGTACGGATTGTTGATATGGGCGACGCGGATATCGTGCATACGGACACGGAAAAAAGCCACGCCAACATTGAAACAGGTGTGCGCGCGGCTCTTGCGGCCGGTGCTCTGCCAGTGGTGATCGGCGGCGATCATTCGGTCAATATCCCCTGCATTCGGGCGTTCGATGGGCAGGGAGATATCCATATTCTTCAAATCGATGCGCATCTTGATTTTGTTGATGAACGGCACGGTGTACGCCATGGCCATGGCAACCCGATGCGCCGTGCTGCCGAAAAGGAATACGTCACAGGGCTGACCCAGGTCGGCATCCGTAATGTCAGTTCGACTGCGCGTGAAGGTTATGAAGCGGCGCGTTCCATGGGGTCTGACATTCTGTCCGTCAGACAGGCCCGGACACTGGGAACGGAAGCGCTGGTCGCGCGCATCCCGCGCGACGCAAGGCTCTACATTACCATAGACATCGACGCGTTCTGTCCCTCCATCGCGCCGGGGACAGGGACGCCGAGCCATGGCGGCTTTCTCTACTACGAAGTGCTTGAACTGTTGCAGGCCGTGGCGCACCGGAATCCGGTTGTTGGTATTGATCTGGTGGAGGTCGCGCCGGACTATGACCCGACGGGCTCGACCGCTATTCTGGCTGCACAATTGCTGCTCAATACGCTCGGTTTTATCTTTCACGCACGCAGCGCGTTGCCCGAGGTTCAACCTTAAGATGCTGCGCTGCGCCAGCCTCATGATGTTTATGACAAAAATGACGTCCAATATGCCGCGACCAGCCTATTAAGTGACGCGGACCGGCTTTTGTTTCCCGGCCCGACAGCTATCCTGCCCGCAGGCAAAAACATGAGGCGACTTTCGGCATGAGCAGTGATCCTCTGGTGATCTTTACCCCATCGGGCAAACGTGGGCATTTTCCGGTTGGTACGCCGGTTCTGACGGCAGCGCGCCAGCTTGGTGTCGACCTTGATTCTGTGTGCGGGGGGCGCGGTATTTGCTCAAAGTGTCAGGTGGCGCCGAGCTATGGCGAATTCTCCAAACATGGCGTGACCGTGCAGGCCGGGGCACTGTCTGAGTGGAACAAGGTCGAGGAACGCTACAAGCAGAAACGCGGGCTGATCGACGGTCGGCGACTGGGATGTCAGGCCACTGTGCAGGGGGACGTCGTCATAGACGTGCCGCCGGAAAGCCAGGTGCACAAGCAGGTCGTGCGCAAACGCGCCGAGGTCCGCGACATCACCCTTGATCCGTCTACCCGACTTTTCTACGTCGAGGTCCAAGAACCGGATATGCATGATCCTTCGGGCGATCTGGAACGTTTACGCGACGCGCTGCGCGATCAGTGGGAGTTGGAAAACGTAACAGCCGACCTGCATATCTTGCAGGAGATGCAGCCCATCCTGCGCAAGGGGAACTGGAAGGTCACTGTGGCCGTGCATCTGGGCGATCATGAGAACAACCCCCGGATCATGATGATCTGGCCCGGTTATTACGACGGTACGGTGTACGGGTTGGCGGTGGACCTCGGGTCGACCACCATCGCGGCACATTTGTGCGATCTTCAAACTGGCGAGGTGCTTGCCTCATCCGGGTTGATGAATCCCCAAATCCGCTATGGCGAAGACCTGATGAGCCGTGTCAGCTATTCGATGATGAATGCCGACGGCGCCAAGGAGATGACGCGTGCGGTACGACAGGGTATGCGCGATTTGTTCAAGCAAATCGCGGATGACGCGGGTGTCGACCGGCAGTTGATCGTTGACGCGGTTTTCGTGTGCAATCCGGTCATGCATCATCTGTTTCTGGGCGTTGACCCTTTCGAGCTTGGTCAGGCACCTTTCGCACTGGCGACGAATTCAGCGTTGCGCCTGCGCGGTGATGATCTTGAACTGAATATCCACAGGTCGGCACGGGTCTATCTGCTGCCTTGCATCGCTGGCCACGTAGGCGCGGATGCGGCGGCTGTTGCTTTGTCCGAAGCACCTGACAAGTCTGATGATCTGGTGCTGGTTGTCGATGTAGGCACCAACGCCGAGATCTTGCTGGGCAACAAAGACAAGGTTCTCGCCTGCTCTTCGCCGACAGGGCCTGCATTTGAAGGAGCGCAGATCAGTTCAGGGCAACGCGCGGCGCCCGGTGCTATTGAACGTGTCGAGATTGACCCGGTCACCAAGGCCCCCCGCTTCAAGGTGATTGGCAGTGATCTGTGGTCTGATGACCCGCGTTTTGTCTTGGAGGCGGGATCGACCGGGATCACAGGCATCTGTGGCTCTGGCATTATCGAGATGGTTGCTGAAATGCGTATGCACGGCATCGTCGATGCAAGCGGACTTATCGGCGCGCCCGATCAAACCGGGTCTGATCGCTGCTTTCTGGATGGGCGCACGTATTCATACCTTGTGCATGACGGCACGGTCGATGGCGGCCCGCGCATTACCATCACAAATCGCGATATCCGCGAAATCCAAATGGCCAAAGCGGCACTTTATTCCGGCGCGCGCCTGCTGATGGACAAATTTGGTGTTGATGCCGTCGACCGGGTCGTTCTTGCGGGCGCATTCGGCGCGCATATCTCGCCAAAACACGCGATGGTACTGGGGATGATCCCGGATGCACCACTCGACAAGGTTTACTCTGCAGGTAATGCGGCGGGTACCGGAGCGCGCATCGCGTTGCTGAACCGGGGCGCAAGAGGTGAGATCGAGGCAACGGTCGGCGCCATACACAAGGTCGAGACGGCCATAGAGCCCCGTTTTCAGGAACACTTCGTCAATGCATCCGCAATGCCCAATGCTGTTGATCCCTTCCCCATCCTGAATGCGTTGGTTACCCTGCCGGACGTCATGTTTAATACCGGCGGAGAGTCCGGCGGCAAAAGGCGCAGACGCAGAGGATAGTCATGTCGAACGAAGCGCAAAAAGAGTTCTGGACTGCGTTTTCAGAGGTTTGGGTCGAACATCAGGACAGGCTCGACGCGTCGTTTGCTCCGATCCTTGATGAAGTCCTGCGCCGCGCGGATATCCAGCCGGGACAGCGGGTGCTTGATATCGGCTGTGGCACCGGAACCAGCACTGTCAGGGCTGCCGCGTTAACAGGGGCCTCAGGGCACGTCACCGGGGTGGATATCTCTGCGCCGATGATCGCGCGGGCACAAGAGCTTGCCAAGATGCATCCCAACGTGACGCTTGAAGTCTCTGACGCCGCAGAGGCCACGTTTCCCGCGCCGGGTTTTGATCGCGTCATTTCGCGTTTTGGCACCATGTTTTTCGAAGATTCTGTTGCAGCATTTGCCAATATTCGCAAGTCTTTGGCCCCGGGCGCGCGGCTGACCATGGCGTGCTGGTCAACGCTTGATGCGAACCCGTGGTTCAAGGTGCCGATGCTGGCGGCCAAGGAAGTGCTGGGCGCGCCGCCAAAGATAGATCCGGACGCCCCCGGCCCTATGGCGTTTCGGGACATTGACCGGGTTACAGGCATTCTGCGCGCCGCCGGATTTACTGATGTCTCGGGTGAGGCGGTCGCGTTGTCGCTGACACCGCTGGGCGATCTGCGTGACGTGGCACATCAATCCAGTTTGATTGGGCCCGCCGCGCGAACGCTTGAGCATTTTTCCGGTGGTGAGCGTGATTTGCGCGCGATTGCAGAACGTGTTGCCGATGGCTATCGCGGGTTCGTGCAGGGCGAGGCCGTGTTGGTGCCTGCCGAAATCAACTTCTTTTCTGCCCGTATCCATGCGTGATCAATGCACTTGACGGTGATCTGCGGTTTCACTAACTCACGTTCAGCGCGCGGGTATGGTGAAAAGGTATCACGGCAGCTTCCCAAGCTTTAGTTACGGGTTCGATTCCCGTTACCCGCTCCAAAAAAATTACTCTTTTTACTGGGCACTTGTCTTTTTGAGTTTGTGCCCAATCCCCACAAGTCCCCATTTGGGGGCAGCGATGCTCGTTCTAAGAAGCGCCATGTTCCTAAGTTCGGGCCCCCTAAAAAACGACCAAAAATCGCTATTCTCGCAAGGTACTTGAATGACCGAGGTGTGGCCAAACCTGCCGTTCGTGAAGAATAGGAATACGTAATTAAAAAAGGATTTGCCGCTGTTTCTGGATCAGTGACGTCAATACAGCGAGCCCAACAGAAAACAGTCCAGCCAGTGGTTAAAGGCGCTCGCATTGCTTTAGCCTAACCTTTTACGAACTTCGATCTCGTTCCGGCTTCCAGCGACGATGGATCCAGAGCCACTGGCCCAAATGTTTGCGGACTTGCGCTTCCAAACTGTCATTGCAAGCTTGGGTCATAGTAACAGGGTCGGTATGGGGTACTGGCGCTTCCAGTACAATATCGATGGCAATGCCATCGGAGTTGCGGATGCCGTAGGCCGGGATGAGCTCCGCATTGTATTTAAGAGCCAGTTCCGCGACCGAAGTCGCTGTGGGTGCTGATTTGCCAAAAAATAACAAGTCTTCACCCTGATGAAAATACTGGTCAATTAGCAACCCTACAGCTCCGCCTTGCCTCAAATACTTCACGAGGCCCGCCATGCCGCGTCGATCTCGTGCGAAGAGCGGCTCGCCGATCCTCTTCGTCACGGTGACATAATGCTCGTTGAAATAGGGGTTATTCATTGGCCGATAAAGCCCGCCGATGCTCCACCCCATCTCTCTCAGAGCAACGCGCACTGCTTGGTAGTTTCCGAAATGACCTGAGACAATAATTACCGGTTTGCCCGCGGCTTGCGCATCTTTGAAAGCTTCAAGACCCGGACCGGAAACCGACGCTTTGCGCATGATCTGGCTGAAGTCATCACTCGAGTAAAACTCCATGAGTGTGCGGCCAATGTTGTCTGGTACGTCGCGGCAAATACGGCCGACCTCTGCTTTTGAAAGCTCTGGCAAAACATGCGCGAGGTTTGCGCGTATACGCCTGGAATAACCTGCAAGCGGCGCAACGATACGCGAGACAATCCAGCCCAAAAGCGGCACGCGCCAGCGATAAGGCAGAACTAGCGCGAGTCGGATGATCGCTCTGAAAAAGAGGTCTGTTATCCGGTCCAAGATTTGATTTCTGCGCTTTTTCAAAACAAATCCTTCGTATTGACCTGAACTGCATAGGGTTGTGCCCCAGCGAATGCGTGCAGTTTAGAACAGTGCCCTAGAAAGCGCCGAATGGTTGGTCGGGAGAATACTGTCATAAGGGATCTGCCTACTTGCCGGTAATCAATGCCGCGAAGCCAATAGAATGAAAAGGTCATTGATCCACAGTTTAACTATGCTGCTGAAGCTCATCATGAGCAGGCACCAGGGCCATGACCGAACAATATAAGCTCTTGAGGCTAATCGGAAGTCTGCTCCGTGCTGAATACTGACCTTCGCAGGGTTTTTGAGGTTGTGTGTTTTGTTGCGCAACGCGGTTCTTCATGGCCGGAAACTCAAAAGTTGATTCCGAACGACTGCCTTCCCCAACAGCGGACACGGGCGGAACATCGTTCTGATCCCGCCGTACGAACGAAGCTGCCACTTGATACTCTTTCCTGCTACGGTTCGTTCAAGTTTTTGCTACGGAAGGAGACCTTAAGTGAAAGTACTTATCCATGGTGTGCCGGATACCAGCTACATGTGGTCTCCACTGATAGAAACAATGAACCTTTCGCCAGATAGCTTTGTCGCCCCGACCATGCCGGGATTTGATGGCAAATCGCATGGCTCTTTCAGTGCAACCAGAGACGCCTACCTGCAATGGGTTGTCCAAACGCTTGATGAAACAGCTGCAACCCACGGCCCAGTGGACATAATCGGACATGATTGGGGGGCCCCGCTCATTGCTTTGGCTGCGCAAATGCGCCCGGAAAAGATACGGTCTTGGACAGTTGTGAATGCGGCGCCAGAACCCAGCTTTGAATGGCATTCCATGGCGCGTTTGTGGCAAACGCCAATTCTGGGCGAACTGTTCATGTTGCTGGGCAATGCTCGCAAGTTTGAGAAAACCCTAATCGACAGCGGTATGCCCGAAAAAATCGCAGCACATGAAGCACCCCTGATTGACAAAAACATGAAGCAATCGATCCTGAAGCTTTATCGGTCTGCCAAGAATCCGAAAGACTGGACTATGGATTTTTCAAATATCTCTGACCGTGGCCTGATCTTGTGGGGCGTGAATGACCCTTTCGTACCCGTAAAAGTGGCTCGAAGTTTCAGCGAACGCTGGGGAATTCCTTTGCACGTGGAAGAAGGCGTCGGTCACTGGGGTATATGCGAAAAACCCGAAGCATTTGCTGCCCATCTGAAACCGCATTGGGGACTGTAAGCTTGCAAATTTTGGCTTGAGCCAAACACGCAAAATAACGCGCGTATAATAATTCGGTTGTCCGCCTCTGGTCCGGGAACGCCCTTTGCAGCGGGTGAACGCCGATTAAACGGAGCCTTTGAGCTGATTTTGTTGAAGTACCCCAGATTGCGAAATTCGTGCGGTTCCGTCGAATTTGATACATGCGCGAACGTATGGACGCGCTGCTAACCCGAAGACCGGTTCTGACGGTTCCTTTGGCAAATTGAACCCCTTCAGCGTGCGCGGTGAAAACCGTCACCAACCTGACCAAAAACCGATTTTTTATCCAGATGAGCTTGATGCCGATATTCGGGCTGGTCGTTCCAAAGGTCGCTGTGTCGCGTTAATATGCCGGTTGCCACTGGAAACTCAATAATTGGTTCCGAACGAGTGCCTTGCCCAAGAGCAGACAAAGGCTGAACAACGACCTGCTTCCGCTGAGTGGACATTTCGGATGCCGAAATTCACTGCCAAGCTTATCTCTCGGGCATCTCTAAAATGGTGATTTCACCTGTGTATCTCATTCGAAACCGAAATTGCTTTAGGCGGGTGTAACGCTTAATGTCTCTCTAAGATGCTGCCAAAATGGAATTCTTCACCGCAGATGATAATTGAACGCGTGGTTGCAACGCTTTTATTTGCTTTCGTAGAAGTCGGTATTTTTATTTCCCATCCACGGCTTTACAGGCAGTCTGTCCGGCGCGCGCGGTCGTTTGGGCGTTATCCATTCCATTCATTTCCAAGATCCGCCAATGAGAAATTCCTTTGGCGAAAAGTGTTTGACCACGATCCAACCTTTGTGCGCCTGTCCGACAAACTGGAATTGCGGAAATACTTACGCGAAACTGGTTTGGACCTTTCCATGACGCCAGTACTTTGGGCGGGTTTTTCTCCACGCGCACTGCCTGAGAAATTGATGACCGGAGACGTCATGATCAAAGCCAATCACGACTCGGGATCTTATCTCGCCATGTGGTGCAATGAACATTCTCGCGACGCCGTAATAGCGAAACTGGAGCACGCCTTGAACAGAGACTTCAGTTTATCTTTTGGTGAATGGGGGTACAAAAACGTTACGCCGCGCGTGTTTGCCGAAAAACGAATTGGCCAGAGCAGCGACAATCTCAACGATCTGAAGTTTTACACCTTTGGGCGACGCATTGAGCGGATTGTTCATATACAGGACCGGCCAAACGGGCGCTTTGGGCAGGTTTTCGAACCTGACGGGAAAGGAGAATTTTTCCGGCTGGACCGCGCGCCATCTGTATGCGACGGCAAAATTGAAGTTCCATTGGAAGGTATTCTGGGCCGTGCTGTTTCGCTTGCCCGCGATCTTGGCGCGCCGTTCGATCACATGCGCGTCGATCTTTTGGAAGCCGAGGGCAAGCTTTGGTTGACGGAAATGACAATATACAATCAGGGAGGACACATCACAAGCGGCGGTGCCGATCCTGATACCCAAATCAGTCGGGCATGGGACCTGCGCATGTCTTGGGCTATTCGTACGCGATCAGGTGGAATTGGCCGGCGCATTTATCTCGGAATGCTCAAACGCGCTCTGGATCGAGCCAACGAAAAACTGCCAAGCTTGCCGCCTGCGTGATGGCATTGGAATTTTTCACGTAGTTTCATGTAATCGGCATCAGGTGTTTCTGAATGACAAGTTTGGGCGCGATGCGGTTTGACGGTGCTGGTTTCGCGGGCCAAACGCTCCTGACCTTGTTTGGTTTCAGGACGAACCGGGCGTCCATGTGCCTTGGAATGACGCGGCTCGATTTGAATAATGGGCGCGCGGTCGTTTGCTGACAGAGGCAGAATGGGGACACACGGCACACGGCACCAAGGGAGACGCGCGCTTTCCGTGGCGTGAAAAGCGCGACTTACTAAGTTTTTCCCGTGTCATGTCTGGTAAGCGATTTCCCGAAACCGAACAGACAAACCGTACAAACGGGCCGAAACCGATTGCGGCCTTCGTTGCGTCGGGCACTGATGTGTAACAGTTGGGCAAAGCAGCCCGTGCTCTGCTGAACGACAAGCTGTTTTTGCGTCGAAACCCTACGCTCCCTCCAACGCACAAGCTTGATAGCGCCGTTTACTTAATACGCCTGTACAGACCCAAAGCGGTGAACGTAGCAAATAGCAGGGGAAGCGAAGCAGGCAGCGGTACAGCGTTAATTGGCGCCCGAGAGACGCTTCCCGAACTCACATATCTGGTCGGCTGTATTGAGCAAGAAACCGAAAACACGCACGTGCCCTCGACTGAGCTTGACGTCTTCAAGTCGAACTCATCTGTCATCAGTAGGTCAGCATTTCTGAGATTGCTCGGTGCTACTGACAGCAGAAAGTTCAAAGCGCCGGCCGACAATCCATCGGAGGTGATGAGGGCAATACTCTGTCCGCCCACGAACCCATCGGTACGATAGTCGAAATACCTTTGTACGACCCCTCCAGATGCATCGAAAGTTGTCACATCGATGTTGGAATACACGACAGGACCTGTATCGCTAATGTCGAAAGAGCCAATCGCCCACCCTTGATCTTCGAAGACCACATCTTTCAGCGTCCACGTGGCAGCTTGTGCCGACCCAACTGTAAGGCTCGCAAGGATAAAAACAAAAAATGTCAGCGTAGCTTGAGGCGACAGAAACTGTCAAACTTACGTTTTGACCGAAAATTTGCGCCTTTCGCTGCGGAAAAACACACACGCGTCGAACCGGCGTATACTTTGGGCGTGATGCGGTCATTCATCGAATTTTGGGGAACGTCTGCTATCTCGCGACTTGCTGCCGTTCACGATTGAAAATTCGAAGTTTTGTCTTTGAATGGTTTCCTGGCATAAAAGCGGACGCTGGCGAAAATTCTGGCTACTTCCGCTGTGCGGACAAAGTAAAACTCTACTCGTTCCGTCACTTATCAATCAAGTTCGAAGGTCAGGCCAACGGCCAGAACGCCGTCTGTGGACTGGCCGTTGCCGGGGATGAGTTGCGCGAAAAAGTTGCCGTATCGCCCTTGCAGCCCTCCCAGCAAGATAAGGTCGCCGACTGCGATCTCGAAACGGTCTCCGTCGCCGGGATACAGCGCGAGGCCGGCAAAAGCGCCAAACGCCCAGTTGTCGCCTTCCCAGAAATCGTACCCGACCGAAACGATCGGACTGATTTCCTCGTAGCTGTTGTAATAGACGCCGACGCTGTAATCGAGCGTACCTTCCCAGGTCAGAAACACGCCCGGATTAAATTCTTGAAACTCCTCGCTGGCGTTAAAATGTTCCGACCCCAGCAGGATCGACACCCGGTCTGGACCCGCATGGGCCGCGACTGGCAGCAGAACGGCACAGATCGGCGCGAGGAATTTCATCGGTCAGTATCCTTTCATCAAGGGAATCGCATCAGAACCCTTGTCTTTATGGTGATGAAATTAGGTAAAAATACGATCTACGGCAGCAAGACGTCTTTGAATTTGTCGCGCAAGTTCCGCTTGAGCACCTTTCCGGTTGCATTGCGCGGTAGCGCGTCCGTGAACACCACCGTGTCAGGACGCTGCCACTTCGCGATCTTGTTGTCGAAAATGCTCAGAACATCGTCGACACTGGGATTTTGCCCCTCAGCGGCGACCGCGACGAGCACAGGCCTTTCGTCCCATTTCGGATGTGGAGCGCCAATCACGGCGGCATCGGAAAGTGCAGGATGGGCAATGGCGATATTTTCCAAATCTACCGAACTGATCCATTCGCCGCCTGATTTGATGATGTCCTTCGCCCTGTCCATGATCGTGAGATAGCCGTCCGGGTCAATTCTTGCGACATCTCCGGTATTGAACCAACCGTCCTGAAGGGTTTCTTCCGTACCCATGTGAAAATAGGCGTCCAGAATATACGGGCCGCGGACGACTAATTCGCCCTGCGTTTCGCCGTCATGGGGCAGCACGTTGCCTTCCGGGTCGCGCAGGGCCAATTCCACGCCAAAAGGCGGACGGCCTTGGTTCTCTCGCAGCTTGCGTTGCGCCTCCACCGGCATTTCGGCGTGTTTCGCCAGAGGACGATTGACCGAACCGATGGGGGACATTTCGGTCATGCCCCAAGCGTGGATCGTCTCGACGCCGTACTCGTCGCGGAAGGCGTCGATCATGGATGGCGGGCATGCGGATCCGCCGACAACTGTTTTTTGCAGTGATTTCAATTCGCTGCCGGACTTTCTTGCCTCACCCAGCAAACCCAGCCAGATTGTCGGCACGCCAAGAGCGATATTGATCTGGTATGTATCAATCAAACCAATCAATGAGGCCCCGTCGAGATTGGGCCCCGGCAGAACCAGCTCAGCACCGACCATCGCGCAGGCGTAAGGTGTCCCCCACGCATTCACGTGGAACATCGGGACTACAGGAAGAACGATGTCGGTTGCGGAAAATCCAACGGTGTCGGTCAGGTTGCAGGCAAAGCTGTGCAACACGGTTGAGCGGTGCGAATATAGCACGCCCTTGGGATTGCCCGTCGTCCCTGAGGTATAGCACAAGGATGACGCGGTGAACTCATCGAATTGCGGCCACTCATAGGCCGGATCGCCTTGTGCCAGCAGATCATCGTAGGCAATGATCCCTGGCAAAGCTTCTGAAGCATCACCGACCTCAGCTTCCAGCAAGACGATGTGCCTGACCGTCGTCAATTGGGCGTGGATCGCGGCAACAAGCGGCACAAAGGTGCGGTCGATAAAAAGCACCTCGTCCTCGGCGTGGTTGAGAATGTACACAAGCTGTTCGGGAAACAGGCGCGGATTGATCGTGTGGCAGACAAATCCCCCACCGGATGTGCCGAAATAAATTTCCAGATGGCGCCGGTTGTTCCACGCGATCGTGCCGCAGCGCGCTTGCTGTGACAAACCCAAGCCAGAAAGAGCCGATGCCAGCCTGCGCGCATTGGCGTCCACGCCGCCCCAGTTGGTGACCTCGACCCCGCCGCCTGTGTTAACTGATACGATCTTGGTTTGCGCGTGATAGCGTGCGGCGTGCGCACTCAACGCGGAAATCAGCAAAGGCGCCTGCATCATCTGGCCCAGCATGACTGTCTCTCCTCCCTAGGGTGCCGGTTATTCCCGGTTGTCTGAACCTGCCTGCTTGCGTCTGATCTGGCAAGACTTGGCTTTCATGGCCCGTGGCGATAGCACTGCACGCATGACCCTTCCTTATCTCACCCCGCTGAGCGCAAAAGAACAAGCTGCACAAGGTATTGCCACGCCTGCACCGCTCGCTATGGCGGATCAGGTACGATTTTCCGAACTTGATGTTCTCAGGCACGTCAACAACGCAGTGTACCTGCAATGGTTTGAACGCGTCCGGGTCAGATACATGTCACTTTACGACGTGTCGCGCAGCTTGGGCGGAGCTGAAGGACCGCGCATCGTAATCCGGTCGGGTACGATCCATTACAAGCGCGAAATGCTCATGGATGAAACCTACATTGTCACCTGCCGTTGCACCGCCTTCCGCAACACATCTTTTACAATGCATCAGGAGCTATGGTCCGGTGGCACGCTGCGCGCGACTTTTGAATGCGTGCTTGTCCTGCTTCAGCCTGACGGGTCCGGGCGCTATCCCATCCCATCCGCCCTGCGGACAAGATTTGTCGAGGACGACGGCGCCAAGCCTGAAAGCTGAACCGGATCGCCGGTTTCACATCGGGTCGTGACAACGCGACGCTGTTCAACCGGGCAGCGGGAATTAGTCCCGTTGGCTGTGAATAAACTGCACAAGTGCTGCCGTTGATCCGTCTTTGCCGTCCGCAGAGGCGTCGCCGTCGATGACGGGCTGCAACGATGTTGCGAGCTCTTTGCCCAACTCTACGCCCCACTGATCAAAGGAGTTGATGCCCAGCACGACGCCTTCGACAAATACCCGATGCTCATACAGTGCGACGATCCGGCCGAGCGTGAACGGATCCAACTTGGTGTACGCCAAGGTAGTCGAGGGCCGATTGCCTGCAAAAACCCGATGACGGGCTTGCCGCTCGAGTTCTTCGCCGTCGAACTTGCCACGCATCTTTTCGCGAGCCTCTTCCAGACTGCGCCCGCGCATCAGCGCCTCTGATTGTGCCAGACAATTGGCGATCAAGAGATTGTGGTGATGGGCCAATTCAGGTTCATGCCCCTCAGCGGCGATCATGAACTCGCAGGGGATCACTCGCGTCCCTTGGTGGATCAACTGGTAAAAAGCATGCTGTCCATTCGTGCCTGCGGCCCCCCAAACGACCGGTCCGCTGTCGACCTCGACGGTCGATCCGTCCATCTGAACGCTCTTGCCGTTACTCTCCATCTCAAGCTGCTGAAAATAGTTGGGCAGTTGTCGCAGGCGCTGGTCATAGGGTAGTACCGCGCGGCTTGCATGCCCGCAGACCTGTGCGTGCCAGATGCCGACAAGCGCAAGCATTGCTGGCATGTTGTCCACCCAGTCGGCGGCTTGGAAGTGTCGGTCCATGTCCTGTGCGCCACGCAGGAAGGCATCAAATGCCTTTGGCCCGATGGCGATCATGAGCGACAGGCCAATGGGCCCCCACATGGAATAACGCCCGCCGACCCAGTCTTCAAAACCGAAAACACGTTCGGCGGGAATGCCGAAATCCGCGGTCAGTTGGTCTGCTGTGGATAGTGCGGCAAACTGGCTTTTCGGATCGCCACCGTGATCTGTCATCCATGCGCGCGCCGTTCTGGCATTCGTCATCGTTTCAATGGTGGTAAATGTTTTGGATGCAACGATGACCAGCGTTGTCTTTGCATCAAGATCGCGCAAGGTATCCGCGATATGGGCCCCGTCAACGTTTGACACGAAATGGCAGCGCGGACCGTCGTGATACGGCGCGAGCGCCTGAGTGGCCATCGCGGGCCCAAGATCAGACCCCCCGATCCCAATGTTGACCACATCGGTATATGCCCCTGCCCGCACCTCTTGCGCAAAAGCACGCATCCGCGCCAAGGTGTCCAGCACGCCGGGCATCACGTCTTGACCATCGACCATGACTGGCCCGCCATCGAGATTGCGCAGCGCCGTGTGCAGTACCGCGCGCCCTTCGGTGTCATTGATCGGCGCACCGGCAAACATGGCATCGCGTTTCTCGGCGACACCCGCGACTTGCAAAAGGCTGATCAGGCTACGGCGGGTTTCGGCATCGATATTCGTCTTCGAGTAATCGAAACGCATGTCACCGGTTTGAACGCTGTATTCGTCAGCGCGGCCATCTTCATCGAAAAGCGACAGAATGGCTCT
Source organism: Roseobacter sp. YIN89 (assembly GCF_057219365.1). Lineage (NCBI taxonomy): Bacteria > Pseudomonadati > Pseudomonadota > Alphaproteobacteria > Rhodobacterales > Roseobacteraceae > Roseobacter > Roseobacter sp. YIN89. Next base: position 695,288 of record NZ_JBXVVD010000003.1, on the reverse strand, counting down.
GTCTTTCGTTGCCAATCGCTGTTCCTGCAGATGTGCCCAGTGCGCTGTCATTCCGCCCAATGTACCGTCCCCCCGCTCATCACTGCCTTGATTGGCGCCTGTTCTGGAGGCAGGTTGCGTGCCCGTTCCCAAGCGTCTTTTTTTGCAGTGCCGAAAATCACCAGATGTTTGTCCATTGCACCATCAAGTGCCGGTGCGCTCAGCGTGATGCGTTCCTCTGGCTGGTCTGCCGGCGCAATCGCGCAAACCAGCGGCGCATCCGACGCCATAGCTGCTGGCAATTCCGGCGCGCCGGGGAAAAGCGATGCGGTATGCATGTCATCGCCCATGCCAAGAAGCAGGAGCGACAAGGGCATCTCACCTGCCAATTCTTCCGACAGTATCGGCGCGGCTTGGGCCGCGGTCATTCCATCGCGATAGAAGGATACGAAATGGGCCGCTGCTGCCCGCCCGGTCAGTAATCGCGACTTTACAAGCCCCGCGTTTGACCGCGGGTGGTCTTCCGGCACCCAACGCTCGTCGGTCAGCATGACATGCACCCTGTTCCAGTCGATATCGACCGAACTCATGGCATCAAACACTGGTCCCGGGGTGGTTCCGCCCGGCACGGCAAAGCTGGCAAACTCGTGCCGCAAAAGGCATTTGCGCAGATCACTCGTCAGCGCGTGTGCAAGGTTCATGATCGCCATGTCACGATCGGCATTGCTGTTGAATGTCATCAGCTCAACTCCCGCCACTCACGCCCATCCCGTCGCATCATCTGCGATGCGGCGTCGGGCCCGGTGCTATGACTATCATAAGGCTTGGGGGCATCACCACGGTCGATCCACCCTTTGATGATCGGGTCGGTCCACGCCCAGGCTGCCTCTACCTCGTCGCCGCGCATAAACAGGGTCTGGTTGCCACGGATGACATCCATAATCAGCCGTTCATAAGCGTCAACATGCTCTGCGCTGTCAGGGCTGAGCGCATCGGCGAAAGTCATATCCAGCGGAACATCCACCAGACGCATCCCCCCCGGCCCCGGCTCTTTGATGGTGACCCCCATTGTAATGCCCTCGTTCGGTTGCAACCGGATCGACAGAACATTGCGGTGCCGTCCGGCATCTTCATCGAAGATGGAGTGTGGTGTCTGCTTGAAGACCACGGAAATCTCGCTGGACCGTTTGGCCATGCGTTTTCCGGTGCGCAAATAGAACGGTGTGCCGGCCCAACGCCAATTGGCAATGTGTGACTTGAGAGCGATAAAGCTTTCTGTTTTGGAGCGCGGATCGCCTACGGCGGTGCGGTAGTCGGGTTGCGCCTCTTCGTTGCCGGGTTCCGCGCCATACTGACCGCGCACGATCTGATGCGGTTCAACCTCCTCCAAGGCACGGATCACTTTGAGCTTTTCATCCCGAACAGCGTCAGGATCAAAATGCGCCGGTGGTTCCATCGCGATCAGGCACAAAAGCTGCATCAGGTGGTTTTGTACCATGTCCCGCATGGCACCTGATTTGTCATAGTATTCACCGCGGCCACCCACGCCTACGGTTTCGGCGACTGTAATCTGGATATGGTCGATAAACTGACTGTTCCAAAGCGGCTCGAACAACATGTTGCCGAAACGGATCGCCATCAGATTTTGCACAGTTTCTTTACCGAGATAGTGGTCGATACGGTAAATCTGATGTTCGTCAAAATATTTGGCCAGCGTACCATTGAGAGCCTGAGCCGTTTCAAGATCGCGACCAAAGGGCTTTTCAACCACGATACGTGATTGGCTGTCCGCCATCCCGTAGCTTTGCAGCCGTTCAGCGAGATCACCGAAAAGCGAGGGGGCCACCGAAAAATAGTAGGCTTCGATCCGGTCTTCGCCTGCCATCTTATCGCGCAGCTTTTCCCACCCATTGGTGCCCTTGGCATCGATGGCCACGTATGAGACGCACCCAAGAAAATCGGACAAGAGTGCCTCATCTATTTCGGCATCGCCCTTGAACTCGTGAATGGCCTCGCCCACCATTTGTGCATACGCAGCATCGTCCATATCGCTGCGCGCCGCGCCGACGATACGCGCACTTGGGGGCATCTGACCTGCGCAGTATCGCCTGAACAGTCCCGGCAAGATTTTTCGGCGAGCCAGATCGCCAGTGCCACCGAAGATCACCAAGTCAAACGGTTCGACCGGAATAACGCGTGAAACCATATTGCACCCAATAGTTTTGGCGCGCATGCGGCGCGCTGTTTTCTGTTAGCGCAAACATGCACAGATGCCCCGTGTTCACAAGAGTGTGCATGCGCATTTACCGGAGATTTCTTGCCTTATGTCACTTCGTAGCACACATATTCCCACAGACGAACGAGGAAGGGCAAAAAATGCGCGATCTTGCACAGGCAAATGTCGGTAAGTTCAAAAATCCGACACGTACTGCCACAGGCGAAGAACGTGCGACAGTAACTCTCAGCTCTCCGAAAACGCTATGGTTCAACACGGGAACCTTGTGCAACATCGAATGTGTAAGCTGCTATATCGAAAGCAGCCCGACCAACGATGCACTTGTCTACATTAAGGCCGACGAGGTGCGCGATTACCTTGACCAGCTTGAGCAGCGGGACTGGCGGGTGAGTGAAATCGCCTTTACCGGCGGCGAGCCGTTTATGAACCCGCAGATGATCGACATGATGCGCGCCGCGCTGGATCGCGGGTATGAAGTTTTAGTTCTGACCAACGCCATGCGACCAATGATGCGCAAAAAGATGCAGGCAGGGTTGTTGCAGCTTAATGCTGCATTCCCCGGCAAGATCACGCTGCGCATTTCAGTCGATCATTTCGACCCGATGGTGCATGACGGCGAACGTGGCGTTGGCGCTTTTGACAAAACACTCGCCGGTATGGAATGGCTGCGAGACAATGGCTTCCAAATGGCCATCGCGGGCCGGTCCATCATGGCAAATAGTGAAGCAGAGAGCCGCGCGGGATATGCGGCTTTTTTCGCGCGGCACGGCTTTGACATTGACCCGAACGACCCGTCAATGACCGTCCTTTTTCCCGAGATGGACATAAGTGTAGACGTACCCGAGATTACCACTGCGTGCTGGGATATTCTTGGGAAGTCACCTGACGCACTGATGTGCGCATCTTCGCGCATGGTGGTGAAACGCAAGGGGGCTGAAAAGCCGTCCGTGCTGGCGTGCACCCTTTTGGCTTACGAACCCGAATTTGAGTTGGGCACGACCCTCGCCGAGGCAGAGGGAGATGTAGCTCTGAACCACCCGCATTGCGCCAAGTTCTGCGTTTTGGGGGGAGCCAGTTGCTCTGCATGAGCCACTTTTGTTCCGATTGGTGCGGTGACCTGTGCGTCAGGTTCTGTCATCTAAATTGCTTTGAAACAGCGGCTTGCGATCTTTGCCTGAAATGCTCTGGCTTGATCCGCGAAAGCTTTTTGCGACGCGCGTGCCTGTAACCATGACGCCACAATATCTGTGGTGTCGCTTGACCAAATCTTCATAAAGCCCGCCTTTGCGCGGGTCGGGTGATGTTGGTTTCTTTCGCCGAAGGTCAGTCTGTCGACAGCGGCTCGATACTACAAGCTTGCTCAGACGCAGTAACAGAGACGACTTGGCGACGTTCAAATTTTCTCGGCTTACTACGCTGGTAGTTGCGCGGCTGGTGTACTCGTTCTGCCCGCCGCCCTTTAGTGCAGCGTGAATTCTCCGGTCACGTTGCGCCACTCGCCGGGTCGGATCATTTTGCGGTGCGTAAACTGTACGGAATGCAGCGGCCCCTCGATTTCCGACTGCCAGAATTCCACGAATTTGAACAGACGCGGATGATCCGGCGCCAGATCATATTCCTGCCAAATGAAGGAGTTCAGAACGTGGGTGTAATCAGGCATACGGTAAAAGAATTCCGCCGTTGTCAGCCCGTACCCTTTCAGCATTAACTCTGTTTCGGATGGGGTCATTTTTACCTCAATGTCGTTTCTTGTAATGACAGAATGCCACGAAGAAATTACTTTACAATAAAAACAGTATGTTAGCACTTGCATCCCCCGGCTGCCAGCGCAGCCGAAACTCGACCATTGCACCTTATATGTCCACTCTGCTAGAGTGCTGACACAATATATAGACTTGCGGAAAATTTGGGCATACAGCGTGAGCGACACACCACAACCCCCTGAAAATGATGATGAAATGACACCAGAGCGTCCGGAGTATACCGGGCCGACGGTTAGCATCGAGCACGAGATGCGCACGTCCTATCTGGACTACGCGATGTCAGTCATTGTCAGCCGTGCGATCCCTGACTTGCGAGATGGTCTCAAACCGGTGCACCGACGCATCCTGTTTGCGATGCACGAGACAGGCAACACGCACGAAAAAGCGTATCGCAAGTCTGCCCGCCCCGTTGGTGATGTCATGGGTCAGTATCACCCCCATGGCGACAGCGCGATTTACGATGCGCTTGTGCGTATGGCGCAAGATTTCTCCATGTCACTCCCTTTGCTCGATGGTCAGGGTAACTTTGGTTCAATGGACGGGGACAACCCTGCCGCCATGCGATACACCGAAGTGCGCATGGACAAGCCCGCAGCTTATCTGCTGGCAGATATCGACAAGGACACTGTCGACTTTCAGGATAACTACGACGGCAAACAGCAAGAACCGACAGTGCTGCCTGCCCGTTTTCCGAATATGCTGGTCAATGGTGCCGGCGGTATTGCTGTGGGCATGGCTACCAATATTCCGCCGCACAACCTTGGCGAGGTGGTTGATGCCACGCTGGCACTGATTGAGGAACCTGACCTTACCTCCGAGCAGTTGATCGAATATGTTCCCGGGCCAGATTTCCCAACAGGCGGCATCATGCTGGGCCGGTCGGGAGCGCGCAAAGCCTACCTTGAAGGGCGCGGTTCGGTCATCGTGCGTGCAAAGACCCGCACAGAGGAAATTCGACGCGACCGTTGGGCGATTGTCGTCGATGAAATTCCATATCAGGTCAACAAAGCCTCGATGATCGAGAAGATCGCAGAGCAGGTCCGTGAAAAGAAGATCGACGGCATCGCTCACGTGCAGGATGAATCCGACCGCAATGGCGTGCGCGTGGTGGTCGAGCTGAAGCGTGATGCGGTACCCGATGTTGTCATGAACCAGCTTTACCGCTTTACGCCGATGCAAACCTCATTTGGTTGCAACATGCTTGCGCTCAATGGGGGCCGGCCGGAACAGCTTACGCTTCGAAAATTCCTGACATCCTTCATCGATTTTCGCGAGGAAGTGGTCGCCCGCCGCACCGCATATCTGCTGCGCAAGGCACGGGACCGAAGCCATGTTCTGTGTGGCCTTGCCGTTGCGGTGACCAATATCGACGAAGTGGTCAACACCATCCGTTCGTCTGCCGATGCAGCCGAGGCACGTGAAAAACTGATGACACGCCGCTGGCCGGCCGAACAGATACTTGACTACATCGCTTTGATCGATGATCCGACCCACACGGCGAATGACGATGGCACCTACAATTTGTCAGAGACACAGGCCCGCGCGATCCTCGATCTGCGGCTGCAGCGCCTGACGCAAATCGGCGTCAAAGAAGTCACCGACGAGCTTGAAGAACTGGCCGGTAAGATCAAGGAATACCTTGAAATTCTGGGGTCGCGTGAACGCATCATGGCGATTATTGCCGATGAATTGCGCGAGGTACGGGAGCTTTTTGCCGTGCCGCGCCGGACCGAGATTGTCGACTGGTCGGGCGACATGGAAGACGAGGACCTGATCGCGCGCGAAGACATGGTCGTGACGGTGACGTCGGGCGGATACATCAAGCGCACCCCGCTTGCCGATTTCCGCAGCCAGAAGCGTGGCGGAAAGGGATTGTCGGGCGGAACGCTCAAAGAGGACGACGTTGTGACAACGCTCTTTGTGGCCAATACCCACACGCAGCTTTTGTTCTTCAGCACAGACGGAATGGCATACAAGCTGAAAACATGGCGTTTGCCGCAGGGCGGGCGCACGTCCAAAGGCAAGGCGATCGTCAATATCCTACCCATTCCGCAAGGGGTTTCAGTCGCGGCCATTCTGCCGATTGATCGTGAAGAAGACGCGTGGGACGAACTACAGATCGTTTTCGCGACATCAGCCGGAACCGTGCGTCGCAACGCGCTGAGCGATTTTACCAACGTGAAATCAAACGGCAAAATCGCGATGAAGTTCGAGGATGAGCACGCCGATACCACGTTGATCAACGCGCGCATTGCATCACCCGGCGATGACGTGATGCTGGTAACTGCCTCTGGCAGGGCGATCCGCTTTCCGACGACAGATGTGCGTGTTTTCAACTCTCGGTCATCTGTGGGCGTAAGGGGTGTCAGGCTGTCGGACAACGACAGTGTCGTATCGATGTCGGTCATTCGCCACTTTGAAGCGACGCCCGAAGAGCGCGCGGCGTATCTGAAACAGCGCCGCTTGATGGCGGGCGTAACCGAAGATCCGGACAATGACGAAGAAGAGGTGTCCCTCGGCAATTTGTCGCCGGATCGCTACGCCGAGATGTCTGCCGCAGAAAACCTGATCTTGACCATTACTAAGGGCGGCTCGGGCAAACTCACGTCCAGCCACGATTACCCGGTGCGTGGACGGGGTGGCATGGGGGTAACAGCCTGGGACAAGCGCATGCAGACCGGGACGATCATCGCGTCTTTCCCCGTTGAAATGGAAGATCAGATCATGTTGGCGACGTCCAACGGACAGTCGATCCGGGTGCCTGTCGACGGCATCTCATTCCGTTCACGCTCTGCAGGGGGTGTCAAAGTCTTTAATACTGGCGCCGGTGAAGAGGTCGTGAGCGTTGCGTGGATCGCGGATCAGGGTGACGAAGACGCAGGTGAAGAAGAAGCCTGACACGGGTTAAACCACAGCGGGTACCCTGCCCTGTGGAGACATCCTCTGAATTGCGGGTTGAAGAAATTTTTTCGAGGTGCTTTGCTCTGGTTAGCAACGGAGGCTCCGAAAAAATGTTAAAACCAGTTACAGTTTTGATCCTGACAGGGATTATGGCGGTTCAGGCCTGTGGGCCGGCTGCGACCCCTGAACAACAAGCGCAACGGCAGCACAATATCGCCTGCGCCACTGGCACGATCGCTGGCGCGGTGATTGGTGGTGCTATTGGCAACGAATTTGGCAGCGGCTCAGGTCAGGATATCTTGCGCGCTGGCGGCGCAGGTGCAGGCGCGGTCGCTGGCCAATCATTCGCGTGCTAAGGGGAGAGAAACAAATGAAACTTACGTATCTCGCACTACCGGTGATGGTCGCTCTTGCAGTGCCCGCCTTGGCACAACAGGGCGGCCTGAACGAAAGTCACCTGAACGCAATTGATCAGGATGGTGACGGGGCGATATCGAAACAGGAATTCGATACATTTACCGCGTTTGCCTTTGAAAAGATGGACACAAACGAGGACTCGGTGATCTCGCCTGATGAGTTGGACGACCATATGGTAGGCGATGCTTTCAGCATCCTCGATGATGATGGAAACGGTACTATCAGCGAAGATGAGTTTACCGTCCAAATGGAAGAGGATTTTGCCACCGCTGACAAGGACGGCGACGGTATTCTGAATTGATCTAGAATGTGATCGGGGCGGTCGAACGCTGCGTTCCGCCCCGAACTATCAAGCTGTTAAAGCCCGTAGATACCAGTGAATTTGGCTTTTAGATAAGCAAGCAAAGGGGCTTCGGACGGTTCTGCCCCGCGGGCGCGTGCAATAACTTCGCGCGGTTCATAGAGCCCTCCGTATTGCTGCACGTTTTCACGCAACCAGCCCGTCGCACCACTGGTGTCGCCATTCGCCAACTGGCGGTCGAGATCGGGCAAAGCGGCGCTCATCGCCTCAAAGAGACACCCGGCGTAGACATTGCCCAAAGTATAGGTCGGGAAATATCCGAACAGACCAACCGACCAGTGCACGTCTTGCAGCACACCATTCGACGGTTTGTCGACTGGATAGCCAAAGTCGGCCTCAAAACGGTCGTTCCATGCCGCCTCAAGCTCGGAGACGGTCAGATCGCCCGACATCAGCGCACGCTCAAGATCAAAGCGCAGCAAAACATGCAGATTGTACTGCAACTCATCTGCTTCTGTGCGGATAAATCCGTCTGAGACCCGATTCACAGTGGCGTAAAACGCCTCTTCGTCTCTCACACCAAAGTCACCAAAGGCGTCACGCATTTCGGCAAAAAGCCAGCCGGTAAACGGTCTGCTGCGCCCGATCTGGTTTTCGTAGATGCGGCTTTGGCTTTCATGAACACCCATGGAAACACCGCTGCCCAGAGGTGTCAGCAAGTAGCTGTCGTCGATATTTTGCTCGTAGCACGCATGGCCGACTTCGTGGATCGTTGAATAGAAGCAATTAAAGGGGTCACGTTCGCTGGTGCGCGTTGTGATCCTTACATCCAACCCCGACCCAGAGCTGAACGGGTGAACAGCCTTGTCCACCCTGCCGCGCGTCATGTCATATCCGAACGCCTTGGCGAGTTTGCGCGTCAACTTCATCTGAGCGGCTTCATCGAAGGTTCCGCCGAGACTCTGGGGCGCGGGTGCGGCGCGAACGGCTTGTCGAAGCTCGGTCAATTCGGGGCGTAACGCATCAAACATCTGGGCAATTTCGGCGCCAGTGGTCCCCGGTTCATAGTCCTGCAGCATCGCGTCGTAGACGTTTCCGCCCGCTGCCAGTGCATCGCCTTCTTCCCGTTTCAAAGCGATCACCTCAGCAAGCGTCGGAGCGAATGTAGCATAGTCATTCTCGGCGCGCGCATCTGCCCAGATCCCCTGTGCCTGCGACGTCGTGCGCGCGATCTTAGCGGCAAGGTCGGCGGGTACCTTGGCCGCGCGCTCATGGCTGCGGCGTATGTGGCGCAACTGCGCTTTCGCTTCGGCGGACGTCTCGGTGGTTTCTGCCTCGGCCAGCCAGTCTGCCACACGCGGGTCAACACGGCGGGCATGCAGGATCGATTCCATCGCGGCCATTTCCTCACCCCGTTGGGAGGCGGCGCCGCGCGGCATCATCGTTTCCTGATCCCATTCAAGGCGACCTGCCACCGCGGCCAGCGCCTGCGTTTCCCGCGTGAACTGCATCAGCTTTTCATATGCATTTTGTGTCATCGGGTGGCTCCTCGAACGGATGTGGCAACGGGATAACCGCTCAGAAAGCGGGCGCGCAGAATGAGTACCCAAAGCACCACAGCAACGGCTTGGTGGACGATGGCGATATGTGCAGGCGCCCCGTAGACGACGGTGACGATGCCCAAGGCAATTTGCACTGCCATAGCAGCCAGCACTGCATTGAACGCAAACCGCGTTTTCGGATGCGATGACTTGCGACCACGGAGCCAGACAACCACGGCGAAAATAGCAAGCACATAACCAATTACACGGTGCATAAACTGAACCAGCCCCGGGCTTTCGAAAAAGTTGCGCCACATCGGTTCAAAGCTGAAGGCCGTGGTTGGGAACCAGTTGCCGCCCATGAGGGGCCAGTCGGTATAACTGCGGCCCGCGTCAATACCGGCCACCAGCGCGCCCAGCAGGATTTGCAAAAACGTAAAATGTAGCAATCCCGTGGACATGCCCCACTGCTTGTTCTCTCGTGCGCGCCGGGCCTGCATCAGGTCGGAGGCTGAACGGCCCAGTTCCATAATGTACCAACTGATAAACCCCAGAATGACAAAGGCCAATCCAAGATGGGTGGCCAAACGGTAGCTGGCCACATCAACCATGCCTTCCCCCTGGGTCACGCCAGAGGCAACCATCCACCATCCAATGGCTCCCTGTGCGCCACCCAGTGCCCCGAGAAGCAGCAGCTTGCGATGCCACCCGGCGGGCACCTGACGGCGCAGGGCAAAGTATCCGTACCCCAACGCCCAAACGAGCCCGATCACCCGACCAAGCTGCCGGTGCCCCCATTCCCACCAGTAAATGACTTTGAAGTCCGACATTTCCATCCACTGGTTCTGGATGCGCCATTCGTCGATTTGCTGGTATTTTTCAAACTCAAGTTGCCATTCGGCGTCGCTCATCGGGGGCAACGCGCCGGTGATGGGGCGCCATTCTGTGATGCTGAGCCCACTGTCCGTCAACCGTGTCAGCCCGCCAACGGCGATCATAACGAAGACGAGTGCGAACAGGATCATCAGCCACACACGGACCGCGCCACGTGCGGCACCGTGCCCTTTATCGATCAACCCGGGCTGCGTCACGGGCCGGACCGGTTGCGCATCACCAACATCTTCAAACAATTTGCGTTTACCGCTCATGTCTCACCCACTCTTTTTGTTGTTGTGAACGTAGGCGCAGCAACGCTGGAGGTCCAGCGCGACTAGTCGCCGCGCGCCGCCCATCGCACGACCTGCCTCATCATGCCGTGCAGCATCTGGACATCGGCGCGTGTCATTGGCATCCGGCTCCAGAAATTGCGCAAATTCGTCCGCATCGATTGCGACTTATGTTCGGGATAGAAAAATCCCATTTCGTCTAGGCGCTCTTCGTAGTGTGACGCCAGTTTCTCAACTTCGACTGCTGCGGCCCACTCCGCACCGGCCATTTCGGTCGTGACGGGTGTGACCGAAGTGGTAACGCGGCGCCACTCGTAACCGATCAAGAGCGCGCATTGAGCCAGATTCAAAGATGGGAAATCTGGGTTAACCGGTACGGTGACAATAGCATTGGCGCGTGCAACATCGTCGTTTTCCAGACCAGAACGTTCAGGCCCGAATAATACTGCGACGCGCTGTCCCTTGGCGATCCTTTTGGCGGCCTCACGCATTGCCTCTTCCGGGCTGAATACCGGTTTAGTCAGATCGCGTGGACGCGCTGTGGTCGCGAAAACGTAGTGACAGTCTGAAACTGCATCCGCCAACGTGTCGGTCAACTGTGCCTGATCCAGCAAACGCCCTGCGCCGCTTGCCATCGCCACCGCTGCCTGATTGGGCCATCCGTCGCGAGGTGCCACCACGCGCATGCGGTCAAGGCCAAAATTCCACATAGCGCGCGCTGCTGCACCAATGTTCTCGCCCATTTGGGGACGCACCAGCACAAAGGCAGGCGTGGATGGTGGCGTGATCTCATGTGTCATGAGCGCGTCATAGTCCCAGAGACGCGGCGCTGCAACGCCTCGACTGCGAATTTGCCCAACAAGCATGCAACACAGTTTGCATCCCTGCCGGACTGAGGTACTGCTCGTCGGCAAGAGACCACAAGGACCACGATCATGGATACGCCCGAACAACCGCAGCTATACCTTATTACCCCGGCGGAGTTCGAGCTTGGCAGCTTTCCCGACGTATTAGCACGAACGCTTGATGCACATGCGGTGGCATGTGTCCGGCTTGATTTGGTTTCGCGGGATGAAGACAGGATCGCCCGTGCCGCCGACGCGCTGCGCGAGGTGACGCACGCGCGCGATATTGCCTTGGTCATTACGGACCACATTGGACTGGTGGAAAAGCTCGGACTGGACGGCGTGCATCTGTCGGATGCCTCCAAGTCAGTCCGTGAGGCGCGCAAGGCGATGGGACCCGATGCGATTGTCGGGAGTTTCTGCGGCACATCGCGGCACGACGGTATGGCGGCGGGCGAAGCGGGATGCGACTATGTCAGCTTCGGCCCTTTGACCGCATCGGCGTTGGACGATGGCGCCACTGCCGACCTTGACCTTTTTCAATGGTGGTCAGAAATGATCGAAATCCCCGTTGTTGCAGAACGGGGATTGGACGCGGCACGTATCGCGCAATTGTCGCCTTTCACAGACTTTTTCGGCTTGGGCGACGAGATATGGCAGTCCGACGACCCCGTACAACGCTTAGGCGAGTTGATCGAGGCCATTGGCTGACTGCTGCTACAGGAATACCCGCTCGATACACCAGTAAGCGCCAACAATTGCAATGACCAGCGAGCCGGGGATCGAAACAGCGCGGAACATCACCGCATAGTCACCGACGGGTTGCTCTTTCTCTGACAGGTCCGACCGGCGCGCAAGCCATGCGCAGGCCCACAACAACAAAGCGGCCACCGCAATTACTGTGAGTTGCCCCAATTCAACGCCTACGTTGAAACCGATCAGCGCCGGGATCAGTTGGCCTGTGGGCAAACCGAACTCTCCGAGGACCGAAGCAAACCCCAGCCCATGCAGCAGGCCAAATCCAAAAATGACCATGGGGCGCCATTTGTTCAGACGTCTTACAAACAGGTTTTCAACGGCAACATAAACGATAGACGCGGCAATCAGCGGTTCAACGATGCTGCCCGGAATATTGATAAGACCGAGCGCACCAAGGGCCAAAGTTACAGTGTGGGCCAATGTGAACGCACTGATCTGCCACAGCAGCGGCCCCCATCTGGTCGAAAGAAAGAACAATCCAAGCACAAAAAGGATATGATCCAACCCTTTGGGAACGATGTGATCAAAGCCCACGGGAATATAGCCGAAAAAGGCCTCTGATGGTGATTGTGCGTCCCCACCGGCCAGCGCAATCGGCTCACTTGATTGTCCACCGTCCAGATAACCGGTGTAAGGTGCCGAAACACCTTGTTGTCGTAACACCAGCGGTCCTGATCCAGCGGGCCAGTTCGTCACGACAGATGCCGCGTTTTCAGGTAAAGTGGCGCGAATGGTCAAGCTGGACAATCGCGGCAATTCGAAATCGACACCTTCCGGTATCAGCATGTCGTCAATTGTGAATGTCAACGGGGTGCCTGCAGTCATCAATGGCTCTGCATTCCAGCGGGCAACGACCTCTTGGGTACGCGTCCTTAACGCATCGGGCGGCAGTGCGCGCAGCGCGTCGTATTCGGCACCGCCGTCGGACTCGTCTGTGTCTTCCACCGCGTCCATATCTATGCCTGAAAGAAAGGCTTCGACGTTTATGCGGAATGAAAGCACGACGTCGTTGTCGTTCGTCACGGTCATATCGGCAATTGTCGGCTGTAACTCATGTGCGCCGACACGCGCCGCGCCGAAGGCTACGATTGCAGTTGACACCACAGCCAAAAAGAACAGCTTAAAGACTGACAAGATAGGGTTGATTTTCATGCGGTTCTTACCTTTTACAACGCTGTTGGCACTGACATTCGGGTTTTCCGCTAGTGCACATGAGTTTTGGATCGAGCCCAAGATATATCAAGTTGAAAACGACGCGCCAGTGGTTGCAGATCTGAAAAATGGCGAAGAGTTCGAAGGTGTTGCCTTGTCATGGTTTGATCGGAACTTCACGCGTTTCGATATGGTGCTCGGGGAAGACATACGACCGGTTACAGGACGGCTGGGCGATACCCCTGCCCTAACATCCTCCGCTTGGGGAGACGGGTTACTGATCGTTCTGCATGAAACGACCGCTTCCACCCTGACCTATACGGACTGGGATAAATTCTTGCGGTTTGCGGCGCATAAGGATTTTACAAATGCCGCGGCCGATCACACCGCAAATGGCTGGAGCAAAGAAAGGTTCCGGGAAAGCTATACGCGGCACGCCAAAGCACTTTTGGCTGCTGGCAGCGGTACAGGCCAAGACAGGGCCTTTGGCCTGCAAACCGAATTCATTGCGCTGACCAATCCTTATGATCCTGACTTTGACCAAGAGATGCGCGTCAGGTTGGAGTATTTGGGCGCCCCCCGTGCGGATGCGCAGGTTGAGGTTTTTGAAAAGGATCCGACAGGCGCTGTAATCGTTTCGCTGACACGCACGAACGCCGATGGTATCGCACGTGTCGATGTGCGCCCCGGTCACAGCTATCTCTTTGATGCCGTTGTGCTGCGCCCCAGCCCCGAGGCCGGCAACGCAGAGCGCGCCCCGGTCTGGGAAACGCTTTGGGCGGCTTTGACTTTTGCGGTTCCTGCGGCGGAATGACTTGCGCTTGCCAGAGATGAAAGCCACAAGACGGAATGGCTGCTCACAGTGACATTCTATGCATTGGCTCCGTCCTTTGGGACGTTATCGGCCGCTCCGCCAGCGTTATGCGGCAAGGGTCCGATGTGCCGGGGCGGATTACGCGCATTCCAGGCGGTGTCGCGCTTAATATTGCCATGGCATTGGCGCGCTTTGGATTGAAACCCGCGCTGCTGACAGCGATTGGCCGTGACGCGGAAGGTGATGAGTTGATCGCGGCTTGCCGTGCGCGCGGTCTGGAAACCGATCTGGCTTATCGCTCGGATGATTTGCCGACAGATGTCTATATGGCGGTTGAAGGCGCGAACGGATTGATCGCGGCAATCGCGGATGCACATTCACTGGAAGCCGCTGGCGACAAGATACTGGCGCCACTGTCAGATGGCCGCCTCGCGTCCGATGATGCGCCCTTTATGGGCCCGGTGGCGCTCGACGGGAACCTGACACACGACCTTTTGGGGCAAATCGCCCACAGCCCGATACTGGCCCACGCAGATCTTCGCGTGGCACCGGCATCGCCTGGAAAGGCGGAACGCCTCTTGCCTTTTGTTCAGACCGGACGTGGCACCATTTACGTCAACCTCGAAGAAGCGGGTATTCTGTGTCAGCAGCGGTTTGACAATGCACGAGATGCCGCCGCCGGTTTACTTTCGCGCGGTGCGCAACGGGTTCTGGTGACGAACGGCGGGCAGGATGCCAGCGAAGGCCGCGAAGATGGCATCATTACCCGCACGCCGCCTCAGGTTCTTGTCACGCGTGTCACCGGAGCTGGCGATACGTTCATGGCAGCGCATATCGCTGCTGACATTCGCGGCGCTTCGTCTGCAGAGGCGCTGGAACAGGCGCTGCAGACAGCCGCGACATACGTTTCCGGAGAAACACCCCTATGACCAGTTTGAACATGCTGATGTCTGCCGAGGTTGCTGCGGCCAAAGCCAGCGGCAGACCGATTGTCGCGTTGGAAAGTACGATTATCACCCATGGCATGCCCTACCCACAAAACCTGGAAGTGGCACAGCAAGTCGAAAACGACTTGCGCGGTGCAGGCGCAACCCCTGCGACCATTGCGGTAATTAACGGAACCTTGCACATCGGGCTGGACGCGGATCACCTAAAAGCTCTCGCCCAATCCAAAGGTGTCGCCAAGCTCTCACGCGCAGATCTCGCGGTGGCCCTTGCCGGCGACATTACCGGTGCAACAACGGTGGCCGCGACAATGATCGCCGCGCATCTTGCAGGCATCGAGGTCTTTGCAACAGGCGGCATCGGCGGTGTGCACCGCGGCGCAGAAAGCAGTTTTGACATTTCGGCCGACCTGATGGAACTGGCGCAGACACCGGTGACCGTGGTCGCCGCCGGTGCAAAGGCCATCCTTGACGTGGACAAGACGCTCGAAGTGCTGGAGACGCAAGGGGTGCCTGTGATCGCGGTGGGTCAAGACAGCTTTCCCGCCTTCTGGAGCGCGACCTCGCCGCTGAAAGCGCCACTGCGTATGGACACACCACAAGAGATCGCGCAGGCACACCGGATGCGCGCCGCCCTGTCTTTGCCAGGTGGACAGCTTGTCGCCAACCCGATCCCTGCGGCCGACGAAATTCCCGCAGATGCCCTTGCGCCAATCATCGCGCAGGCGCAATCCGACGCTGATACCCACAGCATACGGGGTAAAGCGGTCACACCCTACCTTCTGCAGCGGATATTCGAACTGACGGAAGGCCGGTCGCTTGAAGCCAATATTGCCTTAGTGCGCAACAACGCACAGTTGGCTGCAAGGATCGCTCATGCCTTATGCGAGACGGCCACGCCTGACTGAATGATCTGCCAGTATCGGCTTTGGCCCATTGTAGAGCCGCGGCAAACCGCCTAACTACCGTAAGAAGCCAGTACGGACCCAGAATGACGACCCCTTTTGACCCCGAAACCCCTACGCGTCGAAGCATGTTCGCGCGGCTGCGCGCCAATTTCATCACCGGATTGGTCGTCATCGCACCTGTCGGGCTGACCATTTGGTTGATCTGGTCCGTGGTTGGGTGGATTGATGGATTCGTCCTGCCGCTGGTGCCGCAGAAGTATCAGCCCGACCGTATGATACAGGATCTGCTCGGTCTCGACCGCGATGTGCAGATCAACATCCGCGGCATCGGCGTTGTCATATTCCTTGTTTTCACCGTGATAATCGGCTGGATGGCAAAAGGCTTGATCGGGCGATCCTTCATCCGCTTTGCCGAAAGCCTTGTGGAAAGAACGCCGGTAGTCCGGACCATCTATTCCGGCATCAAACAGATTTCAGAGACGGTTTTCGCGCAGTCCGAACGTTCTTTCGAAAAGGCCTGCATCATCGAATACCCCCGCAAGGGCATCTGGGCTATCGGCTTTATCTCGACCAACACCAAGGGTGAGATTGCCAGACGCGGCAACGATGGCGCCCCTATGTTATCCATTTTTCTGCCAACCACGCCGAACCCGACATCAGGCTTTTTGCTCTTCGTCCCACAGGCGGATGTGATTGAACTCGACATGACCGTCGAAGAAGCGGCCAAACTGGTGATCTCTGCGGGACTTGTCTACCCCAACGGCGGCGAAGACGGGCTTGCGCCGCCATTTGATCCGCCTACTGAAACATCTTGACCAGATCCACAGTGGATCGGGCGTTCAGATCGCCCCAGTGCTCTTCCAAAAAGGCGTCAGCAGACCGCTGCCCGGCTTCCTTCAAGCGCGCCAGCGTATAGGGCGTGGGGATCAGCTTTGTGGCAACCGACAATTCGTTCATCAAACTGTCGTCGGCGATCATATGTACAAGCACTCTGCTCATCTCGCCCTTCTTCAGAGCACCGCGGTCGAGAAGACGCTGCACAAATTCGATGGCGCGCAATTCACGCAGCAGTGATGAGTTGAAGCTTATCTCGTTGATGCGGTTTTGAATGTCCTGAGCCGATCGCGGCGTGTCCTTACGCTCAAGAGGATTGATATTGATAATCAGGATGTCTTCTGGCAAGCCGCCCGAGAATAGCGGGAACAAGGCCGGGTTGCCTGTGTACCCGCCGTCCCAATAGTCATCCGGCGTACCGGTGACCGGGTCATCAATGGATACTGCGCGAAAAATCGTCGGCAGGCACGCCGAGGCAAGAATGACATTCGTATTAATCTCGCTGTCCTTGAAAACCCGAACCTTGCCGTCCCGCACCTTGGTTGCGCAAATAAACAGACAAGGTCCTGCGCCGCGTTCTGCGCAGACATCGTCAAAGTTGAATTGGCTGATGATCGGCTCAAGCGGATTCTGATAAAGCGGTCCGTACGAATACGGCGACACGACGCGCGACCAGGCGTCCGCTGCCATGAAAACCGGCGACATCTCAAGAGCGTGAGAAAAATTCGAAAGCGAAAACGGCCACATCCACTGCCCGAGATGAAATTCTGGCCGCGCGCCCACCTCTTGCCACAGCCAGTCCAGCCGCGCCCGCGCACCATCGTGCCCGTCTTCGATCATTCCGGCTTTCAACGCGGCACCGTTCAGTGCTCCTGCACTGGTGCCCGAAATAGCGGCTATTTCCAGATCGCGTTCCATCAGCAACCTGTCGAGCACACCCCATGTATACGCACCATGTGCCCCGCCGCCCTGCAAGGCCAGATTGATGCGCTTTTTTTCCACGAACTCAGCTCCCTGTCATCTTGCCAAATAAACTCCCGCCGGAGGCTCCGACGGCGCGCAAACGGTTCAGACGGCCGGTTATAAGGCTGTCCAGCCGCCATCCACACTAATTGTGGTCCCTGTGATCTGATCCGCAGCAGACGAACACAAAAATATCGCCGTGCCACCGATCTGTTCGACCGTCGCAAACTCTTTTGACGGCTGACGGGTCAGCATGACGTTCTCGATTACCTCGTCGCGGCTCATGTCATATTCTTTCATCGTGTCAGGGATTTGCTTTTCGACAATTGGTGTCAGGACATATCCGGGGCATATGGCATTGGCCGTGATCGGTTCTTTGGCAGTTTCCAAAGCGGTCGTTTTGGTCAGGCCGACGACGCCGTGCTTCGCAGCAATATAGGCCGATTTGTACGGCGATGCCGTGAGACCATGCGCCGAGGCGACGTTGATGACACGGCCCCACCCCGCCTCGCGCATCATCGGCAGAGCGATCGCCGAGGTGTGAAAAGCCGACGACAAGTTGATGGCGATGATGGCGTCCCATTTCTCCGCCGGAAAATCTGGGATAGCAGCGACGTGTTGGATGCCGGCATTATTCACAAGGATATCGCATGAACCCGCCTTGGTGACCAGCGCGCGGCAATCGTCCGGCTTGGACATATCTGCCTGAATATAGCGCGCCTTGGTGCCTGTCTCAGATGATATCTTTTCAGCAATGGCGTGATCTTCCTCCGTGTCGGTGAAAGAATTCAGAACCACATCCGCCCCTGCCCGAGCCAATGCCCAGGCCACACCCAGACCTATGCCGGAATTGGATCCGGTAATGACAGCGGTTTTTCCGGCCAGTGAAATCTCGAAACTCATGGTGACGTCCTATCCGATAGTTGAGTGACATTGCTGCGCTGCACGCATCATGACGTGCTGCATGCGCAAAGCAAACCGGAAAAGGGTTCGGCTGGTTCCATCCCGCTTGTTTCGCGGGCAAAAAAAAACGCCTGCACAAGGCAGGCGTTAAGTTATTGAGGCAGGTTTCATACAGGCAAGAAACCTATCGAGCAGTGAGTTCTTTATAAGCAAGTTCAGGCCGTTGTCCAAGCTAAAAGTTTGATAAGACGTAAATACCCCGATAGGCTCCGGCTCAATAAAACAAGGGCAGCGAAGGATTGTATCCAAAATGAGTACTGTTTTTTTCCGCGATTTGCGTCGGATTCTGACCGCCACCAGTGTGATTCTATGTGCAGGTTTGGCATCGGCAGAACCGCAACATGGGATATCTATGTACGGTCAGCCGGCTCTGCCACCGGATTTTGTGTCCTTGCCATATGCTTGGGCGGATGCCCCAAAAGGCGGCAGCATCACATTGGGTAATACCGGCAGCTTTGACAGCCTCAACCCTTATGTCCGCAAAGGGAACGTCCCGTGGCAATTAAGATTTTTTACACATGAAGCGCTCATGGGGCGTTCTTGGGATGAACCTTTCGCGCTTTATGGTCTTCTTGCCGAATCGGTTGAGGTGCCGGACGACAGATCGTGGGTTGCCTTTACGCTGCGCGAAGACGCGAGGTTTTCGGATGGTTCGCCTGTCACCGTTGATGACGTAATCTTCTCGTACGAGCTGTTAGGCACCGAAGGTCACCCGCGGTATCATAGTTTATACCGGCAGATAGAGAAGATCGAGCAAACCGGGGCGCGCAGTTTGCGGATCACTTTTAATACCGACAACCGGGAACTTGCTTTGCTGGCGGGCATGCGTCCGATCCTGAGTCGTGCGCAGTGGGAAGGCAAAGACTTTGCCAATGCAACACTTGCGGAAATTCCCTTGGGAACCGGCCCCTATACGGTCAGCGACTACGAGGCGGGACGTCGTGTCGAGTTGACCCGCAACCCGGACTATTGGGGCAAGAACCTTGCCATCCGGCAGGGTACCAACAACTTCGATACCATCCGCATAGACTTTTACGGCGATGCTTCCGTCTTGTTCGAAGCATTCAAGGCGGGAGAGATTTCCGCGGCGCGCGAGTTCAACGCGGAGAAGTGGAAAACCCAGTACGATTTCCCTGCGATTACCAATGGAGAGGTGGTGAAATCGGAAATACCGCACGGAAAACCGTCGGGCATGACGGGTTTCGTTATGAATTCGCGTCGCGCGCCCTTTGATGACTGGCGAGTGCGCGAAGCCATGATTCAGGCCTTCAATTTCGAATTTATCAATGACACTCTCACCGGCGGCGCACAGCCGCGGATTACGTCCTATTTCTCCAATTCTTCTTTGGCATTTGAACCCGGGCCTGCCACAGGCAAGGTCGCGGACCTGTTGGAACCCTTCGCCGCTGAATTGCTGCCAGACACGCTGGAGGGATATACCCTGCCGCAAACAGACGGAAGCGAGCGCAACAGGCGCGGCATCCGTCGGGCATTAGCCCTGCTCGAAGAAGCAGGATACAGTGTGCAAGACGGTCGTCTCGTTGATCAGTCAGGGGAACAGGTCGCCTTTACGATCCTGTTGTCACAAGACAGTAGCGAGAACAAAGCGATTGCCGACCTTTATGTGAATGCGCTGCGCCGTCTTGGTGTCGACGTTTCGATAGAGACAACAGACAGTGCTCAGTTCACCGCGCGGACCAATGCCTTTGATTTTGACATGACCTACTACCGGCGGGCCTTGTCACTCTCACCGGGGAATGAACAGCGCTTTTACTGGGGATCGGAAGCCGCCGCGCAGGAAGGTTCAAGAAATCTCATGGGCGTCGCCTCGCCTGCCGCGGACGCGATGGTTGATGCCATGCTCACTGCAACCGAGCAGGAAGACTTTGTCGCCGCAGTACGCGGACTCGATCGCATCCTTACTGCCGGTCGCTACGTGATACCGTTCTGGCAGTTTACAACCGGATACATTGCCCATATCGCCGAAATGAAGCACGCAGAGACACTTCCTATCTATGGTGACGGTCCGGAATATATGCCAGAAGTCTGGTGGTATGAGCCAAACTGAAAACACTGCGCGACGTCTGGTCGCCGAAAGTCTTGGAACAGCGCTGTTGATCGTTTCAGTGATCGGCAGCGGTATTATGGGTGCAAGTTTGGCATCCGGTAACACTGCCGTCGCGCTGTTGGCAAACTCGGTAGCAACGGGCGCAATGCTCTACGCCATCATCACGGTACTGGGGCCGATTTCGGGGGCTCATTTCAACCCCGCAGTGACGCTGGCCTTCCTTTTGCGCGGTGAAATAGGTGCACCACTGGCATTTGCGTACGTCGTTGCACAGGTGGTTGGCGGATTGATCGGCGTAATCACCACCCACGCGATGTTCGATCTGCCGTTGCTGCAAACTTCCGAAACCTTGCACCGTACAGGTGGCGCACAGTGGTTCGCGGAATGTGTTGCGACCTTTGGATTGCTTTTCGTGATTTTCGGCGGATTGCGCGCACGCCCTGATGCGGTCCCGACGCTGGTCGCCTTGTATATCACTGGTGCATACTGGTTTACGGCATCAACCAGTTTTGCAAACCCGGCAGTGACGATCGCGCGTGGCTTTTCGGATACGTTTGCCGGTATCTACCCCGGACATATCGCAGGATTTATTGTGGCGCAGGTTGTGGCCGTGTTTCTGGCACATCTTGCGCTTGGCTGGCTATTTCAGCGAAATCCTTCAGATCAGTGATGTGACCCAGAGGATATTCGCATCCTCGGCGCTCACAGACACTACATTATGTCCCATCGTCGCGTCATAATAGGCACTGTCGCCACGGCGCATTTCGATGGGTTCATAAAACTCTGTGTAAAGCTTGATGACACCTGTCAGCACATAGAGAAACTCTTCGCCATCGTGTCGTACCCAGCCGTCAAATTCCGACATGTCGCGTGCACGTACGCGCGCGCGGTAAGGTAGCATCTGTTTCTTGGTGAGCGTATCTGCCAGCAGTTCATGCTCATAGGTGGCGGTCGCCTGCGCCGATCCCTGCCCGGTCTTGGTAACCGCCAGACGCCCGTTGATCTGGCCCGCGCGCGGCGGGGTAAAAAGCTGGGGCACGGAAATTTCCAAGCCGACCGCCAACTTCTTGAGCGCGTCATATGTCGGCGACATTTGACCGTTTTCAATCTTGCTGAGCGTTGAACGTGCCAAGCCAGCTTGCGTGGCGGCTTGTTCCAGCGTCCAGTCACGAGCTTTGCGCAACTCACGTACACGCACGCCAAGGTCAAGCGGCGTGCCGTTTTCGTCCTGACCAGTTTCGCGCGCAATGCGGATCAGTGTTTTTGGGTCTCTCTCGGTCATGCAAACGCTATAGGACCTTGCAGCCCCCCTTGCAACGACGCAGGGTCACCGATAGCACCGTGGGCATGCTAAGCCTGTATGACTCCACCCCTTTTACCCGCTGCCCGGCGCCATTCAATCTGGCCGCGCATGTGTTGGCTGCGGGTGAACGCTTGCCGGACAAAGACGCGCTTTGCATCGTGTCTGAGGGTCATGTCGAACGGTGGTCTTATGGCGACCTGCGGGGCGCCGTTCTTGGCACGGCTACCGGCTTGTTGAAGGCGGGTTTCCGACCGGGTAACAAGCTCTTGTTCCGTCTCGGGAACTCTGCCGATTTTCCGATCTGTTATCTGGCCGCTCTGGCGGCTGATCTGGTCCCGGTACCAACGTCAAGCAGTCTTACTCAACGCGAGACAGCCCAGATTATCGCTGCACTGAAACCGGCAGGTGTTCTTCATGACGCCTCGGTCGTGACGGCAGCACATCCGCGGACCTTGTCGGACCAAGAACTTTTACAAATGCGTGACCTGCCGCCGACCTCGCCGTCTTTGGGCGATCCAGAGCGTTTGGGATATATCATCTACACCTCCGGAACATCCGGAATCCCCCGCGCGGTTGCCCATGCCCACCGGTCGATTTGGGCACGTCAGATGATGTTTGACGGCTGGTACGGGCTGCGCGCGGATGATCGGGTGATGCATGCGGGGGCCTTTAACTGGACCTATACCCTCGGCACCGGCCTCATGGACCCGTGGACCATCGGTGCGACTGCCTATATCCCCGCCCCGTGCACGCCGGTGGAGGCGTTGCCTGCGTTGATGAAAGCGCATGAGGTTTCCATTTTTGCCGCAGCACCGGGGGTCTATCGGCAACTTTTAGACCGGGCACCCGATCTGGCACTGCCGTCGCTTCGTCATGGATTAAGCGCAGGTGAAAAACTTTCACCAGATATTGCAGGGTCATGGCGCGAGAAATCGGGACGACAGATTTACGAAGCCTACGGCATGTCAGAATGCTCGACCTTTATCTCACAGCCTGCAGGAAAGCCCGTGGACCCGAAAACCCTCGGGCAGCCACA
Source organism: Roseobacter sp. YIN89 (assembly GCF_057219365.1). Taxonomy (NCBI): domain Bacteria; kingdom Pseudomonadati; phylum Pseudomonadota; class Alphaproteobacteria; order Rhodobacterales; family Roseobacteraceae; genus Roseobacter; species Roseobacter sp. YIN89. The sequence goes on along the minus strand of NZ_JBXVVD010000003.1, from coordinate 672,395 downwards.
ACCCGGACGGCGTGTGGCACTGTTAAAAGACGGCAAACCGGTTGCGGCTGGGCAAGAAGGAACCATCGCGGTGCACCGGTCAGACCCCGGCCTCATGCTTGGCTATCTGGATGCCCCGGACGAGACGGCTGCGCGAATGTCCGGAGACTGGTTCCTGACCGGAGATCAGGCTGTCATGAATGCCCAACGCGCGCTGATTTACCTTGGTCGCCATGACGACATGATGAACGCTGGTGGTTTTCGTGTCTCACCTATCGAGGTCGAGACAGTGCTGGGCCAATTTCCGGGAATTGACACCGTCGGCGTGACAGAAGTCGAGGTAAAAGCCGATACTCGGGTTATCGCTGCCTTCTATACCGGCCCCGAGCCACTGGACGATTTCAATCTGCACGCTTATGTCAAAGAAAATCTGGCGCGCTACAAGCAACCACGCCTGTTCATCCATCTGGCCGAGCTTCCGCTGGGCAACAACGGCAAGTTGATGCGACGCGCGCTTGCCGCAGCCTATGAGGGGCAACATGACTGAGACCATCAAAATCGACGTAATTTCCGACCCGATCTGCCCGTGGTGCTATATTGGCAAAACACATCTGGACAAGGCTTTGGGGCAAGTGCCGGATCATCCTTTTGTCATCGAATGGCACCCGTTTCAGTTGAACCCGGACATGCCGGCGGAAGGTATGGACCGCCGTGCATATCTCGAAGGAAAATTTGGCGGCAAGGAAGGCGCGGTGCGCGCCTACGCGCCTGTCGTTGAAAATGCCGCCGCAGCCGGTCTGTCGATTGACTTCGAAGCAATGAAACGCACGCCAAATACGATTGACGCGCACCGTTTGATCCATTGGGCCGGGATCGAAAAACGGCAAACCGCTGCAGTCTCTGCGCTTTTCGAAGCGTATTTTGTTGAAGGGCGGGATATCGGCGACCGCGAGGTCTTGGCCGATATTGCAGATAGTATTGAAATGGACGCTGCTGTGGTTGCGAAACTCCTCGCATCTGATGCTGACGTCGAGGACATTCGCAATCGCGATGCACACAGCCGACAGATGGGTGTGAATTCGGTGCCGACATTTATCGTCGGTGGCAAACATGCCGTGCCGGGGGCACAACCGCCGGAGTTATGGCTTCGCGTCATTGAAGAGCTAAAAGCAGGCGTTTAGCCTTTCGGCGCTTTTTTTCCGGACGTTGACGCTGGGTGGCGATTGCACCGCCCTCAACTCTAGGTTATGCCTGACGCTGACTAGCACCAACTAATTGACGTGCCGATTCCGCAGAAGGTCACTCTTTTGAAGCCGACATTTGATGATTTGCCTATGGGGCGGGCTGAATTTATCGCCCTGATGGCAATGATGTTCGCAACGATCGCATTTTCGATCGACGCGATGCTTCCCGCGATAGAACAAATCGGCCAAGAATTGGCGCCGAGCGATCCGACACGCGCATCTTTGATCGTTACGTCTTTCGTTTTGGGTATGGGCATCGGGACATTTGTTTCTGGTCCGCTGTCGGATGCTTTCGGCAGACGCAATATGATGTTCATGGGGGCCGGGCTATACATCGCTGCGGCCTGCGTCGCCTGGGCAAGCACCTCGTTGGAAGTCATGCTGGTGGCACGACTTTTTCAGGGCATAGGAGCATCGGGCCCGCGCGTGGTCAGCGTCGCCATCATTCGAGACCTCTTTTCAGGCCGTGAGATGGCACGGATTCTATCGATCGTCATGATGATCTTTACGCTCTTTCCGGCGGTCGCTCCGGCCATTGGTGTTGTGATCATGGGCTTTGCAGGGTGGCGCAGCATCTTTGCAGCTTTTGTGCTCTTCTCTTTAATCTCGGTGATTTGGCTTGGAGTGCGATTGCCAGAAACGCTGCCTGTTGCTGAGCGCAGGCCGTTACGATGGAAGTTGATCCGCGGCGCGGTGCATGAAATGTTTGCGCAGCCGGTAGTGCGTTTGTCGATATTTGCACAGACCTGCGCAATGGCGTCACTGTTTTCGCTACTGATGTCGATCCCGACCATCTACTCCAAAGTGTTCGATCGTTTCGACACCTTTCCGTATTGGTTTGCGCTGACAGCGCTTATTTCCGCCTTGGCCAGCCTGCTGAATGCGATCCTCGTGGTGAGATTTGGCATGCGACGCCTCGTGACTTTGGCTTTCGCTATCCAAATTGCGATGTCGGGCGGTCTGTTGTTGCTGAACGGGTTCATCGATCAACAATATGACTTCGCACTTTTCGTGGTCTGGCAGTCCTATATGTTTTTTCAGGCAGGTCTGACGATCGGCAACCTCAATGCCATCGCGATGGAACCGATGGGCCACATCGCCGGCATGGCTGCAAGCGTCATTGGCGCAGTTGCCACCATTCTGGCGGCTTTGTTGGCCTCACCTGTCGGGTTGATGTTTGACGGGACAATTCGGCCCATGCTCATTGCCGTGTTGGTCATGGTTAGCATCGGTTTCGTCCTGATGCTGCGCATGAAACGAATGGAAGGCCGATTGGCTGCGGAGTAATCACGCGCTTTTGGCTTTAGCCCTCGCTGATTTTCGCTTTTTCTCCGCCACAACTTTCTCTGCGAGATCCCGTGAAATCGCAAAAGCCCCCTTGATCTTGTCCGCGTCTGCTTTCCAGTCGCGCCGGACAACGATCTTGTTATCCTTAACTTTTGCAAGCCCACGTTGATCCTGAATGAAATCCACAAGCCCCTGCGGAGACGCAAACTTGTCATTGTGGAATTGAATTGTTGCGCCTTTCGGCCCACCGTCCAGTTTGGCAATGCCTGCTTTTTTGCACATAGCCTTGATGCGCACGACCAGCAGCAGTGTGTTCACTTCCTTGGGTAATTTGCCAAAGCGGTCGATCAGCTCTGCCGCAAAGCCCTCAAGTTCTACTTTTGTCGTGAGGCTTGAAAGGCGGCGGTAAAGACCAAGCCGCACGTCCAGATCGGGCACGTAGGCTTCGGGAATAAGTACGGGCACGCCCAGATTGATCTGAGGGGCCCATTGGTCGTCCGCTTCTGACAGACCTTCCATCTCGCCGGCGCGGATCTTGGCAATCGCTTCTTCAAGCATTGATTGATAGAGTTCAAAGCCCACGTCTCGCATCTGGCCTGATTGTTCTTCGCCTAAAAGATTGCCCGCACCGCGAATATCCAGATCCTGACTGGCCAGTGTGAAACCGGCACCCAGCGTGTCGAGGCTGGACAGAACACGAAGCCGCTTTTCTGCTGTGGGCGTCAGTGGCTTCCGCGGCTTGGTGGTCAAATAGGCATAGGCGCGGGTTTTCGAACGCCCTACCCGTCCACGGATCTGATACAACTGGGCAAGTCCAAACATATCAGCCCGATGGACAATCATCGTATTGGCAGTTGGAATATCGAGGCCGGATTCCACAATTGTCGTTGCCAGAAGAACATCGAATTTGCCGTCGTAAAATGCATTCATCCGGTCATCCAGTTCGCCTGCCGCCATCTGGCCGTGCGCGACCACATACGTCAGCTCAGGCAGTTGGTCTTGCAGAAATTCTTCGATCTCAGGCAAATCGGAAATTCGCGGTACCACGTAAAAGGATTGACCACCGCGATAATGTTCGCGCAACAACGCTTCGCGTAATGTGACGCTGTCGAATTCGCTGACGTAGGTCCGAATGGCGAGGCGGTCTACAGGTGGTGTGCCGATAATTGACAGATCGCGTACACCCGTCAGGCTTAGTTGCAAGGTTCTCGGGATTGGCGTTGCCGTCAGTGTGAGCACGTGGATATCAGACCGCAGCTGTTTTAGGCGCTCTTTGTGTGTCACGCCAAAATGCTGTTCCTCGTCAATGATCAACAAACCGAGATTGTTAAACCTGATACCCTTGGCCAAAAGAGCATGCGTACCGATCACAATATCAGCCGTGCCCCGCGCCATGGCATCTCGCGTTGCATTCGCCTCTTTTGCTGAAACAAAGCGGCTCAACTGCTTTACATTAATCGGAAAACCGCGAAACCGGTCGGCAAAACTTTTGTAGTGCTGGCGTGCCAGCAGGGTGGTCGGCGCGATCACGGCCACCTGCACACCGGACATCGCGGCAACAAAAGCGGCGCGCATGGCAACTTCGGTCTTGCCGAAACCGACATCTCCGCAGACCAGCCTGTCCATCGGTTGGCCGGATGTCATGTCGTCGATTACGTCCGATATGGAGCGCAACTGGTCATCGGTTTCCGTATAGGGAAACCGCGCGCTGAAGGCGTCCCACATGCCGGGTGGAGGCTCCAGCACCGGAGCCTTGCGCAGCGCGCGCTCGGCTGCCACGCGGATCAGTTTGTCCGCGATCTCGCGAATTCGCTCTTTGAGGCGCGCTTTCTTGGCCTGCCAAGCGCCACCGCCCAACCGATCGAGAAGACCCTCCTCATGGCCGTATTTCGACAGCAGTTCAATGTTTTCAACAGGCAGGTAGAGTTTTGCGTTCTCGGCGTATTCCAACAGAATACATTCATGGGCCGCACCGGCGGCAGTGACCACCTCCAGCCCCTTGTACCGCCCGATGCCATGATCCACGTGTACGATCAGATCACCGGGGGCCAGAGATTGGGTTTCGGTGAGGAAGTTTTCAGCACGGCGCTTTCTGCGGGTCGTGCGAATGAGCCTGTCGCCAAGGACGTCTTGTTCCGAGATGACAGTCAATCCGGGCGCTTCGAACCCGTGTTCAAGTGCCCATACCGCCAGATACAGACCCCGTTTGCCAATGCGGGTGGCATTTGGCACCGGTATCGCTTCTGCCAGCCCTTCGTCTTCAATCAACCCTGTCAGGCGCTCGCGCGCGCCTTCCGAGTAGCTTGCGATCAGCACTGGGCCGCTTTCAAGTTTTTTCTTAACGTGATCGGCCAACGCACCGAAAAGGCTTAATGATTCCTGTTGCCGTTCAGGTGAGAAATTGCGCCCGATGCGTGCGCCAGCGTCGATCGCGTTGGGGCCTGTCGGTTGCGGCAAGGCACTTAGGTAAAGAGCACGCCGACCGTCAAACCGCGTGGCCCAAGCGGCCTCGTCCAGATAAAGCGCCGTTGGTGGTGCAGGCTTGTACACCGTATCCATTTTAGACCGGTTCGCCATGGCAAGTCGGCGCGTCTCATACTGATCTTCGATGCTTTCCCAGCGCGCCTGATGCATCGCCGGAATCTGGTCATCCAGCGAGATCGACGCCTCAGGCACGTAATCGAACAGAGTTTCAAGCTCTTCGTGGAAGAAAGGCAACCAGTGTTCCGCGCCATGGTGTTTGCGGCCTGCGCTAACGGCTTCGTAAAGCGGGTCATCGGTGCCTGCTGCGCCAAACTCAATCCGGTAATTCTGGCGAAATCGAGTGATTGCCGCCTCGTCCATAATGATTTCGGACACAGGTGCCAGTTCTACCACATCTAGCTTTTCCGTGGTCCGCTGGGTTGCGGCATCAAATCGGCGGGCACCGTCCAGCACGTCACCAAAGAGATCAAGGCGCACCGGCCCGAGGTCTCCGGGTGGGAAAATGTCGATAATACCGCCGCGAATTGCATAATCACCCGGTTCCGTCACGGTCGGGCTCTGAGCAAAGCCCATACGAACCAAAAACGCGCGAAGGGCGGCTTCGTCGATCCTGTCTCCCACCCGTGCTGTAAATGCCGCGTCTTTCAAAATCGAACGTGCAGGGATTTTCTGGCTCGCGGCATTCAGTGTTGTCAGCAAGACAAACTGGCTGGGCATCCCGTGTTGCAAAGCCGCCAGCGTTGCCATCCGCTGTGCCGAGATATCGGCATTTGGCGAAACGCGGTCATATGGCAGGCAATCCCAACCGGGGAATACGACGACCGGCATTGCGGGCGCAAAAAACCGCAATGCTGCCTGCATCGCCGCGAGCCTTTTGTCATCGCGCGCAATGTGCAGCACCGGGCGGTCATTCTTGTCAATCTCTTCCAACAAGAAGCGCGCGTCAAAGCCTTCGGGAACGCCCGAGACGGTTATGCGGGATTGGTTTGCCATAGGCTGCTTGACTTGGTCCTTGGTGACCCTTGTGTCAACCGCCAAGTACGCCGATCGACATGTTTTGGTACATGCCCCAAAGCGCGGTCATAAAGATCGAGATCAGACCGGTAATCTGGACGTACAACCGGTTGCGCGTCAACCGTTTGCGCAGCAACTCGCCTGCTGCTTCTTCCTCTTGGATGAGGCGGGCAGTTGATAGGGAAATCAATGCAACAATGGCCATCGGAAAAGCCAGAAGAAACAGCGCCTGTGCAAACTCGACACCGTAGACAAAACCGAGCACAACCAGCCCCGACAGGACAAAGCACCCGATGCTCAGCATCCATAGGCCCGACACCCGTGCGATATAGAGCATGCGATTGGTGTTGATGCGCACAAGGTCTTCCAGATCCTGTTCGGTCTGTCCGCCCTGCCTGCGCGCACGCAGTACCATGTCGTAAGGCACGCCCAGTATCCAATGGCTGGCAGTGGACCACAGGACAGCCAAAGCGATCCAGAACCAGAGGTTCGAGAAGGAACGCATGTCGATAAGTTCGAAAATACTGCTGTAGATGTCCAAGGTCGGTGCTTTTGTTTGGTCGTTTTGCCTCTCTTAGCGGCGCATCGTGGCAATTCCTAGCCTTGGCTTGCGGAAAAATACGTGGCACTCATCGACTGTAACTCAAAATGGACAGATTACGATGCGCCCGACCCAAGCTTCTTTTCCTGCGACCCGTTTCCGTCGCGCCCGTCAGAGCCCGCAGATCAGGGCCCTGACCCGCGAAAGCACGGTAAGCGTGGATGATTTCATCTGGCCGGTATTTGTGCGCTCCGGTGACGGGATCGAGGAGCCTATTCCGTCAATGCCAGGGGTGTTTCGCAGGTCTGTTGACAAGATTGTCGAGGCCGCACGCGAAGCGGCTGATCTTGGGATACCCGCCATCTGCATCTTTCCCTACACTGGCCTGGAAGAGCGCACCGAGGATTGCGCAGGTGCTTGGGATCCGGAAAATCATGCCAATCGCGCGATACGCGCCGTCAAAAAGGCGGTGCCAGAGTTGGCGATCATGACCGATGTGGCTCTCGATACTTATAACATTAACGGCCATGACGGGTTTGTTGAGAATGGCGAAATTGTCAACGATCGTACGATTGAGGCGTTGGTCAGGATGACGCTGGCGCAAGCCGAAGCTGGCGCCGATATCATTGGACCGTCTGATATGATGGACGGGCGTATCGGTGCAATGCGCACTGCGCTCGAAGACGCGGGCCATCAGCGCGTGATGATCCTGAGCTATGCTGCGAAATACGCGTCCGCCTTTTACGGACCTTTCCGTGATGCGGTCGGGGCATCAGGTGCGCTTACCGGCGACAAAAAGACTTACCAGATGGACCCGGGCAATTCGGATGAAGCGCTGCGCCTGATTGAGCGCGATCTGTCGGAAGGTGCGGATATGGTTATGGTCAAGCCCGGGATGCCTTATTTGGATATTTGCAGACGGGTAAAGGACACTTTTGGCGCACCGACCTATGCGTATCAGGTTTCGGGTGAGTTCTCGATGATCCAAGGAGCAGCGGCGAACGGCTGGATAGACGGAGAAAAGGCGATGATGGAAAGCCTGCTTGCGTTCAAGCGTGCCGGATGTGACGGGATCTTGACCTATTTTGCCCCTGCGGCCGCGCGTTTGTTGGGAAAATGACAGCGAATTGACGCCTAGATATATGGTTTAGGGTGACACTGACCGCTAATGAGCGTATTGTTGCGCACAAGTCGGGGGAACCGGCATTAGAGCAACATAATACAGGCAAATAAATGAAACGTTCAGGAATTTCGCGCCGGGTTTTCACCCTTGGCGCATTGGCAGGGACCGCTGTAACGACTGCTTGCGGCAACGGCGTCGGATCGACAGGCGGCGCGCGCATTGATGCCCGCGTTGATGCAACGCTGGACGAAATGTACAGCGCTTATCCAAATACGCGCAGTCTGGCGGACAAATCCAACGGCATGCTGATCATGCCCTTGGTTACCGAGGCTGGCTTTGGTTTTGGGGGGGCTTACGGACGTGGCGCGCTGCGCGTAAACGACATCACGGTCGATTACTACTCGCTGGCCGAAGTGTCCGGCGGCCTTCAGATCGGTGCGCAGCAGTATGCGCATGTCTTGTTCTTTATGACAGAGGACGCGCTGACCGACTTCCGGCGCTCGCCCGGATGGGCAGTTGGCGGTGACGTGGAATACGTGATCTCTGATCAGGGCGACGGCGCAAGCGCCAACACCACAACGGCACTTTCCCCTGTGATCGCCGCAGTCTTTGGACGGGCCGGTCTGCTACTCGGTGCGACGCTTAAAGGCAACAAATACACCCGCATCATCCCATAATGCTGGCAATGGCGGTCTGACGTACGGGTCAGGCCGCCAGCTTTCGGATCTTCTGGATCGGAGCTTGTTGAATAAACGCGACATTCGCCTCGATCTTGAGAATTACCGCAGAAAGCTCGGTCTCGCATCGGTTGAGTTCTACAATGGATTCATCCAGTCCATCGGCATCAACCGTGAGGTTTGACCTTTCGATTTTGCACATGATCCGTGTCATCTCCAGGCCGGACATGACACGCCGGATATCACGGCACATCTCGGAAAATCGTTTCGTCCGCGCGGTCAGATCATTCAATCCCGTATCAAGCATGTCACTCGAATACCGTTGCAATCCGACAAGGCGCGAAAGCTCTGCTGCTTTATCGATATCGTCTGGCACGCTTTCATCGTTGAAATTAGCGTGGACTTCTGACAGCAACCGGGTGGTCGAGGTTATGAAACAGACTTGCCCGATGTGATCGGCACCCTCGTGCGCGGCTTTCGAAAAGTTTGTGACGGCTTCTTCTAAAGATCGCATCATTTCCTGATGGTTACCCGATATTACACCGATCGGTCCTTCACGTCCTTCCAAACGCTGCGCCTGCAGTTTCATGTTGTGGGGTATTTGCTTTGTCTCTTCAAAGATGCGCGCCACAACTTGCGAGTGCTCTTCGATTTCTGCAACTGCGTCCAACATATTCAGTAGCGACGGGAGCGTACTGTCCGGCTGGATATTTAATGCGGCGCTACGTGCTGCAATTTCTTCGCTCAGCGCGCGGATCATGAAATGCTGGTAACTTTTATATCCCAAATCATTCAGGGCCGAAATCAGGTCTACCTTGGATTGTTCGGGCGTTATGTCTTCTTCCAGTTCGCGCTTGCGAAGCTGCAGGTAGAGTTTTTTGATGTCGTTCAGTTTGCCGCCAAGAGGTTTTAACCTGACAGAAAGATACCCGTCATCCGTTGGGACCATTACCGCGAAAACCCAGTAATGTGTGCCGTCCTTGCTCAGGTTTTTCACATAGCCCCCGACCGGCAGCTTTTTACCAAGGAATTCCCACAGCAAATGAAAAAGGCCTCTCGGCATGTTCGGATGGCGCACGATCTTGTGAGGCGCGCCGCGCAAAGTCTCCCAGTCGTACCCACTGATGCGCCGAAAGGTTTCGTTCGTAAATCTGATGACCCCGCGCGGGTCAGTCCGGGAAAAGAATAACTCGCTTGCCTGAAAGCTGTCTGATTCATTGGAATCGAGCAGACGATTTTTGCGGCTCATGACGATGGCGCCCCACAGATGTGCATTGGTCATGCTGGTATCGCAGGCGAGGCGTTGTGATTTGGTAAACCCGACCCCAAAAACAACCCCTTTGAAGAATATCAGCAAGTGCAACTGCGTTTTAGGTCACCGTAAGTTGCGTGATATACGCTTACCATGTGCGAACCGGTTATCCCGTGCCACAAAGCATAGGCGGCCTGTTACAGTTGTGCCGCACCCCTCACCTAAGACCCAAAGTGTTTTTCGTATCTGAGAATTTCCAACTCGAAACTGCCCGCTGACGTATCAAGCGACACCTTTTCGCGACCGGTATTCTGCCAACCGCAGTTTTCGTAAAATCGCATCGCGCGTGTATTTCCTATCGCGCAGGCCAGCCACGCTTTTTCGATACCTGCTTTGGCAAAAGAAGTTTCAGCATCCGCAATCAATCGCTGGGCAATACCGGTACCACGGCCCGCTGGTGCCACATACATCTGATAAAGCTCATCCGCTCTGCAAATGCAGAAACCAGTCACATCTTTAGTCTGAGCAACACGGGTTTGCCCGATCAGGTTTATCGTACGCTCCTGAAAACTCTCAAGCGTTCGCAGCTTTGCCAGTGCATCAGGTACCAGTTGGAGGTGTGCATCTCGCCATCCATCATACCAGATGCCGGCGATCGTTGTGGCATCTTCATGTATCGCGTCGCGGATAACCGTTTCGGGATCAGCCAAGATTTTGCAAGCGCTTGAAAAGGCTTGAGGTATCCCAACGACCGCCACCCATCTTTTGGACATCTTTGTAAAATTGGTCTACCAGTGCTGTCACAGGAAGGCTCGCCCCCGTCTCGTTTGCTGTCGACAGGCAAATGCCCAAATCCTTGCGCATCCAGTCCGTCGCAAACCCATGATCGAAATGATCATCCAACATGGTTTCATAGCGGTTGGACATTTGCCAACTGCCCGCAGCACCCTGGCTGATGACTTCGACAACGGCGCGTCCGTCAAGGCCAGCCTTATCTGCAAAGTGCAAAGCCTCTGACAAGCCCTGTACGAGGCCCGCGATTGCGATCTGGTTGCACATCTTGGTCATCTGGCCCGCGCCGCTATCTCCGATCCGGCGGCAGATTTTCGAGTAAACCTCCATCACGGGCAACGCCCGATCGTAAGCCCCCTGATCACCACCACACATGATCGACAGCACGCCGTTTTCGGCACCGGCCTGCCCGCCAGAGATCGGCGCATCGACAAAGCTGATCTGTTTTTCATTAGCCGCGGCGTACAGTTCCTTGGTGACTGCAGCGGAAACGGTGGTGTGATCGACAAAGATGGATCCTGGCAGCATGGAGGCAAACGCCCCGTCGGACCCAAGGCAGACACTGCGCAGATCATCGTCATTGCCGACACAGGCCAAGACGATATCCGCGCCGGCAGCGGCGGCAGCGGGTGTTTTCTGCATATTGCCGCCATGAGCTTGGGCCCAATCTTCGGCTTTTGAGGCGGTTCGGTTGTAAACCGTCACGTCATGGCCCGCCTTTTGTAGGTGCCCCGCCATCGGCGCCCCCATAACGCCTAGTCCGAGAAATGCGAGTTTGGCCATGATATGCTCTCCTTGGGTGTTGCCTTACGCTTGTCTCCTACCTAACAGTCAGACATCAAGGGTCAATTCAAACACGCCAAAAAGAGGATGCAGAATTAGGCATGGGGCTGGTCTTTCGTTGGCTGTTGCGGCTCACCGGAGCCTTGATCATTCTCGCAGTAGCGGGGGTGACGCTGATCTATTATCTCGGCTCGCGGTCTCTACCGGACTACAATACTGAATTGCGGGTCCCGTTTCTGAACGCACCGGTCGAAATCGTGCGCGACAATGCGAATGTGCCCCACATTTTTGGAAGTACCGACGAAGACGTCTATTACGCGCTTGGCTTTGCACATGCGCAGGACAGATTGTGGCAAATGACGATGCTCCGGCGTACCGCACAAGGTCGCCTGTCAGAGCTTTTTGGCCCGGCCACAGTGAATATCGACAAATTGCTGCGTCGGCTGGATGTCTACACCTTGGCCTCCGCGTCGGTTGAGGCACAGGACGAGCGTACAATGCGTATACTGCGTGCCTACGCAACTGGCGTGAACGTCCGGCTTGACCAGATCAACGCGCAGGCGTTGGGTCGCGGCGCGCCGGAAATGTTTCTGTTCAACGCGCCCATGGCACCATGGCGACCCGCAGATTCGCTTGCGATCATCAAATTGATGGGGTTACGGCTTTCGGGTCATCTGGATGCCGAGGTGCTGCGCGCCCGGATGTCTCTTGCCCTGCCTGATCCAGACCGGCTTAGCGACATTCTGCCCGACGCGCCGGGTTCCGGCGTTGCGGCGTTGCCGGAATACGCGTCTTTGTTTCCACAGGTGCCGCGCTTTGCCGAGACCGTACCGTTTGACCCGCATCCGCTGTCGCCGTTCGCCCGTCGCCCGATGGCCGGCGCGTCAAACGTCTGGGCAGCGGCGCCTTCGCGCTCTGCCTCCGGCGGCACATTGCTTGCAAACGACCCGCATCTCGGGTTCTCAGCGCCTGCCATTTGGTACCTCGCCCGGCTTGAGCTGCAATCAGGTGGTGTCATTGGGGGAACGATCCCCGGCATGCCCGTTGTTCTGACCGGCCGCAGTGCTGATCTGGGCTGGGGTCTCACCTCCGCCGGTATGGATGATCAGGATGTGTATATAGAGCAAGTTAATCCGGAAAATACCGAAGAATACCTCACACCGGATGGGTTCAAGCCGTTCCAGACCCGCAAGTCCATCATAAACATCAAAGATGGGACCCCGATAACGATCACCCTGCGCTGGACGGAAAACGGACCGGTACTTCCAGGAACACACTATAGCCTGGCCGCGGTGACCCCGCCCGGCCATGTCGCTTCGCTGGCTTGGACAGTACTGAGCGCGCAAGACACCTCGATGACCGCCGCACTGCGATTGATGGAAGCGAAGTCGGTTCAGCAAGGGGTCGATGCGATCGAAGACTTCGTCGCTCCGGCACAAAACCTCATGCTTGTGGATCGTGAAAACATCGGCATGAAAATGATCGGGGCCATGCCGCGGCGCGATGCGCGTCACCAGAGCAAAGGACGCATCCCAAGCCCCGGCTGGATCGCAGCAAACCGCTGGCAGGGTCGCCTGCCCTATGCGTCCAATCCCGAGTTCATCGCCCCGTCCGGCGGCATTATTGGCAACACGAACAACAAAACGGTGGACCGGCCATTTCCTAATCATGTCTCCTTTGACTGGGGCGATACACAACGTGTCCAGCGCTGGCAGCGGCTGATGCAAGCGCGGCAGGTCCACACGCGCGACAGCTTTATCGAGGCACAGCTTGATACGGTCAGTTTCACAGCCCGATCTTTGCTGCCCCTTATCGGTGCCGAGTTGTGGTTTACCGGTGAAGCGGCCGCTGAAGGCACTGCGCTACGACAACGCCAGCGCGCCTTGACGCTTTTGGCTGACTGGTCGGGAGAGATGAATGAACACATGCCCGAGCCTTTGATTTATGCTGCATGGTTGCGCAGCTTGCAGGCGCGTATGGTGCGAGACGAGCTGGGGCCACTCGCATCGGAACTCACGCATGTAGAGCCGCTGTTCATCGAGCGGGCTTTCCGCGATGTCGATGGCGCAGCAGTGTGGTGCGACGTGATACAATCCGCACCCGTTGAAACCTGTGCGGACATGGCACGGCTGGCGCTTGATGATGCACTGGTCTGGATCGAAGAAACATGGGGGCCTGCGCTGGAATCGTTGCGATGGGGCGATGCGCATCAGGCAACACACGATCACGCGGTGCTGGGGGAAGTTCCGATCCTGCGGTACTTCGTAAATATCCGTCAGTCGACAAATGGCGGCGACAATACCTTGCAGCGTGGGCTCACGCGCGGCACAGGCCCAAATCCTTTCTATAACGTGCATGGCGCCGGGTACCGGGGGGTTTATGATTTTGCCGACCCCGATAGTTCGGTGTTTGTCATTTCAACAGGACAGTCAGGGCATTTTCTGTCTCGCCACTATGACGACATGGCCCAACTTTGGCGTCGGGGTGAATATATCCCCATGTCGCTTGACGAAGAGCTCGCACGCGCGGGTGCTGTCGGGGTCACACGCCTTGAGCCCTCTCAGTAGATGACCCGGGTCATTCTGTTTAACAAGCCGTTCGGCGTTCTGTCGCAGTTCACTGACAAGGGAACCGAGGGAACGACGCGACCGACCCTTTCTTCTTTCATCGAAGCGCCCGGATACTACCCTGCGGGCCGATTGGACCGCGACAGCGAGGGGCTGATGATCTTGACCGATGATGGCAAGCTGCAGGCGCGCATATCCAGTCCCAAACACAAACTGCCCAAAACCTACCTTGTGCAAGTTGAAGGCATTCCAAAGGCGGAACAACTGGCGCAATTGCGTGCGGGGGTGACGTTGAAAGACGGACCAACGCGCCCAGCCGAGGCACAGATCACGAAAGAACCTGATTGGTTGTGGCCGCGTGATCCGCCTGTCCGGTTTCGCAAAACCGTGCCGGATGCATGGCTGCAAATCACCATCCGCGAAGGGCGCAACCGTCAGGTACGTCGTATGACGGCACACGTCGGGCTGCCGTGCTTGCGGCTCGTTCGTGTCAGCATTGCAGACTGGAAGCTTAATCAGTTACGTCCGGGCGCATGGCGTTTCGCATCCGTGACGGGCCCATGAGCCCCGCACCACGACCGATTATAGCCTGTTGAACGCGTCTTCTTGCGCCGCTGTCCAGCGCACGGTCAGTTCAAAGCCCGTGTCGGTTTGATTTTCTGTCTCGACCAGTTCGTGCTGAAACAGCCACGCACGCTTGCGGCCGTCAGCATAGCTCAAGGTTATGGTCGCCTGACGTTTCTGACCCTGCAAGACCTGTGTGACCGCGTCCAGCAAGTCGTTGATCCCGTCGCCGTTCAACGCAGAGATCGCGTATAGTGCCGGATCCCGCTCTGCACGCCGCCGCATGGCTTCAGCCTCCTCTGCGCTGAGCAGATCAAGCTTGTTCCAAACCTCGAATGTCGGACGCTCTTCTTCCACACCGAGCGACGCCATGATGTCCCGGACATCGGCTGCCTGTTCTTCCGTTTCGGGGTGCGCAATATCCCGCACGTGACAAATGACATCCGCCGCCAGCACCTCTTCGAGGGTCGCGCGGAAAGCAGCAACCAACTCGGTAGGCAGGTCAGAGATAAATCCAACCGTGTCAGACAGAATGACTTCAGGACCATCGGGAAGTTCGACGCGCCGCATCGTCGGATCGAGTGTGGCAAAAAGCATGTCTTTTGCCATGACTTCTGCACCTGTCAGCCTATTGAACAACGTGGATTTACCCGCGTTGGTATAGCCTACAAGCGCAACGATGGGGTATGGTACCTTGGCGCGCGCAGCCCTGTGCAGCGCGCGTGTTTTGACAACTTTGTCGAGCTGTCGTCGCAGGCGGGTCAACTGCTCATCGATGGCGCGGCGGTCTGCTTCGATCTGCGTCTCGCCGGGGCCACCAACGAACCCCAGGCCGCCACGCTGACGTTCAAGGTGGGTCCACGCTCGAACAAGCCGGGTGCGCTGATAGCTCAATGCCGCCATCTCAACTTGCAAGACACCTTCGCGTGTCGCGGCCCGGTCGCTGAAAATTTCCAGAATCAGCCCCGTCCGATCCAGCAGTTTAACCCCCCACGCCTTTTCGAGATTGCGTTGCTGAACCGGGCTGACGGGACCGTCCACCAGCACCAGTTCCACATCGTTGTCTGCAAGCAGTGATTTGATCTCGGCAATCTTGCCCGAACCAAACAACATCCCTGCGCGTACGGTCTTGAGCGGCGCAATTTCAGCGCCAACAACTTCAAGGTCAGGCAAGGCGCGCGCAAGCGATACCGCTTCGGCCAAGGCATGCTCCGGCAAGCGGCGGTCCGGATCCGACTTTATTTCAGGATGCACAACCCAAGCGCGCGTCACGCGAGGACCCGCGGTATTATCAATTTGAAAAGTCGGACGGCTCAAGAAGCGTCTTCGCCCTCGTAAAGGCTGATTGGCTGGCTCGGCATGATTGTGGAAATGGCATGCTTGTAGACCAACTGTGATTGCCCATCGCGGCGCAGCAGGACACAGAAATTGTCAAACCACGTAATAACGCCTTGCAGCTTTACGCCGTTGATCAGGAAAATTGTCACCGGAACCTTGGTTTTGCGCACGTGGTTCAGGAATGCATCCTGAAGGTTCTGTCTGTCGGAAGCCATTCTGGTCATGCCTTTTTTCTTGCGTGAACCCGCGGGTCGGGTTCGTCCCTCGCGGTGAGTATGGAGATCAATTTAGAGAGATTCCACCCCCAAAAAAATGTCCGTTACGGACCTAATTTCTGCAGTGTTCAACTGCGCCACAACTCAGGAGTCAAAAGCGCAATGATGGCGAGGGTCTCAAGTCTTCCCAGAACCATCGCAGCCGTGAAAATGAATTTCGCCGCGACTGAAAGTTGTGCCAATTCAATGGGTTGATCGGTGGCAAAGTTGATCAAGGGCCCCGTGGTGGAAAGGCCGGCGATGGTGAGCACCAGCGCCTCTTCGAATCCCACACCGGATAGTGCAAGCAGCACGGTCAATATCGCCAAGGTAATGGCAAATAACATAAAGAAAATCCATGCAATGAACGCACCATTGCGCTGAACGCGCCTGCTTTCCGAACTGGCTCTGCTGACAGAGGACGGATGAACCAGCCTTTCCAATTCACGCCGACCGTTCAGAAAAAGGGCAAAAACCCTTAGCAGTTTAACCCCACCTGCGGTGGTTGCCACGCCGCCGCCAATCAGTGCAAGCCCCATCAAAATCAAGCCCGGCGTCTGCAGACCCGACCAGCTTTGGGCCTGACTCCAATCCTGGCTTGCAAAGCCTGTTGTCGTCAGGAACGACATCACCGTAAACAGCGCCCCCCAAAGTGCGCCAATCGCCTGAGTGATGTTTTCGTCGCGCGATATATCCAGCGCGCCGATCCAGTGACGAAGAAACAGCACAACAGGAACTGCGATAACGATAGCGATGCCCAGACGAAACTCTGGGTCTGTCCCGATCCCTCCCTGTGTTGCGGTAATGGTATCCGAGGAAAAGGTCAGGCGGGAAAGTGCGAACAACATAAACAGCATCATCAGCGCCTCACCGGTGATGCCCGAACCACTTGCCTCGACCCCACCGACAGGCGAAATACCTGACGTTGCCATAACGGACATCGCATGGCTCAATGCGACGAGCGATCTGTCACCGCTAATCAGCAAAAGAACCCACAACAGCAGGGTCAGACCCAGGTAAATCGGCGCCAGCGTTTTCACCACGCGCAAAAGACGCTCGCGCGGGTCGGTGCGCCCGACAAGACTGTACCGCGTTTCGCGCTGTCCCGGTTCAGCCTGAGCGGTGACCTCAAAGCCGCCCAGATTAAGCGGTGCCAGAATTGCGGATGCAGCAATCCACATGGTCAGGCCACCCATCCATCCGACCTGTGCGCGCCACAGATGTTGCGTATCGTTAAGCCTTGCCGGATCGTCATAGACTGTTGCGCCAGTGGTCGTGATTGCACTGACCATTTCAACGTAAGCATTCAGAAACGTGGTGTTGCCGACGCTTTCATAGAATGGCACGGCCAGAATTAAGGGCAGGAACAGAAACGTCGAAAACAGGGACATCAGCGTCCCGAGTGCCCCATGTCTGGGCCTGCGTCCCGCGTAGGCCAAAGCTATGAAAGTAAATGTAATTACTCCAAGCAAGCCGGAGTAGAAAAAGATCCGCGCCGTCTCCAACTCGCGCGTAGCACCGCCATGCAGAGCAGGCACGAGCATCATCGCCGAAGTTGCACCAAAGATGAGCAGAAACAACGGTAGCTCCATCAGGTGCTCCAGCGCTGTCTTTTGCTTGCGGCTTGGCGCTTGCGGTCGCATGGCAGTTAGAAAAAGTCTATGGAGACCTGCATCAGGCGCTCCACTTCTGGCACATCCGTCGCGAGAGCAAACAACGCGATCACGTCGCCTTCGTCGATCCGGGTTGTCCCCAATGGTCGGATGACATCGTCTCCCTTGCGCAAGGCCCCGACGAGAACGCCTTCGGGAAAATCGATTTCTGATATTTTCTTACCGGCCAGCGGCGAGGTCGACAGCACTTCGGCCTCGATGACTTCTGCCTCTGCATCCCCAATCGAATAGACAGCGCGCACACGGCCGTGTCGAATGTGGCGCAGGATCGAACTGACCGTGGTTGCGCGCGGGTTGATGTAGGCGTCGATTCCAAGCGGCCCCATCAAGGGCGTCAACGTCGGGTCGTTGATCAAGGCAATCACGTAGTCGCACCCTTCGGACTTCGCGCGCACGCAGGCAAGCATGTTTGTTTTATCGTCGTCTGTGATGGCCAGCATGGCATCGGCGCGCGAAATACCGGCCTCTGCGAGCAAGCCCGCATCGAGACCATCGCCGTTCAGAACAATTGTGCGTTCCAGCGCCTCGGCAGCGCGCTCGGCACACATTCGGTTCTTTTCGATGACCTTCGTGCGTACGCGCTTGGCCCGTTTTTCCAGCGCCTGTGCCACGGCAAGGCCGACGTTCCCGCCGCCTACCAGCACAACACGTTCCTGCTTGGGCTGTCGTTTGCCGAAAATCTCCATAGTGCGCGCGATGTCGTCGACATGGCTAAAGACGTAACAGTCATCGCCGACAAACAGCTGGTCCTTTGATTCCGGCGCAAAAAGGCTGCCGTCCCGTCGAACCGCCACAACCGTGGTGCGCAGTGTTGAAAACAGATCGGTCAGTTGGCGCAACGGCGTATTCACCACCGGGCATTCTTCTTCGATACTGATCCCAAGCAACTGCGCCTTGCCGTCCATGAAGACCTCTGTGTCGAAGGCCGCAGGGGCCGAAAGGCGCTGCAAGGCGGCAGCGGCAACCTCACGTTCGGGGCTGATCACCACGTCGATCGGCATATGATCGCGGCGGTAAAGGTCGGAATAAATTGCGTCGAGATAGGATTGGCTGCGCAGCCGCGCGATCTTGCGATTCACCCCAAACACGGAATGCGCGACCTGACAGGTCACCATGTTCACCTCATCCGAGTGCGTGGCCGCAATCAGCATTTCCGCATCGCGGGCCCCTGCCCGGTCCAGTACGTCAGGATAGCTTGCAAACCCAGCAATACCTTGTACGTCAAGGCTGTCCGTGGCGCGACGTACCAGATCGGGATTGCTGTCTACAACTGTGACGTCGTTGCGCTCACCCGACAGGTGCCGCGCAATCTGCCAGCCCACCTGGCCCGCGCCGCAAATAATGACCTTCATGCGTTTTTTGTCCTTCAGGCCGTATTCAGGAACCTCTGAATGGCAGATGCCCCCAGAGCGGTCAAATTATTTGTCCTTTTGCAATATACAAGGCAAACTACAGGAATGACGCCCCGTATTATTATGATTGTTCTCGTTGGTTTTGTCGCTTCCTGCGCGCCTTTGTCCCTGTATTACAAACCCGGTGTATCGGTTGAAAGGCTGCAAAGCGATCAACTTGCCTGTGAGGTCAAAGCGTTGAACGAAGCGCCAGTGGCGACACAGGTACGCCAAGCGCCGCCACGCTATTACCCCGGACAACGTTATTGCAATTCGGCGGGTCACTGTTATCGCGGCGGCGGCTTCTGGGTGCCGGGAGAGGTCTACAGCTATGACGCCAACAGGTCCTTGAGATCGCGCGTAGAGTCGCAGTGCATGGCGTCAAAAGGGTATCAGCCTGTCGAAATCGAGCAGTGCCCGCAGTCAGTGTCAGCGCAGGTCGATACAGCCCAGACAACAGTTCTGCCCCGTCTTACGGACGGTAGCTGCGCAATTAAGAACAGTGACGGCAGTTGGCAAATAATTTCTCGGAATTGACAGGTTTGGTCGTTTTCTGACTGGATGGCGCGGAGTGAGCTTTCTACTGATGTTTACATGTCAGCAGTGATTCCAGAAACGCAGATTGACCTTGGCCAAATCAAGGAGATCGTGCAGTCCTATAACGCAGCGCTCGAAGGATCGTCTCCTGAGACTGTCGCCCTGACCCTGAGCGCGCATCTGGCGCCCGAGTGCGTCTGGCGCGGCATGCACCCATTCAACGTCCAGCATGGTCCGCACGCCGTGGCACAAGTGTTCTGGCAGCCCTTTCTAAACGCTTTTTCCCGCGTTCAAAGGCGTGAAGATATTTTTTTCGCAGGGCTCAACGAAATTGACGGTTTCAAGGGCACATGGACATGTTCGATGGGGCACTTCATGGGGCTGTTTGATGCGCCTTTTCTGAATATCCCGCCGTCCCGCAAAATCGTGATGGTGCGGTACGCCGAGTTTTGTAAGGTCGAGAACGGCATCATCGTCGAGGTTGCTCTTTTTGTAGACCTCTTGCATCTGATGGCACAGGCCGGGGTAAACCCGCTGGCAGCACCTCAAACAGCAGCGCAACTGGTGCAGCCTGGCCCACGCACACACGATGGCCTGGTGATGACGCCCCAACCGCTGGCTGCGTCTCGCAAAACACTCGACCGGATCAACAACATGATCGGCTCCATTGATCACGCCAACGCGGCCAAGTCGCCCCCGACGCCACAGGACGAACTGGCCGTTGACTGGAACGACGACATGATCTGGTGGGGTCCAACGGGCATTGGGGCCACCTACACGATTGACCGTTACATTGAACAACATCAGGGCCCGTTTCGGCGGGCGATGGAAGGGCGTGTGTTGAACGGCCACCTGTGCCGCATGGCCGAGGGCAAATATGGCGGCTTTTTTGGCTGGCCGAACCTGACTTTGACCAACAAAAACGGTTTCATGGGTGTTCCCGGGAACGATGTGCGTGCCGATATGCGCGTCGTTGACGTCTATCGCCGGGACGGTGACAAACTGGCCGAGAATTGGGTGTTCATCGACATGCTGCACTTTATGAAGATGCAGGGCGTCGACGTGCTTGCCGATCTGGCGCCTTAAAGGCGCCTAATCAACGGCTTCGGCATCTTCATCCACATGCGCGATCCGCGTCCCGGATTTCGCAGACGTCACCACGCCGAGTGATTTCAGCTTTCTGTGCAATGCGCTGCGCTCCATTCCGACAAAGTTCGCAGTCTTAGAGATATTGCCGCCAAAGCGATTGATCTGGGTAAGTAGGTATTCCCTTTCGAAGGCTTCGCGCGCCTCGCGCAATGCCAGCGTGGCCAATGCACCAGACAACACGACCTTGTTGTCGCTGTCGCCGCCTTCATCTGTTCCCGGCAACTCTTTGCTTTCGATTGGGCCACTTCCGTCGCCCATGATCAGCACGCGTTCGATCAGATTCTTCAACTGCCTGACGTTGCCCGGCCAAACCATTGTTTGCATCAGCGCAATCGCATCACTACTCAGTTCGCGCAGCGGCAGACCCTGTGTGGTATTCATTTCCGCGATAAAGTGATCTGCCAGATCCGGAATATCCTCTCGGCGTTCTTCTAACGAGGGTACCGCAATCGGCACTACGTTCAGACGGTGGTACAACTCCTGCCGGAAAGTGCCTGCATCGATGGCTTCCGCAAGATTGCGACTGGTCGAAGAGATCACACGCAGATCGACACGCACCTTGTCATTTCCGCCGACCCGCTGGAATTCCTGATCGACCAGCACCCGCAGTATTTTTGACTGTGTGCCCTCAGGCATGTCGGCAATCTCATCAAAATAGATGATCCCGCCATGCGCCTCTTCCAAAAGTCCGGGCTCAACGCCACGATCCGGCGTCTCACGACCAAACAAAACCTCTTCCATGCGGTCCGGAGCCACACCTGCGCAATTCACCGTAACAAACGGTGCATCCGAGCGGTTGGAGTTTGCGTGGATATACCGCGCGGCGACCTCCTTGCCGCACCCGGACGGTCCGGTCAGCATGACCCTGCCGTTAGACTTGGTGACCTTATCCAGTTGACCAACCATTGCCCGGAAAGCGGCAGATGTGCCTATCATATCGGATTGAACGATATCCTTGCGGCGCAAGTTCTGGTTTTCGCGCCGTAACCGTGACGTTTCCATTGCCCGTCTGATCACAACAAGAAGCTGATCGATGTTAAACGGCTTTTCAATAAAGTCATAAGCGCCCTGCTTGATCGCTGCTACGGCAATTTCAATATTGCCGTGGCCAGAGATAATGACCACCGGCACATCCGGGTTATCCCGTTTGACTGTCTTGAGAATATCGATGCCGTCCATCCGGCTGTCTTTGAGCCAGATATCCAGAACGATCAGTGCCGGAGCATCCGAGTTTATGGCGGCCATTGCCTCCTCGGAGTTTCCTGCCAGACGGGTCTTAAACCCCTCATCGATCAGAATGTCTGAAATCAGCTCGCGGATATCGCGTTCATCGTCCACAATTAGAATATCACTCATCGGGTATATCTTCCTTCTCATGGAAAGTGTCTTGTTCAGGTTCAGGCGACGACGTCGGCAGCACGATCACTGCCATCGCACCGTAGTGTTCAGCGCCATCGAATGCGGGGGCATCCTCCAGCGCCAGCGTGCCGCCGTGTTCTTCGATAATTTTCTTGACGATGGGTAGGCCGAGGCCGGTACCCTCGCTGCGTGTTGTCACGTAAGGCTCAAACAGCCTTGCACGGTCTTCGGGCAGACCGATACCGTTGTCGGCGATTGTTATCTTGGCCCGACTGTCCATTTGTTCCAGCGTCACCCTGATCGTTGGGATGTGTCCGTCCGGCGCACCTTTTTTCTGCAAACTTTCAATTGCTTCGCCGGCGTTCTTGATTAGGTTTGTTAAGGCTTGCGACAGCATCGTCGCATCAAGATCACTCAGAATTGGATCATCAGGCAGCGTGGTCTCGATAGAGACATCAGGTTGCCCTGTTTGTTGCAACAAAACGGCATCACGCACCAACTGTGTCAAATCAATATTCTTGCGCTCGGGCTCTGGCATACGCGCGAATTTGGAAAACTCGTCAACGATGCGACGCAGGTCGCCGGTCTGACGCACGATAACGTCTGTCATCTGCTCCAATATCTCTGAATCTTCCCCAAGCTTAGGCGAGAACTTGCGCTTAATCCTTTCCGCAGAAAGCTGGATCGGCGTAAGCGGGTTTTTGATTTCATGAGCAATGCGGCGCGCAACATCGCCCCAAGCAGCCATACGTTGCGCACTGACAAGGTCGGTTACATCGTCAAATGCGACCACGTAACCTTCCAGATTTCCGTTTTCCGAACGCCGCTTTGCCATACGCACCAGCAGGTTTTCCAAGCGGCCCTGCCGGCTGACTTTTACCTCGTCCTGCACCGTTTCGGTCGGGGCATCCCGGATCGCGTCGAACAGCGGGCCAAACTCTGGTACTGCCGCTGCCAGCGCAAGCGACTGTCTGTCCTCACGCCAGTCGAGCAGGCGTTCAGCCGATCGGTTCACGAACCGGACCCGACCTTCGGCATCCAGCCCGACAACGCCGGATGTCACCGAACTGAGCACAGAATCAAACAGCCTGCGGCGGCGTTCGATCTGCTCGGTGTTTTCAATAAGCGTCTCACGCTGCAGCTTCAGTTGCTTCGTCATCTGGTTGAAGTAGCGACTGAGCATCGCAATCTCATCATCGCTCTCTTCTTCGCGCACCTGAACGTCCAGATCACCTGCCCCGACCTGCTGGGCGGCACCGGTCAACCGCCCTACAGGACCGGAAAGCCGTTCTGCAAACCAAAGCCCAAGCCAGATCGCGGCTAGAATGAGAATGAGCGCAAACGCGAGGTACAAAAGCCCGAACTCGAAGAGCAGTCTGCCGCGTTCGCTTTCCAGTTGTTCATACAGGCGAACGGTTTCCTGTGTCTCGTCCAGCAGAGACAGCAACTCGCCATCCACGTCCCGACTGACGTAAAGATATCGGTCCACAAAGGTCGTTAACCGAACAAGCGCGCGAAATTCGTTATTGGGCCAATCCTCAATGATGACCATTTCGCCTTCTGCAGCTTGCGCAACAAGCCGGTCATCGGGTTTTTCAAAGTCAAAAAGGTAAGACCGGTTGCCACGCGCGCGTATCTCACCTGTTCCGTCGATAAGGTAAGCTTCGCGCAGACCGCGCTGGATTTGCCTCTGGCCCTCACCGAGTAGTTCACTGTCGGAAATAAGAATGCCTGCGCTGCGCGCATTGTTGATACTGGCGGCCAGTGCCGCCGCGTCCTCGGCGAGGTCCGACCGTTGTTCCTGCTCATAGGCTTGCGCCGCGGCCAGTGAATTGCCCACCACCTGCCGCACCCGATCCGAAAACCATCCCTCAAGGCCAACATTAACCGTCAAACCAGCAAAAATGGCGACCGTCACGGTCGGGATCAGCGCGAGCAGTGCAAAAACGCCAGTTAACCGGAGGTGCAGCCGAGATCCGGCAGATTTAGCACGCCGGGCCGAGATCAGACGCGCGACCTGCGAAAGCACCAAAGTTGCAACAACAAGAATGTATACCAAGTCTGCAAGCAGGATGAGCCGCAAGCCCAGAGTGGTGCTCGCTTGCCCCAGAGGACCAAGGATCAGATAGGTCGCAAGCGCAAGGACAGGCCCCAGCACCACAAGCCCTAATGTGGCTGCATTGCGCACGAAACGCATGCGTCTCATACGCGTTACGCGTAGCCAAAGTGACTTTTCGACACGGGAAACCAAATTGGCCCCTCACCCATGATGTGGTGCACGTGGCACCTACCGCTCTATTTTGTGGTCCTGAACGGTGTGTTCCCCGTTGGCCACGGTTTGTGTGGCGGTTTTACATCAATTTACGGCGCCGTGTCACCTCTATATCGAGGTCAGTTATCTTCTTTCTGAGAGTATTTCGGTTGATGCCGAGTAAATCGGCGCATTTTGCCTGATTTCCACCTGTCGCTTCGAGTGCAATCTCAATCAGCGGCGCTTCGACTTCGCGCAGAATTCGCGCATAAAGACCGGCTGGCGGCAGCATGTTGCCGTGCAGATCAAAGTAACGACGCAAATGCCGCTCAACCGAGGCCCCCAGTTTTTCTGTATTACCGGCGGCGCGCATCGGTTCGAGGTCCGGCTGCGCACCCAAAACCTGTTCGACCTCTGAACTGGATATCTCGGCCGCGCGGCTGGTCAGGCCAAGCCGACGAATGGCGTTTTCCAACTGCCGGACGTTACCTGGCCAACTGTAGTTGCGAAAGATTTCCGTTGCATCCGGCGACAGGCTGCGCGGCGCGGCGCCCGCGGCTTCGGCGCGTGCCAGAAAGTGATCCGCCAAAAGCGGTATGTCGTCTACCCTCTCTCGAAGTGCAGGAACGGTCAGTGTGGCCCCGCTCAGGCGGTAATAGAGATCTTTGCGCATCGCGCCTTCTTCCATCGCCTGATTGAGATCGGTTTGGCTCGTGGCCAGAAATCGTGGCGTGTATTCACCGGGGGTATCCATCATGCGCACAAGGCGTGCTTGAAGCTCTTCCGGCAGATCAGCGATTTCCTCGACGAGAAGTGTGCCGCCTTTCACTCTTGCGAGCAGCCTTGCAGGGCCTTCAAGCTCTTGCAGATCGGCAGAGGTGGCTGTGACGAAGGGAAGGCTACGGCGGTCCGAAAAATCATGTATCGCGCGCGCGATCAGCGACTTTCCGGTGCCGGATTCACCCCAGATGAGCACCGGCAAATCAGTGTTCATGACCCGCGCCACAACGCGGTACAAGCTTTGCATCACAGCGGTACGACCGACCAGCGGCAGATCATCGGGGCGCTCGTCGCTCACAGCGGGCGCGCGCCGGCTGTGTTGACGGAGTTCCAGCGCACGTGCAGTGCGTTTCATCAGGTCCGGCAAATCAAACGGCTTGGGCAGGTAATCGTAGGCTTCAGCTTCGGCGGCCTGAATGGCTGTCATAATCGTGTTCTGAGCAGAGATAACAATGACCGGAAGACCGGGTCGGTCCTGCGCGATCTTAGGCAACATCTCGAGCCCGTTCCCGTCGGGCATTACCACGTCGGATATGACCACATCACCCTTTCCCTCGCCGACCCAGCGCAGGAGTGTCGTCAGACTGGAAGTTGCGTGCACTTTGCAGCCCGCCCGTGTAAGCGCCTGTGTCAACACCGTACGGATCGTGCGGTCGTCATCTGCGACCAAGACCGTGCCGTCCATCGTCAGTCCTCCTTCTGATTGCGTTCAAGGGCATCCTTTGGCGCGCGCGCCAGTGAGATGCGGAATGTGGTTTTTCCCGGCACCGAGGTGACCGAGATCCATCCGGAATGATCCGAGATAATTTTGCTGACCAGAGCCAGCCCGAGCCCAGTGCCGTTTTCGCGACCGGACACAAAGGGATCGAAAATGTCTCCCTTGATGTTTTCCGGCAGCCCCGGGCCGTCATCGATAATTTCTATCTGAAGCGGCAAAGACTGTCCTGTGCCGTCAGCACGTCGAAGGCGGAACGAATGTTCGAAATAGCTGTGAAGCCGAATGGTGCCGGGCGTGTCGCCTGCCGCTTGTGATGCGTTTTTCAACAGGTTGAGCACCACCTGCAACAACTGATCGGGATCGCCATAAGCCAGAGGCAAAGAAGGGTCATAGTCTTCGACAATTTTCATGTGCGCCCCGAAACCCAAAAGCGCCGAACGCCGCGCACGGTCCAAGACATCGTGGATGTTTACCGGTTGAAAATCCGGCGCAGACAGGTTGCCGAACTGTTCCACCTGCCCCAGAAGCTTAACGATACGACGGCTTTCTTCGACGATCAGATCCGTCAACTCAAGGTCATCCTTTCCGAGGTTCATCGAAAGCAATTGCGCAGCACCAGTAATGCCAGCCAGTGGATTCTTGATCTCGTGAGCAAGCATCTCTGCCATGCCGATTGCCGATTTTGCCGCCGATTTTACAGAGTGGTTCTGGGTCATCCGACCAGCCAGTTCGCGCGGCGAAATCATGAAGATCATGTACCCCGGGTTGTCCATCAGCGGTGCAACCTGCAGATCAGATTGCATCGGCGCCCGTGCCCCGCCGCCGACATCCACATCATTTACGAAAAGCGGCGTGCCAGACGATCGCGCCCTTTCAAATGCTGTTTCCAGCGGATCATTGATCATCACCTGATCCCAAACAGGGGTATTCCGAAGCGTCTTGGCAGAGACGTTGAAAAAGCCTTCGGCAGCGGAGTTGATGTCGATAATTATGTCGTCGGGCCCGACGATAAGCGCTGGAATTGGCAGGCTTGCCCATATGGAGCGGTCATTGGTCATGCGGCGCAGGCCTCTTGCGGGATACAGGCGGTGGCCAGCAATGCCTCTGTCGCATTAACTGATGGCGCGGTGAGTACTTCTTTTCGCAGCGGCGCGGGCGTCCGGCAGGTATCCATATACCATCCCAAATGCTTACGCGCGACGCGCAGCCCCAGCTCCTCTCCATAGAACCGGATCATGGCTGCGTAATGCAAGCGTACCATGTCGGCAAAAGCTTGCCCGTCAGGGATTTCCGGGACTTTTGTATTATAAAGCGCATGCGAAACCTCGGCTAGCAGCCAGGGTCGACCGCGCGCGCCACGGCCGATCATAACGCCATCCGCACCGGACTGGGCCAGCGCCTGCCTAGCCGCGTTTGGCGAAACTATATCACCGTTCGCAATAACTGGGATCGACACGGCATCTTTCACCTGGGCGATGGCGGCCCAATCGGCACGACCTTTGTAAAACTGGCACCGGGTACGACCGTGTATCGTGATCATTTTGATACCGGCAGCCTCTGCCCGACGTGCGATGTCTGGCGCGTTCAGCATATCATCGCTCCAGCCGAGGCGCGTTTTGAGCGTAACAGGAATTTTCACTGCGCGTACCACCGCTTCGATTAGCGTCAGCGCGTGATCCGGTGTGCGCATCAGGGCCGAGCCACTGTACCCTTGCGTGACCTTTTTGGCGGGACACCCCATGTTGATGTCGATGATCGTGGCGCCCTGCCCCTCAACCATGCGCGCCGCTTCAGCCATTGGTGCCGCTTCACGACCGGCAAGTTGAATTGCTGTGCCTACCTTGCCCAACCCCAATTCTGCCTTTTCGCGGCTGCCGGGGCGCGCATTGAGCATGTCATGACTGGCCACCATTTCGGACACAACCAGCCCCGCACCAAAGGATGCGACCAATTCGCGATAAGGCAAATCGGTGATTCCGGCCATCGGGGCCAGCAAAACAGGCGCGTTCAAGCCTGAAGGAAAGAAACCGGAGGTCAAATGCCTAATCCTTGTGCAGCACCTACTTGGTAGCAAGTAGCGAGATTTTCCTCAATAAAACGCGCTATATCACAAGCAGCTTGCCACACGTTCGCCTATTTTTTAAGCACATCTTCGGGTGATTGATTGCCGTGCGTCAAACGCCTAGACATTAACCAATCATCGAAGGGAGATGTGATGAAAGTCGGTGCCGTCATCGTGGCAGCAGGGCGCGGGCAACGCGCTGGCGGCGGGGTGCCAAAACAGTGGCGCGCTTTGGGTCAAACGACTGTGGCCATCCACGCTGTTAAGGCTTTCTCAGAGCACCCTGATGTCACAAAGATCGTGCTGGTGGCGCACCCAGATGATATCGCGGCATGTCGCATGCCAGACGATCTGGATATTGAGGTTGTTCACGGCGGAGAGACGCGCAGCGCGTCGGTTCTGGCGGGGTTGCAGGCCTTGGCCGGACAGACCGAAAAGGTGCTCATTCACGATGCCGCACGACCTTGCGTTTCAGAAAGGATTATCAGCGATGTGATTTCCGGCCTTTCTCGCGCGCCAGCTGCGGCACCTGCGATACCGGTGGTCGATGCCCTTTGGCATGGCGCGGAAGGTAGAGTCGTCGGCACGGCGGATCGCAGCGGCCTTTTCCGGGCGCAAACCCCGCAAGGCTTTGACCTTGACCAAATCATCGCGGCGCATCACGCATTTCCGGATGGAGCGGCTGATGACGTAGAGATCGCGCGATCTGCGGGGCTTGAAGTTGTGATGACCCGAGGCGAAGAAGAAAATCTGAAAATAACGGTGCCGGAGGATTTTGCCCGCGCCGAAACAATCCTGAGGGTTCGGAATGGACATTAGACTGGGCAATGGATTTGACGTGCACGCATTCGGACCGGGTGACCACGTCACCTTATGCGGCGTCGATATTCCGCATACCCACGGGCTCGTCGGCCATTCGGACGCGGATGTGGCCATGCATACGGTTACAGATGCCCTTTATGGCGCGCTTGCCTTGGGTGACATCGGGCGTCATTTTCCGCCGAGTGACCCGCAATGGAAAGGCGCGCCAAGCGACATTTTTCTTAAGCACGCCGTCGGGCAGGTAGACGCGCAAGGATTTCGGATCACCAATATTGACTGCACCATCATCTGCGAGCTTCCAAAGATCGGCCCGCATGCCGACGCGATGCGGGAACAGATGGCGCAAATCATAGGGGTCGACGTTTCGCGCATCTCGGTCAAGGCAACGACCTCTGAAAAACTGGGATTCACGGGGCGTGCAGAAGGGATCGCCTGCATTGCAACAGCTGCGCTGGTGTCCGCATGAACCGCTTGGCACAGCTGATTGGAACTGTACTGGGGGTCGGATATATACGCCCTGCCCCTGGCACATGGGGGTCGCTTGTTGCTTTGCCGTGGGCTTGGTTGCTGCATGTGATCGGTGGGTTGCCGCTGCTCGCGTTGGGCGTTGTCGTGGCATTTGCCAAGGGCTGGTGGGCGACTGCGGTCATGACCCGCGACGCATCGGACCATGACCCTTCGGAGATTGTGATCGATGAGTTGGTAGGCCAGTGGATCGCGATCTTGCCGCTTTCCTACGCCGCGTGGTCGATGGGCTTGAATGTACTCGTCATGTGGCCTGGCTGGGTCGCTGCATTTTTACTCTTCCGCCTGTTCGACATCTGGAAACCGGGGCCCATAGGCTGGGCGGACAGACGCGGGGATGCCCTCGGCGTCATGCTGGATGATGTCATTGCCGGTGTTTTCGCGGCACTTGGTGTGCTGGCTTTGGCCGCGATTTACCACGGGCTGTTCTGAAATGACCGTTGCGCGCGAAGTATTGGAGGCCGGCAAGCGAAAATCAGTGATGATCGCAACGGCTGAAAGCTGCACGGGTGGGTTGGTGGCCGCCGCGTTGACAGACATCGCGGGTTCTTCAGCCGTGGTGGAACGCGGATTTGTCACCTACTCCAACGCTGCCAAGATGCAGATGCTGGGTGTTAAGGCCGCAACACTCGAAGCGCATGGCGCCGTGTCCGAAGAAGTCGCGGTCGAAATGGCGCTTGGTGCGATAGAGTTTTCCGGTGCATCTCTGGCGGTGTCGATAACCGGTATTGCAGGACCAGGTGGATCAGAGCACAAGCCTGAAGGCCGTGTTTGCTTTGCCACGGCATTCAACGGTGACGTGCGCGTCGAAACGGTGGAGTTTGGAGCAAGAGGGCGGCGAGAGGTGCGGCAAGCGGCTTGTGACCATGCTTTGCGTCTGCTGCGCGACCGACTGGCCTAGCCGGTACTGTAAAGTTCTGCGGCACGCTCTTCGAACGCGCGGACGATCCGGTGCATCGCCTCGTTAAACACGACTCCAATCAACCTTTGTAAGATCATGTTGCGAAACGCGAAATCCACAAAAAACGAAACTTCACATCCACCATCCACATCTTTGAATTTCCATGTGGATTTCATGTAGCGGAATGGACCATCGATATATTCCGTATCGATTGACCGCGCGCCTTGGTTCAGCACGACCCGGCTGGTAAAGCGTTCACGGAATACTTTGAAACTGATGACGAGGTCAGCGGTCATAATTTCGGTATCCCCCTGAGGGGTTACCGATTTGACACGCGCGGCAGAACACCACGGCAAAAACTCAGGATAGCGCCCCACGTCTGCGACGAGGTCGTACATCTGTTGCGCGCTGTAGGGCAGTATTCGGGTTTCGGAATGGGTCGGCATTGATTTGTTGTCAGGCTCACGTTAGCCATCATGTTCTATGTCCGCTCGGTAAATTCAAGGTGCAACTCATGTCAGCGCGTCCTTATGTCATAGACCAGATGATTTCGGCGAAATCGATTGCTGCACGCATAGAGGGCCTCTGTGCTGAAATTCGGCAGGAATTCGATGGAACGGACAAGCTGGTTGTCGTTGGTCTGCTGCGTGGCAGCTTTGTCTTTATCGCCGATTTAGTGCGCGAACTGGACTTGCCCATCGAAGTCGATTTTCTCGAAGCATCGAGCTATGGGGACGGTATGGAGAGCAGCCGTGAAGTACGCATCCTCAAAGACTTGCGCGGCGCCATAGAAGGCCGCGATGTCTTGGTTGTCGAGGATATTGTGGACACCGGTCACACGCTTAATCACGTGACGCACCTACTGCAAAGCAGACACCCCAAGCGTTTGAAATCAATCGCACTTTTGGACAAGCCATCCCGGCGCGAGGTAGACTTTCGTGCTGATTGGATCGGGTTTGAAATACCGGATGAATTCGTGGTCGGCTACGGGATCGACTATGCTCAGCGCAACCGCAATCTTCCTTTCATCGGCAAAGTTCGCTTTCCGGAAAGCGCTTAGTCATGCGCCTGTCATGGTTGTACCGCATGTCGCTTTGGGCACGCCGCCCACCTTCGGCGCGACGCGTGATACTCGTGTTTTCGGTGATCGCTT
Source organism: Roseobacter sp. YIN89 (assembly GCF_057219365.1). NCBI lineage: Bacteria > Pseudomonadati > Pseudomonadota > Alphaproteobacteria > Rhodobacterales > Roseobacteraceae > Roseobacter > Roseobacter sp. YIN89. Next base: position 641,175 of record NZ_JBXVVD010000003.1, on the reverse strand, counting down.
TGGCGTTGATTATCGCTGGCCTGGAAGCAGCTGACCTTTGGCCAGATGCACTAACGGCGCAACGGATGAAGCCTTAGTCTCCGTTCGCGGACAAATGACTTTGTAAATATTATCTTGGTAACTCGCGCTGATCCGTCAACGACACGGTGTCGTTCGCGTCTTGCTGATCGCGCGCTAGGATCGCTTCGATCGCGTCTTCGATATGATACGCTGCTACCTCGTATCGCTCTGGATCTATGGCGCTTTGTATATCGCGCAAGGCAAACACGGCCCAATGATTTTCAGACATCTCTTGGCAATCGCCCCCTTAGCCAAGCGTTGCGACCAATTTTTTCTGATGCAGTTATTATTATACCTAAGGTTGCGCCGCCAGTGACTCTTTGACCCATGGCTGTATTGTGCAAAGAGTTACCCCGACCCCAATTTCCGTTCTCGCGCGGCGCGCAGCCGTTCAAAATCGTCGCCCGCATGATACGAGGATCGGGTCAACGGGGTCGCGGAAACCATCAGAAACCCTTTGCCGTACGCCGCTTTTTCATAAGCCGCAAACTCATCGGGATGCACAAATCGGTCAACTTTATGGTGTTTGGGCGTCGGTTGCAGGTACTGTCCGATTGTCAAAAAGTCGATATCGGCGGCGCGCATGTCTTCCATCACTTGGATAACTGCCTGCCTGTCTTCTCCCAAGCCGACCATGATGCCGGATTTGGTGAAGATTGAAGGATCAATCTCTTTAACCCGTTGCAATAGTCGCAGCGAATGGAAGTAGCGCGCGCCGGGGCGTACCTCGGGATAAAGACCAGGCACGGTTTCCAGATTGTGATTGAATACGTCCGGTTTGGCGGCAACAACTTTTTCAAGCGCACCTGGGCTGCTCTTGATGAAATCCGGCGTCAGTATTTCAATCGTCGTTGATGGGCTGCGATGGCGCACAGCGCGGATTGTCTGGGCAAAGTGCTCAGCACCGCCGTCTTCGACATCATCGCGATCAACCGAGGTAATCACAACGTGGTTCAACCCGAGTTTTTCGACGGCATGTGCCACCCTGCCCGGCTCAAACGCGTCCAGATCCTCCGGGGGTTTACCGGTAGCAATGTTGCAGAACGTACACGCACGGGTGCAAACCTCACCCATGATCATCATGGTGGCGTGACCCTGACTCCAGCACTCGCCGACGTTCGGGCAGCCTGCTTCTTCGCAAACAGTGACGAGGTTGTTGTCGCGCATGATGCGTGCTGTTTCGGTATACCCCTTGCCGCCGGGTGCTTTGACGCGAATCCAATCTGGTTTCTTCGGCTGTGGATTGTCCGGCTTGCGTGCTTTCTCGGGGTGACGCTGCTCGGGAATTTTCAGATCGCGCGTGGCCATGTGGCACTCCTTGGAGACTTGGTTCACATGTAGCGTCTTTGTCCGGTCGGTTTCAACCGGCGCTGCTGTCGCAGGCCGCATGCCTGCCTTGCACCACGTGCAATGTCGCGCAAAAAAGGGGGCACAGACAAAAGCTGCGCCCCCATGCAAGCGGTCGGATGAAACTGCTAGCCGATCAGAGGCCCCCCCGGACCGACAGTTTCATCGTAATGCCGCTTGAGCCGCATAAGTGCGATCCGCAACACAATTTTGCCTGATCTGGCCGACCACCCCATTTTCTTTTCGGCCGTTTCAAGCCCTTCAAGATAGCAGCAGCACCTCAGCGCGACATCGGACAAACCGGGCCCGAGTTCTTGCAAGGCGTCAGCCACACGGGTGCGTGCGGCAGACGGGCCGTCCCCGACGCCGCTGTCCGGAACAAAGGTTTCGCGCCCGGCAGTGGTGAGAAAACGGTCCCAGTTCTGCGAGACCCGTGGTCCCATCTGGGCAAGTTCAAAGTCTTCACGCAGTTGTTCGCCCGCACTCACCAGATCTTCCGACAAGAACCGCTCGCCGTTTTTGTCGCGGCGACGTGCCAACGCGGTCAGTGGGCTTTCAGCAAGGTTATAGCGCATACGCCGCGACCGCCCTGCATCCAAAGACGTTGAATCGCGCGTGTCCCACAACCGGTCTTGGTCCGTGAATGCGCTTTGGTTCTCCGCAAAGCCCGGACACGCTTCTTCCTGCACCTTGCCAAGAAAATCCTCGATCGCCGTGCGTCCTGCAGGCGTAATGGTATATCGTGTGATCTTTCCTGACTGCTGCGCGCTGATCCAATCCTTCAGCGCCATCGCTTCGGCAACTTCGCGCGCAACCACCCCTGTGCGCTGCGCAGCACCCCCCGCATCGTCGCGCACGATGACCGCCTTTTCCATTTCCAACGCGACTGCCAGCACAGCGCCCTTTTCGCACAATCGACGCAAGACTCGCGCCGCCTCCGCCATAAACCGGGCGTCGTCCAACATGTCTTCGGCGGGAATTGGGGTGGTTATTTTCTCTTGGAAGCTCATCGTTTTTCTGCCTTTCCAGTCATCGAAAGCTGTGTGCGTGCCACCGCGAAATGCATCACACCCAAGTGGCGCAATGCGGCATCCACCAAGGGATCGTCGCGTCGTGTTTCAATCCGCCGGATCTGACGCAAAATTGTCGATGCATGGTTTCCGGTGACACGGGCAAGTGCCCTGATTGGAAACCCTGCTTCTGTGTGCGCAAGGTACATTTGTGCGGCGCGAGGCACCCAATGGGGAAAGGCGCGAATGCTTTTGGCACATGCGGTCTCCGCATTTTGCGATTGTTTGGTCATGGTGGTGCACCATATCAAGGTTGAGTAAAATTCTACCTATCAACCTAAAAGAGAATACTGTTACCTGTTCGTTAATTGAGAAGATGGCTAAAGCTATTGTATCCTTTGCATAGACAGTCTTAAGGTTGCGCGCGGTTGGAACGCAGATTGCGCAACAGTTACGCCACAATCTCACACATCAAGCTTTTGGAAACATGGGTAAATAATTGGTGACTCGTGCTGGGCGCAGCTCAGCCGGTTTTCGCAACAGTGTGTCTACCCGTGCCATAACGCGATGCCAAATGGCCGATGGTCTCGGTCAGGCAGAGCGAAAGGACTACCCAATATGCAAGACGTTATCTCGATGCTGCACTCCCTGCGCCGCCCCACGTTGCTCATGCGTGCGGCACGCATCGGTTCAGAAGACTATCGGCGCGACATGCACCTGCCGCGCCTTTTGGGATATGGTGTGATGCCGCGCCATGCAGCAGCCCTGTTGCGGCTGATTGATCTCGAAAGCGATGTTAACGCGCTGCGTATCGCCGGTGATTCCAGCTACAGCTTGGTGCGCCATGTAGATTTGTTGATTGCGATGCTCGGCGAGGCCCGCATTCTGCGCGCCTCGCAAACCAGCCAATCTACATAAAGCTGTCCGACGTCTCTGCCTTTTTACGCGCGATGTAGTCGTTCAGCCCATCGGCGATCCCTTGATCGAGCGCCGGTTGCTGGTAATCGGCCAGTAGCTTTTCAACCCTGATACCGGCCAGTGCCTGAGTATCGCGCGCGCCCTCGTCATCCCAAGTTTCAAAGGGCTTGTAGTCCAGAAGGTCAGATTTCCAGAACGCTGATTTAAAATTGCGCTGTGTGTGGTCGCAGCCAAGGTAATGTCCGCCGGGGCCGACTTCGCGGATGGCGTCCAGAGCCTGAGCGTCCTCGTCCAAGGCGACACCTTTTGCGAAATGGTGTAGCGTCCCGAGTTGATCAGCGTCCATCACGAACTTTTCAAACGAGGATACGAGGCCGCCTTCGAGCCACCCGCAGGCATGCAGCATAAAGTTCACGCCCGACAAAAGACCCATATTCAGGCTGTTTGCACTCTCATAGGCTGCCTGTGCATCGGGTAGCTTGGAGCCGCAGAATGAACCGGCGGACCGATATGGCAATCCCAGTCGGCGTGCAAGTTGGCCTGCGCCATATGTAATGTGCGATGCTTCTGGGGTACCAAACGTCGGGGCACCTGAGTTCATGTCGATCGAGGTGACAAACGCGCCCATGATCACCGGAGCACCCGGTCGGATCAGTTGGCTATAGGCAATACCGGCCAAACCTTCGGCAAGGACCTGCGTCAGCGTACCAGCAACAGAAACCGGCGCCATGGCACCGCCGACGATAAACGGCGATATGATGCAAGCCTGATTGTTTTGCGCATAGACTTCCAACGCGCCCATCATCACGTCGTCAAAGGTCATTGGCGAATTTACGTTGATCAGCGAAGTCATCACGGTGTTCTGCTGGACAAAGTCTTTGCCGAACAGAATTTCACACATCTCGACACTGTCTTGAGCCCGCGACGGTTCGGTGACCGACCCCATGAACGGCTTGTCGCTCAGGGTCATGTGCGCATGCAGCATGTCGAGGTGGCGTTTGTTGACGGGAATGTCCGTCGGCTCGCAAACTGTTCCGCCAGAGTGGTGCAGCCACTTGGACATGTACCCAAGTTTCACGAACTTGCGGAAATCTTCGATCGTCGCATATCGCCTTCCGCCGGTAGAATCGCGCACAAACGGCGGACCATAAACCGGTGCCAAAACGAGGTTGCGCCCGCCGATGTCAACGTTGCGCGCCGGATTTCTTGCGTGTTGGGTGAATTGTGAGGGTGCCGTGGCGCAGAGTTTACGCGCCAGCCCGCGCGGAATGCGCACACGTTCGCCTTCTACGTCGGCGCCCGCATCACGCCAGCGTTGAAGCGCGACCGGGTTTTCCACGAAGTTGACGCCGATTTCTTCCAAAACGGTTTCGGCGTTGTACTCAATGGTTTCGAGAGCTTCTTCCGTCAGCACTTCGAAGTTCGGAATATTGCGTTCGATGAACCGTGCCGTCTCAAACGAAACGGCACCGCGCTCAGCGCGCCGCGCGGCGCCCCCGCCGCCTCTTGAACGCCTGCGTTCTGCAACTGCCATGGATTCGATTCCCTAATGCGATTGTTGGCACGTATCTACCGCAACCTCAGCGGCGGCCGCACCTCACTTGCGTCCTTGCAGAGCAAAAAGCGACATGACCGCAGCGTCAGGCCGGTCGCCGGCAGGTACGGGCATTCTCAGGCTTGCCAGCGGCTGACCTTGCGCATAATCAGCATCCATGAGCACAGATACCCACGACCGCCTCCTCATCATCGACTTTGGCAGCCAAGTGACGCAGTTGATCGCCCGTCGCTTGCGAGAGTTGAACGTTTACTGCGAAATCCATCCGTTCAATTTGGTGACAGATGCCTTTCTGTCCGAATTTGCCCCAAGAGCAGTCATTTTCTCGGGTGGTCCCAGTTCGGTTTTTGCGGATGGGGCGCCAATGCCACCGAAATCGGTGTTTGACCTTGGCGTGCCGATCCTCGGAATCTGCTACGGCCAGCAGGTGATGATGCATTGCCTTGGCGGTCACGTGGAGCGTGGTCAGGGAACCGCCGAGTTCGGGCGGGCATTCGTAACACCGACCGCTGACAAGTTGTCCTTGCTGGACGGATGGTTTGCCGCGGATCGTGAACAGGTCTGGATGAGCCATGGCGATCACGTGAGCAAGATCGCACCGGGATTTGATGTTTACGGTACATCTCCTAATGCTCCATTCGCGATTACGGCAGACCCGGATCGGCACTTTTACGCCGTACAATTCCACCCGGAGGTTCATCACACGCCAAACGGTGCCAAACTTTACGAGAACTTTGTGCGGTTGGCCGGTTTCAAAGGCGACTGGACCATGGGCGCGTACCGTGAAGAGGCCATTGCGCGCATTCGTGAACAGGTCGGCGATGGAAAGGTGATTTGTGCCCTTTCCGGCGGCGTTGACAGCTCTGTTGCTGCGGTTCTGATCCACGAAGCCATCGGCGATCAACTGACCTGCGTATACGTGGACCATGGGCTGATGCGCAAAGGCGAAAGCGAACAGGTCGTAGGCATGTTTCGCGAGCACTACAACCTGCCGCTTATCCACGCCGACGAGTCGGAATTGTTCCTCGGTAAGCTTGAAGGGGTTAGTGACCCCGAAACAAAGCGCAAGATTATCGGCGGCCTCTTTATCGATGTGTTCGAAAAATACGCAAAAGAAACGGGCGGGGCGGATTTTCTGGCGCAAGGCACGCTCTACCCCGATGTTATCGAGTCTGTCAGCTTTTCAGGGGGGCCGTCGGTGACGATCAAATCCCACCACAACGTGGGTGGTCTGCCAGAACGGATGAACATGAAGCTGGTGGAACCATTGCGGGAACTTTTCAAGGACGAGGTGCGCGCGCTGGGACGAGAACTGGGCCTGCCGCCCAGCTTTATCGGACGGCACCCCTTCCCCGGGCCAGGTCTGGCGATCCGCTGTCCTGGCGAGATCACGCGCGAAAAACTCGATATTCTGCGCGAGGCAGACGCGGTCTATATCGATCAGATTCGAAAGCATGGGCTTTACGATGACATCTGGCAGGCTTTTGTGGCGATCCTGCCGGTTCGGACGGTCGGCGTAATGGGTGATGGCCGCACATATGATTTTGCTTGCGCCTTGCGCGCAGTCACTTCCGTAGATGGGATGACGGCCGATTATTATCCGTTCAGCCACGAGTTTCTCGGTGAAACAGCGACACGCATCATCAACGAAGTACCCGGTATCAACCGTGTAACCTACGACATCACCTCAAAACCTCCCGGTACTATCGAGTGGGAATAACGCCGGCTTCAAGGCTCACCCCATGAACACCACGCTCAAAGCGGCGGTGTGGATGACCGGTGCGATCGCGTCATTTTCGTCAATGGCAGTTGCCGGACGCGAAGTTTCGACCGAACTCGACACGTTTGAAATCATGATGTACCGCAGCCTCTTCGGGGTGATCATCGTGGTTGCTGTGGCAGTGCTGTTCGGCACACTCAAGCAAATCAATACGCGCAACATGGGCCTGCAAACAGTGCGCAACCTTGCCCATTTCACCGGGCAGAACCTTTGGTTTTATGCGGTAACTGTCATTCCGCTGGCGCAGGTCTTTGCATTGGAGTTTACCACGCCCCTGTGGGTGATTGTCTTGTCGCCTCTCGTGCTAGGTGAACGGTTGACTGCAATCAAAGGCCTCGCTGCGTTGATCGGTTTTGGAGGCATTCTGGTGGTGGCACGTCCGGATATGGCCGGGATTAACGCCGGGTTGGTTACGGCGGCATCCTGCGCGATTTTTTTCGCGCTTACGCTGATGATCACCAAGAAACTCACACGCACGCAAACCATTACCTGCATCCTGTTTTACCTGACCACAATGCAATTGGTCTTTGGCCTGATTGCAGCCGGATACGATGGCGACATAGCAGTGCCGTCTCTTGCTGCACTTCCGTTTGTCGTTCTTATCGGGGCGGCCGGTTTGCTTGCGCACTTTTGCATCACAAACGCATTGGCACTCGCCCCCGCAACCATCGTGGTACCCTTTGATTTTGTAAGATTGCCAACAATTGCCGTGATCGGGATGCTGCTTTACGGTGAGGCGGTGGATATTTGGGTTTTCGTCGGCGGCGCGATCATTTTCGGTGGAATTTACCTGAATATCTGGTCGGAAACGCGCTCTCGCACACGATGAACTGGTTATGACGTGGGGTCACAACTGTTTTTTCCCCTGCGTCACGCGTTGACGCATTTTGTATCCGTGATTAATTGCGGACGCCTGTGATTTTACATTTCCGTTACCTTTGCGCAGGTCAAATCTTCTGGGGAGGAGATAACATGAAACACTATATGAGCAGCGCAGCTGCTGTTTGCCTCACGGCGGGCGCAGTATCTGCAGGTGGCATCGACCGCTCCGGACAATCGATTGAAGCGCTTTTCGAACCAGGCCGCTATCTTGAGTTTTCGATCGCTGGCGTGTCGCCAGACATAACGGGTGTAGCACGCGCGCCTTTCGCCAATGGCACAGGCTCTGGCGATATCGCGCCAAGCTACCTGCGGTTTGGTGCGGCGTACAAAGCCGACATCAACGAGACATGGTCATATGCACTGATCCTTGACGAACCTTTCGGTGCTGACGTCGATTACCCTGCGGGCACCGGCTATTTCGCCAGCACCTCGAAAGCCGACTTTGAAGCACGTGCGCTGACCGGCCTGCTGCAATACAACATGGAAAGCGGGTTCTCGGTCTACGGCGGTTTGCGACTTCAGTCTGTCGAAGCGCAAGCGGATGTAAACTTTATCCGGCCTGTCGGCCCACCCCTTTTCTATACTGCTGATGCCGATGTGCATTACGGGCTGGGCTATGTTGCTGGTGTTGCCTACGAACGTCCAGACATCGCGCTGCGCGTATCGCTTACCTACAATTCGGAAATCTCGCACTCGGTCGATACAGTCGAAACCACGTTGGGCGTCGGGACACTCACTACATCGACAGAGTTTGAAACGCCGCAGTCGGTAAACCTTGAATTCCAAACTGGTGTTGCGCCGAAAACATTGCTTTTCGGCGGTATCCGCTGGGTGGACTGGTCAGACTTCGCGCTTGATCCGGCACAGTATGTGGCCGTAACCGGTGGTCCTTTGCTGAGCTATCAGGAAGATGTCGTCACCTACACGCTGGGTGTCGGTCGCCGGATCAATGATCGCTGGGCGGTCGCTGCCTCCATTGGGTATGAAGAAAACACCGGAAACCCCTTCACCAACCTTGGGCCCGCAGATGGTCAGGAAAGCATTTCGCTGGCCGCGATTTACACGCAAGGCAAATACGAGATCACTGCTGGTGTTCGCTATATCCGTATCGGCGATACCAATACGGTCGCCGGTGGTTTCCCGGCCGCGGACTTTAATGACAATGACGCGGTCGCATTTGGCCTGAAAGTGGCTTACCGCTTCTGATCGCGACGATTTTATGCAGCACTGAATGCGCCCGTAGCTGTTTGCTGCGGGCGTTTTCTTTTCCGCAAGATTCGGGTGGTGCACGGGCAAGCAGCTTTCTAGAACGCAGGCATGGTTGAACAAAAAACGATATCGACCCGAGCGTGGGTTTCGCTCTTGGCACTCGGCTCAATCTGGGGATTGAGTTTTGTGTCGATCCGTATCGCACTTGATGAGATCGGGCCACTGACGTCAGTGGCACACCGAACCTTCTGGGCAATGCTTGTGCTTTGGTGCGTGGTCTTGGCGATGCGTTTACCTGTACCAAGATCCCCTCATGTTTGGGGCGCGTTTCTGGTGATGGGTTTATTGAACAACGTCTTACCCTTTTCGCTCATGGCTTGGGGACAGCTCCACATTGAAAGCGGCCTGACATCTATCCTGAATGCCGCGACTGCGATCTTTGGCGTCATCGTCGCGGCCATATTCTTTGCAGACGAACGTTTAAGCGCGCGTAAGGCGTTTGGGGTCGGTCTTGGCTTTTTTGGTGTCGCGACGGCGATCGGTCTGGAAAATCTGCGCGACTTTGACATCCGTTCCCTTGCACAACTCGCGGTGCTTGCCGGTACAGTGTCTTATGCTCTTGCCGGTGCCTGGGCGCGTAAACATCTGTCAGGTCTTGCTCCGCAGGTGGCCGCCGCCGGAATGCTAACTGGCTCAAGCTTGCTGACCATCCCGATTGCAGTCTGGGTGGAAGGGCCGCTGACCCTGTCACTTGAGCCACGAACGCTGGCAGCGATCGGCTATTACGCCGTGATCGCCACAGCCGGCGCTTATCTTTTGTACTATCAGGTGCTTGGCATGGCGGGCAGCGGTAACTTGATGCTGGTGACGTTACTGGTAGCGCCGGTTGCCATCATTGCAGGCGCATTGATGCTTGGAGAGACGCTCGCACCCAACGCATACGCTGGGTTCGCTTTGCTGGCGCTCGGTCTGGTTATTCTCGACGGACGCGCGCTGCGCCGCTTTCCCGCTGCGCGGCCACACGATTGACGCTAGGGTCCCACAAGGCTAGGAAACCTCAGGTGAATTCTGACCCTGAAGGGCCGCTTGATGCTTTATTCTTCTGCCGCCGAGTGGCGTGACGCGCCACGTAAATCCGTGCTGGTCTATGGCATGTCAGGTCTGGGAAAGACACATATGTCCAACCTGCTTCGGGCGAGCGGCACCTGGTTTCATTACTCGATCGATTACCGTATCGGCACCCGGTACATGGGAGAGTACATTGCCGATAACGCCAAAGCCGAAGCAATGAAAGTCCCTTTCCTGCGTGATCTTTTGATGAGCGACAGCATTTACATCGGGTCCAACATCACTTTTGAAAACCTTTCGCCCGTGGCGACCTATCTCGGAAAGCCCGGCGCGCCGGACAAAGGTGGTCTGGCAATGCACGAATACCAGCGTCGCCAAGAGCAGTTTCGTCAGGCCGAAATCGCGGCTCTTTACGACACCAGCCACTTTGCCCGCCGCGCCGAAGCGCTCTACGGCTACCCGAATTTCATCTGCGATACGGGTGGGTCAATCTGCGAGTGGGTTGATCCCGAAGATGAAAACGATCCGCTCATGTTGGATCTCTCAAAACACTGTCTGATGATATGGATCAAGGGTGACGATGCCCACACTCAGGAACTGATAAGGCGCTTTGACCGCGCGCCCAAACCGATGGCGTATCAACCTGCATTCCTGACGGCTGCATGGCGCGAATATCTGGACAGCAAGGGATGCGACGAGAATGCGGTCGACCCGGATGACTTTATCCGGTTCACCTATGCGCGGGCTCTTGCACACCGCCAGCCGCGCTATGCAGCGATGGCGCGTTGGGGCATTACGGTGACGGCAGATCAGGTTTCGGCGTTGCAGACCCCGCAGGACTTTGACGATCTTGTCGCGTCCTGCCTTTAACCGCGTCACTGCCTCGTGATCCCTGCCCCCTTGTGACCTGATCCGCAACGTCCTATTTCTCCAGCCCACCCCAAGCTTCGGAAGCTGACATGCCAATCAAGATACCAGCCGATCTCCCCGCTTACGACGTGCTAACGCGTGAGGGTGTGTCTGTGATGGACCCGGATCAGGCTGCCCGACAAGATATCCGGCCCTTGCGCATCGCACTGCTCAATCTGATGCCCAAAAAGATCCAGACTGAAAACCAGTTTGCTCGATTGATCGGGGCGACGCCATTGCAGATCGAATTTGAGTTGATACGCATGTCCGAACACCAGACGCGCAACACGGCAGCAGAACATATGGCCGAGTTCTATCGCCCGTTTCAGGATGTGAAATCGGAGAAATTCGACGGTTTGATCATTACTGGCGCGCCTATCGAACATCTGGATTTTCAGGATGTGACCTATTGGGACGAACTGCGTGAAGTCATGGACTGGACACAGACCAATGTGCATTCCACCTTCGGCGTGTGCTGGGGCGGAATGGCGATGATCAATCATTTTCACGGTGTGAAAAAGCACATGCTCGACGCCAAGGCATTCGGATGCTTTCGGCATCGCAACCTTGCGCCCGCATCACCCTATTTGCGCGGGTTTTCCGACGATTGCGTAATTCCGGTTTCGCGCTGGACCGAGATGCGTCAGGAAGAGATCGACGCGGCGAGCGGTTTGAAGACCTTGCTTGGCAGCGATGAAGTGGGCCCGTGCCTGGTCGAAGACAAAGGCCATCGCGCCCTCTACATCTTCAATCACTTCGAGTACGACAGCGATACGCTCAAGCAGGAGTACGACCGAGATATTGACGCAGGCACACCGATCAACGTGCCGCTGAATTACTATCCGGATGACGATCCTTCACAGCAACCACTGAATCGCTGGAGAAGTCACGCACATCTTCTATATGGCAACTGGTTGACCGAAGTTTACCAGGACACGCCATATGATCTTGACGCCATTGGCCTTTAAAACGCTTGTTTCGGTTGGACTGATCGCGGCTGTTTGCGTGGCCATGGTCCAATGGCGCGCAGGCTCGCGCGAGGCAGAAGCACGCGATACCAACCCACCCAGCGGACAATTTGTTAAGGTGGAAGGTACGAAAATTCACCTTAAGGTGAGCGGACAAGGCACTGATATTATTTTAATTCATGGTGCGAGTGGCAGTTTGCGTGATTTCACGTTTGATCTGGCAGAGCGGCTGTCGACCACCCACCGGGTTATTGCGATCGACCGTCCGGGGCTAGGTTGGTCTGAGCGCCCTCCCGGATATGGTGGCGCCTGGTCAAAAGCCTATGAACCGCCACGGCTGCAAGCGCGTCTTTTGCAGGGCGCAGCAGATGCGGTCGGGGTAACCAATCCGATTGTCGTTGGTCATTCCTTCGGCGGGGCGATCGCGCTGGCGTGGGCCATCGAAAGACCGAAAGACACAGCGGGGCTTGTATTGCTCGCAGGTGTTGCAAACCCTTGGCCCGGCAAGCTGGGTTGGCTTTACCGGATGAATTCAACACGGTTCGGCAGTCTAGTCGCCATCCCGCTGATTACTGCGGTAACACCTCGGACTGTGTTTCAGGATATGCTGGGCGAAATATTCGCCCCGCAACGCCCGCCGGAAGGGTATCTGGCACACTTTGGCCCGGAAATGAGCCTACGGCGCAGTGCCCTGCGCGCCAATGCGCAACAGGTCAATAACCTCAAGCCGCATATTCGCGAAATGGTGACACACTACGGTTCGCTTACAATGCCAGTGGAAATTCTGCACGGTGAAGCCGATAAAACCGTGCCGATGGACATTCACGCCGAACCTTTATCCGCGCAGCTGCCGGATGCGGTGCTCACACGGATGCCCGGCGTTGGTCACATGCCACATCATGCTGATGTTGAAGCAACACTGGACGCCATCACACGGGTCGAACGCCGCGCGGGTTTGCGTTAATCGTATTAACATCCCATATATATGAAAATAAATACAAACGGAGGCCGTATGGACCTGCCTTTTGACGGAGCCATCAGCGCGTTCTACGAAAATGACGCCCCCAAAGACGTACGTCATTCGATAAAAGACGCCGACAAGAACGATATTCTGGCCGACAGCTATCCGTACCAAGAGCGCATGGATCGCGAACAGTATGAAAAAGAGCTGGAAGACTTGCAAATTGAGCTGGTCAAAATGCAGGCTTGGGTAAAAGAAAGTGGCACACGGATAGCCATTGTGTTCGAAGGCCGTGATGGTGCCGGCAAAGGCGGAACGATCAGCCGCTTTCGCGCCAACCTCAATCCACGTGGCGCGCGGATAGTAGCCTTGCAAAAACCGACCGAGACGGAAAGCAGCCAATGGTATTTCCAGAGGTATATCCAGCATCTGCCCGCAGGCGGAGAACTCGCTTTTTTTGATCGCAGTTGGTACAACCGCGGGGTCGTGGAGCATGTGTTCGATTTTTGCACGCCAGAACAACGCGCGCATTTTTTTGCGCAGGTGAACCCATTTGAAGAAATGCTTGTCGAGGACAATATCAAGTTGTTCAAGTTCTGGCTCAACGTGGGGCAATCAGAACAATTACGGCGAATGCTTGCACGTGAAAAAGACCCGCTGAAACAGTGGAAATTAAGCTGGATTGATGTCGAAGGTCTCAAACGCTGGGACAGGTATTCAAGCGCCATTTGGGAAACGCTGACAAAATCCAATCACGCTGCCGCACCTTGGACAATCGTGCGGTCCGACGACAAAAGGCGCGCCAGGCTTGATGTGATACGCACGGTGTTGTCAGCGCTCGACTATACCCGCAAAGACCGCGATGCCGTGGGCGAGGTGGACGCCAAGGTATGCGGTGGTTTGGACTTGTGGCATGCCTAAACGCGGGTATCACCATGGGAACTTGCGACAGGCATTGATTGATGCAGCGCTTGAACTGATCGAGGAAAAGGGGCCGACGGGCTTTACACTGTCCGAAGCTGCCAAACAGGCCGGTGTCACACCCGCAGCCGTATACCGGCACTTTCAAGGTCGTGAGGATCTGATCGCGGAAGCCGCGCGGCAAGGGTATGAAATTTTTGCCGATTTGATGGAATACGCCTACGAAGAAGGCCAACCTTCTGCCCTGTCAGCCTTTACTGCGACGGGGCGAGCCTATCTTGCCTTTGCACGCAAATACCCCGGTCACTATATCGCGATGTTTGAAAGTGGGATATCGGTGAACCGCTCGCCAGAACTGGCTGCAGTCTCGGCGCGAGCAAGCGCGGTGCTGGAAAAGGCGGCATCCGACCTCAGTCAGCATATCCCTGCAGACAAGCGACCGCCCGCGTCAATGTTTTCCGCGCATATCTGGGCGATGAGCCACGGCGTGGTTGAGCTGTTTGCCCGAAACTCGCCGGGGCGTGCATCGCCGTTCCCGGCTGACGATCTTCTCGAAACCGGAATTGGTATTTACTTGCGTGGCCTGGGTTTGATCGCTCCAGACAGTTGACGGGCCTTGTTGAGGCGGCCGCGCTTATTGCCCCGTTGTAGGATCAATAATCGTTTTCACTTCAGTAATCTTCGTGGCCGGAAAGCCACTGAGTTCCGCATGTTTATGGATCGCATCCTCGTTTTTCGCGAGATAAATGCAAAATGTCTTATCGCCTGCGACGTATGAATGCTGCCATTGCACGTCCCCGCTCAATTTAGCCAAGGCGTCATTTGACTTGGCGGTTGCGCCTCCCAATTCATCGTTACTCATGCCACCAACACCGGGAAGATCACGCTCGATTACGAATTTCTTCATAACAATTCCTTCCTGAAAATTTACGAGTGGTGGGCAAAGACTATCAGAAATAACCGCTTTGTGCCAATTCAGCGTATTGTGAACTGGTTACCGCGCCAGCGACAGGTTGCCTTCGACGTTCATCAATTCGACCGTTCCCAGGCCTTTGATTTTGTATTCTCCGATTTCATCAATCTGGAAACCATCGATCAGATCGAACTTCATCTCGATGGGTGCAACGATCTTCATCGGCTTTGCAAATACCTCAAGGCGTGCGGCCATGTTCACCGCGGGACCAAACACGTCATAGACGTATTTCTGTACGCCTACGACCGACCCCACCGCGGCACCCGTACCCAAACCGATCCGCGCTTCCCATTTGAACCGGTGGCTTTGGTTGCGCCGTTCCAGGTAACGCAGGAAACGAACAGCGCAGTTTGCCACGGCGCTGGCATGATCAGGTGCCGGTTCCGGCATGCCGGAAACAGCCATATAGGCGTCCCCGATCGTTTTGATCCGTTCGACGTCAAACTGTTCTGCGATCCTGTCAAAAGCGGTGAAAATATCATTCAACTCGCCAAGTGTAACCGTGGGATCGTTCTGCTCTGTAAAATCGGTGAAACCTACAAAATCCAGCATGAGCACCGACACGTTGCGATAAAGCTGGGGTGTCACCACCCCAAAGGTTTTGAATTCCTCGTACACCTTTCGCGGCATCAGGTTCAAAAGCAGTTTTTCAACGCGCTCCTTTTCGCGTTCCAACTGGCGCGTGTTCCGCTCAACCATGTTGGAATAGCTGTCAATCATCTGCTCCAGTTCACGCATGCGTGTGATGTTCTGGCATTCAGCCACGATCATCTTTTCCCCATCGATTTCAGACAGGTACAAGTTCAAACTAATTACGAGTGTGCGGCGTTTTGGCTTTATCTTCACCTCACCGACATAGCGCCCTGTCTCGCGAAAGGACTGCATCGCCGTTTCACGCAATTCAACAATTGTCGAATTGATGATTTCGCTGTCGTCAGGGTCGCCAAACCATTCCGCAAAGGCCGCGTTATGAAAAAAGAACCGCAAATCCTTATACCGGATAATGGCGATGCCAACGCCGATGGATTTCAGCAGTTGCTCGTTGATTGCTGTCAATCCGATATTGGTCATCAGACTGCCTGAGCGACAATAAGATGGCGCTTGTTTTCAAACTCCCGCGCGACGGCGCGAATGTCCTGATGCTCCATGCCGTTGTCGGCCATCGCCTCGCTTAGCAATGTGACGATCTCGTCAAACTCGGCTGGCGTGATATCAAGCCCCTTATGCACGCGTCTGAGCTGGTCGTCGTTCATCGCAGCAGGACCACCCATCAAAGAAGAGACAAACTTTGTCTGGTGATCCATCAATCGGGCCATGTCGACATCGTCGAAATGATGGCCCACCACATCACTGTCGAGAACCCTCTCGTAGAAATCCATCACGACCTTGCTGACCGTACTGAAACCGCCGTATTTATGAAACGTACTGGACATCGCCGTTGGCCTTTTCACTTCCTGCGAACGTTAAGAGCAAGTCAAAAATCACGCAAGGTGAACAGCCACCGATGTCAAATTCTTGCATATTCAGCCCGATACTGCGGCAAATTTACCGAAAAAGCGAGCCACAGCCCCCACTACACTGACGTCATTTCGGGTGTCACGGGCACGGGATGCATCGCCAAAAGCTTTTCAATTGCGTTGAAATCCTTGGCCAGAAAGCGACGCAGGTTGTCGATTGCTTGTTGTGACAGATGTTTTTGACTTGGCGGTGTTGCAGACTTGTTTTCATGTACGGTTCTGAGCGTCGCGACATCAAGGACGCGTTGCGCGTCCCACGCAAGTCGCTCTGTGAAAAGAACGCCGTAAATCTGGACCGGACGGATCGCATCCAGAAGATCGCCCAAGTAAAATGAAATATCTTCGCGCAGATGATGGATCGCACGAAAGTCGCGAGCAGCCGCAAGATCAAGACCGCTCTCACCATAAAGGGACAAGGCGAGAGCATCGAGTGTCTCGTAGCGGCACAGCGTATCAAATTCGCCTTCGAACCTGTTTTTCTGGCTGCCTTCCCGAACAACCAGACGGTATCGCCAGTTAAACGCAGATAGTGCCCTGCGGATCGGGTCGCGCACGACGATCAGGTAACGAGACTGCTGATGCACTGGAGGCCGCTCTACATGCGTCTTGGAGACCTTGTCGAAAGTTTCAGCAAGCTTTTCACTGCGCTGGATCGCATTCCACAAGGACGCGCCACCACATTTCCCGATGTGGATGTAAATCAGATGCGACGCGTTATCGTATCTGCGCTGACGCGGTGTTGGTTTGACGTTGAGCACTTTGTGCCTGTTTTGCTGCTCGTGTTTTTTATGGTTTCTATAGTTCAGGCGTTTTTAACGATCTGTAAACCCATTTTGCACAGCTGCGCACGCTATCCGGACGACCTGTTGCCCCCAGATAAGATGTCGTACAAAAAAACGGCCGCAATTTCTTGCGACCGTTGAAATCCGACCAGGGTAGACCTGAATGAATTAACGCTTGGAGAACTGGAAGCTCTTACGTGCCTTGGCTTTACCGTATTTCTTCCGCTCGACCACGCGACTGTCGCGGGTCAGGAAGCCGGCCGCTTTCAACGCGCCGCGCAGGCTGGGATCATACAGTTGCAGCGCCTTTGAGATACCGTGCTTTACCGCGCCCGCCTGACCAGACAGGCCGCCACCTTTCACGGTGGCAAAGACGTCGAACTGATCGACCGTGCCAGAGACGGAGAACGGTTGCGCCAGGATCATTTGCAGCACTGGACGCGCAAAGTATTCATTCTGCGGCTTGCCGTTGACGGTAACCTTACCGGAGCCCGGTTTGATCCAAACGCGCGCAATGGCGTCTTTACGCTTGCCTGTGGCGTATGAGCGGCCAAGGTCGTCGCGCTGCGGTTCGCGGGGCGTCATTTCGACTTCGGTACCTTGCACGGCGCCGATGGTCTCGGTGACGGCACCTGCGAGGTCTTCAAGAGAGTTGATTTCGTCAGCCATCTTTATGCGCTCCGCGTGTTTTTGCTGTTCATGGATTTAACATCCAGAACTTCAGGGCTTTGCGCGTCATGCGGATGCTCACCGCCTGCGTAAACCCGTAGGTTGGTCATGATCTTGCGGCTCAGCCGGTTGCCGGGCAGCATACGCTTGACGGCCAGCGTCACCACGCGCTCTGGATGATCCCCTTCGAGGATCTCTGCCTTGGTGCGCGACTTGATCCCACCAGGGTGGCCCGTGTGCCAATAGTGGTTTTCTTCACGTTTTTTGCCGGTCAGTTGGATCTTGTCGGCATTGATCACGATGACATTGTCGCCGCAATCCATATGCGGTGTGAAAGACGGCTTGTGTTTGCCGCGCAGACGCTGTGCAACAATCGACGCGAGACGGCCCAGAACGACGCCTTCCGCGTCGATCAGGATCCATTTCTTGTCGATGTCTGCTGGTGTTGCAGAAAAGGTTTTCATGGACGAATCCCCATTTGAGGTTTCCGCACCGGGATATTCCGGGCGCTAAATTCAGATTGGGGGGTTATACCTGTTCGATTTTACGGGTCAAGCGCGTTATGGTCGTAAAAATTCATATAATACAACACCTTAAGAAATAGGTATTATTTTACCCCATGCTTAGACGTTGATTTGCTCCGGCGGATTGTCCAGCAGACTGCGCAAGCGGCCGATGGCGGCCTCGAAATTCTGCCGACCAACGCCGGCGTTGATGGCAAAGCGGACAGCATGAGGCGCGCGGGCCTCTCGCGCGGCATATTCCTCGGCCGGCCTGATGCGCACGCCCTCAGCTTCGGCGGCCTGCACAAATGCGCCGGCCCGCCAACCCGATGGCAGATTTAAAAACATAAACGGCACATCCGCGCGCCACCGCAGGTCATAGCTGCCCAAAATGTTGACGGCGGACTTAACGTATTCCTCTATTTCGGATTTTGCCTTTTCCATCAATCCGGGCAGCCGAGGGTCGGCAAATAGTTTCGCCGTCAAATCCGCCATCGGCGTAGCAATCCCGAAAAATGAATTCTCGGCCGTACGTCTCAAGTGCCCTGCCCGAGCTTCTGGCGCGACGGCAATGCCGATGCGCAGAGCGGGTGTGATGCTTTTGGAAACCGATGAAATGTGCCAACTGATATCTGGAGCCAGCCGGCGATACCCAGGGGCCTGCGCCTGACCAAGCCGGTAGCAATCATCGTCTATGATCTGAATATTGTGCTGCTGTGCTATGGCAGCGATTTCGCGGCGCCGTTCCAGCGGCGTGCAAATGCATGTCGGGTTGTGCACTTCGGGTGAGGTACAAAGGATTTGCGCGTCATGCATGCGCGCCGCTTCTTCCAGCGCGTCAGGCCTTATGCCGTATTCGTCCATTTCCACCGGTACGACATCGGCCCGCAGCAGTTCGGCGGCACGGCGAAAACCCGGATAGGACAGCGCCTCGACCAGAACTGCTGGCTTACGACCACGCAGGATCGTCTGCATCGTTGTCAGGATCGCATTTTGCCCGCCGTGTGTCAGCACGACCTGACGCGGATGCACATTATCAAGCGCCGTCGCAGACATCCATTCCGCAGCAACATCAACGGCCGGTTGCTGGTTGCGCCGGTTTGGGTAATGCATCATCCCAGAGGGTGGATCCTCGGCGACCTCTCCGAGCAGTTGGCGGATCAGGGCAGCCTGCCCGACGCTAGGCAGATGCGGCGACACGAGATTGACCTGATATCCCTCGGTCTCAGCATTGTGGATTGCGCTGTCCTCTTCAATCAGCGGCTCTTTGTAGATCGGCTTGGCACCTTCAGGTTGCGCAACAAATGTTCCACGTCCGACTTCGGCCCGCAGCACACCTTCATCGGTGAGCACCGTGTATGCGCGGGCAACAGTGCCCGGAGTAATGGATAAATGCCATGCCAACTCTCGCACCGGCGGGAGCTTCTCCCCCTCGCGAAGCGCGCCTGACGCGATGCTGTCACGGATCATCATCGACAGGGCGCGATATTTCGGCCCCTGCCCGGTCAATTGGTCCGGCTGCCAAATTGTATCCATTACAATGTTTCCCTAGCGCTTTTGTATCGCTTATTGTACCCATATCTTGTAGGCATTTTGCTGCATTGTGTCAATACAATTTAGGAGATTCCCATGACACGCACATCAACGATACCGTCCGAAACCCTGACATATCTGTCAGAAGCACGCTTTGTGCCAACGACCTCTGTCGTCGCGGTGGAGTTCGCGGTGTGCCTGTCCAAGTGGAGTATGCGTCGCGAAACCCGAAAAGCATTGAGGAACTTGACTGATTGGGAACTGCGCGATGTTGGGCTGACACCGGAAGAGGCCAGATACGAGGCCTCCAAGGTGTTCTGGCGGGCGTAGCCTCCCCGGGCGCCTCGACAGACCTCTTCCTTCGGCCGGGCTTGCCCCGGCCGTTTTTTGTGTACGTGCCCTTACGGGGCTTTTGGCGGGATGGAATAAGTAAGAGTAGCCCGGGCAACCGGCTTATCCTGCCCTTCGGAATAGAGCAAAACGTCGCTGACGGAGAGAACCCGACCCAGTTTTAGCAACCTGCCTTCTGCGATCAGGTCAACACCTGCTGCCGGCTTGCGCATAAAATCAATTGAACAATTGGTCGTAACAGCCAGCGCCTGCGGACCGATACGCGCAAGCGTCATCAAGTAGGCTGCGACATCGGCCAGCGAAAACATAGAGGGGCCAGACACCGTATTGCCGGGGCGCAGGTGCCGTTCGCCGACCAACAGGCGCATGCGAATCGTATCTTCGGTCACTGCTTCAACTTCAAACTCGCCCTTAACCTGAAGAAAAGCTGTTTCGAGAAACGCATTCAACGCGTCTGCATCCAACTTCAATGCCATGCCACCTCCCTCGTCGCACGCCATTAACGTTTAGCGGATCGCAATCAGGCGCAACCCCGCAGCAAAATGACGTAGCGGCATTATGGTGTCATGATTGTTTCCACATGCGCGCGACACAGTTTCAAAATGAGGCATTTAAAATGCGGCAGGATCGTGACACATTTGGGGCGAGCGCATTGCGCTGTTGAACGATTTTGGGTCGCCGCCTCGCCGGAAGGTCCCTCCAGATCAGCCTCTCACTGATCCGACATGCCCGCAGCGGCGACCCCAAAACGCTCTCTCCCCCCACCCGCACTCTTTACAGTTTGAGTTGCACCCGCAAGCATCACGAACTACATCCGCGCCATGACAGAGAAACTTCACATCGTCGGTGGCGGCATGGCCGGGTCCGAAGCCGCATGGCAGGCCGCTGAAATGGGCGTTGATGTGGTGCTGCATGAGATGCGCCCGCAGGTCGAGACCTTTGCACATCAAACCGGATATCTGGGCGAAATGGTGTGTTCGAACTCTTTCCGCTCTGATGATCATGAGCAAAATGCCGTTGGTCTGCTCCATTGGGAAATGCGTCAAGCAAACGGGCTGATCATGCAAATGGCAGACCGTAACCGCTTGCCCGCAGGTGGTGCATTGGCGGTGGATCGCGATCCGTTTGCGCAGTCTGTAACCGATGCGCTAACTGCGCATCCCCGGATCACGATATCACTTGGTGAAGTTGATACCCTGCCGGACGCAGGTCACTGGATCGTGGCCACGGGGCCGTTGACTTCCGGGCGTTTGGGAACGGCGATCGCTGCTGAAACCGGCGCGGAAGCTCTCGCTTTTTTCGACGCGATTGCGCCAATCGTCTATTTCGACAGTATCGACATGAGCAAGGCGTGGATGCAGTCGCGGTATGACAAGGGTGAAACTGAAGAGGAGCGCACCGCCTATCTGAATTGTCCAATGACGCAAGAGCAGTATGAGGCCTTCATCGATGCGCTGCTTGCGGCTGACAAAACGGAATTCAAAGAAGGCGAAACTGCGGGATATTTCGACGGCTGCCTCCCCATAGAGGTCATGGCGGAACGCGGCCGGGAAACCTTGCGTTTTGGACCGATGAAACCGGTGGGGCTCACGAACCCGCACCAACCTGACACGCGACCTTACGCGGTGGTGCAACTACGCCGCGACAACAAGCTCGGCACGCTTTACAACATCGTCGGATTTCAAACGAAAATGAAATACGGCGCGCAAGCTGATGTTTTCAAAACCATTCCCGGTTTGGAAAATGCACGGTTCGCCCGTCTTGGCGGCATTCACCGCAATACTTTCTTGAATTCTCCGACACTCCTGGATGGCCAGATGCGGCTCAGGTCAAAGCCCAACATCCGCTTTGCCGGGCAAATAACTGGCGTCGAAGGATACGTTGAATCCGCCGCCATGGGGATGTTGGCGGGCCGGCTGGCGGCCTCTGAGATCAAGGGCGACAGACTTGAGACGCCCCCTGACACAACGGCTACGGGCGCACTGATCACACATATCTCAGGCGGCGCAGAGGCGAAGACCTTTCAGCCGATGAATGTCAATTTCGGGCTGTTTCCCCCTGTCGAAGGGCTCAAAGGAGGACGGCGCGGACGCAAAGACCGTTACAAAGCCTATACGGATCGTGCCAAAGCGGACTGGCGCCAATGGCTCGGCGCGGCGCTCGCGCCTGTGTGAGGCTGGACATTACCGCTGGGCTCGTTACGCTTTGACGGTATGACAGAAAAATTTCTCGACAAGGTTTATGACGCACGCGATGCGGCGTCGACCCGTCAGCTCTACGACGAATGGGCAGCAACCTACGAAGCAGAAGTCGCTGAAAACGGTTATGTCACACCGGGGCGATGCGCAGCCGCCTTGGCTGATCAGATGACCGATCTCTCGGCGCCTATTCTGGATTTCGGATGTGGCACCGGTTTGTCTGGGTTGGCGTTGAAGACCGCCGGTTTTGAGGTCATCGACGGGGTTGATCTCTCGGCGGACATGCTGGCCGAAGCCCGCAGCAAAGGAGCGTACCGAACGCTTTCCCAGATAGATGCCGACACCCCGCTGCCCCATCAGCCCGGCGAATACGCGGCCATTGCTGCAATTGGGGTAATTGGGGCGGGTGCGGCGCCAATCTCTGTATTGCACAGCTTGATGAACGGGTTGGCAAGTGGCGGGCTTTTGGTTCTATCTTTCAACGATCATGCATTGGCTGATCCTGCCAACGAAGCAGGATTGAACGAATGGCTGGATTGCGGCGCCGCGCACCTCCTATTCAAGGAACATGGCCCTCATCTGACAAAGATTGACCTGAACTCTACCGTTTATGTGATTGAAAAGGCTTAGTAATGCGAACGCGCTTTGCGCCGTCTCCGACGGGCCCGTTGCATTTGGGGCATGCTTTTTCCGCGCTTACCGCATTTGATCTGGCGACAAAGAATGGCGGTGCCTTTGTTCTGCGCATCGAGGATATTGATCAGTCTCGCGCCCGGCCTGAATGGGAACAGCAAATCTTTGATGACTTGCATTGGCTTGGGTTAAATTGGGAACAACCTGTATTGCGCCAGTCGGATAACCTACATGCCTATGACGAAGCGTTGCGGCGTCTGTGGGATATGGGTGTCATCTTTCCCTGCCAGTGCACGCGACGCGATATTCGCGACGCGTTGAGCGCCCCTCAAGAAGGCGTTGCGGGCCCTCATGGCCCGGACGGGCCGATCTATCCCGGCACTTGCCGCGCGGCTTGTCGCACAGGGCCCATGCCGCATGGGCCCGCTCTCAGGTTGGATATGACGCGCGCCGTCAAGATCATTGGCGCAAAGTCAGGCGCACAAAAACTGTCTTTTACCGAAGCTAACCCCCGCCTCAGTTCAGCGGCCGTTATCCCGCTTGCTGACTTGCCTGATACAATAGGCGATATCGTTGTTGCCCGTCGCGACTTTGGCACATCATACCATCTTTCGGTTGTGGTCGATGATGCGGCACAGCAAATCAGTCACGTGGTTCGCGGCGAGGATTTGTTTGAGGCGACGCAAATTCACCTAGTGCTGCAAACGCTTTTGTCGTTGCCGACACCGCAATATCTGCACCACGAGCTGATCCGCGATGACGCCGGAAAACGGCTGGCAAAACGTGACGATGCACGCGCCTTGTCAAAATACCGGGCCGAGGGGCGCAGGCCCGAAGATATCCGGCACATGGTCGGGCTCGACTAGCCCTCCGGTGTCATCAACTCGACGACACTGCCATTTTCTACAGCGCGATAAAAACAGTTACGCCGTCCGGTGTGGCACGCGGGGCCACGCTGTCTGACCTTCACCAGCAGACAATCCTGATCGCAATCAAAGCGGAATTGAACCAGTTCTTGAGTATTGCCGCTCGTTTCGCCTTTGACCCAGAAGCTTTGTCGCGAGCGGCTCCAATAGGTCACTTTTCCTGATTGCAGCGTTTTTTGAATGCTCTCGGCATTCATCCAGGCCAGCATCAGGACTTCGTTGCTGTCGTCATCTTGCGCAATCGCCGGGATCAAACCGTCCGAGTTGAATCGCAACGCATCGACATCAAAAGCGCCAAGTGTTTCAGCAGGGTCCTGTGCCATCGAAAATACCTTTTGCTTTGGCTTCAGCACACCTATTTACTATTGCTAAAGCCGGATCAACTGGAAGAACTGAGAATGCCCGCTGACACTGACCTGATCAAACTCTATTCTGGCCGCATTCTTGAGCTTGCGGCGGATATCCCACATCATTCCCGTCTGGAAAATCCGATGGCAACGGTGAAAAAGCGCTCTCCGCTCTGTGGCTCGGCCGTCACCGTGGATATTGATGTGCAGGACGGCAAGGTCTCCGCCTTTGGACAAGATGTCAAAGCCTGTGCACTGGGACAGGCGGCAGCGGCGGTAACAGCGCAGGCCGTCATCGGTCAGACATTGCCCAATCTGGTCAAGGCACGGGATGAGTTGCGTGCAATGCTGAAAGATCAAGGACCGGTGCCCGCGGCTCCGTTCGAGGGGTTTGAAGTGCTGGAACCTGCGAGAGACTATCGCAACCGTCACGCCTCCATCCTGTTGTGCATAGAAGCAAGCTGTGAGGCCATGGAGACGGCGCTGCAATCCAACTGCGCCTAGTGCAGCTTTTAGCTATTGTTTAGGAAAATGATGCCATGCTTGCCGAAACCATCGGTGGAGCGACATGGCACTACAAGAACACATCCAGTCTGCGCCGAAAGCAGACAGGCTCTCAGCCGCGGCGGCGGATTTGGGATATGAAATCGTTGATATCGCCGGATTTCTCGATTTAGTCGAAGAGCACGCGCAAGCACAAACTAAGGGTGTCCGACTGCTTGAAGAGCGTACGGCTCAAATGGCGACCACAAACAAGGACGTGCATGCCGCTGTCGGCGAAATGGCGCGTCACTCAAAAGAAACCGCACGCGATGTTGAAACTTCAGCAGGCATGGTGCGGACGTCGGGCGAGAAGTCGCGTGCGGTTGCGTCATGGGTTCAGGAACTGTCTTCTCGGACACAGAATGTCTCTGAGACGCTGAGCGCGGTGAAAACCAACAACCAGCAGATCGCTACAATCGCCAATCAAGTCAACACGCTGGCAATAAACGCCAAGATTGAAGCCGCACGCGCGGGAGAAGCCGGTCGTGGTTTCGCCGTGGTCGCCGAAGCGATCAATGATCTGTCACAGCAGACACGGTCTGCTGCAGTTCAAATTTCGGATAACATCGAAACACTGACAAAATGGATTGCGACGCTTGGCGATGACGCCAAACACATTGCCGCAGAAGCAGAAGACATCCTTGAAACAGCCAGCGGTACCGATACGGCCCTGACCCGCATGGAGGCTTCGGTGATGTCCGCCAACGATCAGGCGCAGCGCATTGCGCGACAGGCCGAACAAATGGGATCTGTCATTGCCGAGCTGCAGCCTGCACTCGATGACATCAAAACCTCTGTGAAGGGCACTACACACGGCATTGAAAGTACGCATGAACGTGTCCTGCGGTTGATCGATACATCAGAGACGATTGTGCAATCCACAGCGCTATTGAACGGTTCCTCGCCTGATGTGCCCTTTATTCATGCGATCAAGTCTCTTGTGTCCCAAGTCGAAGAACGACTTGAGGATGCAGTGGCAACGGGTGCAACAACAATGAGCAAGCTGTTTGACCGAAACTATCGCGCCATCCCCGGCAGCAATCCTGAACAGTATCTCACTGAAGCAACGAAGCTTTTGGACGAGTTACTGCCGCCGGTACAGGAGCCAGCGCTTGCTATTGATCCACGTGTTGTGTTCTGCGCCGCAGTGGACGTGAACGGATATCTGCCTACACACAACAAGAAATTTTCGCACCCGCCTTCGGATGATCCGGTCTGGAACACGGCAAATTGCCGTAACCGGCGGATTTTTGACGACAGAGTAGGATTAAAGGCAGGACGCAATACACAGGAATTTCTGCTGCAAGTATACCGCCGCGATATGGGTGGTGGTGCCTTCAAGATGATGAAAGACTTGTCAGCACCGATCTACGTGCAAAGCCGGCATTGGGGCGGTCTGCGATTGGCGTATGGCTTTGAATAAAAAAAAAACGCCGCCGTCCTGGTGGGCGGCGGCGTAGTTGAAGCGTTACTCACGGGGACTCCGAGGACACTCGCGGGTCAGACCCTAAAGTGAGATGCGGAACAGGCAGTGTTTCATCTCGAGCACCGGATTGGGGAAGGTGCAACAAGTGTTCCGGCGTGAGAGCGCAGGCAGAAATTAAATAAAGTCAGGCAGATGCAGGCATACAACCAGCATCACAACCAAGGCGGCGGCACCGATGACATCTTGAACAAGCGTGTCTTGAACCCGGCTTGTCATAGCTTTGAGTTGTGTAATTCTGTTCATACCGGCCTCCTTGCGTGTTGCTTATTTGTTCTCATTTTATTCACGCATTGTAAAGAACTTTTTGAGAACAAAAGAGAACAAAAATTCTAACCTACTGATATCAGGCGAATTGCTTCATCCTGACGCATCAGCCACAAAAGAAGGCGCGCTGCCTGCCCACGGGGGCTTTCCAAGCTCGGATCAACCGACAACAGCGCACGCGCATCGGATTGAGCCACCGCCATAAGAGACGCTTGTCGTTCAAGGTCAGCAACGCGGAACTTGGGGATGCCGGATTGCGCGGTACCGATGACGTCACCCGCGCCTCGCATTGCCAGATCTTGCTCGGCAATGGCGAACCCATCTTCTGAATCCCTAAGAATTTCCAGCCGGCGGCGCCCCGTGTCTGACAACGGAGATTGAAAAAGCAGTACACAGGTCGAAGCCGCTTCGCCCCGTCCAACGCGACCCCGCATTTGGTGCAACTGAGCAAGACCAAAACTTTCAGCGCGTTCTATCACCATAATGGTCGCGTTAGGCACGTTTACGCCCACTTCGATCACCGTCGTGGCAACCAGCACCTTGCTATGCCCGTTTTGAAAACGTTCCATGGCCGCATCCTTGTCGGCGACGGGCATCTGTCCGTGTACAAGGCTGACATTTCCTTCCCCCAAGGCTGCCCGCAAGTGCTTGAACCGTTGTTCGGCCGCGGTCAGGTCGATGACTTCGCTTTCCTCAACAAGCGGGCACACCCAATAACACTGGCGTCCTTCCGCAATCGCGTTGCGCAGCCTTTCAACGACTGCGTCCAGCCTCTCGGTGCTGACCAGCGCCGTCTTGATAGGCTTCCGTCCGGCGGGTTTTTCGTCGAGGATCGACACATCCATATCCCCGTATTGGGCAAGTGCCAGCGACCGCGGGATCGGCGTGGCGGTCATGACCAATACATCCACGGCTTGGCCTTTCTCCCCCAAGGCAAGCCGTTGTCGAACACCAAAGCGATGCTGCTCGTCGACCACGGCCAGTCGTACATCTTTGAAGGTCACATCCTGCTGAAACACGGCGTGGGTTCCGACCAATATCTGAATATCGCCGTTCTCGAGCGCTGCCAGCTTGGCCGCGCGCTCCTTACCTTTGTCGCGGCCTGTGAGTATTTCCAGCACAATGCCCGCCGACTCAGTCATGGGACGCAAACTTTCGACATGCTGGCGCGCCAATATCTCGGTTGGAGCCATCAGAACACCCTGCCCGCCCGCTTCAACCGCACGAACCAAGGCCATCAGTGCGACGAGCGTTTTACCAGCACCCACATCGCCCTGCAGCAAACGATTCATCCGCATTGTGCCTGCCATGTCGCGCCCGATCTCGTCGATAGCACGCTGCTGCGCACCTGTAGGCGCATACGGCAAATCAGCCAGAACTTTCCGCTGTAATGCCCCGTCGCCTGTGGTCGCGCGGCCTTTTTTACGCCGGGCATTCGCCCGCGCAAGGGCGAGCGTAAGTTGGTGAGCCATCAGTTCGTCATATGCCAACCTTGCCCGGACCGGGGAAGTCCACTGAATGTCGGATTGCGAGGTGGGCGTATGTGCCGCAATCATCGCTTCTTTAAAGTCAGCCCATTCGGCAGATTTTTTTTGCTCGGGATCGATCCATTCAGGCAAAGCAGGCAACCTGTCCAGCGCGCTTCTTGTTGCCTTCCACATCAGTTTTTGAGTGATGCCGGCCACCAGAGGATATACCGGCTCAAAGAGCGGGATTGATGATGCTTCTGCTTCTTCAACGATATGATCCGGGTGGACCATCTGGGGGGTGCCATCGAACAACTCCAGCTTGCCTGACACCACACGGCGCGTCCCTTCTGGCAGGCTGCGCTTCCAGTAGTCACCGCGGGCGTGGAAAAAAACCAGTTGAAAAGCTGTTGTTTCATCGTTGACCCACACCCGATACGCCCCACCTTTCGTGCGCGGCGGATTGTGCGTGCCGATTGTGACCGCCACAGTGACAGTTGCTGGCAAATCCTGCCCCGCAATAGATGCGCAACGCCGCCGGTCAATCCCTGAATGCGGCAGTACAAACAATAGATCGCGTGGTGCTGCGACGTTCAGGCCTTCAAAATGCCGTGCAGTTTTGGGACCGACGCCTGCCAAATTCTGCAAATCACCAAAAAGTTCGAACAGTATTTCAGGGCGGCCCTTCATTTGCCCTCGATCAATGCCAGCCAGTCATCTTCGTCGATGGTTTCCACTCCAAGATCGGCTGCTTTTTTGGCTTTGGATCCAGCACCAGGTCCCGCGACGAGCAGATCAGTCTTGGCAGAAACCGATCCTGACACTTTGGCACCGAGACGTTCTGCACGCGCCTTTGCTTCGGCACGCGTCATTTTCTCCAACGTCCCTGTAAACACGATGGTTTTGCCTGCGACAGGGCTGTCCTGTGTGTCGGGTTTTTGGGTTGCCTCTACATTCAACCCCGATACCAAGCGTTCGATAGAGGCTCGTTCTGACGGTGACGTCATGGATTGAACAAGCGATGTCGCCATGACTGTTCCAACCCCATCAATGTTCAGCAGGTCTTCCCATTCGGGGCCATGCAATTCGGCGGCGGCCGATATCGATTGCACAAAGGTTTCGAAATCACCGTAGTGACGCGCGATGAGATTCGAAGCACTTTCGCCCACGTGCCTAATACCTAGTGAAAAAATGAGTCTCGCCAGCGGGATGCGGCGTTTTTCGTCAATAGCGGCAAAGAGGTTTTGCGCAGATTTTTCGCCCCAACCCTCTTTGTTTTTCAACTGCTGAACACCAGAGCCGAAGCGGTCTTTCAAGGTGAAGATATCTGCCGGTTCCTTTACCCAGCCGTCATTGTAAAACTGTTCCACCTGTTTCGCGCCGAGCCCTTCGATGTCGAACGCCGCGCGGGAAACAAAATGCTTCAGTTTCTCAACGGCCTGCGCCGGGCAGATTAGCCCTCCGACGCAGCGACGTACCGCATCACCCTCTTCTCTGATGGCGTCGCTACCACATTCCGGGCATGTCTGTGGAAACACAAAAGGCTTGGCCGTAGCGGACCGTTTTGTCAGATCAACGTCCGCAACTTTCGGGATAACATCGCCGGCGCGGTAAACCTGCACCCAGTCGCCTTCACGTATATCCTTCCCCTCGCGAATGACATCTCCCTTACTGTCCAACCCAGCAATATAGTCTTCGTTATGGAGCGTGGCATTGGACACCACGACACCTCCAACGGTTACGGGTTCAAGCCGGGCAACGGGCGAAAGCGCGCCAGTGCGCCCGACCTGAATGTCGATAGCTTTCAGCCATGTCCAAGCGAGTTCAGCCGGGAATTTGTGGGCGATCGCCCAACGAGGTGTCGTAGATCGAAAACCAAGCCGCTCTTGCAGGGCGAGATCATTCACTTTGTAAACAACACCGTCGATATCATAAGGCAAAGTGGCGCGTTGCGCCTCAATTTCACGGTAGTGCGCCAGCATTTCAGACGGGCCAGAGCATTGCCGTGTGAGATCATTGGTCACAAAGCCCAACGCACCCAGACGATCAATGGCCCCTTGCTGTGTCGCTGCCAGTGGATCCGACAGATCCCCCCAAGCATAGGCAAAAAACCTTAAAGGACGATCGCGGGTAATCTCTGAATTAAGCTGTCTCAGTGATCCCGCTGCTGCGTTTCTTGGGTTGGCAAATGTCTTTCCGCCGGTTCTTTCTTGCGTAGTGTTGAGCGCAGCGAAATCCGGGTGTGACATGTAAACTTCACCCCGGACTTCCAACACATCGGGTGCCCCGGAGATCTTTTGAGGTATGTCTGAAATAGTAAGGGCGTTTTCGGTCACGTTTTCCCCGGTCGCCCCGTCACCGCGTGTCGCGGCCTGTACCAGCGTGCCGTTTTCGTATCGCAGCGATAGCGAAAGACCGTCAATTTTCGGTTCCGCCGTGTAGGTCAGAGGTTCACCGTCCGACATACCGAGGTACTTTTTGATCCGCTGATCGAATTCCCGAATATCCTCGTCGTCAAAAGCATTCGCAAGCGAAAGCATCTGCACCGCGTGCGCAACTTTAGAAAACCCCTCGGTCGGAGCAGCACCGACAATATCTGATGGACTATCACCCCGCTTGAGGTGGGGAAAGCGGGCTTCAATCTCTGCATTCTTGCGTTTCAGCGCATCGAATTCGGAATCCGACAAAACCGGATCATCAGATTGATGGTAGGCTGAATTTGCCTCGGACAGCAGTTTTGCCAATCGCGCCAGTTCTTTGCGCGCGGCGGTATCGTCCATTTGATCGAGCGCGTCCGACGCCATATGACAATGCCCCCCAAACCATGTTTACACGATAGATAGGCGGGCAGTTATGTCAGGTCCAGTTGAATTCCGTGAGGACGTCGCACATTTCAAAACGCATGCCGCCACGCGTCTTTCGCGGGCGGCACAGGCAATTATGCGCCGACTGCCATACGCTGAGGGTCATCAACATGTTGCGGCTCGGGATCGCGCAAGACGTATCCACGCCCCCAGACTGTTTCGATATAGTTATCGCCACCTGTCGCAGTGCTGAGCTTTTTGCGCAACTTACAGATGAACACATCGATGATTTTTAGATCCGGCTCGTCCATGCCACCATACAAATGGTTAAGGAACATCTCTTTCGTCAGCGTTGTGCCCTTGCGCAGAGACAACAACTCCAGCATTTGGTATTCCTTGCCGGTCAGATGCACAGCCTTGTTGTCGACACTCACCGTCTTCGCGTCAAGGTTGACAGAAATTGCGCCGGTATCGATAACAGATTGGGAGTGACCCTTAGAGCGGCGGATGATAGCGTGAATGCGCGCAACCAGCTCTTCACGGTGGAACGGCTTGGTCAGATAATCATCTGCACCAAAGCCAAACCCTTTGATCTTGTTCTCGGTGTCATCAGCGCCAGACAGAATTAGTATGGGAGTCTCAATGCGGGCAAGCCGCAACTGGCGCAGGACCTCGTGGCCGTTCATATCAGGCAAATCAAGGTCCAGAAGGATCAAATCATAGTCGTACAACTTGGCCAGATCGATCCCCTCTTCTCCAAGATCCGTCGCGTAGACGTTCAGGTTTGCATGGGTCAACATCAGCTCGATGCTCTTAGAGGTCGTTGGGTCGTCTTCAACCAGCAGTACGCGCATATTCTTCTCCGGGTCGGCCATCATTGAACTTGGCATTAACCGTGACTAAAAAAGGTTAATCACACGTTACCGTTTGGAAGAAAGTTATATTAACAACTCAGAGTTGTCTATATTTTTGTAACGCAGTGGTTTTCAGGGCGTCCTCTCCGTGCAAGGAAACCGCGCGAACCCATTCTTGAAACTCATCTTCGCTGATCTGATAACGTTTCAATGCTTCAGTTTGACTGATCAACCCATAGGCGACTCCACGAACAACAGCCGCCTTGCGAGACGCCACCCAGCGACGTGTGTTGGCTGGCGGCAGATCAGCGTGAGTCATGATAGAACCGTCCGCCAGCGTCACAGAACGCGGCCCATCAACTTTCTTGAGATACATACTCTTACCCAAAGTTCTACTCGTGAAGCACACCTTGACGAATTGACCTTAAGGACACATGAAGCGGGCTCTTGAGAGTAATTAGGATTTTCCTATATTCGCTCACAACTGCTGGAGTCTTCCGATGCCACTTGATTATTCCCCCCCGCTGAACTCGTTGGGGTTTGCAAAACCACCCGCCGAGACGCGGGTTGTCGTTGCCATGTCTGGCGGCGTGGACAGTTCCGTTGTCGCAGCGATGCTTGCTGACGAGGGATACGATGTAGTGGGAGTGACCCTTCAGCTTTACGACCACGGCGCGGCCCTGGCCAAAAAGGGGGCTTGCTGCGCCGGGATCGATATCCATGATGCACGTCGCGTGTCTGAACAGATGGGTTTTCCGCATTACGTGCTCGATTATGAAAACATCTTTAAAGATGCGGTGATTGACGAATTTGCCGACAGTTATCTGGGCGGTGCCACACCAGTGCCCTGCATTCGGTGCAACGAGCGGGTAAAATTCAAAGATCTTCTGGAAACAGCCAAGGATCTGGAAGCGGATTGCATGGCGACAGGACATTACATCCAGCGAAAGCTTGGCGTGCAGGGCCCCGAGTTGCATTGCGCCGCGGACGCAAACAGGGATCAAAGCTACTTCCTGTTTTCCACTACACCCGACCAGCTCGCTTTTTTGCGGTTTCCACTGGGGCATTTGCCGTCAAAAGGTGACACGCGCGCTCTGGCCGAAAAATACGGGCTGAGCGTTGCGGCCAAGCCTGACAGCCAAGATATCTGCTTTGTACCAAACGGCGACTATGCCTCCGTTATCCGCAAGCTTCGACCCGAAGCAGCCGCGCCTGGTGACATCGTCGATCCAACTGGTAAGGTCTTGGGTCAGCACGACGGCGTGGTGAACTACACCATCGGTCAACGGCGGGGATTGGGGATCGGTGGCCTCGCTGACCCGCTCTATGTTGTCAAACTTGACCCCGAGGCACGACACGTCATCGTCGGACCAAAGTCGATGTTGTCAACACGCACCATTCCGGTCCGTGAAATCAACTGGTTGGGCGATGCGCCGCTGACGTCGCGCAGTGAATGGCATGTTGCGGTCAAAGTACGCTCAACCCGACCACCGACAGAGGCAATCATCCGCCCCATTGACGCTGACACGGCGACCGTTGAACTGATTACACCTGAAGAAGGTGTTTCTCCCGGACAAGCATGCGTGTTTTATGATCCAGACAGCAGCCGGATCTACGGTGGCGGCTGGATTCACAAAGGCTGACCCGTGCCTTAGCTGCACCAGTAGCGGAGCCGCCCGAACCTAAGCGCGCGTTCCTCGCAGCCTTTGGATCACACGTGCATTCTGGACAAAACTGCCTGGGCAGCGCGCAGTCCGGGCGGGGCATCATCACGACCCAACCGCACCATGGTCGTTTCCATTGCCTCAAGTTGCGCGGTCGGTTGGGCCAGTGTCTGCAATAACGCTGCCGCTATTGGTTCAGGCTGGCATGCGGGCCCCAGAAACTCCGGAACTGCGCGGGTGTCGGAAACGAGGTTAACGAGCGTCACTGTATCCACCAGCGCCATCCATCGGATCAGACGGAAGCTGATCCAATGCATGCGGTAAGCAACAACCATTGGCGTCTGGGCTGCAGCAAGTTCCAGCGAGACCGTGCCGGATGCTGCCAACGCCACGTCAGCCGCGCGGAAGGCCGCACGCTTGCGCGCATTTGCGGCCTCAATGGGCAGATCACGCGGATCGAGAACCAGTGGGGCCACGGGCCACCTACGCACAACTTCCTTTACCGCGTCGGCGACTGGCGCTGCGGCAGGCACGACGACACGCGCGTCCGGGTGTGCGGCAATGACAGGCGCGACGGCTGCGCCAAAAACCTCGCCCAATCGCGATACTTCACCTGCGCGCGATCCGGGCAAAACCATCACAAGCGGCGCATCACCGATCTTGGTATCCCGGCGAAAGTCTGCTGCGTCCTGCTCGGAGGCTACAGGTTCAGCAACAACAGGATGCCCGACAAAATCGCAAGCAATGCCTTGGTCGGTAAAATACGGTGGTTCGAACGGAAAGAGCGCGAGAACGTGATCGATCACCTGCGCCATCTTTGCCGCGCGTCCCGGACGCCATGCCCAAACTGTCGGCGCGACATAGTGAACAGTCCGAATTTGAGTGCTTTGTTTGACCAACTTGGCAACGCGCAGAGAGAAATCCGGCGCATCTATGGTGATCAAAACATCCGGCTGCGTATCGATCACCGCCTGCGCTGTTTCTGCGATCCGCGCCTTGAGTGCGCGATACTTAGGCAGGATTTCCGCAATCCCCATCACGCTGAGTTCTTCCATCGGAAAGCGGCTCTGCAGGCCCTGTGCCTGCATCTGAACACCGCCTACCCCATCAAATGACACGTCCGGTTGCAGTTCTTTCAATCCGGCCATCAGTGCACCACCCAAGCGGTCACCCGATGGTTCACCGGCAAGGATGATAACGCGCATCACCCCGCACGACGGGACCAGAGAACAAGGCCCGCGGCATCAGCGCGCGCAATGGTCTCATCCCGGTCCAGTAGCAATACGGCACCTGCTTCGATCACCATACCGGCGAGCCCTGCCGCGACCAGCCTCTCAATCGTGGCGGGCCCCACGGTCGGCAGGTCTGCGCGCAGATCCTGACCGGTTTTGGGGTGCTTGACGAGCACGGCGCGTTTTGATGCTGCCTGGTCTGGCAGAGTGGAGAGCATGTGGTCGGTGCCGCCAATTGTTTCAATACCCCAAACCAGTCCGCCACCAACCACGCATCCCTGTCCCACATCCAGCGGTGACAATGCCGCCAGAACGGCATCCGCATGATTTACATCTGAGTGCATCTGCGCATCCGGTTGTGCCGCAGACAATACACCTTCAGGTGCCAACAGATCAGGTGCAAGCGCATGTGCGGCCTGCACTGCGAAGCCGTGATCTTCAAACAAGGCCATAACTGCGCGCAAAGCGCCGTCGTCACCTGTGCCCATGGCCTTCATCATAACCGGCACGAGCGGTAGCGTTGCCTGATCCAGCGCCCCGGGGTCAAAGGCAGGGCGTTCAATAGCGCCACAAAAGCATACATCTGTTACTCCGCGCGCCTTCAACTGGCTCAGCAGGGTTCCAAGATGCTCCAGTCGAAAGGTGATATCAGGCACCAAACCATCAGGCGCGAAACCTTTCAATACGCAAATCAGCGGTGCCACAGACTGCGCACCGGCGACAGCAGCGGGCAGCGCGCCGCGACCTGAAACCAGCGCCAGCATTATTGCGGGGTCAAAAAATGCCGATCACTGTCGGCAAGAATGAAGTCGACAATCTCGCGCACATATTCCGAGGTCGTTTCCTCTTTCAGGCGATGCGCCCGCGCGTGAAATGTTCCCTCGCCTTGTGCCAGCATCTGGAAAGCTGCCCGCAGGGCGGTTATGTCGCTGCGTTCCACGCCACGGCGTTTGAGCCCGACAAGGTTGAGCCCGTCCAGTTCCCCCCGCGGCGCCTGCACAAGACCGTAGGGAATGACGTCATTAGTCACCATGGTGACCGCGCCAATAATCGCCCCGCGCCCGATGCGGACGAATTGGTGCACGCCGGACAGTCCTCCCACGATCACATCATCCTCCAGTACGCAATGACCGGCAATCGCCACCGAATTTACAAGAATGCAGCGATCCCCGATTTGAGCATCATGCGCGACGTGACATCCGGCCATAAACAGACCGTCATCCCCGATGGTGGTGACCCCGCCCCCGCCTTCGGTGCCACAGTTCATCGTGACATGCTCGCGAATGCGGTTGCGTTTGCCGATCACCAGTCGGCTGGCTTCGCCTTTGAATTTGAGGTCCTGTGGAATTTCCCCGATCACCGCAAACGGGAAGATTACGGTCTCTTCTCCGATACTGGTGTTTCCGGTCACGACCACGTGGCTTTTCAAAACAACCCCGGCATCGAGTGTCACGTCCTCGCCTACAATGCAAAAGGGGCCGACCTCGGCAGTCGGGTCAATCCGCGCACCCGGCTCTATCACTGCGCTGGGATGAATGTTGCCCATACGCTTACCCCATATCCATCATCGCGGTAAATTCAACTTCAGCGGCCATTTCGCCTTCCACGGAGGCAATGCCGCCAAATCTCCAAACCTTGCCACCAGGCTTACCGCGCAGGGTCGTCAGACGCATCTCAAGAACGTCGCCGGGGATAACCTTGCGCCGGAATTTGGCTTTGTCGATGGCCATGAAGTAAACCTTCATTTCCTTGTCCAGCATCTCGAGCGTTACACCAACCATGACCGCTGCGGTTTGCGCCATCGCCTCGACGATGGTCACACCGGGCATAATTGGCATACCGGGGAAGTGCCCTTGGAAATGCGGCTCATTCATCGTGACGTTTTTGATACCCAAGCAAGAAGCGGTTCCGTCAATATCGATTACCTTGTCCACCAGCAAAAAGGGGTAACGATGCGGCAGTATCCGCTGGATCATCTGAATATCCGCGCTGGTGGTCGAGCTTGTCATGACAGCTATCCTTCGTACTCAATTGGTTAGCATCGTGCCTAACAACTCCGTCCGGTCGGAGCAAGCACGCGGTTCTTGCGCTATTGTTCAGGGGTAATGTCGTCATTCGCGAGCGCAGCATTCAGCCGCTCCACCGCAACCCGCGTGATGTCTACAGCATTGGATCCGATAAACACAGAACGACGCTCCAACACGACCGCCGCGCCAGCTTCTACCATCAACTGTTCGAGGATCGGCAAGGCGGTGTTCAAAAAGACGACACGTCTTTCGTCCAGTTCTGTATTCAAGGCGCGCGATTTGCTGTCTTGCGTCTCACGGGTCATTTGTACTTTGACGTCAAAGGCATCTGCCAGCGCACGAAACTCATCCGGCTCCATCGTAATGCGCAGTTCCGTCAGTTCCTGCTCCTCTGCGATGAGCGCTTCTTCGATCTTTCGGTTCTCTGCGGCCAGTTCTGCGGCCCTGGCCTCAAACTCTTCGATGGTTCGCTTGCCGTACTGGCTGGTCTCGAACAGCACTTCGGAATCGATCGTCAGGATCGGACTTTCCACGTTGAAAGGTACCGTGTCCTGCGCCGAACCGGCAAATGCTGCCGAAATCAGAATGGCGGATGCGGCGGCGCGAATGAGACGTGACAGGCGCACCGCTTAGAATGTCGTGTTGATCGTGACTTCGAAGCTTTGCTCTCTGTCGAATGTTTCCGCCTTCAACGCATTCGAGAAGTTGAAGCGGAGCGGACCAAGCGGTGTATCCCACAGGATCGATACCCCGACCACGTGACGGAACGACCCGCTTTCGCCAACGACATTGGATCCCGCCGGAATTGTTACGTCAGACAAATCCCAAAGGTTACCCACATCGTAAAAGAGCCCACCCGTGATGCCGTACTCTTCCGGCAACCCGAGAGGAAATTCTGCTTCGAAGCGCGCAGCAAGATAGTAGTTGCCGCCCAAGGCGTCCCGGTCACTCACGGCCAGATCGCGGGGCCCTATACCGCCAGGATCAAAGCCGCGCAAAATGGTTGAATCCAGAAGGAAACGATCGACCGCACGGTTTACACCGCTGCTGTAATTCAATGCACCTGCTTCCAAGGTGGCGCGCAGGGTGATCTCTTCGTTCCAGACCTTTCTTTCTCCGATGGCCTTGGCTGTGGTGCGGATAAAGGTGTTGTCACCGCCGACGCCGGCAAAATCCTGACCAAACTCGAGAAGGTACCCGGATTCAGGGTCAAGACCCGTGGTGCGCGAATCGTACGTAAACCGGTATCCGAGAGAGCTGCTTACGCGCCGACCCTCTGCAATTTCATTGCCGATCAGCGGCCCGTTCTGCGACGCATCACCACGGTCTGTCATCTCAGCCTGGTCATACTTGTAATTGAGCTGCAAGCGTGAGTTCGCCCCGATCGGGAATGTCAGCGACGGCGAGAACAAACCCCGCTCAACATCGTAAGTCAATTCAGAGCTTTCACTGCGTGAAATGTCCAAACTCAAACCCAGCGCAAGGTCGCGACCCAACAAAGTAGGTTCCACAAAATTCAGTCGGTACAACCTATCATCAGAAGCCGTGGAAACGGCGGCGCTGAAGAACTGTCCTCGACCAAGAAAATTGCGCTCCTGAAATTGCACGGCAAATCCAAGACCATCGTTGGTCGAGAAAGACGCACCAAAGGTCAAAGAACCTGTTGGCTGTTCCTCTACATCCACGTCAACGATTACCTGATCTGGCGTCGACCCTTCGCGCGCCTGAACGTCCGCTTCTGTGAAGAACCCGAGCGCGCGGATACGTTCCGCTGCTTCACGAATTTCCCGCGGATTGAAAGGATCGCCCTCAACGCTGCGGAACTGGTTGCGGATGACGCGGTCAAGCGTGGTCGTGTTCCCTTCGATGTCGATGCGTTCGACAAAGATTCTAGGGCCACGGGTCAGCACATACTCGACGTTGATTGCAAGGTTGCGTTCATCGCGAACGATGCGCGGCTCAACGCGCAGAAAATCCAGACCGTCGTTAATACCCTGCCGCTCCATACGGGCAATGTCTTGTTCGATCAGGCTGGGAGAATACCATTCGCCTGACTTTGTCGCCACGGCAGCACGGAACGACTCTTCGTCTGCACCACTAAACTCGCTGACAACAGAGATTTGGCCGATCTTGAAACGTTGACCTTCCTGTATGTCAAACACGAGGAAGTATCCGTCTCGTTCTTCTGTCAGCTCGGCATTTACCGAATTCGTTCTGAAGTCGATGTACCCGCGCGACAGGTAGAAGTCGCGCAATACCTGTTTGTCAAATTCGATGCGGTCTTCCACCAGCGTGTCCGCACGGACCAGCGACCGGAACACACCTGCCTGCTTGGTAGCCAGCACCCTGCGCAACCGCCGATCCGAAAACTCTCGGTTCCCGGTAAAGGTGATGCGCTCGATCTCAACGTTGTCGCCTTCAAAGATTTCGAAAACCAAATCAACACGGTTGTCAGAGCGGCGAATAATCGTTGGTGTTACGCGGGCCGCGATCCGACCTTCGGTTGCATAGGCCTCGGCAATCAAATCTGCGTCCCGTGCCGCCTCGTCCGGATTGAAGACGCGCCTTTCGTTAGAGTTGATGGCCTCCGCCAGCGCCTCGTCGGAGATACGGCGATTTCCTTCAAAGTTGATACGGTTGATTGTGGGGAATTCCGAGACGGTGATCAAAAGTCCCGAGCCTCGCGGCGTAAAATCCACCGTTTCAAATAATCCACTGGCATTCAGACGCTGCAAAGCTGCATTCAACTGCGCTTGCGAGATCGTCTGGCCGGGCACGATTCCTGCGCGTGTGAGGATCGCCGCGTCTCCGACACGCTGGTTTCCTTCAATTGTCACCGAGTTCAGCGTGATGTTCTGTGCAACAGCAACTGTGCCGCTCCCAACCCAAGCGCCTGTAATTGCCAAGAAAACTGTAGAGGCGCGTAACAGCGCCCCAGCCGATTTGAAAGTGCCCGAAACGCCCGAGAGAGCGCCTGCTTTGCCCCGTGTCATGATCTGCCCCGCGCTAATCATTTTTTATGGTCTATTGACTACCGAGAGTTACCATAATTGTCAAAACCATGTGGACCAAAAAGCGTCAGATACCAAATAAGCGCGCAAGACGTGTAAAAGGGTGTGCCGCCTGCGCAACACACCCTTTGCAAAATTCGTCCGCTAGATCAGCTAATCAGCGTGCCCAGCCAAGCCCCTGCACCCAAAGCAACAGCTATTGTCCCGATGTAAAAAACGCGATCCCAGTTCAGGTCTACAAGCAGGCTCAACCCGCGGTATCCGTTCTGTACTGCCTGCATAGTTTTTCCCTCCTACGTCTGTGCGCAGCCTAGCGCGCGATTGCGGCACAAGTTGGATAGAAAATGGCGAAAATAGGGCAATGGCCGCGAGGCCACTGATTTTTTGGGCTTTATGGACAGAACAGGTCATTCCCGAGTGCAAACAGCATTAGCGTCAGAACGCTGGCAAGACCGAAAGTCATCAGTACGCGAAGCGCCTTGTCACTTGGTGGTTTTCCGGCGACAGCCTCATAAGCGTAAAATACAAGGTGCCCACCATCAAGCGCCGGTACAGGAAACAGGTTCAACAGGCCAACGGCAGTACTAAGGACCGCGATAAACCAGATGAAGCTCTGCGCCCCCTGACTGGCCATGGCACCCGACGTCTGGGCGATCCCGATTGGGCCGCTCAGGTTACAGGTGCTGATCGCTCCTGTAATCATGTGGGCAAGGCCTGAAAGCGACCCGTCAATGATGCGCCACGTTTGAGCGATGCCGCCAGTGATCGCATCTCCGATGCCAGGGTTCTCTCGCGCTGGCTCAAACGCAATGCCACCTGCAATCCCAATGCGCCAATGCGTGACAAAACCGCCGTCGCGCTGTGGCTCATCAACACGTTTGGGCGTGAGCGACTTTTGCAAAACTTCACCGTTCCGCCAAATTGTCAGAGCGAGCGTTTCGCCATTTCCACCCTCGACAGCCGTTTTCAGTTGTCGAAACGCAAATACGTCATTTCCGTCAATTGCTGTGATGACGTCGCCAATTTCGATCCCGGCCTCCATCGACGCGCTTTGCGGGCTGAGGCCATTCACGAATGGGGGCAACAGATATGGGCCACGCGCGCTCACTTCTTCGCCGCCGCGCAGCACGGTGTAATCCAGCACCGGAGTTTGCGGCAAACCGTCAATGAACGCATCGTATGCCTCGCGATCCTCGGCGCTGGGCAGCGTATCACCTTCAATGGCAATGATCTCGTCACCCGGCTGCAGCGCTTCCGCGCTCTCAATCCATTCAGCGTCTTGCGGCAAGTCCCGCAACTCTCCCACCGTCAGCGGGTCTTTTGACACACCGCCGGTTAACATCACTGCGGAGAATACGATGATCGATAGCGCAAAGTTAAAAATCGGCCCTGCGGCAACTGTTGCCGTGCGGGCCCAAAGCGGTGCGCCGTGCATCGTTGCACGCAGGCGTACGGGGTCGCTTTCGACCTCGGCCATTGCATCCTCGTCTTTGCCGGATGCTGCGTTCGAGTCCCCTGCAAATTTGACGTAGCCGCCAAAGGGCAGTGCCGCAACCTGCCAACGCGTGCCCCGCTTATCAATCCGCGAGTACAAGACCGGCCCGAAACCGATTGAAAAGACATCTGCATGAATGCCCGACCAACGGCCGACGATGTAGTGACCGTATTCGTGGATCGCCACAATGACAGACAGCGCGAGAACAAACGCGGCAATCGTCCAGATCAACCCGCCAAACTGCGGGATCAAGGCAAAGATATCCAAAACTAACTCGAGCTCCTCGTGATGACGTCCCACGCTTCCTTACGCGCGAGATGGTCAATTTGTGCCACGTTATCAAGGGTCATGGTGGCATCAATATGACCCGGCTTGGCTGACAATTTGTTCAAGACGTCTTCGACGACTTCTGCCATTCGCGTAAATCCGATTTTTCCGGCAATGAATCCATCAAGCGCTGTTTCCTTGGCCGCGTTAAATACAGCGCCGGCAAGCCCGCCCGACGCCATGACCTCTCTTGCCAGACGTAATGCGGGCCAGCGTCGTTCGCAGGGCGCGCGGAATGACAGTGTACCAACAGCGGCAAGGTCCAACCGTTCGACCGGTAATGACTGTCTTTCAGGCCAATGCAGCGCATAGCCAATCGCATGACGCATATCGGGAGGGCCTACGTGGGCCATCAGCGCCCCGTCGTTAAATCCGACCAAAGCGTGTATCATCGATTCAGGATGCACAATGACTTCTACCTTCTCTGGATCTACGCCGAAAAATTCTTTTGTTTCAATTAACTCCAGCGCCTTGTTAAACATTGACGCGGAGTCGATCGTAATTCTCTGCCCCATATCCCAATTTGGATGGTTGGAGGCCTCCGCCAGCGTCGCATCGGCAAGTTTTTCTATTGGCCAGTCGCGAAAGGCACCACCGCTTGCGGTAATGATGACCCGTTCGACAGCCGATATTTCCTCGCCCACCAGTGCTTGAAATACAGCCGAGTGTTCACTGTCGACAGGCAGCAGCCGCGCGCCGGAAGCCCGCGCGGTGTGCAACATCAACTGACCGGCGCAAACAAGAGATTCTTTGTTCGCCAGTGCGAGCGTTGCGCCCTGCTCCAGCGCCCTGAGACCGGGGGCCAGACCAGCTGCGCCGACGATTGCTGACATGACCCAATCTGCCGGTCGTGAAGCCGCCTCTACCAACGCGTCAGGACCGGCCGCGGCCTCGACACCCGAGCCAGCAAGGCTCTCGCGCAGCTCTTGCAGTCTTTCCGGAATCGCGGTGACTGCAACCTCCGCTTTCAGTCGAATTGCATCTGCTGCAAGCTGGTGGATATTTCCAGCTCCCGACAGGGCCACGACTTCATAGGAGTCAGGCGCACGCGAGATTAAATCTATCGTGTTTTGCCCTATCGAGCCGGTCGCTCCAAAGATGGAAACACGTCGTGCCACTGTTGCTTATACCCAGCCCGGTGACAGCAGCGGACCAATGATCAGCAGGAAAACAGATGCACCAAGCATACCATCGAAACGGTCAAGGACACCCCCATGTCCCGGGATCAGGTTAGAGCTGTCCTTGACCCCCATGCGCCGTTTGATAGCGCTTTCTGCTATGTCGCCCATCTGGCTGGCCATAGAGATCGCCACCGACACGCCGACCAGTTGCGGCCCGACCCCCATTTTGAACATGAAAAACACACCGACCAAGGCCGCGCCCAGCCAGCCAAACCCAGTACCGGCCCATGTTTTTTTCGGGCTGACGGCGGGCCAGAACTTTGGTCCGCCAATCATTCGGCCAGCAAAGTACCCTACCACGTCCGTGGCAACCACCACGAGAACGAGCCACAGCATCCAATCAAAACCCAGATCGTTTCGTACCTGCACCATGCCGAAGCCAGCCAAAAGCACCATAACCGTAAACACCATAAAGATGACGCGGTTGTCCCTTAACTGGCCAAATCCAACCAAGGCTGGCGCCAACAGGATCGGCAAAGCAAACCCCGGCGGAATATAGGTGGTGAGGCCCATGACCGCACCGCTGAGCAAGCCCAACTGAACAGCTGTGCTGGGATCAAGGGGGGCAATCATGCGCACCAATTCCCAAACCATCAGCCCGCAGATAAGCGCAACCATAGCGTGGAACACCCATCCACCTGTCCAGACGCCCCACAATCCAAGCAGAACCATCGCACCGCCGGACCCGAGCCGCACGGCAAGATCAGACCACTTTTCGGATTTGGCCGTCATAAAGGGTCCGTCACGACTTCACACCGCCATAACGACGTTCCCGTCCGCCATAGTCACTGCATAGACGCCGGAACTCGGCTTGCGTGAAATCCGGCCAGAGCGTGTCGATGAATTCGTACTCCGCATAGGCAGATTGCCAGAGTAGAAAGTTCGAAATGCGTGCCTCGCCGCTGGTACGGATCACCAGATCCGGATCTGGCAGAACATGCGTATCAAGGTAGCGCGGCAGCGTTTCCTCGTTGACGTCCTCGGGAAGCAACCGACCTTTCGCGACATCCTGCGCCAGTCTTTTGGTGGCACGGGCCACCTCGTCGCGGCCGCCATAGTTCAGCGCGATTGTAAGATTAACGCGTCCGTTGCCAGCGGTGGATTCTTCAAGCTCCCGCATCAGTTTCGTCAGTTTGTCGTCCAGCCGAACCCTGTCGCCGATGAAGCGGACCCGCGCACCAAAAGCGTTAAGCGCCCGCGTCTCTTTGATGATGTAGCGACGAAAGAGGCTCATAAGGCCGGCAACTTCGACCTGAGTGCGCTTCCAGTTTTCTGTGGAAAAAGCAAAAATCGTGAGATACTCAACCCCGATTTCGGGGCACGTCTCGACGATTTCGCGCACGCGCCGCGCACCCGCGTGGTGACCGAATAGCCGCGGCCTCCCGCGCTGGGTCGCCCATCTGCCATTGCCGTCCATTATGATGGCAACATGCCGGGGACACCCGTCAATTTGGTTCGGTTCAGGTTGGCGCTCGGGCTCTATTGGTACACCCTCCGACCTTGTGGTGCGATGCCACTCAGGTACGAGAATTAATTACTGCTAGACGTCTTGTTGCACAGAGCAACCGCACATGACCACCTCAAAAAGCAGAAAATCGTTCCGGTCGCCCAACCAAGGTTGAGGAATTTTAGCGAAGTTCATCAATGTGACGCCGACGCGCGTCAGACTTGCATGATTTCACCTTGCTTGGTGGAAAGCTGGTCATCGATGCTTTTGATAAAGCGATCCGTGATCTCCTGCATCTCGGATTCCCAGAGCTTTTGATCGTCTTCGGACAAACCGTCAGCTTTCGCCTTTTTGATCTGATCCATGCCATCCCGCCGGATGTTGCGCACCGAGACGCGCGCATTTTCCGCGTAGTGCCCGGCCACCTTGCTCAATTCGCGGCGGCGCTCTTCGTTCAGTTCGGGGATCGGCAACATGATGATTGTGCCGTTGAGTTGCGGATTGATCCCAAGACCGCTTTCACGGATTGCTTTCTCGACCTTGCCGACCAAACCTTTGTCCCAGACATTTACCGTCACCATACGAGGTTCAGGCACGTTGACTGTTCCGACTTGATTGATCGGTGTACGTTGACCGTAGGCGTCGACCATTACAGGCTCCAGCATGGATGCCGAGGCACGCCCGGTACGCAGCGATGCAAATTCGGTTTTCAATGCCGACAACGCGCCGTCCATGCGGCGTTCGATGTCGTCTGTGTCCAACATGAAATCTTCTGACATGAGGTATTCCTGCCCAGTATTTGTTGTGACAGCGCACAGGCTGCCGGATCGTATGCGCTATATAAGTCGGCTTGGCGCAGAAAGGCCAGAGGCCGATACGCTTAGCCCTGCACCCGCGTGTAAGTGCCCTCGCCCGCCAAGATACCACGAAATCCGCCAGGCTCGTCCAACGAAAACACGATGATCGGCAAGTTGTTGTCGCGCGCCAGTGCAATGGCCGAGGCATCCATGACGCCAAGACGTTTCGAGAGAACGTCGTCGTAGCTGACAACATCATATCGTTTGGC
Source organism: Roseobacter sp. YIN89 (assembly GCF_057219365.1). Lineage (NCBI taxonomy): Bacteria > Pseudomonadati > Pseudomonadota > Alphaproteobacteria > Rhodobacterales > Roseobacteraceae > Roseobacter > Roseobacter sp. YIN89. The sequence goes on along the minus strand of NZ_JBXVVD010000003.1, from coordinate 596,288 downwards.
ATCTGTGTGTTTTGCCGGGTCTTTGTCGTATACCCCGTCAACCTTTGTTCCCTTGAAGATCGCTTCGCAAGACATCTCGTTAGCCCGTAACGTCGCTGCGGTATCTGTTGTGAAATACGGGTTACCCGTTCCAGCCGCAAAGATGCAAACCCGCTTCTTCTCGAGGTGCCTCACAGCACGACGACGGATGTAGGGTTCTGCCACCTCGTTCATTGTAATTGCCGAGATCACACGGGTGTGGATGCCCAAACCTTCGAGGGCAGATTGCATCGCAAGCGCGTTCATAACGGTGGCCAGCATTCCCATGTAGTCTGCAGTCGTCCGCTCCATACCTTGTGCGGAACCCTGCAATCCACGAAATATATTACCACCGCCAATCACCATGCAAATTTCGACGCCGAGATCGTGCACGGATTTCACTTCCGCCGCGATACGTTCAACCGTTGGCGGGTTAAGGCCAAAGCCTTGATCGCCCATCAGTGCCTCGCCCGAGATCTTCAGCATGACCCTCTTGAACGCGACCTCGGTTTCCAAAGTTGTCATGAGAAAAGCTCCTGCTGGGCTATTTGTAATTGCGCGCAAAATGTCGGAAAAGCTGCGGAACTTCAATGCGCCCCGCGACCAAAGACTGCGAAAAATGACACAGACCGGGATATTGACCGAAAAGTTCTTGCTTGACGCTGTCGACCCGGATCGCCACGTGCTGATCGCCGGGCCCACTGCATCGGGAAAATCAGACCTGGCGCTCCGGATTGCTCAAGCACAAGGGGGTGTCATCGTAAACGCTGATGCGAGTCAGGTTTATGCTTGCTGGCGCGTGCTGACCGCCCGCCCCTCTGCCGAAGATGAATTGCAAACCCCGCACCGGTTGTATGGCCATGTACCTGCCCAGTCGACCTATTCAGCGGGTCATTGGCTGCGTGAAGTCTCCGCAGAACTGACGCGCGCCGACCGTCTGATATTTGTTGGCGGCACTGGTCTATATTTTTCGGCGCTGACGAAAGGTTTGGCCGACATCCCTGCAACGCCGAGCGAGGTGCGCGCAGAGGGCGACACCTTGGAACTGTCGTACATGCTCGACCAATTGGATGACGCGACACGGGCGTCAATCGACACGGCTAACCGGGCGCGCGTGCAACGGGCATGGGAGGTTTTGACCGCCACAGGTCGCGGGTTGGCAGAATGGCAGAAAAACACCGGACCGCCGTTACTTGACCTTTCTGCGACGACACCGATCGTCCTTGATGTCGAAAAACAGTGGCTGAATGACCGGATTGAGCAGCGGTTTGGAATGATGATCGACAAGGGCGCTCTGGATGAGGCGCGCGCGCTTCAGCCCGATTATGACCCGAGTTTGCCTGCGCATCGCGCCATTGGCGCGCCTGAACTGATGGCGTATCTGGACGGGCGCATGTCACTTGCCGAAGCAAAACAAGCAGCAACAATCGCGACGCGTCAGTACGCAAAGCGCCAAAGGACGTGGTTTCGATCAAAAATGGGCGATTGGTTGCGTTATAATCCGGCCGATTAGACGATCGTGTGTTTCACATAACCGATGACTCCACAGTCATTTTTTGTTAGTGGCTTTTGAAACCTGACAAATTTCGACAATTACAGCACGGGGGCGAAAACGTGCATGATGAGTTGAAAATACTCACGTTGCCGCAACTGACCTCAGGGCAGGATTGGCGACTCACACTGGCTCACGAACGACAGGCGCACCTACTGTTTTGGATCACGCGCGGTCAGGGCCTGATGTTGTTGGACGGGCAGCGTCGCGGTGTTGGCACGCACAATGCCATTTTGGTGCCTGCAGGCCACCTTTTTGCAATGGAGCTTGGGCGGCAAGCTGTTGGACAGGTCGTGGTCGTTCCCGAGGGCGCCGACCTCGAAATGCCACGCCTTCCAGTTCAGCTGCGCATCCGCGAGGTAGATGCAATGTCGGAATTGACGACGCTCATGGAAGCAGCAACACGCGAGCAGCAAAAAGCGAGACCGCTTTCTAAACAAGCAATGGAAGCGCATGTGTCATTGATTTCTGTCTGGCTCCAGCGGCAGATGGCGTCCGAAGAACATGTCCAAGGCCGTCCAAACGCCGCGGCGCGCCTGTCGGCGAAGTACTGCCATCGTATTGCAGCGCATTTCAGAGACCCTCTGACAATGGGCGATCATGCCGAAGCTCTCGGTGTGACACCGACGCATCTTACCCGCGCCTGCAAGGCTGCCACTGGCAAAACTGCCGCGGATCTGTTGACCGAACGTGTGCTGTACGAGGCACGCGATCTACTGGCGCGCACCAACGTTCCGGCACAGGATATTGCACGGCATCTGGGATTCGGAAGTGCAGCATATTTCACGCGATTTATGCAGCATCACACAAAATTTACGCCGACGGGATTGCGAAAACGCGCACAGACACGGCCCGCAGCAGCCTGACTACGCTGGCGTACCCTGTTTGTTTGCGACCTACTCTATGTCGTTTTTTGACCGGTATTAGGCGCTCGTCTTCATTGACGGCGGGTCGAATCTGTTGCCTGATACTGCAACAAACAAAATAAAGCTGGCGCAAAGGCATACTGTTCGTGCGGCGCGCACTGGCATAACGCCTGACAACAGGGGCAAACATGGGACTATTCATACTCAGACGTCTGGGCGTGATGCTGCTGACGGCACTATGCCTGACGTTCATCGTGTTCTGGCTGACAAACTTATATCCAAATCTCGAAAAGCTTGCCAAAACACAGGGCAACTTCCGGATGTCAGACGAGGCGGTCACAAGCTATCTCGACAAAAACGGCTACCTGCAGCCCTTGCCTGTGAAATTCGGGCAATGGTTGGGCGTACTACCCGGCTGGACAAAAGAAATTGATGGCGAGACAACTGGACGGTGTTTTGCGGCAGGCACGCCCGAAGCGGAACGCGACAGTTTCTGCGGCGTCCTGCAGGGATACTGGGGGTATTCCACGGTTTTCAAGGATGATGTGGGGTCGATTGTCCTGACGCGACTGGGTCTGACGGGCAAGCTGATGTTCGCAGTCATGCTTGTTATGGTCCCGATGGCGTTGATTGTCGGGGTGCTGGCGGGGATGCGAGAGGGATCCAAACTGGACAGGTCGCTCTCTACCTTCTCGATCGCCTCAACCGCGACGCCAGAATATGTCTCCGGCGTTATTTTTATTGCAGTGTTCGCGTCTTCCGCCTTCGGCCTGAAGTGGTTCAAGGGCTCTGCAACATCAGCAATGGAGAACGCGACCTTCGAAAACTTTACATTGCCGGTCATTACGATCTCGCTTTACGGCATGGGCTACATCGCGCGGATGACCCGCGCATCCATGACAGAAGTCATGACAGCGCAATATATCCGGACTGCGCGGCTGAAAGGTGTCAACTTCCGCGACATCGTTCTGAAACACGCGTTGCGCAACGCGCTAATCGCCCCTTTCACCGTCATCATGTTGCAGTTTCCATGGCTCCTGAACGGGGTCGTGATTGTCGAAACGCTGTTCAATTACAAAGGCTTTGGATGGCTGCTTGTTCAGGCTGCGGGCAACAACGACATTGAACTGCTGCTCGCTGTTTCGGTGGTTTCGGTGGCGGTTGTCCTGATCACCCAACTGATTTCTGACATAGGCTACGTGTATCTCAATCCACGTATCCGGATCACGTAAGGGAGGGCTGGTCAGATGGAAGAACTTTCCTGGGGCAGCATCATTGCCCGCATGTTCATGCAGCTTGGTCCGGTTTGGATTTCGCTGATAGTCCTGTTCACCCTGTCGATTGTCTACAAGCGCAAACTTGGGCTTTATGGCAAGCTGTTTGACAGCACCATAGGCATGATCGGTTTTGCGCTGGTCATGTTCTGGGTGTTTGTCGGTGTATTCGGCGGCCCGCTTGACATGCTGGTCACACACGATCCGCTCGGCCAAGTGTCAGGCATGAAAAACAAAGTTCCCGGCACGCCAATGCGCAGCCCCGACGAAGGCGAATATGCGTATTTTCTCTTAGGGGGCGACAACCTGGCGCGCGACGTTTTCAGCCGCTTGATCAAGGGCGCATGGGTGGTGGTGCAAATCGCACCGATAGCGACACTCTTTGCCTTTATGGTCGGGATCACGCTGGGTCTGCCTGCAGGCTACTACGGCGGCAAACTTGACACGACGTTGTCGTTTTTGGCGAACTTGATCCTCGCCTTCCCGGTCATCCTGCTGTTTTACCTGTTGGTAACACCCGAGATCGTGCTGACGGGTATTCCGAATTACATGGCGATTTTCCTCTTTATCTTCCCGCTTATCTTCATGTGCATTCTGCTGAACTCGCGCTACTACACACAGCCGAGAATCCGGACGCCACTTCTGATTGGCGTTCTGGGACTACTGGGGTGGCTGTACCTGTCGCTGGTTTCGACGAATGGTTATGCGGTGCCCGGCAAGATAATCGGTCTGCCGCCTGTTCTTGATCTCTTTGACATCGACCCTGGCATCCTTGTGGTGTTCGTCTCGGTTGTTTTTGTGAACTCGCCGACAGTGTTCAGGATCGTGCGAGGGCTGGCCATGGATATCAAGACACGAGACTACGTCGCGGCAGCACAAACACGTGGCGAAGGGCCTTGGTATATCATGCTATGGGAAATCCTTCCTAACGCACGCGGGCCGTTGATAGTCGATTTCTGTCTGCGCATCGGCTACACGACGATCCTTCTGGGGACGCTGGGCTTTTTCGGCCTGGGCCTGGAATCGGAAAGCCCGGATTGGGGCAGCACGATCAATGCGGGTCGCCGGTTGCTTGCCCTCTATCCACATGCGGCGATTGCGCCAGCGGTCGCATTGCTGACACTGGTCTTGGGTCTCAATCTACTGGCCGATGGTCTGCGCGAGGAAAGCCTCCGCGATTGATGAATAATGCGGGACCGGGGGGCAGCCTCTGGACCCGCGGAATATTTTCGGGTCAAAGAACATGCGTTTGACCCGCTCCAGATGGGGAGAGACAAATGGTCAAAGAGAATTATGACGGGCCGATCCTTGAAATTGACAAGCTGTCGATTTCATTTTTCACACGACTGCGGGAAATTCCTGCGGTGATGGATTTCTCGGTTGCGGTGAAACCCGGCGAAGCGGTGGGGCTTGTGGGTGAATCCGGCTGCGGGAAATCCACTGTGGCGCTGGGCGTCATGCAAGACCTTGGCAAGAATGGTCGCGTCGTCGGCGGATCAATCAAGTTCAAGGGACGTGATCTGGGCGAGATGAGCGACGAAGAGTTGCGCGATATTCGCGGCTCTGAGATCGCAATGATCTATCAGGAACCGATGGCATCGCTGAACCCGGCTATGAAGATCGGCAAGCAGTTGATGGAAGTGCCGATGATCCACCAAGGCGCCAGTGAAAAGGAAGCTTACGAGCGCGCGTTACAAGTGGTCACGGATGTAAAATTGCCCGACCCAAAGCGCATGCTCAACAGCTATCCGCATCAACTTTCTGGCGGTCAGCAGCAGCGGATCGTTATTGCCATGGCGCTGATGTCCGAGCCGTCCCTGTTGATATTGGACGAACCGACCACGGCATTGGATGTGACCGTCGAGGCGGCAATCGTCGAGTTGGTCAAGGACCTTGGTCGCAAATACGGCACATCGATGCTGTTTATTTCGCACAACCTTGGTCTGGTTCTGGAAACCTGTGACCGTATTTGCGTAATGTATTCCGGCGAAGCGGTTGAACGCGGGTCGATTGAGGATGTATTTGACGAGATGCGCCACCCCTATACGCAGGCGCTTTTCAGGTCCATCCCTCTGCCCGGTGCGGACAAGAACGCACGACCTCTCGTCGCGATCCCCGGAAACTTCCCGTTGCCGCACGAGCGGCCACCTGGTTGCAACTTTGGACCGCGGTGCGACTACTTTGAAGAAAGTCGCTGCGATCAGGGCGTGATCCAGATGGACGCGGTGCCTGGCAACGACCGCCACCACACGCGGTGCCTGAAATTCCAAGAGATCGATTGGAATGCGCCAATGCAGCTCTCCGACACCAAGACGAAGGGCGAAATCGGCGACGTTGTGCTGAAAATGGACAACCTGAAAAAATATTACGAGGTGGCCGCTAACGCGATTTTTGGCGGTGGCAGTAAGAAAGTTGTCAAAGCCAATGAGACGCTCAGCTTTGAGGCAAGGGAAAGTGAGACACTGGCAATCGTGGGCGAGTCCGGTTGCGGTAAATCAACCTTTGCCAAAGTACTCATGGGGTTGGAGACAGCCACTGACGGCGAAATTTTGCTGGGCAACAAACCCATTCAACAAATCCCTATTGAGGAGCGGGATACTCAAACGGTTGCGGACGTCCAAATGGTCTTTCAAAACCCGTTCGACACGCTGAACCCATCCATGACCGTGGGACGCCAGATTATTCGGGCCTTGGAAATTTTTGGGATTGGAGAGAACGAAAAAGACCGCCAGCAGCGTATGCTAAAGCTGCTCGATTTGGTGAAGCTGCCGCGTGAATTCGCAACCCGGATGCCGCGACAACTGTCAGGCGGGCAAAAGCAGCGGGTGGGCATTGCGCGCGCCTTCGCTGGCGATGCGCGCATTGTCGTGGCCGACGAGCCTGTCTCCGCGCTGGATGTGTCGGTTCAGGCGGCGGTTACTGATCTGCTGATGGAAATTCAGCGCGAACAGAAAACCACGCTTTTGTTCATCAGTCATGATTTGTCGATCGTGCGGTATCTGAGCGACAGGGTCATGGTGATGTATCTGGGGCATGTGGTGGAATTGGGAACGACCGATCAGGTCTTTTCACCGCCCTACCACCCCTACACCGAAGCGCTCTTGTCGGCGGTACCGATAGCCGACACTTCGGTAAAGAAAAAGCACATCGTTCTGGAGGGCGACATTCCGTCGGCCATGAACCCGCCATCGGGGTGCCCGTTCCAAACGCGGTGCCGCTGGAAATCCGAGGTTCCGGGTGGCTTGTGCGAAAAAGAGGTGCCGCCCGTCAGGACACTTGCCGGCAATCACCAGATCAAATGTCATCTCAGCGATGAAAAACTCAGCGAGATGGAGCCTGTGATCGAAGTGAACGTAGCGGCCGAGTGAGCAATAAAAAAGGCGCGTAAAGCGCGCCTTTTAACACCACTGTTTTTCGAGCTTTATGTCAGCAAGGGCGTTGCCAACGCACTGATATACCCAAGCGAAAAAAGCGCAAAACCCGGTCGTTTCGAAGCAACAATTACTGCAATCAGCATCAGAACTGGCGCCATTCCAAAGCTTGCGAGTGTCACGTATTGCACGGCGTCGTTCAAAGCCGTTCCGGGGCCCCAAGGGCTGCTTTCCATGCTCAGGCCGATGAACATCACCGCAGCCAATCCACCAAGCATTATACCGATAATAAGGGACAGCATGTTATCTTTGAACGCGCTTCTGCGTTTCTTTGGTTGCATGACCGCGGCAACACTCGCGACGCCGCCTTCGCGTACCGGTTTGGACGCTGGCTGAGCCATTTGTTGTTGAGCCTTTTGGATGCGTTCGATGCGAGCGTGGAAGTTTGCAGTCGCCATTGTTCATTATCCTTGTTGTCCTGAAATTCGACCTATGGGCGAATCTGGACGCGGATATGACCAGCGTTGGGAGCGTTTATGAAGTGATTGTGTTTTGTTTCTACGCGCGAAACAATCTCACCCGAAATGCGTCATCAGCTGCCGGTTATGACACGAACATAGTGCTGAGTTTCTTTATAGGGCGGAATTCCGCCATATTTCACCACTGCGGCGGGTCCAGCGTTATACGCTGCCAACGCGAGACGCCATGTACGAAACTTGTCATATTGGCGTTTGAGATATCGCGCGCCACCTTCAAGATTTTCTCTTGGATTCAACGGGTCGACACCCAGTGCCCGCGCGGTCGCAGGCATCAGCTGCGCCAATCCCAGCGCGCCTTTGCGGGAGCGCGCTGTTGGGTTCCAGCCAGACTCCTGTTGAACAAGCCGCAGAAACAGATCCTCTGGCACGCCATGTTTGCGCGCGGCCGCCTTGGCAATATCAAGGTATTCACCCCGATATTTGCCGTTGTATTGCGGCGTGTTCCATTTACTGGGGGTGATAACGGCGGGGGGCTGTAGCCGAACGGAGTTCTTGTATTGACTGGCCGCGCGGGAATCCAACACATCGGTTTGCGAACCGAACAACTTTGCCCGGCTCTTGGAAGAGAAGACCTGCGCTGAAGCAGTACCAGCCACGAAGACGCCGCAGATCGCGCCGATGATTATCGCTTTGCTACTCACACCCGTTCCCTGCCATCTCAAGACACCCAGAACTATAGCAAATTTTACACAACCTGCCAGACCCGATGTTCAGGTGGTCATTTCATGGCCGACACGCTTTACTTGGTTTTAACGCTCGCCATGTCGGTATAGGTTTATGCAAATTGTCGGGGTCCGGATTCGGTTCGCGCCGTGATGCAACCGACAGAGCAAAAATATCAAAGGGGGGCGTGATGGCCGGCTCAGTCAACAAGGTAATTCTCATTGGCAATCTCGGGCGCGACCCGGAAGTACGCAGCTTTCAAAACGGCGGAAAGGTGTGCAACCTGCGCATCGCAACTTCCGAAACCTGGAAGGATCGTAACACCGGCGAACGCAAAGAACGCACCGAATGGCACTCAGTCGCCATTTTTTCTGAGCCACTGGCACGTGTTGCCGAGCAGTATCTGCGCAAAGGTTCCAAGGTTTACATCGAAGGCCAGCTTGAAACCCGCAAATGGCAAGACCAATCCGGTCAGGATCGATATTCCACCGAAGTTGTCCTGCGTCCCTACAAGTCCGAATTGACCATGCTGGACGGTCGTGACGGCGGCGGCAGTGGTGGTGGCTACGGAGGCGGCGGCGGAGGCCAGATGGGACACGACGATCGTGGCGGAGACAGCTATGGCGGCGGCGGCAGTTCTAGCCCTGCACCATCACGCGATCTGGATGACGAAATCCCCTTCTGATGCTCCAAGCGCTGCATGTCAGGCCCCTTGTTGACGGGGATGCAGATGTGGCCCTCAAACTATACAATGAGTTAACTTTCGGCCCTGAATGCTCGGATGCGAATGCAGTCAGGGCCGTCTTGTCTCATTCCGGCACAACGGTGCTCGGTGCCTTGGACGGCACGAACCTATGCGCCATGTTGACCTTGCACCTGATGCCAAATGTCACTTGGGGCGCCCGTCCCTACGGCTTGATCGAAAATGTTGTTACCTCAGAGCGATATCGAAAACGCGGCATCGGAAAGCACCTTATGCAAGCCGCATTGGCGCGTGCTTGGGCTGCGGACGCCTATAAGGTCATGCTTATGACCGGCCAGAAAAGAGACGCCAAACAGTTTTACGAGAAGGCAGGTTTTTCATCAGAGGACAAACACGCCATGGTGGCGCGGCGCTATTCCTGATTGCGCATCAAGCGTTTCGACGTCTCATGCGGTTGCTAATGCATCTTGCAACACTTGGCGCACGGTATCTGCCGGTACATCGGCCGTCACGAATGCATCGCCAATTTCACGCGCAAGAATAAAGCGCAATTCCCCCCGCACCACCTTTTTGTCCTGCCCCATCAATTCGACAAGTGCCTCCGCCGTGGGCAAATCGCCAGGAATATCACTCATGTCGGTTTTCATTCCCATGGTCTTGAGATGTGCGCGCACTCGGCTTGGGCTTTCCTGGCTGCAGAGCCCCAATCGCGCGGATAATTCGAAAGCGAGCGCGCAGCCGATAGCCACCCCTTCTCCGTGCAACAGCCTGTCTGAATAGCCCGTCGCGGCTTCAAGTGCGTGGCCAAAGGTGTGACCGAGGTTAAGCAATGCCCGGTCCCCCTGTTCTGTCTCGTCACGGGCGACGATGTCCGCTTTCATCTGCACAGAGCGACGCACCGCCTCGACACGTGCCGACATATCGCCAGACGCCAGCGCAGGTCCATTCTCTTCCAACCACTCAAAGAAGTCGGCGTCGCCCAGCAAACCGTATTTGACGACTTCGCCATACCCAGCCAGAAAGTCACGCGCGGTAAGGGTCCCCAAAACATCTGTATCTGCCAAGACAAGGCTTGGCTGATGAAATGCGCCGATCAAATTCTTGCCCTGCGCGGCGTTGATCCCGGTTTTACCGCCGACGGAACTATCCACCTGAGCCAGCAAAGATGTCGGGATCTGCACAAATCGGACCCCACGACGCAGTATGGCAGCGGCAAACCCCACAAGATCACCGATGACCCCGCCGCCAAAGGCAACTACGACATCGCCCCGTTCGACCTTTTGATCCAGCAGCCAGCCGACTGTCTGCTCAAGGGGTGCCCACGACTTTGTGGCCTCGCCAGCAGGGAGCGACAAGGCGCTTGCGTCAATGCCGTGACGAGAAAGACCTTCGCGCAAGCTGTCGAGGTGCAAAGCGCCAACCGTCTCGTCCGTGACGACCGACACGACGGGCCGCGTGAGCAGCGGCGAGATTTCGGCACCCGCCTGTGGGATCAGACCCGGCCCGATCAGGACGTCATAACCGCGTCCCGGCAAATCCACATGAACTGTTTTACGCATCTGACCTCTCCAATACGTCTGGGCGGGTCAACAAGACATTCGCAACGCGCAGCGCCATTTCTTCGATGCTGACAGGCGGCGCACAGGGAACACGCAAATCGGCTTTGGCGTATTCCGGAACGCGGGCTGCAAAAAGGCTTTCCAGCGTTGCGCGCGGGTTTTCAGTCTGCAGCAAAGGGCGTGTATCGCGATGTTTCACCCGGCTCCACAGCAGGTCGATGTCAGCATCAAGCCAGACCGACACCCCGCTTTGTGAAATGGCCTGTCGATTGACCTCTGCCAGAAATGCGCCTCCCCCCGTGGACAACACGCACGGTGTACCGCGCAGCAACCGATTGATGACTTCCGTTTCCCGCGCCCGAAAAAAAGGTTCGCCGTCACGCGCAAAAATTTCCGGCACGCTCATGTTCGCCGCAATTTCTATCTCGTGGTCCGAATCAAGAAACGGCACGCCAAGCCGCAAAGCAAGCCCGCGGCCCACTGCTGTCTTGCCAGCACCCATCATGCCGACCATCACAATCGTTTTTTTCAACACAAATCCTTGTGTTGCGCCCTGATCGGCCATGGATTGCTCAATTTCGCTCATAATCGATTGAATGACGTGATATTGCAAAAAAGGCCATATATAACTTCTGAAAAAAGACGGCAGGCAACAAAGGCAGTAAACGCGACATGTCCCGCATTTTAAAATATTTGTTCTATCTCGCGATTTTGGGTTTCATCGCCTTGGTGGGTTACGCCTACATAGGCCCCTATTTCGGCGTGGATTTTTCGGCCCCCCAGAGTGAAACACGGGTGCCCGTACAACTGGATGCCAACTAAGCGCATTCGATACGCCGGCGCGCTGACGGTCGCGCTGATTGGTGCAGGCGCGTCTGTGGCGCAAGAAGCACCTCTTTCAGTAATTGATTGGCTCAAACGGCATCCAGACAAGCCGCCAATGACCTCCGCCGATCTGCCGGACAGATTTGAGCCCCCGATCAGTGCGGACACACTGCCGCCCGAAGTGACGACGCAGACGCTGAGCGAGCCTGCTGCACGGCTTATCGGTCTGGTACCTGGTTCGGTCACCGGTCTGCCCGAAACCCTTTGGTCCGGCAGCGGGGTCCAGGGCCTTGCTGCGCAGTTTGATGCATTGCCTCCACTAAGACTGCCAGCGGCTCAAGCCTTGCTCTATACGCTGCTGCTCACCGAAGCATACAGCCCCGGGACAGACACGGAAGAAGCAGACCGGCTGACAATGGCCCGTGTGAATGCGCTCATGCGTCTTGGAGCGCCAGACCCCGCTCTGGCATTGCTGGAGCAGGCAGGCGTCACCCGGGACGCAGCGCATTTTGGTGCCTATATGGATGCCGCTTTGCTGACAGGACAGGAGGATGCAGCCTGCGCGATCCTGTCTGCCAACCGCCATCTGTCCCCGACATTGAGCCACAGGGTATTTTGCGCTGCGCGATCAGGAGACTGGCCAACCGCAGCTTTGTTGTTCGACACTGGCAACAAGTTGGGAGAGATCGCAGCCGCAGATGTGCCAGTGCTAGAACGTTTTCTTTATCCTGAGGCGTTCGAAGGCGCGCCAAATCTGCCGCGACCGGATCAAATGACACCGTTGCTCTTCCGGCTCCATGAAGCGATTGGTGAACCGCTCACTACCGGTCTTTTGCCGCGTGCATATGCCGTGGCAGATTTACGTGACCTTGCCGGTTGGAAGACGCAACTGGAAGCCGCAGAGCGGCTCGCCGCCGCTGGCGCCCTGCCCGCCAACAGGCTTTTGGGGCTCTATACTGCTAGACAACCTGCGGCATCTGGCGGCGTTTGGGAACGTGTCACGGCAGTACAACGGCTAGAGACGGCTTTGCGCACGCGTTCAGCCGAAGCTATTTCGAAAACGCTGCCGGCCGCATGGCGGCAAATGCAGCGCGTCGGGTTGGAAGTCATCTTTTCGCAACTGTTTGCCGATGGGTTGCAACGCTACGAACTGACGGGAGACGCCGTAAGCATCGCGCAGCGGATGTTATTGTTGTCGCCCGATTACCGGCAATACGCCCGCGTATCCGATGCCGACCCGCTCTTTCGTGCAATCGCACAAGGCGACACGCGCGGAGTGATGCCCCATGACCCGCGTGCCGCTGCAATTGTCGCGGGGTTCGATACACAGAACGCACGCAAGGATTTGACCGAGATGGCGCGCAACGGGCGCACAGGCGAGGCACTGTTGCGCGCGCTGATCCTGCTGGACGATGGCGCCGAAGGGGACATTCGCGCGCTGACCCAGGCATTGGCAAGTTTGCGCGCATTCGGGCTGGAAGAAACCGTGCGCCGCGCAGCACTGCAGATCCTTTTACTGGATCGGTTCAGTTGATGGCGGATGGTCACGCTTGGATATCCGCTTTTCTGGAAGCACAAGCCGCCGAGTTGGGAGCCGCACGGAACACTTTGCTGGCCTACGGGCGCGACCTAAAGGATGTCGACGCGTGGATGCAGCACCGCAAATTGACCTTTGCCGATATGGCGAAGACGGACGTAGAGGCATATCTCATTTCCTGTGATGCCCAAGGCCTTTCCAAAGCGACACGCGCGCGACGGCTCAGTGCGATCAAGCAGCTTTATCGTTTCGCATTTGAAGAAGGCTGGCGCAGTGACAATCCTGCGATTCAGGTTTCCGGCCCCGGACGCGACAAGAAGCTCCCCAAGACCCTCAGCGAAAACGAAGTTGACAGCTTGCTCGAGGCCGCACGCGCATCGGGGCGCACAGAGGACGACCGCGCACGAAATACCTGCATGATGGAGCTGCTTTATGCGACTGGCATGCGGGTCAGTGAGCTGGTCAGTTTGCCCGTCTCAGCAGCCCGTGGTGATCCGCGTATGTTGTTGATCCTCGGCAAAGGCGGCAAAGAACGCATGGTGCCACTGTCACCACCCGCCCGCAGTGCACTTACCGTATGGCTGAAAAAACGCGATGCCGCAGAAGAGGTCGCAAAAGCCAAAGGGCATCCGTTATCGAAATTCCTGTTCCCCTCACGCGGTTCGTCAGGCCACCTGACGCGACACCGATTTTATCTGTTGATCAAGGAGCTTGCCCTTGCCGCTGGTGTTACTCCGTCAAAGGTAACGCCGCACACGTTACGTCATGCGTTCGCGACCCATCTATTGGCAAACGGAGCGGATTTGCGCTCTATCCAGACCCTTTTAGGGCATGCCGATGTGGCGACCACGGAAATTTACACGCATGTTCTTGAAGCCCGGTTGGCGCAACTGGTGCTGACCCATCACCCCTTGGCAAAGGATGACGAACGCAGAGAGGACGGCAGCATGTCCTCGGATGGCCAATAACCGCTGAGCAGAGCTTTGTCGTAACCATGGGTTAACCCCGCCAATTGCATATCGCGGGCGGCGGCTTCTGCATCGTACCGCAAATGATGAAACAGCACTTCGCCACCATCCAATACAGCGAAACGGGTCTGTTGGCGTCCGTCATTAGGGGGCATACCGATCACACCTGCGTTGATCCACCGCCCCTGCCCCGTTTGCCGGATAAAGGGCAATCCGCAGTGACCAGCGATGACGTGATCAACAGCACCAACGCGGGCTCGGACAGCCTCAAGCTCCTGCGCGAAAACGCCTTGGGAGGCGTCGGGCCAGATGAAGCGGGCGATATCCGTCATTCCACCGTGAACCACCGCATATCGCGCACCCTGATGCCGGAATGAAACGACTTCGGGCAAGCTGCGCATCCAGCTGCGCGATGCCAAAGAAACCCGTTCGTTTGCGTAGGCATACCATCCCTGGCTGAGCAAATCGCACGTTGTGCCCTGCTCAAAACCACAGCCGCATGTATCTGCGCTGGCGCCAAGTTGGCGCTCGCAGTTGCCCGCAACTACGGCGATGCCGATGTCGCACACTGCTTGTGCGGTAGCTTCGGGATGGGCGCAGTAGGCCACCACGTCACCTGTACAGATAACGTGACTGAAAGGAACACCGCGCTGGCGCGCAACCTCTAGTAAGGCGTGGGTTGCCTGCAAATTGCTATAGGGACCACCAAACACCACGACCGGGCCGTCCAGAGTGCCGAGATCTTGATGCAATTTGCGGCTCCTCTCTTGATTGAAGGCGCGCCCAGCCCCATAACCAATGCCAAGTAACCTAAAGGTATCCTCCCAAATGGAAACGGCCACCGCAACGCTCGACGCGGCTTTTTGGATCACAAGTGGCGTGATCCTCTTTCTTCTTGTTCTTTCCGGTTTCTTTTCCGGATCCGAAACCGCGCTGACCGCTGCGTCGCGGGGCAAGCTGCGCAGTCAGGCGGATAAAGGCTCCAAGGGCGCGGAGCGTGCGCTCAAGATCACAGAGGATAACGAAAAACTTATTGGCTCCGTTCTGCTGGGAAACAATCTGGTCAACATCCTTGCGGCATCCCTTGCCACATCAATTTTCACACGCGCCTTTGGCGAAAGCGGTGTGGCACTGGCTACGCTGGTTATGACGCTGCTGGTTTTGATTTTTGCCGAAGTGCTGCCAAAGACATACGCCATTACAAACTCGGAAAAGGCGGCAAGCCTTGTCTCGCGCCCGATTTCGCTCGTCGTTCACGTCTTTGCCCCTGTGGTTGCTGCAGTGCGCTTGTTGGTCCGCGGTGTACTGCGCATCTTTGGTGTTCGCATTGATCCGGACAGTAACATTCTGGACGTCCATGCAGAAATCGAAGGCGCCCTTGCAATGGGGCACCAAGAGGGTGTCGTAGAAAAGGAGCACCGCGACCGTATTCTCGGCGCGCTCGATCTGAATGAACGAGCGGTTGAAGAGATCATGCTTCACCGGTCCGGCATCGAAATGATCGACGCGGATGACGAGCCGCAAGATATTTTGCAACAGTGTTTGCAGTCCAATTACACACGCTTGCCGGTATTTCAGGGCGATCCCGAAAACATCATCGGTGTGATCCACGCCAAAGACTTGCTGAGGGCCATGTACAAGATCATTGGAGGACCCGAAGGAGACGCCGCCAAGCTGCGCAGCTTCAAGCTGTCTGATGTGGCGATGAAACCGTATTTTGTACCTGAGACGTCAACGCTCGACGAACAGATGCGCCAGTTTCTGCGCAGGCGCACCCATTTTGCGCTGGTTGTTGACGAGTACGGCTCGCTTCAGGGCCTGATCACGCTTGAGGATATTCTTGAAGAGATTGTTGGTGAAATCACCGACGAGCATGATCCGCAGGACGAACAAGTGCTGCAAAGCACTGACGAGGGCGACTATGTGGTCGAAGGCGGCATGACGATCCGCGACCTGAACCGCGCCACAGACTGGAACCTGCCGGATGAAGAAGCCAACACGGTAGCCGGCCTAGTCATTCACGAAGCGCAAATGATCCCAACCGCCGGGCAGGTATTTTCCTTTCACGGTTTCAGGTTCGAAGTATGCGCCCGTGAGGGCAACCGAATAACCGAATTGAAAATCAGGCCGTTGTAGCGCAGCATCGCGCAAACGATGCCACGGCTTGTCTGGTATTTGCACTGAAGAGGACGGCCCAATGAGTGACACCCTCGCCGCACCAATAAAACCGGCTCGTGTTTACCAAGGGACGCTGTCTGACAGCACAAAGTGGGAGCGGTTCGCCCCCCGTCAAAATGATGTCATCGTGTCCACACCTGCAAAATCGGGCACAACATGGACGCAGGCAATTCTCTCGCTGTTATTCAGCGGTGATCCCGAAGTGGATGCCAATCCGTCATTCAATGCCCCTTGGTACGACTCCACTTTTTCTGACACAAACGAGTTGCTGGACCGACTGGAAGCGCAAGAGCACCGCCGCCACATTAAAACCCACACGCCGCTTGATGCGGTTCCGATCTGGCCCGACCTTCGGTACATTACGGTCTATCGGCATCCCATCGACGCACACTTTTCGGCCAGAAAACACGTTTTTAACTACGCTCCGGATGTTGCGGTGCTCCGCAAGATTTCTGACCAAAACTTTCCACAAGATCCGCGGGAAAGCTTTCACATCTTCCTCACGTCCCGGGATAACGAGGACCATGGCACACTAAGGCTGATCGTTGATCACTATCTGTCGAGCCTGAAAGCCGAAGCGACGGGTCGCGTTCTGCGGTTGCACTATGCCGATATGACCCGCGATCTGAAAAGTGCCATTCATCGGGTTGCGCAGCACTTAGACATCGTGCACGACCCGGAAGTTATGCAAAGCATTGTTGAGGCCGCAGGTTTCGCCAGCATGAAAAAGAACGCTGACAGGTTTGCGCTGGCGCAGGGCAAGGGCGTGTGGCGCAACGACAAAGACTTTTTCGACAGTGCGAGCTCAAATAAATGGGAAGGCGTACTGACAAAAGGCGACCTTGCCGACTACGACGCCGCGATCTCGAAACTTCTGACGCCAAGGCAGCGGCACTGGCTTGAATGGGGCACAGTCTGAAGCTGCTCCTCGCGAGGACGCCACGGCTGCATCAAGCCCGCAGTCTTTCGCCTTTGGGATCGAATGGCGGCTCGTCGAGAATGACAGCCTTGTGTGGTTGGCCAAGCACCATTACCTCAACTTCATCGCCGGCTTCAGCACCCACGACATAGCCCAAAGCAAGGCTCCGGCCGATGGTGTAACCATATCCACCTGATGTGACCCGCCCTATCCCTTTACCTTCTTTGAAAATCGGCTCGCCGCCGGTCGCATCGGCATTGGAAGCGTCAGTTTGTGCGCTATCGAGCGCCAACAAGACAAGGTTTTCGCGCGCAGGCTTGGCAAGCGTTTCTGCGACAGCCTGCTTGTTCAGAAAATCCTTGTCCATTTTGCACAAACGGTCGAGCCCGACCTCCTGTGGCCAGTATTCCGGGCTGTATTCACGCCCCCAAGAGCCGTAGCCTTTTTCTATCCGCAGGCTCATCAGTGCCCGGCTGCCGACAGGGCCTGCGGAAAATGCGCGGCCAGCATCAAGCAGCGCCTCGTAGAGGCGTGCCTGATCGCCCGCGTCACAGTGCAGTTCCCATCCCAGATCACCGGTAAAGCTGACCCGCAGGGCAAGAACCTCAACGCCTGCAATCTCCAACCTTTTGGAGCGCATGAAAGGAAAGTCCTCGGTCGCAAGAGAGGTATTCGTCAGACGCTGCAGCATGTCACGGGATTTTGGCCCGGCGACGTTAAAGCCGCAGACCGCCTCAGTCTGGCTTTCAAACACCGTCCCCTCGGGGAGCGGCACCGCCTTGAAAAACCTTTTGTGATACCGCTCCGCCATGCCTGAACCGATGATCCAGAATTCATCGTCCGCAAGTCTTGTCACCGTGAAATCACCTGCAATGCCACCACGCTTACCGATCAAAGGGGTCAGGCACGACCGCCCGACCGCTTTCGGCATGTTGTTTGCAAAAACACTATTCAGCCACTCCTCGGCATCGGGACCTTTGCAGCGATACTTGGCAAAATTCGAGATGTCGATGATACCGGCGTGCTCACGCAACATTCGACACTCCGCCCCGACGGGTTCCCACCAGTTCTGTCGGGTAAAGCCGTCGGTGTCCTGTGTGCCGGGTTTGTCCGCGAACCAAAGCGGGTGTTCCCATCCGAAATTCAAACCAAATACCGCTCCCAGATCGCGCTGCATCTCGAAAACGCCGCGCGTTCTAACGGGCCGGCCTGCGGTACGTTCTTCGTTTGGAAAATGTATCTTGAAACGGTTTGCGTATTGATCACCAACCCGCGCCTTGGTGAATTGCTTGTCAGCCCAAGCGCCGAACCGCGCCACATCCCAAGCGAACATGTCGTATCTGGTCTCGCCGGTGACAATCCAGTCCGCCGCCAGCAGCCCCATGCCACCGGACTGGGAGAAGCCTGGAATAATACCGTTGCAACAAAAATAATTTGATAACTCAGGCGCCGGGCCGAAGAGCACATTGCTGTCGGGTGACCAAATCATGGGCCCGTTGATAACCCTTTTGATTCCAGCTGTACCAACCACAGGTACCCTGTCGATGGCCCGCATCATGTTGTCTTCGATCCGTTCAAGATCATCCGCAAACAGTTCGTGGCCAAACCCTTGCGGCGTCCCGTCTTCGGCCCAGAAACGCAGGTCTTTTTCGTATGCGCCGACCAACAGTCCCTTGCCCTCCTGACGCAGGTAATACTCGCCATCCCGGTCCGCCACCGATGGCAGCCGCCGATCCATGGCAGCAATTTCCTCAATGGTTTCTGTGACAAAGTACTGGTGCTCGGTCGGCTGAAGTGGCAGTTCCAATCCAGCCAGCGCTGCAACCTCTCGTCCCCACAATCCCGCAGCATTCACAACCCACGTTGTTTTGATATCACCTTTGGGCGTGCGCACGATCCATGTGCCATCGCTTTGCTGCTCGGTTGCTGTCACGGGACAGAACCGAATGATCTCGGCACCATTCTGGCGGGCCCCGGTGGCATATGCATTGGTCACGCCTGACGGGTCGACATTCCCGCCATCCGGCTCCCACATGATGCAGCGTATTCCGTCAAAATTCACCAAAGGGTGCAGGCGTTCGGCTTCATCGCGGCTGACTTCATGAAAATTCATCCCATAAAGCTTGGCCTTGGCTGCCTGCAGACGCAGTTGATGTTCGCGCGCCTCGGTTTGCGCCAGATAAAGACTGCCGGGCTGGAATACGCCACAGCTTTGTCCGGTTTCTTCTTCCAGACTATTGTAAAGGTTCATCGTGTAATGCTGAATGCGGCTGATATTGGTGCTATCGTGCAGCCCATGAATATTTGCAGCGGCGTGCCACGTAGACCCGGAAGTCAACTCGTCTCTTTCCAGCAGCACCACATCCTGCCAGCCCAATTTGGTCAGATGGTACAGTATCGAACAACCAATGACGCCGCCTCCGATAACGACAGCTTGGGCATGAGTGCGCATAAGAGCTCCTGTGGTGCAAACAACGCCTCTACATTGACTTGGCATTCTCTAAACCGATTGCGCGATGGCGACATTTTACGTCGCGGCTGTCACATCTTATCGACACGCAAAACTATGATTGACCAAAAGCTGTGCGGGCGATGATGGTGTCATGTGACAGCACGAAATGGAGATTTCTTGATGGACAGACTAAAATATCGCCTCGCACACACGGAAGATCGGGTTGCACTGCACATTGCGACAATTCCATCTCCTGTTGTCACTCAGGCCATGGCCGCTGCCGGTGCCGACGGCATCATTATTGATCTAGAGCATGGTGCAGTTGACTATGGAACGGCGCAGGCGATGATTGCAGCGACGGCAGGCACGCGGTGCTCTCCGCTTGTCCGGATAGCAAAAAACGATCCCGCACAAGTGAAACGAGCGCTCGATCTGGGTGCAGAAGGCATCTGCTTTCCGCTGATCCGCACAGCGCAAGATGCCAAAGACGCGGTGGCTGCCATGCGCTACCCACCTCGCGGTGTGCGTGGTTTTGGCCCGTTCATCGCACAGTCTTACTGGCAGAGCGATCTGACGACATTTCGAAAAGATACCGAAGACAGTCTTGTTACCATGTTGTTAATCGAAACACGCGACGCGGTTGAAAACATCGAAGAAATCTGTGCCGTCGAAGGCATAGATATTCTTGTGACTGCAATGTTCGATTTAACGACCGATCTGGGGCATATGGGCCAATTCGACCATCCGGAGGTACAAGACGCTGTTCAGCGCATCGAAAAAGCGGCGCAAGATGCCGGCATTCCGATCGGCAGCAACGCATTGGACGCCGCAATGGCCAAAAGGCTCTTTGCGCGCGGCTACCGCGCAATTGCCGGTTTTGATATTCTGTGGATCCGGGCGAAAACTGCCGAATTCAAAGATTGGGTGTCAAATTGAGGTAAATTGTAACAACCGTCCGGCGAAAATCCGCTGTTTTGCCGTATTGCAGTGCAGTATTCTGAATTTTGTGGTTTGCTGAAACACATGAGTTAACAGTTGTCCGCTAAGGTATGCTGATGGACAAATATGAACCGTTCCAACGGAAAAAGCCAAAGCCCGATCCAAAACGGCGGTGCCACAGGTGTCAGGGCTCGGGACAGGCAAACTGTGTCACCTGCGGCGGTCAGGGGCGTGTGGTCAAAAGCAAGGACAAATTGGGCAAACCGATTTATGGGCGTTGCGACGCCTGCTATGGCACCAGATCGCGTCGCTGTTCCAGTTGCTCGGGCGAAGGGTTTATCTGACGCCTGAGAGCACGACAGCGGCAAGAATGGTCGTTTTTGACCCAGCCAAACAGCCGATACCTGCGCAGTTTGTCGACGACCATTATCTGCGGCGGAGCATGTCATGAAATCTACTTCTCGGGTTGTCGTCATTGGTGGCGGCGTGGTTGGCGCTTCGGTGCTCTATCACCTGACGAAACTTGGATGGGCGGATGTCATGCTTCTGGAACGTTCGGAGCTGACATCGGGATCCACATGGCATGCTGCGGGCGGCTTTCATACCCTAAATGGCGATACAAACATGGCTGCCTTGCAAGGCTACACCATACGCCTTTACCGTGAACTCGAAGAAATCACCGGAATGTCTTGCGGTTTGCACCACGTTGGCGGCGTAACGCTGGCGGATAATTCAGATCGCTTTGACATGTTGCTGGCAGAGCGGGCCAAGCACCGTTTCATGGGGTTAGATACAGAAATCGTTGGCCCGGAAGAGATTGCCCAAATTGCACCAATCACCAATCTCGAGGGGATTATCGGTGGCCTTTATGATCCATTGGACGGGCATCTGGACCCATCGGGCACCACACACGCATATGCCAAAGCTGCCCGCATGGGCGGAGCGACAATCGAAACCCATTGCATGGTGCGCGAGACAAATCAACGCGCTGACGGCTCGTGGGATGTGGTAACCGACAAGGGCGTCGTTCATACAGAGCATGTAGTCAACGCCGGTGGTCTTTGGGCACGCGAAGTTGGCGCGATGGCCGGGGTGTATTTTCCGCTGCACCCGATGGAGCATCAATATATCGTCACCGATGACATCGCCGAGATCTACGACAGAGACAGTGAACATCCGCATGTCATGGATCCCGCAGGCGAAAGCTATCTGAGGCAAGAAGGGCGCGGGCTGTGCATTGGCTTTTATGAACAAAAGGCGAAACCTTGGGCCGTTGACGGAACGCCGTGGGAATTCGGGCACGAGCTTTTGCCTGATGACTTTAGCAAGATCGAGCAAAGCATTGAATTTGCGTATAAACGCTTCCCTGTACTAGAACGTGCCGGGGTCAAGTCAGTTATACACGGGCCTTTCACTTTCGCACCTGACGGGAATCCGCTGGTCGGGCCGGTACCGGGCGTACGTAATTATTGGTCGGCATGTGGGGTCATGGCCGGTTTCAGTCAGGGCGGCGGGGTCGGTTTGACACTGGCGCAATGGATGATCGAGGGGGAACCGGAACGAGACGTGATGGCTATGGATGTGGCCCGCTACGGTCACTGGATCACACCGGAATACACGCGACCCAAGGTCATCGAAAACTACCAGAAGCGTTTTTCCGTCTCTTATCCCAACGAAGAACTGCCCGCAGCGCGCCCTTTCGTGACAACGCCGATGTACGACACATTCACTGCCATGGGGGCGGTATGGGGTCATCAATACGGGTTAGAGGTGCCGAACTACTTCGCTCAGGACGGTGAACCAACGTATGAAACGCCCAGTTTCAGGCGTTCTGACGCATTCGATGCAACCGCCCGCGAGGTTGCCGCAGTGCGCGAGCGTGCCGGTATCAACGAGTTGCGGAATTTCGGCAAATACCGCGTTAGTGGTCCAAATGCGCGTGCATGGCTCGACCGAATAATGGCGAGCCGCGTGCCAAAAACAGGACGCCTCAGCCTGACCCCGATGCTGTCTGAAGCAGGTAAACTGATAGGTGATTTCACGATCTCTTGCCTCGCAGAAGATGACTATCGCCTGACCGCATCCTATGGCGCGCAAGCGTTCCATTGGCGCTGGTTCATGACCAACGCTATGCAAGGAGTTGATGTCGAAAACATTTCGGACAGCCTAGCGGGATTTCAAATCGCCGGGCCGCACGCACGCGACGTGCTGGAATCTGCTTCCGGTGCGCCATGTGCGATGCGTTTTATGGATGTGCGACAGTTGCGTATCGGCCAATTGCACTGCCTCGTGCAACGCGTCAGTTACACCGGTGATCTTGGATACGAGATATATTGTGCGACAGAAGACCAACCAAAGCTGTGGGATGAACTTTGGCAATCTGGCCGGGCTTACGGCATAACTCCCTTTGGAATGCGGGCAATGATGTCTCTGCGGCTGGATCGGTTTTTTGGCAGTTGGATGGCCGAGTTCTCGCCTGACTACACCCCTGCGGAAACAGGCATGGACCGCTTTATCAAATGGGATAAGGACATTCCGTTCATTGGCCAGCCTGCAGCCGAAAAAGAACGTCAGTCGGGACCGTCACGGCGGTTGGTGAACCTTCAGATTGATGCGCTGGATGCAGACGTAAGTGGTTATGAGCCCATCTGGCTCGACGGCGAGGTAGTTGGGTTCTGCACATCCGGCGGTTACGCACACCATAGTAAAGCGTCACTGGCGATGGGTTTCTTGCCCGCCGACAAGGTCGACATGACGGACACCTGCACGGTTGAAATTCTTGGCGAAATGCGCCCTGCAAAAGTAATCAAAACGCCTGCTTTTGATCCGTCCGGAGACCGCATGCGCGGTTAGTTGCGCTTTTGCCAGTGGCCAGATCGGCGTAAGCTGTGCATATGAAACGTGATAGCGCGGCTGATATCCCTATTCTTGTTCTTGCCGCCGGCGCCTCGAAACGGATGCAGGGAACGGACAAACTTGTGCAAACCATTGCAGGTGTGCCGCTCTTGCGACGGCAGGTGCTGCGTGCGAGGTCTGTTGCTGACATGGTGCTGGTCACGCTGCCGCCAGCCCCGCATCCGCGCTACGCGTGTCTGACGGGATGTGATGCAAAACAGGTCTCGGTTGCGGATGCAGACATGGGCATGGGTCACAGCCTGCGCGCAGGGATTGCCGCCCTGCCCCACGACACCCGACACGTCATGGTTTTGTTGCCGGACATGCCGGACATCACGGCACAAGACATCGCTGCTGTTGCCGCAGGACCGGCAAACCATCCACAGGCGACGATCTGGCGCGGCGCCACCGCCACCGGAACGCAAGGCCATCCAATCATCTTTGAGAAACGCCATTTTGATGACCTTAAACAGTTGACCGGAGATCGGGGCGGTGCGCAGGTCGTCGCGCGGCATAAAGAGCAGGTAAAGCTCATTCCGCTGCCCGGTGAAAATGCAGTGTTGGACCTGGACACGCTAAGCGCGTGGCAAGAGTGGCGACAAAACCAAAAAGCGGGAGATCCATAAGACCTCCCGCTTTCGTAATGCCGCGCGCTTAAAGTGCGGCGGCGGCTGCATATTCCGTATCGGCTATGGGCTATCCGCGCGTGAGCACCTGTGCCTCGTATTTCTTTAACGCGCGTCGCGCAGCTTGATATGACGCGCGCCCCACCGGTGTCTCGAATTCCGGGAAAAGCTCTTCGATTTCCAGCCGTTGAGCATTTCCTATTCCCTTGAGGCTGTAGTCGCCTGGTTGAAAACTTTCTGTCCAAGCCCCGTTCGACAGCACGATCTCATGCTGCGCGAACATGATATGGTGGTACGTTGTCCACCGCGGGTTCGCCACACTGACCCCTTCCAGTGCCGTCAAATGCTTGGCCGCCACCAGAACTTCGCGTTCTTCAAAGTAGAGAGCGGTTTTGTCGTTAGAGACCAGAACCCGGTGGTTCGGACTAACCCACAGATCGCGAACCGGCAGACCGTCTCCCAATGCACCCTTCTTTATGCAGATGGGTTTCAGATGCGGGCTCTTTGCCAGATCGGACCCTGTCAGACCGCGAGAACCCACCCAGCTTATTTCTTGTATCCCGTTGTCGCGCGTCAGTACCTTGTCGCCTGCTCGCAGGGTTTCTACAGGCCTCTCACCAAGAGGCGTAGCAATTTGCATCCCCGGCGCGAAACAGATGGGAATAATTTTTTCGATGTCGTAAAATTCGAGTTGTCCGGTTTCACGGCCGTCTGCGTCAAAATACGTGACAATCCCATCTTCCTGATCATCCGAAGTATAGACGATGCTGGCGCTCCCGCCTGCAGGCGCCGTGCCGCGCAAATCCAAGGTGTCGCAATCGTCACCGCCATCGCCGCCGTCAACGGTGTCACCCGGACCAGCATTGATGAAGAGATCCCGATCGTCTTCACCCTCTAGCGTGTTGTCACCTCCACCCGCACCGTCGATGGTGTCGTTTCCGTCGCCGCCACGTACAATGTCGTCGCCGCTACCGCCACCGAGGCTGTCATCTCCGTCACCACCGTCTAAAGTGTCGTCGCCGGTGCCACCTAGTAGAGTATCCTGTCCATCACCACCGTCGAGACGATCATCCCCGCCGCCACCAGAGAGGCTGTCGTCATTATCACCGCCGCCCAGTACGTCATCTCCGGCCCCACCTTGGAGCGTATCGTTTCCAGAGCCGCCGTCGAGCGTGTCGTCGCCACTTTCACCGTCGAGGCGGTCGTCCCCTTCTTCGCCAAAGAGCGAGTCGTCTCCTGTTCCGCCAAATACGTCATCGTTACTCAATCCTGCTTTTACTGTGTCATCGCCGCCCCCGGCGAGAACGAGGTCGTCATTGGGCGCGGCCCCCGGAAGGAGCGCATCCTCTGCGTCTATCCGGTCGCCGTCGGGATCGCCCGTATAAGCCAGATCGATCAGGTCATCGTCGCCTGTGCCTGACACAATTCCGTCTCGTTGCGGTCCGCTGATAATGTCGCGGTCATAAACGGCGACATATTCAATCTGGCCTTCGAAAAATTTTGAATAGGCGTTGCGGTTGTCGTTCACTTCCCGTGCGCCAATCGTGAAATTCTCACCGTCGTCATCGGCAGTGGCAAAACTCAGACCGGTCGTATCGAAATCGACTTGCGCTTCGGTACCGGTATCCAGATTTGTGACCAGAAGCGTACCGCCGGATGCACTGCTCCAGGCATAAGATAGCTCGACCCTGTCACCGGCTGAAAAGAGACCGGATTCGGTTCGTAGAAACAGATCCGCATCCCCTGTCTTGTGGGTAACTTCGATGCGGCCATCGCCAGTAACGCCGACCGCAAAATAGCTGTCCGTCATGCGGTCGGTGAACTCACCACGATTTATCAGAATGTCTGCAGATTGGTGTTTTTGCGGGCCTTGCGAGAAAACGATGTTAATTGTCCCTTCATCGATATCGAAGGGGTCATCGCTGCCCATGGTGCTGAAGTAATCTTTCTTTCCGTCAAGATAGAGTGCACCGTCGACAACAAACGCATCATCAAACAGCGCGCCGTCCTGCGCGATGCCGTCAGCCGAACCGGTATCAGCAGTCTCCGATCCTCTGAGGAAATCCCAAAAGCCAATCAAGTTGGCTGTATTTGGGGAGTCATCACCAGCTGACATTACTCTTCCTTACAGACCGATAGCGCAAAAACACGCGCACCGGTTTACACAAACACACACATCGTCCTGAGCCGACCCGGTGTCTCGGGCCTTGCGCAACACCACATAACCTTTCAACGACACCGGGGGCTTCAACAGATCACCGAATGAACACTCAAACGGCGGTGATCATCACGTTCACTCGTCACCCGACCACGTCTTGGTCACAACGAACCTGACCGATTGAGACCACACAAAGAAGCGAAAATTGTCCGAAAAAAGCCGTATTCTCAGCCACTGTTCAAATTTTTGACGGCGTAAGGCGCTGGGAGACATGACTAATTTTTGATATTGTTTCTTGCGCGCACTTTCGTGGTATGTCGCGAAGTCCAATAAACGCAGGCGATTAACAACCGACAACGCTTCGTGCTTACACGTAATCCGGACATCATTGTTCTGTCGCAAGAAACAGCGCGGCCACGCCAACCGTTTGAAATTTAGCGGCACAATCTGGCCACATTTGGTCCGGCACATTCTTGCGCTTGCGAACAATCCAACGCGGGTGCAGGTATTTGCCAGCTATCGCCAACAATGAACAATCAATTGTGGCAAGCGCATACAACGTTGATTCGTTTTGGCAGGGGCGTGAGCGCCTAGTTACGATCCAAGGTCAGCATTCGATTTGAATTCGGCGCGGAACACGAGAAACCGTGTTGGTGGTACCCAAGGCCGGACTCGAACCGGCACGCCCGAAGGCGGGGGATTTTGAATCCCCTGCGTCTACCATTCCGCCACTTGGGCACTGAGTTGTGCTTACTCAAGCTTTGACAGCGCGTCCAGCCAAAAAAGAATGCCTATCAACACAGAAACTGAACCACCGACGAATGCGACCTGAGGCGCTGGTCTAGGCCCCCGCAATTTGCTAGGCGAAGCACAAAGGCACGCAAGCTTGCGGCGTGCATGAGCGCGAAAGGCAGTTTTTTGACGGAACAGCAGGTCAATGATTTGGCGATATCAGAACGGCTTGACCAGTTGGCGCAATCCGCTTCTGAGGAAATCGTTTCGCTTTCTTGGATACTAAGCCAGTTGCACGAACGTGCCTTTGGTCTTTTCCTGCTGGTGCTTGCTTTGCCGTGCTGTATTCCGTTTCTATATGGTCTGCCTCAGATCGTGGCGTTGCCGTTGATGTTCGTGTCGGCGCAGATCTTGATCGGACAGGACAAACCGTGGCTCCCGGCAGGACTGGCGGCGCGCAAAGTCTCGGTTCAGGGCTTGGAAACGCTGTCAGATCGGGCGCGACCCTGGCTGCGCCGGATAGAAGCAATCAGCCGGCCACGGCTTGCTAATCTGACCCGGGGCCCCTTTGACCGCATCGTCGGGCTCGCGCTTGTTCTCTTTAGTGCCTCAATTCTTGTTCCCCTACCCGCGACGAATACGGTTCCCGGATTTGCAGTTGTAATAATTGCCGTAGGCCTTTTGCAGCGCGACGGGTTGATGGTCATTCTGGGCATGCTGCTTGGGACGGCGTGGATCGCATCACTTATTTTTGCCGGGGCCACATTGGTCAGTCTTATCAAAGGATGGCTTGGGATATGACGCGTACAAATTTGCTAGCACTCGCAACACTGGGGTCAGCCGGTTTGATGGTTGCAGCACTCGGCTTTCAGCATCTCGGCGGCATGGCCCCCTGCAAGCTTTGCATATGGCAACGATACCCGCACGTCATTGCGATTATGATCGGGGTCATGGCGATAACACTGAAAGCGCGCGGGCTGATTTTGGTCGGAGCTGCTGCAGCGGCGACCACTTCGGCCATCGGATTTTATCACGTCGGCGTGGAGCAAGGGTGGTGGGAGGGGCCGTCAACATGCTCCTCAGGCTCGATCGACAATCTGAGCGCTGATGATTTGATGGAACAAATCCTCTCGGCGCCACTTGTACGCTGCGACGAAATTCCATGGGAACTGTTTGGCATCAGCATGGCAGGTTGGAATGGAGTTGTGTCGTTCGCTCTTATGGTGGTTTGGTTGTTGGCCTGGCGTCGCGCTTAAATGGCCTTGCGTGTCTTGAGCAGCAAACTCGTTTCACTTGCCGTGACACCGTCTAGTCTGCGTACCTGCCCCAAGACAGCATCAAATTCTTCGAGCGAGTTGGTGCCGATCTCTACGATCACGTCCCACCGTCCGTTTGTTGCGTGCACCTGCCGAATGGAAGGCATCGACACGAGGCTGCGCACAATCCGGTCGGTCCCGCGCCCCTCGATTGCAATCATCATAAGCCCCCGCACCGGATCTCGCTGCTGGTCGGTTTTCAATACCGGCGCAAACCCGATTATTTCGCCTGATTGCTGCAATCGTGACAAACGCGCGCGAACGGTCGTCCGCGACCAACCAAGCGTGTCCGCCAACTGAGAGATTGATGCGCGTGCATCCTGACGCAGCGCCAATACAAGCTTTGTATCCAATTCATCCATTTTTCCCCTCCAATATGGATATTGGTTAACCATTATGAGCATTTTGGCAAGTTGTTGTCGCACCATTCTGGCGCATATATCGTGGACAGTCGCCATTATGGAGAATGATATGTCTCAGCAGAATTGCATTTTGATCGGTGCTCCGGTCGACAGCGGAAAACGCAGACGGGGTTGCCTGATGGGGCCAGATGCCTATCGCACGGCCGATCTAGCAGGAGCTTTGACCTCGCTGGGGCACAAGGTGGAAGACCGCGGGAATGTTGCCCCTGCCCCTCATGTTCCAAGCACTGATGGAAAATTATACGCTTTTGAGGAAACCGTAGCGTGGACGAAAGCCTTGTCCGACGCGGCGGAAGCAGCCTGTGCAGACGGTATGCCGATCTTTATGGGAGGCGATCATGCCTTGTCGCTTGGCACAGTGCTCGGTGCCATGCGCTACGCTGCGGCCAAAAGCCAGCCGCTGTTCGTCTTATGGCTTGACGCGCATAGCGATTTTCACACGCTGGCGACTACCGACAGTGGAAACCTGCACGGTACTCCTTTGGGCTACGTAACCGGTCGCGCGGACTTCGATGGATTTCCACCACTGCCATATACACTTCCACAAGAAAACGTCGCAATCATTGGACTACGGTCTGTGGATGCGGCTGAGCGGGTAGCCCTGCAGGAAACAGCGATACAGCGCGTCGACATGCGCGAGATTGATGAAACCGGGATCGCCAAACCACTATCAGCCTTTCTGGACCGCGTAGCAGGATCCAACGGGATGCTGCACGTATCGCTCGACGTAGACTTCCTTGACCCCAGCATCGCTCCCGCTGTCGGCACAACAGTTCCCGGCGGGGCCACCGTTCGCGAAGGTCATTTGGTCATGGAGATGCTGCACGATAGCGGCCTGATGACATCCCTCGATCTGGTCGAGTTGAACCCGTTTCTGGACGAACGCGGAAAAACCGCGCAGGTCATGGTCGATCTGGCCGCCTCGGCGATGGGCCGTCGTGTGTTTGACCGACCTACCCGCGCCTACTGAAGTCTTTAAGGAGTCGCACCATGACCTTGATTGCCCCTTCAGACAAAGCACTCGTGCCCTTTGTCTCTGTTGATCATATGATGAAGCTGATCCACCACGTCGGTATCGAACAGATGCTGACAGGTCTGGCGCAGTACATCGAAGACGACTTCAAGCGTTGGCAACTTTTTGACAAGACGCCGCGGGTGGCCAGCCATTCAAAGGAAGGTGTCATAGAGTTGATGCCGACCTCTGACGGCGAGGTTTACGGCTTTAAATATGTGAATGGTCACCCAAAAAACACCGCCGAAGGATTACAGACCGTCACAGCCTTTGGGCTTCTTGCCGATGTGGGCAGCGGTTATCCGGTTCTTTTGTCGGAAATGACGATGCTGACTGCGATGCGAACCGCCGCAACTTCGGCACTGGTCGCGCGCCTGCTTGCCCCGACAGGTGCCAAGACGATGGCCATGATCGGCAATGGCGCGCAATCAGAATTTCAAAGCCTCGCGATGAAAGCCGTCTGTGGGATAAAGGAGGTTCGGCTTTATGACATTGACCCGCGCGCCACAGAGAAATGCGCAGCCAATCTGGAGGGCTCCGGGTTGAAAGTTGTCCGATGCGCGAGCGCAGAGGACGCAATGCTCGGCGCAGAGATCATCACCACCTGTACGGCGGACAAGCAGTATGCCACGATTTTGACCGACAACATGGTTGGCGCAGGCGTGCACATAAATGCCATCGGTGGCGATTGTCCTGGAAAGACAGAATTGGCGCCTGCTATCCTGCACCGCTCTGATATCTTTGTGGAATTTCCTGACCAGACTCGCGTTGAAGGCGAAATCCAACAACTGGATGAAAATCATCCGGTCACCGAAATCTGGGAAGTTCTGGCGGGAACTGCGACCGGCCGCACATCGGACAAGCAAATCACGCTTTTCGACTCGGTTGGCTTTGCGATCGAAGACTTCAGTGCCTTGCGGTACGTTCGCGACAAGATCAGGCAGACAGAATTCTTTCACGCGCTTGACCTGCTCGCCGATCCGGACGACCCTCGCGACCTTTTTGGAATGCTTCAGCGCGCGGGCTGAGAAGCCGTGCGCGTCACGTCGTGACGGTAAATCCAATCGAACTGGCGCAGCATCAGTCCGGGCGCCAGCCTGCTGCCCAGTGACAAGGCAATGTGGGCTGTACGGCGCGGCAAGCCCGGTTTCATGTGATACTTCCACGCATTCCCGCTTGCGGCATCAATCACCTTGGACACGCGCGAATGTCGGGCTGTTTGATAGGCGCTCAGAGCACGTCCGGTTTGGACTGTGTTTGCCAAAACCCATGCATCTTCCAAAGCCAGATTTGCACCTTGTGCCAGAAACGGCAAAGTCGGATGCGCGGCGTCGCCCAGCAAAACGGTTCCGTGTTCCACCCATCGCGCTGCCACCGGGTGCCGGAACAGGCCCCAAAGATTTACGCGGGTCACAGCGCTCAGAATAGACGCGGAAGGGCCGGAAAAATCGGCAAAAGCAGCGCGAAGGTTTGCAGGCTCATCTGTGTGATGCCAGCCTTCCTCGGCCCAAGCGTCGCGTTCCTGAACAGCGACGATGTTGGTCAATGCCCCGTTGCGCAGCGGATAACTGACAATGTGCCGGCCCGGACCCATGGTGACTGTGGCAACCGGTTGCGGGTCCGCACAGGGAATGAGCGCGCGCCAGGCAACCTGTCCGGTGAATGTCGGCTTTGCATCACCATTCAAGGCCGCCCGTCCGATCGAGCGCAGACCATCCGCGCAAACGATCAATTCGGCGCGCGATGTTCCACCGTCTTCAAAGCTGATTTGCGAGATAGGCCCGGGTGTGACGGCCGTAACCCGTCGTCCTAGTTCCATCGAAACATTTGCCTGACGTGCCGCACGTGCGAGCAATCCGACAAGATCGGCCCGATGCACAAAGAAGTATTGTTGATCACCCAGTTTCGACAGATCCAGTCGCGCCACTTCCGTGCCGCCTTGGTAATCCGTCAGCGAGACGGCTTGCGCCCGAACGGCTCCCATCCGATCAAGGCTGCTTTGCAACCCCAAATCGCGCAAAACGGCCAAGCCGTTTGGACTGATCTGAAGCCCTGCGCCGATTTCGCCAAGGTCAGGAGCCTGTTCAACCAAGGTCACGGCAACGCCGCGCCGGGCGAGCAGCGCCGCTGCTGCGAGGCCGCCAATCCCCCCTCCCACAACAATCGCGTTACTGACCATCGTCACATATCCGTCAAACAAAGGGCGCCGAGACACACGCCTCAACGCCCAATCAATTCATTCCTGCCGTACGCGGCGATCAGTCGTCGCGATGTACTTTTTCCCGACGCTCGTGGCGTTCCTGCGCTTCGAGGCTCATAGTCGCGATCGGACGTGCGTCCAAGCGTTTGAGCGAAATTGGCTCGCCCGTGACCGAGCAATAACCGAATTCACCCTCTTCGATGCGGCGCAATGCACCATCGATCTTGCTGACCAGCTTGCGCTGACGGTCGCGTGTCCGTAGTTCCAGCGCACGGTCCGTTTCCTCGGACGCGCGGTCCGCGACATCTGGAATGTTGCGTGTGCCGTCCTGAAGACCTTCGATGGTGTCTTTGCTGCCTGCAAGCAACTCAGCGCGCCAGTTCAAAAGCTTTCTACGAAAATACTCCAGTTGCCGATCATTCATGAACGGCTCGTCTTCTGCGGGACGATAATCGTCCGGCAAAAACAATTCCTGCTTCATTTTGTTCCCCTCAACGTGGCGAGCGTTTTGCATCCGCACCTTGTCCTTTAGGCCAAGAACCCCTAAGCCAAGCGTGTAGCGCAGAGGGGTGTGGTTGTCACTACACATTTGGGACAATTCGACGCGAATTTGCACTTGACAAACTTGCTGCAAGGGATTGACAGGATAATGAAATTCCAAGGAACCGCCGATTACGTCGCCACTGACGACCTTACTGTTGCCGTAAATGCATCAGTAACCTTGGAACGTCCTCTTTTGGTGAAAGGCGAGCCCGGAACAGGCAAGACCGAACTCGCACGTCAGGTCGCTTTGGCGCTTGGCTTGGAGATGATTGAATGGAACATCAAGTCAACCACACGGGCGCAGCAGGGGTTGTACGAATATGACGCTGTAAGCCGTCTTCGCGATAGCCAGCTGGGCGAAGAACGCGTTCATGACGTGAAAAACTACATCCGAAAAGGCAAGCTGTGGCAGGCATTTGAATCGGAACAAAAAGTCGTTCTGCTGATCGACGAGGTAGATAAAGCGGACATCGAGTTCCCGAACGATTTGTTGCAGGAACTCGATAAGATGGAGTTCTTTGTGTACGAAACCGGTGAGACAATTCGTGCCAAACACCGCCCTGTCGTTATCATAACATCCAATAACGAAAAGGAACTACCCGACGCGTTTTTGCGCCGCTGTTTCTTCCACTATATCCGCTTTCCCGACATGGAAACATTGCGCAAAATCGTCGAGGTCCACCACCCCGGCATCAAGGAAAACCTGCTTACGACCGCACTGACCCAGTTCTATGAAATACGTGATCAGGCCGGGCTAAAGAAAAAACCGTCGACGTCAGAGGTGCTGGATTGGCTCAAACTGTTACTGGCCGAAGACCTGACGGCCGAGGATCTGAAGTCTTCGGGCGCTAGCGCGCTGCCAAAGCTTCACGGCGCCCTTCTCAAAAATGAACAAGACGTGCATTTGTTTGAACGGCTTGCGTTTATGGCGCGCAGCGGACGCTGACAAAACACGCCGAACACAGTTTTGCGGAATCGCAACGGCGGCCCTTGCCATGTGAGGGACGAAGTGCTTTCATCAGCCTAAGGGCAAGAAGACCCACAATAAACTGGCTTATCGAAGCAGGCAGGAAAAATGGCAGGAAAACCACAGGTTGTGGTGCGTCCGCTACGTCCGGACGACAAACCGGAATGGTCGCGGCTATGGAAAGCGTATCTCGCTTTTTACGGCACCGAACGCTCTGATGAAATTTTCGACACGTATTTTGACCGGTTGCTGGGCAACGATCCGCAGGATTACACCGGGCTTATAGCTGAAATTGACGGTCAAGCCGTTGGTTTGGCACATTTTCTGTTCCACCGGCATGGCTGGTCGATTGAAAACGTGTGCTACCTGCAAGACCTTTATGCCGACCCTGAAATACGAGGCATGGGCGTGGGACGCGCCTTGATTGAAGCTGTTTATGCGGCTGCCGATGAAGAAAGTGCACCGGGGGTTTACTGGCTGACACAAGACTTCAACACAACGGCACGACAACTCTATGATCGTATCGGCGTCAAAACGCCATTTATAAAGTATAACCGCTCGTGAGATCGCGTCTTTACTTGTTTCTGCTAATGCTGCTTTGCGCCTGTGCTCCGGTTCAGCAATCCGAGACAGCGTCACGCGCGGTTGCAATGGACAGCAGCCTTCCCCCGATGAAAACTTTCGCGGTCCGGTCGCCAGCCCGCCCGACTATTTCCAACGCCGCGCTGTTTCGTGACTTTATGGAATTGTCGTTTGAAATGGAAAGTGGGCGCCAGCTTGACCGCTTTACCCGCTTTGAAGGGCCCATCAGCCTGCGCGTGACAGGGCGCCCGCCAAAATCACTTAATACCGATCTCGCAGCGCTTTTGACCCGGTTGCGACGCGAAGCAGGGATTGAGATCGTCCAAACACGTCAACCCGCAGCTAGCATCACTGTCGAGGCTGTCCCACGTGCGTCCATTCAGGCTGTGCTGCCACAAGCAGCCTGTTTTGTGGCCCCGAACGTTAGTTCCCTGCAGGAGTTTCGATCCGCGCGGCGCAGTCCACGGACCAATTGGGCCGCGCTGTCAGTACGGGAACGTATTGCGATTTTCGTTCCAAGTGACGCAAGCCCGCAAGAAATGCGTGATTGCCTGCATGAAGAACTCGCGCAGGCACTGGGTCCGCTGAACGATCTGTACCGACTGCCTAACTCTGTGTTCAACGACGATAATGTCCATACGGTTTTGACCGGATTTGACATGCTGATCTTGCGCATAACATACGACCCCACATTGCAGTCGGGTATGCTTCGGTCAGATGTGGAGGCCCGCCTGCCTCAGGTGCTAGCACGGATTAATCCCTCAGGCGGCCGCGCGGTACCGGCCCCCGCGTCGCCGACGCCACTGTCCTATGCGCAATCCATTCAAACAGCGCTGGGGCCCGGCGCCAGGATTTCTGACCGGCGCACGGCGGCAGATGAAGCCTTGCGCATCGCAGCAAGCCGAGGCTGGACAGACAACCGGCGGGCCTTTGCCCATTACGCCAAGGGCCGTTTGCTACAGGGAACCAACAGCATCGCGGCACATCAGCAGTATTTGCTCGCCGATCAATTCTATGCCCGCTCTCCGCAAACCCGTCTGCATCGGGCCTATGTCGCAACACAGCTTTCCGCGTTCGCGCTCGCCCAAGGCAACCCGGCCGAAGCCGAACGGATTGCACGTGCGCATGTGAAAATTGCAGAAAGGTCACAAAACGCGGCTCTGCTCGCGACCTTGCAATTGTTGCGCGCGGAAAGCTTGGATGCCATGGGTCGCGGCAGAGAGGCCAGCAGTTTGCGCCGCGAGACGCTAGGCTGGGCGCGCTACGGATTTGGTGCGGATTGGGCCGTTCGGGCAAAACTGCGCGAAATTGCCGCTTTGAACCCGATACCTGCCCCTGTTTGAGTGGCGCTGATGTGCTAGGTTGAGCACTGGTAAGAAAAAGAGAATTCAAATGATCGTAATATTCGCAGCCCTCGCTGGTGCGATCGTCGGCGGCATGACGGCTTTTCGACGTAAGGGAAACCGCAAGGACATTGCCCAATATGCAGCCGGGTATGCGATGGCTTTCATGATCGTGGGCATGGTTCTCACGGTCGTCATTGATCGCATGGTCAGCTAACCGATGTTCCTGCCGTTCTTTGACAAATTGCGCGCGCACGGCGTGCCGGTTTCACTTCGAGAGTTCTTGTCTTTTCTTGAAGGTGTCCATGCAGGGCTGGCAACCTACGACGTCGAGGCGTTCTACTACCTGGCGCGTCTGACGCTGGTCAAGGACGAGCGCAACATAGACAAATTCGATAGAGCCTTCAGCGCCACTTTTTCCGGGTTGGAAAACATATCCACCGAAGATGTGCTCGAAGCTGTCGATATCCCGCGCGAATGGTTGCAGAAAATGGCTGAAAAACATCTCAGCGACGCCGAAAAGGCAGAAATCGAGGCCTTGGGCGGCTTTGACAAGCTCATGGAGACGCTGAAAAAGCGTCTCGAAGAACAAAAAGGGCGCCATCAGGGTGGGAACAAATGGGTCGGAACGGCTGGGACCTCTCCATTCGGAGCCTATGGCTATAACCCCGAAGGTGTCCGCATCGGTCAGGACCGCTCGCGTCATCAACGGGCAACCAAAGTTTGGGACAAGCGAGAATTCAAAAACCTCGACGACACGGTCGAGCTTGGCACCCGCAATATCAAGGTTGCTCTGAAACGTCTGCGCAAATGGGCCCGCGACGGCGCCGAGCAGGAGCTTGATCTCGGCGGCACTATTCGCGCCACAGCCGAACACGGCTATCTTGACGTGAAAACGAGGCCCGAGCGGCGCAATGCCGTAAAGGTGCTGCTGTTTCTGGATGTTGGCGGATCAATGGATGCCCACGTCAAGGTCGTCGAAGAACTGTTCTCCGCCGCGCGTGCCGAATTCAAGCACATGGAATACTACTATTTCCACAATTGCCTTTACGAGGGGGTGTGGCGGGACAACAGACGCCGCTGGGATGCCCAGATACCCACCCACGAAGTGCTGCGCACTTATGGCGCGGATTACAAATGCATATTTGTGGGGGACGCATCCATGTCACCTTACGAAGTCGCGTATCCGGGGGGTGCATCGGAACACTGGAATGCCGAAAGCGGCGCGACATGGCTGGCGCGCACCCGTGACCAATGGCCGTCTCTTTTGTGGATCAACCCGATCCCTGAGAAATATTGGCCCTACACCCAATCCATTTCGATGATTCAAGAGGTCATCGGGCCTGACGCAATGGTGCCAATGACCTTGTCAGGCATAGAACGGGGGATGAAAGTTCTCAGCCGATAGCCAGAGCCTACTTTGATCCAAAAAATCCCCAACGGAGGCACCCGCAGCTTGCCGAACATATCTTCCAGCACCATATCTCGATCATGTTGAAGCTTACGCCCATTCTCCTTGCCATCGTCTATGGCGTAATCATGTATCGGTTTTCGGCGTGGCGGACGAGCAAGGAGCTCGATTCGCGCTCGACCGAGCTTGCCGATCCCATGCTGAGGGTCATGGCCGACCGAATGGCAGCGGCGCTCGAAGTGGATAAGGTGCGGGTTCACATTTATGAAATTGATCCGGTCAACGGCCTCGCGGCACCGGACGGGCGCATCTTCATCACGCGCGGATTCTATAACAAGTTTCGCGCCGGTGAGGTCTCGGCCGATGAAATGGCCAGTGTTATTGCCCATGAACTTGGCCATGTGGCACTCGGCCATTCGCGGCGGCGGATGATCGACTTTTCCGGTCAGAATGCCCTGCGCACAGCACTCGCCATGGTTATCGGACGCTTTGTGCCCGGTATTGGCCCTCTGATTGCCAGCTTTGTCGCCTCTCTGGTTTCCGCAAGACTATCACGGCAGGATGAATACGAGGCAGATGCCTATGCCGCAGCGCTGCTAACCAAGGCGGGCATCGGAATCGGCCCGCAAATAAGCCTGTTCAATAAGCTTGAGGCGCTAACCGCATCACAAGGTGGCACGGCGCCTGCATGGTTGCTCAGCCATCCAAAAACGGCGGATCGCATTACAGCGCTGCAAGCACTCGAGCTGAAATGGTCCGGGCGTCACGAAACCTGAGTCAATGCTTTTGCCAATCGCGGCAACCGCGCTTTCTTCAGCAACGCCCGCAATTCCCACGCGGTGCCTGACATCCGGTTAGCCGTAGACAGGACGCTTTGCGCCACACCCTCGACCACGTCTGGGTGGTTCTGCCACACCATCATCAGATAGCTGTCCGGATCGACCCTTAAAAGGTCTTCTTCGGCGAGCAGATTTCGCGGAAAGTCTTTTGCGTTCAGTGTCATGATACTGTCGGCATTCCCACAAACCGCTGCCGCCAACACATGAATATCGTCTGCATCCGGCAGCCAGAGGCGTGCCACTGTACGAGTTGATACATCAACTTCGCTTTTGGGAAACCGTGCGCGCAGCAGGGCGATTTCCGCCCGCGCTTGCGCCTCCCCTGTCGGGCCGAGTTTGACGGCTGCGCGCGCCCATTCTTCCAAAATGCGTTCTGACCACAAGGGTGTGAAAACCCCCTGCTCTGCTACCCCCACAAGGACCTCGCGCATCACTGTCGGATAGAGCACGCAGGTATCAATCAGGATCCTCATCAAACTAGAGCTGAAAGAAAATTGACTTGAGATAACCGCTTTCCGCCAGTTGCGGCAGCTGCGGATGGTCCGGCCCTGCAAAGCCTGTGTAGATCACACGAGGGGAGCGTCCACTTCGTCCGATGCCGCGCACACTGGCGCGGCGAAAGGATGTTATATCGGCCGCATGCGAACAGGAACACAGGCCCAGCACACCGCCTTCCCGCACGAGCGGTGCCGCCAAGCGGGCGATCCTTTCGTATGCGCGCAGTCCTGCTTCCAGCGCCGGTTTGGCAGGGGCGAATGCCGGCGGGTCGCACACGACGATATCAAATTGGGCCCCTTGCTCACCCAGACGGGTCAGAACATCAAAGGCGTCTCCCTGAACCGTCGTGAATTGCTGATCAACCTTTGTTGCCGCCGCGCCTTCCGCCGCCAGTTTCAGTGCCGCATGGGACGCATCAACCGCGGTGGCATGCAAAGCTCCCGCAGCAAGGCACGCCAACGAAAACCCTCCCACATGGCTGAATACGTCCAAAACCTCCGCCCCCCGCGCCAACGAGGCCGCAAATGCGTGATTGGGCCGTTGATCGTAGAAAATCCCGGTTTTCTGGCCGCTAGTAAGGTCTGCCATATAAGACGCACCGTTCATTGGCACGCAAACAGGTGCTTGTGGTGCCTGACCTAAAAGTACACAGCTGACATCATCCAGCCCTTCAAGCGCGCGGGTACGTCCCGACGCATTTTTGAGCACATTGGCTACGCCGGTGACACGGGCCAGTTCCGCAGCAAGCAAATCGATGCGCTGATCCGCCCAGGCCGCGTTAGGCTGGACGACACAAGAATCGCCAAATCGATCGATGATGACACCGGGCAGACCGTCCGCTTCTGCATGGATCAGTCGATAGAAAGGTTCCGAGAACATCCGCTTTCGCGCGGCTAGTGCCCGCTTGAGACGTGCGCGAAACCAATCAGCATCAATATAAGCCTCCGGGTTTCTATCGAGCATCCTGCACATGATCTTGGACAACGGATTCACTGCTACGACACCGAGTGGCGCCCGGTTCTCATCTTCCAACCGCGCCACCGTGCCCGGTGCGAGCGCGCGCGTGCGGCGATCGGTGACCAGTTCATTGGAGTACACCCACGGATACCCGTGGCGAATTGCCCGAGCGTTAGCCTTTGGTTTCAGGCGCACAACGGGCACAGGAGCGGAATTGGAAAAGGGCGCTGTCATAGCGCCCTCCTGTAATCACATTTATAGACTGATGAAAGATCAGAAACGGTTGTTCAGAACCTGGATCATGCCAAGGTTCGGATTTTCAAAGCCGTCTGGTGTTGTCAGTTCTTCTTCGATCACTTTGGCGAGATGCGCAGTGATGCGTACCTTTTGCGTCTGCCCCTGACGTTCGGCTGCAATGGCACGCTGGCCACCGTACCCCAACAAATCCGCCTGAACAACGCGGCGTTCCTCCAAAAGCAGACCGGTTTCGGCACTGCGGATCGACAGGCCGAATTTGATCGAGTGTACACCGCCCACGGTGTAACGGGTCTTTTCGGTCAGCGCGTGAAAGCGCAAAAGTTGTACATCAATTATGACTGGCACCTGCCCTTGAACGCGCGCGGTTCCGCGGGCCATTGCATCTTCAAGAATTGCGGCCACTTGCTGGTGCCGGTCACCGGGAGGGTCTTCGCGCCACACGATGTCACCACTGGGATAGTAGCGGTTGGCCTCTGATACGATTAGGCTGTCCGGGACGATAACATTGACTTGCTCGACCCGATAGCTCGGCATCGCCTGTCCGAAGACTGGTGCATTAAAATCCGCTTCTGTCAGCGCCTGCA
Source organism: Roseobacter sp. YIN89 (assembly GCF_057219365.1). Lineage (NCBI taxonomy): Bacteria > Pseudomonadati > Pseudomonadota > Alphaproteobacteria > Rhodobacterales > Roseobacteraceae > Roseobacter > Roseobacter sp. YIN89. The sequence goes on along the minus strand of NZ_JBXVVD010000003.1, from coordinate 556,582 downwards.
CAGATGGCGTTTGTTCAAATGGCGCGTTCCGGCTTGGAAACTCGATCGACGCACAGCCGGATACGACGGCCGCAAGCGCGATGCTCGCAATCAGTTTGAATATTGTCATTTCGCTCTCCTCGGGTGCTTTTTTGGCGCACCTTTTCTGGTTCTAAGCGCTTGTCGCGCGCGAACTCGGCGAAATTGAGGCAAATTTTCTCTAAATTTGGGGCATCTGCCCGCAAAGGTTCAGTTACGGGCCCGTCCGCGCCAGCCGCCACGCCTGCGCGGCGCGGCCATCCCTTTCAGGCCCTCAGACATGACTTGTGTCATGGGGTGATCCGGAAAGTCGCCTCCGTATTGGGCAATCAGACTGCGTAGCACTTGCCCGGTTTCACGCTCAATCGGCATGCTCAGGGCCCAGTCCAGAAAGATGGAACGACACTCTTCTGTGGTAATGTTTTCAATCTGATAGGATTCAAAGATCAGCCCTTTCGGATCATTTTCATCACCTTTCATCCCGCCCGTCCCTCTTTTCATATCTGGCCAGTACATCACTGATAATACGTGTGTTTTTCTCATAACTCTGCGCAAGATGTTTCTCAAGCGCAGCAATATTGTCGAAATTGACCGCGCGGCAGACAAATTGCTGTCCCTGCTTTCCGAGGCTTTCAGGATCTATAGGGCCGTCGGTCAGCAACTGAACGGCAGAACGCAAATCGGCATAAAGCGCCGCATGCGCGTGCAAAACTGCGGCGTCGCTGTCAGAAAAGACCCCATGTTTCACGGCGGCGGTCAAACCTTCCCGTGTGCTACTTCCAGCAGCCCCCGACAGCAGGTTCCCGGCTTGCGCCAGCAATTCGATATCTTGCAACCTGCCGGACCCAATACGTACATCCCAGACACCGGTAGGTGACTTGGCACCGGCAATGCGATCGCGCATCTGCGCGACCTGCGTAAACACTTCTTCGGTATCCCGCTCGCCAGAAAGCAGCGCTGCTCTGAAAGCAGAGACATCGCCTGCCAATGTGTCCGGCCCGGCGACGACTCTGGCGCGCGTTAACGCCAAATGCTCCCATAACCAGGCTTCGTTTTCCTGATAGGCAGTGAAAGCCGGCCAGCTCGTCGCGACCGGCCCTTGGTTACCCGAGGGACGCAGGCGCATGTCCACGTCAAATAGCTTACCTTGCGCCATCGGCGCGCTCAGCGCAGTAATAAAGCTTTGCGTGAGCCGCGCGTAATATGCCCTTGATGGTAGGGGCTTTTTGCCCTCCGACATATCCTGACCATCAGGATCATAAATGACGATCAGATCGAGATCCGAACCCGCGTGAACCATGGCCGCGCCTAGTGACCCCATCCCCAGTACAATGCCGCCTCTGCCCGGCGCTTTACCATGTTTCACCGCAAATTCAGCCCCGACGACAGGCCATAAGACACGCAGAACTGCGCGGGCAAGATCAGTGTACTGATGCCGCGCTTCCTGCGGTGCGATAAGTCCCCGCAGCAGGTGCACACCAACGCGGAAATGCCACTCTTTGAACCACCGCCGCGTCTGGTCAAGCTTGGATTCGTAATCAGCCTCTTGTGCCAGTGCCGCTGATAACAGATCCTCCAACCCACCTTGCCCAGGCCAGCCGGTAAAGAAATCACCACCGATCACTGCATCAAACACACCGGCATTTCGCGCCAGATACTGACCGAGTGCAGGAGAGGTGCCGACAACATCAATCAACAGATCTGTCAGAGTCGGATTGGCCTCTAGCAGGGAGAAAAGCTGCACACCGGCAGGCAATCCCGACAAAAACCCGTCAAAGGCCAGCAAAGCTTCCTGCGGGCGCGCCACACCTTCGAGCCGGGCGAGCAAATCTGGCCGCAGCCGTGCAAATACTTCGCGGCTACGCGTGCTGCGCAGGGCCGGATAGCTGACCCACCGGCTGAGGATCGCCTCATCGAACACAGGCGGCTCGGGATCGGGATCGACCACATCGCTGGGGGCAAAAAAACCTTCCGTTTTGCTGTGTACTGCGGCAAGCCGTTCGGCGATCTCTGACTTCAGCGACACAACGTCCTGATCCATCATGGCGGCCAACCGTTCAAACCCTTCTTCCGACACCGGCAAGGAGTGCGTGCGCGCATCCTGCACCATCTGCAAGCGGTGCTCGACGGTTCGGTGTGCGACGTAGTGTTTTTCCAATTCTTCAGCGTCCGCAGCAGGTACCCACCCCTTTCGAGCCAGAACGTGCAGCCCTTGCACTGTACCCCGACAACGCAGTTCCACATCGCGGCCTCCGGCGATCAGTTGACGCGTCTGCGTGAAAAACTCGATTTCCCGAATGCCGCCACGCCCGAGCTTCATATTGTGGTCAGGCAAAGTAATCGGGCCACCAAGGCTTTTGTGCGCGCGGATCGCAAGCCGCATATCATGCGCGTCTTGGATTGCCGCAAAGTCGAGATGACGCCGCCAGACAAACGGTGTCAGCCGGTCCAGAAAAGCTTGGCCTGCCCCCAGATCACCTGCGGCTGGTCTGGCCTTGATGTATGCCGCACGCTCCCAAGTACGGCCAAGGCTCTCGTAATATTGCTCCGCTGCCTCCATTGCGATGCACACCGGGGTTACGGATGGATCCGGTCGGAGTCTGAGGTCGGTTCGGAACACATACCCAAGCGCGGTCTTATCGCTCAGCAGGCTACACATCTCGCGCGTGGCCCGCACAAATGCCTGCCGAACCGTAAAGAAGTCATCAGGATCGTAGCGCGTCTCGTCAAACAGGCATATCAGGTCGATATCGGACGAATAATTTAGCTCGCCGGCGCCCATCTTACCCATGGCAAGTACGCTCAGCCCTGCGGCATCAGATATATCTGCTTCCGTCGCACCCGGCAGTTTTTTGCGTTTGATCTGTTTACCGACAGCGGCTGTTATTGCGACATGTGTGGCTGCGTCAGCAAATTCGGTCAGCGCTGCGGTCACCTGCGCCAAAGACCAGGCCCCGCCCAAATCAGCCAGCGCCGTGATCAGCGCAATACGTTGTTTTGACCGGCGCAGGTTATCCGCCAAATCGTCCGGAGGAAGCGCTGCGACCGATTTCAATTCCTGCTCAACCGCGGCTTGCGGGTCCGAAAGCGCTTGGGGCAGCCATTCTTTTTGCTTTTCAATCAGGGACGCCAGATATGGGCTGCACCCGGCCGTCCCGCTTAGCAGATCGCGCGTTTGGGTATCCACATCAGGAATGAGATCAGCAAATTCTTTTCCTCTTTCGGGGTCAAAGGCGCGCGGCACACGCGTTATCTGTTGCGCCAAACTCATGCAACAGGATTGAACCGGTCACGTCCGAAGGTCAATCATCCAACCGAGAAATAGCGCAAACTGGCAATACCAAAGACTGAATTCCAACATCTCAAACAGGTCTTAAGGCATTGATATAAATAAACTTACAAAATAAATGTAAAAAACATTCACATCATCCCTTGCACAGAGGCGAAGCAACCCCAATCTTATCAATGTGAAACACATTCACATCCCTGACAGGGGCTCACCTCTCGCACGAAAGGCAAAATATATGTCGACCCTTACGCAAACCGCTCCTATTGCGCACCGGCCCAACTGGTTCGCCCGCGCTGAAAGCTGGCTTGATGCCCGTGGCAAGGGCGCGTGGATTGCTGCAATGATCCTCGGTATGATTTTCTTCTGGCCTATTGGCCTTGCCCTTCTTGCCTATATGATCTGGAGTAATCGCATGTTCTCACCTTCGAAATCCCGGTGTATGCATTCCTTTAAAGGCGCTCCTTCCGTCATGCGCTCGACCGGCAACAGTGCATTTGATGCCTACAAAGCCGACACTTTGCGGCGGCTCGAAGAAGAGCAAGATCAGTTCGAGGCATTCCTTGAGCGTCTCCGCGACGCAAAGGACAAGGCAGAGTTCGATCAGTTCATGGACGAACGCGTTCGTAAAGACGAAGTGCGCACGACAGAAGCCTGAAGCTTGCACACGCAATAAACCAATGGCCGCGGCGCTTTGCGCCGGGGCTTTCCCCACGAGAAAGAAAGACACATGACCGCTTTCCCAGACCCCATCGCGCAGCCGGAGTTCTATAAGGACGTCCCTCTCAAGCGCCTACTTGCATGGGTGGTAGATGCAACCGTGACTCTGGTGGCTTGCCTTATCATTTTGCCGTTCACGGCATTCACGGCCCTTTTCTTCTTTCCCGCGCTTTTCCTTCTGGTTGGCTTTGCATATCGGGTTCTTACTCTGGCAAATGGATCAGCTACGTGGGGCATGCGCCTCTTTGCCATCGAACTGCGCGGACCGGACGGCGAACCTCTGAACGCTTCGGGCGCATTCGCGCACACTCTAGGCTATACTCTGAGCTGGATGGTGCCGGTTTTCCAATTGATTTCAGTGGTTTTGATGGGATCGACCGAAAAAGGTCAGGGCCTGTCCGATCATGTTTTGGGCACAGTCATGGTTAATCGTCGCGCCCTCTGATGTTAACCTTTGCTCCCTTGCGTTTACGGCTCTCGAATTGCTATCCTCTGCGAAACGAGTTGCAGGTTCTTCATGCGTCACACGCTACCCATCGCACCACAGTTTTACGTCACGGCGCCTCAGCCGTGCCCGTATCTTGATGGTCGGATGGAACGTAAACTTTTTACTGCCTTGCAGGGCGAAAGCGCTGACAAACTGAACGACAGCTTGTCTCAGCAAGGGTTTCGCCGGTCTCAGAATGTCCTTTACCGCCCTTCCTGTGCGGAATGCACTGCGTGCTTGTCCGCGCGCATCAACGTAGATGCCTTTACTGCCTCTCGCAGCCAAAAGCGCACAGTCAGACGAAACAGCGACCTGCAGCGCCGCGCCACGTCTCCGTGGGCGTCAGAAGAGCAATACGATCTGTTCCGGACTTACCTCGACAGCCGCCATGCAGACGGTGGCATGGCGGACATGGATGTGTTCGAATTCGCCGCAATGATTGAAGAGACACCAATCCGAAGCCGTGTGGTGGAATATACCAACCGCACCTCTGGCCAACTGATCGGGGTAAGCCTGACAGATGTTTTGTCAGACGGGTTGAGCATGGTCTACTCATTCTATGAGCCCGACATGCCGCGCCGGTCCCTCGGCACATACATGATCCTTGATCACGTGGAAATCGCACGAGAGGCAGGTCTGCCCTACATCTATCTTGGATACTGGGTGCCGGGCAGCCAAAAGATGGGGTACAAGGCCAAGTTCAATGGCCTTGAAGTATACGCAGGCGGTGCGTGGCAGCGCATGAAAAACCCGGAAAACTACTCGGCCGACACACATCCGCTCTCCACCGATCCGATTGCGGAACAGGTGGCCAACATCCATCTGCCGGACACACGACCGGTCCGTTAGTTGCGCAGATGTAGTGATCTGACAGGACAATCATGAAGAAAAAGACGGTTCTCATCACCGGTGCTGCACGGGGTATCGGTTTTGCTACGGCGCAGGCCATGGCATCTGACGGCTGGAATGTGGGGCTGCTCGACCGCGACGAGGACGCATTGCATCAGGCAGCGCAGCAAATTCCCGATGCCAAAGCGCTGATGTACGACGTATCAAACCCTCAGGATTCCGCACGGGCCATTGCAGACACATTGGCCACCTTCGGCGGCCTTGATGGCTTGGTGAACAACGCAGGCGTAGCAGACTTCGGCCCGATCGAAGAAACCGACTTTGACCGCTGGCGTCGGGTGATGGCGACTAATCTAGACGGTGTTTTTCTGATGAGCCAGGCGGCGCTTCCAGCGCTTAAGAAAACCCAAGGGGCTATCGTCAACATCGCGTCAATATCCGGGCTGCGGGCGTCGACGCTGAGGGTGGCCTACGGCACGTCAAAGGCCGCCGTCATCCAACTGACAAAACAACAAGCCGCGGAACTTGGGGAATACGGTGTACGGGCAAATTGCATCTGTCCCGGACCAGTGCGAACAAAGCTGGCCATGGCCGTTCATACGCAAGATATCATTGATGCCTACCATGACGCGATACCACTGAACCGGTACGGCAGCGAGACAGAGATCGCCGATTGCATCGCTTTTCTGCTCTCGCGCAAAGCCTCATACGTAACCGGGCAAGTGCTGGCGGCAGACGGCGGATTTGAAGCGACCGGTGTTGGATTGCCCGCGCTGCGCATCCCGTAAAACCAGTAGGCGGAGCGCCATCATTCGCCGATGGGCGTATCTAAAATGATGTGAGGGGGGCAACTGGCCCCCTCTCCTTTGGATCAAACGTATTCCGGAACTGTTATCAGTTCGGGATCAGGTCCGGCACGATGGTTACGATCCCCGGGAACGTCCACAAAAGGGCTAGACCAGCGACCTGGATCAGCACGAACGGGATGATGCCACGATAGATATGGCCGGTCGTTACTTCTTTTGGCGCGACACCGCGCAGATAGAACAAGGCGAACCCGAAGGGTGGTGTTAGGAACGATGTCTGCAGGTTGACCGCAATCATGATCGTCACCCATTTAGGATCGAATGTGCCGCCGTAAATGACCGGCCCGACAATCGGGATGACGATGTAGATGATCTCGAGAAAATCGAGCACAAACCCCAGTACGAAAAGCACCAGCATCACAATCAGGAAGACCGTGAACTCGTTGTCGAAAGACTTCAGGAACTGCTGGATGTAGTGCTCGCCACCGAAAGAGATCACCACGAGGTTCAGCAGTTGTGAGCCGATCAAAATGGTAAAGACCATCGACGTTACTTTTGCCGTCTCACGCACGACCGGGCTCAGAACACCGGATGAATAGAGGATCCAGCACGAGAACACCAAGCCGAACAGCGCGTAGAGATATGCCGCATAAGCCACGAAGAACGCGAACCAGCTTTCGAAACCGACATCATCGGTGTTGATCCGCAAGTCAAAGTTGATGCCCACAAGGATACAGACAATGATCGCAAGCGTAGACCAGATGATCAGCTTGGGATTGCGATCCTCGTCGCGCAGCTTGCGGTATGCAGCGAGCATGATCGCCCCGGCAGCGCCAAGCGCCGCAGCAGGCGTCGGGTTGGTGATCCCCCCGAGGATCGAACCGAGAACGGCAACGATCAGAATTAGCGGAGGAAAGACGACGCGGATTAATTCGTTTTGTGCGCAGATCTTAGTGGCGTGAACGACCCCATACATGACAGCTGCAAATGGCAGCGCAAGTATCAGGACCATGGTGCCCGGTGAGGTCAGCGGGCCGACCGCGACAATATCGAGCAGCAAGACCAAGACCGTGCCAACAGCGCCAACGATCAGTGGTTGCGGCGAACTCGAAGGTGAAACCCCGCGCGCCGTGCTCAGGATCAACGAGGTCAGAACAAGGATAACTGCAACGCCTGTACCAATTGGTGCGGCATTCTGCACGGTTTGTTCCAAGGCGGCCTGAAACTCTTCTTCGCTCAGCGCTCGGGATTCCTCAACACCACCTGAGTCATTGATCGCTTGTTGTTGTGCCACGGCTGCGTCCCAAGCCTCCTGACCGTGAAGCTCGATCATAGAGGCCTGACACTGCTCGCTGACGTTCGTACGCAAAGATGCGGCCTCGCCGATGTCAGAGAAACGTGAAATCTCGGTGGATTGTGAGCCCACGACATTGAGGTTGCCCAGCAGGACAACGCCAACAATCAGGGCAACAGGTACACCCAGGAACCACGTGAACGCTTCGCTGCGTGTGACCGGTTCGGCATTCGTGCTTCCCATCTCAACCGCGGGTGCTTTGTCCGGGTTCAAGAGGGCATAGCCAAAGGCATAGAGCGCGTACAGAAGCGCAAGTAAAATGCCCGGCAGCAGCGCCGCTTGAAAGAGCGTGCCCACAGAAAGAACCGCTGGCTCGCCAAGATACGTCAGCGCGTCTGTACACCCCGCTACCGTCGCGCGGCGCTCTTGTGCGGCCGAGTAAAGATCGCCCGCAAGTGTGCCAAGCAAAACGATCACAATAGACGGCGGAATGATCTGTCCCAAAGTTCCGGAGGCGGCAATAACGCCTGTTGAAAGTTCGGGCGAGTAATTGTTCCTCAACATGGTCGGCAGCGCCAACAGGCCCATCGTCACAACCGTCGCGCCAACGATACCGGTAGATGCGGCGAGGAAAGCACCAACGACAACGATAGACACGGCCAGACCACCGGGCAGCGGACCAAACACGCGGGCCATTGTGGTCAGAAGGTCGTTTGCGATTTTCGAACGCTCAAGCGTGATACCCATGAGAACGAACATCAAAACCGCCAGCAAGGTTTCGATGGATTGACCCGCGAGCACCCGCTCGTTCATGCGGTTCACCACGAAAGAGACGTTGCGGTCCAGAGCGACTTCCCAGCCTTTCGGGAAAACCGGTTCTTCTATGCGCGGTAAATCCGGGTATCGGAAGATTGATATTGTGTCTGCCTTAACCCCTGAGTTGACCAGATCGCGGTAGATTGTACTGCTGGTGTCAATCGCTTGGTGGATGAGTAATCCAGCGCTGTCCAGCGCGGCGATAATGCCAAAGGAGATAACCCCTGCCCCCGCGATGGCAAAGGCCACCGGAAAGCCTGAAAGGATACCGCCAAACAGACAGATCGCTACGATGATGAGACCGACTTCTACGCCGTCTAGACCGAAAAACATGGGCTTTGTCCCTTATGCGTCACGCCGTGTGGCGCGTTGTTCTTTTGCAAGCTGTAGTGGCGTGGCGCGTCAATGCGCGCCCTCGTAGGCTTCTTCACCCTCACCCAGCGTATCCTTGTCGAGGTATTTGTTCTCGCTTTCCTCGCCTTCGCGCCATTCCTGGAAAGAGCGGAAGAACATCGCCATCGCTTGCAGGAACACCATCGCGGTGAAGGCACAAAGCAGGATTTTGAAGAGGAAGTAGCCGTTAAATCCGTTCGGGCTGAATCCGATGGTTTCGACGTTCCACCGCAGAGCGCGTGATTTGGCAAGCAAGCGGTCCAGCGTGTCTGACGCCGATGGATTGGGAACGATCAGGTGACGCCACAGGAAGAACCAGCCATACATCCAGATCAACACGGCGGTCGGCATCATGAAGAAAATCGCGCCGAACATGTCGATCAGTTTCTTGGTACGGAAGCGGACAGCGGAGTAGACGAGGTCAACGCGGACGTGGCCGCCCTGCACAAATGTGTAGGCCATACACAGGCACACAACGAGCGCATTGTAGAGTTTCAGCTCTTCGGCAAACCAGCTGATATCGAACTGCAGCGGGATACCAAAGCCAATTGAGATGTCAGGGCGTGTGAAAATGCGCTGCATGAAGACGATGACAACCTGCTGCAGGACCATCAATAGCCCGGCCCACGCGAAAAAGCGGCCCACCGTGTTCGCAAACCCCTCCAGCACGCGGACATAGGCCCACATGATGTTGCCGCGCCACACGCCAATGCCGAACATCACAAGGAAGGTCGTAAAGACAACAAAGAAGAACTCTACCGATCCACCATAGTAGACGAACCGCATAATGGCCTGCTTGTCTGACCAGTCCAGCCATAGTGACGGATGAAAAATGGCGTAAAAGAAGTTGTAAAACGACATGGCAATGTTGCTGAAGAACCAGACGATTCCGTCCAGCACAGCGCCCAGTCCGCCTGCGGCTTCCGCTTCGTTTTCCATTGTGCCCCCTCCCTTGGATCTGCCCTTAACAGCCCAAGTGTGCGTACCGGATCATACCGGTAAAGTTTAGAACCGAAGGGCCAGCGGAAAGCCAGCCCTTCGAAATCGTCGTAAGTCGTTTAGCCGTTGGCCAGAACGCGGTTCCGCTGAGCCACGTAGAAACCATCCGACTTGAGCAACCAGTCAGAGCTTTGCGCCAACGACTCTTCGAAAGAACCGCGGATTTTAGCAAAGAGCTCATCGTTCATGTTCTCATCCATGACGGTCTTGGACGCCGCACCGAACGCATCCCAAACGTCATCTGGGAATTGCAGCGCTTTGACACCCTGAGCCTGCAGACGCGCAAGCGCCGCACCGTTGTTTGCCAGTGTTTCGGCCAACTGGTAGTGCGTTGTCGCCATTGCAGCGTTGGCGATGATCGCCTGATGCGATGGGCTCAGGTCATTGTAGACGTCGAGGTTTACACCACATGCAAGCGCCGAGCCTGGCTCGTGGAAACCAGCGGTGTAGTAGACTTTTGCAACTTCCTGGAAGCCGGCACGCTCGTCCGCGAATGGGCCAACCCACTCAAGACCGTCCAGAGCACCGGAAGACAGCGCTTGATACAGTTCGCCGCCCGGAATGTTCTGAACAGAAGCACCCAGTTCACCCAGAACCTTGCCGCCCAGACCTGGCATACGGAACTTCAGACCGTTGAAGTCTGCTGCCGAGTTGATCTCGGAGCGGAACCAGCCACCGGACTGAGAACCGGAGTTACCGGCAAGGAACGACTTGAGGTTAAAGATTTCACCAAGCTCTGTGTGCAGCTCGTGGCCACCACCGTGGTGGTACCAGTTGGTCACTTCCTGAGCCGTGCCGCCGAAAGGAACGGCTGTGAAGTACGCATAGCCAGGGTGCTGACCGATAAAGTAGTAGTCTGCAGAGTGGTACAGATCGGCCTGACCGGAAGAAACCGCGTCGAACACTTCGAAAGCGCCAACCAGTTCACCAGGTGCTTTTTTGTCGATGGTCAACTGACCGTCGGACATTGCGCCAACCATTTCTTCGAAATACGTGGCCGCATCGTCGAGCACCGCGAAGCCGCGGGGCCAGGATGTTACCATCGTCAGAGTGCGGTTGCCTTGTGCAATCGCAGGGGCCGCCAGAGTTGTGGCAGCAGCGGCAGAGCCGCCAAGTGCAGATGTCTTCAGAAATGAACGACGATCCATAAGAGATACTCCTCCCAGATTATAGCGCCCGACTCTCAGCGTGAGAGTCAGGTCGCCTAAGTGGGGGCACCCTATCGTCGTGGTTCAGCAATGGAATACCTACTACTACGTAGGATCGCGTAATAATGCCGGTTTTGGTAAAAAAATTTAACCTTTTTGCGCGCCAAAAGGCGCCAGATGCCCTGATTTTGGTCACAAGGCGTGTCTTGCGGCCTTTGATTCCAATGAATTTGCTCGTACCAAACCTGTTATGAAGAACCTGGTCACCCGGTTTGCACCTACATATGGGCAGAAACTGTCGCTTATCGCGACGGTCCCGTTGATCGTTGCTGTGGCGGCAATTGCGGTATTGGTGGCGTATCAGTCTCGCACATTGGCTGAGAGGGAAATCCGTTCGCTGGAATTGCAACTTCTGGAAGCCAAAAAAGATGAATTACGCAATTACGTGACCCAAGCCCGGAACGGTTTTTACTTCATCTACGGGAATGCAGCACCAGACGATCTGGAGGCTCAGCAGCAAGTGGCCCAAATTTTGTCCGCGATGATATATGGTCAGGACGGGTTTTTCTTTGTGTACGACTACGACGGGATCAATCTTGTAAGCCCCCGCCAAACTGAACGGATCAACCGCAATTGGATTGAAGAGACGGACAGCGAGGGTACGCCGGTCGTTGCACGGCTGATCGACATCGCGCGTCAGGGCGATGGTTATCTGACGCATCTCTGGCCAAAGCCTTCGACCAATGAAGAAGCCAGAATGATCACCTACGTCACCAGTTTTCCCAGTTGGCGGTGGGCAGTGGGCACCGGAGTATTCATTGACGATGTTTTGGCGACGGTCGCAACAGCGCGGGCCGAAGTTGAGGCGCGCGTACAGCAGACTTTCATCTATATCGGTGTCATTACGCTGGCCGCGCTTTTAACCGTATTCATGACCGGTATGTTCCTGAACATACGTGAACGTCGGCTTGCCGATGCAAAACTAAAACGTCTCACCCAACGGGTGCTGGACGCGCAAGAAGAAGAACGCGGGCGGGTCGCGCGGGAATTGCACGATGGCATCAGCCAGATACTTGTTGGCGTGCGCTATGCTTTAGACACTGCCCGGCGCAAACTTGATCGCGGCGATGATACTGCCGCTGCGCCACTGGCGAAGGGCATCGAAACCCTCGGCGAGGCAATTTCAGAGGTAAGGCGTATCAGTCGCGATTTGCGTCCGGGCATGCTCGATGATCTGGGCCTTGGCCCTGCCATCAAAAATCTTACCGAAGAGTTCGGAGACCGCACAGGTATCCATGTCGACTTCAGCACGGTCGTGTTCCGCAACCGGCTGGATCAGGACTCGAAAATCGCTCTGTACCGCATTGCCCAAGAAGCTTTGACAAACATTGAACGACACGCGCAGGCAACGCATGTCCGTGTGGATTTACGCGGTCACGCCCGCGGTGCAACTCTGCGCATCCAGGACGACGGGCTTGGCATAGGTTCGAACCAGTCGTCCCCGTCCATGGGCCTTGGGTTGCGGAACATGCAAGAGCGGGTAGAACAGCTTGAAGGCGACTTCCGCGTGCAAAGCGGCCCTGGTGGCGTTGGCACTGTGGTCGAAGTATCAGTGCCACTCTCGCACCTGCTGCCGCCCGAACCGGACGCGCAAAACACACGGAGCCAGCACACATGAATGCTGAAATTGATACGCCCGCGCCGATCAAAGTGCTGATCGTCGATGACCACCCGATGGTGGCCGAGGGGATCCAGTCAATCCTTGAAAGCTACGACGACATCTCGGTCGTCGGCACCCGAAATTCCGCTCGCATGGCGATCGATGATTTTGAAACGTTGAATCCGGATGTCATCCTCATGGATCTGAACATGCCGAATATGGGTGGGTTAACGGCAACCGAAATCCTGTTGGAGCAACGCCCCGGCACGCGCATTCTGGTTTTGTCGATGCACGATAGTCCCGAATACATCTCCTCGGCATTGGACCACGGCGCGATGGGCTACATTCTGAAAGATGTTCCCACCGACGAGATCAAGCTGGCGATCGACACGGTCATGCGCGGTAAAAAATACCTGTGCACAGGTGCCAGCGGCTCGCTTGCCCCAAATGAGGAGCCCGCGCGCGAGGCACTGACAGGCCGTGAACAGACAATTCTGCTGCAACTTGCTCAGGGTCGATCAAACAAGGAAGTCGCTCTCGCTCTCGATATTTCGGTCCGCACAGTTGAGACACACCGCAAAAACATCAAACGCAAGCTGGGTATTTCATCGACCGCCGGTTTGACCCGCTACGCGATGGAACATGGTGTGTTGCAAGGTACTGGCGTGAACCTGTAGCGCGATTATTCTTCGTATAGGCGCCGGGTATCGTTGTCGCGCATCACCTCTTCGATCTCTTCGATGGGGCGTTGATCCTCTGCGTGTTGTTTGATCGCTTCGGCATAAGTAGGCAGCCCGTCTGTAGGCGCGGCTTGCTCAGGCACCCACAGTTTTGATCGAATGATCGATTTGCCGCAGTGGTAGAAGGCCTCTTGGACCCGCACAAGGATCGCGATATCGGGCACCCTGCCGTTGATCGCCATGCTTTCACGCAGCTCAAGATCACGCACCACCCGAGCAGTCCCGTTCACGCGCACAACTTCGTTCCGGTTAGGCACCATAAAGCACAAACCCACGCTGCCAGTTTGCAGAATATTGTGAAGACTGTCGTATCGATGATTTCCCGGCCGGTCAGGTATCGCCAGCGTGTGCGCATCAAGCACTCTGACAAACCCCGCAGGGTCCCCTTTGGGCGATACATCCAACCTGCCGTCGGCATCGCTTGTTGCCATGGTCAAAAACGGCGACCGCTCGATCCAAAGTCGGCACAACTCGTCGATATGGTCGAGTATCTTGGCCTGTTGCGAGGCGTAAGCCGCCCGTCCGAGCCCCCTGATGTCTTCGATATCTGTCAAGACGTCCTGTGCTTTGTACATGGTCATTCCTTTCCGGTCGCGCGCGTCCAGTGTGCCGCGCTGCGCGAATGCTGTCTATTGAGGTCCGCGATTATGGCACGATGTTCGCTCCTGCGTGAATCTCTGACACTGGAAACAGTGCTTTCGCCTGAAAACGACCAATCCACTACACAAATTTTCATCAAGTTTCACCAAAAGCCGCCCCTGCGCAAGAAAATGATAAATTTTTGCGATCTGGGGACATAAATTTTTGGAATTGGCTGTTGACGCCCCCTCGCCTGCCTCATAATGTCCCGCGCAGCAAGAGGAAGCATTTCGTGACTGAACTAGTCGTCATTGTAGGAAAATCGCGCATGGGCCGGTAACGGTTGACCATAGTCTGCCCCATGCGCCCCCGCCGAGAAACGGGGGCTTTTTTTTGCGCAACTGGAAAACAGGTCCGGTCGGGACCTATACGGAGAGAACGATATGACACGGCAAATGACTGGTGCAAAAATGATTGTCCAAGCCCTGATTGATCAGGGTGTCGACACCGTCTTTGGGTACCCAGGTGGTGCTGTGCTACCGATTTACGATGAGGTGTTTCAGCAAAACGCCATCCGTCACATTCTGGTGCGTCACGAACAAGGCGCGGTACACGCCGCAGAAGGCTATGCGCGGGCAACCGGCAAACCCGGCGTTTGCCTTGTGACATCAGGGCCCGGCGCGACCAATGCCGTTACTGGTCTGACAGACGCGCTTATGGACAGCATCCCGATCATCGTCCTGACCGGACAGGTTCCGACCTTTATGATTGGCTCGGATGCTTTTCAGGAAGCGGACACCGTCGGCATCACCCGCCCCTGCACCAAGCACAACTGGCTGGTCAAGGAAACAGATGCCCTGTCTGGCGTCCTTCACGAGGCTTTTCATGTTGCGACCAGCGGTCGTCCGGGGCCGGTTTTGGTGGATATTCCAAAAGACGTGCAGTTCGCCACCGGCACCTACACGCCGCCAAAACCGTCGACATCGCACTATCAGCCGCAGCTTAAAGGCGACATGGAAGAGATCACCGAGCTGGTCGCAGCCATGGAAAAAGCAAAACGTCCGGTTTTCTACACCGGTGGCGGTGTTATCAATTCAGGTCCTGCTGCCAGCCAGCTGCTGCGGGAACTTGTCGAAGCAACAGGCTTTCCCATCACTTCGACGCTCATGGGCCTTGGCAGTTACCCTGCCTCGGGCGACAAGTGGTTGGGCATGCTCGGTATGCACGGTCTGTATGAGGCCAATATGGTCATGCATGACTGCGATCTGATGATCAACATCGGGGCGCGCTTCGATGACCGTATCACCGGACGCATCGACGCATTCAGCCCAAAGTCGATCAAAGCCCATATCGACATCGACCCGTCGTCGATCAACAAGGTGATCAAGACCGACATCCCGATTGTTGGTGACGTTGCGCATGTGCTTGAGGATATTCTCAAGGTCTGGAAATCGCGGGGCCGCAAGACCAATAGCGATGCCTTGGCGAAATGGTGGAAACAGATCGAGGAATGGAGGCAAGTTGACTGCCTGAAATTCACGCAAAAGGGTAAAACGATCAAACCGCAACACGCTTTGGCGCGTCTCGAAGCACTCACCAAGGACCATGATCGCTATATCTGTACCGAGGTGGGACAGCACCAGATGTGGGCTGCGCAGTACCTTGGCTTTGAAGATCCTAACCGCTGGATGACTTCAGGTGGTCTCGGCACCATGGGATATGGCTTTCCTGCGTCTATTGGCGTGCAGATGGCGCATCCAGAAGCGCTCGTCATCAATGTTGCGGGCGAAGCCTCCTGGTTGATGAACATGCAAGAGATGGGTACGGCCGTGCAATACAACTTGCCGGTTAAACAATTCATCCTGAACAACGAACGGCTGGGCATGGTGCGTCAGTGGCAAGAGCTTTTGCACGGGGAACGCTATTCCCAAAGCTGGTCAGAGGCGCTGCCCGACTTTGTGAAACTGGCCGAAGCGTTCGGTGCCAAGGGGATCATCTGCTCTGATCCGGCGGATCTGGATGATGCGATCATGGAGATGATCAACCACGATGGTCCGGTGATCTTTGACTGTCTGGTGGAAAAGCACGAAAACTGCTTCCCCATGATCCCTTCGGGCAAAGCGCACAACGAAATGCTGCTGGGCGAGGCCAGCACCCAAGGCGTCATCGACGCCAAGGGGTCTGTTCTGGTCTGATCATGCGCAATGCTGCCAACACAGATGCGCGTAATGCTTCATTGCAGCAGCATACGCAGGTCGTTTACCTGACGCACGGCACCGGTCCAATCCGGATCAGGTGCCGTCGATCCGGGAAAGGCGACCGTCGGTATACCGGCGCGCGTGGCGGCAGCGAGGCTATCCGGCGTGTCTTCGACAGCGATTGCATCCGAGGGCATCAACGACAAACGCTCAAGCGCGATCACGTGGCATTGCGGATCGGGTTTACCTTGTTCAACCATTTCTCGATCCGTGATCAGCGAAAACATGTCTTCCGCGAGCGATCCGTTGGCAGCCTGCAAAATCGCATCGATGTTCTTGCGCGAGGTCGTCGTGACCCAAGCGAGCTTTGCCTCGGAAGCAAGCGCGTGCGCAATCAGGTCTGCCACCCCGGGTCGCAGTGTGACCCCTTCTTGGCTCAGCATGTCCTGATAAATCCGCGATTTTGCTGCGTGGACAGCTTGGGCGTCCACTTCAACGCGCTTTGCCTCGGCGAAAGAAGCGACCCTGTTGCGCCCACCGATTATAGCGAGCAATTCAGCGTATTTCTCCGCTCCCCAATGCCAATCGAGGCCAAATTCCTCAAAGGCCTGATTAAAGGCACGTCGTTGCATATCGGACGTGTCGACAAGCGTGCCGATGGCACCGAAGAAAAAGGCTTTGGGTTGCACAGTGAATACTCCTTACACAAAACCGACGCCGATCGCCGGTTTCTCTCCGAAACAGAACGCCGCAACCTCAAGAAAGGTTCATCATGTCAGCCCTAAAAATCAAAAAAGGCGCAACAAGCCATTCCGCGTATAATCTGCGGCCCACCTTTTCCGATGTTATCGAGCGCCACACGCTTGCGGTGCTGGTTGAAAACGAACCGGGTGTTCTGGCGCGCGTCATCGGGCTCTTCTCAGGCCGTGGCTACAACATCGACAGCCTGACCGTAGCCGAGGTAGATCACACAGGTCACTTGTCCCGGATTACCATCGTAACTTCTGGAACCCCACAGGTTATCGAACAGATAAAAGCCCAGCTTGGTCGCATCGTGTCTGTCCATGACGTGCATGATCTGACAGTAGAGGGTCGCAGCGTCGAGCGCGAACTGGCGATGTTCAAGGTTTCGGGCACTGGTGACAAGCGCGTAGAAGCACTGCGTCTCGCAGACATCTTTCGCGCCAATGTCGTGGACAGCACGCTGGAAAGCTTTGTGTTCGAAATTACTGGCGCGCCTGAAAAAATCGACGCATTTGCCGATCTGATGCGACCGCTTGGCCTAACAGAAGTGGCGCGGACAGGGGTTGCCGCACTCTCGCGGGGCGAGTAACCAGCCAAAAACTAGCAGCTATGTCGCTTTTTAAGCTGTCTGACGGCGTAGGTCTCTCTGACAGGGCGGGCAAAGGGCAAGATTTCGCCCCGATCTTCGCCTGTGTCGCGCTGACGTAAACTTGCGCTTTTGAGTGCGGTCGGCAGGCTCGGACCGGCCTGCTCGGCAACCAGTCGCGGGTTGAAGGCCAAGCGGGTCTTGTCCTGCATTTTCATGTCAAACTGGATAAGGTCGCCGGCATCAAAGAAGTCACCGTGAGCAAATCCCTGATCCTTGCCGTTTACAAACGCCAGATCTCCTTGGTCTTCGCACCATACAACTGCTTTCCGGTCAGAAACATCGCTCCATAGCACAACACCCAGCATGATCTTTTCCAGTTTTTCTATCAACGATTCAACCGTACCAAGAAATCTGGTCGCTTTCACACAACAAAAGGGGCACCGTACGCTTGGAATTTGTGTCTGTTTCGCATAACCTTGACACGTTACCGTTCAGCACCTGACGCCATTTCGCGTCACTCCGCGCTGGGCCAGCTAAACACCGGGTGTAGTCAGTGCAATTTTGCCCCAATTACGAGAAAACACAAAGAACTGACATGCATTCACAACCCAAATCGCCAGCGCAGTTGCGAAACATGTTCGGTGCCAATTTACGCTTGCTGGCCCAAGGCCACCCATCAATCTCCGCTTTGTCTCGCGAATTGGGTATAAACCGCACTCAGTTTAACCGCTATCTCAGTGGCGAAAGCTTTCCCCGCCCTGACGTATTAGCCCGTATCTGCAACTTTTTCGACGTCGACGCACGGGTCTTGCTGGAACCGGTAGATGAGGTCATGCGTGAACAGACAACCGTGTCCGGAAATTACCTACGTCATTTCATGGACGCTGGAACGGTTACTGTACCGGAACATGACTTTCCAAGCGGCTTTTATCAGTTCTCTCGCCGCAGCTTTGTGCGCGAAAATGAATATGTGCGTGGTCTTGCTTTTGTGACCCGTGACAAGTCCGGAACATACGTACGTGGTTATGAACCAAAATTGGCAATGGCGATGCAAGGCATACCGCCTGCTCCCGCTGCGCGCGAGTATCGCGGCTTTGTGCTCCGCGTGGACGATGGCATCACATTGACCGTCTCGCGCCGCGGAGGTCTCACAGCGTCGTTCAATCACCTCAACCGGGTGAATTCCTTCGACAACAATTATTGGGTCGGCTACGTCGCGCGTACTGTTCGCGAAAATTCTGCATCTCAGCGCATGACACGATTGGTATACGAGCATCTTGGCACCGATTTTTCGCGTGTCATGCGGATTGCGCGATCATCCGGCTTTTGCGGTTTTGACGACCTTGTGCCATTTCATCAACGGCTGTTGCAGCCTGAAGACCCCTTTCGCTGAACCGCGAATGTCGCACGCAGGCCAGTGTGGTCGCTCATACGACGCCCCGATTGATGAAAAATGCGTACTCTGACGTGGTAATTCGGTTCAGGGAGTGCCTCAGATGTCAGCCCAACACACTGATCTTTCCGTCGTGCGCCGCCCGGTTGAGCGCGCAAACGGATTGCCAAACGCGCATTACACCGATGCGAAAGTCTTTGAGGAAGAAAAACAGGCCGTGCTGTTCGACGGCTGGTCCGGCGTTGCCGTGGCATCAGACGTGCCTGACGTTGGTGATGCCGTACCGATAGACTTTCTCGACATGCCGCTTTTGTTGGTGCGCGACCGGCAAGGCAAGGTGCGCGTATTTCAGAATATTTGCCGCCATCGTGGAATGATCCTTGTAGACAAGCCTCGGAGAATCGAAGGGGCGATCCGCTGCCCCTACCACAGTTGGTGTTACAGCACAGACGGCCGGCTCGTTTCCACACCGCATGTTGGTGGCCCGGGTCAGAACGCGCATGAGGCGATCGACAAGAGCCTGCTTGGCCTCGTGGAGGTACCAAGTCACATCTGGTGCGACGTCGTTTTCGTCAATGTATCCGGCACTGCAGCGCCCTTTGAAGAATACCACGCAAAACTCCTAGATCGCTGGGGAGAATTCAACGTACCCGTCTACCACGGCGGTCCGGACAGTATCCTACGCTTCGACCTCAAGACCAACTGGAAGCTGGCGGTAGAAAATTACTGTGAGAGCTATCACTTGCCGTGGGTCCACCCTGGCCTCAACAGCTATTCGCGGCTTGAAGATCACTACCACATCGAAGAACCGGGCGCGTTTTCGGGTCAAGGGACTTATGTGTATCGTCAGTTGACCAGTGAAAGTGGTGGCAAATTTCCCGACTTTCCCAACCTGTCGTCAAAATGGGATACAGGGGGCGAATACCTGACTTTCCTGCCGAATGTCATGGTAGGTGTCCAGCGCGACCATATTTTTGTGATCCTTCTGGATCCGGTCGCCGTGGATCGTACCATTGAGACGGCGCACATCTACTATGCATCACCTGATGTTGATCCTGAACTGCGCAAGAAAAACGCAGAACAGTGGTATACTGTTTTTGAAGAAGACATCATGGCGGTTGAGGGAATGCAGCGGGGTCGCCACGCACCGGGGTTCGACGGCGGGCGTTTCTCGCCGGCGATGGATGGGCCAACGCACCTGTTTCATGACTGGGTGGCGTCCCGTATCGAGGCGCGGCGTGAAGCATTGCGCGCGGCTGAATGAATCCCCTCGACATGGCCTTGATTGAAGCGCATGCGCAAGGCGACGGGCTGCGTTTAACCCGGCTCTATACAGAGGCAGCGGACGCAACAACCGACCCGCGCGCCGCGAGCTTTTTCCTCACCCACGCCTATGTCTTCGCGCTGGAGACAGATCATCCAGACGCAGCAGATTTGCGCGCCCGTCTCGTCGCCATGGGTTGTGAGAACCCCGACTAGCTGTCGATGACCAAGCCGCGGTACAAGTGCCACGACGCGTGCCCAAGCCACGGCAACACGAGGAACAGTCCAAGAAATCCCGGCAGCAGCGCAGCAAAGGTCAAAACAGCAATCAATGCCGCCCAACTCAGCATAACGACAGGAGCGGCTTGCACCGCCTGAATGCTCTTTATCATCGCTGTGATGAAGTCGATTTCGCGATCCAGCAGTAGCGGAAGCCCAACCACCGCGATTGCAAATATCAACACGGCAAAAGCAGCCCCAACTAACGTGCCAAAGGCCAGCATCATCAAACCGTTAGGCGATAGAAATACCTCGGATGAGCTCATAATATTTGTCATCGTTGTCAATCCGAGGAACAGCGCGAAGATCATGTGCCCGAGGAAAAACCAGAACAAAAAAATCACCACCATCATCGTGCATAAAGACGGCAGTTGCCGCAGTCTTTGCTGCCATATGACACCAAAAATAGCCTTTGGCGGAGTATCGAGACCTGCTTCCAGTCGGCGTGACACCTCGTACAGGCCGACAGCCGCAAACGGACCCAACAGCGGGAAACCGATAGCCGCGAGGACAAGCCAAAAGCTGTGTCCGGTCTGCGCGGTCACGATGGTCATGACCCATCCGGCGGCGACGTAAAACCCGGCAAACAGCAACCCGTAGAACGGTTTGCGTCGAAAATCGGCCGCGCCGCGCTTTAGAGCGGTTTTCAACAGGTCAAAATCGGCGGCGCGCAGGGGTGGTGCGCCCAACTTTGCGTCATGTGATAGTGTGGTGTCCACGGGGTTCCCTCCCTACTTGCGTGGCCCACTAAAGGTGCCTTGAGAGAGGTACGGTTGTCAAAGACTGAAGTGCGTTATCCCTGAGCCTCGGCGCGCGTTTTTCCCGAGACATCCAGTGCCAGTGTCGCCGCCATGAAGCCGTCGAGGTCACCGTCAAGAACACCCTTGGTGTCGGATGTTTCGTGATTGGTGCGTAGATCTTTGACCATCTGATATGGTTGCAGGACGTATGACCTGATCTGGTTACCCCAGCCCGCGTCCCCCTTGTTCTCATGGGCTTCGTTGATCGCAGCGTTCCGTTTGTCGAGTTCCAGTTGGTAAAGCCGCGACTTCAGCGCTTTCATTGCGATGTCGCGGTTCTGGTGCTGCGACTTCTCCGAACTCGTCACCACGATACCGGTGGGATTGTGCGTGATACGCACAGCAGAATCCGTCGTATTTACGTGCTGCCCACCAGCCCCTGACGATCTGTAGGTGTCGATGCGAATATCGGCCGGGTTGACCTCGATTTCGATGTTATCATCCACGACCGGATAGACCCAAACCGAGCAAAAAGACGTGTGCCGCTTTGCCGCTGAATCAAATGGGGAAATCCGCACGAGGCGATGAACACCACTTTCTGATTTGAGCCACCCATAGGCGTTGGGGCCGCTAATCTTGTAAGTGGCAGACTTGATGCCAGCTTCTTCACCGTCACTCATCGACTGCAGCTCGACCTTGTAGCCCTTCTTTTCGGCCCATCGAACGTACATGCGCGCCAGCATAGAGGCCCAGTCACAGCTCTCCGTTCCGCCAGCACCTGCATTTACTTCAAGGAACGTATCGTTGCCATCAGCTTCGCCGTCCAGCAATGCCTCCAACTCTTTTTGAGCAGCTTTTTCAGCCAGCGTCTTCAGCGCCGCGACAGCGTCCTGAACCACTTCGTCATCTTCTTCCATCTCACCCAGTTCGATGAGCTCAAGATTGTCCGCCATTTCTTGTTTGATGCTGTCATGCGTGGCCATGGCGTCGACAAGCATCTGCCGGTCCCGCATCAGCTTTTGCGCCGCTTCTGGGTCGTCCCACAGGGTTGGGTCTTCGACGCGCGCATTGAACTCTTCGAGCCGGAAAGGGGCCGTTTCAACATCAAGACGCTGTGCCAGCAAATCCACTGATTTCTGGATCTGGTCAACGGTGTTTTGAACGTCTGCACGCATTAAATGGCCTCAATAAAGATGATGTCGCATGGTGATAGACCACTGCCTCGGCAGCGGCAAGATGTCCACAACGGACTTGCCGGATTTAGTAAAGCCCGCCCGAGCTAAGCGTTCCAAAATTTGCATTCGGGCCGACATCTACTGTCTCGCCTGTAGAAGTCGTCACCTGCTGCGCCTGCCCCTGACCGACCTCTTCGAAAAGCGGCAGGTCTTGACCCATGGCAAAACCGCCATCGAACATCATGCCAAAAATCGGCTCTTCGCCGTCACGGAAATACTCCGCAACAACGTTTGCCCCAGACGCGTCATCACTCAATCGCGCACCGGTGAAGCGGTCGATCTTGATAAAGCGGCCGCCCGGAGGAACTTGGAATGGGCCACCCCCATATTTGGCAACTGCCTCTTCCATGAAATTCTGGAAGACTGGTCCGCACATGCCGCCGCCCGAGGCCCCACGCCCAAGCGAGCGAGGCTGGTCATACCCGATGTAACATCCGGCAACGATATTGCTGGTAAAGCCAATAAACCAAACGTCTTTTGCGTCGTTCGTCGTGCCTGTCTTGCCCGCCGTGGGAACCGGCAGCTTGACTGTACGCGCGGCCGTGCCACGCTCGACCACACCGCGCATCATAGAGGTCAGCTGGTAGGCCGTGATCGAATTCATCACGCGTTCGCGGTTTGAAATAATTTTGGGTGCGACCCCGGGATCAAGGCTCGCCAGTTCACAGTCAAAGCAATACCGGTCGTCGTGGCGATAAATCGTTTTCCCGTAGCGGTCCTGCACGCGGTCTACTAGCGATGGTTCAACCCGTTCGCCGCCGTTCGCAAACATCGCATAAGCAGCCACCATCTGATAAAGCGTCGTTTCTTCCGACCCCAAAGCGTTGGCAAGGAAAGATCCCATATTCCGATATACACCAAAACGTTCCGCATAGTCGGCCACAACGTTCATGCCGACCTCCTGTGCGAGCCGGATTGTCATGAGGTTCCGCGACCGTTCGATACCGGTACGCAATGGCGTCGGCCCATAGAACTCACGAGACGCGTTGCGCGGACGCCAAAGACCTTGAGGGGTGTTGATCTCAATTGGTGCGTCTACGACGATCGTGGCCGGAGTATACCCGCTGTCGAGCGCGGCGGCGTAAACGAATGGCTTGAAACTGGACCCCGGTTGCCGTTTGGCCTGTGTTGCGCGGTTGAATACGCTGTCCTGATAGGAAAAACCGCCCTGCATGGCCAGCACACGGCCAGAGTTCACGTCCATCGCGACAAACCCGCCTTGTACCTCAGGAACCTGACGCAAAGACCAGCGGACGAACCGGCCGTCATCGTCCGAGGTTATGGCGCGTACATGAATGACGTCTCCGACCGACAGCAGGTCGCCTGCAACACGCGCAGTTCCGCTGCGCGATCCGTCCAGTCTTTGCTTGCGCGCCCACGTGACATCCTGTGCTGAAATGTAGTGGCCGTCTTCGTCCTCTTCTACGCCCTCGATCCCGATACGCGCATCGTTCGTGCCGACCGACAAAACAACAGCAGGGTACCAGGGGTTTTCCAGGTCGATGTCGCGGGCAATCTCGGCTTCGGCAAGCGCGGCGCGCCAAGTTTCTTCGTCCTGCAACAAGGATGGATCGATTTTTTCAGCGGTTTCCCGGTAGATGCCCTGCCGCCGATCATAGTCTTCCAACTGGCGGCGCAACGCTTCGGCGGCCACAGGCTGCAAGTCTTGGTCGATCGAGGCCCGGACACTCAATCCTCCGGTAAAGAACTCACCTTCACCAAAATCCTCGCTCAACTGCCGGCGGATTTCGTCAGTGAAATAGTCACGCGGCGGCAATTCTGCTTTGAAGCTATCAAAATCCCCGTTCTGGACAGAGCGCAACGGTTCGTTCACCTCTTGCTGGAAGGCGGCCATCGACAGATAGCCATTCTCCATCATCTCTTTGAGCACAAAGTTGCGCCGCGCCAAAAGCCGGTCTTTTTGCCGTACCGGATGATAGTCACTGGGCGCCTTGGGCAATGATGCGAGAAAAGCCGCTTCGTGCGGTGCCAGCTTGTCCAGCGGCTTGTTGAAATACGTCTGGCTTGCCGCCGCAACGCCATAGGAGTTTTGGCCAAGGAAAATCTCGTTCAGATAAAGTTCGAGGATTTTTTCCTTGCTGAGCGTTTCTTCCAAGCGTGACGCCAGAATGATTTCCTTGATCTTGCGCTCCACCCGGCGATCTCCAGAGAGCAGAAAGTTCTTCATGACCTGCTGGGTAATGGTGGACGCTCCGCGCACGTCGCGCCCACGCGAGCGCAGCGCATCGACACCAGCGGCGGCAATCCCGCGCAGATCATAACCGTCATGTTCGTAAAAGTTCTTGTCTTCGGCGGAGATGAAAGCCTGCTTGACCAAATCCGGGATGGTTTCAGCGGGCGTAAACAGCCGGCGTTCCTTGGCAAACTCATCCAGAATTTCACCCTGCCCCGAATAAATCCGGCTGATGGTCGGAGGTGAATACTGTGCCAGTGACTCGTGGCTGGGCAAATCGCGTCCGTACACCCAGAAAATCGCGCCAATGGTCAGGGCAGTCATGCCCACGGCCATCGTCACCATGGTGAAGATGCCTCCGAAAAACGACAAGATGAATCGAAATACCACTGGAATCCCCTAAAGTGGACGCGCGTCCCTGATATAGGCATTCCCGTGCCACAGGTCAAAACGCGAAACCGTGTGTGAGCGCAACGTCGCTATTGCCGTAGCAATGCCCGCCGCTCCTGATCCTGCGTGCGCCACTCATCGACGGCGACAACGATCGCCTCAGCGATCCCTTTCCGCCAAGCAGAATCCGTGAGGTTTGTCAGATCTCGCGGGCTCGACAAAAACCCGACTTCCAAAAGAACAGATGGAATATCGGCTGATTTCAGTACCGTGAAACCTGCGCTGCGCAACGCACGACGGTTGACCGGCCCGCCCGCAGCATCCAGCGATTTGACCAAGGTGTGGGCAAAGGCCTGTGCCCTCGGCGCCGTTTCTTGTCGCGCAAGGTCAAGCAGAACGCCCGTCACCTGATCGTCTGACCCGGTAAGGTCGATGCCTGCGAGCACATCCGCACGGTTGTGCCGTGCGGCTAGTTGCGCCGAAGCTGCATCACTCGCTTCTTTCGACAAGGTGTAGACTGTGGCGCCCTGAGCGCCTCCCTGCGTCAGCGCATCGGCATGTAAGGACAAAAACAGATCTGCGCCCGCGTGATGGGCGGCCGCGACCCGCGCTTGCAGCGAGACAAAAACATCCTCGTGGCGTGTCATGACCACATCCAGATCGCCGGACGCAAGCAAAGCCGCCCGTAATTCGCGCGCAAACGCAAGCATAAGTGCCTTTTCCGAGACACCCTGACGTTCCGCACCGGGGTCGATACCACCGTGACCGGGATCCAGAACCACGACAAACCGCCCTTCCGCGCCTGGCGATTTCGCGCGCGGTTTTTTGCGCTGCGGCCAGAGCGCGGTCTTCGGCGCGCCGCTGGTTTCTTGGAAAACCTCTGGTTCGGCTTTGGCAAGCGTCAAGGTTAAAGTGGCGGTGCCATCCTTTTGAGATGACATCGAGACGTCATGCGGCAGCGCCGGGTGTTCGAGATCGGCGACCATCCGCGACCAACCGGGGCGGATCCGCCCAAATCTCATGGCTGAGATCGCATCGCTCTCCACTGCCAGTTCATGCGCTGCATTTTCCATCCACTCGGTATTTTCGACATCAATGACCAAACGCGCCGGCGCGTCCAAAGTGTAAACCCGGAATGGCATCGGCCTCGACAGTCCGATGCTAAGCGTCGTTTCTCCACGCCAGCTTTGCGACACGGTCGTGCGCGCGGTGTCGATTTGCGCCGGTTGGCTTTGTGCCACGCCGTTCGTCGGTGCGCCTGCCATCAAGGACGCGCACAGAATTAATACTCTGATCATTTGGCTGCTCTGCCCTGCCTTTTTTGGGCAGCTTACACCAGAGAGACCTTTGTGTGAATCCCTCTAGCGAGTGGCCATAAAGGTTTTCAGCCGCGCAAGCCCTTCTGCGATGTCTTCTGTACTGCGCGCATAGGAAAATCGCAGGGTCTGGTGCCCTCTGACCGGATCAAAATCCATCCCCGGCGTCACGGCCACTCCTGCTTTTTCCAAAATTTCGGCAGCGAACGCGCGGCTGTCCTCTGTGTGTTGTGAAACATCCGCATAAACGTAAAACGCCCCGTCAGGCGGCGCGATGCGGTCAAAGCCTGCTTCTGGCAGTCCGGCCAACATCAACGCGCGGTTTCTACGATACACTGCAAGATTTTCTTCTAATTCGCCCGGAGCGTCCAGTGCAGCCAGTGCAGCAACCTGGCTTGCATGTGGGGGGCAGATAAACATGTTCTGCGCGATCCGTTCCACGACACGCACATGATCCTCTGGCACGACCATCCACCCGATGCGCCATCCCGTCATCGAGAAATACTTGGAAAAGGAATTGATCACATAAACATCATTTGTGATCTCCAGCGCAGTCACAGCCTTGGCGTCATATTCGATCCCGTGATAAATCTCGTCCGAGATAAAAGACGCGCCCATCCCATCAGCGGCCCTGACCAAACCTGTCAGTGCCTCGTGATCCAGCATCGTCCCCGAAGGATTTGCAGGCGAAGCAACCATAAGCCCCTGCAGATCAAGCGTTTGGAAATCTGATGGCACCGGCTGCAATCGGTTCTGTGGTGCCGTTGGCAGATCGACCGGAACCAGATCCATAGCACGCAGTATCTGCCGGTAGCTTGGATACCCCGGTGCGCCAATGCCAACCTTGTCGCCGGTATCGAAAAGCGCGGTGAAAGCCAGAATAAACCCAGCGGACGACCCAGAGGTCACAATCACCCGGTTCGGGTCAAGCTCAATCCCGTACCAGTCTTGGTAGAGCCTTGCGATCCGCGCGCGCAATGCGGGCAACCCTAAAGCCACGGTGTAGCCAAGTGCGTCGCTTTGCATTGCCTCTGCCAGCGCATCTGTTGCGGCGCGCGGCGCGCCGGTTCCGGGCTGGCCAACTTCCATGTGAATGATGTGGCGCCCTGATGCTTCGGCACTGCGCGCAGCCTCCATCACATCCATCACAATGAAGGGATCAACATAAGAACGCCTTGAAACCCGCATAATTCCATCCATTACTGTGCTCATGTGGTTTCACCGTGTATTACGGTCGGCGTCAATGCTGACCCTGATTTTTTGCCTGCTGGGAACGTCAGTTGCCGCGCGGGGACTGCTGCGTGACGCAGATATCGAATACGGGTTGAAGCAACTCGCCACTCCCGTCCTAAATGCCGCGGGTCTCAGCCCGGCGCGCGTCAAAGTTCTGGTCGTCAACGAAAGCTCGCTCAATGCATTTGTCGTCAGCAATGACGCCATCTTCCTGAACTACGGGTTGATCAACCGGATGTCTTCCGCCGCAATGCTGCAAGGCGTGATTGCACATGAGGCGGCGCATATCGCCAACGGGCACATCACCCGTCGCATGACGAACATGGCCAGCGCGCGGACGGCAGCGGGCTTTGGGGCAGCACTGGCCACTATCGCAGCAGCTGCCAGCGGGAACGGTCAGGCAGCCGGTGGCATCCTTTTGGGCACCCAAAGTGCAGCCCAACGCGCTTTTTTGAAGCATACACGCGCCGAAGAAGCCTCCGCCGACCAATCGGCGGTCCGTTACATGCGATCAGCTGGCGTCGACCCACAAGGCATGAGCGATGTTCTGGAACTGTTTCGCGGCCAAGAGCTTCTTGCCGAAAACCGGCAAGATCCCTACACGCGTTCGCACCCTTTGTCGCGCGACCGTGTTCGCGCCCTGGATGGGTTTATCGCCGCTTACGGCGGAAAAGAAGCCAAGAACGCCTCGGCGGAATACTGGTTTGCGAGGGTCAAAGGCAAACTGAGCGCTTATACCCGCGCACCCAAGTGGACCCTGCGAAGGATCAATGAGAGCCCGTATAAAGACGTGCGTTTGTTACGTACCGCCGTTGCCGAACACCGCCAGTCTCGGACCAAACAGGCGCTCGCTGCAATTGATGCTGCCATTGCAATGCGCCCGAATGATCCGTTTCTGCACGATCAGCGCGGCCAGATCCTGATCGAGACGCGAAATTTTGCCGCCGCTCAGAACGCTTATGCCCGTGCCGTCAAGCTGGCACCGAACGACGCTTTGTTATTGTCCGGCTATGGGAAAAGCCTGTTGGTTAACAATCAAATCAAAGCCGCGACGAGTACACTGGAACGTGCGCGCCGCATTGATTTCCGCGACGGCTCCATGCTGCGCGACCTGTCTGTGGCTTATGCCAAATCTGGCAACAAGGGTATGGCATCCGTCGTAACGGCGGAACGATACGCCCTGACCGGCAGGTTCAATGATGCCGAAATTCACGCTAAACGGGCCATGGGCCTGCTTCCCGAGGGCTCCGGCCCTTGGCAACGGGCACAGGATGTGTTGATTGCATCTCAACGTGCCGCCAAACGGAGAAAATAAATGTTTTACAATCGCCTCGCAGGCCTGTTTACGGCCCTCATGCTGGCAGCAGTGCCTGCATCGGCGCTGGACTTAAATGAAATGACCGCTGAAGAGCGCGCACTGTTTCGTGAAGAGGTCCGCGCATACCTTCTGGAAAACCCCGAAGTGATCATGGAGGCGGTAAACCGCCTGGAGCAGCGTCAGGCCGAACAGCAAGCGCAAGCAGACGTGCAACTGGTATCGCAGCACGCGGATGCGCTGTTCAACGACGGGTTTTCATATGTTGGCGGCAACCCGGACGGCGACGTGACGCTGGTCGAATTCATGGACTACCGTTGCGGTTACTGCAAAAGAGCCTTCGGCGAAGTCGAAAAGTTGCTGGAAAACGATGGAAACATCCGTTTTGTCGTAAAGGAGTTTCCGATCCTAGGCGAACAGTCGGTTCTGGCCTCACGCTTTGCCATTGCGACCAAACAGGTTGAAGGCGGTGAAGGCTACAAACTCATGCACGACGCGCTTATGGAATATCAGGGCAACATCACCCTACCCGCGTTGCGCCGGCTCGCCGATACGTTTGGATTTGATGCCGACGAAATCGAAACCCGGATGAATGACGAAAGCATCACGGAAGAGATCAGAGCCACCCGCGAATTGGCGCAACAGCTCCGGATCAGCGGGACACCAACTTTCGTTCTCGAAGACGAGATGTTGCGCGGGTATCTGCCTGCAGATCAAATGCAACAACTCGTGGACGAAAAGCGCGGCTAATCGCGCCACTTACTCCGCCGCGTCAGAGACAGCCGCCGCAGCATCAAGCTCGGCGGCTTTCTGTTCCACCTGCTCGACGATGTGCTCAATCATTTGGTCGTTGTTCAACTTATGGCTTTGCTTGCCAGCAAGATACACCATCCCCGACCCTGCACCACCACCGGTGAAGCCCACGTCGGTCATCAACGCTTCGCCCGGGCCGTTCACGACGCACCCGATGATACTGAGGCTCATGGGCGTCTTGATATGCTCCAACCTTTGTTCGAGCGCCTCAACCGTCTTGATCACGTCAAAGCCTTGCCTTGCACAGCTAGGGCAACTGATGATGTTCACGCCCCGGTGACGCAGCCCCAACGACTTAAGAATTTCGTACCCGACCTTCACCTCTTCGACCGGATCGGCAGACAGGCTTACGCGGATCGTATCGCCAATACCCATCCACAACAGATTACCCAACCCGATAGCCGACTTGATAGTGCCGGAGACCAAACCACCCGCTTCTGTAATGCCAAGGTGAATCGGAGCATCGGTGGCTTCTGCCAACTGCTGATAAGCGGCAGCCGCCATGAACACATCTGAGGCTTTGCAGCTGATCTTGAATTCGTGAAAGTCGTTGTCTTGCAGGATCTTGATATGATCCAACCCGCTTTCGACCATCGCATCCGGGCAAGGCTCGCCGTATTTGTCCAGCAAATGCTTTTCCAGACTGCCGGCATTCACGCCAATCCGGATAGAGCAGTTATGATCTCGTGCAGCCTTGATGACTTCTTTTACGCGTTTTTCATCGCCTATATTACCGGGATTGATGCGAAGACATGCAGCCCCAGCCTCTGCAGCCTCTATACCCCGCTTGTAGTGAAAGTGGATGTCAGCCACGAGCGGTACCGACACCTCGCGCACAATCTGCTTCAGCGCTTTGGAAGAGGCTTCATCCGGTACGGATACGCGGACAATATCAGCACCGGCATCTGCTGCTGCTTGGATTTGCGCAATCGTCGCCGCAACATCGGTTGTCAGTGTATTGGTCATTGTTTGCACCGTTATCGGTGCATCACCACCGACCGGGACGCCGCCAACCATAATCTGACGCGACTTGCGACGGTAGATGTTCCGCCAAGGGCGTACGTGATTGAGCGACATGAATATGACCCCTATGAGTGTCTACTGTCATGTAAAATAGACACTGCGTCGCGGCGCTGCAACTTTCGTTTTCAGTAATTTCGGCGGGTTATTCTTCCGCAGGCTCGACCGGCGATTGAAGTTCAACCACGGTGGTTGCAAGTGCTTCATCTGCTTGCAGATCGGCAACTGGGTAGGCTTCTTTTAGCGCATCGACCGACAAGGCCAGATTAGAGGTTACCGTGCCTGTTTCCCCTACCGGACCATAGTATTCACCGGAAAGCGCAAAGTAGATCGCGCCGCTTTCGCCCGTGCGGAGCCGTGCAGGTTCGTCGCCAATGGGCGCGTCCCACGTCTCACCCGGTTCCATGATCGTCTCAAGGATGACCGAGCCGTCTGCCGCAGTGACACGTACCCATGACGGGCGCACCGCAACCATACGCAGGGCCGGGCCGGGATCTTTGGTCACAATAGGTACCGGCGCGTCATCACTCTTTGGCGCCGCCGCAATTCGTGATTGCGCAACGAGGCTGTCTGGAATGCGCTCTGGTGTCAGATCCGGTGTAAAGTTTCCAATCGTGCGCGGATCAATTGTGGAGATCGGCGCATCGCGCGCCACCAAAACGGGTACATCCAGCGCGTCTGGCCGGTAAAGTTCCGCCAGAGCGTCCGAATCCGGCGCTTGCAGTGTCGTCGGGATTGTCGCGTCAGACGTCGTGTCTGGCGCTGCAACCAGCACCCCATCGAGTGGGTCAAGGTCTGAGAGTACAACAGGCGTTTGATCAACCGGAGCCACCTGAACGCGTTGCACCTCTTGCAACACGGAATAACCGCCAAAGCCGATCGCACCGATCAAAGCCATCAGAACAAGAGATGACCCCACGGCACCCGGCTCAATCCTTGACCAGATACTGTCTCCGGCAGGGACAAACGGTGTGGCCGACCGGCTGAACATATCGCCATCCGCAGACCTGGCTGTGCCAGTGCCACGCGGCGTCTTCTTGATCACCGAAGCTGCGGCCGACATGCCGTGCGCGACCGAAAATCCGCTTTCTTCGCAAAAGGTTTCAAACGCCTCATCCGGATCCATACCGAGATAACGCGCGTAGGATCGCACATAACCTGCAATAAATCCGGGCGTATCAAACGCATCGGGGTCGGAATTTTCGATAGCAGCGATGTAGGCGGCTTTGATACGCAATTCCCGTTGGACGTCGAGCAGAGATTTTCCCATCGTCGCGCGTTCGCCGCGCATGATGTCACCGAGGCGCAATTCGAAATCGTCAAACGCTTTGCGTTCGACTTTTTCCTCAACACTCTTTGAGTGCTTGCGCCCAATCATACGTACTGCCCCGTCTTCCCGGTATCTGCCATCGCCCCGATGCCAGAATGAAGAATCGTCCCCACGATTCGTATCTGACTTGTTGTTTAGGCTAAGTTAACACAATACAACTCGTTTTTCCTACGAGCTTCTTTTACCCGGCATTCTCGGCACGATTTAGCGCACAATGTGACCAAAGTCCGTCCATCGCGCGCACCAAAGCGTCAATGTCTTTAGGGCCGTGCACTGGCGAGGGAGTGAACCGCAACCGCTCTGTTCCGCGCGGTACGGTCGGGAAATTGATGGGCTGCACGTAGATCCCGTGATCTTCCAACAGCATGTCAGACAACATTTTCGTGTGCACCGGATTGCCAACCATCACAGGCACAATGTGACTGCCGTGATCGATAATCGGCAATCCAAGTCCCTTTAGGCGCATTTTCAAGATACGCGCTTGCAGTTGATGTGCCTCGCGAATTTCCGGCGCCTTTTTGAGAAAGCCAACAGAAGCAGCAGCACCGGCGGCGACAGCCGGAGGCAGCGAAGTAGTAAAGATGAAGCCCGGCGCATAAGACCTTATGGCATCACACATTTTATAGGATGCGGCTATGTAGCCCCCCATCACACCGTAAGCCTTGGCAAGCGTCCCGTTGATGATGTCAATGCGGTGCATCAGATGATCACGCTCAGCAACACCTGCACCACGAGGACCGTACATGCCAACGGCGTGAACCTCATCGATGTAGGTCAGTGCACCGAATTCGTCCGCCAGATCGCAAATCTCTTCAATCGGGCCAAAATCGCCATCCATCGAGTAAATCGACTCAAAGGCGATGAGTTTTGGCGCAGCCGGATCATCCGCCTCAAGCAGTTCGCGCAAATGTGCCAGATCATTATGCCGGAAAATGCGTTTTGCCCCGCCATTGCGACGCACCCCTTCAATCATTGAGGCATGATTAAGGGCGTCGGAGTAAATAATCAGGCCAGGGAACAGTTTGGGCAATGTCGAAAGCGTCGCATCGTTTGCGATGTACGCAGAGGTAAAAAGCAGCGCTGATTCTTTTCCGTGAAGATCGGCGAGTTCGGCCTCGAGCCGCTTGTGATAAACAGTTGTCCCGGAAATATTGCGCGTGCCGCCCGACCCCGCGCCTGTGGCTTCCAACGCTTCGTGCATCGCCTCAAGCACAACAGGATGCTGGCCCATGCCCAGATAGTCGTTTCCGCACCAAACAGTGATATCACGCTTGGTCCCGTCAGCCCGCGTCCACTGTGCATGCGGGAATTGGCCGTTCCGCCGTTCAATATCAATGAATGTCCGATAACGGCCTTCTTCGTGCAATCGCGCGATGGCCTGATCCAGTTGCTCGGTATAGTCCACCCGGCATCCCTCTTGTCACATCGCGGTTGCCTCGCGCGCAACCGCCCCTCATCGCAGTAAGTATAGAACGTGAACGGATTATTCAATCAAAGGGCGGTGCGAAAAGGTGCGGCAAATGCCCCCGCTTTGCTACCTGCTGGACAGCCCCGCGCGGGTTGTTACGCTGCTGTTCGACCACCATGGAGTTTCCGCATGTCCCTATCCGCAGTGCTTGACCACCTTGACGACCAATTGCCACATGCGATGGAGCGCTTGTTCGAACTGTTACGCATCCCGTCGATCTCCACCGATTCGGCCTTTGCCGCAGATTGCGACAAGGCTGCCGATTGGCTGGTGGCTGATTTGAGATCCATCGGAATCGATGCCCAGAAACGCCCGACATCGGGGCACCCTATGGTCGTCGGACATGTCGACGGTCCGGGCCCGCATTTACTTTTTTACGGGCATTACGACGTGCAGCCAGTCGATCCTGTGGAGCTGTGGGACAATGATCCGTTTGATCCCCGGATCGAAGAGACGCCAAACGGTTCGATAATCCGTGGACGCGGCACCGCAGACGACAAAGGCCAGCTCATGACTTTCATCGAAGCTTGCCGCGCATGGAAGGCGATCCACGGCAGCCTGCCGTGCAAACTGACGTTCTTTTTCGAAGGCGAGGAGGAAAGCGGGTCCCCTTCTCTTGTACCATTCATGGAAGCACATGCCGACGAGCTACGCGCAGACCTCGCGCTTATCTGTGACACCTCCATGTTCGAAAGCAAAACACCTGCAATAGTGACCATGCTGAGGGGCATGATGCAGGAAGAGGTGACCATCACCGGCCCCGACAAAGACCTGCACTCGGGATATTACGGCGGTATTGCCATCAACCCGATCCGCGTGATGTCCAAGATTATCGCCGGTCTTCACGACGACACCGGTCGCGTTACCGTTCCGGGCTTTTACGATGGCGTGCACGACCTTTCGGACGAGATGCGTGCGGGATGGGACGCGCTTGGCTTTGATCATGATACGTTTCTGAAGGACGTTGATTTGTCCGTTCCAGCAGGCGAAGACGGGTATACCCCACTGGAAATGACATGGTCGCGGCCAACCTGCGAAGTCAACGGGATATGGGGTGGATACACCGGCGAAGGTTTCAAGACTGTCCTGCCGTCAAAAGCAGAGTTCAAAATCAGTTTTCGTCTCGTCGGCGATCAGGATCCGCACGCCATTCGAGACAATTTCCGCGCGCACGTACGGTCACTGCTGCCGGATGATTGCAAGGTGTCCTTTGCCGCGCATGGTAGCGCTGAGGCATGCGTGATTGATGCCTCTGATCCAAAGTTTGAATTGGCCCGGCAAGCTCTCAGCGAGGAATGGGAGTGTCCAGCGACTTATATTGGCGGCGGTGGATCCATTCCAATCGCAGGCCATTTTCAAGAACTTCTGAAAACCACCCCCATGCTCATAGGCTTTGGTAAGGATGATGACGCGCTTCACTCGCCGAACGAAAAATACGATGTGGAAAGTTTTCATAAGGGAATGCGAAGCTGGGCAAGAATTCTGAACGCGCTGAAGTGACCAAAGGAGCATAGCATGTTGATCAAGGGGTTCACCGGCGACACTGCCCACGTCAACGGGCAGAACATTCACTTTGTCACGGGCGGCAGTGGCCCTGCGGTTTTGCTTTTGCACGGGTTTCCGCAAACGCACGCCATGTGGCACGCGGTTGCGCCAAAATTGGCCCAACACTACACGGTCGTTGCTAGTGACCTGCGTGGATACGGCGCAAGCAGCAAGCCGCAGGGCACAGCGCCCTATGGGTTTCGCGACATGGCGCAGGATCAACTTGCCTTGATGCGGCACCTAGGTCATCACAGCTTTCACCTTGTCGGGCACGACCGCGGTGGGAGAGTGGCGCACAGGCTGGCTCTCGATGCACCTGACGCGCCGATGACAGTGACCGTCATGGATATCGTTCCGACACATCTGTTGCTGGACGAAGTGACAACACCGGTTGCGCGCGCCTATTACCATTGGTTTTTCCTTGCACAGCCTTATCCGTTTCCTGAAACACTGATCGGCCATGATCCAGACCACTTTTTCGAAAGCTGTCTGCTTGGATGGGGGGCGGCAAAACTTGAAGATTTCGCGCCCGAAGCTCTGGATGCTTACCGTTCTGCGTGGCGCGATCCAGACACGATCCGCGGTATGTGCGCAGACTATCGCGCAGCATTGGATGTAGACTTCGGGCTGGACGCGGTTGACTTGAAATTGAAGGTCAAAGCACCCGGCCTAGTGCTCTACGGCGCGGATGGTGCCATGGCGAAAGCCTATGATGTCCCGGCAACTTGGTCTGATCGATTTGAAACCATGCAGCAGGGTGCAATTGCCGGGGGGCACTTTTTCATCGATCAGTCACCCGATGAAACCTCCCGCGCGCTGCTCGGCTTCCTCCAACAATACCTTTGAGATTTCGGGGAAAAGTGGCGCGGTTGACGGGGCTCGAACCCGCGACCCCCGGCGTGACAGGCCGGTACTCTAACCAACTGAGCTACAACCGCGCGATAGCGGCGGGATAATCCAAGCCATGCGTCCGGTCAACAGCATTCGCCGCCGCAACACGATTATCGCGGCCACACGTCTGACCGGACCTTACACAAAGAAAAGGCAGGTACGAAAATGCAAAAGCCTCCCGTTGGGGAGGCTTCTTTGCAGCGGTGGCGCGGTTGACGGGGCTCGAACCCGCGACCCCCGGCGTGACAGGCCGGTACTCTAACCAACTGAGCTACAACCGCCCACTGCAAGCGCTCGGCTGATGCCTTGCGCGTTTGGCTGTACTATTGCGGGCACAGGTCCGCGTCAAGCGGGTCGGTGAAGAAATTTCATGTTTTCTGCGCAACCGGGGCTGCCGCCGAAGTCTTCCGGCAAAAGCCACTTATTTTTCAGGAAGCGGAATGAATTCACTGTCGTCGCCCGGCGGCAGTTGAAACCGCCCATGCGCCCAGTCTCCGGCCCGCCAAGCTTCTTTCGCGGCGTCAATCCGGTCTTTTGACGAGGCAACGAAGTTCCACCAGATATGGCGTGGGCCATTCAGCGTCTCGCCACCCAAAATCATTAGCCGTGCGCCCTGCTCTCCTGCCGTCAGCGACACCTGATCGCCCGGACGGAAAACCATCATCTGTCCCGCTTCGAACTTGTCGCCGGCGACAGTCACATCGCCTGAAACAACATAAACGCCCCGATCCTCGTGGTTATCCGGCATCGGCAACCGTGATCCGGGGTCGAGCAATGCATCCGCATAGAACATTTCAGAAAATGTTTTCACAGGCGCCCGCGCGCCATAGGCCGTACCTAGAATCAGTCGGACATTTTTACCCTCACCCTCCAACAACGGCAGCGTATCCTTTGGCGCGTGTTCGAAATCAGCTGGATTGTCCTCCGCTTCTTCCGGCAACGCGACCCAAGTCTGTATGCCAAAAAGATCATGCGGAGAATTTCTGATCTCGCCATCTGTTCGCTCCGAATGGGTAATGCCGTGCCCGGCAACCATCCAGTTCACCGCGCCCGGTTCGATCCAGCGATCGGTGCCGAGGCTATCACGGTGGTGCATTTTACCTTTGTAAAGGTAGCTTACCGTGGCGAGGCCGATGTGGGGATGCGGTCGGACGTCTATGCCCGTTCCGGTCACGAATTCAGCAGGCCCCATCTGGTCAAAGAAGATAAACGGCCCAACCATCTGACGGCGGGGTGCAGGCAAAGCGCGACGTACTTCGAATCCACCCAGATCACGCGCACGCGGAACGATCACCGTTTCAATTGCGTCAACGGCATCGCCAGTGGGACAATCGGGATCAAGTGCAGGGTTCCAACTCATTTGCAGTCTCCTTTGTTTGAAGACAAAGATACGCAGCAACCAGCGCATCACAACCGGGCATTGTGTCAGATTTCCGCGCAGCCCCTGTGCGCGCTCTGCTCACCGCTATGCTGCTTTCCGCTATCCGTTTGCACAAGCTTCGCTGCGATGTGGATGAGTTCTGCCACATGGGCCGGCGATTGTTGGGTGGCGGCCTCATAGGCTGCAAATTCAATGAGTTGCGACGCGATGCTGAGTGCTACTTCGGCCCTTTTTTCGGGATCAAGCGCTTCCAGCGCCCTGAGTAACGCTTGAAGGTCCACGACCTTTTCGAGAATTTGCTCCGTTGACACGGCCATTCGTGTCACCCTTCACAACAACACAAATCTCTCAATGGCGCGATCTGCAAACGACACAGGTGCCGCGCAAATTATTTACCAAATTGTTAACTGACGCAAGGAAGAGTTGCGCCTGCAGAGATTTTAGCAACTTTTTGTGGTGTACCTTGAATACGGGAGTGCTTGCTCGGCTCGATTACAGGGCCGGGTTAGTTCACCAACGGCTTGCTGGTCGACGTCGCAGGATTGGAATGATCACTGATTGAGCGGGCGCTCAGCGACAAATCCACAGCCGCCTCGATGAGTTTTCCGACATCTTCACTGGGAATCTTGCCCGCAAGATCAAAAGCTGCGGTTTCAATCAGTCGAGC
Organism: Roseobacter sp. YIN89; assembly: GCF_057219365.1. Taxonomy (NCBI): domain Bacteria; kingdom Pseudomonadati; phylum Pseudomonadota; class Alphaproteobacteria; order Rhodobacterales; family Roseobacteraceae; genus Roseobacter; species Roseobacter sp. YIN89. The sequence continues at coordinate 518,783 of NZ_JBXVVD010000003.1, read as the reverse complement.
GGCAAATGAAAGCGCTAATTCATTGGCTTCCAAGGGGTCCAAGGTTTCCAATCTGGCCTTCAGGATCTCGAACTCATGCTCACAATCATCAAGTTCTTTTGAACCGCCCGACTGTGTCGCGTTTTGCTTCGCCAACATCGCACCACTTTCCCTATTACCGCCGTCACACTTATCGGTGCCACAGTCTAACCCTGCGAAACAGTAAAAAGTTAAGGCTGACACAAAACTGGCGCTTCGCGCTGTGATTTCGAGTAATTCGGAGAGGATGGTGGGTCGTGAGAGGCTCGAACTCCCGACATCTTCGGTGTAAAAAAGGCGCCCCTCACCCAAAGTATTGATTTTTGGCAAAAGGCGCTCTTTTTAAACAACTTGTAAAGATGTGTTGGCCAAGCTGATCCGGTTCACGCAGGTTCCGTGAACCAAGGAACACTTCGCAAAGTTGGTTGACGCATTGTAGTCACGGCCTCGTATTCTGGAAATCAACTTAGCTCTGCCCAAATCAACAGTTCACATCATTCGGATACGATTGCCGGAACGAATTACAAAACCTCGAAATCGCATTCGCCGAAGAACCGTAATCGTAAACTTGCCCGCCGAGGATGCTGCTAAGGGTAACAGCGGTTCCGTTCTGCGTTTCACTCACGAAATATTCAATTTTGTATTTTCATGGGTAAGCACCGGATTGCGAGCGGCTTCCGCAACGATGAGACCTGCATCATAATCAGTGGATGTAAGCGACAAACCAGACCTGACGGATGCTTGCACAGCATTTCGGAATACAGCGTTCGAACTTTGCCCGCTTATAAAGTATGATGTTGTATTTTGCGTGCCGTATGATGTGGCACAAGCAGACAAAGTTATTCCTGCAAAGAACATTGCTGACGCTACTCGCCGAGTTCTGTTTTCTGACACCTTAATCTCCAGACAGCTCAAAATCACACAGACCACTAAGTCGGGTTTGTAAGTCAGTATTAAGTTGTTAATTGGACATTCGTGTGAACCGGAACTGATTGTTTCGAAGACGCGGTACTGCGCTGTAGGTTATTTTAGACAACGCGTCAGCTCTGCTGAACTCGGCGCTCAGCCTCGATTAACTACCTAAGAGTGAAAACCCACAAACAAACTTGCAGAGTAGTTCACAACCCTCATCAAAAGCCCGATGGTGGAATACGGTCAGTCCGGCAGGCCTGTCATCAGCATCGGGGAGTTTATCAGGCAGCAGCGTCAATGTGATCTGCAAATATCCGCAGGGCCGCAGCCGCTGCATCCCGTTCATCCGGCGCTTGTCGCGCATGGTCATTGATCCGCATCAAGGCTTCAATGCGGTTAGCGTCACCAGCCTCGCATGCGGAAACTGCTTGCTCAATTAATTCGATAAAATTTGTAGGATGGGTCATAGGTCGATCTCTTGATTTCCATGCCGGGATATCCCTCGACATTTCTGAGCAATTTTAGATAATTTTGGTGCAATTTGTAAGAAATTTTTGATTTAAATGTTTATTAACAGATATTTATCGATCTTCGAGTTCGATCACCGAGGGAGGAAAGGCGCTTTTAGGAAAACGCCGGTACATAATCACTTTCTGAAAGGCGCAAGAGTTTGCGTTCTATACTGGCTAGGTGAGCTCTAATTCCTTCGAGATGGCAAGTCACTTGACAGTGTAGACTGGGAACCACCTGGTGGTGCACTTGAGTTCACCACGCTGTGGTGGGCATTGAGAGATGAACTGAAGGCACATAGCGCGACAGTTGAGCTTGGGACAAATTGATCGAAACAATGAACGCTCCATTGCAACATGGAAAGTCTAGCTACTATAAGTGGATAGTGGTCAGGGGTTTTAATTTCAACTTTGTCTGCAAAGCAAAGTCGGACGAGCGGCAAATGGGTCAGCATGCAATCACCATTCATTGAAAGAAAATTGGCTACTTGGCTTTTGAGGAGGACTTCAGGCTCCGGGGTTAGGAAAGTAGTATCGGCGTGTGGCGCAGTCGCTAGCGAGATCGGAAACGTCCGGAATGACAACCAAGACAAGGCCGTTATAATAAAGTCAGTAGACGCTGAAGGTCATTCTTATGTTGCTGCAGTGGTTGCGGACGGCATCGGTGGCATGCGTGAGGGAGCACGCTGTGCATCTCTCGCAATTGGCGCGTTTGTATCACATCTGGTATCGTCTTCGAAGCAAAGACGCGCCATCCCGGCTCGTTGGATGCAGAATTCCATTAACGCAGCGAACGCCGCAGTCTATAAGGAATTTTTAGGTCAAGGAGGAAGTACCCTCGTAACCGTTCTTCTTCACCAAAATGGCGAAATTCACTGGGCCAGTGCCGGTGACAGTCGTATATATGGCTTCTCTGACAACCAGTTGAGGCAAATCTCAGTTGACGACACTATTGCTGGGCAGCTCAGAAAAAAAGGACCGGTACCGGCTGAGCATTCGAAAATCCTCCAGTTCGTTGGGATGGGAACAGATTTCGCACCACATTTTGGCAACGAAACTTGGCGGGGAGATGCGCAGTATTTGCTAACTACGGATGGAGTTCATTACCTATCCAACAGTTTTGAAGTATATTCCCAAATAGTTGCTCACGCCGAAGAAATTGGCTTAACAGCAAAACGGCTCATTGACTTGGCAAAGTGGTGCGGCGGGCCGGACAATGCCACGGCTGCCATTCTGCGCCTGCCACTAATCCCGTCTCAGCTAAGATCAGAAGATAATGATAGTATTTCCGTTTGGGATGCATTTGGAGAACTTCAGGTTCAGATAGAAAGCATTGATGAGAGGTCTGGACATGCTAAACAAGAGCCAAAGCACGATCCGGAACATGGCGAAACAATGGATGATTGCGATGAGGAGCCTTCACTTATTGAAGGTGCCGCTCACGAAGACCTGTCAGAGAAGCCTAAGCCCGCACCAAAGAACCAAAAAACTCCTAAGAGCAAAAAGAAACCGCAGGTTGATGACGACAAGGCGCAACTGGATATCAAATTTTCTTCCAAGTCGGATTAATCATTATGCAGTTGCCCCAGCGCTATGCTCAATTAGGACCCGCAATCGATGGGGGAATGTCATCAGTATTCCCCTATCGAGATGAATACCTAGATCGCAAGGTTGCGTTAAAAATTATCCCACCTGGACGGAACGCGAGAAGAATACACGATGAGCTAGAAGCTCTTTTCAAACTGCGTTCGAAGCACGTTGTCCAAGTATACGATGTGGCGACGGACGCGACGAGCATTGGCATTGTGCAGGAGTTTGTCGAGGGAGATGACCTGTTTAGCGACAGGCTAACCGCCAATAACACGGAAAATTATCTAAAGATTATTTGGCAAATAGCTTCTGGAATTTCTGAAATTCATGAGGCAGGTATTATTCATCGGGATGTCAAGCCAAACAACATGAAAATCGATCATGAGGGCATCCTTAAAATTTTCGATTTTGGCCTTGCCCGGGATGAAGCTACGAACGCTGCGACGGTCGGCTTTGTGGGCACGCACGGCTTCGCTGCCCCAGAGCTGTATGCTAGTCAAGTGCAATTCACGCCTGCCGTTGATGTGTTTGCTTTCGGTGCAACGGCTCTTTTCTTTGCCTTGCGCGATTTACCTGACGAGTTGAAGTCTCCGCCCCCAACGCCCATGGCAGTTAACCCATTCTTGTCACTTCCTTTTCAGTTACCAGCTGAAGTGGCACAAATCTTGTACCAATGCTTGTTTATGGATCGTTCATTGCGCCCAGAGATGTCTATGGTGAAAACAGTGATTGAGAAGCATTTGTTGCATGATCGACATCGAGCGCTTGTCGTAAACGGAGCGAAAGCGTCCTATTTAGATAGTAACAACCGGTCCGTCAGCCTGAAGTATGGAGACCACGGAGCAATCGAAATCAAATACGACGGATTTGCATTTGTCGTTACTAATGCGAGTGGCAGCGTGTATCTTAATAACTTGCCGGCCGGTGTTGGGGATCATTTGCCGGGGGCCTGTGTACTGACGCTTGGAGGTCCGGAGCTTGGTGTTGGCAGAGCATACGTTACATTCGACCTATCCAATCCTGGAATTGTATTATGAGCGATGTTCTCAAAAACGGTGATCTTGTTGATAATCGCTACCGTGTTGAAGGCTATTTAGCGGAAGGTGGCATGCAGTTTGTCTACATAGCTTTGGACGAAACTACAGGCAGAAGAATTGCGCTTAAAACTCCCAAGAATGCTTCTGCGCAAAAGCGTTTTCGTCGCAGCGCCGTAGTTGCGGCTCGCGTAAATCACCCCAATGTTGCCAAGACACTGGATTACATTGAATTTGGGGGCCGAACTTTCCTAGTAGAAGAACTGATTGAAGGCGAAGACTTGAAAGCCGCCCTTCTAACAAGGGCAGATTTTGTAGATCCGTACCTCGCCGCCCGCGTATTTCATCATTTAGCAAAGGCAGTTGCAGCGGCCCACCACACCGGAGTGGTTCATCGGGACCTAAAACCAACCAATGTCATGGTAATTGGTGGATACAACGTTGAGAGCCTCAAGATAACAGACTTCGGCATTGCCAAGATGGCAGAGGCCGAAATGGAGGAAGCAATTGAAGGGGGCGACGAAACGCTATCAGCTTCTGCGACTGCGGTTGGGGCGCTTCCCTATATGGCTCCGGAAGCAATAGATGAGCCTGAGACGGTTGGACTGCCTTCGGACATTTGGTCTCTCGGCGCAATGATGTTTCATCTTCTTTGCGGGGAATTCCCTTTTGGTTCTGGCCTTCGGGCGGTGCCAAAGATTATGGCAGCCGAACTGCCAGACACTCCAAGGTTTGTAGTATCAAAACAGCAATTCAAACCTCTTGCTGATGAAATCCTGAGCATTATCCATCACTGCCTTCAAAAAAATCCAAATGATAGGCCAACTGCGGATGATCTAGTTAGCCAATGTAGCGCACTCTGCTACACGGTTTCTGACCGCACGATTGGTAGAGTTTACGATTTTCGCCACAACGCTTTTGGCTTCATTCGAGGTCCACAAGGCGACGTATTTTATCATAAGAATAGTGTATACGGTCCCCTGCCTCGAGAAGGTGATGAAGTTGTGTTCTCCTGCTACGAGAGCGGCCAATCACCAAGAGCGCTGCCTGTCGTGAAACTGCGCATTCACACCAACGATGCAGCTCAAGCTTAATGCAGGCTGCATTCCTCTAACCCTATGGATTGCCGGGTAAAACAGGCAGTATTGGTCAGAGCGGTGCTACGTCTAACCCATTACTCATGAGCGAGAAGCGGTCAATGATGCTTTGCTTGTTTGGTCTGTTGCCATGCGGCAAACTCAACTGACTTGAACGCCGAAAAAAGACTGAATGGTCAGTCCGCCCTATAGGGCATGCCCCCGTGAGACACCGCCTTTGAGCACATTTATGCGTCTCATAAACATATATTTTGACTTTTGATACAATTGTCTCTTATTCTTTAAGAGGCTAATGAGACAAAGGTGACACATGTTATTGGGATATGCGCGGACTTCTACTGTAGATCAAAAGGCTGGCTTAGAAACCCAGCTTGATGAGCTAAAAAAAGCCGGATGCGAAAAAGTATTTGAGGAGCAGGTATCTTCCGTGGATGTCCGTGCCCGCACACAGCTTGCAGAGGCGCTGAACTATGTGCGTGAGGGGGATACCCTTGTGGTGACCCGCTTGGACCGCCTCGCGCGCTCTGTGGCGCATCTGATGCAGATACTGGACCAGCTAAAGGAGAAGTCGGCGAACCTGCGTATTCTGGGGCTGGGAATTGATACCGGCAATTCTACCGGAAAGCTGATCCTGACTGTGTTAGGCGGCATCGCTGAATTTGAACGGGACATCATGCTGGAACGACAACGCGAGGGCATTGCTAAGGCCAAAGCTGCCGGGAAATACAAAGGTCGAAAGCCAACAGCACGCGCCCGCTCAAAGGAAGTGCTGGAACTGCATGCTGGGGGCTCTGGTGCGACTGAGATTGCCAAGAAGTTAGGGATTGGCAGGGCGTCGGTGTACCGAATTCTAAGCATGCAAGACGGGACAGAGGGCGCTTAGTCCCTGTTGGTTTCGAGCATTTGTTAGGAGCACGCACTGATCGGTGCACTTGGGTGCACCAGACAGCTTGGAGTTAGGACGCATCTGAATGAGTGTTCTCTAGTCCGGCCGGGCAAACCCGTCATCCAATGATACAAAGGAAGGGATGATAAGAAAAACGAATGCAAATCGGGCTCTGTCTCGCTGCGCAAATCTGAATTAATAAAGTGCTTATAGAACTCTGCTACGCCCAGAACTATTGGCGCAGCTCGTCAAGGTCATTGTCGATCTGGTACACAAGTTCATGCTGCCTTTTCAGCTCGTCGGTCAGGACATCTATATCCTTTTGCAAGCGTTTCATGTCCCCTTTCAGTCGATTAATATTTGACGATCTGCGGCTATTGTTCGCACTGGATATGAGCACCCACAGGAACAAAATTGCAAACAATGTCAGATTGATCATGGCTAATCATCCTTTAAGGCATAAATTGCAAAATCGCGAACAATCGACACTCGGCTCGTCGCATAGTTCCACCCAAGCTCTTCCGGATTTTGGTTTGTCATAACGAATTTCTTTCATCAGATCGCTGATTGTTTTGGTGCATTCCCAAGCACCAGCAACCCAATGATTGCTATCACAGGCGAAAAGAAGAGTGAGATGAGCACCCAACCGAGTTTGTTGCGGTTCCGGTTCCCGGCCATTTCTGCGGGCAAGAGGATGTAAATCCAGACAACCAACGCAAGCGCCGCCAACCCGATAATTAGTGCGAATATTTGTTCCATTTCGTTTGTCCCTCGTAAGTCAGTCTGCAAGCATTATTTGGCGCTTGTGAATTCGGGACGCTTTCGATTAATTGCCATTGTTTTTACTTTATCAGCCAGTCGGTTAGTTCCCGTTTATTATTATGGTCAATTATTACGCCGCCATAGGTTCGATCTAAACATCCTGGAGCACTACCTAATGTTACAACCGAAACGCTTTAGCAGTACCGGGATTGTGGTAGCCGCGACCGCGCACCAGCAGGCTCCAGATTGCGATATCGCCCTCCGGAGTAACGGCGACAGTCCAAAGCATATCCATTTGCAATCATGGCCGCTCCGATGTCGTGACCTTCTTCCGTGAAGCAGACGCCAACCCATCGGTCATAGGTTCGATCGCCATTCAATTCGCAATTCAAGGTTTTGCCACGCAGGTAGCGTTTCATTGCGGCGGTAGCTTCGTTACCCGCCTGCGTGCCGGTTTCAGGGGCGTCAACGCCATTAAGACGGATCGGTACGCCTTTGACGACTACGGTGTCTGCATCGCGGACCTTCGTTACTTTGCCCGTCACGGTCTGAGCCGCGTTGGCAAAAGACGCGAAGCAAACCAATGCGACCGTCGCGATAGTAAGAATACGTTTCATGAAAAACCCACCTTTTCTATTAGTGGCAGTGCAGTGGTTTGGACCCAGCATGACAGCATTGGCCCGGAGGGCTTGATTTCCTGCAGCCACCACTGTGATGGATTTCATTTTGGCCCTGAAACTCAACGTCCACAGAACTCATTGCCAAAGCGGGTGTGCTCGCGAGAAGTGCAAGCGAGCAAAGCAGATTAATTGTAGCTTTTTTCATTTCAAACTCCGAAGCAATTTTGTGTCAGAGCGGTACTTCTGAGGCACCACGCTTCTAAGGCGCTGCGCTTCTGACACACTTCCGATAGCCGAAACCAAAGGGCCAAACTTTTGAATTAATGCCACTGTTTTTGGAGTTCGTGCCAATAGTTGAAAGCTGGGCAAACTCGTCCAACCGGTAAGCAACGGAATAGCCGGTGCATTTCGCAGTCTCTGCAGGAGGGCGTTGTATACACCCCACATCTCCAAAAAGGCTATTTTCAGCCATTGATAACTTTCATTTTCCCTGCACTTTGTCCGCGAAAGTGAACAACTCGGAGTAAAGACGTGCAGATCGATGCATTTAGACTGAGACATGTGGCGGAATGCGTCGAAAAACAGCCGAATGGCTCAGCGATCTTGGACGAATTGTTTCGTCGCACGAAATTATCACGCAAAGCCATATCACTGGACAAAACAGTTGATGTGTTGAAGGAGCCAGAGTTCATAAGCGAGGCCTGCGACATCCTGCAGGATCCAGTTTTTGCCGCCAGAGCAGGTTTATCGCTCCGAGACGGAACCAATCTTACCAGTTACATCGCAAAATACTCGCCGACCTTGCGAGCGGCTATAGAAAATTCCTCTCGCTATTATTCAATCTTTGACCCTGCATTTTCTTATTCCCTGAGGGTTTCTGGAAACGCCGCATCCTTTGAGGTGGACTGCAGAGACCCGGAATATTTGCAATTCCATCGCCACAAAGAGTTTTTGCTATTCGCCGCGTTGTCCCGCGCGCGATCACTCACGAATACTGGTTTTTACCCTATTGAAATGCGTTTTAATCACGAAGTGAAATCAGCGGCAAAAGCAATCCAGAAACTAGCAGGATGCCCCGTAGTTTTTGGTGTTGAGAGTATTGAGATACTAATACCTCTTTCAACTCTGGACCTGACGATCCCAACGTATGATCCTAGCCTCCAAAACCACTTGATGCAGTATGGAGAAAAGTTACTCAAGGAAACACCGGAACAGGAACCAACTTTGGAGGTAAAAATCAAAAGTATTCTTGCAAGCAGCCTTCCGGGCCGCATGGCGACCGCTGACGAGGTCGCATCGATCTTGGGGATGAGTAAACGAACATTCGCAAGACGCCTGCGCGAAGAGAACAGTAGCTTTCGCAAGATCGTGGATGAGGTGCGCTGCGATATAGCCAAGGTTTACCTGAAAGACAGCATTAGTATATCCGAGATCGCTTTCTATCTGGATTACTCCGATCAGGCGGCTTTTTCGACCGCGTTTAAGAGGTGGATGGGTTGTAGTCCGAAAGAATATCGGATGCAGCAAGGCCGGTAGTTGCAGTCAAAAACTGCAACCAATGAATTTCTTGGGATCATCTTATCCGATCTACTTTTTGGATATCCACGAGGGCTGGATCAGCCTCACTTGACCGTTAATCCAATAAACTTGGCATAAGATCGAAAGCCGTTCGGCAAAACTATCCACATATAAAAAGCATCAATTTTTCCACGTAGGTAACTGGGTTGGTGAGTTAAAAGGATGGTAACATGAATGGTGTAAGTAAAAAAATTATTGCTGTAGCAATCGGTGCAGAAGTTCTCATTATTGGAGCAGGTCTGTCACTTGCCACGGCTATTGGTTGGCAATCCTTCACGGAACACAACAATGCTACGCTGGCGCTATCGGCAGCTACATTTCCACTGATCCTCGCCTGTCTGGAGCTTTTTAAAATCCCAGCTGGGTATGCGCTCTACAAAGCGTCATGGATTATGAAGCCCTTCGCCGCAATCCTGCTGATCGGTGGTGTTGTCGCGACTTTCGAAACCGTCACTATGGCTGGATCAACTTGGTTCCGCTCAGTTCAGTATGACGTCATGGAGGCGCAAACAAATCTTGCCGCCATGGAGGAGCGTAAGGCTGGTCTTGTCACTGACGTATCCTTCGCCCCACAGCACGCGGTTGTATCTGCACTGCAAGATCAGCTTGAAGGTCTCAACGGCACTGGGCCAAACGCGGCTCTCAAACAAGCCACAGCTGAGCGTGCAGCGTTGCTGAGCCGGTTTTCGGACATGCGTGACAAGTTCGGTGCAGAATGGGATGCGCAGAGCGCAGACAACGAACGCCGCGCAACCAGTCCCAACTCAGCTATCGCTGCAGAAGCGGTCGCATCCCAACGAAGCCTGCCGTCGCGCACCAACTATATTGCTGCTCAAATGGCTGAGTGGGAAAGAAGCGAGGGTGCTCTAATTGCGACGGAGATCGAGAGGATCAACTCCAGAATTACCAATGCCGAGCAGCTAAAAGAGGTGTCGACCGACAATAGCGCTGCAATCGCGGCCATACAGGAACAGCTTGCCCAGGCCAATGCCGCACTTTTGATGGCGCAACGCGCTGCAGCACAGGCGGCGACGGACAAGATCACTTTGAGCGTCGATATCGAGAAAGCCCGTTTGGTTGTGGGCGAAATGGCCTCAGCAAGTATTGTCTATGACATCGCTGCCAAAGTTTATGCTGTACCGGTCGTAGAAGTGACGGAAGAACAAGCCAACAAGATCACAAAATGGATCGTTGGCGGCGTTGCGGCAGCAGCGGCCCTGTCCACAGGCATGGCGGCGTTTATTGCGGCTCACGTTGCCTCGCCACCGCCTGCACTTTCACTGGGTCAGGCACTTCGCCGATATGTTGTAGGTCGTAGGTGGCGTCGAAAGCAGACTGTCGAGAAGATCGTTTACAAGGATCGGGTGATCACACGGTATCTGCCGTCAACGGACACCGTTGAAAATGTTGGCAGCAACTCGGTCATCGCTGACCTGTTTGGTAAAAAGGAGAAAGCCAATGTCGGTTGAAACTATTAACGACTACAGTGCCGTTGAACAGGCGCTCAAGCAGAACGAAGCACCTGTACGGATGCGTGAACGCGTCGGCCGGGGTATCATGACTGGTGCAGTTATACTTGCTATGGGCGTTGCTATTCCACTAGCCGCGCTCGGGATCGGAAAGGCCATTCACATGGCCAAGGAAGAGAAGATCGTCGAGGTCGAAAAAATCGTGGAAGTTGAAAAGATTGTCAAAGTGCCTGCGCCAACTCTACCGCAGGCTCCGACGCCAGAAATCGGCACCAAGATTACACGTAACTTTGTGATCTTTCAGGATGTCTCTCAAGTCATTGGGGGAGAGGAAATGACGATCGTGACTGGGCACAATTACGCGTCCAGCGAACAGGATACATACGATGATGCCTATTGCTACACGCAGATAGATATAAACGGCCTGGATGTACGGGTTAGCTTGTCAAACAAATTGCCGCATGAAACGCCGCAAAAAACACCCTCTATTGGATGGCAGAAAGCGGGCTTGTCATCGGCAAATCTGGCGGAACTGCGAAGCCTTTGCCCGTATTTATGAGGTTATCCGCGTTGCTACTGTCCCAAGGTACGGGGTCCGAACTGCTTGATCCGGTCCAACCTGAAGGCATTGCGTGGCTCTGGCTACTGGGGGTCGGATTTTTCGCTACCCTGAGCCACATCATGATGACCTATGCGCTGTCGCTTGCACCCTCCGCCACGCTGGCGCCACTGCAATATCTGGAACTGCCGGTGGCGACCCTGCTGGGCTATCTGGTCTTCCGCGATTTACGTACATTCAACCTCGTCACTCGTAATATGCGGAGTTCACGTCAGGGCGCCTGATGACATTGTCGATGGAGTGCTTGGGCCAGCACCAGCGCCTGGATACGACGTAGGAGACCGCCACGCAGCCACGGGTTTGCGCGCACATCCGCTGGCAAGCATCGAAGGAAATGTCGCGGATCCCGTCCTCGGTCATGTCGCCGCCGGTGAGATCCACACCATCAATTCGCTTAAGCCGCGGCGCGGGTGTCGTGGCTGCACTGCGCGTCTCGCAGCCTCGCGCCATCTCCGATATCTTGGTGTCCTCTACGCCCTCCTCGAACCCGAAGAAGATACCAACTTCCGGAGATGTAGCGCGGGCGCCCAGGGTCCGGGCATTGCCGAGGCGTGCGGCGACGGGACCGGGAACCAAGGAAATTGCCTTGAGGCGATTGCTCTTGCGCTCGATCACGTCGGCATCCGGAAGGGCAAAGATATCTCCGTCGATGAAGAACTCCAGGATATCCGCGCGCGCTGTCTCTGGTTCGTTGAGATCCAGGATTGCAACAAGTCCCGTGTCGCCACAAAGAAGCGTCAAGCTGTTCGTACCCACCTGGCTCACCTGCTCGAGGTACAGCGCGATATCGCCGCCCAAGTTCCGGTATTCCGCAAACTCCCGGTAGATGCCGTTGGTCACGACGAAAAGATCTTCCAGATCCGTCTTCGGCACCCAATACATTTCCTCTGGATTTGCCGTAACCATCAGGCTGAAAAGTTTAGGATCTGCTCGCATTTCGCGGATGTATTCGACGATTTCAGCCGAGATCGATTGCGACAAGGATAGTGCCTCGGTGCCATCCATCTCCAAGCGGGTCGAAAATTGGTGAACGCCCAGTCGCGCGGGCGCACTCAGGAACCTGTAGTCAGCCCCGAGATATGCCAGTACGCAGGCCGAAGCGCAAATCTGATGCCCATTTTCCGTACCAACGGTAATGCGGGTCGCAAAGGGTAAATCGTTGATGGTCCTACCAAGACGCATGCCTTCCGCGAGACTGCCGCCGGGGCTGTCAATGCGGATCACCATTTCGTGGATATCGTGATCAAGGTAAGGCAAAATCGCTTCGAGGAAGTACAGGGTGTCACCCTGCTCGATTTCACCTTCCATGCTGACCCACAAGGCCGGCGGGAAAATTGGCCTATTGTCGGTGTATTTGATATCGAAAGTCATCGCGCCTAACCCGGCGAAGGGAAGGATACAATGGAACGCGGCGACAACGAGCAACCTAATAATGCTCGGCAGTTTCATAGCAATTAATTCACCTTTTTTCTGCCTCGGTGTTTTTAGCTGAAAGATTGGCCGATTTTATGAAGTTTATACAGACAGGATCTCAAAAGATCGCGTCCAACGCGATGGTCGCACTGACTTTGGGCGCTGTGCGGCATGGTGCCCTTGCCTCGTAGTTTATCTTGTCCCCCTGCACTTAGGAAAACTCGTGCATCCCCAAAAGGCATCGCCCGTCTTACGGTTGGTCCGCTTAACCATTTCCCCGCCACATCTCGGGCATGATGTTTCGTTTGAAGAATTAACGGGCTTTGAAATGGCTGTTCGGTTTTTGGCTGCAGCTTTCTTTTCAAGGTTCTGCAAGTGCTGTTTGCGCACTGCCCTAGTGTTTTCCAAAGCCTGATTTTGCAGCTTGCGGGCATAACCGTCCACTTCAATATCTGAAATCACATGCTGCTTTCGCACGCCTATCAGCTTACCAAGCGCCTGTAATCCCCATGCAACATTTTCCGGCATAGCAGTTTTCGGTTCTGCGGTGCCGGTAAATACAACGAAGTTATGCAGAACTTTTTGGTCGATACCCAAGATTTCTTGCACAGCCTTAACATGCGCATAGTTCTGTATGAGTGGGTTTTGGAAGCTGCGTTTATTGCCTCCTTTTTGGACCTGGGTCCACTTCTTCTGTTCCGCATCGCCAAAAATCCATCCAGACATGTTTTTGGTCTCGATTACAAAAACTCCGTAGCGGGACAAAACGAGGTGATCTAACTGGGTGGTGCCGCCAGCGACAGGCAGTATTAAATCAGACAGCACCCGATAATGATTTTCATCCAGGACAGAGGTCAGTGCATTATGCACTCGGCGCTCACCCCTAGCGCCTTTTCTTTCAGGTGTGTTGTAGCTATCTTCTGCAGCCCGGATGGCCGACCGAACAGCGGATTTCAACAAATACTTCAGCATAGGTACTTTCAGTTTTCTGATGTCAGCCGTCCGGCTAAATCGCATATTTATCAACTACTCCCAATGACTTGGGTCAAATTAAGGCAATAAGGAGGCCTCACGCCGCGCGAACGTAAAGCTAGCGGGCTCTTTGATTTAAGTGAACTTGAGTTCACTGCATCGCAAGGCTTTTAGGAACCAATTATTTGCCGATAATCCATACAGGCTACGACTACTTCATACGAACAACCGGACCTTGCGGCAGCTGAAGTTGAAGTTGAAGTTGAAGTTGCGAAATTACCAGTCCTTAGCTGCAACACCTTGAAGTAGTCAGAACTGCCCATTTCTGCCTTCTCAATTACAGGTAATGTCGATAATTTCGCGACCTAAACTATCTGGCGGCAATCTGTCGTAGACCGTCTCAGGGACTACGATCATCTGACCGTTGGATTGCAGGCTGCGGTGTTCACAGAGAACATCGACGAATAATGTTTCTTCGCCATCTCGCATAAACCAGCGGTTTCGCTCTTTGATAAGCATGGTGCCGTCGCCTACCTCTTGCCAGTGTTCACTGAAGTATTGGCGCAAATTTTCCCAGTCTTCAGGCGTACGTTCTTCCGCGACTACTGAAGTTGTTACGAAGGCTGACAATAAGGCCGCAACAAATGAATGTTTCATATCTGTAACTCCTGTTTAGGTGGAGTTAGTCATCGCCGGACCTATTCGCTTTTTAGGTGCAGCCAATTATTTGAGATTTCTTGCCAACATTCCGAGTTCGCAGGCAGGAATATCGGCAACAAATGCGTTCGTCATCCCAACAGGCGTCTAGTTTCTATATTTTCATATCGCGAAGATATTTGAGCACAAATAACCAAGCGTCAATCAGCGATCCGGTCGTTTAAACACGAACTCACGGTGGAACGCCAGGTAAGGAAGCTGCTCCTTTCTAAAGGGGTCATAGCGTCCATCAGGCTCTATGCCCCAGAGGATTAGGGTGTCGATATCTGCTTCCAACGAAACAAGCAGCGCGCCGTCATCGGCAAAACTTATGAAGCCCTGATCGAACAAATGGTCGATATGCGGGCTCAACAAAAGGCCGTTGTTGCCATCAAGTTTCTCGAAGGTCGTAGAGGCTCGCCAGGGCTTAATGTGGCTTGCGCGCAGATGACGGCGGCTGGCGGCTCCCGTGATCCGGCAGGCCTTTTCGAAGCCTTCTAAATTCTGTCGATAGATACCCTGCCCGCGGCGTGATTTGACGAGTTGCAGCTTCTCGGTCTCATCTAAGTCAGTACGGTTTCGCAGTTCTTGTTCAATCTGCTCTTCGTAAGCCTCGATCGTCTCGATCTGATGTGTTGGCTCAACAGTGGCGCCGTGATCAACCTCTTCCCAACGTGGGCCGAGAAGGGTTATCACCGCTTCGGCCATCTTCATAGGTACAGCGGCAAGATACGCACCCTGGTTGCCATTGCCATCGGGGCGGATGGGAGAGTATTTGGCCGGCAAAGTCGGTCCGAGAATGTCCATGTGATCCTTAGGGCGCATTGGTGTGCTGAGGCGGGTGAATTCAACGGGAACACGCCAGCCCTCGCTGCCCCATGCATCGCCGGCCGCCCCGAACTCCCCGGGCTTTGGCGCCAGGATCGCGGGAGCAGAGCA
Source organism: Roseobacter sp. YIN89 (assembly GCF_057219365.1). Taxonomy (NCBI): domain Bacteria; kingdom Pseudomonadati; phylum Pseudomonadota; class Alphaproteobacteria; order Rhodobacterales; family Roseobacteraceae; genus Roseobacter; species Roseobacter sp. YIN89. The sequence goes on along the minus strand of NZ_JBXVVD010000003.1, from coordinate 503,669 downwards.
TATGCCGACAGCTTTGATCTCGCCTCCGGCAAAAGCGAACACCACATCGCCAGGCCGAATGCGCTTCATATTTTCGTAGAACTCATTGCGGCCCCCATCGCTCCGGTGGGTCGGCGACCACAAATAATTTCCGCCTATTTCGTGAGAGTAGGTCTGCTTGTTGTTGACCCACCAGAAAGCGAAGCCCTCTGGTCCAACATTGCCAAGCGATTGCGCACCAGACGTTACAGTAGAAACCTGAACCTCAAATCCCAAGCCGCGAAGCTTCTTCGCAACTGTGGCATCACCTCCAGAGAATTCAGTATTGGCCAGCGGGCCGCGATCCCCACCAGAGAAGCCATGCGCTGCCCCGATGATCGCCTTCGTGTCGTATTGCTTGCCTCCGTGGTGAAGAAAATACGCACGCGATCGGCCGTAGCCGTATTGCTGCAAGAAGGCATCCCGACCGATCCAATCGAATTCCTCAATGGCGCGCAGGACCGCGGCCCGATCTATGTCTGAAAGTGACAATCCGATCTCCCAAAACCTAAAGTCAAAAGACTGCGTCGCAGTGCAGCCGATTTAGGCTACACAAGCAATTCTGCTAGGCTTTTCCAAGTGACCATCGCCAGCATCTTGTACAATCTCACACCCACTGCTTAAATTTGAACTTAAGTTCAATTGTTTAAGTGCGCTATGGAAAAAGGCCGCGAAATCGCCGGTGAACTAAAGGCCTCGGAATAGGCAGTTCCTGCGCACACGTTTGAATTCAGTTAACAAATAGCTGACCCGTACGAAAATGACGATGGCGGCGTACTCCTATTCATCCGGCAATTATCGTGCAATCAGTGAACTCGGTGGGCTTACCGGCAAAGTTAAGCTGCCACTGCCCGCTGGACTGCCCGTTCCGATCCCCTAAAGTCGGGCTATCAGCTGGGATTTATCCAGCAAATGCGAAGGTGTGATGCAGCATGACAGCAGCCGAACTGGACGACTATCTGCGGAACCGGATGCGCATGTCGCATGTCTATCAGCCTGCCATGCTGCGTGTTCTGCTTGAGGGCGGCGGACAGGCATCTACAGCGGACATTGCACAGGCACTTCTGTCTTATGACAAGTCACAGGTAGAGTATTATGAAGTGCGCACCAAGCAGATGGTGGGCAAGGTACTCACTCAGAACGGCATTGTTGAACCTGTTAAGAAAGGATCGCGCACTGTCGGATATAAGCTGACTGCTGACGGGCTGGAAGACGCTGAAGCAGAGGCTCTGGCGGCGCTTTGCGCGGAAAAGATAAATGCCTACGTCAGCCAGCGCGGCGGCGCGATCTGGGACCACCGTAGCAACGCATCGGGCTACGTGCCGGGGTCGATCAGATATAAGGTGCTGTCACGTGCTAAGATGCGCTGTGAGTTATGTGGCGCACATGAGACCCAAGCCGCACTGCATGTCGATCACATTGTGCCCCGCAATAAAGGCGGTAGCGATGACATCAGTAATTTTCAGGCACTCTGCATCACATGCAATGCGAACAAGCGCGACACGGATGATACGGACTTCCGGCACTTGCTGGATAGCTATCAAGAAAGAGACGCTGACTGCCTTTTCTGCACCCTTGGCCCTGACCGCATCATTGCAGAGAATGAGTTGTGCGTTGCTATACGCGATGCTTTTCCGGTGACGCCAATGCACACGCTGGTCATCCCCAAGCGTCATGTGGCCGATTTCTTCGATCTCTATCAGCCTGAGATCAACGCGGCCCACAGCCTGTTGCATGAACTGAAAGAAGACATCGCAGCGGGTGATCCAAAAGTGACTGGTTTTAATGTCGGGGTGAATTCCGGCGCATCGGCGGGGCAAACAATCTTCCATGTTCATTTCCATCTTATCCCCCGCCGTGATGACGATGCAGATGACCCGCGCGGCGGTGTGCGCGGCGTTATCCCTGAGCGCCAGTCATATTAAACTGTGATCGTGCCACTTGCTATGAGTTGCCAAGTTCATGTCACTAGAAGACTTGCGATACCCAGATTAACCTGGATATCGCAGATGCACCTTACGACCCGCTGTACCATTTAACGGGAATGTCCGTTGATTGATCCTTGAGCGGTTTCAGCTCTGCGTCAGTGATCTTAAAAGTGTATCTGAGTTGGTTCAAATCGAACTCATAGTGATCTTTGATGCAGTCGACCAAAATCCCGCAAAAAGCAAAGGCCTGTACCCAGCCATAACACATGCTCTCAAACCTGAGGTAGTCTTGTAGCCCCATAACACGCAGCTTCTCAGACTGCGCCTTTTTAGCGGCTGTGAGGCGACCGTAGACACGCTGTCGCTGGCGATAAGTGTGTTTGCGGAATGCTTTCACATTAGCATCAGTAGGGTCGGCTTCAAGACTTCCGTCCTTCTCCATATACACCCAGCATCCAAGCATCTGAAAACCCTGCTTAGCGGTGACGGCTTGCACTGTCTTTCCGTGGAAGTCCCCTCCCGGCAGCCCGGCAATGCCGGAACTCAGGGCTTTGGATGCGCTCTGGTCACATTCAGGTGACGCAGAAAGGGCAAAGAAATTGTCGGCGTGATTTATTACCACGGTATCCTTCAATGTCTCCATTGGCATATTGGCAATGCACCAGTCTGCCACGGCTGCCGAGGACGCACTGCCCTGTGGTATGCCCGGAGGGGATGATATATTACCGTACTGTATGTATAGGGGATGTAGACCCCAGCTTGCGCTTTTGGCCAGTACGATTTGCCTTATTGCCTCTTTCGGCAGTGGTAAGGACTTTATCAGGGCTTCTTCGGTAAAAGATGGGAAGAAGTCCTTGATGTCGATTTCTGTTACATGGGCAAATCCTTTCTCTTTTATGACGGTCATCGCTTGCTGCACCTTCTCTGAGAAGTGCAGTTTGGCGAACTGAAACGGTTGCGGTTGATATTTTAAGCGGAGCAGCTTGCTGACCATGAGCTGCGCAGCGCGAGCAACAGGGCCAAATGAACATACGACCCGCATGCGATTGCCGCACGCCTTGGGTTGCTGCCAGACCCGCGCGGGTTCATTAAGGTTTTTGAGAATGTCGTATTCATTTGCCAGCGCAATCAACTGATCAAGCGATCTGCGGTCGCCTATAGGCCGCTTTGCATTGTCTTTATGCAGTGCGACCAACAGGCACCTTTTGCAGGATAGATATGTCTTTGAGACAGCCTTGGAGGCTTTCGTATTTTTGTGCGCTACGCTCTTGCATTTTTCGCGCAATTTTTCTTCATGCTTTAATGCATTCGCCACATACGCCATCGCCTTCAGGCTGCTGGGAGGTGCTTGCACTGACGCAGTTTCTTTTATGATAAAAATGACGGGCATCAGTATTGCCGCCGATCCGAGTGGCGTCTTTTTCCTGGCATCATATCTTCAGTCAAAATGTTGCTTTATTGGTGACCGCGTTCCGCAAAGAAGCTGAGCGAAACGCGGCGCGATACAGTACAGCAGGCTTAGACTAGTTCTCGGCCCTTAATATTTTTTCTTGGACCTCCATATTCTCCCAATGTTCTAGCCGACCTGCCTCACTGGCTTCCAAAAGGCGTTGCGCCAATCGACTGACCCATACTTGATTGCCGTATTGTGCCCACGGCAGGTCCAACACCAGTTCTTCAAGGACCCGCGCAGATACTTCGAGTAAGCAGAAAGAGGTCATAATGTAAGTTGCTTGTACTTCACTGTAGTTTGCTCCCGTTTCAGTTGGGTCAACCAGCAAAGAATGATCAGGAGCGAACTCGTGGTCCAGGATTTCGGATAGCTTTTCGGTAATCAAATGGCCGTACTTTAAAACATCCATTATTCCGTTCATATTGTTGCATTTCTCGTAGAACTCTTTGGGATCTACTTTGGGCGGGTCGTACAGATCGTCCAAAATGTCATTTTCAGGTTCATTTACTTTATCCATTGATACTGGCTCCTTCAGTTAGGTGCGTTGATTAATTGTGCGAGCCGGAGATTTCGGCGGCACGAGGAGAGCCATTAATACCCCGAAGATACTCGGCCAAAAACGCCGTACAAATTGTATTTTTTGGCCAATGAATTACTTGGTATGGTGAACTTAAGTGCACACTGCGATGAACTCACGTTCGCTTAGCTCGGCTACGCTCTTCCAATCCGTAATTTGACGTTGGGAAAACAACGCGGGATGAAATTTTCTGCTGCCCAAGAGGCGACTACGCCGAGGATAAATGCCGTGAAACCGTCAAAGGGCGCTCCTGCTAGCTCAACCAGGTTGCCACAATAACACCTTAACTGCTTCACGATTTAGCTCCGAGTATCGCTCAAACAAAAAACAGGGCGAGACATGAAGTATGGTCCGGAAAAGGCAACAGCTATGGTGACTTCTGAATGGGGCGAACGTAACCACTTAGCCAATCTCGGCCAGAAAGACGCACGGCTTCTCCTAGAATTTCAGAAGGAAATCCTGCGTGATGATCCAATTGCTGTGTATCAGACACTGCTTTTATGCTGTGACCAACAGATTGCTCTGCCTAAATGGCTCACAGATCACCTGCTTGAACTCATCGCAAAGTACCACCTAGGACAAAAACCTAAGTGGAAAGGTGCTGGAAATCGGCCTTTGATTATTGTGCGGCGTCGGTTCGAGAATGAGGTGAGGCGCAGGGCTGTGATCGGCGTCAGGGCGTGGGTCAAAGATAGGAACCTGTACCAAAAGATGCCGACGGCATGTATTCACGCTTGGAATGAACAAGATTGTCGTCATTGCGAATTCAAAAACGATACCGACGCGCTGGAATTCGCATCATTTGGGTTACGAGATATTAGATTACAGACCAACGGACCGGTTCTGAAGCGTAGTCCACGGACTTTAAGGCGCGCGATAGAAAATAAAAATTTAAGTCAGCTTCCCAAGTTGTCCAGTCGTATCGCAACAGTTTTTGGCTTGATAGATCCCGACAGCCTTTTTGGATATAACGAACCGCTAAAACCCAACCTCAAATAGGCAAAAGTGTCAGTTGGAAGTAGAGCGTGGGGCTGTGAGTGAACTTGAGTGCAACTAGGTTTACCTGATTGAGAACTCACAGCAGGCGCGTAACTGATTGTTTCGTTAGCAAACGCATGCAAGTGCATCAGGTAGATCTTTACTTTTGGCCAAAAATTAAAATTTATATGGCGTTTTTGGCCGGAAATTCTGTCGCTATATTTGTCTCCACGCGACAAGGAGACACTGAGTGCATATCAAAATACAGCTTCATTATCATTTCGGCGAGTTAATCGGAAACCTGGGCATGCGCTCACCTTCGAGGTTCTTCAATGGCTTGAAAGAACGCCGCAATTGGCGAAACCGAACACCATGAAAGTTCGGCCGAGATTGTTGTGCCCCACAATACCTACGCATAGTGCTGAGTAAGAAATTCAGCCTTGCACTGATGTCGAAATTCCCCGAAGGAGATTGCATGAAACCTTTTAATCCCAATACGTTATCCAGGCGATGGGAGTGTTCCGCGGAAACCATTCGGCAGATGTGTAGACGCGGCGACCTACCCAGTTTCCGCGTGGGACGGATGATACGCATACCTTACAAAGCAGTAGAGGAAATTGAATGCCAGACCTCAATATCGGACGTTTGCGCGGCGGGTTCTGCGTCTATTGGCGCAATGGGGACAAAAAGCGAAAGCGTTTTCAGCTTGCGGCACGTTCCAGAGCGGAAGCAGAAGCGGAAGCGATAAACGTTTACAGACGAGAGAGTTTCTTAAACAGCTCCGATAAAATGACGATTTCCAAAATTTGGATGGCATACCAAGAGGAACTTGGTAACAAACCCACTGCTCTTACGATGATGTACACAGGCAAGGCCATCTTACCACATTTTGGAGCGCACGACCCTCAAAACATAGATGTTGAAATATGTAAGGCTTACGCTGCAAAGCGAACCCAACAGGGGATTAAACAAGGCTCAGTTTGGACAGAACTGGGACACTTGCAATCCGCTTTAAACAGTCACTTTGGACGAAACAACGCACCAAAGATTTGGCGACCACAAAAGCCGCAATCCGACAAGCGAATTTTGACACCTGACGAAGCTTGTTCATTGATTGAGGCGGCCAATGCACCACACATTAGGCTTGCATTGATCCTACTGCTTTGTACCGCGGGACGCGTAGGTGCCATTCTAGATTTGACTTGGGATCGCGTGGATTTTGAAAGAGGAACGATCAATCTCAGAAATGAAACAGCAGCCACTCGAAAAGGGCGCGCAATTGTTCCCATGAATGGTAGCACTAGAGCCGCCCTTTCATCTGCGCACGAGGCAGCACTCAGTGACTGGGTCATAGAGTATGCAGGTTGTCAGGTAGGCTCAATTCGGAAGGGTTTCACAAATGCGGTTTTGCGTTCTGGCATTGGCCATGTAACCATTCACGAGCTACGTCATACAGCTGCGGTCACGATGCTTGGCGCAGGTGTGCCAATCGAGAAAGTGTCTCAGATGCTTGGTCATTCAAACTTGACCATTACGTTCTCGACTTACGCTCGCTATTTGCCTCAACACATGCAGGACGCTGCTGATGTTTTGGATTTTCTTGCAGTGCGGAATGGCCATTAGGTTCACAGAACCAGTGCACGCTTCGCAGCATTCATCCAAGTCATTGATTAAATGGTGGGTCGTGAGAGGCTCGAACTCCCGACATCTTCGGTGTAAACGAAGCGCTCTACCAACTGAGCTAACGACCCGATGTAGCGCGGTTTAGCCAAACTCGGCGTCGGCTTCAAGCCCTTATCGACAACTTCGTCTGCTTGCCGTTCTCAAGACGAAAAACCACGCCCTGCCCTCCGTCAGTCATGGCGATTTCGCTAATATCGCGGCCGGTCGCTATCAGGCGCAGCATGCGAGATGTGATGCCATGCGTGACCACAACCGCTGGGCCCTGCAAGCTGTCGAGGAAGGCCTCACAGCGCGTTTGCAAAGCAGCGAATCCCTCGCCCCCCGGTGCGCGCTCATATAGATCCAGCGCGCTCTCTTCGCTCTCATCCATCATCCTGTCGATCAACAATTCGTCTCGACGACGCCCTTCCCACGCTCCGACACCAATTTCGCACAACCTCGGATCGGTATGAATAGCTGCCACCAGCCCCTCAAGAGCAATCGAAGCGGTGTGGAACGCGCGGCCTTGCGGGCTGCACAGCGCTGCGTAACCGGTGAGCGCACACTCTGCCAACAACGCCCGCTGCGCCCGCGCCTGCTCCCTGCCCTTGTCGGTCAAAGGAGAATCGAGCCGACCCTGAATGCGGTGTTCCGCATTCCAAACCGTCTGGCCGTGGCGCAACACATATAACGGGGGGAAATTCGTCATTTGGTATCAGGATCCGCAAGCCGGATCGGCTGTGTACTGCCGTCCTTCGCCTCGCCAAACCAGATGGTTTGTTGCGGAAACGGAATTTCGATGCCGCGTGCGTCAAACACCTTTTTCAGCACCGCATTATAAGCGCGTCCTGTACCCCACTGCTTGCCCGGGACTGTTTTGATACGTGCCCGCACAACGACTGCGCTGTCGCCAAAACTATTAAGCCCGTGCCATTCCAATGGTGCAATGATGTCCGGTGCGATCTCGTTGTCTTCCATCAACCTGTCAAAAGCCTCAAACATGGCTTCCTTCGCTTCATCTACGTCTTCGCGGTACGCAATGCCCATGTCGCATACGAAATACGAAAAATCCTTCATAAAATTCGAAACCATATCGACCGATGAGAACGGGATGATGTGCAGTACACCCTGAACGTCGCGCAGAGATACAGACCGCACCGAAAGGCGCTCCACCCCGCCTGTAACACCGCTAAGAGTGATGACATCTCCGACATTAATTGCGTTTTCAAATTGAATGAAAACACCTGTGATGATGTCCTGCACCATTTTTTGTGCGCCAAAACCGATGGCAAGGCCTAGCACACCGGCAGATGCCAGCAATGGCCCGATATCCAGCCCGATCTCACTGAGGCAGAACATCGCGGTCAATACGATCAAAACGATGGTCAGCGCGTTTCGCATAAGGGTCAGCAGCGTGGTTTCGCGTGCTGTCGGGACGGCCCCGTATTCCGGATTGAGCCGGTAATCCACAAAAGATGTCAAAGCGAGCCAGAGCACAAATGCAACCAAGAGCAACAGCGACACAGACATCATTGTAGTGGTTACCGACAGTCCAACCTGGCTTTCCAACCACCCGCGCATGTCGATGACACCAATGACGTCAAGGCTAAAGACAAAAACGAAGACTAACAGCCCCAACCGCAAAAGACCAAACGCCTGCGGTATGAAGCGGTTGATGCGCAACTCCAACAGTGGCAGTTTTTCGGTCACATCATCAGGCAACCTGACACCGCGCGCGACGGATCCGGCAAGCCACCCCGATACCAGTGCGGCAATCATGATCGCCAGCAAGATTTTTCCCGACCCGATCAAGGCATTGAAGGTGGTCAGTGCCGGTTGCGTCATGACCACGACAAACATCATCGAAAGATATACCAAAGCAAACCAATGCCAGCCCGCCGCAAGAGCGTGCAAACTTTGACGAATTACGCCGGGCTCTTCACGCTTCATCTGCTCGAGACGGTTTTGTCGTTCCTGTTCTTCGAGGTCGTCTTCCAAATCCAGTTTTTCATGCGCGTCAGTGTTTTTCTTCAACCACGCAGCGACGCTTTTTCTGTACCGTATGACCGCCCAGAACAAATACAGCAGCACTAATGTGGACAGCACAGCAGAGGTGCCATTACCAGCTGTCAAAGACGCATTCTTGTTGACGATTGGGACAACAAGAAGCTGGCTATAGCCAAGGATACTGATGACCGCACCACAAATACGAGTGAGCACCCGAGCGGCAAAATTGCTGACCGGGATCAGTCGCAAACTGCCAGATATGGGTGACAGCGCAGTTCTGATCAGCCATCTTCCGAGACCGACAATCAGGAAGGCATTGAGATACATGCTCTGGTGGATCCCGATTTGGCCAAACTCACCAACCGCAAACAGAGTGACCAGATAACCGGCAGCCCAAGCCAAAACTACAATCAACGCGCCTAGTAGATTGGACCCGACAAACATGCCCAGAAGAGCCAATCCACGTGCATTCTCAGCCTTTCCTTCGACACGACGATACACTCTACGGGCAAAAACGCGCAAGATCAGGTAAATGGTCATTGTGCTGATGATCACGACCAGCAACCCCGGCAAGGCATCGATCATAATGGACAACTCGTCACCGCTCAGACCGGAGAACACAGACGCCCCCCCGGTCAAAGCGCCCCAGAAGTTCACAAGTGTTTCGACGGTTGTCTCTGCAAACTCTTGTGTCAGCGTGGCGATGCGACGACCGAAAGACTGGATCGCATCGTCTGGTTCGACAACTGCCTGAGGTTCCGGTGCAACTGCAGTTTCCAGTTTGGCGATCAAAGCTGCGCGGGCAGCATCATCTTTCAAAACGTCCAGAAGGTTTTGCAGGGCTGACGGCTCGGTATCAGCGGAAGCAGCCTCTTGCGCCGAGACGGCACCGGATAACATTACGAACGAAGCGCAACACACCAGAAACGTTCGCAAAAACAGCCTTACAAGGTCGAGTCGTTTCATATCAGATTTTCCTTGCGGGTTTCCAACGCTCAGCAGAAAGAAGCGCCCAATTTTGAATGAGCCCCGTACAATGAAAACCCGCGCACCGACAACTCAAGCCGGTGAAGAAAGTCGACTCTAGAGCAAATTTCAGCTGTTATTCAGCCGCTGTCTTGGTTGAAGTCGTGGGACCGGACTGCACCGGCTGCTCTTTTTGGCGTAGCTTCATCGCCAGAACGCGCCCGTCTTCCAATTCTTTCGTCCGATTGATGCGCACGCGCCCTAAAGGCGGCAATATGAGATCCCGCCCCTCTGCCAAAGTTGCGCCCAGTTCAGCCAGCATTGCCTCGATTATCACGCGTGCATCGCGTCTTTTTACACCTGTTCGTGTGACAATCGCCTCTACGAGTTCTTTCTTTCGCATGGGCAGGACGTCAGCCTTGGTATTGCTTGCCTGCTGCGAAGTCGCGGCCGCGCTTGGCGCTGTTACATTTGTCGTGACTGTCGTGCTTGTCGATACCGGATTGGTATCCGCTGTCGTTGCCTGCGTCACGGGCGTTTTACTGCCAGCGGTTTTCGCGGTAGCCGTTGTTTTAGAGGTTGTGGTCCTTACGGAACGCGTCGCCGTCGCTGGGACGGCGGATTTCGCCTTGGTCACCATGGGTCTGCCTTTACTGCTCGGTGCGGCAGTTCATCTGCCGCGATTCCTTATGCCGAAATCTTACCCGCAAATGGCCAATTTGAATAGGAGTCTGTCATTACGCGCATATTCCGCGCAGAAAAAGACATGAGCTTTGCCCCACAATGCACTGATAAAAAATAAAGAGCGGCGCAATTTGACCCGCGCCGCTTCAATGCTTTTTCTAAAGTCCTAGTGCGCCGTTGCGGAGTCCGACTGTGTTGCCTGCTTGCTCAACGCAGCAGCGGCAGCTTCTTCCGCTTCCTCATCCCATTCAACGGCCTCGGGCTCTTTTGTCAGAGCATGCTCCAACACTTCGGAAACGTGGGTCACCGGAATAATGGTCAGCCCCTCTTTGACATTGTCCGGAATCTCGGGGAGGTCCTTGGCGTTCTCCTCAGGGATCAGCACGGTCGTGATGCCCCCTCGCAAAGCAGCCAAAAGCTTTTCCTTCAATCCGCCGATCGGCATGGCGTTCCCGCGCAGCGACACTTCACCAGTCATCGCAATGTCTTTGCGAACTGGAATCTGCGTCAGCACTGACACGATGGACGTTACCATTGCCAAACCAGCTGATGGGCCATCTTTAGGCGTCGCGCCGTCTGGTACGTGAACGTGGATATCCAGCTTGTCGAACTGAGGCGGCTTGATCCCAATCTTGGGACTGATCGAACGGACATAACTAGATGCCGCATCAATCGATTCCTTCATTACGTCACCGAGCTTACCGGTTGTTTTCATCCGGCCTTTGCCCGGAAGCCGGAGCGCTTCGATGCTCAGCAACTCTCCGCCAACCGACGTATAGGCCAGTCCGGTCACAACCCCGATCTGATCCTCTTTTTCGGCCAGACCATAGCGATACTTTTTAACCCCAAGGAATTCGTCAAGGTTTTCGTCTGTGACGACAACTTCGCTCACTTCCTTTTTAATGATCTTGGTCAACGACTTACGCGCCACCTTGGCGATCTCGCGTTCGAGATTTCGGACCCCCGCTTCGCGCGTGTAGGTCCGGATCATTTCGGTCAATGCGCTATCCTCAAGAGAAAACTCCTTGGCTTTAAGGCCATGATTTTTCACTTGTTTCGGAACAAGGTGCTGTTTGGCAATCTCGCGCTTTTCATCCTCGGTGTACCCTGCCAGAGGAATAATCTCCATCCTATCAAGCAACGGTCCGGGCATATTGTAGCTGTTCGAAGTTGTCAGAAACATCACGTTGGACAGGTCGTATTCCACCTCAAGGTAATGATCCACAAAGGTCGAGTTTTGTTCAGGATCGAGGACCTCCAGCATTGCAGATGCAGGGTCACCACGGAAATCCTGTCCCATCTTGTCGATTTCGTCGAGCAGGATAAGCGGGTTCGTGGTTTTGGCCTTTTTCAATGCTTGAATGATCTTGCCCGGCATCGAGCCAATGTAGGTACGACGGTGTCCCCGAATTTCGGATTCGTCTCGCACGCCACCAAGGCTGATGCGGATAAACTCACGACCGGTGGCCTTGGCAACTGACTTGCCAAGGGAAGTCTTACCCACGCCCGGAGGACCGACCAGACACATGATCGGGCCTTTCAGTTTCGTCGATCGCTGCTGCACGGCCAAGTATTCGACAATGCGCTCTTTTACCTTTTCGAGACCGTAATGGTCATCGTCCAGCACTTTTTGCGCACGGCTCAGGTCTTTCTTGACGCGCGATTTCACGCCCCAAGGAATGGACAGCATCCAGTCAAGGTAATTGCGCACGACAGTTGCTTCGGCAGACATCGGGCTCATGTTTTTGAGCTTTTTGATTTCTGCGTCAGCCTTTTCCCGCGCTTCTTTGCTGAGCTTGGTTTCCGCGATCTTTGCTTCGAGTTCGGCGACTTCGTTCTTGCCGTCCTCACCATCTCCCAGCTCTTGCTGGATCGCCTTCATTTGCTCGTTGAGATAGTATTCGCGCTGAGTACGCTCCATCTGGCTTTTGACGCGCGTTTTGATCTTTTTCTCAACTTGCAGAACAGACATCTCGCCCTGCATGAGACCATAGACCTTTTCCAAGCGTTCCGAGACGCTGAGCGTCTCGAGCAGGTCTTGTTTCTGGCCCACCTCGATACCGAGATGCCCTGCCACAAGGTCTGCAAGCTTGGCCGGTTCGGTCGATTCACCTACGGCAGCCAGCGCCTCTTCAGGCACGTTCTTTTTGACCTTTGCATAGCGCTCAAACTCGTCAGCAACCGTGCGCAATAATGCTTCGGTCGTTGCGACATCGCCCGGCATTTCGGTCAGATATTCTGCCCGCGCCTCGAAAAAGCTATCGTTTTCAAGGTATTCCGTGATACGCACACGCGCCTGCCCCTCAACAAGCACCTTGACGGTGCCATCTGGCAATTTGAGCAGTTGCAGTACGTTGGCCAGAACGCCTGCTTTGAAAATCCCGTCCGCTTCCGGATCGTCCTCGCCCGGATCAATCTGGCTGGACAAAAGGATCTGCTTGTCATCCGACATGACCTCTTCCAGAGCCCGAACTGATTTATCGCGGCCCACGAAAAGCGGTACGATCATATGGGGAAACACCACAATATCGCGCAGCGGCAATACGGGGTATGAGGCGTTGAGTGGCTCTTGCATGCTCTTTCCTTATTTTTGGCAAAACGAACATGGTCCCGCATCGCAGCAACGCTCGCTCGTTTCCGGTCTACCTTGAGAAGGTGGGCGCTCTGCACGCGAATTCAACCTTGCCCGTGGCTTGCACCTGCAGCATGACCAGAGATTTCCCCCAACACAAGGCACACCAAGCGTATTTTAGGTAAAAATCGTCAAAACCCGTACAACGCCGAAACGGACGTTCCCAGATTGCGATATTGTCCGTATCAGAGGGGGTATTTTTATCGAACAAATACACTTGCGCGGGCCATCCCTGCCCACAATGCACCGTTTGGGTCAGATCGGCTCAATGTCGCCTTCGGCGCGTTTGGCGTGAAATTCAGATTGCCATTTCTCAAATGTCCCAGCCGCAATGGAGGCGCGCATGCCAGCCATAATCTCTTGGTAATAGTGAAGATTGTGCCATGTCAGCAGCATTGATGAAATTATCTCCTGACTGCGAAAGACGTGATGCAAATAAGCACGGCTGTAGTTTCGGCACGCCGGACATGTGCAACTTTCGTCCAGCGGGCGCGGATCGTCGGCGTGACGCGCGTTTTTGATGTTGACCACCCCGTGGTGCGTAAAGACCTGGCCGGTCCGCCCTGATCGACTGGGCAACACACAATCCATCATATCAATACCGCGCGCGACAGCACCCACTATGTCATCAGGCTTCCCGACCCCCATAAGGTATCGCGGTTTGTCTTGTGGTAACTGGCCTGCCGCAAAATCAAGACAAGCAAACATCGCTTCCTGCCCTTCGCCAACGGCCAGTCCGCCGACGGCGTATCCGTCAAAGCCGATGTTACGCAGCGCCTCGGCACTTTCCGCGCGTAAATCTTCCTCTAGCCCGCCTTGCTGAATACCAAAGAGCGCATGGCCGGGCCGGTCACCGAATGCGTCACGCGAGCGCTGAGCCCATCGCATCGATAACCGCATGCTTTCGGCGATCTGTTCTCGCGCCGCAGGCAGGGCCGGACACTCGTCGAAGCACATAACGATATCCGACCCGAGCAAGCGTTGGATTTCCATCGAGCGCTCCGGTGTGATCTCGTGTTTGGAGCCGTCTATGTGACTTTTGAACGTGACACCCTTTTCAGTCAGTTTACGCAACGCGGCAAGGCTCATCACCTGAAACCCGCCTGAATCTGTCAGGATCGGGCGGTCCCAATTCATGAAATTGTGCAACCCGCCAAGCCGGTCAATTCGTTCTGCCGTCGGCCGCAGCATCAGATGGTAGGTGTTCCCAAGCAGCACATCCGCACCGGTCTCGCGTACAGAGCCGGGCAACATCGCTTTGACTGTGGCGGCAGTACCAACGGGCATAAACGCCGGCGTGCGGATTTCGCCGCGTGGGGTCGAAATGACCCCAGTGCGCGCAGCACCATCCTGTGCAATTCGTTCAAAACCGAAACCTGCCATGATACGCCCTTAATTTCGTCGCATCCGCGGGGTAGCGCCAAAGCAGCAAACTTGCAATCATTGCATCACCCGACCAGATCGTTGGGTACAGGCGTAACTAGAAGAGGCAATAACCATGGATCTCGAGACATTGATCGTGGATCTGCTGTCGGGCAATCTTGTACTGCTGCTCTTTGCAGCGTTGATCATCACCTTGGTGGTCAAAGGGGTCAAGATCGTGCCCCAGTCAGAGAAATACGTCATCGAACGGTTTGGCCGACTGCGGTCCGTACTCGGCCCCGGGATCAACCTGATCGTGCCGTTTATCGACCGCGTGGCACATCAGATTTCCATTCTTGAGCGGCAACTGCCAAATGCCAGTCAGGACGCGATTACCAAGGACAACGTTCTGGTTCAGGTCGAGACATCGGTTTTCTATCGCATTACAGAGCCGGAGCGCACGGTGTACCGTATTCGCGATGTAGATGCCGCGATTTCGACCACCGTCGCCGGTATCGTACGCGCCGAGATCGGCAAGATGGACCTGGATGATGTTCAGGCCAACCGCGCGCAACTGATTGCCACGATCAAGCTTTCGGTCGAAGACGCCGTTGACGATTGGGGGATCGAGGTCACCCGCGCCGAGATACTGGACGTCAACCTGGATCAGGCGACCCGCGAAGCAATGTTGCAGCAGTTGAACGCTGAACGTGCAAGGCGCGCGCAGGTCACCGAGGCAGAAGGTTCAAAAAGGGCGGTTGAACTGTCCGCCGACGCCGAACTCTACGCATCTGAACAGACCGCTAAAGCAAGACGCATTCTCGCTGACGCGGAAGCTTATGCCACGCAAGTCGTGGCACAGGCCATCAATGAAAACGGTCTGGAAGCCGCCCAATACCAGATTGCGCTGAAACAAGTCGAGGCAATCAACACGATGGGCACTGGCCAAGGCAACCAAACAGTTGTTTTACCAACGCAAGCGCTTGATGCCTTTAACGACGCGTTCAAACTGCTCAAGGGACGCGGTGGATGATTGATGCGTTACTGAACATCTGGTGGCTCTGGATTGCGATCGCCCTTGTACTGGGCCTGATCGAGCTTTTTGCCCCTTCTTTCATTTTTCTGGGATTCTCGATTGGTGCTCTGGCCACAGGGCTGGTTGTGCTTTTTGCCACTCCCGGATCGGCCGCAAGTCTGCTTGCCATCTTTGCAGTTCTGTCTTTGGTCGGTTGGGTAGGTTTACGCCTTGCTTTTAAAAAGCAGTCGAGCGGCGCGAAAATCGTATCCGAGGACATCAACGACAACTAATGTCCGGCACCCAGTCTGGTTGAGCTTCGCCAGAGCACCTGTTACGCCCGAGTGCAAGCTATTGGACGGGACAAGACATGGAAAAGCTGACATTCGGGTGGGAAGAATGGGTGTCCTTGCCAGACCTGGGCTTGCCTGCGATCAAGGCAAAAGTTGATACTGGCGCACGGACCTCGGCGCTGCACGCCCACGACATCGAAGTGTTCGGGCCGGCGAAAAACCCAAAAGTGCGCTTCAACGTCCACCCTGTGGGCGGAAGTACGGATGTGTCCATTACCTGCTCTGCCCCGCTCATTGACAGACGCGAAGTGACCTCTTCCAACGGTGAAACAGAACAACGGTTTGTCATTCTGTCAACGCTGCATGTGGGCGGACAATCCTGGCCGATCGAAATTACCCTGACCAACAGGGCCGGTATGACATCGCGGATGTTATTGGGGCGTCAGGCACTTGGCGATCACATTTCAATCATGCCGACGGAAAAGCACCTGCAGCCAGAGCTTAGCTATGATGACTATCATACGGCGGCGTTGAAGAAAGGTGCGCCAAAGCGCGCCTTGCGGATCGCCGTACTGAGCCGCGAGAATAATTATTCGACACGGCGGTTGGTTGAAGTTGGCGAGGCGCGCGGTCACGTTGTCGAAGTCATCGACACCACCCGCTGCTATATGGCGATCAATGCCATGGCACCGGAGGTGCATTACGACGGCAAGCGACTGCCGCGCTACGACGCGGTAATTCCCCGCATCGGCGCTTCGATCACATCATACGGCACGGCCGTGATCCGCCAATTCGAAGCCATTGGCACTTATTGCGTAAATGGCAGCGCCGGCATCACAGCAAGCCGCGACAAGCTGCACGCACACCAAATTCTGGCAACGAAAAAGATCGGCATGCCTTCGACCGCCTTTGCCGCCTCGCCCAAGGATACATCGAACATCATGGGGCTGGTCGGAACCGCACCTTTGATCGTCAAACTGCTCGAAAGCACTCAAGGCAAAGGAGTGGTTCTGGCAGAGACGAAAAAAGCGGCTGAATCTGTCATTGACGCGTTTCGCGGCTTGAAAGCGAATTTCCTCGTGCAGGATTTCGTCAAGGAAGCCGCAGGAGAAGACATTCGCTGTCTCGTGGTCGCCGGCAAGGTCGTTGCGGCCATGAAGCGTACGGGCGCCGACGGTGATTTCAGGTCCAACCTGCACCGCGGAGGCAGTGCAAAGGTTGTGCGGATTACGAAACAAGAACGTGAAACTGCCGTACGTGCGGCACGCGCTTTCGGATTGGGTAAAGCGGGCGTTGACCTTTTGCGTTCGTCCACCGGCCCCAAGGTTTTGGAGGTCAACTCGTCTCCGGGTTTTGAAGGCATTGAAACCGCAACCAAGAAAGACATTGTCGGCAAGCTTTACGACGAGATTGAAGCTCGTGTGAAACCACAGCCCGTCCGCAAGAGAGCCCGGGGCTAAGCCAGCCACTTTCACTACATTTGATTTAAATTGCTCAGGTGGCTGCCGGCTTGACGCGGCAATAATGAGTGAATGGTGCACAGCCCTTGAGGAGCGGAGTACTCTTTACGTCGCTGGCGTTAATTCCTATATAAATGCTCAGGAACATACTGAGGCACCTAATGAACGATCAACCAGAACCACTTGAAGGGACGCCATTGATCGCACCTTCATCTACCGACCATCCGCTGTACGAGCAGGTCGTGGATGCCTGCCGCACAGTCTATGACCCTGAAATTCCGGTCAATATTTATGAGCTGGGCCTGATCTATACCATTGATATCGATGCAGAGAATGCCGTTGCGATCAAGATGTCGTTAACCGCGCCCGGATGTCCGGTTGCAGGCGAGATGCCTGGCTGGGTTGCGGATGCGGTCGAGCCCATTCCGGGGATCAAGCAAGTTGACGTCGAACTGGTCTGGGAGCCCCCTTGGGGCATGGATATGATGTCTGACGAGGCGCGCCTCGAACTGGGTTTCATGTAACTGCGATCCGATGCAGACCGAAAAGCAAAAAATGATCGCAGGCGAGCTATACCGCCCTGGCGACCCTGAACTGGTTGCGGAACGCGCGCAATGTCAGGACTGGCAGCGTCAGTACAACGCCACAATCGTTTCGGACGTGTTGACCCGGCGCACAATTCTCGATGTCTGGATCGGATCGCGCGGTGATAACTGCGCGTTGCGCGCACCGTTTTACGCAGATTACGGCTACAACATCCACTTGGGCGACGACGTATTTTTTAACTATGGTTGCGTCTTGCTGGATGTCTGTGAAATTCACGTTGGCGACAACACGCAGATCGGCCCCTATGTTCAGATCCTCACTGCGGACCACCCCAGAGACGGCGCAACGCGTGACGCGGGTCTGGAGTTTGGTAAGCCAATTCACATTGGCAGAAACGTATGGATTGGCGGTGGTGCGATCCTTTTGCCCGGTGTGAGCGTGGGTGACGATGCCGTGATCGGCGCTGGCGCAGTAGTGACAAAAGATGTAGCACCCGGCACAACTGTTGCAGGAAATCCCGCGCGGGTTCTTGTTCCGCAGGGTCAAAATCCCTAGCTTGGTTCCAAAGGAGGCGCCTCATGTTTGGTATTCCCGGAAAGCAGGCCGTTACACTGACCCCCAAGGCTGCTGCACAAGTAGCCAAACTGATGCAGTCCGCAGGACATGCAGGATTGCGCATTGGCGTCAAAAAAGGCGGATGTGCAGGCATGGAATACACCATGGAATACGTCACCGATGCCGACCCCAACGATGAGGTCGTTGAACAAGATGGCGCACGCGTGATGATCGCTCCGATGGCGCAGATGTTTCTTTTCGGCACGGAAATCGATTACGAGACCAGCTTGTTGGAATCGGGGTTCAAGTTCAACAACCCGAACGTGGCGGATGCCTGCGGATGTGGCGAATCCATCAACTTTAAAGATGTGAGTGAATTGGAAGCTCAGCGGCAAAGCTGAACGCTTTGCGTGACTCAAACGCTTCGATCAATCCTGCAAGTGGACGTAGGTTTCCTTGAACCTGCGCGATAAGTGGTCACCTGCGAGGATGACCTCTCCCGATCCCATAGGCGCAATATTG
Source organism: Roseobacter sp. YIN89 (assembly GCF_057219365.1). Taxonomy (NCBI): domain Bacteria; kingdom Pseudomonadati; phylum Pseudomonadota; class Alphaproteobacteria; order Rhodobacterales; family Roseobacteraceae; genus Roseobacter; species Roseobacter sp. YIN89. The sequence continues at coordinate 485,011 of NZ_JBXVVD010000003.1, read as the reverse complement.
GTATCCACTGATGGGTTGAAAAACAGTGGAACAGACAGTCTCTCATTGTCTCCTCCCACAACCCGGTGCGGAGTGGCTCTGACCTTCCCTTCGCTCCAGATTTCCATCATTTCACCAAAGTTGATGACGAATTCACCCGGCGGTGCGCTGACAGGTATCCAGCCGCCACCACGCTTGCGCACCTCAAGCCCTGGGGACCCATCGGTCGCAAGTAGCGTCAGGCAACCGTAATCGGTATGTGTGGCGATCCCGAAATCCTGCGCGGTCGCCCATGACGGCCTTTGTGGGTAGTAGTTGCCCCGCAAGAGCGCCATTGGCGCATCAAATGCGCCGTCAAAGTAACTGGCCGGTACGTACAGAGCCTTTGCCACGCCGCGAAGTACCCCCATCGCCACATCACAGGCCTGCTGGTAGTAGCTTTCGATTTCCGGTCGAAAGGCGGCCGGCTTTTCCGGCCATTGGTTCGGCGCATATACGTCAAGGCGGCTGCGCGGATCGTCCGAAGGCAGGGTGAAGCCGCTGTCGAAATACTGCTTGTAGTCAGGGTTGGCATCAGGGTCGACCTGTTCAGAGCCCGAAGCTCCCCACCCCCGGTTCGCGCCGGTTTTCGCCATATCGACAGCTGACTTGTCACTCTCGGGCAATCTGAAAAAGGTCCGGTAAAGCTCCAGGATTTCGCGAACCCGATCCGCTGAGATACCTGTGCCATAGACGGTGGCAAACCCCGTCACTGTGGCGGCCTCTCGCATCGCTTGTATCGTATCCGGATCGTTACTGGCAATCTTGCGTGCGTCTAGCCGGGGGATCATCGCATGCTCCTCTAACTCGGTATGGCTGCCGTTTGGCACAGCATATCGGCACACGCAACCGCCGCCATCTGTTTGAAGACCAGCCCACAGCCTGATAGCTAGCTTTCAACGCCCAACCAGAGGAGATGCCCATGCGCCGCAAGCTTGCCGCCGGAAACTGGAAAATGAACGGATCCATGTCACAGATGGACATGATTACCAAGCTGAAGCTCTCTCATCCCGAGTGCCCGATCGACGTGGTAATTTGCCCTCCCGCGCCGTTGATCTACCCGGCACTGCAAAACACGGCAGGCGCACCGGTGACCATCGGGGCTCAGGATTGCCACCCGGAAGAAAAAGGCGCCTACACCGGTGACAGCGCAGCACCAATGATTGCAGAGATTGGCGCAAAATATGTGATTGTCGGGCACTCCGAACGGCGTGAAGCCTACGGGGAAACGGACAGTCTGGTCGCAGCCAAAGCCCATGCCGCACAGAATGCCGGACTAATTGCTATTGTCTGCATCGGTGAAAGTCTGGAACAGCGAGAAGCTGGCGAAGCGTTAGACGTAATTGCCGCTCAACTGGAGGGCTCAGTCCCGGAGACCAGCAGCGGCGCTTCGCTTGTGATTGCCTATGAGCCGATCTGGGCCATTGGTACCGGAAAAATCCCGACGATGGACCAGATAGAAGAAGTCCATGCCCTGATGCGTGAACAGTTGAAAAACCGTTTCGGAGAGGAAGCCGACGGCATTCGGCTGCTTTATGGCGGATCGGTAAAACCTGACAATGCAGCAGACATCTTTTCACTGGAAAATGTCGACGGCGCGCTTGTTGGTGGCGCCAGCCTCGCTGCCGAAGACTTCTCGCCGATCATCACAGCATTGTGCGACGCCTGAGCGGGCCCGCAGGAATAACGCAAAGGGCCGCCCCACAGGGCGGCCCTTTTCATTTGGATCAGGCGAAATTTTCGCTATTTCACGATAATCTCTGGCCCCATGACAGATATCGGCAACCACGTACTTATGGCCGGAATATAGGTCACCATAATCAGGAATACGAAGAGAACGGCAGTAAAAGGCAACGCCGCCTTGACGACCTCCCACATGGGCATATTCGCGACCCCAGACGTGACAAACAGGTTAAGTCCGACCGGTGGCGTGATCATCCCGATTTCCATGTTGACCACCATAATGATGCCCAAATGGATCGGGTCGATCCCCAATTCAATGGCAATCGGGAACACCAATGGCGCCACGATGACCAGCAGGCCCGATGGTTCCATAAACTGCCCACCGATCAGCAGAATAACGTTGACGATGATCAGGAAAACGATCGGTCCAAAGCCAGCGTCGAGCATCGCCGCCGCAATGTGCTGCGGAATCTGCTCATCGGTGAGAACGTGCTTGAGGATCAGCGCGTTCGCGATGATGAACATCAGCGTCACAGTCAGCTTGCCCGCCTCGAACAGTGTGTTTTTGGTGTCTTGGTGCACGAATGCGGTGATCAGCGCGACGGGCTTTTGCAAAAGCGTCAGATTACGCCTGTCGTCTCCGTCCTGATGCAGTGGCCCCATGTCCCGATACACGAAACTGGCGATGAAAAAGGCGTAAACCGCCGCGACTGCCGCGGCTTCGGTCGGTGTGAAGATACCGCCGTAGATGCCTCCCAGAATGATTACGATCAGAAACAGACCCCAGCCCGCTTCACGACCGGATTCAAACACCTCGTTCCAGCCACGCCATTCGCCTTTTGGCAGGTCGCGCAGCTTCGCGATAATGTATATCGTAAACATTAGCATGGACCCGGCCAGCAAGCCCGGGATAACGCCTGCCAGAAACATTCTGCCCACTGAAACATCGGTTGCCGACGCATAGACCACCATCACAATCGACGGCGGAATGAGAATGCCCAAAGTGCCTGCGTTCGCGATGACACCGGCAGCAAAGTCCTTTGTGTACCCAACTTGGCGCATGCCTGCGATCACGATGGAACCGATCGCCACCACGGTCGCCGGTGACGATCCCGACAGCGCGGCAAAGAGCATACAGGCAAAAACACCCGCAATTGCCAGACCACCCGGCAAGTGCCCGACAAGCGCGATGGAGAAACGGATGATCCTCTTGGCCACGCCGCCTGTCGACATGAATGACGACGCCAGAATAAAGAACGGGATCGCAAGTAAGGTATAGTGTCCGGCCATCGCCTGAAACAGTGTCTGGGCGATTGACGCCAGAGATGTGTCACTGAGAACCAGCAAAAACAGGATCGAAGACATGCCAAGGCTGACCGCGATCGGTACGCCGATCAACATAAGGCCGACGACCATTGCAAAAAGAATTGCGACTTCCATGGCTTATTTTCCCGAATTCATATGTTTGACGGCCTCGACATCATCTTCGGCCTCATGGCTGACGATCAGGCTGCTCTGCTCGCCCTTGGCAATGCGGATGGTTGCCTGAACAAAGCGAAAGAGCAAAAGCGCCATGCCAAACGGCAGCATCGCATAGGGAATGAAACGTGGAATTTTCTCGTACTCCTCCCCCTGATTGAAGATCGGTTCGATCCAGCGCAACCATTCCGGCATCGGCATATCGACAACTTCATACCATGCCTGATCGCGGCTGTTTTCAAACCCCGTCGGGAACCAGCGGCCGGAGGTTGCATCCAAGCCTGCAAACGGTGCCCAGTAATCCCACGCGCCTTTCAGAACCAATGCGGCATAGGACAGGCAGACGGCCGCAGCCACCAGCGCAAGGATGCGCCTGACCGGGGGTGAAAAAAGGTTAATAATCGCATCGACACCTAGGTGCGCAGTCACTTTCACTGCGTAACTGACACCGAACAGAACCAGCCACGCAAACAGAAAAGTCACTGCTTCGAGGCCCCAGATGATCCCGGTATTAAAGCCGTAGCGTAAAACAACGTTGATAAAGGTAATGATCGTCATCAGGCCAAGAATGACGGCGATCGCCGTCTCTTCGATCTCGTTGACGACTCTGCCCAGCACCGAGTCTGTTTCATAGGATTGCGACATCGCACCCCTCCCCCCTAAAAAACGCCCGGCCACGCACACTGCGGGCCGGGCGGTATCTTTGTGACGCGATTAGAAGCCCGCGTTGATGGCCTGTGCCGCGTCGATGTTTTCTTGACCGACGTCATCCTTGAACTGGTCCCAGACCGGTTTCATCACGGCAACCCAATCGGCGCGCTGTCCTTCGTCCAGCGTACGCACAACGCCACCGGCTTCGAGAATGGCTTGCTTAGCCTCTTCGTTGACTTTGGTGGATTCTGCGTTGCGAGCTTCCGTTACCTCATTGATGATCGTCACAAGCTGTTCGCGCACGTCCGCGTCGAGGCTGTCGATCCAGTCTACCGAGGTTACGACCATGTAATCAATGATCCCGTGGTTGGTCTCGGTGATCCCGTCCTGAACCTCAAAGAACTTCTGGCCGTAGATGTTGGACCATGTGTTTTCCTGACCATCGACAACGCCGGTTTGTAGCGCACCGTAAACTTCGGAAAAGGCCATCGGCTGCGGCGACCCACCCAGAGCGGCCATTTGTGCTTTCAGCACGTCGGAGTTTTGAACCCGGAATTTAAGACCGTTGGCATCTGACGGGCTGTTCAGTGGCACGTTGGCCGACATCTGTTTCATGCCGTTGTGCCAGAATGCCAAGCCCAGCAAACCGCGACGTACCATGGATTCCTTCATCGCCTGACCGGTGTCAGAGTTCTGGAATGCATCAACGGCGTCGATGTTCTTGAACATAAATGGCAGGTCAAAGATGCGGAACTGTTTGGTGAACTGTTCGAACTTGGACAGCGATGGCGCGGCCATCTGAACGTCGCCCTGCAACAGCGCTTCCAGTACTTGGTCGTCGTTGTAAAGCGTGGACTGCGGATAGACTTCCATGCAGGCCTTGCCATTCATTTCTGTGTTGACGCGCTCTTGCAGCAAGCTGGCCGCAATTCCTTTCGGGTGGCGGTCAGTGTTGGTTACATGGCTGAACTTGATAACCATTTCGCCGTCATCGCATGCAGCTTGAACGGCCCCTGCGCTGACAGTCAGGGTCAATGCCGTCAATGCGGCTGTAATCACTCTCATGGTGTTTCCTCCCAAAAACGATTTGTGATCGTAAAGCTAACACCGCCCCAGACGGTGAGCCTGCGCACTAACAGACTACTGCCCTAGCGTTAGTGCAAGGGGACAAGTCAAAACACACCAATTAGCGTTTTTTACATATTATTTACAATTATTTAGCTCTATCTTCATCTCCACTGGAAGAAGTCGCGTGCGGAGAAACGCACAGATGTTAGCGCCAATGTGCGAAATTCCGCACACTATTCGGTTCGAAAGTCTTCAGCCCGAATCCCGTAGCGGTTCAGCTTGTCGTAAAACGTTTTACGCGGCAGTTTTAGCGCGCGTGCGGCATCCACAGCCTTTCCTTCGGCCCGGCGCAGAGCTTGCTCTAATAAAGACTGCTCTACCTGCGCCAACTGCTCTGCAAGACCCAAATTGGCGTCCTGAGAGCTTTCATCGGCCAGCCCAAGTGCAAAACGCATCGCCTCGGACATCAGCGCGCGCGCATTCCCCGGCCAGTCGCGGGCCAGCAAGGAAGATACGACCTGCGGTGTGATGGGCGGTGGTGTCAAACCGGCCTGTTCGCAGGCTTGCTCGACATAATGCCCGAAGAGCACCGGTATATCTTCTGGTCGCTCAGCCAAAGCCGGAATCCTTACAGGAGATACTTCCAGACGGTAATAGAGTTCCGCGTTCAATTCCGACTTCGCGACGCTCGCCTGCAAATCGCGATTTGAACCAGCAAGAAAGCGTGTTGCGCTACCTGCCTCGAGTATCTCCAACAGCGCGATCTGGGCTTGCGCCGGCAACTGGGTGATTTCATCAATGAACAGCGAACCGGTTTGCGCGCTTTCAAGCGCTGCGGCAAGGCTTTGACTGTCGAGCGACGCTGCTGCGCGTTTGACAAAGGGGGCTTTGGACCGGGGCGAACAAAGATGAATGACCTCGGCCACCTTTGAGATGCCGGTTCCCGGTGCGCCGGTCACCAGAACATCTGTATCTGCCTGCGCAACGCGGCGCACTCGGGCGCGCAACCCTTCGGCAAGCTGTGATGTCCCAAACAGCATGCGTGCTGCCGGATCTCCTGTTTGCACCATCATGCGCAACTGGCGGTTATCCAAAACCAAGGCACGGGTGTTCAATGCCCGCTCCAAGACTGCGAGCAGATCACCGGGTGCGCAGGGCTTTTCCAGAAAATCAAACGCGCCCTGCTCCACCGCTTTCATCGCGGTGGGTATATCGCCCTCACCTGTCAGCAGAATAACGGGCAGTTCCGGATCCTGATTTTGTGCGTAGGACAGAAGGTGGAATCCGTCGCGACCCGGCATGCGAAGGTCAGACAGGATCACACCGTCAAAGGCCGGTGTAATATGATCTTTGGCTGCTACGAAAGACGCGGCCGTTACGGGCGACAAATCTGCGAGTTCAAGGCTTTGCGCCAACGCGTCGCGTACCGCCACGTCGTCATCCACAACAAGCACCCGTTTGCTCATGCCGCCTCCTGAACGTGCCACCGTTGCAATTCGACAATAAACCGCGCTCCCGGATTACAATTACGCACCCGAATGTCTCCGCCAAAACCGCGCACAATTCCGTAAGAAATTGACAGACCAAGCCCCATACCTTCGGACGCGCCGACCTCTTTTGTCGAGTAAAAAGGATCAAATACTTTTTCAGGAACATCCACGCCGGTGCCCGTGTCCTGCACCCAGACCTCGACCGACTCTGTATCTGGGATGGTAATCTGTATTACGCGTTCTTGTGTAATGTTCATTGCGTCCAATGCATTCGTCAAAAGATTCACGAAAACCTGACCTAGACGTACTTCGCCGCCTTGCACCCATAAAGGCTCCTCGGGCAGATCACACAGGATGCGCGCCTGCATCTGCGCCGCGCGCGCCTCGACCATCTCTATGGCCTCTCGCAGCACCGCCGTCAGATCTACACGGGTCATCGGTTCGGCCTGTTGCTTGGAAAATGCACGCAGGTTCTTGATGATCCGTCCCATACGGCGGGCCATCTCGGCAATTCGCGTGAGGTTCTGGCTCGCCTTGTCAGGCTGGCCACGGTCCAGAAAAGTGGCCGCGTTGTCGGCAAACGAGTTTATTGCCATCAACGGCTGATTAAGCTCATGACTGATCCCCGCACTCATCTGCCCTAATGCGCTGAGCTTACTTGCCTGCACAAGATCATCCTGTGCACGCGCCAACGCCGCCTGGGCCTCTTGGCGCTCACTGATTTCCCTGCGCAGCGTCGTATTTGTTTCCGACAAGGCACGGGTACGCTGATCAACACGCACCTCCAATTGCGCATTAGCGAGCGCCAAAGCGCGTCGCCGTTCCGTCGCGAGGAAAAGCACAGCGCCAAATGCAAGGCACAAGGCCGCAACGGAGAGCGCTTGCAAACGCGCAAGGCGCAGCGCCGGAGATACATCGACCAAAGCCTCGCCTTTCAGATCAATAATCGGCAGTTCTTTGACTAGGTGCAGCGCATTCTGAGGCAGATACGGACCCCAATTCAACTGCCACACTTCGTGATCGCCCGTCTGATAGCTGTCAAACGCCGGTGCGGCCCCTTCGGATGGCACCAGTCCCGGGGCACCTTGCGGGCGTCGCCACGATACAAGTTCGGAACGGTTTGTGACAAAAACCTCCCCCGACTGGTCCGTAAAGAAAATGGGACGAAACCCACCGCGCCATTCGTCTTCGATCCCCGTAATTCCCGCCGCTACGATCACAGCACCCAGGATAGATCCGGAGCGGCTGAAAACAGGTGCCGCATGATAAAATGCACGGTCTTCGAGGGGTAAATTATGCCCGTGCCCCCACCCCAACGCGCCGTGTGCGGCCCGTTCGATATACTCCACACCAGACAGATCCCTGCCCGGCGTCGTTCGCGCTGCCGCCTTCAGCACACCCTGCGCGTTTACGAACATAATATCGAGCGCGCCGGTGAAATCGGCAACCTCCAAAAAAAGTGCGGATGCTTCCTGCGGATCGCCCCCCTCCGCCAGCGTCTCAACGACTGGATGGTCAGCGATAAGCACGCTGAATTCACGATAAAGTTCAAGCTGCCCCACAAGCCGGTCGCTGGCCAAGGCAAGATCCACCTCGCCCTGCCGCGATAGCTGATCCAGCGCCTGAAGATAGCCATAGCGCCAAACCCCGACCGAAATGCCGGCCACTACGCTCAGAAAGGCGCAAACAACAAAGAGGCGTCGCAAGATCGGTCGGTTCATGTACGCGAGATTAAACAGCACCTCTTGCCTTGACCAGAGCCCTGCGGCTTAAAGGCTGTTATGAAAGACTTGCACCAGTCCCCGATCGAAGATGCCTTCGTGCAGAACCCCTATGCTCTATATGCCGATGTGCATAAGGATGACCCCGTAAGGTATTGGAAAGAATATGGTATGGTCGCTGTCTTCGATGGCGCACTGATACAGTCTTTGCTGCGCGACCGGCGGCTGGGACGGGCCCGACCTGACGGCAAACGGCTTCCTGCACCGGATCATCTGCACGACTTTGAGGCGGTGGAACAGCATTCGATGCTGGATCTGGAGCCTCCCCGGCACACCCGTTTGCGCGGTTTGGTTTTGCGCGCCTTTACCTCTCGTCGGATCAAGGCACTTGCGCCGGAAATCGCAGAGATCAGCACTGAGTTGCTGCGCAACTTTCCCGACGAGCCCTTTGATCTGTTGCGGCATTTCTGCCAGCCCTTGCCGGTAAGAGTGATCGCAAGGTTGCTTGGCGTTCCCGAAGAGATGTCACCGCATCTTTTGGCGTGGTCCAACACTATGGTGGCGATGTACATGGCAGGGCGGACCAGAGCGACAGAAGAAGCAGCAAATACGGCTGCGCGCGAATTTGCTGCTTTTCTTGGCGACTACATTGAACAAAGACGGTCAGACCCGCAGGACGACCTGATCACGCATCTGATCGCAGCTGAAGAGGACGGCTCCAAGCTCAGTCGCGACGAAATGATCGGGACCTGCATTTTGCTATTGAACGCGGGGCACGAGGCGACGGTACACACGCTTGGCAACGCGGTAAAAGCGCTGCTCGAATGGGAAACGCCTTCGTCGGCGCTGGAAACTGCGACCATTGCCGACACAGTCGAAGAGGTGCTGCGGTTTGAGCCGCCGTTGCACATATTCACCCGGTTTGCCTACACCGATATAACCATTGGCGGCCATCCAGTTTCAGAAGGTGACGAAATCGCGTTGGTACTGGGGGCCGCGGGGCGCGATCCAAAGCTGGTGGCAAATCCAGACAGGTTTGATCCATGGCGTACCGACCGCTCACACGCAGCGTTCGGCGCAGGTCTGCATTTCTGCCTCGGCGCACCTCTGGCGCGACTGGAGATGCAGATCGGCCTTCAGCATCTGTTTGCAGCCAAGCCAAATATTCGGATCACCGCTCCTCCCAGATGGGCGCGCACATATCACTTTCACGGCCTTGAAAAATTGATGGTCCAAGCGTGAAAACCACACCGCATTGAACGCGCGTGCTCACGCCTGAGCCGCCGCCAATAAAAAGAATGCAGCGTCGCTGCGCCACTGGATCCGTTCTTACAGCGGAAGCATCGTCGTCGACTTGATTTCTTCCATGGAAAGCAATGCAGTTACGTTGTGCACGCGGACTTCTGAGATCAAGGCTTGATAAAACGCGTCATAGGCGCGCGCATTTTTCACCCGAACTTTCAGAATGTAGTCGATGTCTCCGGCAAGGCGGTGCGCCTCCTGCACTTCGGGCCGATCGCGTAGCGCCTTGAGAAAAGTCGCCTGCCATGAGGCTTCGTGCTCCGATGTGCGGATTAAAACGAAAAAACAGGCTTCAAATCCAAGCGCATCCGCGTCCAGCACCACTGTTTGCTGACCGATGACGCCGGCTTCGCGCATTTTGCGAATCCGGTTCCATACAGGTGTCTTGGAAGACCCGATTTTCGCCGCGATTTCATCAAGGGACTGCCCTGCGTCCTCTTGGATCACCTTGAGAATTTTCCGATCCGTCTCGTCTATCCGAACAGCCATTCTGCGATCCCGTCCTGTGCTCAACATACGTTCCTTTTTTCACATTTACAGAAACATATGTCCTTATCAACCCCGGCATATGGCGCATAATGAGAATATTGTCCTATATTGAGCGCAAGAAACAAGAGGCTTTTGATCATGGATCACTTTCCGATCTTCTTACGTGTAGAGGGACGCCGCGTCGTTGTTTCCGGCGGCGGCGAGGCTGCTCTGGCCAAGCTCCGCTTGCTGTTTAAAACAACCGCTCATTTGACGGTTTTTTCGACACAGCCGGACGCACAGATCGAACGGTGGGCGGCTGAAGGAAAATTGCGCCTCGTCAGGCGTGCGATGTCGGCCGGCGACGCGCTTTGTGTCGCCCTGTTTTATGCTGCTGACGAAGATGCGCGCGAGGATGCGCGCACCAGTGCAATCGCGCGCGCGGATGGCGCGCTGGTCAACGTTGTGGATAACCTCGAGGACAGCGCCTTTATCACTCCTGCCCTGATAGACCGTGACCCTGTCACAATCGCGATTGGCACCGAAGGCGCTGCGCCTGTTCTGGCGCGTGCGATCAAGGCAGATCTGGAAAGCCGCCTGCCAGTTGCGCTCGGTCCTCTTGCGCGTATTGGCAAGTCGTTTCGTAAGATTGCAGAGGCGCTGCCCATGGGGCGCGCACGTCGGGATTTCTGGCGAGACTACTATTTCAAGACAGGCCCCAAAGCCATGAAGGCGGGGGAACAAGCTGTTACGCATGGCCTCAACGCACTGCTGCAACAGCACCTGTCGCGCGAGGCGCGGGCAGGCTTTGTGCATTTTGTCGGTGCCGGGCCCGGTGACCCGGATTTGCTGACGATGAAGGCGCGCCGCGTTCTGGATGAAGCGGACGTCGTGATCTATGACCGCCTGATCAGCCAACCTATTTTGGAACTCGCACGGCGCGAAGCGGTAATGATTGATGCCGGGAAAGAGGGTTTCGGCCCTTCCATGCCACAAGAGGAGATAAACGACCTGATCGTTAAACATGCGCGAACAGGTGCACAGGTCGTCCGGTTGAAATCCGGGGATGCGACAGTATTCGGCCGTTTGGACGAAGAAATTGACGCCGTAGACGCACAGGCGATTGCTTGGGAGATCGTACCGGGGATAACATCCGCCTCTGCCGCAGTCGCGGCTATTGGTCAAAGCCTCACAAAGCGTCAACGCAACTCTTCCGTACGCTTTCTTACCGGCCACGACATGAAAGGCTTTGCGGATCACGACTGGGCTGCCTTGGCGCGTCCTGGCGAAGTCGCGGCAATCTTTATGGGCAAGAAATCCGCCCGCTTCATTCAAGGGCGTTTGATCATGCACGGCGCGGACCGTCAGACACCCGTGACCGTCATTGAAAATGCATCGCGACCTGAACAGAGGGTGCTGGATACCACGCTCGACGCGTTGCCTGCGGCACTGGCTGCGGCTGACATGTCTGGCCCCGCACTAACCTTTTACGGCCTCGCCCCCCGCGAGGCGATGGCGGCGAAACGCGCACGGCAGACATCCAATGTCACATATGCCGCCCCTATTCCCATCAAGGAGGCTCGGTAATGGCAAAACCATTCACGCCAAAAATCGTCACCGCCAATCACCTTTTGAAGGGTGATGTCATTTATCAAACAGCAACCGGTTGGACGCGCGAGTTGCGCGAAGCCGAGATTCTCACGGACGAAGCAGATGCGGATCTTCGCCTGATCGACGCCAGCCAGCAAACAGAAGTCATTGTCGGCGCCTACCTCGCAGATGTTGAGATTAAAGATGCGGTCCCTGTGCCAACCCACTTCCGCGAAGACTTTCGCGCGACAGGCCCATCAAATTACCTGCACGGCAAACAGGAGGCACTGTCCCATGTATAATTACAGCGATTTCGACGCAGCCTTTGTCTCGGAACGCAATCGCCAGTTCCGAGCACAGGTCGAGCGGCGCGTGGACGGCAGCCTGACCGAAGACGAATTCAAGCCGTTGCGCCTGATGAACGGCCTCTACCTGCAACTGCATGCTTATATGTTGCGCGTTGCAATCCCCTACGGGACTTTGAACAGTTGCCAAATGGATCAGCTCGCCTATATCGCGGACCGCTGGGACAAGGGGTATGGGCATTTCACGACCCGCCAGAATATCCAGTACAACTGGCCCGAGTTACGCGACGTACCGGACATGCTGGATGCATTGGCCGAAGTGCAAATGCACGCGATACAAACCAGCGGCAACACAATCCGCAATGTAACGGCTGACCATTTCGCCGGTGCCGCAGAAGACGAGATCGCCGATCCGCGCCCGGTAGCTGAGCTTATCCGCCAGTGGTCAACCGATCATCCTGAATTCCAGTTCCTGCCGCGCAAGTTTAAGGTCGCGGTCACTGGCTCGCCCAATGATCGCGCTGTGACCAAGGCACATGACATTGGTTTGCGCATGATCGAACGCGACGGTGTGGACGGGTTTGAAGTCATCGTCGGTGGCGGGCTTGGTCGCACCCCGATGATCGGCAAGGTGCTCAAGGATTTTCTGCCTCGCGAAGACTTGCTGCCCTATCTCGAAGCCATCGTCAGCGTCTATAACCTGCTGGGTCGCCGCGATAACAAGTACAAGGCGCGGATCAAGATCACCGTTCACGAGAACGGGCTCGACGATTTCCGCAGCCGTGTCGAGGAACGTTATGCGCTGATACGACCGCAGTTCAACGGCGTGGACCAGCAGATGCTGGCCTCGATCGAACAGGATTTCGCCGCGCCGAATTTTGCCGAGAAATCTCTGGCTCCGTTTGAAGCGGCCTATACCAACGATCCGGTATTCCGCGCATGGGCGGATACCAACCTTGATCCGCATCGTGCGCCCGGCCATGCAATTGTGTCGATCAGCCTGAAAGCACACGGTGCCACGCCTGGTGACGCCACATCGGCGCAGATGCGCGTGATGGCAGAGATCGCGCGAACCTATGGATATGACGAATTGCGCATCAGCCACGAGCAAAACGTGATCTTGCCGCACGTTCACAAGGCGGATCTGCCAGCGCTGCATGCTGCGTTGAAAGAAGCAGGTCTGGCCACAGCCAATATCGGTTTAATCTCTGACATCATCGCCTGCCCCGGCATGGACTACTGTGCATTGGCAACAGCGCGTTCCATCCCGATCGCGCAAGAAATTGCGACCCGCTTTGATGAACTCAAGCTGGAGCATGACATCGGCCCGCTGAAGATCAAGATTTCCGGGTGCATCAATGCTTGCGGGCACCACCATGTGGGTCACATCGGCATTCTCGGCCTTGATCGGGCCGGCGTGGAAAATTATCAGATCACGCTGGGCGGCGATGGCACTGAAGACGCAGCAATCGGTGAACGTGCCGGACCCGGTTTTTCTGCTGACGAAATCATTCCTGCAATCGAACGGCTGGTCCTTGCCTATCTCGATTTGCGCGAAGGCCCAACAGAGACGTTCCTTCAGACGTATCGACGCCTCGGGATGAAACACTTCAAAACCGCGCTTTATGAGGATGCGAAAGCAAATGCAGCCTGAAGTCTTGAATCGTCAGTACAAAACGGCGGCGCCGGTCAGCGCCCCTGTTCCCCCGGCGCTTGCCGAGAGGGTGGCGGAACTGAACGCCCAGATGCGGCACCACAGCGCCAGCTGTGTAATCGCTTTGGCGCTGGCCGAGATCAGGCCGCTGCCGCTGGTTTCCAGCTTTGGCGCTGAATCCGTGGCTCTGCTTCATCTTGCGGCTATGGTGGACCGCAATATACCAGTGATCTTTGTCGATACGGAGATGCTGTTCACCGAGACACTCGTGTACCAGCAAGAGGTCGCCGAACGCTTGGGATTGCGCAATCTGCGAATTGTGCGCGCCAAAGACACACTTCCCGCCGATCCACGGGGCGATTTGCATAAAACTGACCCTGACGCCTGCTGTCACTTGCGCAAAACCGCACCGTTGCAAAATGCATTGGTGGGCAGCAACGGTTGGATCACAGGGCGCAAACGCTTTCAAAACGAGCAGCGCGCGGCCCTTCATTTTTTCGAAGTGGAAGCGGAAAGCCTGAGGATCAAAGTCAATCCGCTGGCGCATTGGACATCTTCAGACGTGGCTGACTACATCGCGGAAAACCGTCTGCCAAGGCACCCGCTGGTGGCACGCGGCTACCCATCGATAGGATGTGCGCCCTGCACCACGCCAGTTGCACCCGGCGAAGATCTGCGTGCGGGTCGTTGGCGCGCCCGGAACAAAGATGAATGCGGCATTCATTTTGCCAACGGCAAGGCTGTCCGAACTGGAGACGACAAATGACAACAATAGTAACAGATGAGGGTTTTGGCCCTGACACATGGACAAGCGGATACGCAGCACTTGGCGCCGCAAATGATGCAGAAGCGCTCGACATACCATCTGATGCTGACCCGGCGGACGTTCCTCTGTGCGAGGGCTTGCAAATGATCCGAATTGATTTTCCATCTTCCGCAGACGGTCGTGGTTTTACGATTGCGCGCGCGCTCAGGCTGCGCGGCTACACCGGACGCCTGCGGGCACGCGGGTACGTGCTGGCCGATCAGTACGCAATGGCGCGTCGCGCCGGATTTGACGAGGTGGAAATCGACGCAGCCTTGGCCGAACGTCAGCCTCAGGATCAGTGGCTGTTTCGCGCTGACTGGCAGTCACACAATTACCAAGCACGCTTGCGCGGACAGACCGCAGGCTGAGCGCGTCAAACCGTCGTCTTTGCATAATCGAAATCATCTTTCAAAAAGGAAGCGTCAGGTGTAAACCTGCGTTGACACATCTATGACCGAGCAATCTGCCGTGAATCAAGTAACCGCCGCCAAAGTGCCCACGCTGCCAGACGCGCAGACTGTCACTTTCGTCCAACACTGGACGGATCGCCTGTTTTCCTTTCGGGTGACCCGCCCGGCGTCTTTGCGCTTTCGCTCCGGCGAATTCGTGATGATCGGCCTGATGGGTGATCCCGATCCCAAGACTGGCAAACAGAAACCTCTTTTGCGTGCGTATTCCATCGCCTCGCCCTCTTGGGATGACGAGCTTGAATTCTACTCGATCAAAGTCCAAGACGGCCCTCTGACGTCGAAACTGCAGCACATTCAACCAGGCGACCAGATCATTCTGCGCCCAAAACCCGTTGGTACATTGGTGCATGACGCTTTGCTGCCGGGCAAACGTCTGTGGTTTTTTGCAACGGGTACGGGGTTTGCGCCATTTGCGTCACTTTTGCGGGACCCACAAACCTATGAAGACTACGAAGAGGTTATCATCACGCACACCTGCCGCGATGTCGCGGAATTGGAATATGGCCGCCTGCTGATTGAAAACATCAAATCAGACGAATTGATGCTGGAACTGCTGGGAGCGGACAACCTTAAAAAGCTCAAGTACTATCCAACCACCACGCGCGAACAGAGCCCCAAAATGGGTCGGATCACGACCTTGTTGAAAGATGGCACGGCGTTCGCCGATCTTGGTGTTGAGGGCATCTCTCCCGAAACCGATCGGGCAATGGTATGCGGCTCGATGGGCTTGAACACTGATCTCAAAGAAATTCTCGAAGGTTTTGGGCTTGAAGAAGGCGCTAATTCCGACCCAAAACACTACGTCGTCGAAAAGGCATTCGTCGGGTAAAACGGCTGAACAGCCGTGCCCGATCTGATAGCCCAGCCCTCCGGGCTGGGCTAATTATTTTCAACCGGTCGGGATTGCATGCGCGCAGCCGTTTCTCGCTCTGCCCGTTTGCACCGCATGGGCGGCAGGCCTGCATCCATCAATTGCATGTCTTCTAGCACCATCTCACCCATGCCTTTAAAAGCAACATCAAGCGCACCGGCACGGTGCGCTGAGCGTATAAATCCAGGCAAGCGGCGTAGCGGATCACTTGGCGGCAGAGGCTCTTGTGGAAAAACATCACTGGCCGCACGGATTTTCCCCGCCGATACGACATCAGTTAGCGCAGCAAAATCTACCACGTCAGCCCGCGACAGCAAAATGAACAGTGACCCCGACGTCATCGCGTCAAAAAACTTTCGGTCAAGAAAATGACGGTTTTCGTTGGTGACCGCGGCGACAACGAACACCACATCTGCGCAAGCGGCAATGTCATGGAGTGCCATCGGTTCAAGACCTTCATCGCGCATGAAAGAGGCAGGTAGCCAAGGATCATGCACAACAAACCTGCATCTAAATCCTGCCAAGACCCGGTGTAGCGCCTTTCCCAAATCTCCATACCCGATCAACCCCACTGTGGCTCCGGTCAGCAGACGTGCGTTCGTATTTCCTTCCCCGCCCCAGACCTCTTTTCCTTGGCGGAACGCCAGATCGGCATCTGTGATACCTCGTGCAAGATCAAGGGCCAGCCCAAGGCCCAGTTCGGCCACGGGCACCGCAAAAACAGCGCCCGTTGTTAGCACATGAATGCCCCGCCCGAACAATCGTGCATAAGGCATGTTGTCTATGAGGTTGGATTCGACATTCAACACCGCTCTGAGTTCGGTCATCCGCTCCAGTGTTTGTTCAGAAAGCGACGGCTGACCGAGTATGTAACGGGTATTAGCCAATGTTTCGGCGCCGAGATTGGGCAACGCCTGCTCGTCTGTTTCAACAACCTTATAGTGGGAATGCAATGCATCGCGGTGTTCCGCCGAGAAAATCAGGTCGAGCGTTCGGGGCCATGGTGCTGACAGTACAATCGGCTTCACGGATCGCTCTCCTCTTTAGGTTAGCGTAAGGCTATCGCAGCCGAACAACGCGGTCCATTCATCAAGAACACGAAAAACTGACCCCGCCGGAGGTCTCCGACGGGGTGCACGGCGTTCTGCGATTTATGTTCGATTAGTACCCCAAGGCGCTGCGCAGTTGCTCAAGCGCAACTTTCAGCAATTCGGGGTCCGCTTGGGCCTGCTCGACAGCTGTTCCAAGTAGCTGCTTTTGGGCGGTACTGAGATCAGAATTGTCTACGATCTCTTGTACGCGTTCGAAATCAAAACCCTCTACGGTAAGCGCTTCGGGAGGTGTTGGTTGTTGCACTTCACCCTCTTCGGCAGCGGCTGTTGCAACGTCTTCTGCCGTGGCAACTTCGGCTTCGGTTGCGCCAGAGGCCTCGTCAACAGTTTCCTGAGCCGCCGTCGCCACACCTTCTGCGGCGTTTTCTGTTTCCTGCTCGGCATCACTAACAGCGTCAGAGACGGCCTGCGCACTATCCTCCACCGCGCTTTCTGTAGCTGCAGAAATTTCGCCTGCGGCTTGGTCCACGTCTGACACGCTTTTTTCAGCCACTTCACCCGCCTGTTCTGTTAATGTCGCAGCGCTGCTAACTGCACCAGACGCTGTCTCGGCAATTGCATTGCCTGCCTCCTGTGCCGAATTAGTGAGGTTTTCGGCCGCCTCCGAGATACCTTCAACCAGCGACTGGTCCGCCTCTTCGGTAGGTGTTTCCAGTACAGCTTCGGCACCCGCTTCAGCGGCGGCGTCTGGCTCGCCGTCGGCGATTTCATCAACGGATTGCCCGGTGAAAAGCATGTAGCCGCCGATCAGTATAACCGCAGCCAGCAGTATCCAGATGACATTTCTCATTACGAAACTCCTTGTCATTTACATAGTAACGCGCGAGGTCCGCCCGCGGTTCCTGATGTCAGTTGGTCGGGTCGGAGCAAATGCACAAAAGGGAAAACTTTGAAAACAGGCCCGATACCGCCTATTTGCGGCTTGAAGTGGCTTACGCGCGGGTCTATTTTGGCGGCGCAATTTGCATAACTATCGAAGGATAAATATCATCGCTCGCAGACCTCACAACGCGCCGCCCCAAAGAGATACCGGCCCGCGCGTGAATGAAAAGATCCGCGGTTCAGACATTCGTCTGATCGGCGCAGACGGAGAAAATGTTGGGGTTGTAACCCCAGATCGTGCTTTAGAGATGGCAGAGGAAGCAGGGTTGGACCTTGTGGAAATTTCGCCGAATGCCAACCCACCCGTGTGCAAGATCATGGACTTCGGCAAGTTCAAATATGAACAGCAGAAGCGCGAGAGCGAGGCCCGCAAAAAGCAAAAAGTAATCGAAATCAAAGAAGTAAAGTTCCGTCCCAATACGGACACTAACGATTACGATGTCAAAATGCGCAATGTCTTCAAATTCCTGGAGAATGGCGACAAGGTAAAGGTTACCCTGCGCTTTCGCGGCCGCGAGATGGCGCACCAAAACCTTGGCCGAGAGTTACTTGAACGCGTCGCAGAAGACACCAAGGACAAGGGCAAGGTTGAGAATTTTCCGAAAATGGAAGGTCGGCAGATGGTCATGTTGATCGGGCCACTGCCAAAGTGATTTGAAATCGCCCCTATATGTTAAGGCCGCACGTTTCCGTGCGGCCTTTTTTCGTTTCGGCCAACTGGTTTCTCAACGCAACAACGGAGTAATGTTGCGCACAACCGCGCGCCGGTTAGCCCGCTCCGCCGTATTGGTTGGCACCTTGAGCACGGACTCGCCGTAGCCCTGCACAATCAGATTTTCCGGTGGCACGTCGAAATACTCCGTTAGTGCCAAGGCTACCGTCTCCGCACGGCGGTCGGATAGAGCAAGGTTGTATGCCGCGCTGCCAACCGCATCGGTATGACCTTCAATCAGCACAACCGATCTTGGATCCGCGTCAATGATATCCGTGATCGTCGTCCCAATGCGGGCAAGACTACGCGCCTGAGCAGGACGAATGGCAGCAGAACCGGTTTCAAACTGAATATTGGTCAACTCGATTTCCGGTGCCAGAGCGCGCACCTGCTTGATGTCACGGATTTGGCGCAGCGAGAAGCTTTGGGCTTGCACTCCAAGCTCTGCCTGCAGTGCCCGCGTCAAGGCATCCTCCTGACCAGAGTTGGTTTCCTGAACAATTGGCGGAAACGCCGCAACATCGATCTGCGGCTCCGGTGCGGTGTCGTCAAAGATGACGATTGCCTCGCCTTCGGGTGTGATCCTCGTACGGCTTAGAACCCGGCCTTCAGCTGCGCGGATTGTGACAATTTCCGACCCGTCCTCGCGATTGACTGTTGTGCGGGTAGATCCGTCGTTGAAAGTTTCCGTGCGCAATTTGCTTCCCGGTTGGCGCAAAAGCGTATCATCGTTTTTGAGCACACGCAGTTCGCCGTCGCGTTCGACCACCACGCGATCTCCCGAACGGCTGATGACCTCATCTCCATTATCCAGCACCTTGCCTACGACAACCGCCCCCAGCCCTAACAGCAACGCCTTTTCGAAATTGCTGAGACCGTCATCGTCATTACCCGGTGCTGTGGCGACTGACGCTGGCGCGGGCGTTCCGTCGGCAGTGGTGGCGAACTCTTCGTCACTTGAACGGGTGTTCTCTGCCGTAACCTCTTCGGTTGAGACGTCGACGTCGCCAGACATCGGAACGTTCGAGGGCGGCTGGGCAGCAGCCGCAGCGGCAGCTGCCGCAGGCATCTCTTCCATCGGCTGCACAGACGCTGTCTCACCTGTGTCTTCTGGCCCTTGTGCTTCGGGCGACTGAGGATTTGCCGCTGATTCAGGCGTGTTTGACGCTGCCGCTGTCTGCGCAGGTGCGGCTGGCCTGTTTTCGCTTTGAACGACTGGTGTCTGTGCCTCTTGATCAACCGGTTCTGGTGCCTCTGCTACATCTTTTGCTAACGCATCGGCGCTTGTGCCTTCAGGCGCCACTGCTCCGGCCGCCGCGGGCGCAGACGCGCCGGTGTCGGCGGTTTCTGGTGTCTGGTTTTCGTCAGATGGGGCGATCGCCGACAGCGCAACAGCTTGGTCGTCGGCTGGTATCGCTTCGGTCTGCGCGGGCTCGGTTGGCGTCTGTGCGACGGCATCCCCCCTCGTCGATGCGTCGCCCTTACGTGCTTCTTTGCTCAGCTCGCGAAAAGCCGTGGCGTCTTCGGCAATCTCACCGCTCTCGGTCAGGCAGGGAAAGCTGCGGTCCTTCTTTTTCGGTGCACATTCCCCGACCCCGCTGGTTTGAGCCAAAACCGGTCCAGGCAGAGCCATTGAAAGGCATAAAGCCACGCTTGCAGTCGAATTGAGAAACTTTTTCATGACACCTTGGTCCTTTGCATTCATTACCTTGCTGGCAATGAAACGTCTGATAACGCCCAAGGTTCCGCGGCGCGGCAAAGCAAAGGCTGCGCGGATCGCTCCGCGCAGCCCGTGAATTTGCGTGTATTTTGATGTCAGGACGCGGCCGAGACCGCCCGCTGCGCCATAACTTTGACCAGATGCGCACGGTACTCTGCCGTCCCGTGCAGATCGTTGATCATATCATCGGCAGCAACAGAAAGACCATCGAGCGCCCCCGAGGAGAAATCAGCAGAAAGCGCATCTTCCGCTTCGGTCCAGCGGAAAACTCCATCGTTTGACGCACCCGTCACAGCCACACGAACGCCGCTGGCATATTTAGCAACGAAAACACCAACAAGGGCAAAACGCGACGCTGGCTGCAGGAACTTCTGATAGTTCGACGCTTCTGGAATTGGGAAGCGAACTTCAGTAATAATCTCACCCTCTTCAAGGTCGGTTGTAAACATCCCCTGAAAGAAATCATCAGCCGCGATTGACCTTGAGTTCGTAATGACTGTCGCGCCGGTTCCCAGTGCAGCGGCAGGATAGCACGCGGCAGGGTCGTTATTGGCCAGACTACCACCAATGGTACCGCGGTTGCGCACCGCAGGATCTCCGATATGGCTGGCCAGACCGGCGAGTCCAACAAACTTGTCCGCAGCATCGCGCGCCACTGTTGCATGGGTTGTCGCACCACCAACGGCCAGTTCACCCTCGTCAGTGATGCAAACACCTTTGATATCGGCGATATTGCTAAGGCTAACCAGCACCGATGGGCTCGCGAGCCGTTGCTTCAACGTCGGGATCAGCGTCTGGCCTCCTCCCAACGCCTGCGCGTCCTCACGTCCCATGGCCGCCACGGCATCCGCAATCGTGGTGGGGTTCTCCACATCAAAATTGTACATCTCGTCGTCCTTTCCTGTGGGCGTAAAGCGGTGATTGCTCTTTCACTTTGCCCGATAAACTCCGGGGGAGCGCGGCCCTCGGGCCGCGGGGGGGCAGCGCCCCCGCCCCCCTAAAGATTTTATTGCATCGCCGCCCAGACACGCGCGGGTGTCAGCGGCATATCAATGTGCGTCACATTCTTTCCGCCTGATTGCAGCGCGTCTATCACGGCATTAACAACCGATGGCGGCGATCCGATCGCGCCGGCCTCACCACAGCCTTTTACCCCTAGTGGGTTATGCGTACATGGCGTTTGACAAGAATGATCCACCGCAAAATTCGGCAAATCATCCGCACGCGGCATCGCGTAATCCATGTAAGATGCACTCAACAGCTGACCATTCTCGTCATAAGCGCAGTTTTCCAAAAGCGCCTGACCAATCCCCTGTGCCAGCCCACCGTGAACCTGGCCGGTTACAATCATGGGGTTCACCACATTGCCAAAGTCATCCACAGCGGTAAATGCTTCGATGCTCACCTTGCCGGTATCAGGATCCACCTCCACTTCGCATGCGTAGGCTCCGGCCGGATAGGTAAAGTTCGACGGATCGTAAAACGCCGTCTCCTCCAATCCAGGCTCCAGATCTTCCAGCGGGTAGTTATGCGGAACATAGGCCGCCAAAGTGACATCCCCCCAGGCAAGCGACTTATCCGTGCCCGCCACCGTAAAGGTACCGTCCTTCAGTTCGATATCCGCTTCCGAGGCCTCCAGAATATGGCTCGCGATTTTCTTGGTCTTGGCAATGATCTTTTCAGTCGCCCGCACCATGGCCGATCCACCAACTGCCAATGACCGTGAGCCATAAGTGCCCATGCCCATCGGCGATTTTGACGTATCGCCATGAACGATCTCGATCATATTCTCATCGATTCCGATCATTTCTGCGATAACCTGCGGAAAGGCCGTCTCGTGTCCCTGACCGTGGCTGTGACTGCCTGTCATGACCACTAGACCGCCAGTGGCATTTACGCGCACCGTAGCACTTTCATACAGCCCGGCCCTTGCACCAAGCTGTCCAACAAGATTCGAAGGCGCAATCCCGCAGGCTTCAATGTAGCAATTCACCCCAAGCCCGCGCAGCTTCCCATTGGCTTCAGAGGCCTTGCGGCGCGCTTCAAAACCGCTGAGATCAGCCATCGCCTCAAGTTTGTCCATCGTCGCGACATAGTCACCAGTGTCGTATTCGACTGCCACCGGCGTGGCATATGGAAACTCGGTGACAAAGTTCTGCCGGCGCAAGGCAATCGGATCGACGCCAAGTTCGCGAGCGGCTTTATCGATCACCCTCTCCAGTTGGAAAGTCGCTTCAGGACGGCCCGCACCGCGGTAGGCATCCACCGGCACCGTGTTGGTAAAGACGGCTTTCACATTCACGTAAATCAATGGCGTCTTGTAGTTGCCTGCCATCAAGGTCCCGTGCAGCCATGTCGGCACCGAAGGTGCAAATGTCGACAGGTAAGCGCCCATGTTCGCAAAGGTCTCCGTCCGGATCGCCGTGAAATTGTTTTCGGCATCCAGCGCCAGTTCGATCTTCGTGACGTGATCGCGTCCGTGCGCGTCCGACATGAAAGCCTCGGAACGACTCGAAGTCCATTTGACCGCCCGGTTGCAGGCCTTGGCGGCAAATGTGCAGAAAGCCTCCTCCTGATAATGGAAGATCTTGGTGCCAAATCCGCCGCCGACATCAGGCGCTACAACGCGCAGCTTGTGCTCTGGAATGCCCAGCACGAAAGCGCCCATCAAAAGCCGGATCACATGCGGGTTTTGCGACGTGGTGTAAAGCGTGTGCTCATCCGTGCCACGACTGTAGTCTCCAACGGCCACGCGCGGCTCCATCGGGTTCGCCACCAGACGGTTGTTGACCAGCTCCAACGTTGTTACATGTGCAGCATTGGCAAAAGCGTCATCGGTCGCAGCTTTGTTTTCTTCCACAAAGCCCCAATCATAGCAAAGGTTCGTCGGCAAATCGTCGTGTACCTTGTTGCTGCTGTCAGCAACCGCGTCTTTCATGTCTACAACTGCGGGCAATTCAGAGATGTCAACCGTGATCGCTTCGGCAGCGTCGCGTGCTTGTTCAAGCGTATCGGCCACAACAGCGGCAATCGGCTCACCGACATGCCGTACTTTGCCATGCGCAAGCACAGGATGCTTGGGCTCAAGCATCGCCTCACCGTGACGGTCAGTCACCTGCCAGCCGCATGGCATACCGCCCACCGCTTCAAAGTCTGCCCCGGTGAAAATCCTGACCACGCCAGGCATGCCTTCTGCAGCGGACGTGTCAACCGAGTTGATCGACCCATGTGCAATGTCGGAGCGCAGGAAAAATACATGTGCCTGCCCCCTTATATTGATATCATCGGTATAATTTCCGGCTCCCGTCAGAAACCGGATATCCTCGCGGCGCTTCGAGCTTGCGCCAATGCCTCCATCTTTCGGCATGAAATTCCTCCCTAAACTGATGCGGTGCGATGACCGCTCTGCTAGCCCCTGCCCGGCTCTTTCATCTTGCCAGAAAAACTCCGGGGGTCCGGGGGCTGGCCCCCGGTCGGGCTCTGATTATTCCGCAGCGACTGCAACTTCCTGACCGGAAGCCGCCATGATCGCTTTGACGATGTTGTGATACCCTGTGCAGCGGCAGATATTGCCTTCGAGATAGGCGCGAACTTCGGCCTCGCTGGGCTTTGGATTTTCTTTCAAAAGGGCTGCCGCCGACATCACCATTCCCGGTGTGCAAAACCCGCATTGCAAGCCATGGTGGTCCTGAAAAGCTTGCTGGATAACACTCAGTGACCCATCCGCATTTGCCATGCCTTCAATGGTTTGAACCTCTGCGCCTTGCGCTTCTGCAGCCAGCATTGTGCAGGCTTTCACGGCTTCACCGTTGACGTGCACGACGCAGGCGCCGCACTGGCTCGTGTCGCAACCCACATGCGTCCCCGTCAGGTTCAGCGCATCGCGCAGAAACGACGACAACAACGTCCGCCCTTCCACCTCGCCAGACGCGGCTTTCCCGTTCACGGTCATCGTGACCTGTGTCATATTTTCCTCCCTGAGTGCTTTTACCTTTTCCCGGAGTTAAGCACGGCCCATCCCAGTTGAGAACAGAAAAATTCAATAATCTCGCCCGGATGCACTATCGGGCACAAGATCACTCAGGTGCGCGGCCCGCGGCGGGGTTGTGGTCGGGTCGGTATCTCTTTCAGCAAACCGCCCACGCCCATGCCTGCAATATCTGCCGAACTGACCGCTTGGCCGCAAATGACACGCGCGAGCACCCAGTCGGCTCCATTAAGTGCGGGCGAACGGGCACATCCCGGCAGACCAATGACCGCACCTGCCTCCAAAGCACCCACGAACAAAAGGTTACCGGGATCGACGGGCATGCCGAAACGATCAACAATGCCGCCCGCGGCGCACACCGCCGCAGGAGCTACATCTTCGGGGTCAGACGTGGCAGATCCGGTCAGGATCAACGTCAGATCAGCGGGTGACGACCGCAAGACATCCGCCAGATCAGCGATCCGGTGCGCGACACGCAGCGGCTCGGGCAGATCGAGCCCGAAAGCCGCGACACGCTCTTGGATAGCGCGCCAGCCCTTGTCGCCCACACCGCCCGGGATATCGGTGATGATCAGCCGTACGCTGGACACAACAGGCGGTGCCAGAGAGATCGCGGCTCTTGCTTCGGTACAGGCCTGAGCCAAGGCTGTTTCCGGCACGGCATAGGCAATGATCTTTATGGTAGCCAACATTCCCCTGTCCGCCATCTGCTGATGCGGCGGCACGGTGGCGACGGTAATCATGGGGTGGATGGCGTTGACCGCGTCAATCGCGGCGCTGTCGATCAAGGCGACCCCCGGACCTTGCGCGAGGATGTTTACCCGTCCGGTAAATGGTTTGGTCAGACTGACATTGGCTCCCCCGGCGTCCGGTACAAGGGCCTGCGCCAAGCGCGCAGCTGCCGCATCTTCGCCCACGTCATCCGGCTCAAGGCGCGCGACGGTGACTTCCGTGATCCCAGCCGCGTTCAGCGCGGTCACGTCGGCTGCATCCAGCACACGGCCTTTTCGCAGACGTGCCTTGCCCTCGACCGCCACCGAATGCGCGAGCGTTGCGCCGATGGCCTGCTCGGTGCGGACCGGACCGAACTTCATGCGCCCCGCCGCAAAACACGGGTCATTTCAGCAAGGATCGATACGGCGATCTCAGGCGGGCCGCTTGATCCGATATCAAGACCGATGGGGCCGTGGATACGGGCGATCTCTGCCTCTGAAAACCCAGCATCCGTCATCCGGCTCACCCGTTTTGCGTGGGTGCGCGTCGATCCAAGCGCTCCGATGTAAAAACACGACGACTTGAGAGCGATTTCCAACGCGGGATCATCAAGCTTCGGGTCATGCGTCAAGAGAACAACTGCCGTCCTGCTATCGACACCGATCTGTGCCAAAGCATCATCCGGCCAGTCGGCCACGATTTTTTCACCCGGAAACCGGGCGGCAGAACCGAAGGCCTCTCTTGGGTCGACAATAAACAGATCATAGCCGGCGATCCTTGCCATCGGCACCAACGCCTGCGCTATGTGAACCGCACCGATAACAACCAGTCGCAAGGGCGGGTTGTGAATGGCAACAAAGACATCATCCCCCGCTTCAAAGCCCGAACGGTCCATCGCAAAACGCTCTTGGTAGCCATCGCGCACAATGCGTCGCGCACCGCTTTTAAGATCGACCTCATAGGCTACGGGCCTGCGCGCCGCACGCGCATCCACAAGCTCCTTGAGAACCGCAAGAGACAGCACCTCGCCCACCGGTTCCACCAAAATGCGAATGGTGCCACCACAGGC
The DNA here is from genome assembly GCF_057219365.1 of Roseobacter sp. YIN89. Lineage (NCBI taxonomy): Bacteria > Pseudomonadati > Pseudomonadota > Alphaproteobacteria > Rhodobacterales > Roseobacteraceae > Roseobacter > Roseobacter sp. YIN89. The sequence goes on along the minus strand of NZ_JBXVVD010000003.1, from coordinate 459,236 downwards.
CAGACCGACCGCAAAGGCGTCATCGTCGCTGACGCCGTATTCGAGCACGCGCGCCTGAGATTTGTCTAACGCATCCTGTGCCTCCAGCACGACAGCGCCTTCGACACAGCCGCCAGAGACCGAACCGTGCATCTCCCCGTCGCCGGCAATAACAAGTTGCGCACCTACCCTGCGCGGTGCGGAACCCCACGTTTCGACCACTGTGGCAAGTACTGCCCCCCTGCCTGTCTCGGCCCATGCCAGTGCACGCTCCGGTGCGTTTTCGAAAATCTCCATGGCGCCTCTCCCTTGCATGCAGCAACCCAACTGCGCGCGTGCGTGTGCGTTTCCCGTCATCGCACCACAGCGCCGCGCAATGCGCAATGGGGTGCTCGCATTGACATCTTGTTCGCAACGCATTCAAACACTAAATCAGGAATTCCATCAGAGGGGAGAAACCCATGCCGATGCAAGCTCAGGAAATCGAAGATCTGCTGCGCGAGAGCTTCCCTGACGCGCAAATTCAGGTCGAAGGTGACGATGGCGTCCACATGGCAGCCATGGTCATCGACGAAAGTTTCCGTGGGAAGAACCGGGTACAGCAACAACGTGCTGTCTATGCCGCGCTCAAAGGCAAAATGGATGGCGCCAACGGCGAGTTGCACGCGCTAGCCCTGACCACGCGCGCGCCGGATTGATTTCAAATGTCACTCTGGTCGCGCATCACATACCCTTTCCGGCGCCAAAAACGTCGCCCGCTGTCGTATAGGCAACCAGAGCGACGCGCCGAAGCAGATGTGCCACTGGGCTTGGAGGCGATTGACATGCGGGTGGTCAACGACGCCCACAAGCGCAACTCCAGTCTCGAGCGCGTGAGCAACCTATTTTCTCAAAACCGGCGGTTCGGCAGCTTTGCCGAAACGGCGGATCTGGACATCACTCCGATGGCCGATGACGAAACCTACGCCGCGCGGTACCACCGCGCCTACAACCGAAAAGGCTCCGACGACCAATGACCGATGCTAAGACCTCGATTGACGAAACCGTAAAATCCAATGACGTGGTGCTCTATATGAAGGGTACCAAGTCGATGCCGCAGTGTGGCTTTTCCAGCCGTGTTGCCGGCGTGCTGAATTACATGGGCGTGGATTACACCGATGTGAATGTGCTGGCCGACGACGGCATCCGGCAGGGTATCAAGGAATATTCCGACTGGCCCACAATCCCGCAGCTATACATAAAAGGCGAGTTTGTGGGCGGGTGTGACATCATCACCGAAATGACACTTTCCGGCGAGTTGGACACGCTTTTGGAAGAAAACGGTGTGTCCTTTGACAAGGATGCCGCCGAAAAAATCCGTGAAGCAAACGGCTGACACCAGAACAGCATGACAAAAGCGCGTCCCCTCGGGCGCGCTTTTTCATTTCGCAATTGCTTGGTTCAGGAGGCTGACTTTTCCTCAACAGCGTCGGCAATCGATTCAGCGCGCGCGGCCAGTTCAGCCAAAGTGTCACTGACCGACTGAGGGACAACCGGCACCTCGACCTTTTGCGGTTCTGCCACCGCCTGCTTGAGCGCTGCAATCTCTGCGTCGCGTTCGTTGATCTTTGCTTGTGCTTCAGCCACACGATCCTCGACGCTTGCAGTTTTGTCCGCGAGCATCAAACCAGCCATCAGCAGCATACGCGCTTCGGGCATACGGCCTACCTGGTCAGACAGGACCTGCGCCTCGTCATCCAGCAGCTTGGCCGCCGTGCGCAGGTAGTGTTCTTCGCCTTCCTGACAGGCAACGTCAAAATCGCGGCCGCCGATTGAGATTCTAACCTCTGGCATCAGATGGCCTCCTCTTCTTCACTGCCACCGGCATTTTGCAAAAGCGGCGTCAGTGATTGGATAATTTCATCGGCTTCGGCCATCTCGGCACTGCGCATTGCCCGGATGCTTTCCAATTCAACCATCATGGATTTGTTGATCAGATGCGGTTCGCCAACACCTTCTGCATTCGCCTCGCGGAGCGCATTGCACATCTTTGTCAGACGCCTGTTCGCGCGACGCAGCTTTTGCATCTCTACGTCCAGTGCTTTTACGCGTTCTTTGGCATCACCAGCCTTGGCCTCAAGGGCTTCGATTGCTTCCTCCTGACGCTCCCCCAAGACGCGCACCCTTTCACTGAGTTGCGCGTTGACCTGCTTTTCCTCTTCCAGCGCCTGCGTCAGACGGCTGACCTCGTCAGCGTCTCCACCGCCCAGCCCGTCGACGCCCTTGGCGACGCGGTCCATGGCCGCCATAATCCTGCTGCTCAGTTCTTCGATATCACTCATGCCCACCTCACTGCTCAGGCGCTGCGAGCGCCGAGACCGGACCGAATCGTCGCCCGTGAAGTCAATCGTACTCATTACACAGCCACAGACAAACCCGCTTTTGTTACGGTTCAAAGGCTTGCGCGGCTCTCTTGAAGTCGGAGCCACAACTGGCCGGGCGCTTTCGCTTGAACTTTGCGGGCGGGCTGGTATGCAGCCTGCGAAAAAGACGACACGACAGACCAAAGGCCAGATAAAAAGGCCCCGAACGGATAAAGGACAAGTCACCCGTGGATCTCAAAGCCCTTGCCGCTGCCAATCCCGAGCATTGGAAGAAAGCGACCGCCATCCGCGCGCTCGCACTGGACGCTGTTGCAAACGCCAACTCCGGTCACTCCGGAATGCCCATCGGCATGGCAGACGTAGCGACCGTATTGTTCGAAAAGCATCTGAAGTTCGACCCCAAAGCACCAAACTGGCCAGACCGCGACCGTTTTATTCTGTCTGCCGGCCATGGTTCGATGTTGCTTTACGCGCTGCTGCATCTGACCGGATACGAGGACATGACGCTCGAGCAGATCAAGAATTTCCGGCAGTGGGGCGCGATCACAGCGGGCCACCCCGAGTATGGCCACGCCACGGGGATTGAAACGACAACAGGACCGCTTGGGCAAGGGATTGCCAATTCCGTAGGCTTTGCGATGGCCGAAGAGATACAGCGCGCCCATTTCGGCAAGAAAGCCGTCGACCATTACACATACGTAATCGCCGGTGACGGCTGTTTGATGGAAGGCGTCAGCCAAGAGGCAATTACGCTGGCAGGACGCCATCAGCTCAGCAAGCTGATCGTAATGTGGGACAACAACAACATCACCATTGACGGGCCCGTCAGCCTGTCTGACCAAACGGATCAGGTTGGCCGCTTTCAATCTGCGGGCTGGGAAGTCATTGAAATTGACGGGCATGATCCCGACGCCATTGACGCGGCCCTGACCGCCGCCAAAAAGAGCAAAAAACCTTCAATGATCGCCTGCAAAACCCATATCGCTTTGGGCCATGCGGCGCAGGACACCTCAAAAGGCCACGGCGCGCTGACGAATAACGAGCAGAACCAAGAGGCCAAAGCCGCCTGGGGCTGGACGACAGGTCCGTTCGAGGTGCCGTCAGACATTCGGGACGCCTGGGCAGAGATCGGTGCACGCGGCGCCGCGGCGCGCAAAGCTTGGGAGGAACGCTTCGATACGTTGTCGCGCAGCAAGCGCGAAAGCTTCAACCGTGCCTACGCGCTGGATGCCCCCAAAAAATTGAGTGCGACGATCAAAGCCTTCAAAAAACAGATGTCGGAAAGCGCGCCGAAGCTGGCGACACGCGCCAGTTCTGAAAAGGTACTTGAGGTCTTAAATCCGGTGGTGACTGAAACCGTCGGCGGATCTGCCGACCTGACAGGGTCGAACAATACAAAAACCGGTGATCTTGGAGTTTTCGACGTCGACAGTCGTGGTGGTCGCTATGTCTATTGGGGTATCCGCGAACACGGTATGGCAGCCGCGATGAATGGTATGGCCCTGCACGGCGGGCTGCGGCCCTATGGCGGCACTTTCATGTGCTTTACCGATTACGCCCGCCCCGCCATGCGGTTGGCCGCGCTGATGAAAATCCCAACTGTATTTGTCATGACCCATGACAGCATAGGCTTGGGCGAAGACGGGCCGACGCACCAACCGGTCGAGCATCTGGCAATCAGTCGTGCGACTCCGAATACCTACGTGTTCCGGCCCGCCGACACGATAGAAACCGCCGAAAGCTGGGAACTGGCCCTGGCGGCCAAGAAAACGCCTTCGGTACTGTCGCTCACGCGACAAGGGTTGCCAACGGTTCGTACCGAACACAAAACCAAGAACCTCACCGCACAGGGCGCTTACGTGCTGGCCGACGCAGAAGGCAAACGTCAGGCGATTCTCATGGCCACAGGGTCAGAAGTCTCGGTGGCCATGGCCGCGCGCGATATTCTGCAGGCTGAAGGGATTGGAACACGGGTCGTCTCGATGCCGTGCTGGGAACTATTCGAAGAACAGGATGAGAAGTATCGCAAGCGTGTGCTTCCCGGTGGGCCGGTGCGCGTTGCAATCGAAGCTGGTATGCGTTTCGGCTGGGACCGCTGGCTCTTTGGAGAACGCGGCAAGCGTGAAAAGTCCGGTTTTGTCGGCATGCATGACTTTGGCGCTTCAGCCCCCGCGAACAAATTGTTCGAAGAGTTCGGGATCACCGCCGAAGACGTCGCGCAAAAGGTACGTGATCTGGTGGCGGGTAAGTGGCAACCGGACCCACGCACCTGAACTGAAAATCAGAAACCTTAAAAAGCGCGCCGCTGCCCCGTCAGTGGTGCGCTTTTTCTTTTGACCCTGTCACCGCAGCAACCGCCGGTCCTATCACACGTGTGACAACCGGAATTAGCAGCATTCCTACGACCAGACCCAATATCCCGTCGATTAGCGCGGTTACCGCCCATTCGATAAAGCGCTTCGCGGTCGATAGACCATCCGCCACGGCAACGGCGATATGGTGGATTTCGTCGTAGAGCCGTGGCCACCCCAAAACATCGAGGCCATGCACGAGAATAGACCCGCCGACCCAGAGCATGGCCGCAGTACCAATGATCGTCAAAGCCTTGAGCAGCACAGGCATTCCCTTCACGAGGCCCATACCCAATGACCGGCCAGCGCCCGTGTGCCCGTTCGCAGCCAGCCAAACGCCAAAGTCGTCCATCTTAACGATCAATGCCACAGTGCCGTAGACCAGCACGGTCACGGCAACGCCGGCAAAGGCGAGTGTCGCCGCTTCAAACCAGAACGTGTCTGCCTCGATATTCGACAGAATAATCGTCATGATTTCCGCAGACAGAATAAAGTCAGTCTTGATCGCGCCCTGCACCCTCTTTTCTTCGAGGTGGACCGGATCACCAATCGACATATCGGCTTCTACGTGTTTGTCACCGTGTGGAAACAGCCAGTGGAACACTTTTTCAGCACCTTCAAAGCAAAGGTAACAGCCCCCTAGCATCAGAAGTGGTGTGATGAACCAAGGCGCAAAGGCATTCAGCAATAACAGAGCGGGTAAAAGGATCACCATCTTGTTGAAAAGCGAACCCTTGGTAATTTTCCAGATGATGGGCAATTCGCGCTTTGGTTCAAAGCCGGTCACGTACTTTGGTGTTACTGCGGCGTCGTCGATCACCACGCCCGCAACCTTGGAGCCCGCTTTGGCCGCCTGCCCCACAACATCATCCACCGATGCTGCGGCGATTTTGGCGATTCCCGCCACGTCGTCCAGCAGTGCCAATAATCCACTCATGTTGTGCTCCGTCCGTCGCTGTGCCCGTTAGATAACTTCAGTTAGAACGATCATGTTCCAAAGACAATGTACACGCCTGACGCGTGTTAGCCCAAACATCTAGCTGCGCCGCGGCATATTTAACGCTAACATACGGTAATCATTCCGTTTTAGGCGTTTCCGCAAGCGAAATACCATTGTATACCGCCCACATACAACATAGCGACAAGGCGGTTAGCATGAGTATCAAAGTGGGCATTAACGGGTTTGGTCGGATCGGACGGTGTACGCTGTCTCACATTGTCAGCTCCGGTCGCAACGATATCGATGTGGTCGCGATAAATGCGACAGGGCCACTTGAGACCGCAGCGCACCTTCTCAAATACGACAGCGTGCATGGGCGGTACCCCGGTGAAGTCGTCACCGGCGCCAATACGCTGGACTTGGGGCGCGGCCCCATCCGCATGATGTCCACCTACGATCTGGATGAACTGGTTTGGGAGGGCGTAGACGTCGTACTCGAATGCACCGGACAGCATAACGACGGACACAAAGCGGCAAAGCACAAGGAGCGAGGCGCAGGCCGTGTACTAATCTCAGCGCCCGCAAAAAATGTCGATCGGACAGTCGTTTTCGGCGTGAACCATCGTGACCTGATCGCCCCCGATGCGATCGTTTCGAACGGGTCTTGCACAACGAACTGCCTCGCACCGATGGCAAAGGTGCTTGATGAAGCCATCGGCATCGAGCGCGGTATCATGACCACAATTCACTCTTACACGGGCGACCAGCCGACACTCGACCGCCGGCATAACGACCTTTACCGCGCGCGGGCCGCCGCGATGGCAATGATCCCGACCTCGACGGGCGCTGCCAAAGCTTTGGGTGAAGTGCTGCCCAACCTTGCCGGCAAACTGGACGGTACCGCAATGCGTGTACCCACCCCGAATGTCTCTGCCGTTGACCTGACATTTGAAGCCGCGAAAGACGTAACTGTCTCGGACGTTAATGAGGTACTGCAGGAGGCCGCAATGGGCCCGATGGCGCGTGTTCTGGCCTATGACCCGGAACCGAAGGTATCCGTCGACTTCAACCACACCGAACACAGCTGCATCTTCGCGCCGGAACAGACGAAAGTTGTCGGAGGACGCACCGTGCGCGTGCTGGCATGGTATGATAATGAGTGGGCGTTTTCAGCGCGCATGGCGGATGTCGCCGTTGCGATGGGTCGACTTTGATCTAATCACTGCTCCGCCGCTCTTGCGAGACACTGGCACGGCTGTCATACAGCACGCGCGCGCCTGTACGCGTGCACGTCAGCAGGAACGGCGCGGGAGAGCGCAGATGACCAACCGCATTGCTCTTGGATTGGGTGCCGCCATTGTCGCTCTTGTCCTTGTTGATCTGCTGCTTTTTGGCACCGAGCATCTTGTATTTCTAGGCAAGAAAATACTTGAGTTGATCGAGTGGATTGCATTCTGGCGATAGAAGGCGGTTTTTAATTTGAAACAAATATTTAGCGCAACAACCTGACGCTTCGCATTAGTTTTGTGAGAACCGTGTTATAAGTGCTTTGTTTACTTCCGGTGTTACGAATTTTGACACATCCCCGCCAAGCCGCGCAATTTCTTTGACGAGTTTGCTTGCAATGGCCTGATGCTCGGCCTCGGCCATCAGAAAGACGGTTTCGATTGTGTCATCCAGTTGCCGGTTCATACCGACCATCTGGTATTCATACTCAAAATCCGCAACCGCACGAAGACCGCGAATAATGACACTGGCACCAACATCGCGCGCGCAGTCGATCAACAGATTTTCAAACGGGTGGGCTACGATCTTTAGGCCGGTCTTTTCGCTGATCTTGCGCGTTTCCGCTTCCACCATCGCAACCCGTTCCTCAAGACTGAACAAGGGTCCCTTGTCGCGATTGATGGCCACGCCAATCACCAGCTTGTCCAGCAACGCGCTGGCGCGGCGGATCACATCAAGGTGTCCAAGCGTGACGGGGTCAAAGGTTCCTGGATAAAGTCCAACGCGCATCGGGCATTCCTGTTAGCATAGTTCGTCTTGTTAAACCAACACGTTACATGTCACAGTACAAGCCGCAATCGCGCCTCAATGGCCCATGATCATGCCTTCGAGCGCATCTTTTTCCATCGCCAGTTCCATCAATCGCGCTTTGACCACATCACCGAGTGAAATCAGTCCGCGCAGCGTGCCGTCTTCAAGCACCGGCATGTGCCGGAATCGTCCGTCCGTCATCTTGCGCAGCACATCATCTGCGCGGTCATCCGGTCCGCAGGTTACGAGCTTTGATGTCATGAGGGTTTCAACGGTATGCGTCAGGCAGCCCGCACCGCGTGCGCCAATTTCGCGCACGATGTCACGTTCGGAAAGGATCCCGTCGGCTTTCTGACCGTCGCGCGACACGACGACCGTACCGATACCTTTGTCTGACAAGATCCGGGCCGCTTCGGACACGGTCAGCGACGGCTTCACCGTGATAATCTCATCTACACTTTTGGTCTTGAGTATCTGTGAGACGAGCATCGGGTAACCTCCTGTTTCAACAAGTCTTGTGGTCCAAGCGTCTCCGCAATGATCCTTCAAGTCAAGCTTTCCAAGCGTGCAACTTCCTCGCGCAGCCCATCACTTAGCGCATCGGCAAACCGGCTCAGCCGCAGATTACGCCGGTCATCTTCGTGGCGGATCAGGTAAAACGACCTGCTCAGGCTGACTTCTTGCGCCAACAGTTTCTCCACCCCCGGCGCAGAGGGCAGTGCAAAGTCGTGCACGACCCCGATCCCCCCACCCTTGCGGATGAGGTTTAACTGCACCGCAACAGAGTTTGAGGCCAGATGAACCCGTGGCACGCCGATGTCCGCCAGATAGTCCAATTCCCGATCAAAGATCATGTCAGGGATGTAGCCAACGATCCGGTGGCCTGCGAGGTCCCGCGGATGCCGGACCTTTGGGTGTGCTTTCAGGTAGCTAGATGCTGCTGCCATATGTAACTGATAATCTGTGATTTTTTTCACGATCAATCGTCCAGCCGTTGGCGCGCTTACTGCAACGGCCATGTCTGCTTCGCGGCGCGACAGGTTGAACACACGCGGCAGTGCAACGATCTGCACTTCGAGATCAGGATGGGTCTTGCTGATCGCTGCGCACACTTGCGGCAGCAGAAAATTGGCCGCGCCGTCGGGCGCTCCGATCCGGATTTGACCGCTCAGCGTGTCATGTGGCACCGGCAGTTCTGCAACAGCGCCGCGCATCGCACGCTCCGCCAGTTCTGCCCTGTCCCGCAACAAAACCCCGGCCTCTGTCAGAGCGTACCCCTGAGGGGACTTCACAAACAGTGTGGCCTGAAGCGCGGTTTCGAGCCGCTGGACGCGCCGACCGACGGTCGCTGGATCAAGGCGCAGCGCCTTGCCGGCAGCAGAGAGGCTCTCTTCTCGCGCGACGGCTAGAAAAATCCGCAGATCATCCCAGTTTTCCTGCATCTGAGGCTCCGATCGTCTTGCATTTTTGCAAAACCACTTTGCTACCTTTGGGCTTTTACAAGGATTTCTGCAAGACTAAAACGGGCAGCGAGATTGTCGCTTCGACCCCCGGTCACGTCATGCAAGGAGACACCGATGCAAGAGCTAACCCACTACATCAACGGCGCACACGTCAACGGAACATCAGGCCGCTTCGCCGACGTCATGAACCCGGCAACGGGTGAGGTGCAGGCCAAAGTGCCGCTGGCGTCCAAAGATGAATTGACGCAAGCCGTCGAATATGCCGCCGCCGCACAACCGGTCTGGGCCGCAGTGAACCCGCAAAGACGCGCGCGTGTCTTGATGAAGTTCGTCGATCTGCTTAACCGCGATATGGACAAGCTCGCCGAAGCGTTGAGCCGCGAACACGGAAAGACTCTGCCCGATGCCGCCGGAGACGTTCAGCGGGGTCTGGAAGTGGTTGAATACTGCATCGGCGCACCGCACTTGTTGAAAGGCGAATACACCGATAGCGCCGGACCGGGTATCGACATGTACTCCATGCGTCAGCCTTTAGGGGTCACCGCGGGCATCACGCCGTTCAACTTTCCGGCAATGATCCCGATGTGGATGTTCGCGCCGGCAATCGCATGCGGCAACGCATTTATTCTGAAACCATCAGAGCGCGACCCGTCGGTGCCGCTGATGCTTGCGGAATTGATGGAAGAAGCCGGGCTGCCGAAGGGCGTATTGCAGGTGGTCAACGGCGACAAAGAAGCGGTTGATGCCATTCTGCACGACCCGGTCATTCAATCCGTGGGCTTTGTCGGCTCGACCCCGATCGCGGAATACATTTACGGCACCGGATGCGCCAACGGAAAACGCGTTCAGTGTTTCGGCGGCGCAAAGAACCACATGATCATCATGCCCGACGCCGATATGGATCAGGCGGCCGACGCATTGGTGGGCGCCGGATACGGCGCTGCAGGCGAACGCTGCATGGCGATTTCGGTTGCAGTTCCTGTGGGCGACGAAACCGCGGACCGGCTCATCGAAAAGCTGGTACCGCGTATCGAAAAGCTCAAAGTCGGCCCCTACACTGCTGGCAACGATGTGGATTACGGCCCCGTCGTGACAGCCGCAGCCAAGGCCAACATCGAACGGCTTGTCCAAACGGGTATTGATCAGGGGGCCGAACTGGTTGTCGATGGCCGGAATTTCCAGCTGCAAGGTTACGAAGACGGATTTTTCGTCGGGCCACATCTCTTTGACCGCGCGACCAAAGACATGGACATCTACAAGACAGAGATCTTTGGCCCCGTGCTGACCTGTGTGCGTGCACAGTCATACGAAGAGGCGCTGGGGCTGGCGATGGACCACGAGTACGGAAATGGCACCGCGATCTTCACCCGCGACGGTGACGCGGCGAGAGATTTTGCGAACCGGGTGAACGTGGGCATGGTGGGCGTCAACGTGCCGATCCCCGTGCCGCTCGCCTACCATACCTTTGGCGGCTGGAAGAAGTCCGTCTTTGGCGATCTCAACCAGCACGGCCCAGACGCGTTCAAGTTCTACACCCGCACCAAGACTGTGACCGCGCGCTGGCCTTCCGGAATCAAGGAAGGTGGCGAATTCTCCATCCCGGTCATGGAATAAACAACAGCTTTGACACACGCATGGGCGCAGATTGCTTTGCGCCCATGCCAGCTTTCGTTCGCCAGCGCACAGAATCAGCATGCATGACGTGCCGCAGCGGAACCCATCCCAGTCGCCACATGCGCACAGAGACGGCATGTTTTGCTCAAATTGGTTCGTCAATAGCGGCGTTTAATCGGCATTATCTCAAAATCGGAAACAGTACGTTTTCACACCCCGCCGCCAAAACTGCCAAAAGCCACTACCCATGGTGGAATATGCCAAAAACGCAGCAATTTAATCGTTAATAATTTGCTACAACGCGCGAATTATGGCAAAAAAGTGACGAGGGTGTGGGAGGCTTGCCTCCTATGTTTATTAATCGGGGCATTGCTCCAATGAAGGGGTGCAGTTTTATGTTTAGCACAAAAGGTCTTACAACATTGGCCGCAGGGGCAGCGATGTTCCTTGGCCTTGCAATGACGTCTACAAGCGTCGAAGCCGCGGGCGTCGATTGCCCGAATGGCGTCACTCTGGACAGAAACTTCAATCTGGATCCCGCGCTTGAGTGCGTGGACTACGGGACCGGAAACATCAACGGCTCGGCAACTGATCCGTTCCTGTCAACACTGACAGATGGCGTTTTGATCGATAAGTCCGACGCGGGTGGTGTCGAGAGCGGCGTGCTCAGTGGCGACGTGGCTTCTAGCACTGTTACTGAAATTGATGGCGTGACAGGTACAACTGGTACGATCACCATTGCAAACCTCACTGGTACATACCTTGAGTTGTTCCTTGGCCTTAAGGTCGGCAATAGTGGCAACCCAACTTGGGCGATATTCAAAATTGCAGCCGATGACGTGCCAGGCGACTTTACCTACTTCATCGACCCGCAAAACGGAGCCGGGATGTCTCACGTGAACCTGTACGGTGTGACCGGAACACCGGGTGACTGTGTGCCTGGTTCGTTCGATCCAGAATGCGACGAGCCAGGAACACCGGAAGTTCCAGTGCCTGCTGGCTTGCCATTGATGCTGACTGCGATCGGCGTCGGCGCGTATATGCGCAAGCGGGCGCGGAAATCCGCCTAACCAGCATAGACTGTGACAATTTTAAGGAAAGGCGCCTTGCGGGGCGCCTTTTTTTTGACCTATTGGCTGCTTAAGAACCATCCCTGGGGGTGCGGAGACAAAACCGGAGCAGTCTGCCAATGCCAATGAATTTCAAGTCCAAAAACGTTCTGCCGAATGGTTTCGACACCGACGTCGTTGCCAGCTTCTTTAACGGAGGCGGTCGCAGTGCAGAGGTACAAGCCGCAATTGCCGCATCCGACCCCGGCGCACGTGGCGCAGCCGTCTCAGCAGCCGCACGGGGCATTGTAGATGCACCTGAAGGCGAAAGCATCGAGTTCGGTTATGCCATCTCGACAACCGAAGAGGACATGCTCAACCACGATCACGGCGGCCACGCACATGGCGAGGACCACGTGTGTGATGAGAACTGCGGCGAAGACTGCGCGCACAATCATGAAGCAGAAGAAATCCAGGTCGAGGCTGACGCACGCTCCAACAAGGGCGGGCCAAGCTGGAAAACCGAAACCGACGGCGGTGGCGGTGGCCGCGGCAAGGGCAAGAAAAACAAAGATCAATCGCAGGAGCAAGAGCCGGAGCCCGCACCACTGCCTGAGCCCGAACCGGAGCCGGAGCCCGCACCTTTACCAGAGCCAGAGCCGGAGCCCGAACCCGCACCTCTGCCAGAGCCTGACCCCGCGCCCCTGCCCGAACCAGAGCCGGAGCCCGAGCCAACACCCACCCCGACCAATTTTGGCTGGATCGACAGCAACACCTATATTTCCGGCGCTGACACACCAAACGGGTTCAACGTTGAACTGAACTTCAATAACACTTGGACCCAGTCGCAGAAAGCTGCGGCGGCAGAGCAGGCTGAAATCCTCAGCGATCTGATCATCGGCGACCTTTCAGATGCCGGTGACATCGATGACGTGCGCATCCAACTCTACAACGAGAACATCGACGGCGGCGGTAGTGTCTGGGGCCGCGGTGGATGGATTTCGCTGCGCTCCGACGGCATGGTTGCCGAAGGCGGCGTCCGGATCGACTCCAACGACATCGGCACTGCCGAATCCTGGGGGATGCTGGATGAGCTGCTGATGCACGAAATGCTGCACGCCATTGGCTGGGGCACCACTTGGAGCCGTGACGGCCTGATCTCGAACGGCAATTTCATCGGTGACAACGCGATGGATGTTTATGGTGGCGCGGTACCGCTCAACGGAAACGGTCACCTTGATGAATCTGTCGGCAACGAGATGGGGACAACCTACATCACCAACAATGCCGAAAACATCACGGATCTGACGCTCGCGATCCTCGAAGACATGGGATACGAGACGATCTACAACGCGGACGCTGCGCTGGTCTGATCGTTCCAGAACAATCGGGAAAAGAGCGGTCTTTGGGCCGCTCTTTTTCTTTGCGCGACAGACGGTCTTGCCGCCGCCAGCACACCGCGCGATAACCGCCCCAGTAACAGGGAGCGGTCGCACTATGTCAGACGTCATCATCCGGAAAATCAACGCCGCCGGGCGCATCACCTTGAACCGGCCGGACGCGCTGAACGCCATGACCTACGACATGTGCCTTGCCATCGAGGCCGCGATGGACGCATGGCGTTCGGACCCGGAGGTCGCACATGTGGTGCTGGACGCAGCGGGCGACCGCGCCTTTTGCTCTGGCGGCGACATTGCAGAACTCTATCGCACAGGCCGGGCTGGCAACTTCGAATATGGTCAGAAATTCTGGGCGGACGAGTACCGGCTGAACGCAAAGATTTTTAATTATCCCAAACCGGTCATTTCGTTCCTGCAGGGGTTCACGATGGGTGGTGGTGTCGGGCTGGGATGTCACGGAACCCACCGTGTGGTTGGTGACAGCAGCCGCATCGCGATGCCTGAGTGTGGCATTGGGCTGATCCCGGACGTGGGTGGTACGCTTATGCTGGCATTGGCGCCCGGCCGCATCGGCGAATATCTCGGACTGACTGCGGCACGCATGTCCGCAGCAGATGCGATTTTCGCGGGATTTGCCGACCATTACATCAAGGAGGACGCTTGGCCCGACTTAATCGCGGCATTGGAGGCCGACGCAACCGCAAGCGACGTGGCCGCGGCGGCATCTGCACCGCCGGAGAGTGCGCTTGCCGCTTTGCAGGTCCAAATTGACCAGCACTTCGGAGGAGAACGGCTCGGGGATATTCTGACGACGCTGCGCCAGGATGACAGTGACTTCACGCAGGCCACAATGAAGTCGATGGGGCGCAACAGCCCCTTGTCCATGGCCTGCACGCTCGAGGTCATCCACCGGCTGCGCGGCCCCTCTATCAGTATCGCCAAGGCCTTGAACCTCGAATACTGCTTCACCTATCGTGCGATGGAACACGGCGATTTGCTTGAGGGCATTCGCGCTGCCATCATCGACAAAGATCGAAACCCGCAATGGCAGTTTGCCGACGCCAACGTGCCGGTTGTCGCCGTAAGCAAAATGCTCATGCCTTTGGGCAAAGACGCGCTGAAATTGGAAGGGTCACAGATGCCAGAAACTAAAGTTGCCGTTATCGGTCTTGGGAACATGGGAGCGCCCATGGCCGCAAACCTCGCAAAGGCCGGTATGGTGGTCACTGGCTTCGACACGGCCGGTACATCCGCGGAAGGGGTTGAGGCTGCGCCTTCGGCAGCAGCAGCGGTCAGCGGCGCTGACGTTGTGATGACGATGCTGCCGAATGGCGACATATTGCGCCGCGTAGCAGAAGACATCCTGCCGGAGATGAAGGCTGGAGCCTTGTTCCTCGACTGCTCCACCGTCGATGTAGAGAGCGCGCGTGCGATCGCCGAGATGGCCGCGGCGCGCAACATCGGTTTTGTTGACGCGCCAGTATCGGGCGGGATTGGCGGCGCGTCTGCCGGCACCTTGACGTTTATGGCTGGGGGCGCGGACGACGCCTTCGCTGCAGCACAGCCGCTTTTCGAGATAATGGGACAAAAGGCGGTGCATTGCGGTGATGCAGGGGCCGGCCAAGCTGCCAAAATCTGCAACAACATGATCCTTGGTGCCACGATGATAGCAACATGCGAAGCATTTGCGCTGGCTGATAAACTGGGGCTCGACCGACAAAAGATGTTTGACGTGGTTAGCACCTCGTCAGGATACAGTTGGAGCATGAATGCCTACTGCCCTGCCCCCGGTGTTGGGCCGCAAAGCCCTGCAGATAACGGCTACACACCCGGTTTTGCTGCAGAATTGATGCTCAAGGATCTCGGCCTGTCACAGCAAGCAGCCAACTCTGTCGACGCGGACACCCCTATGGGGGCTCTGGCGCTCAGTCTTTACAAACAATTCGTCGAAAAAGAGGACGGTCTTGGCAAGGATTTCTCAGCAATGTTGCCCCGGTTTGCCTCAAAAGGCAGAGCAAACTGAAATCTCCGTCTAATGCGGCTTTCTTCCCGTCAACCGGTTGCACGGCGTCAAGGCTCGTAGTCAGGGTGCCAGAAACCGGAACAATTCATCAGGGTCACTCGTTTGTGTCCTGAGATGAAAAGGAGAGCACTCATGCGTTATGCGTTGATCGCCGCAGTTGCTGCAACCGCGACCTTTGGCACCAGTGCCGTTGTTTCCGCCGCCCCTAAAGGATGCCCGCCCGGGTTGGCAAAGAAAGCCGTGCCGTGTGTCCCACCAGGTCAAGTCAAAAAGAAGCGGGCGCAAAACGGTGATTTTCGCTACAATGTTGGAGAACGCATTGACGGCGATTACCTCTTCATTCGCGATCCCAAGCGCTATGGGCTGAAATCAGACGGCACCTACGTGCGTTCGAACGATTATGTATACCAGATCGACCGCGAAACCCGTGAGGTCATCAACCTGATTGGTGCAATCGGCGCGATCCTCGACTGACACAGACATAGCACGCAAACAGATGCTCCCGCGCCAGCAGCCTTGGTGCTGGTTTTGCATTAGTGGAGCGGCAGCCGAAGGCTTTTTCTAACATCTAGCCGAAACCCATCAGCA
This sequence comes from Roseobacter sp. YIN89, assembly GCF_057219365.1. Lineage (NCBI taxonomy): Bacteria > Pseudomonadati > Pseudomonadota > Alphaproteobacteria > Rhodobacterales > Roseobacteraceae > Roseobacter > Roseobacter sp. YIN89. The sequence continues at coordinate 443,429 of NZ_JBXVVD010000003.1, read as the reverse complement.
CGACCCAGGCGGCGCGGCAGAGCCCCGAAAACCGCCTCATTGCAGATGAGACATGCGTTGGTGTTTATGACTATCAAGGCGATGCTAACGGCAAGGCAATCGATCCGGTGGGCATCATTGCATCGCAAGTCTACAGGGTTGGCAGGATGCTTCACGATAATCTGAAACAGAAGCGGCGGGTACCTGTCAGCTTACAAATAAATGGCGCCCGAGGAGGCGCCATTTTTCTTACTGATCCGCGATGCACAGTTACTCTGCTGCGACCTTCCGCTTTACCTCAAGCATTGGCTTGAGATACCGGCCGGTGTAGCTCTGTTCGACGTTGACCACCTCCTCGGGCGTTCCCGTCGCAACAATACGGCCACCACCGTCGCCACCTTCAGGGCCGATATCAATGATGTAATCGGCTGTTTTAACGACATCGAGGTTGTGCTCGATCACAATTACAGAATTACCCTGATCGACCAACTCATGCAGCACTTCGAGCAGTTTGCGCACATCTTCGAAATGCAAACCCGTTGTCGGCTCATCAAGAATGTAAAGTGTTCTGCCGGTTGACCGTTTGCTCAACTCTTTTGAAAGTTTCACCCGTTGCGCTTCGCCACCCGAAAGGGTCGTGGCCTGCTGGCCCACTTTTATGTATCCGAGCCCGACGCGCATTAAAGCGTCCATCTTTTCACGAATTGATGGCACGGCGGAGAAAAATGCCTGCGCATCTTCGACCGTCATGTCCAGAACGTCCGCAATGCTCTTGCCTTTGAATTTGATCTCCAGCGTTTCGCGGTTGTAGCGCTTACCTTTACAGGTCTCGCATTCGACATAAACATCCGGAAGGAAGTGCATCTCGATTTTGATAACCCCGTCGCCCTGACAGGCCTCACACCGGCCACCTTTGACGTTAAAGCTGAACCTGCCGGGTTTGTAGCCGCGCGCCTTCGCTTCGGGCAGACCAGAGAACCAGTCGCGGATCGGGGTGAAAGCGCCTGTGTAGGTCGCCGGATTCGACCGTGGTGTGCGCCCAATCGGGCGTTGGTCGATGTCGATAACCTTGTCGAGATATTCCAGCCCCTTGATCGTCTCGCAGGGTGCCGGTGTCTGACGGGCGCCATTAAGCTGCATGGAGGCGGTTTTGAAAAGCGTCTCGATCGTCAGTGTCGACTTGCCGCCACCAGACACACCGGTGACGCAGACGAACTTGCCCAACGGATAATCAACAGTGACGTTCTGTAAATTGTTGCCGGTTGCCTTGACGACGGTCAGCTTTTTCTTGTTGCCCTTGCGTCGCACTGCGGGCACAGCAATCTCACGCGCGCCGACGAGATACTGACCTGTGATGGAGTTTTCGTCAGCGGCAATCGCGTCCGGCTTACCGTGACTGACGACCTGACCACCATGAACCCCTGCCCCTGGGCCGATATCAAAGACGTAGTCCGCCTCGCGAATGGCTTCTTCGTCGTGTTCAACCACAATGACGGTATTACCCTGATCCCTAAGGTTCTTCAGCGTGCCAAGCAGCCTGTCGTTGTCGCGCTGGTGCAACCCGATGGATGGTTCGTCGAGAACATACAACACCCCTGTCAGGCCAGAACCGATCTGCGATGCAAGACGGATACGTTGGCTTTCACCACCCGACAAGGTGCCTGCGTTGCGGCTCAGTGTCAGATACTCCAACCCGACGTTATTGAGAAAGCCAAGCCGTTCACGGATTTCCTTTAGGATGGCACGCGCAATCTCGTTCTTCTGTTGCGTCAGAAACTTTGGCACAGTCTCGCACCAGTCAAAAGCCTCCCGGATCGACATTTCGACAACCTGACCCACATGTTTCAGGTTTTCGCCGCCTTTTGACGGCCCGATTTTGACAGCAAGCGCCTCTTGCCGCAAACGATAGCCCCCGCACGAGCCACAAGACCGGTTGTTCTGGTAGCGTTCGAACTCCTCACGGATCCAGTTACTGTCAGTTTCCCGATAGCGCCGTTCCATGTTCGGAATGACACCTTCGAATACGCGGGTAACCTGATAGACACGCCCACCTTCATCATAGCGGAACGCAATCTCTTCCTTGCCGGAGCCGTATAGAAATACCTGTTTAACTTTCTCGGGAAGATCCTTCCATTTGGTCGACTGTTTAAAGCCATAGTGTTTGGCAAGAGCTTCGATGGTCTGCAGGAAATACGGGCTCTTACCCTTTCGCCATGGCGCCAAGGCACCATCCGCAATTTTCAGATTTTGGTCAGGAACCACCAGCCGTTCGTCAAAGAACAGTTCGACACCCAGACCATCGCATTCTGGACAAGCCCCGAAGGGAGCATTGAAAGAAAACAGACGCGGCTCGATCTCGGGGATTGTAAATCCTGACACCGGGCAGGCGAACTTCTCGGAAAAGGTTGTCCGTTCGGGGTCTCCCTCTGACGGGGCGGTCTCAATGATTGCGATGCCGTCCGCGAGGTCCAGAGCCGTGCGCAAACTGTCCGCCAATCGCGTCTCCAGCCCTTCTCGCACAACGATGCGATCGACCACGACGTCGATGTCGTGGCGGAACTTCTTGTCGAGTGTCGGCGGTTCATCCAGTTCATAAAAGCTTCCGTCGACCTTGACCCGCTGAAACCCCTGCTTGCGCAGTTCAAGGAATTCCTTGCGATACTCACCTTTACGGTCGCGAATGATCGGCGCGAGAAGATAGGCGCGTGTCCCCTCCTCCATCGCCATCACGCGGTCGACCATGTCTTGCACCTGCTGCGCCTCGATGGGTTTGCCGGTTTCAGGGCTGTAGGGCGTTCCGACCCGCGCGAATAACAGGCGCATGTAGTCGTAAATCTCCGTCACCGTACCAACCGTCGAGCGCGGGTTCTTTGACGTTGTTTTCTGTTCAATCGAAATCGCGGGGCTGAGACCAGAGATGTGATCCACATCCGGCTTTTGCATCATATCCAGGAACTGACGGGCGTAAGCACTGAGCGATTCAACATAGCGGCGCTGGCCTTCGGCGTAGATCGTGTCAAAAGCCAAAGATGACTTGCCCGACCCCGACAGACCGGTGATGACGACCAACTGGTCTCGTGGAATATCCACGTCGATGCTTTTTAAATTATGTTCGCGCGCGCCGCGTACTTCGATGTTTTTCAGCTCTGCCATCAGACACCCCTATCCGTCCTCTGATCACATAGGTGCATTACGCGTCAGTGCCAATCAAAATATGAGAACGAATAAAGAACATCAAGTGGCTTTTCGCCGCCATGCCAGGATCAGGTGCGCCACAGCGCCGGCGACGAAGGCGATTGCTGCAATGACAGGCAATCCGGCAAAGCCAAAAGCGGACGTCGCAATGGCCATCACCGGTGTGCCCAATGTGTTGCCGAGGTTTCCAGCTTGGGCCAAGCCACCGTTCGCCTGCGCCTGTGCCGCGGCTGTTGGGTTGAGTTGTGGCACAGCAGCAAAGCTGGCTCCTTGGATCAGCCCCATGGCGGCAGCCACCGCCAGGCACGCCACGGGCTGCAGGGTCAAACCCATCCAAACGACACTCAACGCACTGAGCACAAAGCCCAGCACGATCACGGAAACCGCAGTAGTGATCCTCAACAACCAGACGCCGATCGTCATAGACGACGCAATACTGATCAAGGGCATTGCCCCCATGACCCAGCCACGCACGTCAGCGCTTAGATGTCCGGGCAGTACCGTCAGGATGGATACAAAACAAAAGGTGTAAAACACCCACCCAACTGCAGGCGCCGCGATCGCCGGAGAGCGATAAATCGACAAGTGGTCACGCGCTAGCTGGCGCAAGGAAAACGGGCTGTCTGGCGCCGCAGCATTCAAACGCTTCAAGCGCGCCGACAGGAACAGCGCGCATATGGCCAGATATGCTGAATGGACCAAAAGTAGCGCCGCGACCCCGTGCTGCTTGACCAGTGGCAAGCCAAGAAATGCCAAAACGGCAAACGCTACGCCAAAGAATGTTCCCCACAAGGTCAGCGCCAGCCCCCTGTCTTGTGGCGCGCAGAGCTGTGCGATCAGCGTGGGGATCGCCACCACCATCCCCAGATGGGAAAGCCCTTCGATCAGGCGGCTGGCCAGCATCCATGACAGCGGCGGCAAGAGCGCCTGAAAAGCGGACATCGCTGCCCCCATCCAGAGCGCCCACAGTAACGCACGGCGAAAACGGATCCGCGCCACCAAGAGCCCCGCCGCGACACCCAGAAAAATGCCGACGAAACCGACGATTGACACAACCAGCCCGAGGCTTGCACCCGCTTGCGGATAATGCTCCGGCAGAACATCGTATATGACGCTCATTTTGCCGTATTGCGCGGCTGCTCCCAGCCCGGCCGCCCAAAGCAACAGAACCATAGCCCAGGAAGTTTTTTGCGGCGCGTCCGTCATGCGCGATGCATGACAGAGGCACTTGGTGAAGGCAATCGCGCACACAGACCATAAATGAAACACAAAAAAAGCCGCCGGGTATGTCCGGCGGCTTGCAAAACAAATCAGGCCAGCGGTTCCGCAGGCCCAGTTCAACCTTACATATGGATCACACGATCGTAAGCATCCAGAACGGATTCGTGCATCATTTCGCTAAGTGTCGGATGCGGGAAGACGGTATTCATCAGATCTTCTTCCGTTGTCTCCAGTTGACGTCCAACAACGTATCCTTGGATCAGCTCTGTTACTTCGGCACCCACCATATGAGCGCCCAAAAGTTCGCCCGTCTTGGCATCGAACACGGTTTTGATCATCCCTTCCGGTTCGCCCAGAGCGATGGCCTTGCCGTTGCCGATAAAAGGAAAGCGGCCAACCTTGACCGAATAGCCCAACTCTTTCGCCTTCGCTTCGGTATAGCCGACAGAGGCAACCTGCGGATGGCAATATGTGCATCCCGCAATGGTTTCAGGCTTGACCGGATGGGCATGCTTGCCCGCGATGAGATCCGCGACCATGACACCTTCGTGGCTTGCCTTGTGCGCAAGCCAAGGGGCACCGGCGATGTCACCGATGGCATAAAGCCCATCGACGCCCGTGCGGCAGAACTCGTCTGTCACGACATGCGTGCGGTCCACTTTCACGCCCAACTCTTCGAGGCCGAGCCCTTCGACATTACCCACGATGCCCACCGCAGAAATCACCGTGTCAAAGTCGTGCTTTTCAACCTTGCCACCCACCTCAATATGCGCGGTAACCTTGCCCTTGGCGCGGTCCAGCTGCTTGACCATGGCTTTTTGCATGATCTTCATGCCCTGCTTTTCGAATGCTTTCTTGGCAAAGGCTGATATTTCCGCGTCTTCTACAGGCAATACGCGATCCATAACCTCAACCACGGTCGTGTCAGCGCCGAGCGTGTTGTAAAAACTGGCAAACTCGATCCCGATCGCACCCGAACCGATGACCAACAGTTTTTTCGGCATACGTTTGGGCTGCAATGCATGTTTGTAGGTCCACACAAGATCGCCGTCCGCCTCAAGACCGGGCAGCGTGCGCGCCCGTGCGCCCGTCGCAAGAACGATATTCTTAGCGGTCAGTTCCTCTGTGCCTTTCTCGGTCTTGACCTTCACCTTGCCCTTGGCAGGAATTGTCGCCTCCCCCATGACAACAGTGACCTTGTTTTTCTTCATCAAATGGCCGATGCCTCCGGAAAGCTGTCCGGCGACCTGACGCGACCGCTTTACCACCGCATCCAGATCATAATCGATGTTGTCGGCTTTCAATCCGAATTCCTTGGCGCGATGCATCAGATGGAACACTTCGGAAGACCTCAGCATTGCTTTGGTCGGGATGCATCCCCAGTTGAGGCAAATACCACCCAGATGCTCACGCTCGACAATCGCAACAGAGAGACCAAGTTGCGCGCCACGGATCGCGGCCACATAGCCACCCGGGCCTGCGCCGATCACGACCAGATCGTAAGATTTCGCTGCCATGTGAAGTCCTCGCGCATTGGAACAAAAATATAGTTTACCGTTAAACTAATTCCTGATGCGCGGCAACACGAAGGGGCGCGCGACATATGCGCACCCCTGTCAGGCCAGTGTCAGGCAGCCTTGTCCGCCTGCAACTCGCGGATAGTGTCACCATATCCGCCCCGAGCAAGAAAGGCTGCTTCGGGCTCGGTCGATGCGCGACCCAAGGCGCTGTTACGACCGGGAAAACGTCCGAACTGGCGAATAATTGCACGGTGCGCCCGTGCGTGCAGCAGAAAGGCGCTGCCATGTTCCGGCATACGCTCGCACATCAGTCGCACGCAACGGTCCTGATCATAAAGATTTTCGGAATGCTCAAGCGGCAAATAAAAGAAATGCCGCGCAGGTTCGTCAATGCGCATATCCCATTTCTTGTCGATTGCAGATTTTGCCGCGGCCATCGCAATGCGGTCTGTTGCAAAGGCGCGCGCGGTGCCGCGGTACATATTTCGAGGGAACTGATCCATCAGAATGACATACGCCAGAGCGCCTGACGGATACGTCAGCCAGAGAGAAAAACGCCCCTCACATGCATCCTTGTAAGTCTCTTCGAACCGTGCGCGGATATTTGCGTCCAGCGCTTCCGATCCCTTGTACCACCCTTCCGGCCCCACATCGTCGAGCCAGAAACTCAAGATTTCTTCAGGACTTGCCATAACACCTCTCAGTACACACGCGTCCCACGTGCCTATATTATCCTGCATTTTCTGCTTTTACCTATTCACGAATTACGTCACGGCGACACATTGGAATTGTCACCTGCGTCAATTTCACCCTCCTTGTCGGTTTCGATGGCGTATTCTTGTGCATATTCCAGTGCGACAGATGTGTAACTAGGCGCAACCGGAACATACGTACCTGTATCCTCCACAGCGATCGTACGACCCTGAGTGGAGCGGTAGAACGCGTAAGCCACCAGCGCGACAAACAGCAAACCCGTAAACAGGTAAAACCCGCCAGGGCCGACCACGTCCATCATGTAGCCCGTAATGATCGGGCCAGAGATCGCGCCCAGACCGTTAATAAAGATCAGCCCACCCGAGGCCGCCGCCATGTCATCATGCTCCAGCCAGTCGTTCGTATGCGCGATCAGCAGCGAATAAAGTGGATTTGACATACCACCAACGACAAATGCAGAGGCAAGCAGGAACGCGAAATTGCCCCCCAGCATCAGGCCAATGGCAGAGCCGAACGCGCCGATACAAGAAACGATCAGCACGAGAAACCGTCGGTCCATTCGGTCAGATATCCACCCGATCGGATACTGCAGCACGACCGAACCGACAAAGAAGGTAGCGACAAAGGTCGAAATCTGCGCAACACTCAGTCCGGCTTTTGCGCCGTAGACCGACGCCATGCCGAATTGTGCGGAAAAAATGCCGCCGAGCAAAAACATGCCCACGCACCCCAATGGCGAAAAGCCGTATAGATCACGCAGACTCATCGGCTTGGTTGCTTCGAATGCGGGCGTCGGACTGATCGACAGCAGGATGGGTGTGATGGCGATGGACACAAGGATCGACGGGATCACGAAGAGTACGTAGCCCGACGGGTCAGCCGCCAGCAGCAACGCTTGGCTGATCACGATCCCGGCTGTCTGCACAATCATGTAAAGAGACAGAGCCTGTCCTCTGTTCGAATTATCGGCCGCGTTGTTCAGCCAACTTTCGGCTGTCACATAAACGGCGGAGAAACAAAACCCGATCAGCACCCGACCGACAGTCCATAGCCATACCTCTGTTACGGTGGGGTACAGGATCATGACGGCAGAGATCAGAGACGCGAGCGCTGCGAAAACGCGCACATGCCCTACCCGCCGGATCATGTTTGGCGCCATCCGCGACCCCCCCAGAAAACCGACAAAGTAGGCGGACATCACGATAGACATCTCAAAGGTGGAGAAACCTTCAATCTCGCCGCGGATACCGAGCAACGTGCCCTGCATCCCGTTGCCAATCATAAGCAGGCACATGCCCAAGAGCAGCGCCCATGCGCTTGAAAGGACCTGAAGCATCTTTTCAACGTCTCCTGTGGGAGGAAAAGGAGTGTCACTGCACATGCTTTGACAAAGCCAGAGCGTGTCGTCCCGTTCAGCCGCGACTTTTCGGAGTCGTATTATGGCAGCATTAAGATTTTGGTATCAGCAAGGATGCATCGCCGTAGGAGAAAAAGCGATATCTCTCGGTAATGGCATGCGCGTAGATTTCCCTGATACGCGCCTCTCCCATGAGTGCGGATACCAGCATCATCAGCGTCGACTTTGGTAGATGAAAGTTGGTCATCAAGGCGTCGGCGACCTGAAACTGAAACCCCGGATAGATGAATATGTCGGTGTCGCCTTCCCAAGCGCGAATCTGACCGCCCCGCCCTGCCGTTTCAATCAGTCGCAGCGCCGTTGTTCCAACTGGAATAACCCGCCCGCCGCCAGCTTTCGTCTGTGCGATTTCAGCGGCACCTTCTGCACTGACCTGTCCCCATTCGGCATGCATCTTGTGGGTCGTGACATCCTCGACTTTGACAGGCAGGAAGGTGCCCGCACCCACGTGCAGGGTCACATGTGTGAATGAAACGCCCAGTGCCTTGAGCGCCGAAAGCAGGGGGGCGTCAAAGTGAAGCGAGGCGGTTGGTGCGGCGACTGCGCCGGCATTGCGGGCCCAGACCGTCTGGTAGTCTTGCTTGTCTCGCGCGTCCGCCGGGCGTTTGGCGGCGATATAGGGCGGCAGCGGCATCGCGCCCGCAGCGTTCAGCGCCTGATCAAAATCGTCACCGGCAAGGTTAAACGCAAGATGAGCCTGACCGTCTTCGATCGCGGTCAGTGTCGCGCTCAATTCGTGGGAAAAGACAACCTCCTCGCCAATTTTCAGTTTTTTGAGCGGCCGCACCAGCGCGTTCCATGTGCCGTCTGCGCGCGGCTCCAGCAAGGTGACATCGATTGCGGCTTTGACCGGCCCTTGCGCGCTGTCGCGATGGCGACTTCCGGACAGGCGCGCGGGGATGACTTTGGTATCGTTCAGCACAAGCCTGTCACCCGGGCGCAGCCAGTCTGGCAGGTCACTCACGACGCTGTCAGTTATCGTATCGCCCTGCGCGACCAACAACCGGGCTGAGGACCGCGGGACCGCCGGACGTGTGGCGATCAACTCGTCGGGCAGGTCAAAATCAAAATCACTCAGTTTCATGCCTGTGTCCTTCAGCGGTCAGACCCGCTGACACGGGGAGGCAATTGCCGCACGGGCTCTGGCTCCGGGGGTGCTTCCCCTTCTACACGTGGGGCTTCCGGAGCAGCGCGGCGGAACAAATTGCGAAACATGCCCGGGGCAAGAGCAGTCAGCGGATTGACGAACACTTGAGGGTTTTTCGCTGTGCCTTCAATCGAATAATTGAACCCGAACAACCCTTCGCCACGCCGCGTCAGAACGCTGCCAATCGCGTTGAGCAGATAGACCGGGGAAATAACGCCCTGCATTTGTATCTGGCCGGTACTCGGCACGAAAACACCATCCATGGACAATCCCATCGACGCCCCGACAGCGCTTGCTTCGCGCAGGGTGATCTGTTGCGGGCCTAGCCGGAAATCTGCGGAAATCTCGTCAAAGTAAATCCCGTCTCCGGTCAGCTCGTTCACCAGCCCGACGATGCTGATCGCGTTGAGCAAGGCGGCAATGGCCGGGGCGTCTTTTATCCGGGCGTCGCGGACACGCAATTTGCCATCAAAAGCGCCGCCTGTTCCCACCGGGTCGAGTACAAGATCCATGCGCCCGCCACGCGCCTGTTGCAACAGATCGGCGGCGGCAAAAACGCGTCCGGCATCCGGCGAGGCAACCCGTATACTGCTGCGCGCGCCCTGTGGCACAAGCTCTCCGCTGACAGGGGCCGCGCCATTGACCAGACCCTCAAAATTTCCGGCCACACCGCCGCCTGTACTGAACTGACCGCGCATGTCTGTAATAGCGATCGTGTCGGTGACCTGAAGCCGATCAAGGTTCAGCGAAAGGGGGGTGGTCTGGCCCGACGACGCATTGTTTCCAAAATCGGCGCGGCGCAGATCAATGCTGCCACTACGTACTTCTATCCGGGGGGGGACACCTTTGCCGCGCCCGACAATATCCACCTGTCCGTTGAGCCAGCCACCGACAGACACTTGCTGCAATCGCAACCGGTCCAGCGTGCCTTCGGATGTCAGCTGGAGCGTGCCTTGCGCATCCAGCCCCGGCGCGCCAAGGGTCAGTCTTTCTACCACCGGCACCGCACCCAACGCCGCAGAAACTTCGAGTTCAGCCTCTGTATCCGAACTCTTGAACCAATTGATCGGGGGCAAGGCCATCGTGATACCGCGCAGATCAGAGCGCAGGTTGAATGCCGGCGGTGTGTCTTTGACCAGATCAATCGTGATATTGCCAATGCCTGTTCCTTGCACCAACCCGGGCGGCAAATCGATATTGAAGGCGTCCAAGGCTGTCTGACTTATCTCTACGGTGCCTGTGATCTTGCTTGGCAAGGAAGCACCCGGCGCACCCAGCGGCTGCCGCCACGCAATATCGAGCGGAACACCGTCAATGGTCCCTTTCCCGGAAACCCGCACCGAGTCGTCTGATGCCACGATATCCAGCATGTCTGCCGCCAATGTCCTGTTCTTCACCAAAATGTCAGTACTGACATCTCGTGCCGTTCCGACGACATCGAACGCGATCGATTCCAGCGGCGGTTTCTTTCTCAACGGCAGGGATATCGTACCGCTCAGATCGATGGCCCCTTCGGCCAGCGCTACGGGGAGATTTGCCTTTGTCATCACGCGCAACGGCTCTTGATCCAGCAAGGACAAGGCGGCGGTGGTGCTGCCACGGGCGGTCAGACGGACGACCCCCGGTGGATCAGGTTTGACACGCACGTCAGGAATAATGAACGAACTGCCAGCCCCGTCCACAAACCCGCCTTCCGGTGCGATGACACCGCCCTCGTCCAGAACAACGACAAACCTGTCGTCAACCAGTGTTCCATGCCCTTTACCATTGCGAATGGGCGGCAGCGTTTTAACGAAACGCACGTCTGCTTCTGCAAAGTCAAATGCCAGATAGGTGCGCGGCACACCGCCTTGAGTAAAGCGTAACGCACCCGAGGCGTCACTCAGTTTTGCTGCAAAGACATTTTCGTTGATCCAGTTGCGTGACTTGGGCTTTACCCCTTCGGGCCAAAGCTCCAACAGACGCGCAGGGCTTAGCCCGTCCATTTCGGCATCCAAGGCGATATCCCAGCCGCCCCGGTCAGCCGACAACTTTCCACGCGCAGTCAGAACTTGTCCGCGGTCAAGGATTTGCAAACGACCCAATTCAAGCGCGAAGGGCACCGTGCGCAGCCGGAAGTCCAGTTCGGCCGCGGATATCTCAACCGGTTCCGCATAAAGGTCCGCCGGGTTAAGCCGCAGACCAGACAGTTGAACCTGACCGATCAAGTCCTCGATCCGTCCGTTCGCCGCCTGTACCAGACGCGCGCCGCCCTCTAGCCGGCCGCTGCCCCACTTGCTCTCGACAGACAACTCGTCAAAACGAATTTCCTGCTGCTGCGGCAGGTAGGTGAAATAGCTGCGAGCGGCGTCGATAGGAATGGGCTTGGCTTCGGCGGTTGGCTGGATCACACCTGCACCAATTTGCAGCGTTGCATTCAACGGGCGAAGACTGCCATCGCCGTTCAAACCGCCGCGCAGCGCGCCCGAAATCGGCGCGTCCAACGCACCCAGCCAGCCAAAGGCGGGACCCTGCGTCGCGATATCGCCGGCATCGAGGCCATTGATCGTGATGCCAAACTCAGAGTTTTGCGCGCCGATAACACCAGCATAGTTGGCCGCAATCGTAGCAACACCCGCGCCACCACCGAGAATAGCAATATCAGCAGCGATCTGGAGGTCAGACCCTTCTCGGTCCAGACGCACGCGCCCGCCATCCACAGTCCAGGCCCGACCGGCACGCTCGTCTTCATAGCGCAACGTGATCGCCAGCACGTCAAGATCAGTCAGCTCTTCCAGCCCGGGTCGCAGCAGCAGGGTGCCAAGATCACCAACCAGCCGCGCCAGATTGGCGGATTGCCGGCTGGCGCTTTGATCACCCTGCCCCGAAGACACCGCAACGCCACCGCCTGCTTCGCGCCGTAGGGTGATAAAAACGCCGCTAACCTCTAGGCTTTGCAGCCCAAGCCTTCGATCAATCAACGCCTGCCGATCAAGCTTGCCCCGCATGTCACTGAACGAGACCACAGGGGTACCGTCCAGCCGTTCAATATGCAGGTTGCGTACCAGAAACCGGGGCCGCCAATCCTGCTCGACCACAGCCATCAAAGATCCGATACGCACCCGAGCCTCAGGCAGAGCCTCGTTAAGACGCACTTCGATTTCTTCGCGCAACCACTCTGGTACCGCGATCTGTCGCTCTCGGAGCAAGAATGCCCCGGCAACCCCCAAGGCGACCAGCAATAGAACAACAAAGGAAGCGGCCCGCAGAAAGCGGGCAAACCAACCCCGCCGGGTGGCAGGATTTTCCGAGGTTGTCTCAGTCGTCAAGTCGGGTCTCGGCCTCGCTCAGGGCGGAAATCAATGTGTTATTTGTTATTTGCGCTCTTGGCGGCGCGCGCCTGTGTTCTACTATGTCACCCACACACAATTCTGAAAAGACAAGAGAGCGTTATGCCTGAAATTTCCCAACCAGCACCGGATTTTACATTGCCCAGCACTGGTGCTGGCGACGTCACACTATCCGCCCTAAAAGGCCAACCCGTGGTGCTGTTTTTCTACCCGCGGGACGACACACCGGGATGCACCAAGGAAAGCATCGGTTTTTCGCAATCACGCGAAGCCTTTGAATCAGCCGGCGTTCAGGTCTTTGGCGTTTCCAAAGACAGTATAGCCAGCCACGAAAAGTTTGTCGCCAAACGCGAATTGACGGTGCCGCTGCTTTCGGACGAAAACGGCACCACCTGCGAGGACTATGGCGTTTGGAAAGAAAAAAACATGTATGGCAAGAAATACATGGGGATCGAACGCACCACCTTCCTTATCGCCGCGGATGGCACCATCGCGCGCATCTGGAACAAGGTGAAGGTGCCTGGTCACGTAGAGGAAGTTCTGGACGCGGTGCACGCCCTGTGATGCCGCTGGCCGAAATGGCCGAAGCTGTTCTGCGTACGGCAGACGGACGCGAAAAGACCGCACTGTCGCGTAAGTTTGCCGCGCAATGGCGAGAGGCGCGCGAAGGAGGCGACAAACCGGCTATCGGTTCGGCTGCGCCCCCTCTGCACCCCGCGCGGCCGGACGCGCCACTGCTTCTCAGCCCGCGCGACGTTCCACGCAGGCGTCCCGGCACTCCGGAGGGCCGGATCGCCTTGCTGCATGCGGTCGCCCACATCGAACTTAATGCCGTGGATCTGCACTGGGATATCGTCGCCCGCTTCACCGACACAGACTTTCCTTACGGGTTTTATGATGACTGGGTGAAAGCAGCAGATGAAGAATCCAAGCATTTCAATCTGATGTGCGACTGTCTTGAAGCGGAAGGCAGCTATTACGGCGCCCTTCCGGCACACGCGGGCATGTGGCGCGCAGCCGAAGATACGGTCTTGGATATTATGGGGCGCCTTGCCGTTGTGCCGATGGTCCTAGAAGCGCGCGGGCTCGATGTAACACCGGGCATGATCGAGATCTTTGAAAAAGCCAAAGCAGTCAAAGCCGTTGATGCGCTCAAGGTGATCTATTCCGAAGAAGTCGCGCATGTCGCCTATGGGTCCAAGTGGTTCCACTTTCTGTGCGGCCGCCACAACCTCGACCCAAAAGAAGAGTTCCACCAGTTGGTCCGCCGGTATTTCCACGGGCCGCTCAAGCCCCCTTTCAACGAAGAGAAACGTGCCGAGGCTGGGATCCCGCCTGATTTCTACTGGCCCCTTACCTGAACGAGGCACCGGGATTGTTCATTGAAAACCGGCGATTTTTTGCCCATTTACAACATTTCTACCTCAAGTAGTAGGCACCTCCGGAAACAGGGTTGCTCCACCCAAAGCCAGTGTTTACTGACGTGTGCAGTCGCGCAGCCACGACAGGCAAAGCGCGGGTAACACACACGAGGGAAACGGGAAAACGTGCGAACGCGTTTGGCAATCAAAGTACACGGATTTTTGGAGAGCTGCTTTCCCGAACGCCGCGTATTCTTGAAATCAGACACAGATACACGATTCATTCGGCTTCGGTCCGAGACCCAGGCGTTGGCGTTTGTCGGCGGCTCTCTGGTGATCGCGTGGGCAATTATTGCCACGTCGCTCCTGTTGATGAACAGCATTGGCGCGGGCAATTACCGAGAGCAGGCAAAACGTGACCAGACAACTTATCAGGCACGGCTGAATGATCTGGCGCAGCAGCGCGATAGCCGCGCTGCCGAAGCATTGGCCGCGCAAGAACGATTTAATGCAGCACTCGATCAGATTTCCGCAATGCAGTCGGAACTTCTGGAGTCCGAGACGCGGCGGCACGAGTTGGAGACCGGGATCGACGTGATCCAGACCGCGTTGCGCCAAACAATGCGCGAACGCGAAGAGGCACGCGAAAAAATTGCACTTTTGCAAGACAACGATGCCAACCCAAACGCGAACTCAACCCTCGCTGCGAAAGACAGCGGCGCCCCGGTCGATTTCCTGGCAGATGCCTTGGCGCGAACAGCCGCCGAACGCGACCGTGTGGTTGCCGATGCCCAGCACGCGTTGGTCGAGGCTGACAAGCTTGCGCTTGAAATTGAACTGCTGAAAGAGAACAACGACCAGATTTTCCGCCAGTTGGAAGAAGCGATGACGGTTTCGGTCGAACCGCTTGACAAGATGTTCCGCGCTGCCGGTCTGCCGACCGAACGCATACTCAGTCAAGTCCGACGCGGATACTCCGGTCAGGGCGGGCCACTGACCCCCCTTTCGTTCTCTACAAGTGGTGGTCAGGCAAGCAAGGACATGGAACGTGCGAACCGCCTGCTTGAGCAGATGGACACGCTGAACCTGTATCGCATCGCAGCCGAACAGGCCCCGTTTTCGATGCCGGTCAAGAGCAGTTTCCGGTTTACAAGCGGCTACGGCTTGCGCCGTGATCCGAAAACCGGTGGGCGGCGGATGCACCACGGCACGGATTTTGCCGCCCCTCTGGGCACTGATCTTTTCGCCACAGCAGACGGCGTGGTTACCTTTGCGGGATGGCAATCAGGCTACGGGCGGTTCATCAAGATCAAGCATGCCTTCGGTATCGAAACCCGATATGCGCATCTTTCAAGAATTCGCGTGAAAGTAGGCCAAAAAGTCTCGCGCGGCGATCACATTGGTGATATGGGATCATCCGGACGCTCGACCGGCGTGCATCTGCACTATGAGATCCGCGTCGGCGATAAGGCTGTGAACCCCATGATCTATATCAAGGCTGCAAGAGATGTTTTCTAAGAGCAAAATCAACGAACCAGGCCAGAAACAGGCCGATACAGACACACCGGCTGCAGCAACTTCTGCACCTGCTGCGGCGCCGAAATCGAGCGACTTCAAGGCCTCTGCGCCAAAGCCAAAGCCACCGGCTTCGGTTCTGTCGTCCGATCTTCACGTCACCGGCAACATGAAGACCACTGGCGACATCCAGGTTGAAGGCACCGTAGAAGGTGACATTCGCGCGCATCTGTTGACCATCGGCGAGAGCGCGACAATCAAGGGCGAAGTGGTTGCGGATGATGTTGTTATCAACGGGCGCATCGTAGGCCGTGTACGCGGTCTGAAGGTACGCTTGACCTCCACCGCGCGTGTCGAGGGTGACATTATCCACAAGACCATTGCAATTGAAAGCGGCGCGCATTTCGAAGGCTCTGTTCAGCGTCAGGACGATCCGCTGAACCCCGGCGCAAAATCAGCGCCTGCGGCAAAGCCAAATCCGGCGTCTTAAGACACAAATCTCGATCGAGAAACAGAAACGCGGCCGCTCTGGCCGCGTTTTTTGTTTGAGAAACAATTAACTGATCTCGAAGCAGGCGAAAAAATGTAATGCATTGAAAGTCAAATCGCGTTTATCTTCGATCTTGAACTGACGACCAGCGTGTGATGGGGGATATATGCGCCGCTTGCTTAATTGTGCCAGGTGGATGGTTTGCTTGGCCGTAATCGGCTTTCTGTTTCCTGCTTCACCTTACGCTCAGACGAATGGCGAGGCCGAGGTTTGCGCGCCACCTAATTATCGTAAAGATGTGCGACCGGATCACGACGGCCCACCTACCAAAATCATGATTGGCGCAATGCTGGCCGATCTGCTTGAGATTAGCGACGTTAATCAAACGATCACAGTCGATGTCGCCTACCGTATGAAATGGACCGACCCGCGTCTGGCAGATCTGGCCGGATGCAAGATATCCGTACACGACATCTGGTTTCCTAGACTGGCGATGAAGAACTCGGGCCGCATTTTTTCGCGTTGGCCCACAACCGTCAGCGTCGAGGAAGGCGGTCAGGTGCTTTATATGCAGCGAATTTCCGGCACATTTTCGGGATACCAAACACTTCAGAATTTTCCGTTCGACCCTCAGGCCATCACGCTCAGGATATTTCCTATGGAGTGGACCATGGCAAAAGTTCAACTGGTACAAGACCCGAACTTTTCCGGAATTGATCGCCCGCTGAACATTTCGGACTGGTCTGTGACCGACGTAGAAACCGAAGTCAGGCCCGAACGCTTTGAGAGCATGAAACAAGACCGTTCGGTTCTGTCGTTCACTATTCTGGCCGAGCGACAGGAAAGCTACTACGTCTGGAAAATCCTCATTCCGATTGGATTGATTGTGGTGATGTCCTGGTGTGTTTTCTACATCAATCCAAAGGACTTCGGCACACAGCTGGGCTTGTCCGCCAGTTCCGTTCTCACGATGGTCGCGTTCATCTTTGCAACGACCAACATGTTGCCGCGGCTTGGGTATTTCACGCTATTGGATCGCTATGTCGCCGGGGCAACGATCTTTGTGTTTTTGGCGCTCTTGCAGTCGCTTATTACGGGTTATCTGGCGTCGAAGAAACATGTCGGTCTGGCAACCAAGATTGATCTGGCCAGCCGCGTCTTGTTCCCCGCCGCTTTCTTTTCGCTTTGTTTGAAGCTTTACTTCCAGATCGTGTAAATCTACATGCAGCGCCCATGGATGCGCGACGACTTTACCTGTCCTGAGCGTAGGTACGCGCGTAGCGACGCTCTTGCGGTGTTGTTCCGGAAATCTCCAACACCAGTTTTCTGCGCACGGTTGCTGCGAAACTTGCCCTGTCTTCCGCTGTCACCATGAAAGACCCCGGCCCGCCTATAATACGCTCGGCGTACTCTGCTTCCAAATTGGCACCTGCCCGCCGGCCATCGTCCGGGCGCAGGATCGGCAAGGCGTTTATCACAATACCTGCCGCCAGCACCGCCTCTCGCGCTTCGGCAATGGATGGGCCGGACGAGTTGCGAATGCTGTCGCCGGAAAAGTCGATGACGGCACGCGGAGCGTAGATGTCATTTTCCTCTATCAGACGCTTTCCGTCCAAAAGCGCGTTGCCAATGGCGTTGCTGCCATATGCCTGTCGCGGCGGCCCCGCCAAAGCGTCCGCAAAAGCCTTTGCGGTTTCAGGCCCGTCAACGATCATCCAATCCACCACAACGGCGGTATTGGTGGCCCATTCGACGTAAGTGACGGCAACATTGCCATAGAGTGAATTCTGAATAGCCTTGATCACCTCGGGGTTGGTGATGGCCAGTGCGTAACCCTGACGCTGAAAGGCAAGCTCATCCGGGTCGATGGACCCCGAAGCATCCGCGAGCAATACGAGTTCAAGCCCGGCCTCGCGCGTCGTCTGCGCCAGGGCGACAGCGGCGTGAAGCGTCATCAGAAGTGCCAATAGCATCACTTTCATGCAAAGTAACCTAGAGCACGAAGCAGACACGACAATACGCGCTGCGTCTTTCCGCGATCATCGCGTCGCTGGGTGCTCGCCTAAAGTGCATGACGCAAAAAAGGCAGGCCGAAGCCTGCCTTCTAACGCGTTGCAGCTTCTGCCCCGATCACTCGGTAACAGTCACTTTTTCCATGATGTCAGGCGCGCCGATCACTGCACCGTTTTGTCCTTCGCCGCGCTTGATCGCGTCAAGCACGTCTAGTCCTTCGGTCACCCGACCGACCACAGTGTATTGACCATTCAAAAAGTAACCCTGATCGAACATGATAAAGAACTGGCTGTTGGCACTGTTGGGGTCTTGCGCCCTGGCCATACCCACAACACCGCGATCATAAGGCACATCCGAAAACTCTTCGTCGAGATCGGGCATGTCAGATCCGCCCATACCGGCGCGGCGCATGTCCTGTCCTGTTTTGCCGAACTCCACGTCGCCTGTCTGCGCCATGAAACCGTCGATCACACGGTGGAACACGACGCCGTCGTAAGCGCCCTGTTCTGCCAGCGTTGTAATGCGTTCGACGTGAAGGGGAGCTACTTCTTCCAGCAAATCGATCTTGATCGTGCCATTGGCCTCGCCGGAAACTTCAATATCGATGCCGGTTGCCATGGCCGGCCCGGCCAGCACCAGCGCAGCAATGCACAGCTTATACATCAGCGGCCACCTTTACAGAGATCATGCGGTCGGGTTCGGCTGGCGGCTCGCCGCGCGTGATCGCGTCGACATGCTCCATGCCCTCTATGACCTGCCCGTACACGGTGTACTGCCCGTTAAGAAAGTCATTGTCCTTGAAATTGATAAAGAACTGGCTGTTGGCACTATCAGGGTTCTGCGACCGCGCAGCGCCGATGCTGCCGCGTGCATGCGGGATTTTGGAAAACTCGGCAGGCACGTTCGGCAGGTCCGATCCGCCGGTGCCTGCCATACGCAGATTGAATCCGTCTTCCATGTCACCGTGTTGAACGTCGCCTGTCTGCGCCATGAACCCGTCGATGACCCGATGAAAGGCAACATTATCGTACTGGCCGGACCGGGCCAGTTCTTTCATCCGCTCCACATGCTTGGGCGCCACGTCAGGCAGCAACTGAATTGTGACGGTGCCACCCTTCAGTTCCATGAGGATTGTGTTTTCCGGGTCTTTAATCTCGGCCATAGGGCTCTCCTGTTTGTCTGGTTACGCGATACCTAAGGCCTGAGCAGGCGATTGCCAAGGCGATCAGTTGACCTCGGCACGGATAAGCGCAAAACAGTGCATGCACAGTTAAGGGGCAGTGACGATGAGCTGGAAAACACTCGACGAAATGGATCTGGACGGCAAACGCGTATTGGTGCGCGTCGATATCAACGTACCTGTCGAAGACGGTAAGGTGACGGACACTACGCGCATCGACCGCATCGTGCCGACAATCAAGGACATTATCTCAAAGGGTGGCACGCCGATCATTTTGGCACACTTTGGCCGGCCCAAGGGCAAATTCGTCCCGGAAATGTCCTTGCGCGTCACCGTGCCCGCGCTGGAACAAGCCCTCGGCGCCTCTGTCACCTTTGTCGAAAAACCGGATCCGGCAGCGTTGGCAAAATTGGCTCCGGGCACCATCGTTCTGGTGGAAAACACCCGATTTGCCGCAGCAGAAGAAAACAACGACCCCAAGATGGCCGAATTTCTGGCAAACCTTGGGGATGTTTTCGTCAACGACGCTTTCTCGGCTGCGCATCGCGCACATGCGTCGACCACCGGGGTTGCACATTTGCTGCCCTCTTGCGCCGGCCGATTGATGCAAGCCGAGTTGTCCGCACTCGAAGCAGCGCTTTCCGCTCCGAAACGCCCGGTCGGTGCTGTGGTGGGGGGCGCCAAAGTATCGACCAAGATTGCGCTCTTGGAAAACCTTGTGGCCAAGCTCAACGTGCTGGTCATCGGCGGCGGGATGGCGAACACGTTCCTTGCGGCACAAGGGGCAAAGCTCGGCGCTTCATTGCAAGAACCTGATTATCTGGACACCGCACGCTCGATCATGGCGCGCGCCGAAGATGCAGGGTGTGCGATCTTGCTGCCGGTGGACGGGCTTGTCGCCCGGGCGTTCAAAGCCGGTGCACCAAGCGAGGTCGTCACGCTGAACGCAGAGACGGTACTCGATGATGATCAGATGGTGCTGGATGCCGGCCCGGTAAGCATCTCGGCTGTTACAGAAGCTTTCGGGGAACTGAAGACACTGATCTGGAACGGCCCACTGGGCGCGTTTGAAATCCCCCCCTTTGATCAGGCAACAAACGCGGCTGCAAAAGCGGCGGCAGACCTGACCCGTGCGGGTGATCTGATTTCGGTTGCGGGAGGCGGCGACACGGTGGCCGCGCTCAATCAGGCGGGTGCTGCGCAAGACTTCACCTATATCTCGACAGCAGGCGGTGCCTTTCTGGAATGGATGGAAGGAAAGACCCTGCCGGGCGTTGCCGCGTTGGAAAGGTAACCAAACCGGCAGAATCACTGATAAATAGCAGAATTGATTGCAAAAACTGTTCACAGGCGCTGCGCACTGTGTCATAGTGATCTCACGCCCGACAAGAGGCGACCCGAGGCACGAAACATGACACGCAGTACACGCCCTGCATACGGATTTCTCACGTTTTTCACCCTGGCTTTAGGCTTGGGCACCTACTTCACCTTTGCTGCGGTACAAGGTGATTTTGGCCTGTTTCGTCGTGCGGAAATCAACGGAGAAGCTGACGCGTTGCGGCAGCAGCTGGTTCAGGTGCAACAGGAAGTCGCGCGCATGGAAAACCTGACGCAGCGCCTGTCCGATGACTACCTCGATCTGGACCTGCTGGATGAGCAGGCACGCCGCGTTCTCGGCATGATCCGCGCCGACGAAATCGTCATTCGCTGACCCTCCCTGCCCGTATGGTGGCGCAAGTTGCCGTTGCGCCAAGTTGTCACGTGCATTGCTGGCTCGAATCCTATAATGAATAGTTTAATACTAAACTATCTGCCGTTACGGGTACGATGGGACCACGGATACAGATCAGAAGGAGTGCGATCGATGGCCACGCGCAAAGCTGCCAAAAAGCCGAATGTCTCCGCCGATGAGCTAAAAGCCTATTACAAGGATATGCTCCTCATTCGGCGGTTCGAGGAAAAAGCGGGTCAGCTTTACGGCATGGGACTTATTGGCGGCTTCTGTCACCTCTATATCGGACAGGAAGCCGTGGTGGTCGGCCTGGAAGCTGCGGCTAAGGATGGCGACAAGCGCATTACTTCTTACCGCGACCATGGTCACATGCTCGCCTGCGGGATGGATCCTAACGGCGTTATGGCCGAACTGACCGGTCGTGAGGGCGGCTATTCCAAGGGCAAGGGCGGCTCGATGCACATGTTCTCCAAGGAGAAACACTTTTACGGCGGCCATGGGATCGTCGCGGCACAGGTGCCGCTGGGTGCGGGCCTTGCCTTTTCCGACAAGTACAAGGGCAACGACAATGTGACCTTCACTTATTTTGGCGACGGTGCGGCCAACCAGGGCCAGGTTTACGAAGCTTACAACATGGCAGAGCTTTGGAACCTGCCGGTGGTGTTCGTCATTGAGAACAACCAGTATGCTATGGGAACCTCGACAAAACGCTCGACGCACTCTCCATCTTACTGGGAACGCGGCGCCGCCTACGGGATCAAGGGCGAAGAAGTCGACGGCATGGACGTGTTGGCGGTTAAGGCCGCTGGCGAAAAGGCAGTCGAAGTATGCCGGGCAGGAAACGGTCCTTACATCCTTGAAATCAAAACATACCGCTACCGCGGCCACTCCATGTCCGATCCGGCAAAATACCGGACACGCGAAGAGGTACAAAAAATGCGCGACGAGCGTGATCCGATCGAAGCGGTGCGCTCGATGCTGCTGACCGGCAAGCACGCATCCGAAGACGATCTGAAGGCGATCGACAAAGAGATCAAGGATATCGTTAACGAATCCGCTGAATTCGCCAAAACGTCGCCAGAGCCCGCGTTGGAAGAACTCTGGACCGACATCTACGCAACTGACGAAGCACCTCAGGAGGCTTGATCGATGGCAACCGAAATTCTCATGCCCGCCCTCTCGCCCACCATGGAAGAAGGCACGCTCGCAAAATGGCTGGTCAAGGAAGGCGATACCGTGTCGTCAGGTGACATTATGGCCGAGATCGAAACCGATAAGGCCACAATGGAATTCGAAGCGGTCGATGAAGGCACGATCGGCAAAATTCTTATCGCCGAGGGTACTGAAGGCGTCAAAGTGAACACCGCCATCGCGATCTTGCTCGAAGATGGCGAGAGCGCTGACGACATCGACAGCGCCAGTGTTGCCGCGCCAGAGGCCGCGCCCGCGGCCTCAGCGGACAACGAGGCGGCGCCCGAAGGGGGCTCCGAGGCGTCCGCGCCCCCCGCCGCCCCCGAAACAGATACCAGCCCCGACTGGCCCGAAGGCACCACACTTAAACAACAAACAGTGCGCGAAGCGCTCCGTGACGGCATGGCCGAAGAGATGCGCCGTGACGAATCCGTGTTCCTGATGGGCGAAGAGGTCGCGGAATATCAGGGGGCTTACAAAATAAGTCAGGGCATGCTCGACGAATTCGGCGACAAGCGCGTGATCGACACCCCGATCACCGAACACGGCTTCGCCGGTATCGGTGTCGGTGCCGCGTTCGGCGGTCTGCGCCCCATAGTAGAATTCATGACATTCAACTTCGCGATGCAGGCCATCGACCAGATCATCAACTCGGCGGCCAAGACGTTGTACATGTCCGGCGGCCAGATGGGTGCGCCGATGGTGTTCCGCGGCCCCAACGGTGCTGCGGCCCGTGTGGGCGCACAGCACAGCCAGGACTATGCTGCATGGTACATGCAGGTGCCCGGGTTGAAAGTGGCCATGCCCTACTCTGCGTCTGACTACAAAGGTCTGATGAAAACAGCGATCCGCGACCCCAATCCGGTGATCTTCCTCGAAAACGAGATTCTTTACGGACGTACATTCGATGTACCGGAACTCGATGACTACACTGTACCTTTCGGCAAGGCCCGCATCTGGCGTGAAGGCGAGGATGTAACCATCGTCAGCTTTGGGATCGGCATGTCTTACGCTCTTGAGGCCGCAGACAAGCTGGCAGAAGAAGGCATCATGGCCGAGGTCATCGACCTTCGCACCTTGCGGCCGATGGACACTGGCGCAATCCTGAAATCCGTGATGAAGACAAACCGTTGCGTGACAGTTGAAGAAGGCTGGCCGCAAGGATCTGTCGGCAATTACATCTCTTCGGTGATCATGCAGGAGGCGTTCGATTATCTCGATGCACCGGTGATCAACTGCACTGGCAAGGACGTACCCATGCCTTATGCGGCCAATCTGGAAAAACTGGCACTGGTCACCACGGACGAGGTGATCCAAGCTGTCAAAAAAGTCACTTACAAATAAGGAGCGCGACATGCCTACAGAAATTCTCATGCCCGCCCTCAGCCCCACGATGGAAGAGGGCACGCTCGCAAAGTGGCACGTCAAGGAAGGTGACACCGTCAGCTCCGGCGACATCATGGCCGAAATCGAAACTGACAAGGCAACCATGGAATTTGAAGCGGTGGACGAAGGTACGATCGGCAAGATCATCGTCGCCGAAGGAACCGAAGGGGTAAAGGTGAACTCCCCCATCGCCGTGCTTCTGGAAGACGGGGAATCTGCAGACGACATTGGCGACGTCTCGTCCACGCCCAAAGAGGACGCCTCATCAAACGCCGCACCGGCCGACGCATCAGAGGCAACAGCCCCGGCGGCGGGACACGGCCGTGGCACCACAGACGCGACCCCCGCCCCCGCAGCCCCAACCGGCGGCGACGGCAAACGCATCTTTGCCTCACCGCTGGCGCGGCGAATTGCGGCGGATAAGGGGATTGATCTGTCCTCGCTCAAGGGCTCCGGCCCGCACGGGCGTATCGTCAAAGCGGATGTCGAAGGGGCAACGGCTGCACCAAAAGCCGCCGCGCCCGCTGCTGCAACAGCACAAGAGGCCCCAGTCGCCAAACCCGCCAGTGGTCCCGCGGCCGAGGCCGTCATGGCCATGTATGATGGGCGCGAATACGAGGAAATAAGCCTCAACGGTATGCGCAAGACCATCGCCGCGCGCCTGACCGAAGCAAAGCAGTCCATCCCGCACTTTTACTTGCGGCGCGATATTGAACTCGATGCGCTCCTCGCTTTCCGCGGTCAACTGAATAAACAACTGGAAGCGCGCGGCATAAAGCTTTCCGTCAATGACTTCATCATCAAGGCCTGCGCGCTTGCGTTGCAGGAAGTTCCGGACGCCAATGCTGTCTGGGCAGGCGATCGCATGCTCAAGCTGAAACCATCGGACGTGGCCGTCGCCGTTGCCATCGATGGTGGCCTCTTTACTCCTGTCCTGAAAGACGCAGAGATGAAGTCTCTTTCCGCGCTCTCCGCAGAGATGAAAGACCTCGCCGCGCGCGCGCGCGACCGCAAGCTGGCACCGCACGAATATCAGGGCGGCAGCTTTGCAATTTCAAACCTTGGCATGTTCGGTATCGACAACTTCGACGCGGTCATCAACCCGCCGCATGGCGCGATTCTTGCTGTTGGTGCCGGCGTTAAAAAACCCATTGTCGGTAAGGACGGCGAACTGGGCGTGGCGACAGTCATGTCCGTGACACTGTCCGTCGATCACCGCGTCATTGACGGCGCCCTTGGTGCGCAATTGCTCACCGCGATCAAGGAAAACCTTGAAAACCCGATGACCATGTTGGCGTAACACCCGCAGCCTATGTTCACACCTGCGCCCTCAATGGGCGCAGGACATCACGTAAAACGCCGGGGCGCTTCGGGCGCCCCGGCGTTTTTCATTTGAATGACATTTGCCTCGTCAGTCACGCGGCCCGAACATGTGGTTCATGGACACCGACGGTTGATCGCATCCGGCTTCGCCCACGATACGCGCAGGAATACCCGCCACGGTCTTGCAAGGAGGTACTTCTTCCAACACCACCGAGCCTGCAGCGATCCGGCTGCAATTCCCGACCTTGATGTTACCCAACACCTTTGCGCCAGCGCCAATCAGCACGCCATTTCCAATCTTCGGGTGCCGGTCCTCTTCTTCCTTGCCGGTGCCGCCCAGCGTCACCGAGTGCAGCATCGACACATTGTCACCCACGACCGCGGTTTCGCCGATCACGATCGAATGCGCATGATCAATCATAATCCCCTTGCCGATCTTCGCCGCAGGATGGATGTCGACGCCGAAAATCTCCGACACGCGCATCTGAACAAAATAGGCAAGGTCCCGATGCCCCTTTGTCCAAAGATGATGGCCAACCCGATAAGCTTGCGTCGCCTGAAACCCTTTGAAATAGAGGATCGGCTGTAACAGCCTGTGGCATGCGGGGTCGCGTTCGTAAATGGCGACCAGATCAGCCCGCGCCGCCTGAACGAGACTGGGGTCGGCGGCATAGGCCTCTTCCACCATCTCGCGCACCACCACCATCGACATCTCGTTGGAGGCAAGTTTCGCCGCAATGCGATATGACAGCGCTTTCTCGATGCTTTTGTGATGCAGAATACAAGCATGCAGGAAACCGCCCATCAGCGGCTCATCCTGCGTCGCCTGACGTGCTTCGGCACAGATCTGCTCCCACGCGGGATCGACCGGGGTGATTTTTGTCTTTGGTTCAGCCATACTCAGCATCCTTTCGGCCTATAGCCTAACTTATGTAGGATGCCGAGACAAAACGCAAAACAGTGATGATGCTCATTTCTATTCGGAATGACCGGCGCCTCATGCTTTTTACACCGAGGTGGACACCCGCGCCGGCAAGCCCGGACCATAAACTGCCGAGATCTGGCGAACTTCCAAGCTGTAAGCCCCGGTAAGACCGTCCGCCGCCTGCGCCGACAAGGGATAAATCCAAAGCGGGTCTGTAACGGTCTCTTCCCGAATGATGACCCCATCCTTAAGCACGCGAACCAGATACATTTCGCGTTCCTCGCCCAAAGGCACTTCCGCAACGTCCCAGCCATCGCCATCCACACGCGTTCGACGTATCCAACCAAGTACCACCGCGCCGTCAGGCGTCATGTCTAAATTCAAATGTGCCGGAGCATAAGGGCGCAGGCCATTTCCATCAAAGGCCTCTGTCATCTGCACATAAGACGGGTCCGATATCGCACGGCTCGCGGACCCGATCCGATAGGTTTGTGCAACTCGGCGCAGGTTGCGCGACAGGCTGATCTGTTCCGGCAGCCCGTTCAGCAATACGAAATACGATCCCGCGGGCCAAACCTCGGGCATTAATCCGTCACTCCCCAACTGTCCGCGCAGGCGCATGCGCAAGGCATAGGTGTCCGGGGCCACCAATTCGGCTTGGCGAAATTGGAATACTTCCCAGTTTCCTGCGGTGCCGTCGCCGATGGCAGCCAAATTGGCACCGCTCAGCAGCGCATCCTCTTCAACCGAGCTTAGACTCCCACTCATCAGTTTGACGATAACCGACGGGCCGCGATCATAACGCCCAACAGGGCCTTGCTCCAAATCGGATTCAGTCGTCCCGATAATTGCGCGCGCTGATATCAGATCAAGCAGCCGAAAATCGCTTTCGCCCGGCGACTGATAGACTGCAACAGACCCCGGCCACGGCTGCGCGGTCGCGGCCAAATGCGGCGCGTAAGGAATTTCATCGCCGGTAATCAGCGGCAAGTCCATAAACAATGGCAGCACTGGCACCGAAGGCACAAAGCTCTTTGAGCTTTCCACTTCATCCGGCATGTCAGAAGGCACGTAGACTTTGGGATCAATCCGCACGGCTTCCACTAATTGCATCTCCCCCTGCTCGACGCGATCGATGCGATAAAGGCTGTCGCCTTCCTGCTGGTCAGCTTTCAGCGATACGATATCGCCCGCGCCGAGGCCCAGTTGCGACATCGGCAAAGCAAAGCGGATCGTATCGCGCGCAACGCGCGATTCTGTCAACCACCGCTCTACCACCTGCCGACCCTCCGACCGCGTAAGCGCCAAAGGCATCTCGGAGGTTGATACCGCGTGTGTACGTTCATCCGGCAAAACGGCTTCTTCGGACAGCACGTCAAAACCTGCATCCGCCTGTACAAACCGCAACCGTACCCGCCCAGCCAACTCTGCCTGCGCACCACGCGTCTGCTCGACCGTTCCGTCGAGATCGGGGCTCAACGCCAACGCCGATGTTGTCAGCGGCACCGCACCGAGACCGTCTCGCATCCGAAACACCAACAGCCCGTCCCGTTCCACTGCATCAAATGAATATCGAAGCATCAGCGGCTGCAATGCCGCGCGGGCATCAGCAACCTCGGTCACGCTGTATCCCCGAACGATGCCGTAGAGTTGAGATGTATCAAAGGCGGTCAGCCCCGTCTCAAGGCAAATCTCCGCGACCACTGAAGCTAACGCGCGCGATGAACTGCGGCCATTGATCCAGTGGCCGCGCGCATAGTTTGTAGCATCACTCCATTGCGCAGGGTTATTGGGGAAATAGGGATACGGCCGCGCATCCCACGCCCAGACAAAAGCGCGGTTCATGTCGATCATTCGGCCGCCATATTCCACTGATACCGGATTATTCTGCGGATCATTCCAATAGGAGATCACCGCGCGCAGATATTGCGTCTGTATCAGGTCATCCCGTGCGCCATTGGAAAACTTCGGCAAGCTGCTCTCGGAAGACTTCGCGTCGACAAATTTGTTTGGCTGGTTGGTACCTTTATCAACAGCAGAACATCCGAACTCATCAACCCACGCCGCGTCGAACTGCGGGCCACGTAACCCCTCTGGATCAAAGGCAGAGTGAATGGTCGCAACCGCCCCATTCGGCCAAACCAGCCGTTTACGACCCGCTTCCCATGTCGGTTTGCGGTCAGGCGGCGAACAGGCGAGAATACCGCTGTCACCAAAAATCATTACTTCCCGAACTTGTTCGATGGTTTCACCCACAAGCGCAACACGACGCGCACGCCCCTCATCCAAAGGCAACGCGCCTTCGACCTGCGCTCGCACCCATTCAGCGCCAGCGCGGGTCTTGCCCGCACCCCGTCCGCCCATGATCACCCATGTTCGCCACTTTCCTCGCGGCGGCAGTTGATGCGGCATCGCCCAAAATTCGAACAAAAAAGGGAGAGCCAGAAGCTAAACTTTAGGGTATTTGTTATATAAAACCAGTGACTTAAAAAGCCAATTGGACACTATCTAGTGTCCAATTAGTGTCCAGTAGTGTCCGATTTAGTGTCTATTTGCACCATGAAGACAAACAGACCTTTTTCCTGCAAAACAGCAGACCTTTGGAGCATTGTACTGCAAATAGGCATAAAAAAAGTCGATTCTCCCACCTAAATCGGAACTTTTGCTTATAAATAAGATTGTTAGCAAAAGTCCCCCGATCTTGACTGTCTCAAATCCGGTCGGTCGGTGGCAAAGATTGAGAAGGAATAAAGGATTACATGGCTAGAAAATACGACAACATTAAATTCACTGAGAACACTGACTTTACAGCTAAGTCAAAGGTGAAGTTTGATTATACTTCAGAAAAAAGATTGAAGGCGTTGGAACACGATGCAGAAGGCAGAAGACCACATGTGATGGTTCTAGCTTCAGATGAATCATATCAGTATGCAGCTTTGACTGTACTACTTATGAACGATGCTGATGAAACACTTGGCAAACATAAGATGCTAAATGAATTTCCATCGTTCAACACATTCATTAATTCAAAGTGGACTGAGGGTAATCTTTACAAGAAGATTTACCGTTTAGCTGCTTACTTCAAGAACAATACAAATGTGTATATCAGGTTTCTATCATCAGATTTTGTATTACAAGATGCTGATACATTTAAAGAAATGCTGAATAGAAGCCGCGCATTTTATAGAGGTACGACAGAAGAAAATATGATCAAGAAGATCAATTCTTTTGTTAACGCCTTAAACCTTCAAAAGAAACTACTGAAAAAAGCATGGTATAACCCTGCTGCTTTTGCGCGTAAGTGTAGAGCAGAACGCCGTAAGGATATGCCTATTCGTGTGGTAGGTGATGATTTCAAAAAAGCTATGGATAGCTTTAAAGAATATTGTTCGCCTAACAAAGATGAGCAGTATATAAGACTAGAAGCAGTGGAAAAGCAAAGAAAGCTTGAAGCCAAAGTAAAAGCACGTGCAGAAGAAAAAAAAGCACGTGAAGAAGCTGCAAGCAGAGCAATCCGTACCTACCAACATATCAATTCAAATAGTGAAAGTGGTTCGCGTCTATATTACCTACGCGGTCTTGCTGGTGTTGATGGTAGTAATATCTCTGCAACTCTTATCAAAGCATATGACCTATGTCGTGATGTTGTAATGAAAGAACTATCTAAAGAAGAAATGATACTAGATAGGTTACGAGCAAAATACACTGTTCGAAGGGAATAACGGATGAGGCAATGAGCCTCTAGAACCAAAAATTTCCCTCTAACCTGCTAAGACACATAAGCAGAAAGTGTCAAAACCAAACAATCAAACAAAAGAAGCTTCATCAGGATTTCAGCCTGAGTGCGAAGCTTATGCAGATGTTATTGAGTTTTTTCAAAGC
This sequence comes from Roseobacter sp. YIN89, assembly GCF_057219365.1. Taxonomy (NCBI): domain Bacteria; kingdom Pseudomonadati; phylum Pseudomonadota; class Alphaproteobacteria; order Rhodobacterales; family Roseobacteraceae; genus Roseobacter; species Roseobacter sp. YIN89. The sequence goes on along the minus strand of NZ_JBXVVD010000003.1, from coordinate 413,909 downwards.
ATTTGCGTTGTTCCAAAAAGGGGTTGAGGGTCTTGAAGGATTTGATAATCAAGATGCTAGTAAGTTCTTAAGATGATGTTAATAAATCTAGATGATGTTAATAAGATGTTAAGAAATTATTAGTGAAATACAAAAAGAAATCCTGATTAAATACCATTGACCATTAGTATGTCTAGATTCTAGACCTACATTGTAACTGTAGAAATATTGTAGGAAAATATCTTTTGGAATTCTTATAGGATTTCTAACAGTCATTAATATAAATCCAACAGTATTCTATCTGACACCCAATATGATACTGCAGTGATTTATCTACATCCTATCTGGAACATTTGGTTTACCTAAATATTCACAGAAACCAAATAGGACCAACATGACTCATTCAAATAAAATCTTTGATCCATCTTTAAACATCTATAACAACATAGAAGATATTCTACACCGCCTGAAGACCTTGCATTGTTTATGGCCAAGGCCAGTTATCGCACCTTAGCTACAGTGTCGAATAGAGCATACACCAAAGATAAGACTTTGCATCTACAGTTACAGCTAGAACTTCATAAAAGACGACAACCAGTTTTAAAGAAGTTACGAAGAAGTTAACCCTACACTCTAAAGACATGTTCCGATTGTTTCCATATGAGCAACCCATTGTTTCGTTTTCGATAAATACATTGAAAGGCCAACCATGCACAAATTTTCAATCTTGACCACTCAAGTGGGGCTGCTCACTGCGGATAAACTAAGCTAACTGGTGATGGTGGTGATTTCTATTGGCACTCAGGAATCTTTGGTGCGAAGGGAACGTGAGAAAATGAATGGGGAAGTTCCAGTTTTTATAAATATGTATGTATTTCAATATTCCAAACCAAAGGAAGCATCATATGAAAACCAATTATTTTAAATACACAGCACGTCGAAAAGTCTTCGATTTGCTGACATCACTGACAATCAACAAGGATCGTCGTTACTGGCCACTAGTGATCGAGGTGACATGATATGGCAGTGATATATGAAAAGACATATAGACCCATCCACCTCAATGTTGATGCTGAATTACTTGGTCAATTGGATGAGTATAGGTCACAATCGATGCCGAGGTCGCAACACATCCATGCTGCTCTGAGGATGTACGTGGATCATCTGGAAAAACAGGATACGCGTAAATCTGTTTGGCTAATTGATAGGGGAAAGGGTCATGACGAGTTAAAGTGAATACCTATTGTTCAGTATCCGCTTGCCTACATTCACCACTGCCTCCTGGAAAGACTATCATCTTTATTGTATAGTGTGTCTCCGTCAGTCGTCGTTACTTGTCGCTCGTGTAACGTGCCTGATGTCTAATCGAACGCCTCTAATCCACTGGTGAATTGCTTGACTGGTTAACAGGCAGGATAATCGATGACTGACCCTAATCAGAATAAGGAAAATAGAACCTATGACAGAGAAGAAAAAAGAAACTGAACAGAAACCAGAAGATCGTTCAAACGAAGATTACAAGAAGAGCCGTTGGTATAGTGTGATTGGCGAAAAAGGTGATCGTGAGTTGGCAGAGATGCTGAATAAGATCATGGACAAAGGCAGGATTATTGTCACTGAATAAAATGGTCTGATGCCTTCGGTTCTTTTCTAATTTGCATCCAATTTCTCAAAAGTAGGAGACATCATTTATATCTGAGGAGATTTGTATGGAAATGAAACGGCAATTTTCCACAGAATTGGCTAACCCCGAAAAGGTTTTCTACCTTACGTGTTTTGCAGGTCAGAAGTCGCATCAAGAAGAAGTTTGGTTCGTTAATAATTTTCAAGAAACACTGGATTATGTTCGACCTGCTACTGGTGGTTTCGCGACCTGTGATGATGACATTATTCAAATGACGTCAAGCCCCGACAGCGTTTTGTACAAAGACGTACAACCGCGCGAGGCTGTTTTCATTGATGTCTACGACATCGTTTTTGATGGTGATTTTATGATTTCGTGGGGAGTTGAATTGAAGTCACCAAGTCTAGGTGAACAGTATTTTACCAGCGATCCTGTAAAAGGAAATTCACCAGAAGTTATTCTTCATTGGAAGCCCTTACCGGAGGAGATGGAAAACCCAGATGATCCTGAAGAACTTGTTGACCCAGCTAAAGTAGCCAAAGCATACCAACAAACTTCTGATCGGAGCCTTCCTAAATATGTTCAATATAACAAAGGAAGCCTGCTGTATGACATCAACATGGGTTTTCTGAATGAATGTGGTTTGCAATTCTCGAAAGAGATTCTTCGGGATGGCAAAGTAGCGAATTACCGTTTTCTGAACGAAGAGGGTGTTGAAATATTCAGAACCTTGGATTTGGATCGGGCGATAAATTTTATCCATGGCTTGGAAGGTTCTTAGGATACGACATTAGCTATTCGGGAGTCTGGGCGTGAACGACTGCTTTACCCAACACCGGACATTCGCCAAAATCGGGTGAATGACTGAGTTGCGGACGAAGCCGCCTGATGCTTGTGTAGCATCTGGGTAGTTTATTAGATGTAAATGCTTGCAAATTGTTTCCACGTGTTTGAAATTTCCCGTTATCTTATGTTGGGAGAACGCAAACATGGGTTTCTTTGAAGCAACCAAAACTTGCCTTGCAAAATACTTCGTTTTTTCAGGGCGGGCGGCACGCTCCGAGTATTGGTGGTTTGCTCTGTTCGTCTTTGTCGTCAGCGTTGTTTTCGCAGTGATCGATACTTCGCTGTTCGGTGTTAACCCTGAAACCGGTGAAGGCGTGCAAGTCTTGACCCCGACCTTCCAGCTCGCTGTAGCCATACCCATGCTTGCTGCCGGGTGGCGTCGGCTGCATGACACCGGAAGGCCTGGCTGGTATCTGCTTTTGCCCGCGGCATTGAGCATTGTAACGATGATCATGCTTTTCAGCGGCGTTGCTGTTTTTTCAGTTCTTGAACAAGGCGCGGACGACCCTGAAGCGCTGCGTGGTCCAGCAGCCTTGCTTGGCGTCACTGGGTTAATGGTCGTCGCAGTTCTTCAGCTTATACTTTTAGTCTTTATGATCTGGTGGCTTAGTAGACCTTCACAGGAAGGTACGAATGAATATGGTCCGCCTGTAGTATAAACCGATGATGTGGGCCAGTCTGGGGTTCGCTGTGACATGATGAAATATGGCTTGGTTGCCTAGGAGATTACTTATGAAGAGACATCTAATTGCCACTATGATCCTCATGGTCATGATGTCATCCGCTGCAGCTGCGGACTGGAGTTTCAATGGGCAACCAAATCCCAACGCCTTTATCCAGACCGGCAACATGAGCCTTGAGTTGCAGTGCGACAGGGTCCGGTTCGCTCCCGCCGGATATGAGGATTCTGAAGACATAGCCGCCAAGCAAGGCCTCTCATTCCGTTTTATGGAGAACGGCTCATCTGAAGTTGGCGCGTTCCAAGCGGGATCAGATAATTCGGATATCTCAATCGTGGACAATTATCCTGTCGAGGTTCGGTTCGACGACCAAGCAGATTATGATTTCGTGCTGGATCAGATCGCAAAGAATGCCGTCTTGAACCTATCGATGATTGACCAGGATGTGTCCTATGGCATCTTCACGCTGAAAGGGTCCGGAGCCGCGGTGCGCTTGCTACGCGCGGCCTGTACCTCCGACGCGTCATCGTCGCAGTCCATGGAAGCGCCTGAAGGCATTGTCTATTGCGGCGGCGGTGCTGTGCAGCGAGTTATTGAATACGCCATCGTGGGCCAGCCGGGCGACCAATGGGATGCGATCGTGACCGTCAATGGCGAAACCATCCGCGCGATGACCTCGTACAGCTTCTTCGGTAACTCACAGCCGCCGGCAGGCTTCCAAGTCGCGCTCCTCGGTGAAGACCGGTCCGAATTTCTCGTCTTCAGCGATGGGGGGCGGAACTGGATAGAATTCGGCGATTACGCCTACGAACAATGCAACTGACACGTCGAACAAGAAAGGCATACAACGTGAAAAAAGCACATAAACTCGTTCCAGGCTTGCTCCTGGTAACTTTGCTGACGGCTTGCGTAGAAGATACCGGCTCCACAAGCTCAACTCCAAGTCGCGCGAACCAGGATTGTTTGACAGCAGTCGCCCAGGCGACGGGCAATAGTCAAGTTAGGGTTCTGTCGTCCGAGGCGCGCGAGGCCAATATCCGAGTGATCGTCGGCGTTGGACCAGATGCAGCCCCTTGGCAGTGTATCACCTACGGAGATGGAACGACCGAAGGCATCATGTCTTTGACAGACGAAGGCTTCCTCTGACGCAGCCGTGGCGCGCCGCCTTCCGGGCATCAATAGCGACAAATGCCATCGCCCTTTTCATCCGGGCGGTTGGCACTTTTGGGATGGTTCGGACACAGGCGCGAGCCCCTCATCGCAGTTGAATGGTTGACGCAGGCTTTATGAATGGAGGATAGAGCAAAAGTGTGGTCAGTCGGCAAAACCAATGTCAAAGCCAGCCGGGCTGTCTTCCTGGCAGTCGTCGGCGTGGCGTTCATCGGCGTCTCGGCGAATGCCCAGGATTGGTCCGCTTTACCCGCGCAGTTACTTGAAAAAGTGGAGGCAGCGCAGCGGGCATGTTCGGATTTGGACAACGGGCAGTTCGCCGTCGAACTCGGAGCCGTGCACAGGGTTGATCTTGATGGTGATCTCTATAGCGACTGGGTGCTCGACGAAGCCGGGTTTGCCTGCTCTTCTGTACCTTCAATGTATTGCGGCACAGGGGGATGTGTCTCTCATTTCCTGATTGGCGATAATATCGACTCACTGCTCAATCAGGGTTGGGATATGGCACAGATCGGTCCCCACAGGGTTCTCTTGGCGAATGTGCACTATTCGCAGTGCGGCGGGATCAGCCCAAGCCCCTGCGTTGTGGCCAGCGTTTGGGACGAGGACGAAATGATATGGCGCCGCACGGTGGCAAAGTGGGAATAGTAATGACTGATATCCTTAAGCCTCTCATTATCACCCTGTTTGCCGTGGTCATGACAACGCTAGTGACGGGTTGTGTCGAGACTGCACCAGATCTTGCGATCAGCGAACCCGATCCCGAGCTTGTCTTTGTCCGTGGATACCGTGGCCCAACAGATGAGTGCCAACTTGTCGGTGAAAGCGCCTTCACCTCCGAGTTCCTAGATGACGCAGCTGATCTTATTGCTTGCCCCACTGGAAGCGCGTCTATGTCCAGTTTAATGGCGGAGACAGGAGCGGGAACGCTCACCCAGACGAACAGCTACACGTTTTTCAGCATTCCCTATCGCTGAACCAAACTCTTTTCGACATCAGTAAATGACAGATACAGCCGAATAGGATGATCTGCCTCACAAATTAGTTCAGGGCATCCATCGAGAAGAAATAGGTCGCGCAAATACCTTGGGCGGCGACACCCGTCGGCGCATCCAGCCCGGTAAACAATGCAATGCCTAAGGGCTTAAATCCGGAGTTGTTCTCATTCCAGGCCGCCATGTAGGTCACCGGCTGATCGCCACAAAGCGTGTTTCCTTGCCGCAGTGGTCCTGCATCCCCTGATACACGAAACACCTGAGCAAAAGGCACTTCTCCGGATGCGCCCCAGTTGCCTGAAGTACTGAGGTTATGTGCTTCCAGATCAAGAAACGTGCCGGTCTCGAAAACCATTTTTTTAGTAGACAAGATTATCGGTCCCGTGATTGCCATTGCAGTCTCACTATAAGGATTGAAAGCCATAGGCTCCTCCAAAAGAGGTTGAGAAGATGCAGGACCTACCAAGACCCCTATCAAAACCAGTGGTGCTAAGAGTGAACGATACATTTGTTTATCCTTTGCGCGAAATGGCTGACCTACGCTGATAACAATTTAAGGCAAAATATCATGAGCGCGAAGGCCATCTTGTATACTGATGCCGCACAGGCATTAAAGAAGCGCTTTTGATCTTTGGTTGTGTTGTTTTGATATCAAACAAAATGAAAACTGTGCAGGTCAGCATTTGCCATAGTTTCGCCTTGGTTTTTAGTTGTATGCTTGTCTAAAAACATGCTGAGGTTTGAGCATTTGCAACATTATGTCCGACACAAGCTGCAAGCAGCAAATACGATTGTGTGCCTATTAACTGCAACGATCCTGACGATAGTTGGTGTCACAGAAATTCAGGCTCAAACGCAAACTTTTGAATTGCAAGGTGCCGGCGCTTACAATGCAGAAGAAATCCTGAGCTTTGCCGCACAGCTAGAACTGCAAAGAACCGGTGCCGTTACCGCTGCAGGGATCGCGCGCACGGTTGAGACGATCTACCGTGAAGACGGTTATTTCCTTGCGGAAGCGCGCGTCAGCCGCGACGGGCGCACAATTATTGTCGATGAAGGCGAAATTGGCTCTGTTTCCATTGAAGGCGTGGACCAGAGGACGTTCAATCTCATCAATGGTTTTTTCCGTCCCGTTGTAGGCAAACAAGGGGTGACGCTTGCAGAGTTCGAGCGCGCGGTGATGCTGACCGAAGACATCCAGTCCATCGCTGCCTCAGCTGAAATTTACTATCCCGACGGGCAGGACACTGCACATGTACGTGTTGTGGCCGAACAGCAAGACACAAGCTCTGGCTATGTAACGCTGGACAACCCTGCGCGCGAGTTCGGGGATGCGGCAACACTGACCTTCGGTCAGGAATTTGTCAGCTTGCTCACGCCCGGCGACCTGTTCCGCTTTGAATTATCCGGCACCGCAGCCTTCGACGGTGGCGAAAACGATCTATATGGCTCTGTGATCTATCGCGCGCCGATTGGTGTTTCGGGCACCTACGGCGAAGTTTATTTGGGCAACGCTGTAGGAGACCGCGATGCCACCGGAACGCTGCGCCAGACGGACCTGGACGGGGATACTGTGATCCTTGCAATCGGCCATCCGGTTATTCGCAATATCGACACCTATGGATACGCCATTCTTGAGGCGCGCCGGTCAAGTTCGGACAGTGATGTTGATGGCGTCAGCACGGACTTTGAAAGTACGGTTAACGTGATCGCCGCGTCTTGGATTTACGGGCGTGCTTTGCAGAACGGCGGGGCATTCGAATATGCAACGAACCTGGCATTCGGATCACGCAGCAGTGACGCGGATGGTTTTGACGATGGCGACGAAGACTTTTGGCATCTCCGCGCGGGTGCAGGCTACCAACAGCCCGTGTCGTGGTTCGGAGAGAACTCGAGCTTCCGCGCCGAGATTTGGGGGCAGTATACGACGGACCGCTTGCCCGGCATCGAAGAGTTCTATCTTGGTGGTATCGACGATGAACGCGGATATACTTTTGCTGAAGTTCAGGGCGATTCCGGCGTCTCCGCAGTATTTCAGGCAGGTCGTGATTTCTTTCCTCAATCAAGCACGGTGAGGCGCTACAGACCCTTTGCCTTTGTCGATGCAGGGTATGTCGACAACAACGAGCCGTCTGCAACTGAAACGGATGACGATTTTCTCTCGTCAGTGGGTATTGGTGTGGACCTCGAATTTGAAAACAGGTTCTTCGCACAGGCCTACGTAGCCGTGCCCACGACATCCGGTCCCGAGACAGACTCCGGCGACCCTGCCTTCTACCTTGCCCTTTCCAAAAGCTGGTGACCCTATGAAACGTTATGTATCCGCCGCAATTCTGTCCTTTGTTGCCGCAACTTCAGCCGGACAGGTTTCGGCCAACGGTAATCACTATGGATGGTGTAACGGCGTAGGCAATCCGCACCGTGGTTCAAATTGTGGAAGCTCGGGTTCAACGCAACCAACTCAGACACCCTCAAGCGTGCCAACTGCCAATCAAAAACCTGCAACAGGCCCAACCAATCCTCAAACACCTGGTGGGCTACCTACTCAGGTCATCGTGGTTACGCCGCAACCGGGGCAAACGATCACGGGTACTGGTCAGGTGCCGCCAATAGTCGGGCAACCGGGGCCTACAATAACAGGCACTGGGAAGCCGACTATCACGCTGCGTCCTCTGCCACCGCAAGTAATCACGGGGACATCGCCCGTAACTACAGTCACCGCACAGCTTGCACCTTCCTTTACCGGATTCGGCCTGCCGGTTGTGACAATTAAACCGAATCCTCAGCAGACCTTTGTGGGTTACGGAAAAGTTCCGGCGACCATCATCGTACAACCCATTGCACGACCCAGTTTTACGGGGACCGGTGCGATCCCCTTTCCGGTACCGCAGCAGATACCACCACAAATACCAACAGCTATTCCGTCAAAAACACCGCAGGGAACACCATACTTGATACCGTCGCTCATCCCAAGCAAGACCAACGGAAAAACGCCTTCATCCAGTCCCCCGAAGGCACCGCAGACCAAACCGATTATGGTACCGAGGCCGAAACCTCGGCCGACTGCCCAAAAACCTGTCGCAAAGGGGGGGGCAACGTCCCACCAATCGGCCGTAACGGCTCCCGCACTCAAAAAAGAACACATAACGAGAAGCCCCGGCCGTCAGGAACAGCACAATTTACCAGAATTTGAAGCATCGGACGGCGGACAACCTTGGCATTGTGTTGCAAGTGGCCACGGTCAGCGCAAATCGCTCGTTGATAGGCGTGTTTCAGTCTCCGGAGCGTTGCGCCATATCGGTTCGATTGATGTACTTGGCAGAGACTTGCCCGCTCTGCATCCCCAACATGCCGACTGCATCATCTCAATCAAACGTCGCGCGAACTGAGGCTTAGTCCGACGCGAGGGTCATCAGTCCATTCGTTGCTGCATCTGCGAGTGTGGCAAAAAAATATTTCCGCTTTGGGCTCCATGCAGTCATTCACCGGATTTTGCTGAGTGTCGGCTGTTTTGCGTTAAGCAGCTTTCTTCGTCATTGTCAGGACGGATCACAGCAACGCAATTATCATCAAGGCAACGCAGCAGGTGATATCTACGCATTCAGATAACGGTAGACCGACGACCGTGCTATGCCTAACTGCTTGGCTATGGCAGAAGGTGACATGCCATTGGACTTCATTTCAGCAACCTGTTGCCCATCGATGGTCGCTGGTCGACCTTTGAAAGGACTGTCCTCTCCTTTTGCCAGCGCCGCATCTATGCCTTCACGTTGGCGTTCAGCGCGAATTGATGCTTCGAACTCACCAAAGGCTCCAAGGATTGTGAAGAACAGCTTTCCAGTAGCGTTCGTCGTGTCTACAGGCTGTTCCAGCACTTTCAGATTCACGAGCACTTGAGGCGGCTGGAAAGCCCGACAGGTCCAATAGCTACCTGAAAATCACTGGAAAGCCCTCAATCCGCACTGCCGTAAACAATTACAAAACCAGTGACCTACTTTTTTTGAGACTCAAAATATGAAAAGGTCATCGAAGGAGGTAACGAGATTGCGGCCAATATTTTTTGCGATAATTCTTTCTATTGTAGCTGGCACCGGATGTTTTCAGACGGCGTATGCTCAGAACTATGAAACAATTTTTTCAGACTTTGACAGCAGGAAATTAAGCCAGGCTGACAAGCGTTTTTTGCAAGCCGCTCTTGCTTTTGAAGGTCATTACAATGGCCTTCTTGACGGCGACTGGGGCAAAATCAGCCAAAGGGCTATGTCTCGATATTCTAATCAGGAATTTGGTGGGCCGAGTGAAGACTGGCATATGGCAATGCTAGCTTTTTCGTTTGTTGAACTCATCGAGAAAGACGGTTGGGACATTAATTTCGTGCCAACACTTTCTCTTTCGTTTTTGTGGCCGTTCAAAACAATCGTGACGGATGCAGGTTCCGAAAACTTTGCAAATTTTCGGCACTCTCGCAGCACCTTAGCCATATCACTTGGGATCATGGATAGAAATTCCACTCAGGGTGTCCATGATTTCACGATGCAAGAACATAACTCTCGAAATTCGCCATACAGTGTCCGCAAGCCTAACATTGCAGTATCCTCGGTAACAAAAGCGGATGGATCGATCCTTTATACACGCTCAGATTTTGTCGCTGGAAATTGGTCAACGATAATACTCGCGGCTGAAAAATGGGATGCTTCGCTACTTAACGCTATGGCCGCCAGCATCTCTGTTGGCGACGCTCCCAAATTAATCCCTAGTGACGGTGGATATCTATATTCAGCAATCAAAAAGACCGTTGCATACGCAAATTCGCTTGATGATGAAGGTGTATCATCCAGTCGTGGCGAAGATATTGTAAATTCCGAAGAAAGATCATCTTCAAGGCGAGCAGCTTCAGGCAGCGGCTTCGTAGTATCGGAGGATGGTCACGTCTTGACTAATGCTCATGTGATTGATGGTTGTAAAAAGATACGTGTTAACGGTCAACCTGCGGACCTCGTCGCATCTTCAGAAGAATTTGATCTTGCGCTGTTAGTTACGGACAAATCTTCTCGACAAAAAGTGGCTGTATTCGCAACAAATAGTGCAAAACTAAACTCGGATGTTACCGCAATTGGATACCCTTACGCGGGCCTTTTGGGTGGTATGAACGTTACGCGAGGGTCTGTGTCTTCTTTGATGGGTTTAGGCGGTGACGCAAAGACGATGCAGATAACCGCTCCCGTCCAGAGTGGGAATTCTGGCGGTCCACTTTTATCGTCTGATGGCAAGGTTGTCGGTGTTGTTGTCTCAAAGCTAGATGCTGTCGCGGTGGCGGATGTAATCGGTGACTTCCCACAGAATGTGAACTTTGCCATACGTGGCGGGATAGCCAAGTTGTTCTTGTCCGTAAACGGCGTCGAACCGCAATTAAGTATGCCGGAAGATAGGATGAACCCAGAAGATTTGGCTGACCTAGCTACGTCATTCACTACGTTTGTCGACTGTCAGTGATATCGACTTTTTTGCCAGAGTCACAGGGCACGGGGAATAATTAGGCGCCACTCCCCATTGGAAGTAAAAATTCTGTCCATTCATACAATTCGCCTTAGGGGTGCTATGCAGACTGTCCCCACCCTAGCCCTTAACCTGCTGCAACTTGGTGACAATCTATTCTGGCTTTTGTCGCTTGATTCCCGTTTTTGATCCTCCGTTTCCTAACTACAGGGGCGGACCAATTCAAAGGGGAAGGATCACAGATGCCGCGTCGTTACCAGTTTGTCATCTTGGAGCAGCTTGCGTTAACCAGTTGGTTTGGACTGATCCCAAGACCGCCGGGAGCATCGAAGTCAACATTTCCGTGTTCCGCTCTTAGTTGCGTTTTCTGGGTCCTTACACACTTCTCATAGGGTGACAATGCATAATAGATGCCGACTGCCATTCCAAAAAATACACAAATTGATAGCAAGATTTTCTTGGTTCCCATCTTTCACTCTCTCGTCGCCAGAACTTGGACATATGCAGAGGCATAGTCATCCGCTTGCGATTTCCCGCCAATTTCTTGCTTTTGGAGGCCAAGTCGGGTTGGAATTTATAGTTGTCTGAATTTCTCAAGGGGATAATCAAAATTGTGTTGCGGCCTATCGACAGTCTGAGAGAGAAAGTTTTTACAGCTGCGATCCTTCCCTTAGGCTACGACCCCAATACTTTGTATACAGCCCCCCTTGAGCAGCCGAGTTGGCCAGCAATTGCTGATATCTTCATTCCTTCAGCAGCCATCTCTCTGATCTTCTTGTGGTCGAGTCGCACCGGACGTCCTTTGTAAACACCTTTGGCTTTTGCGGCTTCGATCCCAGCTTTCTGACGTTCCTTGAGATGGTTCAGCTCCATTTCCCCAACCATCCCCAAGACTGTCAGGATCATTTTGCCCATTGGCCCACTAGTGTCGATTTCAGGCTCCAAGACGCGTAGGGATGAACCTTTTTCTTCCAGTTCGTGCACGAGGTTAAGAACGTCCCGTGTTGATCTACCAAGTCTGTCCAATTTGCAGACGACCAACTTGTCACCTTCAGATATGAAGTCCATCAGGTTTGCCAGTTCATCCCGTCCTTGTCTGGATTTTCCCGAAACCTTTTCGGTTCGAATTACAGAACAGCCTGCTTCTTTGAGCAGTTTTTCCTGAACCTCAGTTGATTGAGACAGTGACGACACTCTTGCATAACCATAGACAGCCATAATTCACGCTCCTTTTGTCACTTAGGGTCTTAGACTATGGGGTCCTGAATGTCAATAAGTCCAATTAGACCCTAAGTAACGCATAAAGTGTTCACTCTAAATGGTTCACTTAGGGTATACCCCTAGTGACAATACTTCTGGAAACAATGCATTAGGTAGAGTGGACTCTTCACAATGCTCAGTTAATTGATGGCTATGTGCGACTCGCATATCAGGCGCATTTTTCGAACAATTACTGCTACGGCAAGAAGCGGACCACCCGTGCGGAAAATTCGGATCGGTGGGCATCAATGATTGCTTTGCCGTGCATAGCGGTCATCTGACAAAAACACTCGGATGACCGAATTGAGCCCGAAGAGGACATGCCGCGGCTGACTGGGTCAACGGTTTTGGCTAGGTTAAGTACGCGTCAAGAAGATCACAGATGTCTTGGGAACATGAGCAAACGCACAGTCGCACCTAAAAGCTAAACCTTGTCCTGAGACCCAAAACCACTTCTGTTGAGTTGCCCGATGACAAGGGTGTGTCAAAGATAGCTTGAATCGACGGAGTTACTTGCACGTTGTATGTAACATCCCATCGAAAGAATGCCTCTGCAGCCCGTTGGCTTCCAAGTGTTGAATCCGAGAGGCGTTCCCAGCCAATGCCCAATCCCAATTCACCGACCTGATTGTCAGGCCGATAAAGGCTGCCTATGGTAATCGCCCGGTCAGCTCGTGCGACGCTACCTTTGGAAACCCCTGCGCGGATGAAGGGCATCCATCCAGTTTCCAGCAACCAATTGGCCGAAAAGGCCATTCCGTAATCCGCCTCTGTATCAGCATCCTGTTTATCATCAAGGTGCCAAAATGTGAGGTGAACAGCGCGGTCAAATCGGCGCGTTCGGTCTGGACTCCAGCTCACATATGCTTGCGAAAAGAACTCCGCGCGATCTGGAATGACCTCTACCGATCCGCTGTCACCGTTTGCGTCATGAATAGTCACGCCGACAACAGTTTTATCGTTTAGCTTGAAGCCCGCGCCTGCGCCAAAGCCTAGATCCGGGAACGCAATTGTCGAATTGACCAGCAGTGATGCATTTTGAAACCGTGTCCACTGTCCGGAATAGCCAGACAAATCCACAAAATCTAGTGGGTCGAGGCGACCAACAACAACTCCGGCATTCCCTTGATTCAGGAACTGTTCCCAGTAAAGAGGTGCAAGAAACCAACCGGCATCCGTGAAGCTGGTCCCCGTGAGGCCAGCATATCCAAGCCTTGGACCGAGGTTGGCTGGTGATTGCCCGAATGCTGTGCGGTTTTCGAATTTCCAGACGACAGACCCGGTGTCCTTTGTGTCGCGGCCTGTCAGTGTCCAGCGACCAAATAAACGGAAAACACCAGAGGATGCCGATGGTCCGCCGCGTGCCTGCTGACCAAGAATCGCGTAGTCCAATCCGATGTCGAACCCGTATTGCTCGCGGAGCGATGTTTGGACGTCACGCCCCTCTGGGTCTGAAGCGCCATCCGCCTGCAAGTCCGAGCCGACACTGCTTGGCCCGCCAAGAAACGTGGATTGGTCATCAGTGCCCTGCGCTGGCGCGCCCTTTCCAAGCGCCGCCCAAAGGGCGAAAGCAAACAATCCTGTAAGGCACTTATTTGGCATGGATTAAATGGGAATAAATTTCGTTGAATATGGTGCCCAGCGATCTTTCCAAGGCCGTGCGGCTTCCAACTCGAAAGCCAATTCGTAAAGCATGTCATCATTGCCCGTCGCGGCCTGAAACATAGATCCAATTGGCAAGCCGCTCTCTGGGTCCCAATTCAGGGGGACGGACATCGCACAGTGGCCTGACACGTTTACAGGCGCCGTGAAGGACAATCCGTTTTGTAAAAACGCGAGCACTGACTCATTGACTTGGGTCTGTGGCGTCAAGGCGTCGGCTTTGATTGACAAGAAAGGCATCACCGGACTGAGCAGAATGTCGATCTTTGCGAACAACTCGGCATAAGCCCCGGGGACTGTTGCAAGATACGCGGCGCCCGCTGCGGCAACATCATCGGGCGTTCCAGAACCATAGGCGATCAGCGATGCCGTGAAGGGATCCAGCAGACCCGACTCCGCCGCCTCGCTGCCAGAAATACTCAAAGCGCGCTCATTGAACTTACTGAATTGTCCCAGAAATGCGCCGTTGAAGTTCTCGAAAAATTCATCGTAACGAACTGGGATCTTAGCTTCTACAACTTCATGCCCGAGATCGCGCAGCAATTGCGCCGTGTTCTCTTGCGCCGCAGCGACTGGGGCCTCGACAGCCACGCCACCTTGGATCGATGTTGCAAAGCCAACACGAATGCGACGCGTCGATGGAGCTGAGATCAGGCCAATGGTTTCAAAAGGTCCGTTCGGATCTTCGGTGTGCACAAACAGAGCGGCGCTATCGCGTACTGTGCGACTGATGGCTTGGTTCGTCTTGACCGGACCATGCGCTCCACCCGCTTCGCCAGAAAGCATCCGGGCACGACTCGGCTTTATTCCAAAGAGGCCTTGCGCACAGGCTGGTAAGCGGTTCGATCCTCCTCCATCGGTGCCATGTGCCATCGGAACCATGCCCGCGGCAACGGCTGCGCCAGCCCCCCCACTGGAGCCAAGCGTTGATAGGGACAAATCCCAAGGGTTCCGAGTGAGACCAAATGCGGTGTTGTTCGTGATGACCCCAAGTTGGGCAAATTCCGGGACATTGGTCATACCGATGATGTTCATACCGGCGGCCTCGACCCCGTCGATATACATCACGTTCTTGACCGGAATGTTCGTGAGCATCAAACGGGACCCATCCGTCCGTCTGACGCCACCAACATCGATCATGTCTTTGATCAGGATCGGCATACCTGCGAAAGTTGTGTCGGCGGAGATCGTCCCGGCTTTGTCGAAAGCACGCTCGTAGGTACGCGTCGTTATCGCATTCACAATAGGCTCCACAGCCTCTATCCGCCGGATCGTGATTTCAACGGCTTCGCGCGCCGTAATCTCACCGCGCTTGATCAATTCGGCCATACCGAGAGCATCGTAATCGACGAACTCATCGGTTCTCCGGGGCGCAGCGCGAACGCGCGATGGGGGCCAAGTTGCGGCAGAACCTACCATCGCGGTCGTAGATCCCTTGAGAAACGAGCGCCGCGATATGGTCATTTTGCACCTCCAAGAGCAAGGAAATCAGTGACAGGAATCTTAACCGCCTGGGCATTCGCAAGAAGGTGTCTTCTGATCGAACAGCACCGTGTAAATACCGCATAGCAATGATTAGGGAAAGCCATTTGAAGGGCGCTTCTCAAGCTGGACGAAGATTATTAAAGCATCCCGGAAGGAGTTCTTTTAAGCCCGCTAATCGGCAGAGAAAAGGCCTGAAAAGTCTCCGAAACTGCGTTGCAGCTAATGGCTGCATTGTCCGCGACTCGGTCATTGCGCCATTTTCCGCGAGCGTCTGCTCTTGCGCTAAGCGGCCATTCGAGGCTGAAACTTCGGATTTTCTTGTCCGAACGACCGCTCAACGGCGCTTAGCCGTCATCTGAGCAAAATACTCGGATGACCGAGTCGAGCCCACTTTGACAGATGCTGCGTGGAGCATGAATGTCCGGTTTTGATTTCCAACATCAACTTCAGGCGACAAGGCCGAGCTCTTTGTCGGTGGCTGTTGCCGAATATTTTTCCGTTGGGGGCATGGGTCTTGATTGCCAATGCGGCTCGAAAGTGAAGCTTGAAACGCTACGCCCTTCTGGCAAAGCACCATTTCCTGCCCCAAGCGCATAGTCGTAGTAGAGCTTGACGATCTCTTCATCGGTCACCTGCTCTGTCGCTGGATGCGCCATGCATGCGTCATGCCACGCGCGCACCCGGTCATAGCCCTTGCCTTCGGGAAGTTGGAAACCTTCGTAGTAGTCAAGGA
The DNA here is from genome assembly GCF_057219365.1 of Roseobacter sp. YIN89. Taxonomy (NCBI): domain Bacteria; kingdom Pseudomonadati; phylum Pseudomonadota; class Alphaproteobacteria; order Rhodobacterales; family Roseobacteraceae; genus Roseobacter; species Roseobacter sp. YIN89. Next base: position 397,979 of record NZ_JBXVVD010000003.1, on the reverse strand, counting down.
ACCAAAACCGCTTGAACATTGGGGTGAAGACGGCCTCAACCAGACCAAAATCCTCGAACAGATATGGACCGGTTGGGCTGTGATGCCCCAGGAAATCATCAATGTCCCGATACAGGGTCAAAAGCTTTTCTAGATGTGCGTCCCGCTGTGCCAGATCCTGATTCATGACAAAGAGATAACCTGCCATCGTGAACGGGCCCTCGCGGGCAATCAGCATCGACTCAATGGCATGTTCGACCGGGTCGCTGCGGCGCAACGGTGCCCCCGGCAAGGCTTCGTCAAGATAGCGCAGGATAACGAGGCTTTCCTTGAGGATGCGCCCGTCGCTGGTCTCCAGCACCGGCAAGGCAGTGGTGCCTCGGGTTTTGGCCAGCAACTCCGGATCGCGCGGCTTGGTGATGTCCACGACCCTGAATTCCACCGCATCTGTGAGTCCCCGCAGAGCAAGCAGGATTTCCAGACGCTGTGAAAAGGGGCAGACGGGGATGTGATAAACGATGTGCTTGTCGGTCATGTGATCAATCCAGCGGGGGGCCGGTGAAGGCCATGTTGTGCCGCTTGGCGCTTTCTTCGATAGCAGGCATGTCCTCGGGGATGCGGCATTGACCGGCTGCCATGTCGGCAAAGAAACCCTCAAACCCTCCGGGTGTGAGGATCACGAAATGGCGGCAGGGGCCGTCATCGGTCACTTTGAATGTATGTTCCTTGCCGCGCGGGATGAACACGCTTTCGCCCGCACCGGCGGTGAACTCATCGCCATCCAGCCAGAACCTGCAGGTCCCGGTAACGATCACAAAGGTTTCGTCTTCGTTCTGATGCACATGCCGCGGCGGACCGCTGCCTGCGGGGGACCAACTGTCCACAATGGACATCGCGCCTCCGGTCTGTTCGGGGCTCAGGATGGTCTTGTATTGCACGCCGAGCCATTCGATGGCGCCGTCGATTTGGTCCAGGTCTTTCATCGTTTCTCTCCCATAGTCTTGGATTGAAACGAAAGCGCTTTCGTTGACACTACTTTACAAGATGGCCAATCTATCAGGCAAACCGCATTTTCTGATATAGGGTATCGGCCAAGTGAATTTCGCTACACTCGATCTCAATCTTTTGCGCGTGTTGGACGCTCTCTTTCGCGAAGGCTCAACCGTAAAGGCGGCCGACCGGCTGGCCATGTCGCAATCCGCTGTCTCTGGCGCATTGTCACGTCTGCGCCATGCCTTGGATGACCCCCTCTTTGTCCGGCAGGGGAACCGATTGGTTGCTACGGATTATGCAGCGGGGATCGAAACCGGTTTGCGCGAGGAGCTCGAACGCCTGGAGCTCCTGCTGGCCCCGCCGACGACATTTGACCCGCAAACCGCCGAAGGCACTTTCCGAATTGCCGCCAGTGATTTTTTCGCGGAACTCCTGATGCCGCCCTTGGGTGATCTTTTGCAAAAGTCAGCGCCCAATTTGCGGGCTCAGCTCGTTGATCTGGTTCCGAACGACTACGTGGCCAGCCTTGAACGTCGCAAGGCCGACATTGCGCTTTTCCCCGATTTGGAACTGCCAGACTGGGTCAATCGAGAACCGCTTTTCCATTCGCCGTTCCACGTTATCGCCCGCAAAGGCAATCCAGGCATCAAGAGGCTTGAGGACGGATCGCAGATGCCGATGGATACCTTTTGCGCGCTTCACCACGTTCTGTTCTCTCCTGAGGGAAATCTCGCTGCGATGGGTGATGCTGCGCTGACACGCGTTGGTAAACGTCGGCAGGTCGCGATGACAGTTCCAGTGTTCAGCGGCGTTTGCCGCGCGGTGAGCGAAAGCGATCTGATTGCGCTTGTGCCCGCGCAACTTGCCGAGAAAGTAGCCACGGCCTTCGGGCTGCATGTGTTCAAACCTCCAATGGAGATTGAACCGGCGTTGATCATCGGCATCTGGCACAAGCGTTCCGACAATGCCCCGATGGCGGTCTGGATGCGGAGCCAAGTCTTCGAATTTATGAAGGGTTTGGAGTTAGACATTTAGGCAATCTGTGCCACGCAGCGCCCGTAGGATATATACAAATCGATGTTTCGAAAAACAGAATCGAAATTGGTTTAATCAGTCAATGCAGACATTCGCGCAGGCGCAGCGAATTCACACTTTGTCCGCGACTCGGACCTTCGACGATTTTTTACGAACGGCCGCTGCTGGTGTAAGCAGTCGTACCCACTCTCAGAGCAAAAAACTTATACAAAAAATCTGTCGTTAAGGCTTATCAGACGCCTTCTCCGTTGCATCAAGTGCAGCTAAGAATGCCGCACGCCAAGTTTGGATATTGTTAGAGTTAAGATCATTTTCTCTTAGATATTGACCGCCCTGTCTCTTTTTTTTGGCCTTGTCATATTCTTTGACATGTTTGATTTTGGTCTCTTCTGACCAGCTTCTCTTGCTGCCTTTAGATTGCTTTGCTTCTTCCTTTTGTAGTGGAAGGGTATGGCCATAAATCTCTGACAATAACTTTACGTCTACATCCGGTTCCTTTTCCCGCAAGTAGCCTTTGAAGTCATCTTCGAAATCTTCAAACCTATCTGTCACTTCATCCATCGTTTTTTTTAGGCTGTGTAGGGCAGGTTTGATCATCTCTTCCCAAACTGAATGGAACTCGTGGCTCATCGTCTCTTTAAGCTCAGCGTAGTATTTTTCGTCAGCTTCTTTTTTCTCAGCCTTTAGTTCAGCGAGTGTCTTTTTCTTAGCCATTTTTCCCCATCCCCATTTTCGGTGTTGGTAGCTAGAGTCTAAATTGAAGCACCAACTGTGTCATGATCTCATGCAGAGAATACACATAAATTCAATATTTCTTCAGATAATTATTAACGCACTGGGAAAGCGTCAGGACTGAGGTTTTTTACTTGGGGTAAGCCAGTCGATGATGTACCGCGCGAATGTTGAAAAACATAGGCGATTGGCCGTTTTGTAGAAGAAGCAAGTTTCACTCAAGGAGAAATCACCTTCTACCGCGCCAAATCACTTCTTATCCCGCGCGGCCTTTTCTTCTTTGGTCAGTTTGTTGTTCCAAACATTGTTGCTCAAACCCAGTTCAGCTTTAAGTGGTTTGGTCTTTCCGACGCTGACTTTGCCGCCTTTGTTGAGGAACTCCTGAATAAGCGCATCATCCGTTGTTTTTTTGGGGACATGTTTCATAGAAATACATTTACCTTCTCAGCATCATTCTTGTCACGCATCATTTTAAGGATAATGTACGCCAAAGGTCTTCTGCCGATATTTCATAAGCGCAGCGTCACACGAGGGCACCATCTTGGTGATACTTGTCGCAAACGGCTCTGATTGCGCTGTGCGTGGCTCTGTGGGGCAGGAGATAGTTACAAATTCAGGTGAACGATTGAGCACGTCATATACTGGCGTAATCTGTGATTACGGTGCATGGCGCTTTGTCGTGTTCCACCTTCTTATGGGACCGCTTTTCGCCTTCAGGTTAACAACCAATTCTGTCGCCCAGAGATTGAATGAGGCAGCACGGATTTGCTTTCAAGACTAAATCGGCACAGAGTGAATGAAATTGAGGGAGTATACTTGTGCGGTTTCGACTTACCTTAGCCACCATCATACTGGCCGGCCCAGCCTCGGCACAGAACGTCGAAATGCAGAATGGCGAGAACCTTTTTCTGTACTTTTGTGCCGAGTGTCATGGAAGGGACGCAGAAAGCATTGGCCCAATGGCTGAAATGCTGGCCATCGAAGCGCCGCAACTTACGACACTTAGTGAACGTAACGGCGGAGAGTTTCCGACAGAAACTGTTGCCATGCAGATCGATGGTCGCATGAACATTGGCAGCCACGGCGATATGCCGGTTTTCGGCCCGTATCTGGAAACCGTCCAGTCAGTAGCTATCAAACTACCAAGCGGGCAGACAATGATGGTGACGCAGAACCTTGCTGACTTGATTACATATCTGAAGACTGTTCAGAACGAACCAAAATAGGCGGCTTGGTTCAAAGTGCGAAACGTCGCAGTCGGTATGCGCGTGTGACGATCGCGCAGGAGGTGATATCTACGTGATCAGATAGCAATGTCACTTTGTAGCCTGACAGTTGCGAGATCGTGTTGCAGAAGGAGTCCGTCAGAGACTGGCGTAATCTGTAATTACGGGTCTCGGTTTCGGGTTAGGTTTTTTAGGAGGTATTTGCCCTGATTGAGGAACTTTTACGGGTATTTCTGGTTTTGAACTCGTATTCGACATTTTACCAAGCCAATCAATAGTTACAGTTACAACAACGCCTAACTGTAACATAAAACGGCTAATTCACAAAATTCCGCCAAGCATTGCGTACAAATCCCTTGAGATAATATGGACCTTTTTACCTCCGCCGAGGGCTAGTTTTTCTAGAACTGAATGCTGTGCTTGGCGTTGTCCTCGTCCAAATGTGAGTCCGTCGTGCAACTCTCTCTGAAAAGCTCAAACCTGCGCATTGGTGCGTGTGCAAATTGCCCGTATAGCTTCAGTAAAAAAATAGTAATCGAGCAGGTGAACCATCATGAGCATCAATCCAAACCCAGAAAACAGGTCATTTTTCCGTTTAGAGAATGCGTTAATCTTTGCTGTATATTTGGTTGCAGTAGTGGTTCTAACAACTGCGGCAGAAACTATTGTGGCTAATGCAGTGACGCCCGCCAATATTTTGCCTTTCTAGCCTCTGAACCGTGCCAGTTTTTCAGATACGCATTTGTAGGAAACATTCTCGTGGGGATATGAGGCACTTAATGCGGTACTTCTATCTTCTTCCAGCGATTTTTCTTATGGCTGGATGCGCACTCCATGACCCAAATGATAGAAATCAGTCTGGTCGTTAATCGTCTAAAAAATCCAGATCAAGCTTCTTGATAGCTTCTAATCTGACTTCCAAGCTTGGTCCTACTCCATACTTAGAAGCTTCATCACCAGATGAATGACCAGTTATGAAGTCGTTAATCTCTTTTGAAACACCATTATCACGCAGCATATCTTTAAATGTGCCGCGTAGACTATGAACCACCTTCTGCTTATCGTCTGTCACAGTGCGTATAATCTTCATCAGGCTGTTAGAAAGACTTGTAGTGGTCTTACCATCCTTATTGGTCTTAACGCTCTTAAAAAGCCTACCCTGACCTTCTGGAAGGGTAATTTTAGGGTGTACTGGTACTAAACGCTTAGAACCTTGGTTTTTCACTATAGAATTGGTCAGATCGTAGTACAGAACACCTTCATCACTGGTCTTGATATCTTCATGATTCAGAAGTGCAGCTTCATCCAACCTCATTCCAGTTGAAGCCAAGATGGATAAAAGAAGCCTATGGTCTTCACTCATATCAATGCTGAATATTTCTGTTAGTTCAGCTTTTGTGAATGGGCTATATTTTGTTGATTTTTTACCATAAATGGACAGAGTGAGATTAACGAATGGATTATTTTCAATCAATTCTTCACGTTCTAGCCAAGAAAGAAATGGTGAAACAAATGTGATGTGGGTCTTGATGGTCTTACCTGCATACCCTTGTCCCTCAAGATGTTTAGCAAATCGGTAAGCATGTGCTTTCTGAATTTCACCTACATACTCTGGTCCAACTGAATCCATGAAACGCTCCAATACTCGTTTAGCCGATTTCTGGGTGCTAATTCTGTCCCATGACCTACCGTCTAGATAAAGCGGTATAGCCTCAGAGAGAGGCATAGAGGCTTTCTGTGAAGTGTCTGTTGGTATCGGTGTGGCAACAGGTGGTTTTGGACATACAGTCTTTGGAAACTCTGCACGTTCCATTGCATCGCCTAACTGAGCCTCTAATTTGACCGTGTGGGCTAACATTCTGTCGTACTGACGTTTGTTTATACCCTGTACACGTGCTTTGAAGTCTGTTGGGTCTTCTCTTCTGATTGGAGCAAACCCCATGTCAACCAACTGCTTATCCAGCGTCTGGTAGATTTCTTCTGTGATGCTGTGTTGAAGCTTTTCAGCTTCTTTCAAGTCACTCGTGCCTGTTGATCGTCTGATTTGATTACCATTGTGTGATAATTCAGGTGGCTTGGTGACTACCACATAGTACTTATTATTTTTTGCTTTTAGCTGTATCAGGCTGGATTTATGGAACATGGTGTGAACCTTTTTCAAAACATTTTATAGTGTCCATTCTATTTTGCTTTGGAAATAAATCAATAATATTAAGCGTTTATTAACCATTTTTATGAGAGCCAGAAGCTCTCCCTCTGTCAGACTGTTCAAAAACTCATCCTGCACGCTTGGTGCAGCGGAGCCGATCCAGCTTGCACCCGATGTCAGCGCGTGCACGTTCGAGATCAAGGGCGTATCCCCCTTGGGCAATTCCGGCTGATTTACTTCGACATTCGACAAGGCGGTTCTCCACATCCTGACAGGTCCGCAGTAGCGTCTTGGCCGTCGCTACAGTCTTGCTGTCTTTTGTCTGCTCCAATCCGTCACCTTCACGGACACGGGCTTTGAGCGCTTCCAGTTCAGTGCGCAATTCTTGGATTGTCCCGATAACGGAATTCAGAAGGCTTTCAGTTTCAGACGTTACAGTTTCTACAGTTTGCAAGGTCATTCAGGTTCTACCTCTCGTGCGTTTTGCCTCCGCACGATGAGAGAAACGAAAAAACGACCCGACGGGAGTTAACCCGGGGTCGTTTGCCCACTTCTTCTAGCGTGCCACAAGGTGTACCAAAGACCGCGCGCAGAGTCAACAAAATTCGTTTTTAATTCAGTATCTTAGCGCACGGTTCCATTAACGAATTTCTTAACAGCCGCGCAGTGCGTTCTCGAAATCGAGGCCGTTACGCTAGTTGCTTGATGCTCTCTCAGCTTCAATCTTGCGCCATTCGGCGACGTTGCGATTGTGCTCTTCAAGCGTTTCGGCAAAGGCATGACCACCCGTGCCATCCGCAACAAAGAAGATGAATGGCGTCTCAAGCGGATTTGCCGCCGCCTCTAGGCTCGCACGGCCTGGGTTGGCAATCGGGGTCGGCGGCAAACCTTCGATGACATAGGTGTTCCAAGGCGTCTGGGCGCGCAATTCACTCTGGCGCAGCCCGCGCCCCAGTACGCCACGTCCCTGCGTGACGCCATAGATTACGGTTGGGTCTGTCTGCAGCCGCATACCCTGATTCAGCCGGTTCACGAATACGCTGGCTACCTGTCCGCGCTCCTCGGCAACGCCTGTCTCTTTTTCAATGATCGATGCCAGGATCAGCAACTCCTCAGGCGTTTGAATCGGCAGGTCTTCCGCCCGAGCACTCCAAGCTTCGGCGACACGACCTTCCTGCGCCGCACGCATACGCGCCAGAACGTCGGCGCGCGCGTCTCCGGGCCGCACTTCATAGCTGTCCGGCGCCAAAGCACCCTCAGGCGGAACCTCTTCCACCGTACCCTGCAGTATGTCCATCGCCTTCAGACCTTCAACGATCTGCCAAGACGTGACCCCTTCTGCAAGTGCAACGCGAAAGCGGGTGCCCGCGTCATCTTTGCGATCCTCATAGATTTCTGGCGATGTTTCTTCGACGGGGTTGAATTCCGCTTTCTCAACGAACTGGTTCGTTTGAGGATCGAGCTCCCTCAAACGCACACCGATGCTGTTCACACCAATCCGGTAAACGATCTCAATCCCGCAAGAGCTTGCACCACCGCGGGTGATTGTATCGACGATTTGCGCCATCGATGCATTCTCCGGCACTAGATAACTGCCCGCCTTCAACTGAGACGTCTTATCGGCGTAATCAGCGCCGATCCGAAAGATCGATGCCGACGAAATGACGCCATCTTCGGCCAAAGTATCGCTGACCCGACGCATGTTTGTACCTCCCGGAACCTCCACGCAATAAGCCTCATTCAGCGGCCCTGCGCCTGTGTAACGCCCCTGCCCCCACATGATCACACCGGCTCCGAGGAACAGCACCACCGCGAGCATCGTCACAGCATTGGAAGCAATATGGCGCCACATCAGCTGGTTTTTCCGAAGATCACGCTGGCGTTGGTGCCACCAAAGCCAAAGGAGTTCGAAAGAGCCACGTTGATCTCGCGTTCCCGTTTCGCGTTGGGCGCCAGGTCAATAGCTGTCTCAACCGCCGGATTGTCCAAATTGATCGTGGGTGGTGCCACCTGATCGCGGATTGCCAGAATAGAGAAAATGGCCTCAATCGCACCCGCAGCCCCCAAAAGGTGGCCGGTCGCCGATTTCGTCGAGGACATGGTGACCTTGCCAGCATGTTCGCCCAGCATCCTTTCGACAGCACCCAACTCGATGGTGTCGGCCATGGTCGACGTGCCGTGCGCGTTGATATAGTCCACGTCCTTGGGCTCCAAACCTGCGTTGCGCAAGGCATTACGCATAGATCGTTCGCCGCCCTCACCGTCTTCGGAAGGAGCGGTGATGTGATAAGCGTCGCCCGAAAGGCCATAGCCCAGCACTTCGGCATAGATTTTGGCACCGCGTGCCTTTGCGTGCTCGTACTCTTCCAGCACGACGATACCAGCACCTTCTCCCATGACGAATCCGTCGCGGTCCTCGTCATAAGGCCGGCTCGCTGTCTGTGGCGCGTCGCCTCTTTTGGTAGACAATGCTTTGCAGGCGTTGAAACCGGCAATACCAATCTCGCAAATGGCTGCTTCGGCACCCCCGGCGATCATCACGTCTGCGTCGCCATGCTGAATGAGCCGGCTCGCATCGCCAATGGCGTGTGCGCCAGTCGAACACGCCGTCACAACCGAATGGTTCGGCCCTTTGAACCCGTATTTGATGCTCACCTGCCCAGAGATCAGGTTGATCAGCGCGCCCGGTACAAAGAAAGGTGAAACACGGCGTGGGCCTTTCTCAGCCATCATCACTGCCGTGTTCGCGATCGAATTCAATCCGCCAATACCAGAGCCGATCAAGACACCCGTACGCTCAAGGCTTTCGGAATCTTCCGGCTGCCAGCCCGAGTCTTCGACAGCCTGCTGCGCGGCGGCCATCCCGAACATGATGAAAGTATCGACCTTTCGCTGCTCTTTCGGCGCCATATATACGTCTGCGTTAAATGTCCCGTCGGTGCCATCACCCAAGGGCACTTCGCAGGCGTATTGCGTCACCAGATTGCTTGCATCAAAACCAGTGATCGGCCCGGCACCGGACTGGCCATCCAGAATTCTCGACCAACTCGCCTCGACCCCATCGGCGAGAGGCGTGACAAGACCCAAACCCGTGACAACTACTCTGCGCATCGTAATGCCCCCTTCTTGTGTTGCCCTCCCATACCGTGAGGCGCACTTTTAGTGCAAGGGTCGTTCCTTACCCAGTTGTGGAACTTCGCCTACTGCGGCGGTGTGTTCCTTTCAAATAGCAACACAGGTTCTTCCATGTAGGCGGTTTCCCTCATACGCTGATATCCCAATTGTTTGGCGATTTCGACGGAACGAATATTCTCAGGATCGATCATGCAAACAAGACGCCCGGTGACGACGCGATCAAACCAATCATGTGCCGCACGCACAGCCTCGATGCCAAAGCCCTGACCATGTGCATCCGGTGCCAGCACCCAACCCGCCTCCGGAAAATCATCGAAATCATCGCCAAGGTCACGTTTTGCGTAAAAGAACCCGACCTGACCGGACATTTCCGGTGCCCGATGTCGGTGAATTGCCCATTGGCCGAAACCAGTGATCTGCCAATGTCCTGCGTGCCGCAAGAACGCGGCCCAAGCTTTGCTGCGCGGCCAAGGCGTGCGATCAACGTACCGCACAACTTCGGGCATCGCCCATATTTCGGCAAACCGGTTAAAGTCTTCTGCTCGCATGCCCCGAAGGGTCAAACGATGCGTGTTAATCGTCGGTATCGTGCGCGACATGTGCTCTGCCTCTTTATCGCGTAAACGGAGCTTTTCGCCCTCTGCAACCACCATGACGCAGGATGGCTGCGCGTTTCAAGCCCCATGGATGCCAAGCATGAAAAAAGGCGCCTCTCCGCAACGGAAAGGCGCCAATTTCAGCTGATCTGTCGGGCGCAAGCCCGGGTAAAGATCAGGAGGCTTCAGAGATGAATTTCACCGCATCGCCAAATGTCTGGATCGTTTCTGCCGCATCATCAGGGATTTCGATGCCGAACTCTTCTTCGAACGCCATGACCAGCTCAACAGTGTCAAGGCTGTCCGCGCCCAAGTCGTCGATGAAAGAGGCGCTTTCCACGACCTTGTCTTCCTCAACACTCAGGTGTTCCACAACGATTTTCTTCACGCGATCTGCGATATCGCTCATAATAGTCCCTCATTCTTTCAGGCCACGCATGGCCCCTTTCGGTTACCGGTCAGGCAGCGCACCGCGACCCTGACTTGGCGTATGCCCCAAAAGGGGCGGCTCTATTTCCTGACCCGCAGGTGCAGGAAGGTTCGGGCATGCAAAGCACCCCCGGTTGAAAACTGCGCCCCCTTTAACACAAGCTGCACCAATGGCAAACGCATTGTGCACCCCGCTCGAAAAGGTTGCGGAAAGTGGTTACAACATGGCCATACCACCGTTGACATGCAAGGTCGTGCCAGTCACGTAACCTGCTTCGTCGCTGGCAAGGTACAAAACAGCCGAAGCAATTTCGCCTGGCGTGCCCATGCGTCCAGCCGGAACCTGCCCCATGATTGCAGCCTTTTGATCGTCGGTCAGCTTGTCAGTCATGGCCGTCTCGATAAATCCGGGCGCGACCGCGTTGACCGTGATCCCCCGGCTAGCGACCTCATAGGCGAGACTCTTTGACATTCCCACCATACCTGCTTTGGACGCGGCATAATTTGCCTGTCCCGGATTGCCGGTCGCGCCAACCACCGAAGAAATGTTAACGATGCGCCCCCAGCGGGATTTCATCATGCCGCGCATCACGCCCTTACACAGCTTGAAGGTGGCCGTCAGGTTTACGTCAAGCACTGACTGCCATTCTTCGTCCGACATGCGCATGAACAGGTTGTCTCGTGTAATCCCCGCGTTATTCACAAGAACATCAACCGATCCCATGGCTTCAGCCGCCTGTTTCGGCAGGGCTTCAACCGCCTCCATGTCGCTCAGGTTGCAGGGCAGAACATGTGCACGCTCTCCCAATTCGCTCGCCAACGCCTCCAACGGGTCGACCCGTGTGCCCGACAGACCTACTGTCGCGCCCGCGGCGTGTAAGGCGCGCGCGATATCTGCCCCAATGCCGCCTGATGCGCCTGTAACTAGCGCGTTTTTTCCTGTCAGATCAAACATCTGCCTCTCCCTTTTCAAGTCTCGATAGCAGCTTTCACATCGTCTGGCACGCCGATGTTCCGCACCGTAGCGTCCTTTGCGATGCGGCGGATCATGCCGCTGAGCGCCTTGCCTGCGCCAATTTCCCAGAATTCGGTCACGCCCCGAGACGCCATCCACTCCACAGATGTTTTCCAGCGCACCTGACCGGTAACCTGCTTGATCAACAAATCGCGGATCGTATCAGGGTCACTGACAGCTTCTGCCACCACATTGGCCACAACCGGTACTTTGGGAGCAGCCATTTCAACTTCCGCCAGTGCTTCGGCCATTTTTTCGGCTGCGGGAGCCATCAGTGCGCAGTGGAATGGCGCGGATACAGGCAGCATCAGCGCCCGCTTCGCGCCGGCTTCCTTGGCCATTACAGTCGCACGCTCAACCGCATCCTTGTCACCAGACACCACATTTTGCGCGGGATCATTTGCGTTGGCTACCTGACAGACCTGCCCTTGGGCCGCATCGGCCGCCACCTGCGTCACCGTATCAAAATCCAGACCAAGCACTGCGGCCATAGCGCCCTGACCAACCGGAACAGCCTTTTGCATGGCCAAACCGCGAATACGCAGCAGCCTTGCAGCATCGGAGATCGAAAATGTTCCGGCAGCCGCCAGCGCAGAATATTCGCCTAGCGAATGCCCGGCGACAAAGGACGCACGCGCCACGTCCATGCCTTCGGTTTCCAGCGCCCGCATCGCAGCGATCGAAGTGGCCATAAGCGCCGGTTGCGCATTTTCAGTAAGCGTCAGGGTTTCAATGTCCCCGTCCCAAATCAGGTCACTGAGTTTCTCGCCTAAAGCCGCGTCAACTTCGTCGAACACGGCCTGAGCGGCCGGAAACGCCTCCGCCAGCGAACGCCCCATGCCTATCGTCTGTGCACCCTGCCCGGGAAAAACAAATGCGATGCCCATCTCGCTCCCCTTTGTTTTTGTCTCTTCTTTCTTTCGCCTTAGCCTGCCCCGGCGGCAAGAGCAACAATTCTGCAGGCAAAATTACACCGCTACTCCACGCGCAGCCCCTGTGCGGCACGGCAGATTGTCGATGCATCACGGATAACTAGTCTCTACCTAACGCAGCAGATGAAAGGCCTCTACAATGCAACTCGGCAATACCCAGTCCCACTATGGAACCGTCACGAAGGGGTTTCACTGGCTCACCGCCTTGCTGATCCTGACATTGATCCCCCTTGGCATTTACGCCAATGCCCTGCCTTATGACACAGATGCGGAACTGGCGCACAAAGCTAGGTTTTTCTCGCTTCATAAAACGCTGGGTGTGACCGTATTCTTTGTTGCTCTCGCGCGGATCATCTGGGCACTCAACCAGCCAAAGCCAGCTTTGCTGAATGCCAATCGCAAGCTGGAAAGCTTTGCTGCAGAAACCGTACACTGGTTACTTTACGGTTCGCTGTTGCTTGTTCCACTGTCGGGATGGGTCCACCACGCAGCCACCGAAGGCTTTGCGCCGATCTGGTGGCCTTTAGGCCAGAACCTGCCACTGGTGCCGAAATCCGAAGGCCTTGCCGCCACAACTGCTGGTCTGCATATCGTTTTCGAACGTGTGCTGGCAGCGTCCATCCTTCTGCATCTTGCCGGTGCGCTGAAACACCACTTTGTCGACGGCGACGCCACGCTGCGGCGCATGCTGCCCGGTCGTCCTGCCCTGCCCCCATTGCAGGGCGCACACCGCGTCGTGGCTCCAATTGCGGGCGCGGTGATCGTATGGTCTGCTGCCCTGCTCATTGGCTCTGCGCTGCATGTCTATGAGGGCCACGACAGCCCGGCGGTCGAGGTTGCCGCGCTTGATGACGTACAATCTGACTGGCAGGTGCTGGAAGGCGGCATCGCCATCACCGTGACCCAACTGGGCACAGAGGTCACAGGCAGTTTCTCGGACTGGACTGCCGCTATCAGTTTCGATGAAAACATCACCGAGGGTGTGGCAGGGTCTGTCGATGTCACTATTTCTATCGGATCGCTGACACTCGGGTCTGTAACGGGGCAAGCGATGGGCACAGATTTTTTTGATGCAGCGACCTTTCCAACTGCAACGTATACGGCGGATATCCTCGCCACGTCAGATGGCTACCGCCTTGATGGCACATTGACGATCAAAGACGAGACCGTACCGGTATCCATGCCATTTGAATTGCAAATTTCAGAGGGTGTCGCCTCAGCCTCCGGCCGTACTTCTTTGAACCGGATGGATTTTGGGATCGGCGCGACCAGCCAACCCACGGAAAGCAACCTCGGCTTTGACGTGGGGATCGCCACCAGTCTGACAGCCGCGAACACATCGCTCTGAGGCAAGGGCGTTCCTTGCCGGCTCAAAGATAGAAAAAAGGGCCGCGCGGTACACCCGCACGGCCCAGACACTTTAATATCAAGCGCGACTTACTTAAAACCGCCCGCGCGCATCTCGGTGTTGATCTGAATGTCGATCTCATCTGAACCGACTGGAATGAACCCAGCAACGCCGAACTCGGAGCGCTTGATTGTCGTGGTCGCTGTCATGCCGAGCCATTCACCCTTGTAGTAGTCAAAGAACTGACCAACAGGGTGCTCGCCCATGTTGTGAACGGTGATGTCGAATGTAGCGGGCTTGGTTACGTCCTTGATCGTTAGATCGCCAGTCGCGCGCACTGTCATATCGCCGGTCTGCTCGACGGACGTCGAGACAAACCGGATTGCGGGGTAGTTTTCTGCGTCGAAAAACTGCGCGCCAACCAACTCGGTGTCCAGCATCTCCACGCCACTGTCCACGCTGCTTACCATCACGGAAAAGTCCGCTTTGGCGTCGGCCACATTGCCAGCTTCGAATTCCAGCGTGCCTTCCACTTCGTGGAACTTGGCTGTCTGCATGGAAAAGCCTGCGTGGTTCCATGTAATCACAACATCGGTGTGTGTGGGGTCAGGGACCCATGTTTCGGCAAAGACAGGTGTGACGGCAGTCGCGCTTGCGATAGCTGCTGCAAAAAGGGTCGATTTCATCTCGATATCTCCGGGTTAAAACGTGAGATAAAGATGAGCTAAGGCTTTGAAATAACAATTACAGGAAATGAACAAGGGCCGCGCGCAAACGCACACTGAACAGTCCTGACCGCGATCAGAGTTTTCCGGCAACCCGCAAAGCGGTCACGAGGCTGCGGTGCGATACGCGGTCCGAGGCGGCGACCTCTGCCAGCAGAACATTGTCCTTGCCCCATAGTTGAACATGCGTGCCGGAGTTTTCCACCAACTCAAGATCTTTGAATGCACACCGATCCAGAATATAGCGGTCCTTCCCGCGGGTGCGGACAAGCCGTATCTCGTGGCGGATCGTGTCAATCTCGACCTTTGGGGCCGCCGGACGAATGAAGCCTTGCATACAATAGAGGCCGACAATGCCGCAGACGACCGAGGCCAGCAGCTTCATCAGCAAAAGCTCTGTCGCCCAGTTCGCTCCGGGCGCGATCCATATGCCGGCGGCAGTAATCAGCAGCGCTGTTCCAACGACGCCCTGAAGGAACCTCAAGATCATCCGGGTTCCGTCTGTCATGCGCACCGGTTGCGGCTCAATCGACGCGAAGGTTGCAGGATCTGCAGCGCTGGTCATGTCTCATCGTCCTCAATTGTGGTTAAACAGGAGTTAAAGAGGCAAAAAAGGCCAAAATTAGACGGGTTTTGGGCCGGTATGGGACGATTTGGCCCCTGTAGGCTCCACAAGGGGCCGCCGGGGCTTGCACCAGTGGGCAAAGCGTGTATACGGCACACTCCTTTTGCACAAATCTTGAACCGCGCAGTCTCTCGTGGTGGGGCCGCAAAAGGATATCGCCCCGCCTTTGAAATGCGCCTTGATATAAATGAGGAAAACACATGCCTTTGTATGAGCATGTTATGATCGCACGTCAGGACCTGTCCAACACACAGGCCGAAGGGCTGATCGAACATTTCGGCACCGTGCTGTCCGATAACGGCGGCACACTCGTGGACCACGAGTACTGGGGTGTCAAAACCATGGCTTACAAGATCAACAAGAACCGCAAGGGCCACTACGCCTTCCTGCGCTCGGATGCGCCAGCGCCTGCCGTGCAGGAAATGGAACGCCTGATGCGCTTGCACGACGACGTGATGCGCGTTTTGACCATCAAGGTTGACGAGCACGCCGAGCTGCCATCGGTTCAGATGCAGAAACGCGAAGAGCGTGGTGACCGCGGCGACCGTCGCGAACGCCGCTAATTTGCTTTAGGACAAGGATGTAAACCATGGCCGCAAAACCATTTTTCCGCCGTCGTAAAGTCTGCCCTTTCTCGGGCGACAACGCGCCGAAGATCGACTACAAAGACACACGCCTTCTGCAGCGCTATATCTCTGAGCGCGGCAAGATCGTACCATCTCGCATCACAGCAGTGTCTGCCAAGAAACAGCGCGAGCTGGCTCGTGCCATCAAGCGCGCTCGTTTTCTTGCCCTGCTGCCATACGCCGTGAAGTAAGGAGAGCATCATGCAAGTTATCCTTCTCGAACGTGTCGCAAAGCTGGGTCAGATGGGCGAAGTCGTTGACGTAAAGCCCGGGTACGCCCGCAACTTCCTGCTGCCTCAGGGCAAAGCACTGTCTGCTTCCAAAGCCAACATTGCAGCTTTCGAAGAGCAGAAAGCACAGCTTGAAGCGCGCAACCTGGAAACCCGTAAAGAGGCCGAAAGCCTCGCGGACAAGCTGAACGGTCAGCAGTTCATCGTGATTCGCTCGGCATCCGATGCTGGCGCGCTCTACGGTTCTGTGACCACGCGTGACGCTGCCGATGTTGCAACAGAGGCTGGTTTCTCGGTTGATCGCAAACAGGTTGTGCTGGCGCCGATCAAGGAACTGGGCATTCACCCTGTTCAGATCGTGCTGCACCCCGAAGTCGAGGCGACAATCGAATTGAATGTCGCGCGCTCGCCTGAAGAAGCTGAACTGCAGGCTTCTGGCAAGTCCATTCAGGAGCTTGCTGCTGAAGAAGAGGCCGCCGCGGACTTCGAAATCCAAGAGCTGTTCGATGACATCGGTGCCGCTGCATCCGAAGACGAAGAACTGGCCGAGTCTGCGGGCGTCGAAACGGCATCCGAGCAGGACGAAGATGCGCCTTCGGGCGATCAGGAAGACACAGCAGGCAAACCCTGATCTCTTCGCTTACCAAAGCAAAAGAAAGCCGGGCCGCATTGCCCGGCTTTTTTGTTACGGTGCAGTCTCTCTCCTGCATTGACTGACGTTCGGGAGTTTTGCCGCAGGCAAAAAGATCAGCCCATCAACACTTGATCGGGTTCCGCTCGAACAAGCGACAGATGCTGTGCTTTTGACGCTCGGTCATTTCGCAGAACGATCAATACAAGATACTTTCGAGCTAGACGGAGCAACCCAGCACAGCATTCATTCCGATGAATATTGCCATCACAGTTGATAGAGCCACAGCGCTGAGGGGCTTCAGGCCTTTGTGCCACCTCGCATTTCCGAATGATCTCACAGCGAGCGTGATCGACCAAATCACGACCATAGCTAGGATCGCCAAGCTGAGAAGGCCTCCGACAAAACCGCCTATGCAAGCTCCATCCGAAAGACGATCTTGGCTGGAGGAATACACAGCAAAAATTGCAATTCCGTTTTGTACAATCGCCACCGAAAGCGCAGCGATCCAGTGTATGGTACTGTCTGCAAAAGTTTTCAAAGCAGAGGCGCTCCACCGGAATTACACTCATGGTCCACCGTCTCGTGAACCTGTTTCTAATTACGTTTTGTATCAGCACCCATGACTACACGACCAATTTTGCCGCTCAACAGGGTGAATACCACGGCCTTCTCGAAGGTAGGGCCGCGCGACCCTGCGATGGTTGCCTACATGACAACGGCTTAGCAATCCGGAAGGATCAGGGCGGATACAAATGATTGTCGGCATCGGGTTCAAACGGGCCCCTAGAAGCATTTCGCTGAACGGTAACCATGCATACCAACCAGTCTTTCGCTTTACGGCAGCGCCCTCGTATGGAAATCAGGTTTGCTCGGTCAAAATTCCAGCGTCGTATTGCACAAGCTATGATCAATGTGGCGAGCAGCACATTTCGGCACATCTGAAATCTGTGACTGTCACTTTTAGGAACTGAGCCCTGCCCCTAGCACAACACGAAAGGTGGAAAAGGAGAGGGATATCAATTCCACAAAAAAATAAATAAACAAATTCGATTAGTTGGATGATTTTTATGGTGCGGGTGGAGGGACTTGAACCCCCACGCCTTGCGGCGCCAGAACCTAAATCTGGTGCGTCTACCAATTTCGCCACACCCGCATTGTGACAGAGCTGCCGACTCTCCCGGCGGCTGTCCTAACAAATGCATTCCACCGTGGCGAGCGAAATAAATAAGATTTTAACGGGATGGCGTCATATTGCGGCTCAATCTCGGGCCACGCTTGAAAAGGAGCACGGTGATGACCCCTGAAACAACCGGTCACGTGCCATCAAACAGACCATTATTTGCAACCGTGTCTCGCGCGGCCGCGCCCCTCTTGGGCGATGAATTTGCACGGCGGGGGATGCTTTGGGATAGTCTGGTTGTCACCATGGCGGGCCTGCAACCAGTTCAGTCGCTGCAGGTCGGGTCTGTTGTGGTAACACGCCACTCAGGCGCGGCAATGATCAAGCGGATCGAACAGATAAGCTGCATGTGTCGGGGGATATACGTGCTCGCCGGGTCCCTTGGCCACCGCAAGAGTGACCGTGACAGCCTTTTGCCTGCAGGCCAACCCGTGCTGGTCCGTGATTGGCGCGCGCGTGCCCTGACCCGCGAAGGCGAGGCCTTGATCCCGGCAAAAGCGCTCACCGACGGGGAGTTTGTGCGCGATGTAGGCCTGCTGCCCATGACACTGTTCCAGATCACCCTCGACCGCCCCGGTGTTCTTTATGCGGACGGCATGGAATTGGGCTGCTGCACGCCTTACGAGCTGTGGGCCGCACCTCCCTGATCCGTCAGACCAGACAGAACTTTTGGCATCATCTCGGGTAGATCTTCGGCAATCAGGCCCGGCCCAAAGGTACGTGCCGCCTCGACATGCAACCAGACGGCCGCTTCGGCTGAAACGATTAAATCTGGAGCCAACGGGCTTGCGGCGAGCCCAAGGATCAGCCCCGCCAACACATCGCCTGCGCCCGCGGTTGCAAGCCATGGTGCCGCACGCTGATAGGACGCCGCATGAACCACTGCCCCGCCTCCGGGGGCAGCAATCACCGTATCCGGCCCTTTGAGCAGCACCACGCACCCTGCCCGGTCTGCCGCCTCGCGGACCATGTCGATTTTTGAACGCCGGTTGCGGCTCTTCGCTGAAATATCCGGAAACAGCCGAGCGAACTCGCCAGCATGCGGGGTGAGAATGGTGCGGTCGCTCACCAGTTGCCACAACTGGGCGGGGTCTCGTGAAAAACTCGTCAGCGCATCCGCGTCGAGTACCACAACCGGAGCTCTATCGTCGCGGTCGGTCGGACCGCGCGCCAGCACTTCTTCCACCCGCGAGACAGTGGCCGACCCGACCCCCATGCCGGGACCAAGGCAGAACCCGGTCGCGCGATCATCAGCAATTTCGCGCACGGGCTGATCGGTGCGCAAGCCGCGCAGCATGACCGCATCAAGGCGCGCTGCGTTCTCTTGCAACGCAGCAGCTGGGCAAATGACCGTAACCAGACCGGCCCCCACACGAAGCGCGGCGCGCGCTGCGAGACGCGCCGCACCGCCACGCCCGACACCGCCTGCAAAAACGAAGACATTACCAAAATCATACTTGTGGCCGCTCTTCCCCGCTTTGGGAAGCACGCCAAGCGGCCAGAAACGCGCAGGCAAGGCCACACGCCCTTGCGCGCCAAACATCCAAGGCTCGGCCAGACGGGCGCGTTCGCAATCAGGTGCTGTGCCTATAATCGCGCGTTCCATCGCCTCGCCGCGCAGACCGATGTCAACGATCCTCAGCGCTCCGCAAAGCGACGGCCCCTGCTGCAAATAATGCCCCGGCTTGGGGCTATGAAATGTCACCGTCAAATCGGCGCGGTTGACAACCGGCTCAGTGGCAGCCGCCAAATCTTCAGGCCGCAGAAACACGCCAGTGTCAGCATCAAGCCCCGATGGGCAATCCACCGCAACGCGGCGGGCGTTTTTTCGCCCTTGGCCAGCCACGGACAGCCCTTTCAACACATCATCCGGCAGGCTTCGGGTGAGGCCCGTGCCAAACACCGCATCTACGACGACATCGGCCTGCGGCTCTGCGGCGATCGCTTCCGGGTCCCACATCGACACCATGCCCAATTCGCACCACGCGTCGTAGTTGCTGCGTGCATCTGCCGGCAATCGGTCGGCGTCACCAAAAAGGTACACACTGAGCGACCAGCCGCGCGCTTTCAAAAGCCGCGCAATGACAAACCCGTCTCCGCCGTTATTGCCCGGGCCACAAAGCACCAAAGCGCTCCGAGCTTCGTTCTCCAGTTCAGGCCAGTTTGACATCATCTCTCCGACGACGCCTGTGCCTGCACGTTCCATCAGCTCAAGCCCGGTCACGGCCCCACTGTCCATGGCCGCTTGTTCAAGATGCCGCATCTGTTTGGCGGTCAGTAATTCCGTCATTTCATACCCGCGATTCAGTTTCGCTTATATTTTAGGCGATTTGCATTATTTTTCACCGCCTGCTCATCAATCTTGCGCTCCACTGCATACAGAAAGCCGCCCGGCATGGACCCCGACCCGCTGGAATGCTCTCAAACGCGAAGAACAGTGACGCGGGAGGCCAGCATGAAGAAAATCGAAGCGGTTATCAAACCGTTCAAGCTCGACGAGGTCAAAGAGGCCCTTCAGGAGATCGGCGTTCAAGGTCTGTCCGTGATCGAGGTCAAGGGCTTTGGTCGTCAGAAGGGCCATACAGAGCTGTACCGTGGCGCTGAATACGTGGTCGATTTCCTGCCAAAGGTGAAGATCGAGATCGTCTTGGACGACGATATGGTCGAAGGCGCCATCGACGCGATCGTCGCGGCAGCCAAGACGGAAAAGATTGGCGATGGCAAAATCTTCGTCACGCCGGTTGAGCAGACAATCCGCATCCGCACAGGGGAAACCGGTTCAGACGCGCTCTGATTGGCGCTTCTTCCAGCAATTCATTCCAACCAAGAGGGATATCCGAGAATGAGCAAAGAACTACTCAAGATGATCAAGGACGAAGACGTGGCCTACGTCGACATCCGCTTTACCGACCCGCGCGGCAAACTTCAGCACGTCACAGTGATGTCGGACCTGGTTGATGAGGACTTCCTTGAAGAAGGGTTCATGTTTGACGGCTCTTCCATCGAAGGGTGGAAATCCATCGAAGCCTCCGACATGAAACTGATGCCCGATACGGACAGTGCTTATGTCGACCCGTTCTATGCAGAAAAAACCGTCTGTCTGCACTGCTCTGTTGTTGAGCCCGACACAGGCGAAGCCTACGAGCGTGACCCGCGCGGCACAGCCCAAAAAGCAGAAGAGTATCTGAAGTCTTCGGGCATCGGTGATGTTGCCTACATGGGCCCGGAAGCAGAATTCTTCCTCTTTGACAACGTGCGCTACTCCAACACCATGAACAAAGTATCCTATGAAGTGGATGCGGTTGACGGTTCATGGAACACCGATGCCGAGTTCGAGATGGGCAACATGGGCCACCGTCCCGGTGTTAAGGGCGGCTACTTCCCTGTTAACCCAGTAGACGAGTCGATGGACCTGCGTTCCGAAATGCTGTCCACGATGAAACGCATCGGCATGTCCGTAGACAAACACCACCACGAGGTGGCTTCCTGTCAGCACGAGCTTGGCCTGATCTTCAGCAGCCTGACCAAACAGGCGGATGAGCTGCAAAAGTACAAATACGTGATCCACAACGTGGCACACGCTTACGGCAAGTCGGCAACCTTCATGCCAAAGCCGATTGCGGGCGACAATGGCACAGGCATGCACGTAAACATGTCAATTTGGAAGGACGGCAAGCCGCTCTTTGCTGGCGACAAATACGCCGACCTGAGCCAGGAAGCGCTCTACTACATTGGCGGTGTTCTGAAGCACGCGAAAGCGCTGAACGCCTTCACCAACCCCGGCACCAACAGCTACAAGCGCCTGATCCCGGGCTTTGAAGCACCTGTTCTGCGTGCCTATTCTGCGCGTAACCGCTCCGGCTGCGTCCGTATTCCGTGGACAGAAAGCCCGAAAGCCAAGCGCGTCGAAGCGCGTTTCCCTGACCCATCCGCTAACCCTTACCTGTGCTTTGCAGCCTTGCTGATGGCGGGTCTCGACGGGATCAAGAATAAGATCGATCCGGGCGAAGCTATGGACAAGAACCTTTACGATCTGCCCGCCGAAGAACTGGCCGGCATTCCGACGGTTTGTGGTTCGCTGCGCGAAGCGCTGGACGAACTGCAGAAAGATATGGACTTCCTGCTGGCCGGTGACGTGTTCACCAAAGACCAGATTGAAGGCTATATCGACCTGAAGATGGAAGAGGTGGAGCGTTACGAGCACACACCACACCCCGTCGAATTTGCGATGTACTACAGCTGCTGATCGCATTTTCCCGCGTCAAACCGGTAAGATAAAAGAAAAGGGCGTCTCTGATTGAGGCGCCCTTTTCTGATTTTTTCATTAAGTACGTTCGAAAATGTTTACTTAATTGCGCCCGAAATCTGTCATACTTGGCCTGTAACCGTCCCTCTGAAGCGCTTGTGTCATGTAGTTAGCGCCGTTGTTTTGTTTTTGAGGAACTTTTGTCGATATGATGTTGGCGATCTTTATTCTTTCGATCTCGGCGGTGTTCGCATCGTTCTTGTCGCCTGCACTGTCGGATATTTTCCTACTCGCAGCGCCGATGGCAATCGCCAGCATGATAATTGCTTTGTGCAACGAGCAGCTGCGCCGGATCCAGCGGCTCAAGGACAATCGTGTGGTGATCGACGGGTCAAACGTCATGCATTGGCACAGGGGTCAGCCCAATCTTGAGACGGTACGCAAGGTGATCGGTGAACTGCGCAAAAAAGGTTTCAGCCCGGGGGTCGTGTTTGACGCCAATGCAGGCCACGTTCTGACCGGTAAGTTCCGAGATGAGAATTACTTCCGCCGTGCACTTGGCCTTGAGAAAGATTTCGTCATGGTCGTGCAAAAAGGCACGCAGGCTGATCCTATGATCCTGAAGGCCGCGCAAAACTGCAAAGGGCGCGTGGTTAGCAACGACAAGTTCCGCGATTGGGTACGACAGCATCCGGAACTGGACGATGAAGGTTATGTCATACGAGGCGGTTTCCGATCCGGAAAGCTGTGGTTGGGTCTGCCAGAGCTACGCTGACGTCGTATTCTTCACCATGTAGCTGTGGATCGAGAAAACGATAGCGCGGGTTTGCGGCAGGCGCAGGATGCACTGTCGCTCTGCGCGGACGTAAGGCGCTTCGTCCAGTGGCAAGTCATCTCTTTGTGCATCGGTCTCGGACCGCGGCGAAAAGAGCTCTGGTGAGGCATACCCGAGCATATTGTTGCGCCATAGAGGACGGCTGTCATGAACCGCATCAAACATCCGCTGTACCCGCCGCGTCATGTTTGCAGTGTATTCCCCAACAGGGGCGTGAATGCGGCTTAGTGGCTTGCCTGCTTTTTCCGCCAGCGTCCAACTGGCCGGAAAGCACAAAACAGCGGCAACAAGCACATGCTCTTCGCCTTGCTTTTGCAGGATACAGACATCTTCTTGCAC
This sequence comes from Roseobacter sp. YIN89, assembly GCF_057219365.1. NCBI lineage: Bacteria > Pseudomonadati > Pseudomonadota > Alphaproteobacteria > Rhodobacterales > Roseobacteraceae > Roseobacter > Roseobacter sp. YIN89. The sequence goes on along the minus strand of NZ_JBXVVD010000003.1, from coordinate 374,970 downwards.
GCATTTGGCCAAGGTCGCCAAAGGACTGTCGGCTTCGTGGTCAATCTCGGTCCCGTCGGGACAAAATATGTGCCGTTGCGTGTAGCTGAACCCCATCGCGGGCATCAGCTTCATCGCCTCATGCAGACATTCGGCCACTGCGTCTTGGGCCTCGGGCGACCCATCAAACAGAACCTCGCCCCGCCGACTGGCGATCAACTCACGGCGGTATCGCATCTGTTCCGCGTAGGCCTTATCGACGCGCAGCCAGCGGCCGTCAGACAATGGCCGGACACCGGGGAGCGGCGGCGCACGCTCAAGATCTTCAGGCATCGCATCGTGCAAAATCTCTCTCATTGCGCAAAAATACTGCCTATTTCAACGGTGTCAGCCCAAAAACGACGCGTTGACGGGTCGTAAACCGACCACACGGGAGGATCGAATCTTGAAACAGTCAGGACAGTGACCCAGCAAGATCGGATCTCCTCATGAACCATCATTTCAGCGACACGCGCAAAATCGACCCGTCACGCGGCTCAGTGCTTGGAGATGGCAGCCCGAATGACATGGATCGAATAGAAACTGGGCCCACACAACTTGCCTTTGCCGAGTGGGCAGCGGCGGGACTGGAACTGCCTGATCTGGAAGCGATGCGCGCTTTTCGCCATCAGCGCCTGACCGATCATATCGTGGCGCGCGGCTACGCCGGATTGTTGATGTTTGATCCTCTCAACATTCGTTACGCCACCGACAGCACCAACATGCAACTTTGGAATACCCACAACCCGTTTCGCGCGACGCTACTTTGCGCGGATGGGTATATGGTTATGTGGGACTATAAAAACGCCCCGTTTCTCAGCAAGTTCAACCGTCTGGTGCGGGAACAGCGTTCGGGTGCCGATCTTTTCTATTTTGATCGTGGCGACAAGGTCGGTCAGGCAGCGGATGTGTTTGCAAACGAAGTACGCATTCTGCTGGAAGAGCACGCACCGGGCCTGAAGATACTGGCCGCGGACAAACCCATGGTACACGCGCTTCGCAGCTTGGAAGCGCAGGGCTTGAAGGTCGTGGACGGCGAAGAGGTGACCGAGAAATCACGCGCGGTGAAGGGGCCTGATGAACTCAAGGCGATGCGGTGCTCGTCGCACGCTTGTGAGGTCGCCGTGCGCCTGATGGAGGATTTTGCCCGCTCGAATGTTGGTGACGGTGTGACGTGTGAAAATGACGTCTGGTCCGTGCTGCACGCTGAAAATGTGCGGCGTGGCGGTGAATGGATCGAAACGCGATTGCTGGCCTCCGGCCCACGGTCCAATCCGTGGTTTCAGGAATGCGGCCCCCGTGTGTGCCAACCGAACGAAATCATCTCTTTCGACACCGACCTGGTCGGTGCGTATGGTATCTGCACGGATATTTCTCGCAGTTGGTGGATCGGCCCCGGCAAGCCGCGCAGCGATATGGTTTACGCTATGCAGCACGGTGTTGAGCACATCATGAAAAACAAAGAGATGCTGAAGCCCGGCGTTATGATCCCCGAGTTGACTGCCGGAACGCATGTTCTGGATGACAAATATCAAAAGCAGAAATACGGCTGCCTGATGCACGGGGTGGGCCTGTGCGATGAGTGGCCGCTGGTGGCCTACCCTGATCGTGCTGTTGAGGGGGCCTACGACTATCCGCTGGAACCCGGCATGACGCTGTGTGTCGAAGCACTGGTCAGCGAAGTCGGAGGGGATTTTTCGATCAAGCTCGAAGATCAAGTCGTCATTACCGAAGACGGCTATGAGGACATCACCCAGTATCCCTTTGATGACGCGCTGATGGGCCGCGCATAAGTTTCATGAAGGGGGCCGTGCCCCGCGTAATTCGGTAAAGATCGCTTCACAAAGCTGCGGCGCCACCAGTCTCAGGTGGTGCCGCGCGCCGCGCTCGTTCGGATGGTATGGATCTTTGACCTGTCCGGATTTGTTGCGTCTGAAAAACGATTTGTTGCCCTGATTGGCCGCGACGGTGTCGGCCGTGATCCCTGACACGAATGAACAGCGCATACCCGCGCGGTCCAGTTCGGCCTTGATGTTTTCCTGCGCCTTCAGGCGCTGCATCGACACCTTTTTGGTGTAGGCCGGTGCGGTGGTCATAAAGATGCACGGAACACCGGCAGGCAGTTGCGCCGCCAAACGTTGTGCGTCGCGGCGTGTCAGGTCGGGACTTTCCGCCCAACGCTTTGCTGCATTGCCAAGAAATGTAAGCAACAGCAATCGCGGCGCGTAGTAGCCCTCCTGAAACATCGCTTCGAAAGGCGACTGTCCCTTTCGGCAAAACTGATAGTTGCGCCCCTGCCCGATCTGGACAAACGGGTTTTCGCTGGTGTTGACAGAACCGTACGAACCCGCGTTGACCTTCCATTTCTTGTCAATGTCACAGACCGATCCTTTGGCAGCTCCACCGCGCGCGGTCCAGGAGTGTATCGAAGTGGAGCGCACGCCAATCACCGCCACCTGCCCCGTTCCCAAGGCCTTCAACGTCCGCTTCTGGCGCATGCTTGGGGCGCAACTCGCCTCGATATCCGAGAAAAAGTCGACAAACGCCGGACCAGACCCAAAGCTGATCTGGCTGTCGCCCAGCACCAGAATGTCTGGTGAGACAAAAGATGTGTCCTGTGCCGTCGCGGTCAAAGGACCTGCTGCCGCCAAAAGCGCCAACGCCCATGCGCGTGCATGTTTGACCAAGGTTTCCATGTGTCGCCTACGCCTAATTTTGCCGCAATGGGCCCATGTGGGGTGTAGACTTCCACAACATGTCGCCTCAAAGCAAGACTTGCCCCCCAAACTTAGTCGTGAACATGTGAAACAATTCTCGTTTCGCGCGAAAGTAATGGGGTGTCGCCCAGTTATGGTGGGCACCGGCGCGGGTCGGTAAAGCACGTCCGCGTGAGCAGGCTGTCACACATCTTGCAAGAGGGCTTGGACGGCATCACTCTGTGTAGCGTAAAAAGGAGCACTTCATGCCGACAGAGCGCATCGTATTTCCCGGACATGACGGCTCGGAGCTGTCGGCCCGTCTTGACCTGCCTGAAGGACCGCATCTGGCGACCGCACTTTTTGCGCATTGTTTTACATGCGGCAAAGACATTCCGGCAGCACGCCGGATCGCCGCGCGTCTGGCGGCACAGGGCATCGCTGTGCTTCGGTTTGACTTTACAGGTCTGGGCCATTCGGGTGGCGAGTTCTCTAACACTTCGTTTACGTCCAATGTACAGGACCTGATGGCGGCGCATGCGTATCTGTCCGACAAGAACATGGCACCATCGCTGATCGTAGGGCATTCGCTGGGTGGGGCCGCTGTGCTAAAGGCCGCGGCGGCACTCGACAGTATCAAAGCCGTGGCAACCATCGGCGCGCCGTTCGATCCCGGCCATGTGACGCACAACTTCAAAAGTGCACTGGAAACGATCGAAGCCGAAGGGTCCGCCGAGGTCAGTCTGGGCGGCAGGCCTTTCCGCATTGGCAAAGGGTTCATCGAAGATGTGGCAAGCGCGTCGCTCAAAGAGGCAATCGGGCGTTTGAATGCCGCGTTGTTGGTGCTGCACGCGCCGCGGGACACAATCGTCGGGATTGAAAACGCCGGCGAGATCTTTGGCGCCGCAAAACATCCCAAGAGCTTTGTGACGCTGGATCGAGCTGACCATCTTGTCAGTGACCCGGCAGACGCCGAATATGTGGCAAGCGTCATCGCAACATGGGCGGCCCGCTATCTCGACATCTCCCGTCCCGCGCCACCGCCAGGCGCGCCTGAAGGGGTGCTACGTGTATCGGAAGCGGACCCGCACGGGTTTCTCAACGACATCACTTCGGGCAGCGGCCATCATCTGCTGGCCGATGAACCAATGGCCTATGGCGGCACGAACAAGGGGCTGTCGCCCTACGGATTTCTGTCTGCAGGCCTTGGTGCTTGTACCTCAATGACCATCCGGATGTACGCGCGGCGAAAGGGGTGGCCTCTCGATCACGTGTCGGTGGACGTGAATCACGACAAAGTGCATGCGCAGGATGCCAAAACGGCCGTCGGGGACAAGATCGACACCTGGCGACGGCGTATTACCCTAACCGGCAGTCTGAGCGACGAGCAACGGCAGCGCCTGTTGGAAATCGCTGACAAATGCCCCGTGCACCGAACCCTAGAAAGAAGCTCGACCGTCATCACCGAACTGGCCGACTGATCACGCCGACAGCCGGCAGCGGGCAGGAGACGCTTTGCATCTTGCGACTTTGCCTGAAAAAGAATGAGGCGCAGCCAGCGGCTGCGCCTCTCAATTGGATCTGAGCTGGCGTAGGATCAGCGGCGCGCGTCGCCCACCAGTTTCCAGACCAGTGGCAGGATGATAGCCGCCAGCGCCAGTTTCAGAGCATCCCCGATCAGGAACGGCGTCAGCCCCCATTCAACGATCGGCTTGTCCCAACCGTAAAGCTGCCCGAGCCACAACAGGCCCGGCACGTAAATCATTGCGTTACCAATCAGCATTGCAACAGCCATCCAGACAAATGACCGGTCCCAGCCGCGTTCGGCCAATGCGCCCAAGGTCAATGTCGCCAGTACATATCCCACCAGATAACCACCGGTACCGCCCATCATATAAGTCAATCCGGCCTTTTCGGCAGATGACCCGGCAAAGACATCATATCCCAGCGCACCAATGATCATGTAACCGATGATTGTCGCCAGCCCCAGCCGTGCACCATAGGCCGCGCCGATGGTGAGAACTGCAAATGTTCCCATGGTGATCGGTACCGGGCTTGGCCATACTGGCACGCTGATCTTGGCCGCTACGGCAAGCAGCGTTATGCCCAGGGCCACAAGTACGATCTGTTTTGCAAGGCGCGCGCCGCCGGCGTGCGGGCCGACGCGGGCGGCCAGAGTGGAATGTGTCGCTTGAAGCTGCATAAAGACTGTCTCCGTTTACGTCTCTTTTCCCACTCAATGCCGCAGTGCGCGCAGGCACGCAAGGGTTCTTGCGCTAACAGCGTGAGTATTTCGTTGTGGCGCTATAATCCTTGCGCGGGCCTTTGACGCGCCAAAAGACGCAAAAATCCGGCCAATCGTCAAAGACATAACGTAGCTGGTAGTCATCCGGTGCGCACCAGTGCTGCACAAGCCCACCCGATGCCGGCACCTGATGAAAGTATCGCCCGTCGTCAAAATAGACACTCAGATCATCCGCCCAGAAATACCGGCGTTGCGCCTGCATCGGGGGGTGGCCCGCGAGGATCATCTGCCCGTCTTCGAGATAGTTCAGACCGCCCTCTGCCCGAGACCAATCTGCAATGCCTTCGAAACGCGCAGTGGCGCCACTGGCCTCGCGGATTTCGCGCATCACCTGCCAACGACCGGCAAAATCCGTTAATCGTCTCGGGTCAGTCATCAACATAGACACCTTCGGTGATTTCGCCGCCTTCGCCGACAAAACGTACCGCGGTCGTGGCGCCTTGCACATCATAGCAAGCCCATAGGTCCGACGGAGGCCACATGCTGCAATAGCGGTCATCTTCGATGCGCCAGTACCCCCAACTGTCCTGCCCCGCGTTATAAAGTGTACGTCCTGACGCGTAGAAATGTTGCCATGCGCGCGCATATTGGACCCGCTTGCCGCTTAATGCATCACGTACCGCCTCCCCAGACAAAGAGCGCCACTCGGCATCGGCGTACAACGGCTGCGCACAGACCAGCGTCAAAACGACCAGCTTTCTCATTTACTTGGGCTCCGCGCTTGTGATGCCTTGCCGCGCAGTTTAAGAGCCAGCCAACCCGGTAAACAATCCCGAAAAGAGGTTCGCGCGCATGATCCCCCGCTACTCCCGCCCCGAAATGGTCGCCATCTGGAGCCCGGAAACCAAATTCCGCATCTGGTATGAGATCGAAGCTCATGCCTGCGATGCCATGGCCGATTTGGGCGTTATTCCACGCGAGAATGCGGATGCTGTTTGGAAAGCCAAAGACGTAGAATTCGACGTGGCGCGGATCGACGAAATCGAGGCTGTGACAAAACACGATGTCATCGCCTTTCTGACCCATCTGGCAGAGCACGTCGGCGCGGAAGAGGCGCGCTTTGTACATCAGGGCATGACGTCGTCGGATGTGCTGGATACCTGTCTCAACGTGCAACTGGTGCGCGCCGCAGACATTCTGATCGCCGATATGGAAAAGCTGCTTGAGGCCCTGAAAACGCGTGCGATGGAGCATAAGCACACATTGCGTGTCGGTCGAAGCCACGGCATCCATGCCGAGCCCACCACCATGGGGCTGACTTTTGCCCGTTTTTACGCCGAGATGGATCGAAACCTGACGCGGCTGCGCACTGCGCGGGAAGAAATCGCCACAGGGGCAATTTCGGGCGCTGTCGGCACTTTTGCCAATATCGACCCACGCGTCGAGGAACACGTTTGCACGCAGCTTGGCCTGACGCCGGAGCCCATCAGTACGCAGGTCATCCCGCGCGACCGCCATGCGGCCTTTTTCGCCACGCTGGGCATCATCGCGTCTTCGGTAGAAAACGTGGCCGTTGAGATTCGTCACATGCAACGCACAGAAGTGCTTGAAGGTGCCGAATTCTTCTCGATGGGGCAAAAGGGTTCGTCAGCGATGCCGCACAAGAAAAACCCTGTCCTAACCGAAAACCTCACCGGGCTTGCGCGTCTGGTGCGCATGGCTGTCATCCCTGCAATGGAAAACGTGGCCCTATGGCACGAACGGGATATCTCCCACAGTTCGGTAGAACGGATGATTGGTCCGGATGCTACAGTCACACTCGATTTCGCCCTCGCACGGCTGACCGGTGTGATTGAAAAGATGCTGATCTTCCCTCAGAACATGCTGGACAACATGAACAAATTCCCAGGTCTGGTGATGAGCCAACGCGTTCTTCTGGCTCTGACACAGGCTGGTGTCAGCCGTGAGGACGCCTACGCGATGGTGCAGCGCAATGCGCTCAAGGTCTGGGAGCATCGCACCGATTTCAAGCAAGAATTGCTGTGCGACCCAGAGGTTTGTGCGGCCCTGTCTAAAGAGGAAATCGAAGAGAAATTCGACATGGCCTACCATACCAAACACGTCGATACGATCTTTGATCGGGTGTTCAAAGACTAAGCACCATAAGGGCGCCAGCCAGACGAACAGGCAAATTACGTTGACGCAGCGGCAGCGCACGCTACTCTTGTCGCATACGTTCAACATGGAGAACCGCAATGACGATCAAGACTTTGGCCGCCGCGGTGGCCCTGACAATTATCCCTGCCATGGGATTTGCCTATGAATGCAACTGGGGCAAAGAACAGGCGTCAATGTCCTGTGCTGAGGGGAGCATTTATGACAGCGAAGCTGGAAAATGCGTGCCTACCACAGGCTGAAAATCAGTCTTCACGTAATATTGTAAGGGCGCTCTGACAGAGCGCCTTTTTTTATCGGTGGCACGCGCTAGCATCCGATGTAGCATTGAACAGGAGTAGACAAGATGCGCAAGATTGTAGCCGCCCTCTTGATGGCCCCTTCCATGGCCTTGGCCGCAGGCGACGACGAACCACCCTCAAAACCGACCGTTTTTTGCACCGGCGGTAAGGTATACGACAAAGAAGCCGGAAAATGCGTGGCGCCAAAAGAAAGCAGTCTTGATCGTGACGAGCTTTACGAAGCGGTGCGCCAGTTTGCCTATGCCGGTCAGTTTGAAGACGCACAGACTGTCGCCAAAGCGCTGCCAGAAGGGGATGCGGGCCGCCTGACGTATATGGGCTTTACGCATCGCAAGCTGGGCAACCCGGAACTGGCCATGATGTTTTATCAACGTGCCATCGATCAGGATCCGGCCAATATCCTTGCGCGTTCCTACATGGGACAAGGACACGTCGAAGCAGGTGACATTGATCTGGCAATGGCACAGTTGAAGGCCATTCGCGCGCATGGCGGCAGCGGCACGTGGTCGGAACAGTCGCTGCGCACAGCGATCGCGACGGGCACAACATTCAACTACTGACCGGCGCGACCGAGGGCTGATCATTTCAGGCAAAATTTACTTTTCTGTGTGAGAACAAATCAAGATCATACAGAGTGGTAGTGATGACAGAAATGGTCCCCTCATCCGGTTTCCCGGCATTACCCGGTGCGGTGGCTGGCAGACCCTCGCGCTTGAGCCGAAAGGCCAAAGCGGCCATCGTGGTGCGCCTTTTGATTAATGAAGGTGCGGACATTCCACTGGAGGAACTGCCAGAGGAATTGCAGGCACAGCTGACCGAGCAGATGGGCGCCATGCGTACGGTTGACCGCGACACGGTCGCCAGCGTTGTCGAGGAATTCGCAACAGAGCTTGAAAGCATCGGATTATCGTTCAGCGGCGGGATCGCGGGTGCCTTGGAGGCGTTGGACGGCAAGATATCAAAGCAGACCGCCATGCGCTTGCGCAAGGAAGCAGGTGTTCGGCAATACGGTGACCCATGGCAGCGCCTGCGAGATCTGGGACCAGAAAAGCTGCTACCGGTTCTGCAAAACGAAAGCACCGAGGTCGCAGCGGTGCTGTTGTCAAAGATCGACGTAAAAAAAGCTGCTGAATTGCTGGGAATGTTGCCGGGGCCGCAGGCGCGCAAGATTACCTACGCCGTATCGCTGACCAGCGCTGTCAGCCCTGATGCTGTCGACAGGATTGGTCTGTCGCTGGCGACGCAATTGGACGCAGAGCCGTTGAAAGCCTTCGACAGCGGACCTGTTGAGCGCGTGGGCGCAATCCTGAATTCAACCAAAACAACCACACGAGATGATGTGCTGGAAGGGTTGGACGAGACCGACGCAGGATTTGCCGAACTGGTAAGACGCGCGATCTTTACCTTTAGCAATATTCCACAGCGTATTGCCGCACGGGATATTCCACGCGTGGTGCGTGTTCTGGATCAGGAAGCTTTGGTGACCGCTCTGGCCGGCGCAGAGAATGCGGGGCTTCAGGCCTCCGCAGAGTTTATCCTCGAGAACATGTCAGCGCGTATGGCAGACCAACTGCGCGACGAAATTCAGGACCGTGGCACCGTCAAGGGTGCCGAAATGGAAGACGCTGCCGCCAACATTGTGCAATCCATACGTGATTTGGAAGCATCGGGCGAGTTGCTGCTGATCGTCGATAGCGGCGAACCAGAATGATTAGCCTCAGTCGGTCTGCTTGTGGTTCACACGAGTGGGATATAAGGCTTAACGGGCGATGCAGCCGATCTGCCATTGAGCCTGAAAGTCCCGCAAAACAATGTCCCAAGGGCCAGCCAATCGCCTCAAACGTCTGTCGCAGTAAGTCAGCAATCTTGCGATCGTAGGCATCATTCGCCTTGGCTTGGCACTTCCCTATCACATACGCGTCCCGCTGGTGGGCCGTATCTTGCAGCATTTGATCGGGCCACTCGCCGGATACCGCAGGCGGGCGCTGGACAATCTTGAGCTTATCTGGCCCGACAGCCCCCTTACCGAGCGCAAAGCCATAGCTGCCAAGTGTCTTAACAATGTCGGTCGGACCTTTATCGAAAATTACTCAAGCCGGGAATTTCCCGCACGACTGCGCGAGGCCGAACTGTCCGGAGCAGGTTTCGCGGCTTTGAAAGCTGCCGCCGCCGACAAAAAACCTGTCATTCTGGTCACCAGCCACTACGGAAATTACGAAGCCGTGCGCGCCGCCCTCGTCGCCAGAGGCTGCAATGTGGGTGGTCTTTACCGCAACATGCACAACCCGTATTTCAACGAGCATTACGTCCGCACCATGGAAGCCTTCGGCGGACCGGTCTTTCCGCAAGGACGCAGCGGAACCGCGGGTTTCGTACGCCACTTTAAACAGGGGGGGCAGCTTGTCTTGCTGTACGATCAGCATGTCCACGCAGCACCCGCTCTGGGTTTTCTCGGCCAACCCGCGCGCACAGCAGTGTCTGCAGCCGAGTTGAGCTTGCGTTATAACGCATTGCTCATTCCATTTTTTGGCATCCGACGCGCCGATGGGCTGACTTTTGACACGGTCGTCGAAGCGCCTGTTGCCGCCTCCACTCCTGAGGAAATGACACAGGAACTAAACGATCGCTTGGCCGCGCGCATCAAAGAAGACCCGTCACAATGGTTCTGGGTTCACCGCCGGTGGCGCCACCAATTGGGCTAAGGTTCAGTCGATCCGGCCAGCTGCAAGGATCGGCCCGTAGTCATCCCGCTGCACGAGAACGACAATGGGCCACTCGCCGGGCGCCGCAGCTTCGATTTGAAGCGGCTCGTCGCCATTCCACGTCGTGAGCTGCTGCCAATCCTGCGCAACATTGACATATTCGAGCGTGCGGCCAGCGTTCTCACCACGTGTTATGTTCGATTTGCGCCGGGGCTGATAGCGCACCATGTGCACCGTCATCGCGGCCTGCGAACCTGAAACCTTTTTTGCATCAATCGCGATCATGTCGCCGTTTCGCGTCAGCTTGAGTTCGACCGTCTTGGCGTCGCCCTTGTGCTTGTCGATTGCCGTGGCCAGCTTCATCGGTTTGGCGCCGACAATGTCGCTGGTCCCGTTTACAATCATCTCTGGTGTGTAGACAGAACGGCGCCCTGCCTCCATTGCATAGCCGCGCTGGCGCTTGGCGTGCCGCGGGTCTGCGAATTCATCCTTCCAGCCGATGTAGTCCCAATAGTCGACATGCAGCGACAAGGCGATCACATCTTCACGCTCTGCCAGCACCGCCATCATCTCGTCTGCCGGCGGGCAAGACGAGCATCCCTGCGATGTGTAAAGCTCGACCACCACGGCGGTTTGCTGCGCCATGGCCGGTATGGACGCTGCAAAGGTGATGGCAATGGCGTGCAGAAAGCTCTTCATCTGATTCCTCTTGAGACCGAATTTGGCCAGTCATCCGAACCTAGAGGCGACGCGGGAGAAACTCCAATCAAGGTTTCTTGAGAGTTTTCGTGAATTGTTGCAAAAAATCGGTGTACAATAGTATACATTTTGCCGCACACCCGCCTTATCCGGTTGAAATGGCCGTCGTCATGAGGCATGGAGACGGCAACTCAACGATGACCCAACCTTAGCCGAAGGGAGCCCCTATGCCCATTACCGTTGGTCACGACACCTCCAAAACCCGTAAAACACTTACAGTTGGCGATCAAAGCGTCGACTACTACTCCATTCCTGCCGCGACAGAGGCAGGCCTAGGTGATTTCAGTTCGCTTCCTGCTGCACTCAAGGTGGTGCTGGAAAACATGTTGCGTTTTGAAGACGGCAAGACCGTGTCGGTAGATGACATCAAGGCATTTGCCGAATGGGCGAGCAAGGGAGGGAAGAACCCCCGCGAGATCGCTTACCGCCCCGCCCGCGTTTTGATGCAGGACTTCACCGGTGTACCTGCTGTTGTTGACCTTGCAGCCATGCGCGACGGTCTGGTCGCTTTGGGTGGCGACCCGGAAAAGATCAACCCGCTGAACCCGGTGGACCTTGTCATTGACCACTCGGTCATGATCGACGAGTTCGGCAACCCGCGCGCGTTCCAGATGAACGTCGATCGTGAGTATGAGCGCAACATCGAACGCTACACATTCCTCAAGTGGGGCCAAAAGGCGTTCAACAACTTCCGCGTTGTCCCTCCAGGCACCGGCATTTGCCATCAGGTCAACCTTGAGTATCTCGCCCAAACCGTTTGGACGGACACGGATCAGAACGGCAAGGAAGTTGCTTACCCCGACACGCTGGTGGGCACGGACAGCCATACAACGATGGTTAACGGTGCCGCAGTTCTGGGCTGGGGCGTAGGCGGCATCGAGGCCGAAGCTGCCATGCTCGGTCAGCCGATTTCCATGCTGATCCCCGAGGTTGTCGGGTTTGAGTTAACCGGCTCCATGATGGAAGGCACCACAGGCACAGACCTCGTTCTCAAGGTCGTTGAAATGCTGCGCGAAAAGGGTGTTGTGGGCAAGTTCGTCGAATTTTATGGCGAAGGTCTCGACCGTCTGCCGCTCGCGGACCGCGCGACAATCGCAAACATGGCGCCAGAGTACGGTGCGACATGCGGGTTCTTCCCGATTGATGACGAAACCCTGCGTTATCTGACCAATACCGGTCGCGACAAGGACCGCGTCGCGCTGGTCGAAGCCTACGCCAAAGAGAACGGCTTCTGGCGCGGTGCCGATTATGCACCGGTTTACACCGACACGCTGCACCTTGACATGGGCACGATCGTTCCGGCGATTTCAGGCCCCAAGCGCCCTCAGGACTACATCTCGCTCACCGATGCCGCCAAGGCTTTTGGCGATTACATCAAAGGTCAACGTCCCGAGAAACGTGCGGATGCCGAAGAAAAAGCCGAATGGACCGGTGAAGGCGGCCAGCCTGCCCCAAACCATATTCCCGGCGACATCGGGCACCACAAAAGTCACGCGGTCGAAGGCGAAGACTATCAACTGCACGACGGCTCGATTGTTATTGCATCGATCACCTCCTGCACGAATACGTCCAACCCTTATGTCATGATCGGTGCCGGTCTGGTCGCGCGGAAAGCGCGCGAAAAAGGTCTGACCCGCAAACCATGGGTCAAGACGTCTCTCGCCCCCGGCAGCCAGGTTGTGTCAGCCTACCTTGAAGCGGCAGAGCTTCAGGAAGATCTGGATGCGATCGGTTTCAACCTCGTCGGTTACGGCTGCACCACTTGCATCGGTAATTCTGGTCCGATCCAGAAGGAACTGTCGGAGGCCATCAACAAGGGTGACCTGATTGCAACATCGGTGCTTTCCGGCAACCGAAACTTTGAAGGTCGGATCAGTCCGGACGTCCGCGCGAACTATCTCGCGTCGCCACCGCTGGTGGTCGCCTACGCTCTGGCGGGTGACATGAACATCGACATTGCCAAGGACCCACTGGGTCAGGATCAGGACGGCAATGATGTCTACCTCAAGGATATCTGGCCCACCAGCAAGGAAGTCGCAGAACTGGTAGAGCAGACGGTCACGCGCCAAGCCTTCCAGGAGAAATACGCTGACGTGTTCAAAGGCGATGAGAAATGGCAAGGTGTTGAGACAACGGACAGCAAGACCTATGACTGGCCACCCACATCGACCTACGTTCAGAACCCGCCATACTTCCAAGGCATGGACCCAGAGCCGGGTACGATCTCTAATATCGAGAATGCCTCTGTGCTTGCCCTACTGGGTGATATGATCACGACCGACCATATCTCTCCGGCGGGGTCGTTCAAGGATACGACACCGGCAGGCCAATACCTGATCGAGCGTCAGGTGCCACAGCGCGAATTCAACTCTTACGGATCGCGGCGCGGCAACCACGAAGTGATGATGCGCGGCACCTTTGCCAACATCCGCATCAAGAACGAAATGCTGGATGGCGTTGAAGGTGGCTACACCAAAGGGCCTGACGGCAAACAGACGTCAATCTTTGACGCGGCAATGGCCTATCAGGAGCAAGGGACGCCGTTGGTGATCTTTGGCGGAGAGCAATACGGTGCGGGCTCGTCGCGCGACTGGGCTGCGAAAGGCACTGCCCTGCTGGGGGTCAAAGCCGTAGTTGCAGAAAGCTTTGAGCGTATCCACCGGTCCAACCTCGTTGGCATGGGCGTCATTCCGTTCGAATTCACCGGTGGCGACACGCGCAAGTCTCTCGGTCTGACAGGCGAAGAGACTGTGTCCATTTCCGGTTTGGATACCATCAAACCACTGCAGGAAGTTCCCTGCACTATCACGATGGCGGACGGAACGGTGAAGGAGATCACTTTGAAGTGCCGTATCGATACGGCGATCGAGATCGAATACATCGAACATGGTGGCGTATTGCACTACGTGCTGCGCAATCTGGCCAAAGCGGCTTAATTGCCGCGCAGTGTCCGGGCACGGTGATGTGCCCGGACCTTGACTTTTTGCAATGATTTCCCTACTTTAAGTATAGGAAAGGAGGCCCGATATGACACAATTTGTTAAGACTTCGATCAAAACAGCTGCGCGTCATCCCGTGAACTTTGCGCTTGGTCTCGCTCCTGCTGTGGCTTTTTTGATGATCGGTGCTGCGCTGCTTTTGGCTTAACCGTCACGACCACGAAAATTCCGTCCGACGCGCACTTTTAGGGTTTTCCAAGAGAATACAGTCTCTTGCTGGTCATTGCTCGCCCAGTGAAATGCAGCGCCCACCAAAAAACCCAAGTACACATAACCGATCATCGCCTCAACCCCTGCCAGCAATCTCATGGCGGGAACAGGCTGCAGATCACCGTATCCCAGCGTCGTAAACGTCACCGTTGCAAAATAAACAGCGGTCGGGAAATCGGTATAAATTTTGACGATCTGGTGTTCCGGCGTATTCGCCAGCGTGTCGAGCGACAGCGCGAAAGGCGCTTGCAACGCCAGATCGGCGATCAGTACAGGATCAGCCCCGACGCAGACAGGGGCCGCGCAGACAACACCAGCAACCTTGTAAACAGATGCGAATACCAGCACACCGACCAGCCCGTTCAGAAAAATACCGAACCAAGCGTATCCATTTCTGATCCTGTCTTCGAAATACGCCAGAAATCCGGACGCGGCGGCGCCGATCATCACTATGACCGCAACAAAGATTGTCCACGACTGCTCAACCACCTCTGGGCCAAAGGCCATGAACAAGCCGAAAATACCCAAGTTGAAAATGATCGGCACTAGTACGTAAAAGAACTCGCGTGCCGTTGGGAGCATCAGCGCTCCAATGCCTTTTCTAGTTCGGGCAGAAAGCGGTTTTCGTAGTCACTACCGACCAAGGGGCCTGCAAACCGGTAAAGAACTGTGCCGTCACCATCCAGAATGAAGGTCTCTGGCGGGGCGGTCACCCCCCAATCAAGCGCAGTGCGCCCCTGTGGATCAAACGCAACGGCGACGAACGGGTTGCCGTCCTTTTGCAGATAGCCAGATGCAGGCCCGGCTTTGTCTTTGAAGTTTACGCCAACGATATTCATGCCCTCTGCTTCCATCTCAAGCAGCTTTGGATGTTCAGCGTGGCATGGCGGGCACCAGCTTGCCCAGAAGTTTACAAGGGTCACTGTGCCGGTCGCGAGATTTTCACCGGTGACGCCGTCGAACCCGTCAAGAGCCACTGGCGTGATCTCTGGCGCAGGCTGGTCAATCAACGTCGAACGCAGTTGCGTCGGATCATCCCGGAACATGCCGACTGCGGCCAGTGCGACAAAACCCGCAAAGATCACAGGCGGCGCGATCATCATCGGCGACACCCTAGCCATCAGGACGACGCCTTTTTTCGATTTCTTCCAAAGCCCTGCGCGCCTTTCGGCCTTGGTAAAGCGTGATCAGCACAAGCAGGAACAGCAACGCCAGAGTTGCCGCATAGGAACTCAGAACTGTGCCGGCGTATTTGCCCAGATCCGGCATCATGAGCGCGCCTCCCGTGCCAGCAGTGCCCGCGCGCGGCGCAGGCGTATCTCTGTTCCGGTCCGGTACAAGACCAACGCCAAGAACAACAGCACAAAGCCAGCAATCGCCACCAGAAGTGGAAAGTAAAACACGTCGGCCACGTTTTCCTCTTTGTCGAGGCTCAGCGATGCCCCCTGGTGCAATCCCTGGTTCCAAAACAGCACAGCATAGCGCGACAGAATCGCGAAAACCGAACCAACAAGGCACAGAACCGAGGTCAGGTCAGCCGCAGTATCGGGATCTTCGATTGCTTCCCACAAAGCGATATAGCCCAAGTAAAACAGGAAAAGGATGAGAAACGATGTCAGTCGCGGATCCCAGACCCACCATGTTCCCCACATCGGTTGCCCCCAGAGCGCACCTGTCGCCAGTGCAATAAGCGTCATCACAACCCCTACCGGAGCGGCGGCTTTGGCGGCCAATGCGCTAACGTGATGTCGACGGACGAGCCAGATCAGCGACGCCACCAGCATCATCAGCCACGCATTGATTGCCATCAAGGCAGACGGAACATGCAGGTAAATGATCTTGACGGTAGAGCCTTGGCGAAAATCATCCGGCGTGAAGAAAAACCCCCAAACCAGACCAACGACCAGCGCAACTGCGGACAGCGTCCACAGCGCAGGCAGCACTTTTTCGCTGAACCGAAGGAACTTCACCGGATTGGCATAAGACCAAAGGCTGCTGTTGCCGCTTGGCTGGTTATCGTTTTCAGTCAGTGACATGGGTCTTAGGTAGTCTTTCTGCGCAAGGCGCTCAATGGGCAAAACGCCACGTTCACCGCAAGTTCACCCGCAAAGCGGCTGCCGAGGCAAAGGGCATCGCCGCGATTACCCCTGCTGTAATGCCACACAGCATCAGCAGCGGGGTTTCCACCGGCATCGCAGATGCGCCGCGGCGCGCAACCTCGGCCCCGAAGATCAGCGTCGGAACGTAGAGCGGCAGCACAAGCAATGACATCAGCAGCCCTCCTCTTTTGACGCCAACAGTCAGAGCTGCGCCGAAGGTGCCGATCACGGACAATGCGGGCGTGCCAGCGGCAAGTGACACGACCAGCCAAATGTACCCGGGCCCCGGCAGGTTCAGCAATACGCCGAGAACAGGTGCGACCAGAACCAACGGCAGACCAGTCGTGATCCAATGCGCCAACGCCTTGACACTGAGCGCGGCCTCCAAGGGCAACGGCGACGTGGCCAGCAGATCAAGGGTGCCATCCTCCCAATCCAGAGCGAGCAATCGATCCAGCGACAAAAGGCAGGCAAGCAATGCGCCCACCCAGAGCACACCCGGCGCAATCCGAGCGAGCAGATCGGATTCGGGACCGACACCAAAGGGGACAAGCACGGTCAGGATAAGGAAAAAGGCCAGCCCGAGGCCAAATCCGCCACCTGCCCGCATGGCAAGGCGCAAATCCCTTAGCAACAGCGCCTTCACAAAAAGGCCTCGTCACTGGCTCCGGCCATAACATCCGCAGTGACACGCATGGAAGATATATCGAGGACTTCGGCGGAACGCAGCCCAAGGTCTATATGGGTCGCAATCAATGCGGCCCCACCTTTGGCAAGGTGGACGTCAACGGCTTGGGCAAAAAGAGATACCGCGTTGGTGTCCAGCGAAACCGTGGGCTCATCGAGCATCCAAATCGGTCGTCCCGTCACCAACAGCCGCGCCAGCCCCAACCGCCGTTTCTGGCCGGCGGACAAGGTCCCTGCAAGCCGGTCAGCAAGCTCGTGCAGCGCAAAACTGTCCAGCGCCGCGTCGATGTTTGACGCGCCAAACACGTCTGCCCAAAAACCGAGGTTTTCACGCACGGTCAGCATTGATTTCAACCCGTCGGAATGTGCTGCGTAGGCAATCTGATCTTCTGCACCTTCGATCCGCCCCGACAGCGGAGGTTGCAACCCGGCCAGCGTGCGCAGCAATGTGGTCTTTCCCGCGCCATTAGGTCCGCGCAGGATCAGCGCTTGTCCCGGCGCCAGCGTTAACGACACGTTTGCCAGAACCGGCACGCCGCCACGGGCCACGCTTAGATCGGTCACTTCCAACTTCATGGAACAAGCGTTAACCGATTGTTGTCACCTGCAAAAGGCTGATCAGACCGGCAACAAGGCCAAAGCAATCCGTCGCCCCTCACTCAGCAGCACATTGTAGGTGCGGCATGCCGCTGGTGATGCCATGGTTTCCACGCCCAGCCCTGCCTCTTCCATCGCCGTCCGCAGCGCTTCGGGCAGATGCGCAATCTCGGCACCCGTTCCGACAAAAACGACGTCAACCTGCCCGGCAAGCTGCACCAGAAGCTCGGCATCCGTCACACCGCCCCACGGCGTGATACCTTGTGGGCCTACCAAGATCGGCCCCTGATGGACCTCACCACCGATCCGGAAAAACCCCGGGCCGTAGCCTTCGACCGGCTTGGCATCGGTATAGCTGATCTCATTCAGGCGCATGTCGGTTCCTCACTTCCAAATCGGCAGGCCCAGAATAGCGGATGCTGCGATCACGATATAGGCCACGGCGCGAAAAATACCCTCGGCATCGGGGTCAAAAAGCCGCGCCCCCGCAATGTTTGCCAGAACGTTCGGGATACCGGCCAGCAATCCGAGCACGGCAATCTCCCACAGGAATAGATCAGACACCCAGAAAACGGAGATCATCACCACGTCGATCGCCAGCAGGTACAATAGAAAGTTCGCACGGATCGTAGCGATTGGCAGCCGGCTGGACATGTACAGCATAATTACCGGAGGCCCGGGAATTCCTGCGAAGCCTGACATGAAGCCCCCCAATGCCCCGGTCGCCATGGTGAGCCGTGGCGTCAGGATACCGCGGTATCGCCAGCCGCTGATCAAAGCAAAGAGGAGCACGAGAACAACCGTCGAAACCACCCAGCCGAAAAAATCGGCAGACATGTTGGCAAGGCACCAAACCCCGACCGGAACCGCGACAATGGCCCCGATCATCAAGCGCCCGACGTCGCGCGGAGCGCCATCCCGCCACGCAGCGCGAAGGTTCGGCAATGGCCCCAAAAGTTCTGCCATCATCATAAAGATCACGGCAGCCACCGGAGACAGCACCGAAGATGCCACGGCCATTATGATCATTCCACTGCCAAACCCGGCAAAGCCACGGACGAGCCCCGCCGCAACAACCGCGATGAAAAGCCAGACCAACCCGTCGATTTCCGACAGGTTGACCAGCGTCTCAGGCATCTATGTTCGCGTATTGATTGCCCGCATTGGCGTCCGGCTTGGACCAGTCGCGCTTGACGCCGAGGTACAGCAGCGCAGCCGAGGCCACGAAGATCGAGCTGTAAGTGCCCACAATCACACCCCAGATCATGGCAAAGACAAAGCCGCGGATCACGTCGCCACCCAGCACAAACAGGGCAATCAGGGCCAACAGTGTTGTGACCGAGGTCATGAATGTACGGCTCAGGGTTTCGTTGATCGACACGTTCAGCACTTCGGCCAATGGCCGCTTTTTGTACTTGCGCAAATTCTCCCGCACCCGGTCAAAGACCACCACCGTGTCATTGAGTGAGTAACCAACAATCGTGAGCAGGGCCGCGATGATCGCGAGATCAAATCTGATTTGCAGCTCGGAAAAGACACCGATTGTGAGGATCACATCGTGCACAAGCGCCAGTACGGCCCCAGCCGCAAACTGCCATTCAAAGCGCAACCAGATGTAGATCAGAACGGCCCCAATGGCGAGCACCACGGCAATCACCGCTGTCTGTATCAATTCACCCGATACTTTGGGACCAACCGATTCGACCGAAATGAATTTGATATCCGGTCGCACGGTCTGCAGCGCCGCCTGTACGTCACTGACGATTTGTGCAGATACCGCTTCTTCACCGTCCTGAGCCTGAATGCGGATCATGGCAACGTTCTGGTCTTCTTCGAACGTGGGATCAAACACCTCAGTAATTGTCACGTCACCCAGTTCGAGTGTGCCAATGGCATCACGATACACACCTATGTCGACGGGCAGCGGGCTTTCCGTGCGGATCGTCGTGCCACCACGAAAATCGATGCCGAAGTTGAGCCCCTGAACCATAAACGAAGCAAAGGCCACAACCATCATCAGACCGGAAATACCCAGCCACAGTTTCCATCGCTTGAAGAAATCGAAGTTCGTATTCTGTTTGACCAGACGCAGACGCATATCAGACCTCGAGTTTCTTCGGGCGTTTCCGCTCGAACCACATCACGACAAAGAGACGCGTGACAAAAATGGCGGTAAAGACAGATGTCAAAATCCCCAGACCCAACGTAATGGCAAAGCCGCGTACAGGGCCCGACCCCATTGCGAACAGGATCGTGGCGGTAATGAAGGTGGTGATATTGGCGTCCAGAATGGCCGACAACGCCTTTTCATACCCCAGTTCAATCGCACGCGCCGGACCCTTGGAGGTTTTCAGCTCTTCGCGAATCCGCTCGAAAATCAGCACGTTGGCATCCACCGCCATACCAACCGTCAGGACAATGCCGGCGATACCGGGTAATGTCAGCGTACCGCCAATGAGGCTGAGCAGTCCAAATATCAACCCGATATTGATAATCAGCGCAATGTTGGCGAAAACGCCAAAGAGCCCGTAGCTGAGGAACATAAACACGAGTACGGCGACAAAGGCGACGATCGTGGCGACTTTACCAGCGTCGATACTGTCTTGTCCCAGTTCCGGGCCAATCGTGCGCTCTTCAAGGAACTCTAACCCGGCTGGCAGAGCACCCGCGCGCAGAAGAACGGCCAGATTGGTTGATTCTTCTACCGTAAAGTTGCCGGTGATGATCCCAGAGCCGCCGGGAATGTGACTTTGGATCGTCGGGGCGCTGACAACTTCGTCGTCAAGAACAATGGCAAACGGCGACCCGATGTTTTCAGCGGTATAATCGCCAAATTTGCGAGCGCCTGAGGTATTGAACCGGAAGTTAACCGCCGGTCGTCCGTTTTGATCGAAAGACGGCTGGGCATCTACCAGTTCTTCACCGGTCACAACAGCCGCGGATTCGATCGTATAGAACGTTCCGGGCTCATCCAGAGAAGGCACAAGCTTGTTTCCGATGCCCGGATTTGCATTCTCGTCGGTTCCCCGTGTGACCACCGGGTTAAACGTAAGCTGCGCCGTTGTGCCAATAATTTCCTTCAGTTCGGCGGCAGAACCGATACCGGGGACTTGGATCAAAATCCGATCGGCGCCCTGCCGTTGGATCGTCGGTTCACGGGTACCGACTTCGTCGATGCGACGGCGAATGATTTCAAGGCTTTGCTGGACCGTGCGCTCGTCCGATGCCAGCTTTTCCGCTTCGGACAACGTGACGATAATCACGTCACCTTCGGCGCGCACTTCGATATCGTTTGCGCCCACTCCGCTGAGCGTCTGGACCGGACGCGCCAATCCGCGCACAACTTCCAATGCGCGCGTTATCCCCTCGGGTTGAGAGATACGCACGCGCACCTCGTCAATCGGTGATGGTTGCAGGCGGATCGTCCCGATAGTCGCACGCTCGGGCCGAAGAGCATCGCGGATTTCCGGCCAATAAGCCTCCATCCGGCTGGCATAGACATCGTCCACCTTGACCTCGGCGAGCAAATGCGCGCCACCGCGCAAATCAAGACCCAGATTGACCAGACCTGATGGCATCCATTCGGGCCACCGTGCACGCATTGCCTCGTTTTCCGCCGAGCTATTGCCCAGTTCGATCGCCTGTACAGCATCGTTGTGCTGTTCTACCTGCGTATAAAACATGTTCGGCACTGCCAGCCACAGGCCAGCGGCACAGGCCAACAGAATGGTGATCCGTTTCCAGAGATCGATCTGAAGCATAGTGACGCCTTTTCAATGCGCTATAGGGTGTTCTTACTTCGCCGGCTCGGTTTTTGACATGACCGAGGCGATAGTCGACTGCACCACCCGAACGCGCACGCCATCTGCGATCTCCAGTTCCAACTCATTGTCGTCTTTGACCTTGGATACTTTGCCGATCACGCCGCCTTGGGTGACAACCATGTCGCCGCGGCGCAGCCCGGCAACCATGGCCTGGTGGTCTTTCATTTTTTTCTGCTGTGGTCTGATCAGCAGGAAATACATGATCGCGAAAATGAGGATCAGTGGTACGAACTGGGCGAATGCATCCATGGAAGGTGTCCTTTGCGTCTCTCACAGCTTGGCGCTTTGTCAGCGCTCTGCCGATTTCGGCGGAACCTATGGGTTGCCACGCAGCTTTGCAAGGCAATGCGACACAGGAAAACGGATGAATCGGTTGCAAATGCGCGCCATGGCAGCATCGCGTGTTCGTGCATTGCATCTAAGCCCCCGACCTCGTTGGATAGCACAATGAAGCTGCTGATAAAGATTTGCTGTGCCGCCGGTCTCGCGGTGGCAGCGCTGGTAGGCACGGTGCTGCCCGTTGTCGCGGAACCAATGCCTGCGCTTGCGCCGGAAGAGCGACGCATTTGGCAAGCTGTCGGGCGGGTGAACAGCGCCGGATATCGGGTCAGACGCGGATGCACGGGGACGCTGATTGCCCCCGACCTTGTTTTGACGGCGGCACACTGCGTGCAGGGCGCCCTGTCGAAATCCGAGCGGCATTTTGTTGCCGGGTGGGACCGTGGTAGCTTTGTTGCGCACCGGACATCGAAAAACATTGAGGTGCACCCGCTCTACGCGGACACGGATGGGACAGAACGGCTAAGGTATGATGTCGCTTTGATCCGGTTGGCCGATCCGATACCGGCGTCGGCGGTGACACCGCTGGAGCTTTATACCGGCACAAAAGACCAACGGGATCGCGCGGGTACGCTGCTCGGCTATCATAACAGGCGGCCACATGTGTTGAATGCCCACAAGGGCTGCCCGCATCTGTCATCGGAGCCATTTTGGCTGTTCGGGTGCGAGGTCATTTCCGGAAATTCCGGCGGACCTACGGTGATCCATCAGGACAATCGCGCGCTGGTCGCCGGTGTCATTTCGGCACGCGCGGCCGATGGTGCGCAGACCATCGTCGCACCAGTTGACCTATGGGTGCGCAGGCACTGGCGAGAAGCGCAAGACCGGGCACGGATGCGCAATTAACAGGCGCCATTTCGCATGATGGTGTTTTGATCGTTGGAAAGATCGGTCATAAGGCTGAAAATCGATTCATGCCGCAGGACCCGAAACATGCACGATATTCGCGCCATTCGAGAAAACCCAACTGGCTTTGACGCAGGCCTCGCCCGTCGCGGAGACGCGCCGATGGCTGACGCGATCCTGTCTCTCGATGCGGCGCGTCGTGACAAGATCAGCGCGGCGGAAACGGCGCAGGCGGAGCAGAACAAGGCCTCCAAGATGGTAGGCGCAGCCAAGGCCAAAGGCGATGAAGCCGAATTTGAACGTCTGCGCGCTTTGGTCTCGGAAAAGAAGGCCGAGATCGCCCGCATGCACGCAGAGGCCAAGGAACTGGACGCTCAACTGACAGACATGCTGGCACGGATCGCGAATATCCCTGCCGAAGATGTGCCGGATGGCGCAGATGAAGGCGACAACGTCGAAATGCGTCGCTGGGGGGATATAAAAACATTCGATTTCGAGCCGAAGGAACACTTCGAAATCCGCGGCGTCGCACCGTCGATGGATTTTGAGACAGCTGCCAAGATTTCTGGGGCTCGTTTTGTCTTGATGTCGGGTGCGGTTGCACGCATTCACCGTGCGCTCGCGCAATTCATGATCGACACGCATGTTGACCATAACGGGCTGACCGAAGCCAACCCTCCGGTGCTTGTGCGGGACGAAGCCATGTATGGCACGGACAAGTTGCCGAAGTTCGGCGAAGACAGTTACCGAACCGAGGAAGGTATGTGGCTGGTGCCAACCTCTGAGGTGCCGCTGACGTATATTGCGGCCGGGCATGTAATCGAGGAAGGTTATCTGCCGCGCCGCTACACGGCCCATACTTTGTGCTTCCGTTCTGAGGCAGGCAGTGCCGGGCGCGACACCGCTGGGATGTTGCGCCAGCATCAGTTCGAAAAGGTAGAGATGGTTTCCATCGTTCATCCGGAGAAATCCGATGACGAACAAAAGCGTATGCTGCGCTGCGCCGAAGACATTCTGGAGCGGCTCGGCCTGCCCTACCGCACAGTGATCCTGTGTACGGGTGATATGGGCTTCGGCGCACGCCGTACCTTTGACATCGAAGCCTGGTTGCCTGGGCAAAATGCATATCGCGAGATTTCGTCGGTTTCGACCACTGGGGACTTTCAAGCACGCCGGATGAATGCGCGTTTCAAGCCTGCTGATGGCGGCAAGCCGCAATTTGTTCACACGCTCAACGGCTCGGGGCTCGCAGTCGGTCGGTGCCTGATTGCAGTACTGGAAAACGGGCAGCAGGCGGACGGGTCGGTGAAACTGCCCGAACCGCTGGCACCTTATCTTGGTGGCAGGCTGACGCTGAGCGCCGAAGGGGCGCTGACCTGAGCGATTGCGCGGATTGCAGGTGATCCGGGGCGCTGCCCCGGACAACGGGAAATTAACGGCTCAAAAAATGCTTATCGTGCGGGCACCACTTCGTACCCGCACTCTTCTGGTTCATCGTCGATCAGGACGGTTGGAAACCCGGGTGCCCGAATGTCGAGACCGGTGCTTTCTTCAAGACGCTCGATCATTCTGTCTGATTGTGCGCGGTCGCCAAAGCGGGCCTGCCCGTCTTGCATCATTTCGATGATCAGAGGAGATATTTCCAGCGGGATCTGGTGGTTATCTGCCAGTTTCTGGAACAGGCCGATGTCTTTTTGCACAAGATCCATCGTGAAATTGACATCTCGCGATCCCGACAGGATCAACTGGCTTTCTGTTTCGTGCACAAAAGAAGTGCCAGACGATATCTTGATGGCCTCAAAAGTGGTGCCCAAGTCCATGCCTGCCGCTTTCATTACTGTTAGCGCCTCGCACAAGGTCAGCAGATTGGCCGTCGCAAGGTAGTTTGTCATTACCTTGAGAACGCTCGCCGTGCCTACCGGACCGGTATGCAGCACCCGCCGCCCCATGAGCGTGAGCAGCGGCAGCACAGCGTCAAACGTCGCGCGGTCGCATCCGGCATAAATCGAGATATTGCCGGTATCCGCACGGTGGCATCCTCCTGAGACCGGACAATCCACCGCAGCGCCGCCTTGCGCATCAACTTCGCGCGCCAGTCGCTTTACCTCTTCGGCATCCGTGGTCGACATCTCCATCCACGTTTTTCCGGGTCCGATAAAGGGCATCATCTCTGCAAGGACTGCCGCCGAGGCAGCAGGGCTAGGCAGGCAGGTGATCACGACATTACAGCTTTGCATCATCTCCGCCGGCGAGTACCCGTTAATTGCGCCAGATGCGACCTTGTCTGCAACCAAATCACCATCGAGGTCGTGCACGGCCAGCGCCACGCCGTTACGCAACAGCGATCCGCTGAGCTTGCCCCCCACGTTGCCCAAACCGATAAATCCGACGCGCATGCCTGCTTCCTTTCGCTTGCGTTTTCGACACGCTCTTAGCGATTTAACGACCTGTCGCGCTTGTTCGCGACCTCAAGGCATTATCCGCTGCGTGCCGCACCGACAGCACGCGATACCATTTCCCAGTATATCTTGCCCACATCTTCAAGGCTGAGACGTCCATCGGCGCGAAACCATGTGTTCACACCTGTTAGCATCGCAATCACGGCCAGCGTCGTCACCTTGGTATCCTCGACCTCAAAGCCTTGATCGGCTTTACCCGCCTGAATGATACTTTCCAGATGTTGCTCATATTGACGTCGCAAAGCTTCGATGACGGTAAAGTTTTCCGGCGAGAGATTGCGCAATTCCATGTAGGCGATAAAAACCGCGTCCGGCCTGTCGTGATGAAACCGTATGTGGAACGAAACGAAATGGCGTAGCCGGGTTTGCGGGTCAGCGTCGTCGAGGTCTTCATACGCTTCCAGCAATTCTTCCATATGGGTACGCATCAGATGAAACAGCAGGCTTTGTTTATCCGGCGTGTAATTGTAGAGCGCCCCCACCTGCACACCTACTTCGGCCGCGATCTGACGCATGGATACCGCCGCAAAGCCATGTCGCGCAAAAAGCGCTTGTGCTGCCTGCCGGATACGCGGACCGGTTATGTCTGAGTGTGAGCCTGTTGTGCGAGCCATAACGGAAGATTATCTGAACGCGCGTTCAAAACAATCCCCGCTTGTGTGATTTCACCACTTGCGGCACAACTACGGCATCAAAGGAGTATCACTTTGCGTTGGATCGCGCTCATCTTGCCTCTGGTCGCGTCACTCGGCTGTACGCAGCTTCCCGACATCGCCGAACCAGTGCCACCGGCAGGCGGCGA
The DNA here is from genome assembly GCF_057219365.1 of Roseobacter sp. YIN89. Classification (NCBI taxonomy): domain Bacteria; kingdom Pseudomonadati; phylum Pseudomonadota; class Alphaproteobacteria; order Rhodobacterales; family Roseobacteraceae; genus Roseobacter; species Roseobacter sp. YIN89. The sequence goes on along the minus strand of NZ_JBXVVD010000003.1, from coordinate 349,211 downwards.
ACCGGGCTACCCTGCGCTTGTGTCTCTTGACGAACTGAGCACTAAGGATCCGGCCGACGAAGAAGCGGCTTTGCGCCGCGAAGCCGCTGACGCAGCCCGTGTGGCAAATTTGAAGGCGCGGGCGAGCCGGTTACGCGGGTTTCAGTTCGACTAACGGCAAAAGCCCTCTCTACTGCGTTGCACCGCGTGACATGACAGGCTAAACGCGAGCACAGGTACCCCGCCAGTCGTCGTCAAGGAGAGTTCGATGTCCCAGCCCCTTTGTCTTGGTATTGCAGGTCTTGGCACGGTGGGTGTTGGCGTCGTGCGGATCGTACGCCAGCATGCAGCATTGCTCGAAGCGCGCACCGGCCGGCGCATCGAAATCTCAGCCGTTTCGGCCCGGAGCCGTGACAAGGACCGTGGCGTTCCGATTTCAGGTTATGCATGGGAAGACGACCCTGTAGCGTTGGCAACACGTGACGACGTCGATGTGTTTGTCGAACTGGTTGGCGGCGACGAGGGCCCCGCAAAAGATGCCGTAGAAGCGGCCCTTTCCGCGGGCAAGGACGTCGTGACGGCCAATAAGGCTTTGCTGGCGATACACGGGCAGGCACTGGCAGAGCGGGCCGAGACCGCCGGAAAGGCACTGCGCTATGAAGCTGCGGTCGCTGGCGGAATTCCGGTCATCAAAGCATTGACGGAAGGGCTTGCCGCCAACGACGTGACCCGCGTGATGGGCGTGATGAACGGCTCTTGCAACTACATTCTGACACGGATGGAAGATGCGGGTCTGAGCTATGAAGAGGTCTTTGCCGAAGCGGATGCGCTGGGATACCTCGAGGCTGACCCGACACTGGATGTTGGCGGGATTGATGCAGCGCACAAACTGGCCATTCTGTCTTCGCTTGCGTTCGGCACAAAGGTGGATTTCGACGGGATCACGCTTGAAGGCATCGAGAGGGTCAGCATCGAAGACATCCGCGCGGCGTCTGACATGGGGTACAAGATCAAACTGCTGGGGGTGACCCAGAAGACTGCCCGCGGGCTGGAGCAGCGCATGCAACCTTGTCTGGTACCGCAAAGTTCGCCTTTGGGGCAGCTGCAGGGCGGCACAAACATGGTTGTGCTGGAAGGTGACGCGGTTGGTCAGATTGTACTGCGTGGCCCCGGCGCAGGCGAAGGTCCGACGGCATCGGCGGTCATGGCGGATGTGTGCGATCTTGCGCGAGGATTGAAAGGACCGGTCTTTGGTATGCCGGCGTCCTCGCTGACACGCGAGAAACCAGCTCATTCGACGCTGCCGGCATCATATTATCTGCGCATGTCGCTTCAGGACAAGCCGGGCGCACTGGCCAAAATCGCGGCTGTTCTGGGCGAAGCTGGCGTGTCGATCGACCGGATGCGGCAGTACGGGCACGACAACACAGAAGCGCCGGTTCTGATCGTGACACACAAAACCACCCCAGCCGCCATTGCCGAAGCGCTGGATGCCATGCAAGGCACTGGCGTGCTGACAGGCGCGCCCGTCGCATTGCGGATCGAAGACGTCTGAACGCACTGTTGTTCTTGCAGGCCTGCGCCTCTACGCTGACGTTGACACCAAAAACCTAAAGGAACCCAGATTATGCCTGCCCACGCCGAATTTCATGACCGGATGCTGTCGCTTGGCCTTGCCCGTGTCTCAGAAGCTGCTGCATTGGCGTCGGCGCGGCTGGTCGGGCACGGCGATGAAAAGGCCGCGGATCAGGCCGCGGTTAACGCGATGCGTGAACAGCTCAACATGTTGGACATCGCGGGCGTTGTCGTGATCGGTGAGGGTGAGCGCGACGAGGCACCGATGCTCTACATCGGCGAAGAAGTCGGCACTGGCAACGGCCCCGGTGTCGACATTGCGCTGGACCCGCTGGAAGGCACCACGCTGACCGCCAAGGACATGCCCAACGCATTGACCGTCATCGCGATGGGACCGCGCGGCTCGATGTTGCATGCGCCTGACGTCTACATGGACAAGCTGGCCATCGGCCCCGGATTTGCGCCGGATACTGTAACCTTGGACATGACCGTATCCGAACGTGTCGAAGCACTGGCAAAAGCTAAAGGATGCAGCACGTCAGACCTGACGGTCTGCATTCTTGAACGGCCCCGTCACGAGGATATGATTGCCGAGGTGCGGGCCACCAAAGCGTCCATCAGATTGATCACAGACGGCGACGTGGCCGGTGTCATGCACTGTGCCGAGCCTGGCACGGGCATTGACATGTACATGGGTGCAGGCGGTGCACCCGAAGGCGTACTTGCTGCGGCTGCGCTCAAGTGTATGGGGGGGCAGATGTACGGACGTCTGCTGTTTCGCAATGAAGACGAACGCGCGCGCGCGGCCAAAGCCGGTATAACCGATCTGAACCGCATCTATACCCGAGACGAAATGGTGACAGAGGACGTGATCTTTGCCGCGACCGGCGTAACACAGGGCAACATCCTGCCCGCCGTTAAACGCGAACCCGGTTGGCTCACAACTGAAACGCTGATCATGCGATCCAAAACGGGCTCGGTGCGGCGGATCAACTACCGTACGCCGATCTCCTCGCATCGCTTCTGACTTTTACGCAGGGCCTTTCGCAGCCGAGGAGGCCGCAAGACACCCATGAGTTTTCTTGGCGTGACATCATCGCTTACCGGGCGCCAGTGGCTCGGTCCCGCGATTGAAATAGACAGGGCTGCGCAAGCCTTGTCGCAGCAAACAGGATTGCCACCGGCGGTGTGTCAGATCCTTGCGCAGCGCCGCGTCGAAGCGGCCGAGGTAGAAAGCTATCTGTCCCCTGCCCTGCGTGATCTCATGCCGGACCCGCGCAGCCTGCGTGACATGGAAAAAGCTGCCAGTCGCGTGCTGCAGGCGTTGGGCAATCGCGAGCGGATTGCCATCTTTGCCGACTATGACGTGGACGGCGGCAGCTCGGCCGCTTTGCTGATCGGCTGGCTGCGCCAGATGCAGCATAGCGCAACACTCTACATTCCCGACCGGATAGACGAAGGTTATGGCCCAAACGACACCGCGATGAAGACTTTGGCCCGCGATCACGACCTGATTATCTGCGTTGATTGCGGCACGCTTTCGCATGAGCCCATTGCTGCTGCTGCCGGTGCCGACGTGGTGGTACTTGACCATCACCTCGCAGGCGAGACGCTGCCGCCAGCGCTTGCTGTCGTCAATCCCAACCGGCAGGACGAAAACGGCCACGCTGCGCACCTTTGCGCGGCGGCTGTGGTCTTTTTGTTGCTGGTCGAAATGCGGCGACAACTGCGAGAGGCTGGCAAGAGCAGCCCCGACCTCGTGGCAATGCTTGATCTGGTCGCTCTGGCAACCGTTGCGGATGTGGCTCCGCTCACCGGCGTAAATCGCGCTTTTGTACGGCAGGGTTTGAAAGTCATGGCGCGTCGCGAACGCGCGGGCGTCACCGCTTTGGCAGATGCGGCCGGCCTTGATGCTGCGCCTTCGGCCTATCACTTGGGCTACGTGCTCGGGCCGCGGGTGAATGCGGGCGGTCGCATCGGTGCTGCTGATCTGGGCGCGCGACTTCTGGCAACGGACGATCCGCACGAAGCTGCAGCACTTGCCGAAAAATTAGAACACCTCAACCGCGAGAGGCGCGATGTCGAGGCGGCCGTGCGTGCCGTAGCATTGGATCAGGCCGAGACGCGCGGACTGGATGCCCCCCTCGTCTGGGCGGCTGGTCCCGGGTGGCACCCAGGTGTTGTGGGAATTGTAGCATCGCGGTTGAAGGAAGTCTCAAACCGTCCCAGCGTGGTCATTGGTATCGAAAATGGCATTGGCAAAGGGTCAGGTCGTTCGGTGTCCGGTATTGACCTTGGACAGCCTATCCAGCGACTGGTGTCCGAAGGTCTGCTGATAAAAGGCGGCGGTCACAAGATGGCTGCCGGATTGACGGTTGCAGAAGACAAGATCGAGCCCGCCATGGCCCGGCTTGGCACGTTGCTCGCACAACAGGGCGCGGGCGCTCGAGGGGTTGCTGATCTGCGCATTGACGGGGTGCTGATGCCAATGGCCGCGCAAGTCGAGCTTATCGAACAGATCGAACAAGCGGGGCCGTTCGGCGCTTCTTCACCTGCCCCCCGCTTTGCCTTTGCCGAAATGTCCATACGACATACACGGCGGGTCGGAGAGAGCCATCTGAAAATCGGTTTCGGTAACGAGGCGGGGCACCTTGAAGCGATTGCATTCAACGCTTTCAGCACCGATCTCGGACCCGCTTTGGAGGCGCATGGCGGCGCCCGCTTTCATCTTGCGGGCAAGCTGGAGATCAACACGTGGCGAGGGCGCCAGTCGGTGCAACTGCGTCTCGACGACGCCGCGCCTGCCTGATCTGATACCTGAGATATTTTTCTGCTCTGGAGAAAACTTTCCGCTTGCGCCACGAGCGCGGATTGCATAATGACCCCTCACAGAGTCAGTGGCCCGTTCGTCTATCGGTTAGGACGCCAGGTTTTCAACCTGGAAAGAGGGGTTCGATTCCCCTACGGGCTGCCACTTCCACCTAACCCCCTAAAACTATTGACTTTACTCATAATAAACTCAATTTTTGGGTACAAACTTGGGTACAATAGGGTGTTAGGAGATGGCAGATTATCTCATACGGCGCGGCAATACGTGGCACGTGAAAGTCAGTATCCCTGAGGACGTACAGTATGCTTTCGGCCACCGCCGGGCGTTCAAAAAGTCGTTAAAGACGTCTGACAAACTGGTGGCCAAATCACTGTCCGCACCGCTGGTGCTTCGCGTCAAAGCAGAAATCCAAAAGGTACGAGAGAACCCCACGGCACACCTCAAGGATATCGACCAGCTATCTCAGGGTGACATAGCCCGTTACCAACTCACACTACTAGACGACATGGTTCGAGAGAAGGGCGTAATGCACACTGACCAGCTGAGCGATGCTGATGCGTCGGAGGTGGCTGAGAAATACAAGCTCGCGGTCGGCCAACTCACGCCATTCGATGGCCCACTGGATGCATACGCCAAGAGCCGCAGAGTTGAGCCAAAGACAGCCGCTAAGGATCGCCACGCAATCACCAAGTTTGCGGCCAGAGTGTCGGCAATCCAGCGCGTGGACAAGGCGGCCGTACGCGGCTTTGTGAGACACCTGTCGGAGAAGGAAGGTTTTAAGAATAGGACTATTAAGGACAACTTGAGTACACTTCGCGTTTACTGGAAGTGGCTGCAGGATAACTCCTTAGCAGATGAAGACAGGGTCAACCCCTTCGTTGATGTCGCGCTGCCTTCTGAGAACCGCAAAGAGGCTGCAGAGAAGGTGCGCCTACCCTTCACCACCGAAGACATACAGGTTCTGCACCAAGCGGTCATGAGCAGCAAGGATGAGACCCTCAAGGCAATCTTCCAGCTGGCCATCTATACTGGCTGCAGGATCGAAGAACTCGCAAAACTTGAGACACAGAACGTGACCAAAGACACGATAGAGATTGTCCGCGCCAAGACAGAGGCAGGCAATCGGGTTATCCCCATTCACGACAGGCTGAAACCGTTGGTCGCGGACCTCCTGTCGCGGGAAGATCAGTATCTTCTAGCAGACCTCAATGAGAACAGCATAGGCGTTCGGTCGTCACTGATGTCCAAGCGTTTCGGCAGGCTGAAAACCAAACTTGGCTATGACAGCCGGTATGTGTTCCACAGCATCCGCAAGACCGTGGCAACCCAGTGGGAACACGCTGAGGTACCCGAGGGTGTCGCTGCGGACCTCTTGGGGCATGATAAGCCTACCATGACATATGGTGTATATGCTGGCGGCTCTTCGATGGAGCAGAAACGCGCTGCCATCGCCAAGCTGGACTATGGGATAGACTGAGCGCTTCCCGTCAATTTTCGTTTCCTTTCCAGCGTGTGGCCTAACTGGCAAGCCTAAAAGGGTCTAAGCATCACCTTAATTGCAACCCCTACTGCATTGTAATCCTTACGATATTGCAAACCAACGCTGTTGACCGGTTCAACATCTGGCCTCTAGGGTCTCCTCACGAAGATCAACCTCCAAGGAGACCCAACGTGAACACCTCAAACCAAACTTCAAAAGACCTCAAGTCCATCATCGAAATCCTCGACCAGCGCATCTATGAGTTAGCGACGGAGGGCGACGTACCGCAAGAAGAGGTTAGCCTGCTTACTGCACTCCGAGAACACGCGGCCAGCGCGTCTGGTTAAGCAGTGGGGATGCCTCTGTTGGGCTTGTAAAAAAGTGAGTGTTATCAGGGGCCTCCAAAACTGCCCACCCATGAGATACAGATACCCAAAGGTAAACCTTATAGTTACACTATAGGTACACCTAGAGTATCCCCCTCAGGTACACTCAGAGTATCTCCTTGAGATGATGTAGGTAGGGTATATCCCCCCACTCCTACACTCTTAGGACATACACCGAGTGAGCCTCGGGTGATGGTCCGAGGTAGTAGCTCGGTCAATACACGATCAGTTCCACACACCAGTCCCCCGCCAAGTGTAGGGGTAGGCAGGTAACCCACCTAAGCCAAGACCCCCAAGCCCAGCACCATTACTCCGGTGACTGAGGCATTTAACTTGTCATGACCTGTGTTAACGGCCCAGCACCCTCTCGGTGACTGCGGCCTTTGGCGGTCTCCCCTCTCAGCGCCCCTCTCAGCGTCCCTCAACCGCTTACCCACGCTAATGCTCAGCCACTAGGAGGCCACCACCGTGTTCTTCCCATGCTCAAATCAAGCGTGTTCCGCGTTTATACCCCCGAGTGACCTCAAGGCGCGACGATCGACCGGCCTCTGCCACATCTGCCGTCTCCGTTGGTCGCTAGGTGGTCTGCCTACTGGCGGGTTTATCCCCAGCGATGCACTCAGGGTTATCGCCAAGGAGACCCTCAAAGACCTCAACCCCGCAGAACAGGAGATCAGAGAGGCTATCAGGCTAGCCCGAGGTACCCGCCACCGGGAGGGCAACTGGCAGGAGAGACCTGTCTACTCCTACAACCTGCTGATTTCACGACCCCGTCACATCGCATCCCGTCGACTGCCTCACATGTTGGTCGGTAGGCGCAAGCCACCTGACGGGGTCTCCGTGATCGTCGCCGCCTGTCACTACCACGTAGCGGTCAACCACCTCGGCGTAGGGTCGCGGTACGCACGTTGGCTGTGTGGTGCAACCTATATGCTGAGGCGCAACCTAGTGAGACCTCAGGGCCTCCTAGGGTCACTCAGGGGTCAAACGGTCAAGCGCAACTATCGGCTTGAAAGCAGCGACTTTGAGGTTGTCGGCAACCACATCCGGAAGATCGCCCAGCGCACACTCGGGTTCACCCAAGAGGTGGGTCGAGAGGCCACTGTCAGATACCTACAGGGTGTCGATGCGGGTCAGTTCAATCGCAGCGTGATAGTCCCCTACTACTCGCATCCGACGACTGGCCCCGGCGACAGTGCGCTCGACCATTACCTGCCCGACAGGGTGCCTTGGTCGCCTCAGTATGGGCATGGTCTCCGCAGAGCATCAGGCAAGATTGCAGGCCTTTGGCCAGAGGGGCTGGACGTCCCACTAGAAGAGCGCAGGGCGACACGTTCGCTCAACGCTCAAGTGCTCAACGCTCCAGTGCTCAACGCTCAAGTGCTCAGCAACAAGCCACGAACCTACGCAGCCAAGCCTGACGATACCGATTGGCTATTCACCCCATAACACAGGAGGCCAGCAGCCATGCCCCGGACGCACCCCAACAGAGCGATGAGACCTCAAAGAGAGACTGTCTGTTCTGCCTGCTTCACTTCTTTTACGACGCACAAGATGAAAGCGATGAGGTGCCCCGCGTGTATCGCGGATGGCAGAAAGGCGGTTGTCCGCACCTGCCAAGCCTGTCGTGAGAAGTTTACACTGACCGCTGAGGACCAGTTCAACTGTAAACCTTGTGCGGACGAGTTGGGCATTGACCAAACCACAACAACAAAAAGCGAAAAGAAGCAGCAGCCCAAATCCTTCCGCGACCCAGAGGAGATGCGGAGGTTCCTCGACCAGAGGGATAGTCTCCTACGCTGGCTGTCTGAGCGAGACACACGACGAGCCGCCTCAGGCTGGCAACCAATGCAGTGCTCATCGGAGTGCTTAAACCCCCACAACGAAACACTCGCGGTCCACCTAGGGCTGCACTAAAGAAGGAACTAACAAACATGGTTCAGAGATCCGTCATCGGTACGGCAGAGCAACGCGCCGCAGCCGAACCAGTTACAACTCATGCGACCTCAGAGGATTACCAACAGACGGGCCTGAGTGTCCGCAGTGGTCCCGCGGGGTTCTCCCGTGAGGTGCACCGCGCGAGCGACCTAAACGACAACGACATAATCGCGGTTCAAGGCATGGAGTTAAAGGTCTCCCACGCTCGTGAGCTTGGCCTGATCGGTCAACTCTTCGACGAGCAGGTAGACAGCTTGAATGCCGTCGATCCTGTCGTGGATGTAATCGCCAAAGCACAGGAAGAAGCGGCAGATCAGAAATCCAGCAACACAGGATATGCAGACTACGACACCGCCGTGGATAACCTCAACGCTCTGATTGATGAGGGCGAGATGAGCATGGAGGAGGGAATGGTCTACGATACGGCGCTGGCAGAGATGGCCATCACGGGGCTGTCGGCGGACGACGTCGTGGAGACCATCAATGGCCTCGAGGATGGCAGCCTATCTGAGCTGGATGTACCCGCGAACGTACGCGCTGTGGCCGCTCAAGTTGAGGCCCAAGTGCGTAGCGCAAGTGAGACGTCTGCGCTGACCGAGTTAGGTAAGCCTGCGTTCGAGGCTCTGAGCAAGCTGGCCGATAGTCACGCCGGGGTCGCCGGGGTCATCCAACGGTACGCCGTGGACCGCGCTCAGGGTAAGCATGGCGGTGTCAGTTGGGTCGAATTGTATACCGACCTACATGACCAGCTTGGTTTGACTGGTTGAGACATGATCCCCCTGAAGGAAATGTGTTGGGACGCGGACACTGAAACCGCGCTCCTGACGCTGGATCGAAGCTGCCTCGCAGACCAAACACTGTTCAATCAAACGGTGAGCTTGGTCCAAGAGGGTGTGTCCCCCTACACGCGGAATACGCCCATCACACAGAGCGAGTTGAGCCGCTGGCTCTCAGATATCCAGATGGCCCCCGAGGAGACCCCTAAAGATGCCCCTCATCGTGCAACCTGCAGGAGCGCAGCTACGTACAGAATTGTTCCCCACGCTGCCGCGGCCTGAGACCACGTCGATCAACTTCGGCTACACCAACACCGTTCCAGACCCTCGCATAGACGCCGAGGTCGTGGACTTCTTGGATGCCAACAGAGGTTACTTCGGGTGCACTTGGCATTACGTCATCAGGCTTGACGGTGTGGTTGAACTAGGACGTGACCCGAGAACCATCTCGGCGCGTGGTCGCAGCTACACACGCCGCCTGTCCACAATCTTCGTTGGCGTTGTTGGTGGTCTGGCTCCAGAGGACGGCCACCGTCTTGACACGATAACCAGCGCCCAGCGCCAAGCCATCGCTGAGTTGGAACAGGCCATCGCCGACACCCTCAACACACCACTAGATGTCATCGACCACACGGTTGAATGGACAGGCAGGGCCGAGGCTGACTTAGAGGAAGAGGCCAATGAACAAGCACTTGAAGATCAACTCGACCGAGCCGAGGAAGCCGCTGATCAGTTTTACTAACTTGCTCTGGCTAACGGCACTGCGGCTATCGCCGTTCCAATGGTCTGCGAAATACCAGATCGTACCGCGCCGCAAGCACTAGAGACGCTAGAGACGTCCCGAAACAACAATAATAACAATAATGAATGGAGGCAGACACCCATGGCTGCTGAACCACAACCAAACTACATCAACCCCGCTTACGCCCACAGACCCGGACACCTGTTCGGTGACTTCGAATATCTGATCGACACCTACCTCAAGGGCAACGCTGAGATTAAGCGTTCTGTCACGATAGCTGACTGGGAGGGAAGAGGTTTCGACAGTCTGAAATATCACCTGAGCAAGGGGGCTGATGCAAGCTACCGAGACGATCACGTTTACAAGGTCTGCAAGCTGGATGCTCCAAATCCAACAGTAGCTTATCTTCAGGCTTTGGAAGATGACCGAGAGAATAGCAAACCAACTCCGTCTCTCCCAAGAGGTATATCGATCGATCGCGGCATGTACCGGGTGGACGCCATGCGGCACGGAAAGCGGCATCGGAAGAGCCTCTCTACCCGCTCAGAGGCCGTCACCTACCTGCAATCACTTTCGTAGGGGGTGCGAAACCCGAAAACCTCAAAAGTGGGGTCAATAAAATAAGGGTTTTATGCGCGATCTCCCCACCAAAAATAGGCTCTCCGGTGGTACCCCCCATGCGAGCCTATCTCCCCACCAAAACAAAGGATTTTTTCGACATGACAAAGACCCCCACAGACAACACACGCGCCACAATGAATAGCTGGGAGATGTCTTGCAGTATCCTAGTGGGAATATGGCAGGCCATTGAGAAGGCCCGAGAGGAACACGCTGCGATCCTCGAAGCCAACCCCGGCAAGGCATTCGTTGCGGAGGCGGCTCAAGTGGCCCACACCATCGAAGCCCTGTTGGAGGCCAAGAAGAGCCTGGACTACGACCTGCGCAACATCGCACGGGGTGGAAACTTGAGTGTCCCTGAGGTTAACTGATGGTCATCTCATATTTGAACGCGGGGTATCTTGAGGTACTCCGCGAGCGCCTCGTCGGTACACTCGAAGCGAACGCCAAGTGCCCTTCAGTGGACGCTTTGGTACTTCAACGGGAAGACGGGACAGTTTTGTCTGACAGGTTGGGGCTATGGACCTGCGACCTGCGCGAAGCAAAGCTGTTTAGACCAACCGGACCCGAGGCGCTTGGAGCAAAACTCGTGCAATACAATATGGCCGAAGGCGTTCTACGCAGAAAGTTGCTCGCGCAGGTTAAGGCTATCGAAAAACCGCCAGGTAAGCGTTCAGTGAATCTTGAGGGCTGACGCCTTTCGGTGAACCGGAAAAGTCGCCAAGTACAGTTGGGCCTCACACACCGAGTTTTGGTGACTGTCTGCTGTGTCGCGGTTAGCAACCGTTCATGACTGAAAATTCAGAGTTTTGGTTCTGAAAGGCTGCTTCACGCAGAAGCAGACGCTGGCGGAAAATCAGTTTACTTCCGCTGTGCGGACAGAGCCGCCTTTTGCAGGCGCAACAATTTTCACCCTAAAAGGCGAGCCCCCAGGGAGTTGCGCACGCCGCACACCGCGAAAGCAAGTCAACGATGTGCAGCGAAAAAGAGTGGGACACTTTAAAAAGACTACTATCGGGCTTAGCCCGATAGCAGTAGCTGTAAAGCGGAGATTGCCGGCCATCCACTAACAGTAATTACTCCGGTATGTACCAGATTGGAGATGTATACGCGCGGTCTTGAATCGCTGGCGGCACGCTATCCGGCAATGGAATGTCATAAAAAGCTGCATCGTATGTCGTCCAACGCGGTTTAGGAATTTCTATCACACGCACATAGTAGAATGCATTTTGGGTCGGATCGAACTCAGGGTCCTGCCAGTATGCTTCCAGTCCAGCCGCGCCAATCGAATTATTGAATGTCGCGTTTTCGATGTCGACAGTTGACCCAACGGGTTGTCGGGCCCGGCCATCATCGCCAATCTCCCGACCATCCGATACAGCCACATCATAAATGCGTTCAAAGGTTTCTCCGGTGTTATCAATCCATCCCTTGATAATCTGAACGCGGTCCAGATTTGCGCCGTCTGGATCGCGCAGAGCACGGATAAGGAAGCGGGGTGCGGCTCCTTCAGGCGCCTTGACCAGATCACTGCCCATCGGAACGCCGTTCTGGTATCCGTTGGACACAAAATCAGGAGCGCGCAAATCGGTCTCTTCGAATGCCCAGCCGCCAAAAACCCGAACCCGTATCCGGCTACCAGTGGTCGCGTAGGCTTCTTTGCGGGCAATCGCGCCATACACCTCCTCGCGCGTGTTTTCCCGTGCCCATACAGCGGTCAGACCAGAGGCTGATTCCTGCGCTGTCAGAATGCGAAGTGCAGGGTCTTCGGCAGGGATCACGTCCCTGTTGTGCCGGTTCGCGGAGGGTTCCGTGTGCTGGTATTTCCCAAAATAGTTGTCCTCACGCGTTGTCGGGAGTGCCGTGTGCGTATCCGTCGTGCCATAAAGCCCGAACTTGTAGGGGTTCACGCCGATATCGCGCTCGATCTCCAACCCAACCTTTAACGCAGACCGGGCGTATTCGTATTTCAACATCTCGGGTGTCTTTGGGGAATTCCCCCCAAGGTTGGACACATCCCAGCGCTCAAACCCGGCAAACTCGTCATCCGGCGACAACATCGGATGAGTTTCTTCGTCCCCTTTAATCTGGGTCATTTCATGCATTGGTTCCCAACGGATACGCTTCGACGCATAATCTGCATCCATGGGGGAGCCATCAAATTTGTTCTTATTGAACATCAACCCGTTCGACATGTTCCCGTTGTGAGGAACGGCAATGGCATTTCCGCCAATGGTCGCTTCATAGTCTGCCAAATAGTCCCACAGCATTTCCGGATCAGGTGCCAGAAAGAACGGCAAGGGTCTGGTCTGGCTGGTTTTGTCGGCACCGTCCCCAAATATGATAACCCTGTGAAGGTTGTCGCCTTTGGGCGTGAAGGTCCATTCAAAACCGCTGAGCGCGGTAAAGGTGCCGGGAGCATTGTAGTGATCCACGGTCTCCACAATATCGAGCCAGATGTCGCCATCCAGATCCAACCCTTCGGTCGGGTCGATGCCCTGTACCGTCGCCAATTCAATAATTTCTGCAAAAGCGGCCATCCGGGCTGCTTGCCCTTCGCTAAATCCATCGTGGATACGGCGGCCCCACTCATCTGCCAACAGGTTTGGGTGTGATGTGCGGATTGCGGTCGCGAGCCCGAGCAATTCCGCATGTTCCGTTATGGCAAGGAAATCCAGCGGGCGAATGAGCTGAACCGGTTGCCCAGTATTTGAGTTTATTCTTTCGCCACGCGCCACCCGAAACGCGTCATGGATATTGAGCGACGTGCCAATAAGGCCAGCATCAAAAGATATCTCGGTGTGAAAATGCAAGTCGCCGAAAAGTACCTGATCGGGATAGGACCGTCCAACAAACGGAGAGTAGTCCGGTTCAGTTTCGACAGTCTCTTGTGAAACGACGCCCTCGAAAGCAACGGTGACTGACGCAAATGACGATATCAAAGCAGCGCTCAAGCACAGCCTAACGACCGCTGTCCGATCCAAGAACCGCGTATTTTTCATCTCATCCCCTCTCAGTTGCAGACATGTTGATCCACCTCAAAGACTGACACAGTCCATTCTGAAAGAAATGATCCTCAGATCACATCCGGTGCATTTTATGCATATTTCAGGTACTTTAGGGCATGAATGAAGTAAAAAAAATCGGTGCCAGCGAGGCTTGTGCGCTTAAACTGACATCAAAACAAAAGAAAATGTTATGTGCTTCTGGCTGGTTGTCGACATGCCCCAAGGCATTTCAGGAAGACCTGTTGAACTTGGGCGCGGTGGAATTACTGCAAGCAGGAGAAACCCTGTATAATCGTGGGAAAATCCCACAGCATGCACACGGCTTGATCAGCGGTCAGATAGATATCCTGTTGTTGTCGAAGAACAACGAAGAGCTTGTATATCCCCACAGCGGATCTAGCAGATGGTACTGTATGGCAGATGTCATAACCCAGGAAAAATCCGTGGCCACCGCGATCGCGCGTAAGCCTACACTCGTACTAAGCATCTCAGAGCCTGAGTTCACAGGTTTTTTGGAAGCGGAGCCTAAAAGATACCGAGAGATAGTATCACACTATAGCGCTCAACGCAGGCAACTTCAGGAAACCATAACTGATCTGGTTACATTCGATGGCGTCATATTGGTTGCCAAGCGTCTCTTGTGGATGATGGATACTGGCCGTTTGTGCCCGGATCGTTCTTGCATCTTGTCGCAGCACGATCTGGCCGGGACCATGGGACTGTCTGTTCCGACAATCCAGCGCGCCTTTCGACAGTTGAAATCGGAGGGGGTTATATCGACAGACTACGGAAAATTTTGTGTACAAGACCGCAATAGGCTAATGACATTTCTGGATAGAATACCTCAATAAGCCCTTCATTGAGCTACGCGTGAAAGTTGTCACCAATAGCATAAGATACAATGACCGGACGCGTCTGCGTTTCCGTTACCTCGCCAAATTTCGCTTTTGTAGAAGTAAGGATCAGAATGCTGCACAGGCGAAGCTCGGTGTTGGAGCGCTTCTGGTTTGGGCTCGATGCAGTCATTCACCAAGTTTTGGTGAGTGTCGGCTGTTTGCGTTAAGCCGCCATTCACAAACGGAAATTCAAAGTTTTGGCTCTCAATGTCTGCTTTCACCAGCACTGGACGTTCGTGAAAAATCGGCGAATGTCTCAGTTGTGTACGAAGCTTCCGTAGGATTGCTCCCCTATTCACATGGAAATGCTTCCGTCAAAGCATTCGTAAACAGAATTTGCGCAGGTAAATGACGAAGCTCGGGGTGTTCTTTCAAGTAAGCTACAAACACATCGGTCATCTGCTGAGCATTGACTGTGTTTGGAGTGCAGTACCCGAGGATATCCGTGGTCGCTGCCATAATTTCTTGAAGGCTCGACCCTTCGACGTTTTGTTGCGCGGCAAGCGCAGTGTACATTCCACCATCGTTCACCCCAAAAACATACCCATAGCAGAAAGCTTCTGACCCCCCGCTGGAATCTCCACATGCCTCCCAAAGTGCATTTCCATCAAGGCTTTGTGACGTCGCAGCAACGGGTCCAAGAGCCAATGCAGCGGCAACGAAAAGCGGTATCCCACACATCTTACTTTTGGTCATTTATGTGCCCTTCCGTGCAATCCTCGTAAAAGTGCCGCCACGTCGTATTTTATTGCGATTGTTACCCGTTGCAGACTTGCTTCACCTAGCGCTGTAATTGATGTAACAGCGGGTCGGCTAGAGCGCTTTTTAGTAACGGTCAATCTCTTTTGATTTCACGCCAACTGATAGCAACGTGCAAAACCCTTGTGCTATCCTCGGCCCCATATTGTGGGTCTTGATGCTCAAGCAGCACATGACCGCATAGGGCTCTGTGCAGGCCTTAGACGATTTTTAGTGAGCGTCCGCTGTCTCGCTGTTAGCTGCCGTTCACGGTTGGGAAATCGAAGATTTGGCTATTATTGACCGCTTTTAACAGCACCGGACATTCCCTGCACCAGCATCGGATGTCTCAGTTGCGGACAAACCGCCGTTTGCCACAGCGCTGCATTAGATACGAGGCGTGGCAATGCCAACTGGCCTTCGCAAGGGTCCTAATGTTATGCCAGTTGCAATTAATACAGAAAGGCAACAACAGGAGGTCAGATGTCGCGCCGCCGCTCGTTAGCTATGAAAGTTCGACACCGCTACTACGTTCGTCGCGAACTTGGCCTGTCTGGCTTCTGCGTCTATTGCGGGCAAATTGCCGACAGTCTCGACCACGTGCCACCGATTTCGTTGGCGGCTGACCTGCCTCTACCGGCTTTTCTGGATCTCAATCCTTCACTCCTACCATGCTGCCGGCACTGCAACAGCATCATCGGAGACAGCCCCAGTTTATCTCTCTCGTCACGACGTGAGATCGTCGAGAAATATCTCGAAAAGCGATATCCAAGCCTGCTGAAAGCTGGAGCACTTCTTGAGGGTGTTGAGTTCTCCATTTCGGACTTCCGATCAATGATGGCGTTCCGGATCTTCAAGCGGTGGTAATTCGCCACTACGACATTCATAGAAGTACCAACTCCCGAGTATGCGCCTTGTATCCTCCTGATAGTTGGGCATCTAAGGCTCGATAAGCCGAACCTGAGCAAAGCCCAGCATTCTAGAAGGATTTCGACGGACAAAATGATCGGATCGATCATTGAGTTGGTCTAAGTTTACTAGCGTTGAACAGTAACAATCCCCAGCATGAAACCGTCGAAATACGTTATCAGGTCAAAGTAAGACAAAAATCTGAATAGAGCAGACTCGATTTAGCGGACTCATGAAAGAACAGCGCACTATATCGCTCCAGCCTACCAAAAGGCGACAATCCATCACAGAAGACGCTCATCTCGGCTTGAGTAGCTGCCGAACGCTGACCGAATTTTTTAGGCAATTACCATAATGTCATCTACCACAAATTGTGTTCCGTCACTGAGAAGCGTTGGGTCTTTCACTCCCCCTTCCGACGAAAAACGGACTCCTTCGATGTCATCGAACTCTCGACCAAAGTTCCATTGCAGGGGGTTATCTGTATTCAAAATCAGTTCTTCGCGGCCAACCTCCACATAGTCACCGTTCTGTAGGTCCAGTGCGAAGACTGTGAGTTCTAGATCATCGCGCCACGCGGCAGTGAATGTAGCTTGGTTAAGATCAAAGC
Source organism: Roseobacter sp. YIN89 (assembly GCF_057219365.1). NCBI lineage: Bacteria > Pseudomonadati > Pseudomonadota > Alphaproteobacteria > Rhodobacterales > Roseobacteraceae > Roseobacter > Roseobacter sp. YIN89. The sequence goes on along the minus strand of NZ_JBXVVD010000003.1, from coordinate 332,726 downwards.
CGTCATTGTTAAAGATAAACGCGTCTTCGCCGAAATCGTTAAATCCAACCCAGTCACCCGACGTTAGTCCTTTTACGTATCCGCTTTGTTGGTCACCGTAGGATGTTGTGTGTAGTGCATTAATTCCGTCTGAAGTGAATGCACCAAGTTTTCCACTAGTATCGCCGAAATAACCGAACGCGCCAAGCGTAAGTGCGGAGGTATCAAAAGTGAAAAGGTCATCAAAGTCTATCGTTAGACGCATATTTCCATTTTCGTTACTGCTAGTTTTTTCGGGCGGCCCATCCGGTCGGAAATCTCGATAAACGGCTCCAGAAGAAGAGTATTTGTCAATAAAATCGCTAGGGTCGTAAACACCTGCCGCTGGCGCATACAGATCATTTGCGTCGCCGGGCAAATCATCTTCTAGTGCAATTGCCGGGCTGTCAGGGCCATCATAACCGCGGCCATAGGGCCCGCTTCGTAGAAAGAAATTTTGGTCAGCAATTTCCAAGTGAAGATGAATGCCGGCCGCGCCACCTGTCTCTCCCGGAACTCCCAACGACCAATCTTGATCAATGGATACTTTCAGTGTCTCACCGACACTGTAGTCAGGCTCAAGAACACGCGGGTCAAGGGTCTCAAAATGCCCATAAAGTGAATACACTTTCTTCATGTTTGGAAGAGTATGTTCGATAATCACGTAATTTCCGAAAGAAAATATGTAGCCAGCATCGATTATGTAGCCATTTGCAATCGGCAAAACCGGACCTGTTGCGACTTCGTAGTCGTCTCCAAGATGATAGACCGGTGTACTACCGTCGTAGAAGCCAAATTCGCCAAACTGAAAACCGAGAAGTCGATCGTCTACTGGATGCTGAAACTTTGTTGCAAGGTGCGGTCGTGTCATAATGAAAATCCCCAAAATATTGCGTTATCATGACACGCTGTCGTCGATTTGTACAAGTTTCTAGGATTTTGATGTTAGAATGAGGATGGCGTACGGAATGCTCGACCGCACGAATTATGAACACATCAAGGGCTTGGGCCGGCGTATCCGCTATTCATAGGCAGACGTTTGGGAACCGCAAAATTTCACATTTTGTTCGAAATTTGGTCTTAGATCTTACTAATACGCTTGTCTGGAATTACCAAAAAGTTGGACTTTGGGTAAGACTTCACCACAGTAACCCATTTTAGGATTTAGTAAAAAATCTCTGCGGTGTAGTATACCGCCGTATCAGCACAGAGGAACAAGGCAAGAGCGGCCTTGGTCTTGAGGCACAGAACAGGGACATCGCGCTCTTCTTGGAAAACTTCTCCGAGGAGCCATTCGAGATACTGGCGCGGTTCCAAGACCACCTGAGCGGTAAACAGGATGATCGACCACGGCTTGCTGAGGCGCTGGAGATGGTAAGGAAGACCGGTGCTGAGTTACTGGTGGCCAAGCTCGACCGCCTGTCCCGAAAGGTGTCCTTCATCGCGATCCTTAAAGGCAACTTGCCTGAAACCGAACAGAAGGAACGCGAAGCAGCCATGTGGGCCGCAGCGAACCCTCGTGACTTCCAATCAACCAAGAAGGCACCCCCCCCCCGCGTTCGCACTGTGCGTCGTCTCCATGCCAATTGGAAGAACCCTGAACCGAAGCTGGTCAAAGAGACAGCATCCCCCGAAGAACTCTCGATGATGCGCAAGCTCAAGGTCATGGCGGAAGCAAAACGGAACCGCTGTTCCGATTTCAAATACGACAGCGCGAACAACTACATGAAGATCGCCAAGACGAAAATCGCACGGCCATGCGAATTTGCCCAGTGTGACAGCATTGCGGAAGTCCTCGCTCTCGGTAAACCAAAGCCAACCCCCAAATGTCGAACGCGTGTCGGATTTCACCACAAAAATCTGAGCGCCTTATCATACGCGAGCCTTCCGCCAACACCCCCCGTACCCCCGAGTTGAACCCTGAGTGCATCGCCGAGGGGACGGGGGCCACACCAGACTTCAGACTTTTCTTTGGGTATAATTTTGGGTACAATGTGACCAGCAACAACCTCATAAGCTATTGTATCATATAGGTATTAAACGTGCGTCAGCCCCTCCCCTACGGGCTGCCACTTTTCCTAACATAGATTACACGAAAACCTGTTGGATAATGGCCTTCTGGATCCCCAAAGCCGTGAAGAGCAAGCTTTTGCAAACAGTGCAATTAGAATGGTCGATTGGCGGAACGGGCGAGTTCGTAATGCGAGGCGATCAACGATCCCTACTCAGTCGTTTCCACCACCGCGTCGGCAATTTTCAAACGCTGGATCTTTCCCGATGGGCCTTTTGGCAATTCGTCGAGAAAGTGAATGACATCCGGTGATTTAAAGGCACCCAGTCTTTCCTGACAGATGCGGATCAGGTCATTTCCTGTCAATTCAGACCCGCTGCGTACCCGAACAGCGGCCTCCACCGTCTCTCCGTAGCGGGCACACCGACGCGCAAAAGCCGCAGCCTCGATTACGTCCGGATGGGTATACAGCGCCTCGTCTACTTCGCGTGGTGCGATATTTTCACCGCCCTTGATGATCAGTTCTTTCAGGCGTCCCGTCACAAAAACATATCCGTCGCCGTCCATGCGCGCCAAATCTCCGGTGCGCAGCCAACCGTCACGAAAAGCCGCTGTGGTCGCTTCTGCATTGTCGAGGTACCCCAGCATCACGTTGGGGCCGCGAACGACAATCTCGCCTTCCTCGCCCGTGCCCACCTTTTGACCGAGTTGATCCTGAATCTCTACTTCACAGCCATAACATGTCCCAGGCGAGCCGATCTTTCGCACACCGGGGGGGCGAGGGTTCGACAGGATTTGCGCCGACGTTTCAGTCAGCCCCATTGTTTCGACAATTGGCACTGAAAACCGCGCCTCGAATGCTGTTTGCGTCTCAACCGCCAGCGCCGATGATGCGGAGCGGCCAAATTTCAGACGCGCGCGGCAGGCCGCGTCGGGTTCGCCTTTTCCATGAAGCAGATGCGAAATGATCGTCGGCACAGCAGAAAACCAGGTGACCTCACTCTGCGAGGCCTGATCCCAGAAACCGGAAGCCGAAAACCGTGACACGACGGCGAGCGAACCGCCTGACACCAATGCCCCCATGACAGTTACGCAAAGCCCGTTGATGTGATAGACCGGGAGCATGCAAAAACCTCGGTCATCCGGACCTAGGTCATGGGCAATCATGGTCGTCCACCCACCGGCCAGCAGGCTTGCGTGAGAATGAAGCACGCCTTTGGGACGACCCGTTGTGCCGGAAGTGTACATCAAAAGAGCGTGGTCCTCAGCTTGCACATCGTGCAAAGCGACGTTGGCCACGTCTGCCGTGTCTGTAAGACTGAGGGCGACAACCTGCGAGATGTTGGCTTGAGCAAAAAGCTCGGCGCACTCCGCGTGGACGAAACCGAAGCGGGCGCCGGAATGCTCTAGTGCATAAGAAATGGCATCACGTCCGGCGGCGAGATTTATCATCGTCGCGCGGAAACCGCCTGCCATAACACCGAAGAGAGCGATCAGACCCTCCGGACTATTTGGCGCCATGACCGCGACGCTCTCGCCTTTCCTGACGCCACGTGCTGTGAGATTGGTTGCGAAGGACAGCGCTTGGTCGCGCAGGTCTGTCCAGTTAATTTCCGGTTCGCCTTCGGGAAAGACGAACGCTGTCCCGCCTTGGGATGCGCGCCATTCGACCCAGTCGCGCACTGTGCCTTGCGGCGCGATGTCCGGCGCTATCCTTACGCGCATGCCGATGCCCAGTAATCGGCGAATATGTCTTCGACTGATGGCTCTCTGGGCGGAATTTCACGCACAATTTTCGTGGATTGCAGAAAATGCTTCCAGTGGACATTCTCGTTTACGGCATTGCCGCCCCACGTGCCACACCCCATCGACAACGAAAACGGCATACCATTTGTGAACGCGCCGCCAGTCGCAAAAGTGTGCGCCTGATTGACGATAACCCGGCTTGTCGGCATGCCGGTCGCCAGTTGCATCGGTCGGTCCGCATCGGTTGAGTGCAGACCAACTGAATGCCCTGCCCCCTGAAAAAGCTGAATTTCGCGGGTGATCCGTATCGCATCTTCAAAGTTGACGGCCGTATAAAGCGCGAGAACCCGACTTAGCTTTTCGCCAGAAAGCGGGTGCGCGGGCCCAATCCCCGAGGTGGGAACGGCGATATACTCGGTGCCCTGCGGAACCTCATCCGCGAGCCCCAGAGCCTCGATCATCTGGTCTGCGTCCTGCGCAATAACTCCTCGGTTCAGATGCCCGTCCGGCCACATAGCAGCAACCACAGCCGCCTCATCGTCTACAACCGCGCCCCCGGCACTGGCCATGGCTGCGATAAAGGCCTCGCGCACGGCGTCGATCACAACGACGGCATTCTCGGACGAACAGGAAGTTGCATTATCAAACGTTTTGGACGCGCGGATCTTTTCGGCTGCCGCAGCAAGATCAGCGGTTTCATCCACGATCACAGTGACATTTCCCGCACCTACAGCAATAGCTGGTGTACCGGCAGTCTGCGCTCTTTGTACGTTGTTCTGGCTGCCCGTAGCGACGACCATGTCACAGCCTTCCATCAGGCGCTGTGTCTTCTCCTTTGACCCCGGTGCGGGCACCATCTGGACAAGGTCTGGGTCCTCTCCGATCTTGGAGAATTCCGCGTGAATAAACGCCAACAGTCTCTCGCAACTCGCGCCCCCCTTTGGCGAAGGTGCAACAACGATCGAATTTCCACATTTCAATGCGTTAATGATATTATTGGCAGGTGTCGCTGCGGGGTTGGTGGATGGCACAATCGCACCGACGACGCCTTTTGGCCGTGCGATCTCTGTGATCCCGGTGGCGTCATCGTGACTGATAACACCAAATGTCGTGACACCTTGGATATCTCTGAGCAAACCAAGCGTCTTGCGGTGGTTTTTGACAATCTTGTCGGCGACGTTTCCCAACCCCGTCGTCGCGACGGCAAGCTCTGCCAACTCGCGATTGCGCGCGGGTTCCATAATTGCCCACCCGACGGCTTTGGCGGCGCGGTCATAACGGGCCTGACTGCCATTCTCAGCGTACCGCGCTTGCGCGGCCCGCGATTTTGCGATGATCCTGTCAAGTTGCGCGGTTTGGTCGGCGACTGTCATCAAAGCACCTTTGATTAGGTTGCAGCGCGCGCCTGAACTGGCGCGCGCCCTGTTTCTGGTTCAAAGACCGGCAAGCAAATCGCTGAGCGTCTTTTCGCGCGCGGCCCACATCTCAAGGACCTCATCGCGGGTCATGATGTGCATCGGGCTACCACCCGCTTTCATCTTGCCTGCGACACGGCCGTTTTCGAACATCGTCGGCACAACTTCTGCCAGTTTGTCGATGATCGGTTGTGGCGTGCCCTTTGGCACCATCACGCCGCGAAAGTTCACGCTGGCGTTGTCGATATCAAAGCCCTGCTCTTTCATGGTTGGCACATCCGGCATGAAATCGTTGCGCTCCAGATCGAAGACACCAAGAATTTTGACGTTTCCGGCCTCGCGCGCCCGGAAGGCGTCAGACAGGTTGTTCACACCGCCAAGCACTTCGCCCGCGATCACCGCTTTCATCGCACCGGCACCACCCTTGTTGTTCGGGATGTAGGCCAGTTTCACACCGGCGGCTTTTTCCAGTTGTAACGCTGCAATATGGTGACCGACAAAGAGCCCTGCACCGGAAAAAGTCAGGCCGCCGGGGTTTTCCTTAGCGTAGTTGACCACGTCTTCCATCGAGTTGAAGGGGCTGTCAGCGCCGACGACGAACACCGCCGGGTCTGCCCCCCAGTTCGCGATAGGCTCAAAGCTCTCGGCACTGTATTCAACACCGCCTTCGATCGATTGCGCGATGAAGTGAGGGATGTTGTATGCCCCCAGCGTGTACCCATCAGCTTCGGCTTGGCTGGCGAACCAGTTCCATCCGACACGCCCACCGGCACCGGGTTTGTTGATGATTGCGATCGGCATGCCTAGCGCGTCTTCGTTGCCGGCCGTCATTGTCACGATGCGGGCCTGAAAATCCGTGGCGCCCCCGGCACCATAGCTGACCATCATCATGATCGGTCTCTCCGGATAGCTTTCGTGTCCGTCTGCGACGGCTGCCCCTGACATGCCCATCAGGGCAATTGAGGCGGCTGCAAGTAATTTCTTCATTTGATTTCCTCCCATGGAAGTGACTTCTGCCGCTGTGGCGGTTCAGAATAAAATCTCTCGCGGTGTAAAAACATTCAGCAACATCGCGAAGAGGCCGTACATCACCGCAAGGAATCCGGCGGTGATAATGATCCTTTTGATCCAGCTTTTGACCTCTGCATGCGTTGCAGGGTCATAAAACGAGATCAGAATAAAAAAGACGATGGTCGAGGCTGTGTAGAAGCCGAGCGTCTCGGCACCCCAGAACACAAACAACAAAGCAACCACGAGGCCCGGCAGGATATTCTTGATGGCCGTGGCGGACAATCCATTGCCAACCTTTGTGCGCCCCAAAAGCGCCTTGCCGAAGGTCCAGAGCGCCAGCACAACAAACACGGTAGAAATGATGCGCGGGAACAGGAACGCCGCTGCCGGTTGGGCGGTATAGGACACGTAGCTGACCCATACGCCAACCGCTGCGACAAACCCGCTGGCAAGGATATGCTGGGTCCGTGGCAGATCGGTCATGACAGCGCCTCCTCTTTGGCAACAGCCTCATCTTTGGTGGTGTAGCGACGGCTGCGCAGTTCCATCCAAATCGAATAGCCTACCGAGGCCACGACTATTCCGATCAGCAACAAGTTCAGCGTGCCGGTGAAGAAATAGCTGCCAACGCTGGACGTCGCATTGGCAATCATTGACCCCTGAATAAAGTTTGCTTCTGCGATCGGGCCGAGGATCAAGCCCAGAACCAGTGGTGCTGCCGAGAAACCAAAACGTTCAAGAAAATACATGCCAGAGCCAAGTGCAGCCATTACATAGACATCGCCCATGGAATTCTGAACAGAGTAGCTGCCGAACACAGCCAGCCCCAAAACGACCGCTGCCATCACATTGTTCGGCACTTGGGCCACGCGTGCGGCAAGCCCAGAAATGTAAAGCCCGAAGATGCACATCAGTATCTGACCGATCAGCATCGAATTGATAAAGGTCCATGCCACGTCGGGGTAATTATCAAACAGGTCGCTCCCGGGAAAAATCCCGTGGATCAGCAACCCGCCGAGCAATACCGCAGCCGTGGGCGAACCGGGGATCGACAAAGTCAAAAGCGGTACGAGAGACGGGCCGACCATGGCGTTATTCGCGCTTTCCGCCGCGATGACACCTTCGCTGTGCCCTGTCCCGAATTTTGCCCTCTCTGGGCTGAGTTTCTTGGACTGGTCATAGGCGACCAGCCCCGCGATCTGACCACCCACGCCTGGAATAAGCCCGATAACAGACCCTGTAAGCGTGCCAATACTCAGGGCTCTGAAGCGCCCGAAAACTTCGCCAAATGCTTTTGAAATCGGATGTTTCTCGACGGTGAGCACTTCTGCATCCAACCGCGCGCGCCCTTTGGCAAACATGGTGATGACCTGCGGAATAGCGAACAACCCGATCAGAGCAGGTATCACATTGATCCCACCGGACACGCTGGAGTGAAAAATGAAACGCTGCGCCCCCATGATGTCGTCGAACCCAACTGTCGCAAGCCACAAACCGATGCAGCCGGACAAAAGGCCTTTCACCACCGAACTGGAATCCAGCGACCCGATAATCGTGACACCAAGGATCGCCAGCCAGAACAGGTGAGACGGCCCGAAGGCCAGCGCCCATTGCGCCAGAACCGGTGTGAGAAAAATGAGTAGCAGCACCCCAAAGATGCCGCCCACCGCTGAAGCAATAAACGACAACTGCAAGGCCCGAGCACCTTCACCATTTTTGGCCATGGTATGCCCGTCAAGCGTGGTGGCGATGTTGGCTGGGGCACCTGGTATCTTGAGCAAGATCGCGCTGACCGCGCCACCGGCAACTGTCGAAGTATATGCTGCCCCAAGCAGAATTAGACCTTGCGCGGGCTCAAGCCGGAAGGTGAAGGGTATAAGCAAAGCCACCGCCATGGTTGGTGACAAGCCTGGTGTTGCGCCCAAAATGAGCCCGCCTACTGTCCCGCCCAAAAGCAGCAAGAAATTGAAGGGTGTGAACACGTCACCGAAATAAAACAGGAATTCCAAGCTGCGCCCCCCCCGGCTTGCCAGCGATTGACATTTAACCGTAAGAGATGAAAATAGTTTTGCAAATGTTTTCATTAATGCCTGAATTTTCACACTCAAAGCACTGATACAAATGAAGAAAGCTGATATTTTTTCCGTCGCAAAGTCGGCGCGCGTGTCACCTTCAACAGTGTCGCGTAGCTTTAATCATCCTGAGCTGGTGAAACCGGCGACTCGAAAACGTATTGATGCGGCAGTCCGTCGGCTTGGGTACATACGCAACCGTGCGGCTCAGACCATCCATGGTATTCGGAGCGGAACGATTGGCCTGATTGTACCAACAGTGGATCAGGCCATTTTCGCGGAGCTTATCCAGAGCTTCTCGGCCTCGGTGGAGGATTTGGGCTTTACCATTTTGCTGGCGTCCCACGGCTACAGCCTGGAGCGCGAATACGCACTTACCCGCAAAATGCTAGAGCACAGGGTCGATGCAATCGGCCTGATCGGAACCGAGCACTCGCAGGACACCTATGAGCTCTTGGCGCAACAGAATATGCCGACCCTGTTGCTTTGGAACTATTCGAAGAGCGCGCCCTTGCCTTGCGTTGGCGTTGATAACTACACGGCGGGCCGTCTGATTGGGGATCATGTGGCCTCACTGGGTCATGAAAAGATCGCCGCCATTTTCCCACCGCTGCACGGTAACGACCGTGCATCTCGCCGCATGAATGGTGTTGTTGATGCGCTTGAACATGCCGGACATGCAATCCGTCCAGAATGGCGGCTGGAAACGCCGTACACGGTGGCCAGCGCGAAAGCTGCTGTTACCCAGATGATGTCACGCGATACCCTTCCGAGTGTCATTGTCTGCGGCAACGACGTATTGGCGTGGGGCGCGCTGCATGCCTTGTCGCGTCATGGCGTCAAGGTGCCAGAACAGATGAGCGTCACCGGTATTGGTGATTTCAATGGCTCCAAGGATTTTGAACCGTCACTGACCACCGTGCGCATTCCCGCTCGCAAGATTGGAGAGACAGCGGCAAGCGCAATCGTTCAGCTCATCAAGTCCGAAGGTCGCGATGAAGTGGACGCTTTGGTACAACCGGAACTATTGGTGCGGCAAACCAGCGGGCGGCCTCAATAGGGTTACGGCCTTTGCTCTTCAGATGGCTGTGCAGTTGCCCCATGGACGCAGTCCGTTTGCCCGGTCGCGCGATGGGGTGGTGCAATCTTTCCACAGTCGCTTGCGCGGGGTTCGTTACGCGATGATCACCTGCTTGCGCTTGTCGTGGCAATCTGGACCACATCCCGCATTGAGGGTTCAAAAAACTTCACCTGGCCCCGACCGGCGTATTTGGCCGCGTACAGGGCGGTGTCTGCCTCGCTTAGCAACTCGTCTGCATCAGCTGGCGCTGAACGCGCGAAAGAAAAAGAGACACCAGCGCTCGCGGAGACTTTGCAGATGTTGCCTTCGAATTTGACCGGTTGCCGGACCCGCTTAATGATACGCTCGGCGATATCTTCCAAAATCGCCCTGTCCGGGGATTTTGCGAGCAAAATAACAAACTCGTCACCGCCCACGCGCGAAACCAAATCTATTACTCGCACTTCTGACTGCATGATCTTGGCCACGTGCTTCAAGACGAAATCACCGGCGGCATGACCAAAGGTGTCGTTGATCCCTTTGAACAGGTCGAGATCAAGATGCATGACCGAAAAATTCTCGCCGCTGGACAAAAGCCGCGTCAGGCTCTGATCCATACCGCGGCGGTTTGCCAACCCTGTCAGCGTGTCTGTCAAAGCTTGTTGTTCCGCCTCAACCCGTGCGCGTTGCAACCGCTGGTTCAGCTGCCGCGATGCATCCATGGCTGCAGATTTGGCTTCGACCAAATATAGCATCTCGACCGTAAGGTCGGTCGGCGCGAAATCAGCAGCTGTCAGATTGTACTCTTGCACGGCATCGACGATAGATATGCCGAATGAAAGGTTTACGATCGTTTCTTCGGGTGCCGGTCCTGGCATTAGCACGCCTTTGAGCGACCGATGGGGTGGCGCCCGAAACTGCAAATTCAGTTTGCGCCCCGCAGTCTCGAGCAGTGAAGACAAAGAGGTAATCTCGCGCGGTCGCTTGATTTCGAAAATACTGAGAAAGCAAGCGCCCAGAACATCATCGCCACAGACTTTCAAGGTTGTCGGGCCGGCGTGTCTGATACGCCCCTCGGACGTAAGAACGACATGCATCGGGCACAGCCGATCCAGCATGCTGTAGCAGGCCGCGTCAATCATGCGCTGCGTGCCCCTAGATCAAACTCGCGACCCACAGAAAATTCAGCCTCCAAAAGCGCGATCGACACGGTTTCCCGTCCGTCAGCAAAGCCTGAATGCTCGAGAAATACCAAAGCACCATAGTCATCAGCCAAAGCCCGCAGCACGCCCATAAAAACAAAACCCCAACCATACAGGTCGCTGTAGCAACGCAATGAATAGCGTTGGCTCGAGTGTTCCTCCAACTCCACGCGTGGCAATTCCAGATCTTTCACCGCAAGCCGTGCGCGATCAGGCAGATCGTCCAGAGAGTGCAGAAATTCGACGAAACTGACCCCTCCGAACCGTAACAGGCGGCGCGGCGCGTCGGCATTCGGATGCGACACCAGATAGGTGCCGATGTCTTCCGCCAATTCTTCGTATGATCGGTCCAAGACATCACACGCCGCTTCCAGTAACCGCGGTGTTATGTCGTCGTCATAGGTCCACATCGCTTCGAATTCGACGAATTCAAGACCAGCACGCAACGCAGCAGCGCGCCATTTGGCCTCGCCATAACTGTCAGTGACAAAACGTTGAATTGCGCGATTTATTAAGCCATGCATGGCGGACTGCTCTCAATCTTTCGTGCGATTAGACACGCAGAACAGTTAAGAAACAGCCAACATTTCAAATTCTAAGTATTGCTTTCGGCAATCAGAAATCTGTAGGAGCACCCCCCTCAGATTTTCGCCGCGCGACAAAATCGGCAAGCTCTTCGCGAACAGCAATGTCCATATCGGGCGCTTCGAACTTGGCGATGATTTCCTTGAACATCAAATGTGCCCGCTCTGGCGTCCAGACACCACCTGCAGCTTCCCAGCCCTCGTAATTCTTCCAGTCGCTCAGGAACGGTTGATAAAAAGCAGTCGTATAGCGCTGCTGCGTGTGTTCGATACCAAAGAAATGCCCGGCATTGCCCACCGACTTGATGGCATCCAGGGCTATCTCGTCAGGTCCGGTCGCGACGATAGCCGGATCCATATAGCGCTGGATTTGCTGTAATATTTCGCAATCCATGATGAATTTTTCGGGGCTGGCGATCAGCCCGCCTTCAAGCCAACCCGCGGCATGGTACACCATGTTTGTGCCAGACTGCACCGCGGCCCACAAACTGTTCGACGTCTCCCACATTGCTTGGCCATCCGGTACGTTCGCGGCACACACACCAGAAGACCGCATCGGCAACCCGTAGAACCTGCAAAGCTGCCCGGTCATTTGTGTTGCGCGCATGTATTCCGGCGTGCCAAAAGCCGGTGCCCCTGATTTCATGTCAACGTTGGACGTGAAAGTGCCCACTGCGACAGGACAACCCGGGCGGATCACCTGCGCCAGAACCACCGCGCACAAAGCCTCCGCCAGCGATTGCGCCACCGCGCCCGCCATCGTTACCGGCGCCATGGCACCGGCGAGCGTGAACGGCGTGACAACAAGCCCCTGCCCCCGGCGCGCCAGACGCATCCAACCGTCCAGCATGGGATAGTCGTGTTTGAGCGGAGACGTCGAGTTAATGTTGGTGTACATTCGTGGGGTGGCATCGAATTCTTCATGGCTGAGCCCACTGGCGATGCGCACCATTTCCATCACGTCCTCTACCCGCTCCTTGCCCAGTGAGTAGGCGTGCATCACCTTGTCGGTGAGCGTTAGCTTGTCGAAAAGCACGTCCAGGTGACGCACCGATGCGTGCAGATCTACAGGTTCGACAGGATAGCCCCCGGCAAAGTGGATACAGTTGAAATACTGCGTAAGCTTGAGCAGATTGCGGCACATCTCGCGGGTACCCGGCACCTTGGTGCCCAGTTCCATGTCCCAGTAGTTCGGAGGCGAAGAGACGTTGCCAAACAACAGATGGCGTCCGCCGACGGTAATCTTTCGATCCGGATTGCGCGGTGTCAGCGTGAATTCCGAAGGCGCTTTGGCCACGTATTCCATTACGAGGTTTCGATCCATTCGAACCGTCTCGCCGTTCACATCACATCCAGCCTTTCGCAGGATTTCTGCTGCTTCGGGGTTGAGAAACTCAATTCCGATTTCTTCGAGGATGCGCATCGCGCCATCGTGTATTGCCTGAATGCCTTCGGCGCTCAGCGGCTCTACCGGTGCATCACTGTTGATTGGCGGCGACCAGGGCATTTGTTCGATAACCGCGCTGCCCCTGCGGGACGCAGCCCCCGCTCGCCCGCCGGTACGTGATCTCCGCTTTGCATTAACCTCAGCCATGGCATGCCCCTTTCGCGTTTACTGGTAATAAAGAGGCCAGAGCGCGACACCGAGAGCCGTCTCGTTCGCGACCCAATCCGTCGTTTTTGCTACTTGGTTGCGGGCTTGATTAAAATTTTATCCCAGAAGCGTCGGCAACTCTCCAATGTGTTGCACAACGTGGTCAGCTTGGGGTGCGAGTGCCTCGCGCGGTGCCAATCCGGTCAATACACCAACGCACCACATTCCGGCCCGGCGCCCTGCGATAAGGTCATGCGTGCTATCACCGACCATTACCACGGTATCCGGGCTTAACCCGGTTTCGGCACAGAAAGCCAATAGCTGCCCTGCTTGTGGTTTCGCGCCATATCCGCTGTCAAAGCCAGCGACGAAGTCAAAGGCCTGATCTACACCGGCGGCGCGCAAATGGGCTAATGCGGGTTCTTCTGCATCGTTGGTCACCACGCCAAGCTTCAATCCGGCCAATCGCAGGTTTGCGAGATATGGCGGCAATGGCACAACTTCTTTCTGAGGTGCTTGCGCAGCTTCTTGGTTCAGAATGTTAAGAAGTTGAGACCTTGTATATCCTTCAAGTTGCGCGAGTAATTCATCGGCGACTTCACCCGGTGTGCCGGCAATAACAACGCTGTCGCGGGCAAACTTCTGCTGTATCAGATCAAAGCCGATTGCGTGTCCGAGGCGTACTGCCGTTGCGTCATCCTGTGCAATTCGCCGCAGGAACGCCGCAGCCCAAACTTCCCAAGTGGCGGCGAAATCGAACAGAGTGCCGTCTTTGTCAAAAACGATGCCGCGTATTCCTTTCATGTCCAATTGACCTGCTCGCCGCCCGGAAGCGCTTGGCGTGCACGCATCAGCTGGTCGTACTTGAGGCCAATTGAATCGCAACACTTCACGACCCACGCATCGTCCATTGTGACAAAATCCAAAACGGAGGCCAGAAATTGCGCATCCGTCGCGCCCGCTTTCATGTCGGCTTCAGAGACCCCAGTGGAACCTTGGAAAATGGGCAACAGGTCATCATCCGACGCTAACCAGGCCAATACCTGAAGCGCCAGGACCTCAGCGGATTCTTGCGTGAAAGACACAGGGCACCTCGGATTTTAACGTTTTTCGAAACCCTTTGTTAACCATTCTGAGTTCAAAGTCGATGACCGGATAATTCCCAGAAAGGACGCGTGGCGCGTGCAGGGTAAAATACTCATTGTTGATGCGATTTCGACCAACCGCATCGTGTTAAAAGTAAAACTCGCCTCGGCGTTTTACGAAGTTATTCAGGCTGGGACCGCGGATGAAGCTTGCGTCGCGGCACTCAGACACGGCCCAGACGTCATTATTTCAGCCATGGCGTTGCCGGACGGCGATGCGGCAGAGCTTTGCCGCCGTCTGAACCGCAACCCGCAAACTCGAGCGATCCCAGTGATGGTGGTTGCAGGGCGATCGCACACGCAATCACGACTTGCCGCTTTGGAAGCAGGTGTACAGGACGTAATGATCAAACCGATTGAAGACACCCTTCTTTTGGCGCGTGTGCGCAGCCTGATCCGGGCCCATAACACAATGGCAGAGTGGCAGATGCGAGATGACACGTCACGTGCCTTGGGGTTTGCCGAAGAACAGGCCGATTTCGGCCCACCCGGCCGTGCCGTTGTGGTGGGTGCCATGAACGACACTGCCGAAGCATGGATTGAGCAAGTGAGACCGCACCTGCGATGCTCCATCAGCGCAACAGCCCCCGAAACCGCGCTCCGCGATCTGGCGCCGGGTCGGGTCCCTGATGTATTTGTTCTGGTTCTCAAGGAAGGCGACCAGCACAGCGGGGACGTTTTGCGGCTGTTGGCGGCGGTCCGCGCAACGGCGATTACCCGGCATGCCGGGATCTTGGTAATCCAGCCCTCTCCCGACCCCAGATTGGGCGCTTACGCGCTGGATCTGGGCGCAGACGATCTAATGGTCGAAGGGTTCGAAGCGGTGGAATTCAGCTTGCGTGTAAAAGCGCTTTTGCGGCGCAAACGGATCGCTGACCAATTGCGCGCCACGGTGCGAACGGGGTTGAAAGCAGCCGTGTGCGACCCGCTCACAGGGTTACACAACCGACGTTATGCCATGCCCCATCTGACGCGTGTTGCCGAGCATGCCGCGGCCACGGGACGCAGCTTTGCCGTGATGGTCGCCGATCTGGATCATTTCAAAAAGATCAATGATGTCTACGGCCATGCCTCTGGCGACGCGGTCCTCGTTGAATCGGCACGACGCCTGCGTGAAAACCTGCGGGGCGTCGATCTGATCGCACGCATTGGCGGTGAGGAATTTTTGATTGTAATGCCTGCGACACCGCTCGTTGAGGCGCGGGTCGCGGCCAGCCGGTTATGCCGCAGAATCTCTGGCGAGGGCTACAAAGTGCCCGGATCGGCCACGCCAATTGAGGTGACCATCTCGATCGGACTGACCATGGGTGGTTTACGACGCTCGGTGACCCCTCGTGACGCGAATGAGCTGTTGGATGCAGCCGACAAGGCGCTTTACGAGGCCAAGATCCAAGGCCGCAATCAGGTGAACATCAAAAGGCCCGCAGCCTGAAATCGTCGGGTCAGCGACGCGCGGGGCCCCGCTTCATCCCCGCCTCTACCGCGTCGGCATAGTGCGACCGCTCCTCTGCAGACATCTTTGTTACCTTACCGATCCATGCCTGACGCGCGGCGTTCTGCACGGCCACAGCCGTGTCAGCCTGCACTGTTGTTGCAGCAATAAGCCGTGCCTCATCGAATGGTTCGGCGCGCAAGCTTGCCAGAACTTCGCGGAACATGTCGCGCCGCGCGCGCCTGTCCGGCAAGTCGCTGCCCAAATCGTCACGGATCTGGCGGGCGATATCGCGGCGCTGAGACTTGGACAATGCGCGCATATAGGGCGCACCAAAGGCAGCAATATCAGGCGCAGCCCCTGCCCGCGCACCCACCCCATCTGAACGGGCAAATGCCCCGATGATCACGCCTGCGATTGCCAGATTAAGAGCCAACGACACCCCAAGGGTCACCTTGACCCAGAGCGCAGTTGCCGTTTTCGGTTGGTTTGGCGCATTGTCATCCATTTATAATTCCTCTTCGAGGTCCCAGCCAAAGCCGGAAAGCTCGGCTGCCTCATCACTAAAGGCGTACTCCCCGCCCCCCCACAACACGAGCGCGGCATCAGGCACGCCTGCGGGCGGATTAACACCGATCCAAAAGCCGGCACAGGTCGCCGCGGCCAAACCGCTCATCGCAGGCCACCCGCCCAAAGCGCGCACCAAGCGTTTGAAGGTAAACTCTTGCCGACGCGGCGGCGGGGCCGGTTCAGGTTGCAACTGCCGCGCGTCCGCGAGTACGCGTGCCGCAAGCCCGGGCGGCAGTTCATCCGGCTGACGTGCGGCTTCAGCCAGAAGGGCATCCAGTGCCCGCATTTCTGATTTTTCATCCCGTGTCATCTTCGAACCCCAATTCAGCCTTTCGGCCCGCCATGATTTCGGCCAAAGCCCTTTTACCGCGCGCCGTAAGGCTTTCCACTGCGCGCAGCCCGATATCCATGATTTCCGCAATCTGCGGATTGGACAATCCTTCTATGTGCCGTAACACAACCGCTTGCCGCTGGCGCTCGGGCAACCTGTTCAACCCGTCTTGCAGCGCGTCCAGCCGCGTCTGTGCCTGCAGCCGGTCCTCGGCACCGGGGGTGTCGTCCAATGGCTCTGCAATCTCGTCCAGACCGACCCCACGACGCCGCCGCAATCGATCCGTGCACAAATTTGCCGTTACTCGAAACAGCCAGGTTGACGGCTTGGCTTCGCCTGTCCGCCATGCACCGGCGATCCGCCACAGTCTCAGCATTGCTTCTTGCGACACATCTTCCGCCTCGGTCGGATCTCCAAGCATACGACTTGCCTGCCGATAGACAGCAGGCAAAAGCCGCGCGGTCAAAGCTTCTGCTGCACGGTTATCGCCGCGCGCATAGGCCTGCAACAGAGCCTCATCTGACAAGCCGTTCTGTACGTCCAAAGCCAAATCCCGTTACCACCGCGTGACGCTGCGATGTGGTCGTGCCAACTAAGGCACGACCAACCGCTCGTATCAACCTGCTCAGTTCTTCGGGCCGTTCCCCTTGTGCCGCTTCATCCTGTCGCGAGCGGCGTCAAACTCTGCCTTGGAAAGGCTGCCGTCACCATCGCTGTCCAGCCGGTCAAAGCGTGCTTCGGCGCGACGATCCTGTCTCAGTTCATCACCCGACAAAACGCCGTCACCATTGGCGTCACGCCGTTCGAACATCCGCTGTGCACGCTTTTTGGCTCGCTCTTCAACCTGAGCTGTCAGCTCTTCGAGGCTTAGTGCGCCGTCGCCGTTGCTGTCTGTCGATGCAAATCGTGCCTGCCGCGCGGCCGAAAGCTCTTCGCGGGTCACTTTCCCATCGGCATTAACGTCCAGTTCATCAAAAACCGGTGCCGCGTCGCCGCCCGCCGAACGCGCCGTCGCGATGCCTGCCGTCAGAGAGGCCGCCCCCAAAACCACCAGCGTGATAAAGACCGTATGTTTCATGTGTCACTCCTGTTTTTACCTGCCTGACACTTTTTTGTGCCTGACAACCAATAAAACGGCGCAACTTTGCCTTTCCGTCGAAAAAATCCCAATTATTTCGCGACATCCCGACGCAGCGACCGGACGCCACCTTTTAATTCCGGCGCTGCCCACTCAATTTACTGGTTCAACAAGATCAAGGACCGTGGGCTGTGAAGGACACTGCTGACCATATCCAACAGCTGGATGCTAACCTGGACTACGCTCCAGACATCGAAAACCGCGATACGCGGCGTTCGATTTTGCGCGGCTGGCGGAGGAAGTGCCCGCGCTGCGGCAGCGGACCGCTGATGAAATCCTATTTGAAAGTCAATGATACCTGTGCGGTGTGCCGTGAAGATTTGCACCATCATCGCGCGGACGACGGTCCGGCGTATCTGACAATCCTGTTTGTCGGGCATCTCATGGCGCCCTTGCTTCACATTGTCTTTGTGACGTGGCGGCCTGATCCTTTGACACTGTTTACAATTTTTGCAGTTGGCTGCGTTGCACTCTCGCTTTATCTTCTGCCAAGGCTGAAAGGCGCGATCGTTGGGTTTCAGTGGGCGCGCCGCATGGGCGGGTTCGGCAAGTCGTCGTAAGCCGACCTGCCCCAAAGTCGCAGGCACAGGGGCAGGAAGTGACATCACAAGACAAAACCGCAATCCGCGACGCCGCAACGGTCATAGCAATTCGAGACAGGCAAACCGCCCCTCGTATTCTTATGGGTCAGCGCGGTACCAAGGCCGCGTTCATGCCCAGCAAATTTGTGTTTCCCGGCGGCGCTGTGGATGTTGGTGACACTGCAATCGCAGCCGCTCGACCGCTGCCGGAATTGTGTCGGCGACGGCTGGCCGAAGACACCGAAACCGACCTTTCTCATGCACTTGGCATCGCTGCCATTCGAGAGATGTGGGAAGAGACCGGTATGATTTTGGGGCAGAAAGGCGTTTGGGCAGAAACACCACCGCAGGACTGGCTCAATTTCGCCGCGACAGGCCATGTTCCTGACATGGCCGCGCTTCAATTCGTGTTTCGTGCCATTACGCCACCGGGCCGGCCAAGACGGTTTGATGCACGCTTTTTTTTAGTGGATGCGTCCGACATCGCCAGTGATCTCGATGATTTCTCAGCCGCTTCTGACGAGTTATCTCACCTGCAGTGGATTGGCCTTGATGATATCCGGTCGCTCGATATGCCGTTTATCACCGAAGTGGTGTTAAGCGAAATTGCCGCCCGCGTCTCTGATACGGCACCCCCGAAAAGCGTGCCATTTTTTAAAAACCGGGATGAGCAAAGCCTGTTTCGCCGTCTTTACGGCGATGCCGCATCACAGCCAACGTAGTGACGTCAATCGATCACGAGGATCAGCATCAGGATTGAAAGTGTCAAAACGGCCATTCCTGTGAGTTCACGCGCACTACTGCGTTCTGAAAAAACCAGCATCGAAGCCATGAGACTGAAGATCAGCTCAACTTGGCCAACTGCCTTTACATAAGCTGCGGCCTGTAAGGTAAAAGCAAAGAACCAGCAAAACGAGCCCGCGAGCGACAAAAGGCCAACCCACACTGCAGTTTTTCGCGCCGCCCAGACAGCGCTCACCTGCCCGGAATCCCGCCACCGGAGCCACAGGGCCATGCCGATCATCTGCATTGCAGTTACCGCCGATAGCGTCACGCCAGCCCGCAAGACGGGATCTTGTGATGCGATCTCAAGCGATGCGCCACGATAACAAACAGCCGAAACGGCAAACAAAACACCCGATGACAAGCCGAGGAAAACGCTGCGGTTCCACAAAATATGCACACCCCACCCGCGCACTTCCGGCGGGGCTGACAGCAGCAACACGCCAACGAGGCCCACAGCTATGGCCCCAAACCCTGCCCAAGTGACCTGATCCCCAAGCAACAGGTAACCGATAACAACCGAAAGGATCACCTCGGTCTTCATCAGGGTCACGCCTACCGCAAAATTCCGCGTCTTGAACAGTGACACCACACAGACCGTCGCAATGACTTGCGCCAACCCACCTAGCATTGCAAAGGCCCAAAACTGACCAACCAACGGCGGCAATACGCTGTCACTTGTCGCGAGATACATAACGTTGGCGCAAAAAACGATCGGTGCTGAATACAAAAACCGCGCAAAGGTGGCCCCGGTCGGGCTCAGCCCTTCCATCGACAGAACTTTTTGCATCACAAATCGTAGTGTCTGAAACCCCGCCGCGGCCAATGATGCAACAATCCAGAGCGCAGGTAACGCCTCAAACATGGCGCGGTATCACTTGTCCTACAGCGCCGATCACAGCTTTGGGTCCGGGTTCTCGGTGTGACCGTCCACCGCGATAACCTGCCCCGAAACCAACCGCGCCGCCCGAGAGCCAAGAAAGACCGCCATATTTGCGATGTCCTCCGCTTCGACAAACTGGCGCATCGATGTACCGGCAGCATATCCACGATAAACGTCATCGCGGCTCATGCCTTTGGCTGCTGCCTCGCGTGCCAAAACGCCTTCCATACGCGGCCCTTCTACCGCGCCCGGACAGATGGCGTTGGCGCGTATTCCAAACGGCCCCAGTTCCATCGCGAGCGTTTTCATCAAGCCAATAACCGCCCATTTTGCCGCTGCATAAGGTGCGCGATGCGGGTACCCGAATAGCCCGGCAGTGGATGAGGTCAGGACGATCGACCCGCGACCCGCGACTTTCATAGCAGGCACTGCACATTTAGCCGCTATGAAAGCACCATCCAGATTGACAGAAATGCAATCTTTCCAATCTCTTATGGAAATATCTTCAACAAGTTCTGTCGGTCCGGCGACGCCGGCATTTGCACAAAGTACTTCAAGCGCGCCGACCTCGGAAAAGATGTCTTGCATCTGTTTCTCATCGCGGACATCCACGACGAAATGGTGCCAGTTTGTCGGGCAATCCTCCAGTGCTGCAGCATCAACGTCTGTTACAAAGACATCGTACTTGGCGGCGGCAAATGCGTCTGCCATGGCCCGCCCGATCCCTGTAGCACCTGCTGTGATTAGAACACGCCTCACCGCGGTGCGCCGATCGCACGCCCAGCGCCTTCCGGTCGCGGAAGATCGGCATGTGCCGCAGCGATACGCTGCAATGCCGCGTCAATCAGTGCACTTGGGGCCGACGGCCGGCGGGTCTCCAGACTGACGTGAAGCAAGAAGTGCTCTCCTGTGGCGAGCAGTTTCTCACCTTCGTACATCTCGTGCCACAAATGCATCTTTTTTCCACCCCCCAAAAGCACCTGTGTCTCAATGCGAATAACTGCACCCGCGTGCACTTCGTCGAGATGGCGAATGTGCGTCTCGGCTGTAAAATAGCTGCCGCCGGTCGCGATATAGTCTGCGTCACATCCGATCAACTCCATAAAACGATCAGTCGCGTCAGCAAACGCTTCGAGATATTTGGCTTCATTCATGTGGCCATTGTAATCCGTCCAATCCAGCGGCACCGCACGGTGGCCTGTTATGATCGGCTTTGACAGGTCTTCGATATCCTCCGCCTGCAAATCAAGATCCGTGCCCGCACGCAGATTTTTTTCATGCGCATTCAGCAGAGCGCCGGCACCCCAATTCTGCACCTTTAGCGCGCGCATCATTGCAATCAGATTGTCGTCGCGAATGCGCTCAAGTTCCCGTATCGAATAGGCACCGGACTGCGCATCCGACTGCTCGGCAATCTGGTCGACTAATTCGTCGGTAAATTCCGGCACATCCATCAACTTGGTCCACGGCCATGACAGCGCCGGCCCGAACTGAGCCATGAAATGACGCATTCCCGCTTCGCCACCTGCAACCCGATAGGTTTCGAACAAGCCCATTTGGGCCCATCTGATGCCAAAACCGTACCGAATGGCATCATCGATCTCTTGTGTTGTTGCGATCCCGTCCTTGACCAACCAAAGCGCTTCGCGCCACACCGCCTCGAGAAAGCGATCAGCTACATGTGCATCGATCTCTTTTTTCAGATGCAGTGGATACATTCCGATCTGCGTCAGAATATCCTGCGCGGTCGTTGTTTTTGACGCATCGTTTTGCTCGGTGGTCACCAATTCGACCAAAGGCAGCAAATAAACCGGGTTGAACGGGTGGCAGACAAATATCTGGTCCGGGTGCAACGCCCCTTGCTGCAATTCGGACGGCTTAAATCCCGACGTAGACGATCCAATGATCGCCCCCGGGTCACAGGCTTTTTGTACCTGGGCAAAGGTGTCGCGTTTGATATCCAAGCGTTCGGGAACGCTCTCTTGTATCCACTCTGCAATCGAGACAGCCTCAGCAATTGTGGAATGGAATGAAAGGGTGCCTTCCGGCGGCAACACCGCGTTGGTCAGACCGGGCAGGCTGCGTCGCGCATTGTGCAAAACTTCATTTATCTTGCGCTCTGCCTCGGGATCGGGATCGAACACCCGAACGTTCCAGCCGTTGAGCAGAAAACGCGCCAACCATCCACCACCGATGACCCCACCGCCGATGATTGCTGCCGTTTGTGTCATTGGATCGTCCTTTTCAAACGGCTGACATCCCAGCCGTAGAATGCAAAAACATCCCGCGCGGCCCGCGCGCGGTCAGAAGGAATTTCGGGGGCGCGGTTCAGTACGGCGCCGAAACTGCCAGAAGATGTCCCGATCGCTGCGCTTTGAAATGACTCGTCCACCCACATCACCACCAGCGTATCGCCATCGCCCGAAACGGGTATTAACTCGCCCGGAACACCCTCACGATAAAGTCCGGCCACTTCCGGGACTTCATTGCTGGTGATGCGCAGATGCGCGACTTCGGCAGCGGGGGTAACAACCAGTGGCGCCATTTCTCTGGGATCAAAGCTCGCAACAAGCAACCACTCGCCGGAGAATGCCAATGCATCGAACCGCGACGTTGCGCCCAAAGGCACGGAAGCATCTCTAAACCCGGTTTCGGGCGCATCAAAGCTGCATGCAGTCACCGCGACAACGCTGAGACACACCATCAGCCAGCGGCAACACAGGGATATCATGACGCCGGAGCGCGTTTTTCCAAGCCCAGCTTGTCGCGCACGTCCTGCGGGCCAACGACCCGCGCGCCCATGTTTTCAATGATTGACACGGCTCGTTCTACCAATTGCCAGTTTTCAGCGAGCACGCCCTTTTCAAGCCACAAGTTATCCTCAAGCCCCACGCGTACATTCCCGCCCGCAAGCACAGCGGCGGCGACATAGGCCATCTGGTTGCGCCCCAGTGCAAACCCGGAAAACGTCCAGTCATCAGGCACATTATTGACCATCGCCATGAAGGTATTCAGGTCATCCGGCGCGCCCCACGGGACGCCCATGCAAAGTTGCACCAACGCAGGTGAGTCCAGCACCCCATCCGCCACAAGTTGTTTGGCGTACCACAGATGACCGGTATCGAATGCCTCGATCTCCGGTTTGACGCCCAGTTCAGTCATACGACGGCCCATATCGGTAAGCATGCCCGGGGTATTGGTCATCACGTAATCCGCTTCAGCGAAATTCATGGTACCACAGTCAAGGGTACAGATTTCCGGCAAGCATTCCGCCACATGCGCCACACGCTCTGCTGCACCGATCATATCGGTACCACTCTCGTTCAAAGGCAGCGGTCGGTCACTGCTGCCAAAGACCATGTCGCCCCCCATACCCGCCGTCAGGTTCAGCACCACATCAACCTCCGCATCTCGAATGCGATCGGTCACTTCACGGTAGTATACAAGGTCGCGGCTCGGCGTACCGGTGTCAGGATCCCGTACGTGGCAATGAACGATCGCCGCGCCAGCCTTCGCGGCGGCAATTGCACTTTCGGCAATCTGTTTTGGCGATCGCGGCACATGTGGGCTGCGGTCTTGCGTACCACCGGAACCAGTCACCGCACATGTAATGAATACTTCCCTGTTCATTGTCAGCGGCATTGTATGCCCCCCTCTTTTTTATACCCTCAGGTGCCACCTCACCTCGGTTTTGTATAGCGGATCAAGCGCTCGCTTCGCAGCCGGTAAAGCGACACCATCCTTGCCGCAACCGGCATCAGTACGGCATCGGATGGGCCCGGTGCACCGTATCAATGTCCGCAAGCACCTGCTCGGACAATTCGAGATCCGCGGCACCCAGGCAGACTTCGAGCTGCTCCATCGTAGTTGCACCAAAAATGATTGACCCCATAAACGGACGGGTCTTGCACCACGCCAGGGCCATCTGCGTCGGATTCAATCCATGCTTCTGCGCTACGTCAAGATACCCCTGAACCGCGTCAAAGACACGATCCGTCTTGCGCCCGCCAAGATCACTATTGAGCGACATACGTGATTTTTCCGGCATCGCCCCGTTCTGATACTTGCCCGTCAACAAGCCCGCAGCAAGCGGCGAAAACGCCAGCAAGGGCACATCTTCCTGCACGCTCATTTCGGACATGTCGGTGTCGTAAAGCCTGCACAGAAGCGAGTATTCGTTTTGTACGGACGCCACCCGCGGCCCACCGACGTTTTCGGCCGCCTGCAACCACTTGGTCGTCCCCCAAGCGCTTTCATTGCTGAGGCCGAACGCGCGAATGGTGCCGCGTTTGACCTCCTTTTGGAGCGCCTCCAAAGAATCTTCCATATGGGCCTGAGTGTCGAGCATGAGTTGGCCAGACGGGTCATAGCTCCAGTTTTTGCGAAACATATAGCTTCCGCGGTTCGGCCAATGAAACTGATAAAGGTCGATGTAATCTGTCTTGAGACGCCGCAATGATCCTTCAATTGCCTCGGATATGGTTTTTGACGAAATCGGCGCCCCGTCACGAACATACCGCATGCCTTCGCCCGAGTGTTTGGTTGCAAGGATTACGTCCTCGCGCCGTTCGTCGCGTTCAAACCATAGCCCAATGATACGCTCGGTGCGTCCGATCGTCTCCTCTGACACGGGATTTACCGGATACATTTCAGCGGTGTCGATGAAGTTGATGCCTGCATCAAGCGCGCGGTCAATCTGGTCATGCGCCTCTTCGACGACGTTTTGTGTCCCCCATGTCATCGACCCAAGACAAAGTTCCGAAACCTCTATTCCAGAACGCCCCAATGGCTTCATTTTCATAAGTCGATCCCTTTGACTGGCACCAATGCGCTGAACTTCACAGGTTGTAGTGCATCTGGATTTAACGTTTCTCTAGCACCCTGAGTTTTTTGCCCTTGATCGCAAGTTCAAAGTTGAGAACAAACAAAGAACATACTAAATTATTCGCATGTCCGCTGTTCACCCTCTCCTTTCGCGCCGTCCTGCGCGTGCCGCACCCAGCTATTCGCTGCTGCCTGGAGCCGCCGAGCTGCAACTGACGCAAGGCCGTGTGCATGAAGCGTGTGGACCGTCCCGGCGCACGTTCGCATTATGGCTTGCCGCGCAAACTGATGGGCCCGTATTTTGGGTTGCCACCGACTGGGAAAAGGACAGGCTGCACGCAGATGGAATAAGCGCCTGGATTGATCCATCCAGACTGCTTTTCGTGGCACCGCGCCGTGCCGAAGACATTCTGTGGACGCTCGAAGAGGTCTTGCGTTCGGGCGCGGTGGCGCTTGTTGTAGCTGACTTACCTGCTTTGCCTAACCTGACACAGATCAGACGTATGCATCTGGCCGCAGAGACAGGGGCCAATCTGGGTCAACACACCCCTATGGGGCTGTTGTGCACACCGGGTGATGGTGGCGCACCGGGCGTTGAAACACGCTGGCAACTGTCACCCCGGCACGCAGCCGATTGCGACAGCTGGCACCTGCAACGCCTGCGCGCCCGCACAGCGCCACACAAAAGCTGGACCATCCACCAACCTCATGCAAGCCCGGCACCTCAGATCAAGACTGCGTGAAACGATCGGAAAACCTGAAGTTCCGGTATAGATAACCTGTAAACCGCAAAAGGATGCTTGATGCGCCCCCTCATCAGTCGACGCCACTTCATCGCAGCCGGCCTTTGCGCCTGCGGCACGCCAGCTCTCAGCACGGCTCGGCGTTACCAGCTGATAACGGCGGTTTCGGCCATTAACTTTGCGTTCCTGCTCAATGGCACAACTCAGCAAGGCACCCTCCCCGTGCAAACGGCCAATATCCAGATTGACGTTGACCGCCTGAAGGAATCTTCTGCCGAAGTGACCGCTGATGTAACCCAAGCACGCACGGGGTTTGTTTTGATGACACAAGCACTTCTCAGCCCTGCAGTGCTTGACGCGACGACCTACCCAACCGTGCATTTCCGATCAACCGACATCACTCTGGGTCGCACAGGGCGCATCTCTGAAGGTGCAAAGATAGAAGGTCTTTTGACCCTGCGCGGCGTGACCCACCCGATCATCCTGTCGGCGCGAGTATCACGCCCCGCAGGAACTCCATCAGACGCACTGGAGAGACTGAGCGTGCAACTGACGGGCGAAATAAGCCGG
Source organism: Roseobacter sp. YIN89 (assembly GCF_057219365.1). Taxonomy (NCBI): domain Bacteria; kingdom Pseudomonadati; phylum Pseudomonadota; class Alphaproteobacteria; order Rhodobacterales; family Roseobacteraceae; genus Roseobacter; species Roseobacter sp. YIN89. The sequence goes on along the minus strand of NZ_JBXVVD010000003.1, from coordinate 307,013 downwards.
ACGCGTTTTGGCGCCGCAGGATACCCTGCGCTTGTCGCCGACGCCGTCGCACTCGACATTCGCGCAGAACTGCGCGCCACCACCTAAAAGCGACGCCCTTTGTCGAATAACCGATAGGCGCAGACAGGGCAGCGTCTATGGTGCCTGTATTATGCGCCTCCTGATCTCCTTTGCTGCCCTCTTTTTGTCCGTCATTCTTTTACAACTGTCCTCCGGAGGTGTCGGACCGCTTGATGCGCTCTCGGGCATCGCGCTCGACTTTACAAAACAGCATATCGGCCTTCTTGGCTCTGCCCATTTTTTGGGGTTTTTCATCGGCTGCTGGTGGGCGCCACGACTGATGGGCAGTGTCGGGCACTCGCGGGCTTTTGCAGCCTTCACCGCAGCAGGCGCAATTGGGCTGATGAGCCATATGCTGGTAATTGACCCTTATGCGTGGGCCGCAATGCGCATCGCCTCGGGCATGTGTGTAGCTGGCTGCTATACAGTGATCGAAGCGTGGCTTCAGGCTAAAGTAACCAACGAGACGCGTGGGCGCACCATGGCTGTATATCGTGTTGTAGACATGACAGGCTCACTGGCCGCACAGATGATCATCAGCGTTCTCGCTCCGGCGTCCTACGTGTCGTATAACCTGCTGGCCATTATCTGCTGCGCAGCCCTGCTGCCCCTCGCCCTGACGCGCGTCCAGCAACCGCCGACGCCAAGTTCGCCACGGCTGCGTCCCGGCCTTGCCAGCCGCCGTTCTCCGCTGGCAGCCGCCGCGGTGGTCGTTGCGGCCCTTTCAAGCGCGTCCTTTCGCATGGTTGGTCCTGTGTACGGGCAGGAAGTTGGCCTGAGCACAGATCAGATTGCCTATTTTTTGTCGGCCTTTGTTTTGGGGGGCGCGGTTGCGCAGTATCCGGCTGGGTGGCTGGCAGACAAATATGACCGCCGCTGGGTGCTGATCTGGCTTTCGCTGGCGGCCATCGCAAGCTCTGTGATCACCATACTGTCAACAGGGCTGGGCACATCAGGGATCATGCTGACCGCTGGTTTTTTCGGCTTTACAACATTTCCGATCTATTCGGTTGCCGCCGCGCACGCGCATGACTTTGCCCGCGATGACGAACGCGTAGAGCTTTCCGCCGCCCTTATGTTCCACTTCGCCCTCGGCGCCATTGCCGCGCCGTTTCTCGCGTCTGTGTTGATCGAGGCCTATGGTCCGGCAGCATTGTTTGCCATGATCGCCGCGGGGCACCTTCTGCTCGTCGTCTTTGGATTGGCGCGTCTCAGCGCACGCCCGACGCCTGTGAACAAGACCAGATACACCTACAGCCCACGCACATCCTTTACGATTGGCCGACTCACAGGCTGGAGCCGCCGTAAAGGCGACGAATAAGCGCGTTTTGCCCGTGGCTCTTTATCGCAAGCTGCGGTAATTGGGACAGAACGCAAAAGACCAAACGGGGCATTTCATGGCGCGCCACCTTATCACTTCGGCCATTCCCTACATCAATGGCATTAAACATCTCGGCAATTTGGTAGGCAGCCAGCTGCCCGCTGATCTCTATGCGCGTTACCTCAGGGCACGTGGACATGAAGTCTTGTTTTTGTGCGGCACTGATGAGCACGGGACACCGGCTGAACTGGCAGCAGCCAAGGCAGGCAAGCCGGTGGCTGAATATTGTGCGGAAATGCACGCGGTTCAGGCGCAAATCGCGCAGGGGTTTCGCCTGTCGTTCGACCATTTTGGCCGGTCGTCCAGCCCGCAAAACCACAGGCTGACGCAGCATTTCGCCGGACGTTTGCATGACGCAGGCTTGATCGACGAGGTGTCAGAAAAGCAAGTTTACTCTAACGCAGACAAACGCTTCCTTCCTGATCGCTACATCGAAGGCACGTGCCCAAATTGCGGGTACGACCGCGCTCGCGGCGATCAGTGCGAGAACTGCACCAAGCAGTTGGATCCAACCGATCTGATTGATCCGCGATCTGCCATCTCTGGGTCCACCGATCTGGAGGTGCGCGAGACAAAGCACCTTTACCTGCGGCAATCAGCGCTGAAAGACGATCTTGATGCTTGGATCGACAGTAAAAAAGACTGGCCGGTCCTGACCACGTCGATCGCAAAGAAGTGGCTTCATGACGGCGATGGTTTGCAAGATCGTGGGATCACGCGCGATCTGTCGTGGGGCATTCCGGTGAAGAACGGCGACAAAGACTGGCCCGGAATGGAGGGTAAGGTCTTTTACGTCTGGTTTGACGCACCTATTGAATACATCGCCTGCGCCAGTGAGTGGGCGCAAGCGAAAGGATTGGACGACGCGGCATGGGAACGGTGGTGGCGCACAGACAAAGGCGCCGATGATGTGCGCTACACGCAATTCATGGGCAAGGACAACGTTCCGTTTCACACGTTAAGCTTTCCGGCAACGATTTTAGGCGCAGGCGAACCTTGGAAAATGGTCGACCACCTGAAGTCTTTCAACTACCTGAATTATGATGGCGGTCAGTTCTCGACATCGCAGGGTCGTGGGATTTTCATGGATCAGGCGCTCAACATTCTGCCCGCTGATTACTGGCGTTGGTGGCTGCTCGCACATGCACCCGAAAACAGCGATGCTGAATTCACGTGGGAAATCTTCCAATCGACCGTAAACAAGGACCTTGCGGATGTTCTGGGCAACTTTGTAAGCCGCATCACCAAATTCTGCAGGTCCAAATTCGGCACAGAAATACCGGACGGCGGCGAATTCGGGCCTGACGAAGAGGCTGTCATCGCGTCTATGTCGGACAGGTTTGAAGCTTATCAACGCTGTATGGACCGGATGGAGGTTCGCAAGTCCGCGCAAGAGCTTCGGGCGATCTGGGCCAGCGGCAACGAATATCTGCAAACAGTGGCACCATGGACAACGTTTAAACAAGACCCTGAAAAGGCGGCGATGCAAACGCGGCTTGGTCTGAATATGGCAGCCCTTTTTGGCGCTATTTCGTCACCTTTCATCCCGGATGCTGCCGAAAAGATCGCGCAAGCCTTTCCCGCGGCACCCGCGGCCTGGCCAACCGACATCCGAGAGGCGTTGACGTCGATGACCCCGGGGCAAAGCTTTTCGGTGCCCGAAGTCTTGTTCGCAAAGGTATCGGATGATGACCGAGCGTCTTGGGCTGCACGGTTTGCAGGAAGTGATAACGCTGAATAGGCATTAATGAAAGCCGCGGCCTTGGCTAACCGTGGGTGTTATTCGCGATCTTCCCGTCAGCCAGCGCGCTGTGTCCGAAGCTGCCTTTTTGTTGGAAACCGCGTCTGCTTTGGCGTCTGATATTCGGCCGGGCACGATCAAAATTCCTCCCACCCAGCGTCCAGCTCAGTCTCTAAATTTTCGGCCAAGGCGGCATTGCCGGCCGCCTTTACCGGTGGGCTGGGTTGGACAGGAAACGGGGCATTGTCTTTGCGAGATCCGTTTGGTTCAGGTTTGCCGACCGGCGATGACCTGGCCCCCGCATTGTTCAAGCGGAAGCGCGCGACCGCGGCGACCAAAGCATCCGCCTCCGATGTCAGCGCATGACTCGCGGCAGTTGTCTCCTCGAACATCGCTGCATTTTGTTGCGTGACACTGTCCAGCTCGTTCACTGCTGTATTGATCTCGTTCAACCCGGTAGACTGTTCGCGCGCCGACGCTGCAATGGTTGCCACTCGTTCAGAAATCTCTGCGACCGAGTCAACGATAGCCGACAATGCCTCGCCGGTCTGGTCTACCAACATCACGCCTTGCTGGACTTGGTCACCGGAACTGGAAATCAGCTCATTGATTTCACGCGCAGCGTCAGACGATCTTTGTGCGAGAGCACGCACCTCTGTCGCCACAACCGCAAATCCGCGCCCGGCTTCTCCGGCACGTGCGGCTTCCACACCTGCGTTCAGCGCCAAAAGATTGGTTTGGAAAGCAATGTCGTCGATCACGGACGTGATCTTTGAAATTTCTTGGGAGGATGATTTTATACCATCCATCGCCTCGACGGCCAAACGCGCCACGTCTCCACCTTTCTCTGCATTCGACTGGGCGTCATCCGAAATTTTGGCTGCAGCATCAGCACCTTCAGCCGCGCTTCTGACAGAACTTGTCAATTCGTCCAGAGCGGCAGCTGTTTCTTCGAGTGTTGCCGCTTGTTTTTCTGTGCGTCGCGACAGGTCGTCCGCCGCAGATGTAATTTCACGGGTTTCGTTACGAATGGAATCTGCGTTCTGCGTAACGGCTCCCACCGCCTGCTGAAGCGAAACCAGAGCATCATTGAAGTCGGAGCGCAATTGCTCGTACTCCTGCGGGAAGGACGCGACGAGGGTTTTGGTCAGATCACCTTCGGCGAGGTTCTTGAGTGCCACACCCAACTCTGTGACAACATGCACCTGTTCTGCGGCAATTCGTTCCTGTTCTTCTTGCGCAAGTTGCGACGCGTGCTCGGCTTCGGACACGTCTGTACCAAGAAAGATAATCCGCTCAACCCGACCTGCGGGATCTGAAACAGCAGCAAATCCTCCATCAAGAATTGAACTTTCAGCATCGGCATTGTGCGACTTGATCAGGAATTTACCTTTCACGGCCTGACCGGAAAGCACCGCGTCCACCAGCGAGGAGGACGTAAATCGGCCGCTGGTTTCTCCGTCAAAAACATCGCCGAGCTGCAACCGGTCAGTGGAATTGGCAATACTTCCCAATACCGCAAGGCCATTTTCATTGGCACCGTCAAATTCACCGCCATCCAGAAATTCAAGACGGATCTGATTTTCGTCAATTGCACCCAGCAAAGCAGCATTGCGGCCGGACTGCGTGCGGTCACTCCACTGTATCACGGCACCGATCATTTCCCTGTCACGGCCCAAAGCCGCGTTGAGCTTGACCTCGAAACTGGCGTCACCGATCCGAATTGTCCTGGCAAGGGGCAACGCCGCAGCCCCCCTTTTCGATATGTCGTCAACTTCTCGAGACAGGCTCGTGAAGTCGGAGAGATCGGCCCCTAGTGGGGCGTCGGGATCCAACCCCTTCCAATCGCGCAATATTTCATCGGAGATATTTTGCAAAAGCGCTTCGCACGACGGATTGACAAAGATCAGTTTCAAGTCGCTGTCCACTACCATCATCGGCGCGCTGGAGCCTTCAAAAGCAGCACTCTTAAATGCGCTTTCCAGTTCCGCATTTTTGGCGTCCGCAAGGGCCATCCGAAACGTATCGAGGCGCCTTGCCATCTTTCCCATTTCATCACCGCGTTTCACATACGGTACGTCGACATCGTAATCGGCCTTGGCCACGCGATCCATGACAGACTCTATCCTAGACAACGGCTTGGACATTTGTGCGCGCAAGAAGGCACCGGTCACGATAAGGCTGATCAGCATCACACCCACGCCGATGGCCAAGCTGCGTTCCCGCGACGCCTGCAATTGCGCCAGTTGATTTTCATTTGACCAACCGGTGACAACAACGCCCGCCACATCCGCCGTGTCTCCGAACAGGGATGGAACCGCCGTCATCAAACCGTTTGCAGCGGTTGCAGGAGCGCCTGTTTCCAGAACTGACTGAGCCAATTCACGCGCTGCGGAGACATCGAAACGTTCGTTCTCGGTTGCGAATAGCTCGCTGCCATTGGCGGCCACGACAAAACCGCCGATTGCGTCCGGCTCAGCCGCGCTGATCACATCCGTCAAGGATTGCTCGACCGCTTGCTGATTGCCAAAGCGCATGGCACCACTCAATTGAAGCGCAAGCAAGCCTGTCACTTCGCTTGCGCGCTCGCCCAAGGTTGCATTCACCATCGCACCCTTCGAGCGCCCTTCCAGCAGAGATATCGTTCCCACGACCGACACGACACAGATGAATACCATAAGGGTACACTTTGCGAACATTGTGTTGAACGGATTCATCCGCTTCTTGGACTGCTCTGATTGGGCCATCTTGGTGTCCTCTGATAGGGTTAAAGCCGCGCGGCATGTGCCATCGCGCCCAAATTCGTCCTTCGGGCTATCAAACAAGCGTTTCGGAGCGCTTAACGCCCAATGTTTTGAGGATCACAGCTTGCTAAAATTTTTCTAAAGCAGCGCAGCCCAAGCACCGGTCGTCCTGCAATCAGCGCTGCGGTAAGGTGTAAATTTGTATGCGACCGGCATCGTTGGCCCACTTACGTTCAGCCCGTCTTGAAGCTAGACAAACTGGCGATAGCGATGCGTATCGCGCCGGGCAAACCTAGCTGCAGCGCAGCACATAGTATCTAGTCCTGGTGGTTCCGTGTGCGCGCAGCACCCGCACCTATCAGAGGTCTTCGCCTTTGGGTGCGAGCGGGCCGCCATCCATCATGAGGAAACGTTCTGACAGCCATGGGTTCACGTCCAAGGCGGCAATCAACTGTGTGCGCGCGTCATCCGTCCGGCCAAGGTTCATCAGCGTCAACGCCCGGCCAGACAGCGCCCCAACATGGCGCGGTGACAAGGCGAGCGCTGCGTCAAGATCGACAAGCGCTTTCTCATAGTCTCCGGTCAGAAAATAGATGAACGCACGTTGATTGTATCCTTCGGCATAGGAAGGGCAGTAGTCGACAAGCTTGTCATAATGCACCAGCGCGCCTTGAAAGTCATAGTTTGCCCGCCGACGCATGCCATTATCCAACGCCTCTTGCGCGGCGGCATCGGGCGCCGTTAGCCATAGCTCCCACATTTTGCCGGAAACATCGCGTGCGGCGCGGTCATCAGGCGCTGCCCGGATTTCTGAGATGAGAACATCCATATCAGCAGTGATATCGCGGGCGGCAGGGCATTCGGCCAGCACGGGACCGGACAGAAAAAGAAAAGCAAAGATCAAGCGTGTCATACCGCTATGGTGGCGCGTTCGCCGGGCAGATCAAGTGGCATCTGCCAGCATCGTCTCTTTGACCGCCTCCATCGCGACATAGGTGGATGTGTTCGAGACGTAGGGCAGCGATGAAACCGTCTCTCCCAGAAAACGCCGGTAACTGGCCATGTTCTGTGTGCGCACCTTGAGCAGATAGTCAAAGTCTCCGGCGATCATATGCGCCTGCTCGATCTCAGGAATGCGTGCGACGGCAGAATTAAAGGCGACCAAGGCGGCTTCGCGGGTGTCACTCAGGCGTACTTCAACAAAGGCAACATGATCGAGCCCAAGACGGATTGGATTTAAAATCGCGCGGTAGCCAATAATCACGCCGCTTTCTTCGAGGCGGCGCAAACGGGTTTGCGTCGGCGACTTGGAAAGTCCGATACGTTTCGAAAGATCTGTGATGCTGATGCGTCCGTCCTCTGCCAGAACCGTCAGAATCGCGCGATCAAACCTGTCCAAGCTGCTTTGATCACTTTTCCCGCCGTCACTCAAAAAATTCACTATTTCGCCTCCCAATATCGCCACTTCGGGAAACTTTACTTGGCCAGACGTGGTATTCCAATGCAAATCGCCTGGGAGGCCTGATATGGCACGGGATACGTCATTCGCATCACTCGAAAACCGCATCGACCAAAACACGTACGCAGACGAAGACAAGACAGTCAAAAGCCTTGTCACACAGGCCGGGCTGTCGATGCAGGACCGCGCAGCAATCAGTGCCGCCGCCGCCGATCTTGTGCGTGGTATCCGGAATACCAGCGCGCCCGGTCTGATGGAGGTATTTCTGGCAGAATACGGCCTGTCGACGGACGAAGGCGTTGCCTTGATGTGCCTTGCAGAGGCGCTGTTGCGTGTCCCGGATGCTGAAACCATCGACGATTTGATCGAAGACAAGATCGCACCGTCCGATTGGGGCAGACATCTGGGTCATTCCACCTCGAGCCTGGTGAACGCATCGACTTGGGCGTTGATGTTGACCGGACGCGTTCTCGACGATGATCAACCCGGGCCCGTACGGCACATGCGTGCGGCGATCAAACGATTGGGTGAACCGGTCATCCGTACAGCCGTCAGCCGGGCAATGAAGGAAATGGGCCGCCAGTTCGTTTTGGGCGAAGACATTAACGCCGCGATGGAACGCGCTGCAAACATGGAGAAAAAAGGATTTACGTACTCGTACGACATGTTAGGAGAAGCCGCGCGCACCGAAGCAGATGCAAAAAGATACCATCTCAGTTACAGCCGCGCGATCTCTGCCATTGCGACTGCTTGCACCTACGACGACATTCGTAAGAACCCCGGCATCAGCGTCAAACTGTCCGCCCTGCATCCCCGCTATGAAGTCGCGCAGGAAAGCGCGGTGATGACGGATCTTGTGCCCCGTCTCAGAGCGCTTGCGCTTTTGGCGAAGTCTGCGGGCATGGGATTGAATGTCGATGCAGAAGAAGCGGACAGACTGGCCCTGTCTGTCGCGGTCATCGACAGTGTCATGTCAGAGCCTGCGTTGGCCGGGTGGGATGGATTTGGCGTTGTCGTGCAGGCTTTTGGTCCACGTGCGGGTGTTGTCATCGATACCCTGTACGACATGGCAGTGCGCTACGACCGGAAAATCATGGTTCGTCTGGTAAAGGGCGCCTACTGGGACACGGAAATCAAACGGGCGCAGGTTGAAGGAATTGATGGCTTTCCGGTCTTTACAAAAAAGGCGGCCACCGACGTCTCTTACATCGCGAACGCCCGAAAGCTTCTAGGGATGACTGACCGGATTTATCCCCAGTTCGCCACGCACAACGCCCACACCGTCGCTGCCATACTGCTCATGGCAGACGACGCAAAAACCTACGAGTTTCAACGGCTGCACGGGATGGGGGAAACTTTGCACACGATGGTGCTGCAAAGTCACTCAACTCGCTGCCGCATCTATGCGCCGGTAGGCGCACATCGCGATCTGTTGGCGTATCTGGTCCGGCGGCTTTTGGAGAACGGCGCAAATTCGAGCTTCGTCAACCAGATCGTCGACGAGAACGTTGCCCCTGACGAGGTAGCCGCCGACCCCTTTGCGCTCTTGTCCCAGCCAGCGACGCATCGCATTGCAAAAGGCCCCGACTTATTCCAGCCAGCGCGTCGCAATGCACGCGGCTTCGACCTGACCCATTTTCCAACGCTCGACGAGCTTCATGACCGGCGCAAGCCGTTCGAAGCGCATCAGTGGCATGCCTATCCTATTCTGGCAACTGACAACGGCGAGCGCAGCAAGGATGAAGGCGCAGCCATCAGCAACCCCGCCCTGCCAAACGACACTCCGGGCTTTGTGCTCACAGCGACGCCGGACGATGTCGCGTCTGCCATTTCAGACGCACAGCCTTGGGATGCCCCGCTTGAAATGCGTCAGGCGGCACTGCGTCGCGCCGCCGATTTGTTGGAGGAGAACCACGGCGAGATCTTTGCGCTTTTGGCCCGCGAAGCAGGCAAAACGCTGCCGGATTGTGTAGCGGAGCTCAGAGAAGCTGTAGATTTTCTGCGATACTACGCGTCACAGGCCACAAACGCCCCGCCCGCGGGCGTTTTCACCTGCATCGCGCCTTGGAATTTTCCGCTTGCGATTTTTTCGGGTCAGGTCGCCGCCGCGCTGGCCGCCGGTAATGCGGTCTTGGCCAAACCCGCAGAACAAACCCCGCTGGTTGCGCACAAGGCGGTTTCCCTGTTGCATGATGCGGGTGTTCCGCGATCTGCACTGCAACTGCTGCCCGGCGGCGGTGACGTCGGCGCAGCCCTGACCTCAGATCCGGCGATTAACGGGGTCGCCTTTACCGGATCGACCGCCACGGGCCTGAAAATACGACACGCCATGGCAAAGCACTGCATGCCCGGTGCGCCCTTGATCGCCGAAACAGGTGGGCTGAATGCAATGATCGTGGATAGCACAGCGCTGCCCGAGCAAGCCATCGGGTCAATCGTTGAAAGCGCGTTTCAATCCGCCGGGCAACGGTGCTCGGCCCTACGCTGCCTCTATGTGCAAGAGGACATAGCCGAAGATTTTACCAAAATGCTTATTGGTGCGATGGAAACGCTAAAGCTTGGTAATCCATGGCATCTTGAGACGGACGTAGGCCCCATCATCGACGAAGCGGCACGCAAGACCATTATGGATCATGTCGCAGCGGCGCGGCAGCAGGGCCGCGTGCTTGCCGAACTAGCGGTACCAACCGACGGCACCTTCGTGGCACCGACCCTGATCTCGGTAAACGGAATAGGCGATCTGGAAAGCGAGATATTCGGCCCTGTTCTGCATCTTGCAACCTTCAAGGCGGCGCAGCTCGACAGCATCATCGACGACATCAACGCGACCGGATATGGCCTGACATTTGGACTGCACACGCGCATTGATGACCGCGTGCAGCATGTCTCAGAACGGATTGAAGCCGGTAATGTTTACATCAACCGCAATCAAATCGGCGCAATCGTCGGCAGCCAACCTTTCGGCGGCGAGGGGCTTTCAGGGACCGGACCGAAAGCGGGCGGGCCAAATTACCTGCCGCGGTTTGCGGCTCCCGATGTGCAATTAAGTGCGCAAGACTGGGACACGCAACAACAGGACCTGCCGCAACTTCCCGCACAGGCAACGCGGGTTCATACCACTCTGAGCCTGCCGGGACCGACCGGAGAATCCAACCGGTTGACCACGCTGCCGCGTGCGCCGCTGCTTTGCATGGGGCCTGGTGCAGACAGCGCTCGCGCTCAGGCACGCGCTGTGCGTGCGTTGGGCGGTGACGCCATCATGGCGACAGGCCAAATCTCTCCGTCGGCTTTGACGACCGGGCCAGAGTATGGCGGTGTACTGTGGTGGGGAAGTGAAGAGACCGCGCGCGAAATCTCCTTGGCGCTGGCGGCGCGAACGGGCCCGATTTTGCCGTTGATCACCGGATTGCCTGATCCCGCGCGCGTTCTTGCCGAGCGCCACGTGTGCGTTGACACAACAGCCTCGGGCGGAAACGCAGCACTCTTGGGCGCTGTCAGCTAACCCCGTGCCTTGGCCAGAATTAAGCTCTGCAGGTGCTTGACCCGAAGGGCGCAATCACGCAGCCTGCTCGCATGTTCCCGATCAGAGACCACAACCCGTCAGGGCGAACGCCCTATGTTACCTACGCCCTCATGTTGGCGAACATCGGCATTTTCCTGAGCTATTGGGGTATCATGGGCGACGCCCGCGCCATCAACGCTTTTTGGCTCGACTGGGCCATGATCCCTGCGCGTATCGAGGCAGGACAGGGCTACTACACACTTGTGACATCCATGTTCCTGCACGGCGGGATCATGCATCTGGCCGGCAACATGCTGTTTTTATACATCTTTGGGGACAATATCGAAGACGCCATGGGGCACAGGAGGTACTTGCTGTTCTATCTCGCCAGTGGCGTGCTGGCAGCTTGGACGCAAGTAGTATTTGACGCAGGCTCTACCGTGCCGACGGTCGGCGCTTCTGGGGCGATTGCCGGGGTTATGGGGGCATACCTGCTGCTTTTCCCCAAGGCCAAGGTCGATATCCTGATCATCATCGTCGTCATTTTCCGCATCCTGCCGATACCGGCTTGGATCATGCTGTGCGTCTGGTTTGGCATACAGTTTGTCGGCGTGCTCAGTTCGGGCACTCAAGCAGGAGGCGTTGCATACTGGGCGCACGCGGGCGGCTTTGTGGCCGGTTTGCTATTGGCGATTCCCCTGTGGCGCAGGCTGGGCGGGCCCGAATTTTGGAACCGCACCGACGGTCACCCGCCTCATCCCGAAGCGCGATACCGCATAACAGAAAGCCGCATCCCGAAAGTAAATCGCAAGTGAGTGATCTACTAGATGGCGAGACGCGTGTCGCACGGTGTCACTGCGGTGCTGTCGTGATCGAAGCCTTTTTGCCCGGTGGGTTGGGCGACGTTGCGCGCTGCAACTGCTCTTTCTGCCGCCGGCGCGGTGCGGCAGCGGTCACGACACTCACCAGCAGACTGAAAATCCTGCAAGGACTCAGCAGCCTGTCGCAATATGCGTGGGGCACCGGCACCGCGAAGCATTATTTTTGCATGATTTGCGGAATTTACACGCACCATCAGCGTCGCAGTAACCCCGATGAAACAGGCGTAAACCTGGGATGCTTTGACGGTGTGCTACCGCATGAGCACGAGCCGATACCGACAACTGACGGCATCAATCACTCCAGTGACCGCAAGGGATAACCGGCGCGGTGTTAGCCGCGCACCAATTTGGTCAACGGGGCAAACAATGCCTCGTTCGCACAGACAATTGAACCACCGTCCAAGATATCAGCGTTTTCATCCAGTGGTTCTGCCAGCCCGCCCGCTTCACGCACGATAATCAGGCCTGCCGCAACATCCCATGCATTCAAACGGCGCTCCCAGTAGCCGTCATACCGCCCGGCCGCAACATAGGCGAGGTCGAGGGCTGCTGCGCCCCAACGCCGAACGCCAGCACAGCCCGGCAAAACGCGCCCCAATTCTCGCAGCGTGTCAGGCAGATCGGCCCGCCCGCCAAACGGCAAACCGGTGGCAAAGACACTTTCAATCATCCGTGTGCGCCCCGAAACCCGCAAGCGGCTTTCGTTCATCCAGGCACCGGCGCCTTTTTCCGCGAAAAACAATTCGTCTTTTGACGGATCATAGACGACGCCCGCGACGACCTGCCCCTTGTGCTCCAACGCGATGGACACAGCCCAGTGTGGCAGACCATGCAAAAAGTTTGTTGTTCCATCCAACGGATCCACAATCCAGCGGCGCGTCGGGTCCTGCCCTTCTTCTCCGCCGCCCTCTTCACCAAGCCACCCATAGGTCGGACGCGCGCCCATTAGGTCTTCTTTCAGCATTTGCTCTGCATTTACATCGGCGCGACTGACAAAATCGCCCGCACCCTTCATCGATACTTGCAGGTTCTCGACTTCGCGAAAGTCTTTGATCAATGCGCGGCCTGCCCGACGTGCGGCCTTGATCATGATGTTAAGATTTGCGCTGCCAACCATCTGCTCGGTTCCTTTCAGGGATCAGGCTGCGCGTATAGTGGCACAAACCGCGCTTGCCAAGAGGGGGCGGAGGTTTGCCGCCAACCGTGATCGACAGGGCATCACCTTGCATCGACCCAAGCGCGAGCACCACCCGCCATAGGTGGACGGAAATACGCGATCAACCGCCCCTCCGGCGCGCAACTGGCACCGGTTTCCCAAGGGGCGACACCGTGCAATGCCAGTCTGTGCACCAAAATCGATCCACCCGGATCGCAGGTCACACGAACACGCGTGCAGGTTTCAAATATCTCTTCGCGTGCAGCTTGGTATGCCTCTGTCACATCGTGGTCACCAATCGCACAATCTGTCAGGCCCTCGAAGGCGGTTTTGAAGGCCCGCTGCATGATCAGGTGGCTTCCTTCCCACACGACCAGAGGTGCAGCTCCGACCGACGCTTTGGTCAATGGAATGCCCAGAATGAACTGATGTGGCTCTCGCACAAAACGCCGTTTGGGCTGGCCCACCCCCAGCACGCCATCTACATGGGCCGCATCCCGCTTAACCCTGTAGCGAAATGCACTTTCGGATTCGCCAGCCCTCGGCTTTGGATAACCGGGAAACACACCGGAAAGCTGACCGGCATGCAAATCCGGCCATCCCCTAAGACGCGCGTCAATGAAATCTACCGCTGTACCAGAGAAGGCCGGGCCACCGTCGATGCGACCTTGAGCATCATTGGACAGCGCGTCGAGCCCAACAAACCATGTCCGCTCGCATTGATACCAGTGATCCAGCGCAGGTTCCTGTAATGCCCGCGTGGCGTCGATCAATGCCCCGCGCGCCCAGTCAGTGACTGGGCGGTCCACTGGAAAGACGCGCCACCCACGCTCAAAAAAGCTGTCACTCACAGCGACCTCCAACGATCACTCAAAGCAGTTTAAGAAATTTGCACCGCACTAAAGCAAGAGACCACATAGGTTACAGGTGCCGTGAAAACCACGTTTTTCACCATTATTCAACGCGCTGGGGTATCTCATCCGGGGTTACGTGCTCAAGCGCCGCTAAGACAAGCTCCGGACCGGCGCCGGGCCGGTGCGCGCCCTCGGATAGCGTGCGCCGCCACGCTCGGGCACCTGGCCTGCCGGCAAACAGACCAAGCATGTGGCGTGTCACCTGCCCGAGCTTGCCGCCATGGGCCAAATGTGTCTCGATATACGGCAGCATCGCCTGCACCGCATCCTCAGCGCGCGTGACAGCACCCGTGCCAAATATGCGCGGATCTGCCGAGCACAGTATCGCGCTGGGTTCGTGATAGGCGGCGCGGCCGATCATGACACCATCAAGTCCGCGATCAAGAAACTCTCCCGCTGCATCAAGAGAAGAGATGCCACCGTTTATGGATATATGCAGATTAGGAAAATATTCCTTCATTCGATGCACCAAAGCGTAATCCAAGGGTGGAATTTCGCGGTTTTCCTTGGGGCTCAGCCCTTGCAACCACGCCTTACGCGCATGGATCGTTACCCGCTCGCATCCGGCCGCTACGATCCGCGACAGAAAATCCGGCAATATGTCCTGCGGCGTCTGGTCATCAACCCCGATCCGGCATTTGACGGTCACAGGCACTGATGTCGCCTCGATCATCGCCGCGACACACTCAGCGACGAGCGCCGGACGTTCCATCAAAACCGCGCCAAAGCACCCGGACTGAACCCGATCTGATGGACAGCCGACGTTGAGATTTATCTCTGCGTATCCGGCTTCTTCGCCCATGCGTGACGCTTTTCCAAGTTCGTCTGGGTCGGAGCCGCCCAGCTGCAAAGCCACCGGATGTTCACGCATGTCAAACTCCAAGAGATGATCGGCCCCGCCGCGCACCAGCGCCGCCGACGTGATCATTTCTGTATAGAGCAGGGTTTCAGCGCTGAGATACCGATGCAACCTGCGGCAATGACGGTCCGTCCAATCCATCATCGGCGCAACAGACAATCGCGCCGCGCGCGTGACGCGGGCGGCATCTGGGCGTGCTGTAGGAGTTGTTGCAGTCATTGCGCGATCCGGGTTCAGGCTGTGGCGCTCGTACCACGATGCCGCGCAAGGGTGAAGAGTGGCGGGCTTCGTGGCATTTGCACATTCCGCGCACCGCGCTAGCATCACCAACGGGGAGGACGAACGACATGCGAACGCAGGTCCTGATTATCGGCGGAGGCCCCTCCGGGGTACTTTTGGCGCAACTGCTGCATGGCCAAGGCATCGACACCGTTGTGATCGAGCGTCAAACACGCGCCCATGTGCTCGGCCGTATCCGCGCCGGTGTTCTGGAACAGGGCATGGTATCCCTCTTGCATCAGGCTGGTGTCGGCGCGCGCATGCAAAAAGAAGGTATCCCCCACGATGGCACGCTCATCTCGTATGATGATGAAATCTTTCGCATAGATTTCGAGAAGCACTGCGGCACATCCGTTATCGTCTACGGACAAACAGAAGTTACCCGCGATCTCTACGATGCGCGCGACGCGGCGGGGGCTCAGATGTTCTTTGAGGTCAGTGACGTCGCCCTGTCGGACCTCGATACAGATTCCCCTCAAGTAAAGTTTTTACATGATGGAAGCGAAGTCGTCATTTCGTGCGATTTTGTCGCCGGCTGTGACGGGTATCATGGTGTCAGCCGTCAGACGATCCCCAAATCGGAACGCCGCGAATACGAAAAAGTCTATCCGTTTGGCTGGCTCGGGGTGCTGAGCGAAACGCCCCCCGTCAGCGATGAGATCATTTATGCCAGTTCTGAACGTGGTTTTGCGTTGTGTTCCATGCGCAATCCACATTTGTCCCGATACTATATCCAGTGCGCCACGTCGGATAGCCCAGACAACTGGTCAGACGACGCCTTCTGGCAAGAGCTCAAACGACGTATTCCGCGTGAACAGGCCGAGGCTTTGGTGACAGGGCCCTCGATCGAAAAATCTATTGCGCCGCTCCGGTCTTTTGTGTGTGAAACGATGCGCTGGGGCCGGTTGTTTCTATGCGGCGATGCTGCGCACATTGTGCCACCCACAGGCGCCAAAGGACTGAATACCGCAGCATCGGATGTCCACTATCTTTTCGAGGGGCTCCGCCTTTGGTACGCGGAGGGAGATGCGACCGGACTGGATGGTTATTCTCGCAAAGCGTTGGCAAGGGTATGGAAAGCAGAGCGCTTTAGTTGGTGGTTTTCGCAGCTGATGCACCGCTTTCCGGATCAGAGCGATTTTGATCTGCGCATGCAACGCGCCGAGATTGAATTTCTGCGCAGCAGCGAGGCGGCACAAAGAGCATTGGCCGAGAACTACGTAGGCTTGCCATATTGAGGCTTGTGGCCTCTTACCCGCTGCCCAGCATTGCAGCCATAGCAAGCGCAAACATCACTGTGGTTACCGGCGCCCATATTTTGCGTTCCGGTGCCGATGGTGTGATCCAGTTAAGGATCATAGAGACACCAGAAATGGCTGTTGCAAACCATCCAGTCCAGTTCGGCCAGCCCGGCGGATACCCTGCAGCAGAAAGGATGCCCGCCCCCATCACCAAAAGCAGAAAGATGGACACGCCCGCCGTGACGCGTCCTGCCGCGCCAAGGGGGCGGTCCTGACGGCCGCCTTGGGTGATCTTTCCCCAAGGCGCACCACATATCAGGGCAATCTGAAAACAGATGATACCTGCGATCCCAGTCGCGTATACCACTGCCAAGGTCATCAGCCTGAGCCGCTACCCTGCCAGAGATGGCAGGAACAGAACGATACCGGGGAATGCCACCAGCAGCGCGATTGTCACAGCGTCTGCCAGAAAAAACGGTGTCACGCCTTTAAACACATCCTGCACTGTCAGGTCGTCACGCACACCTGCCACCACGAAACAGTTCAGACCAATCGGAGGCGTAATGAGACAGAACTCTGCCATTTTCACCACGAGTATCCCAAACCAGATCGCGCACATCGGGCCGGACATGCCAAAGGCGCTGTCGGCCGCACTGACAAAATCACCCCCGTTCAGCGCCATAACGGCCGGATAAACAACGGGCAGTGTCAACAGCAACATGCCAATGGCATCCATGAACATTCCCAATACCGCGTAGGCCAACAGTATGCAGATCAGGATCAGCATGGGCGACATCTCAAGCCCTGTAATCCAACTCGCAAAAGCTTCGGGCAGTTCGGCAAACCCAAGAAAACGCACGTAGATCAACACGCCCCAAATGATCGAAAAGATCATAACCGTCAGCTTGGCGGTATCGAGCAGCGCAGTCTTCAACTGCTGCCACCGCATGCCCCGAAAAAGCGCCATCAGAAAGATGATAAAGGCCCCGATCGCACCACCTTCTGTCGGGGTACCCCAAGCGTCTCCAAAGGGGTTGTACACAAAGAAGATAATGATCACCACGACAGCAACAATCGGTAGCGCCGGTGGCAGGGCCTCGAACCGTTCTTTCCAGCTAAAGCCCCCAACAGGCGGCCCGACGGTCTTGAAAACAAGAGCGATACCGATAATCAGGCCCGCGTAGACAATTGCCGAGAACATGCCCGGTAAAAACCCTGCCAGCAGTAGCTTGCCCACATCCTGTTCAACGATGATCGCGTAAATTACGAGGATCGCAGACGGAGGTATAAGCGACGCCAACGTACCACCAGCGGCGACAACCCCTGCAGCAAACTGCTTGTTGTACCCGATCTTCAGCATTTCGGGGATCGCAATCCGGGCGAACACCGCCGCCGTGGCAACAGAGGCACCAGACACCGCCGCGAACCCGGCGGTCGCAAAAACAGTGGATACCGCAAGCCCGCCCGGAACCCACGCGATCCAGCGTTTGGCCGCGGTAAAAAGCGCGGTTGTGAGCTTTGCGTGATAAGCGAGGTAGCCGATCATGATAAAAACGGGGATCAGGCTGAGAACCTGTGCAGACACCTTGGAGTGCGGCGTCAGACCGGCGATCTTTACACTGATTTCCAGCGCCTTGCCGAAACGTTCCGGATCGTAATCAAATCCGTTCCAGCGCAGCCAGACAAGGCCCACGAAACCCGCAAGCGCCGCGGCGAATGCGACCCGCATGCCCAGAATGACCATCACAAGCAGGCCAGCACTGACCCACAAACCAATTTCGATTGGTTCCATCAGTCAGCCCCTTCCAATGCTTCGGCCTCAAGCCTTGCTTGTTCGGCAACGGACAGGTTGAGCGGAACCGCAACAGGATTTTCCAAACCAAGAATTAGCGCGCGGCCATAGCCCCACGCCTGCAGGATCAAGCGCAGCACCAGGACACCGAAAGCAATCGGCACCACGAGCTTCGAGGGCCAGATCGGGATGCCCACGTCGATTGAGCTATCGCGACTGCATAGTGGGCGGGCACAATCAAACGAGCGGTCAAAGTGGTCCCATGCGCCCCACGTCAGCGCCACGATCAACACGAGGATCAGCAAAACCGACAACAACTCGAAAAACCACAGAACTCTGCCTTTGAGCGCGCCAACAAGCATGTCCATGCGCACGTGGGTGCCGTCACGCTGAACGTAAGAGACCCCCATTATCGCAATGATCGGCATCATCGCCTCGATGTAGTCCACATAGCCTGCCATGGGCGAACTGAAAAACTTGCGCCCCGTGACCGAGTAGGCTGCGAGAAACATCAACGAAAAAATTGCAACGCCGCTTAAAAGTGCGCAGAAGCGCTCCAAAGGCAAAAGAGCCCGGTCCAGCCGGCTGAGCAGGCTGGAATCCTCGAGCACCGCAGATGATCCTGCCATTGCCCTGCCCCCCTCATGTTTTTTGTAAAAAGGGCCGCCCCATCACGAGGCGGCCCAAAGTATTTAGCTGCCGCCCTTGGCGTCGGCCAGCGTTTCGACAACCAGATCATAAAGCTCTTGGCCCGGCAGGCCTTGAGCTTCCATGTCGGCGATCCATGCATCCTTGGCAGGCTCAGCAGCCGCTGCGCGGAACTGCTCAATTACTGCAGGGTCGATTTCGACCTTCTGGACACCCTTTTCTTCCAAGACGCTATCCCAACGTTCCAGCAGGTCTGCGTAGTTCGCAAGATAGTGTTCGATCGCTTCTTCAACGGAGCTATCCAGCGCTTCGCGGTGTGCGTCAGACAGAGACTCGTATGCGTCGATGTTCACGACCACCGGGCAGTTCACAGTGCCGGGATTGAGGTTTGCAGTCCACCAGTCGGCTTGGTTGATGGTGCCAAAACTCAAGTGCGCGTGCTGGGCAAACGCAACAGTGTCTACAACACCGCCTTCCATTGCCTGGTAGGCCTCCGTCGCTGTCACAGACGTTGGAACGCCTCCGACTGCCTTAAAGGCCTCTCCCAGACCGCCAGTTGCGCGCACGCGCATACCTTCAAAGTCGGCCAGTTCATCGCGAGGCTCGCCTGTGCCAACAAGGTTGTACTGCGGCATGGGCGAGGTCATCAGCAATTTGGCATTCCACTGGGCCATCTCTTCGGCAGCGGCAGGGTGCGCATAGACCGCTTTGGACACCGCTACTTCCTGCTCGAGGTTTTCAACTCCGAGGAATGGCAACTCCAGCACGGTGATCACGCGGTTTTTGTCGCGGTGATAGCCCGCGCAGAACTGCGCCATCTCGAACGCACCGATCGAAATGCCGTCAAGGTTTTCGCGGTTCTTGCTCAATCCACCGTAGCTTACGTTCATGGTGAACTCACCGCCGGTTTTTTCCGAAACAAGCTCTGCCAGTTTTTCGATATGCTCCGTAAACGCACGGCGCTTACCCCAGACAGAAACGTTCCATTCCGTGGCAGCGGCCTCGGTGACAAAAGCAAAGCTGATGGCGCAGACGGCTGCGCCGGTCAGGTATTTATTCATGATTTTTCTCCCTTGTTGCCCGCATTAGCTAGCGCGGACTTGCGCCGAAACTACCCAAGCTCACCGCAAGTGCCAACCCTTCTTTGCACTCAGAGCCACCCTGCCTGATGCTGCTGCGCAGCAATTGCAGAGGTTGCAACACCGATCTGCGCGGGCATTGACTGAAGCGGCACCGCAAAGCCCTTGATTTTTAACGCCCCACTCTCGAAAATTTACAAATCTCGCAATCGCAGCGGAAATACCTTTACAGCAAAAGCTATATATATCGGTACCTTATTTCATTCTTTTCAAATGCCTCTATGATCGACGGCGGAGGAACCTCTCGGCGCAGCACGGCACGGTGCACACGCCGGGAAAATGCCGCCTGGGGCGGTCAAGAACGACTAAGGAGGAGACATATGTCCGATACAGCAAACGCAGCAAAGACCTATCCCCCCTCTGCGACAATGGCAGAGAACGCACATGTGAATGCTGCGAAGTACGAGCAAATGTATGCGGCCTCCATCGCGGATTCCGAAGGGTTCTGGCGAGAGCAAGCCGGTCGGGTCGACTGGATGACACCTTTCACCCAGGTCAAGGATGTTGACTTCACGCTAGGCAACGTTTCGATCAAATGGTTCGCCGATGGCGGGTTGAACGTCGCTGCAAACTGCATTGATCGGCATCTCGAAGCGCGGGGAGATCAAACAGCAATTATCTGGGAACCCGACAGCCCCGAAGATGCGGCGCAATATATCACTTATAGAGAGTTGCACGGGTCCGTATGCCGCATGGCAAATGTTCTCAAGGATCTTGGTGTCGGCAAAGGCGACAGGGTTGTCATCTACCTGCCAATGATTCCGGAAGCTGCTCACGCCATGCTTGCCTGCGCGCGCATCGGCGCCATCCACTCAATTGTCTTTGCCGGGTTTTCACCTGATGCTCTGGCGGCACGGGTGAATGGCTGCGACGCCAAGGTCGTCATTACTGCGGATGAAGCGCCGCGCGGCGGCAGAAATACGCCTTTGAAATCGAACGCAGACCGGGCGCTGTCGAACTGTTCAGAAACGGTAAAATGCCTCGTGGTAAAGCGTACTGGCGGCGAGACCAATTGGGTTGAAGGGCGCGACGCAGATTACAACGACTTGGCATCGAAAGCGTCTGACGAGTGTGCGCCCGAGGAAATGAACGCCGAAGATCCGCTGTTCATTCTCTACACGTCCGGGTCGACGGGACAGCCCAAAGGGGTCGTTCATACCACTGGCGGGTACCTCGTGTATGCCGCGATGACGCATGAAATTACCTTTGATTACAAAGATGGCGACATCTACTGGTGCACCGCAGATGTAGGCTGGGTGACCGGTCACAGCTATATCGTCTACGGACCGCTGGCCAACGGCGCGACCACGCTCATGTTTGAAGGTGTTCCGACCTACCCTGATGCCAGTCGCTTTTGGCAGGTCTGCGACAAACACAAGGTCAATCAGTTTTATACAGCCCCTACTGCGATCCGAGCGCTGATGGGGCAAGGCAACAGTTTTGTCGAAAAATGCCATCTGTCCGATCTCAAGGTTCTCGGCACGGTGGGCGAGCCCATCAACCCCGAAGCCTGGAACTGGTACAACGAGATCGTCGGCAAAGGTCGCTGCCCGATTGTCGACACATGGTGGCAGACCGAAACCGGCGGTCACCTCATGACGCCCCTGCCAGGGGCGCACGCGATGAAGCCCGGGTCTGCCATGAAACCTTTCTTCGGAATTGAACCCGTCGTTCTTGAACCAACCACAGGAGAGGTTATCGAAGGCGACGGGGTCGAGGGTGTCTTGTGTATTGCAGACAGTTGGCCCGGCCAGATGCGCACGGTCTGGGGGGACCACGAGCGTTTCGAAAAGACGTATTTCTCTGACTACAAGGGATACTACTTCACCGGCGATGGATGCAGACGCGATGAAGATGGTGACTACTGGATCACCGGCCGTGTGGATGACGTGATCAACGTTTCAGGTCACAGAATGGGCACTGCCGAAGTGGAAAGCGCGCTGGTTGCGCATGAAAAGGTCGCAGAGGCGGCGGTGGTTGGCTACCCGCACGACATCAAGGGACAAGGCATCTACTGTTATGTCACGCTCATGGGCGGAGAAGAACCGTCTGAAGACCTGCGAAAAGAGTTGCGCACGTGGGTGCGTCAGGAGATTGGGCCTATTGCCTCACCGGACGTGATCCAATGGGCTCCGGGCCTGCCTAAAACACGCTCGGGAAAGATCATGCGCCGCATACTGCGCAAGATCGCTGAAGATGACTTTGGCAGCTTGGGAGACACATCCACTTTGGCCGACCCATCGGTCGTCGACGACCTGATCGAAAATCGCATGAACAAAAGCTAGAAGCAGGTTCAAGCATCTCAACGCAGGCCGCCTTGATGCGGCCTGCTCTTATGGGTCCGGGCGGTTTCGCTCTTGTCCGGCGGTGGGGCCGCGTTACATGCCTCAACAACAGGCGAATGAACGACCCAATATGACCCAAACACACCATAGCTTTGACCCTGACGCGTCCCAGCAAGCCGCATTTCGGCGTGCATTGGGGTGTTTCGGTACCGGTGTGACCATCATTACCACTGCCACAGATAGCGGCCCGCTTGGCTTTACCGCCAATTCCTTTTCTTCTGTATCCCTGCAGCCGCCACTCGTGCAGTGGTCTGTGGCACGCGATGCCTCGCGTCATGATGCTTTCGTAGCAGCAAAGAATTTTAACGTGCACGTGCTTGGCGCAGGCCAAAGCGCCTTGGCCCACCACTTTGCTAAAAACGGAGACGGATTTGACAAGTTTGACTGGCAGCGGGGGCCAGATGGTGTGCCTGTGCTTCAGGGATGTCTTGCGCGCTTTTCTTGCAGCACATATGGCATTCACCCCGCAGGTGACCATTCGTTGATCCTAGGTCAGGTGAGGCACGTGGTGGCGCAGGATGATCCTGGTGCCGCGTTGCTGTTCGTGCAAGGGCGCTTTGGCACCTTTACAGACACCTGCGCGTAGCCCCCGCGCGTCAGTCTCAGTAATCACGCTCAAAGAAGATGCCGATGCTGCTTTCTCCCTCGGACCCTGCCGTCGCTTTTGCCGTAAGACTGTCTGTCAGATCAATGTTCAGTGACACATCCGTCCCCCCCTCGCCACTCGTCGTGACGTCGGTGTAGATGTCGTCGGTCAGATATTTGCCCACGGTTACTTCGGTGTCGCCACTGTCCGTGGTGGTGACGTCAAACTCGTCGACACCGAGACGCTGCGCACCCTCGGCAAAGCCAATACCGCCGCGACCGGATAGCTGCGCCAGACCGTTCACAAGCTGGATTGTCTGAAATGCGCTCAGTTCGTCAAGTCGCCGCCCAAACAGGATCAATGACATCACCTCGTCCTGTGGCGCCTCGGGAACCGCTGAGAACGTGATGTCTGGTTCGGTTGCGAGCCCTTCTACACGAATGCTCGCAGTACCATCGGGAATATTCGTTGTTGTGACAAACAGGATATAGGGCGTGACGCTTCCTTGAAACTGCACCGATCCCTCATCCAGTTCAAACCGCTTACCGATGATGTCAAGGCGGCCTCGGATCAGGTCGAAACTACCCGCTGAGATGATGTTATTCGTGTCGCCTGTAATGTCGAGACCACCCCCAAGTTCAGCGTTAATGCCGCGTCCCCTGACGAAAAGTCGAGACGGCGCATCCACTCTTATTGCCAAAGGATAGGCTGGCCCTGCCGCGCCTCTGCTTGCCTCGGCTTTTTCGCTGTCAACAACGCCCGCCCGACTACGCGTGGCATTTGCCGCCGACGGTGCGCCTATATGCCGGATCAGTGGAATTTCACCGATGATGGTAAGACCGGTGTCCGGAACTGTTACGTTGACCTGCCCGAGCGTGATCCCCCCGGTGATCCGCGCACCGCCTGTCAAAGGGCCAACAACTGTAATGTCGCCGCCCAGCGTCGCCGCGTACAGCCTTGGATCGGTCAGAACGGCATCGCGCAACGCCACCGCAATATCACCGTTCAAGTTATTGAGGTCTACTGACCCATTGACGGACAGGCTGCCACCTGCCGAAATATTACTGCTAAGATCAATGCCTGCACGGCCGGCGTTCAAGTCGACATTAGTGTTGATGTCCGTCAGGCCGACACGCAGGTTGGGCGCTGTAAATCGTGCGCCGGATGTGGAGATGCGGCCGCTGACGGCGTTCAACCCCGGGGCACCTTTCACCGCGAGATCAAATTTCGCCTGCCCTTGCAGATCACGCGGCGCGAGAAACGGGCGGGACAGGCCCAGTGGGGCTTCGCCCACAACACTCAAGTCCAGATCACTGCCATCTGCGGCAGCTGTGCCGTCTACACGTGCGGTGGTACCCAATGGACCGCCAACATCCGTATCGATCCGCCAACGCTCACCCTCGCGTGCAGCCTCACCATCCAGCGAAATCGGGCCCGGAATATCCGGCACAAAGACACTGATATCAGGCATTGCAGCTTTGAACGTCACATTGGCATCAGGCCCCGTGGCAAGACCTGCAACGGAGACTTCCGACTCGTACGGGCCATCTGCATCGATATCCACAACGAAACCATCGGGCGATTGTTGTACCCGCCCTTGTGCCGCCAACGAGCCTGACACGGAGTCAACGAACGGCTGCACTTGCGGGATGCTCAAGGAAAAATTGACGTCGGCATCAGGCCCTGTTGCCAATCCCTCGACGGAGACATCGCTATCATGCGGTCCCGTGGCCTCAACATCAACGACATAACCGTCGGGTGACTGCTGTACCCGCCCGCGCGCATCGAGCGGTCCTGAAACCGATGCGCCGAAGGAGGCCACGTCGGGCACGCCCAGCGCAAATCTGACATCGGCGTTTGGCCCTGTTGCGAGGCCGTCGACGCTTAACTCACTGCCGTAAGGCGCATCAATGCGTCCCTGCACAACCCACCCTTCGACGGTCTGCTGTGCATTTGCATCGACAATGACAGCGCCTTGGTATTGAGGAACGACAAGCCCGATGTCAGCCAGTGCAACCCGAGCCGTCACATCGCTTCCCTGACTGCGCAAGGCAGCATCAACAAAGACATCGACCGCATCATTGTTCAACTTAAGATCGCGGACAAAGGTGCCTGTCTCATCTCTTACAGCCTGCAAGGCAAGTGTCGTCAAACCCGCGAGCACGGCGTCGGCCTGTGGAATTTGCACCGCCAGATCCTGCGTGTTGCCCGACACACGCAAATCAAACGTTCCTGCAAGCGGCGTGACATCGCCGCTTACAGCAAGCCGCGCGGCGCCAGAAAGCGGTTGGCCTGAAAGTTCAGCAAACCGGCTGAGATCCTCGGCTTGAACGGCTAATTCCAACTGGGTGGGAAACCCGTTTGCCGGTTCCTGGATAACTACCTGCCCTTGCAAACCGTAGTCCGCGCCCTCCAGCGCGAGGTTGGTTATTCGGATGGGCTCATCCTCGATAAAGCTGATCTTGGCCCCACCCGATACAGAATTGCCGAGCGCACGCGACGCCGTTTCATCCGACAGCACGATGCCGGTCGCATCAAAGGTCAGGTCCGCGAGCAATTGGCCGATTGAATTGACCTCGCCGCGCAAAACACCATCCAGTGTCAGCAATGTCTGATCGATTTTCAGCGCATCATGGCTTAAACCCTGAATGTCAAAAGAACCTGCCAGAGCATCATTGTCTGACACGTCGTAATTCACATCGAGCGTGACGGATTGCACGGTGACGCCAGCATCAGAACCCGGCAAGACAACCGGCTGGCCCTCGCGCGACAATCGTCCTTTGACATCAATAAAGCTGGGCCACTTATCTTGATTGAGGCGCACCGCCCCTTTCAAATCGAGGACGCGCGCGGCCACTTCAAATGCATTCACATCGACAGAGCCGTCACCTTGCAGAACCGTGTCGACCGACAGCTTCACTTCAGGGCCGAAAAAATCATGGTATTCTGGCGCAATCAATGCCGTTATGTCGCCGCCAAGATCCGCCAGAATGCGCCGGTCGGGTGATTGCCCTTCAGGAACATCGGCTTCGGCCGTCAGGGTCACCTCACCCGCCAGTCGTTGCATGCCATCGGTCGAAAGATCGATCTGCGTTGCGAAGTCGTCCAGCGGGCCCTGCCCTTCAACTTTCAGTTCAACTGATGGCTCACCCGGCAAGTTCAGCAGTTTTGCGGTAATGCCGCCCGGATCTTCTTCCAATGCGATGTTCAATGTGATCTCAGAGCCGCTGCGAGCAACATTTGCATCAATGAGGAAGGTGCCGGACACATCATCGATGCGGTCAGCGGTCATATCTACATCAAGGCCAGCATCATCCAGAATTGCGCTGGCCGACAGCGATACGCGTGCGGGGGCTCCAAGAATTGGTGCGCCAAGATCAATTTCAGTGACTTCAAAGACCTGTATGTTGACCGATACCGGCAGATCCGGAAGCTCGAAGGAAAATCCACCTGCCTCAGCCGACGGCAACTCTTCCACTTCTTCGGACTCAGGCAGGCGCTCGACCTTTAACAGTTCGGCGCTGAGGCGATCGACCTCAAGACGGCCTCGCAGCAGGGCCAGCCTGCTCCACACCAGTTCAACGTTTTCAAGCGTCAGCCAGATACCCTGAGCGTCTTCGATGACCATGCGATCAAAAGACGCTTCGGAACTCAAAGCACCCCGAAACCCGTCGATGCGCACCTCTCGCCCCGCGCCGGATAACGCGTTTTCTATGGTGCGGGTCAAAAAACCTTTGTCGTCCTCGTCTTGCGCCCAGACCGATACCGGCCAAAGCAACAAGAAAATCGCAAATACCCGCACCACCCTGATCAAAACGATTGTCCTATGCCGATGTAAATCTGGAAATTGGAGTCACTATTGTCGCCGGTGACCGGTACTGCAAGATCGACGCGAATGGGCCCGATCCCGGTGTCATATCTGATACCGATACCAGCGCCACTATGCCACTCACCGGAACCGTCAGGAAATTCTTCTTCTCCAATATAGCCCGCATCGAAAAACCCGACATAGCCAAGTGAACCTTCGGTCCTAAATCGCAACTCCGCCGACAAACCAACAAACGATCGACCGCCCGCAAGCTCATCTAGCCCTACATCAACACCAAGCGACTGATAGTCGTGGCCGCGTACGGTACCACCCCCACCTGAATAGAAGAGAAAATCAGCCGGAGCGTCGGCCAGTGACGGCCCAATGACAGAACCGAGCTGTCCGCGAAAGGCCAAGGTCGTGCGCTGCTGCTCACCGAACGTAAAGTATTTGCGGTAATCGACTTCGGTCAAAAGCCCGTTGTCACTGCCCGACAGAGCCAGAAACGGAGAGAACTCGGCGTTGATATAATAGCCCTTGCGCGCATCCAGTTCCAAGTCACGGTAGTCGAATTCCAATCCGCCCTGCAAAATGAAGAGCGTATAATCGGAATCACCAAAGACATCGCGGGTGGTGGCGCGGCGAAAGCCCAGACCAAATGTGTAGGTGCGTTGATCAGAGGCAAAGCGTTGGATGCCAGCACCAATCGACACGCGGCGCGAAAAGAAATTGACCTGATCGAGTTGTTCCACTTCGGCCAGCGCAAACAGCGTCGTGTCCTCGTTGAAAGTTGCCGGTCGTTCGTAGCGTGTGCCAAGGAGATAATCGATCCCGCCTGTGTCGCCGCCGATACCCGCGATCTCTGCATCAAAGCGCAGGCTTTCTGCTCCGCCAAAGAAGTTGCGATGCAACCAGAAGCCAGACAGCGTCAGACCCTCAATCGTTGCCAGCTCGGCGCCAAATCCAAAGCGGCGCGGTTTGTTTTCCGAAATCTGGGCAGTGATCGGCAACGTGTTGCCGGCGCTCACGGTCTGGCTTTCAATCATGGCGACCGAACTGAACGTGCCAGTGCGGCGCAGACGCTCTGCCGCGTCTTCCAGTTCTTTGGGCGAAAACACCTGCCCCTCGGGCAAACCGGCAATTTCGAGTATGCGTTCAGTACGTACAGTCTCATTTCCGGTGACGTTTAACGGGCCGAAGGTAAGTTTCGGGCCCGGGTTCAGGACAATCTCTGCGTTAATTTGGCCCTCGCCATGATTGGCCGTAATTTTTTGGTCTTTCAGTTCTGCCTTGGCATGGCCCTGATTGCGCCAGCCCGTGATACCCGCATTGGCGGCCTGTCGCATAAGGCTCAGACGCGCCACTTCTTTGGTTTGAAATCCTTCGGGAAGCGTTGTGTCTGGTGCCAACGGGCGCACTTCAGCGCGCCCAAACTGAAATTTCTTGCCCGGATCAACAGTAACCACGATGCGATTGACCGCACCTGGCGGGCGCACAGGGTCCAGCGTCGCTGCCTCGCGGCCGTCCACAGAAATGCGGATCGTCGGACCATAGTACCCTTGGTCGTACAAAACTGCGAGCAGCCGCTTGTAATCTGCTTGGGCGGTGGCGATGATTTCCTGCGGTGTTAAAGGCTCTTCCTCCGAAGCCTGCTCGATCACCAGTGAACCGCCTTCCAAAAGCGCAGTCAGGTCCGCGTCAGTTCCTGCTTGCAAGCTTACCTCATATGCGGCCAGAGGCGTTGTAAGCCCATTGAACAACACCATAGGACACAGCAGACCCAGCATCCTTACCGTGCGCTTGAAACTTAACTTAGACAAAGTGACAGGCCCCCCAATTCGCACCGCGAGTCATCTGGCAGGATCACAATCGACGCGTATGAGGAATTCATAACGCTAGTTGTAGGGGTGCTGCAAACAAGCTTTTTGAAAAATGCGGAATGGTGCCTGTTGTCAGGCGCTGCCTTGCCGGCTTTGCGGCATCTGACACGTCAGACTTGGATCAGATAATCAGAAAAAACCAGAATTTCGACACTCGTCATTTCGTTCATTTCGCCTGACGCGATCTCGACAATCTGCCAATTCGCATCGCCAAGGTGTGTGACATCAAAATCCGCAACGGACCGCCCCACCAGCAATGTGTCGGCATCGCTGCCTCCATCAATGGTATCGACGCCTGCGCCAAATATGAACGTGTCCCGCCCGGCACCTCCAAATAGAAGATCGTCGCCCGCACCGCCGTCCAGTGTATCGCGTCCTATTCCGCCCGACAGCATGTTGTGCGCAGAAGACCCCGTCAGATCGTCAGCATAAAAAGAGCCTTCAACATCTTCAAAGTTCCGGATCACATCGGCTTTAGCATCACCGCCATTGACCGAGTTTTTGGCAAGGTTTACCGTCACACCGTTGTAGGAACCGGCATAACTCAGCAGATCGTCTCCGCTGCCACCATCAAGGGTGTCGGCATGTTTGCCCCCGTGTATCGTGTCATCTCCGGAACCGCCGGTAACTACATCGTTGTTACGACCGCCAAACAAGACATCGTTTCCCGCGCCACCTTTGATCGTATCGTTGCTGTGTCCGCCGTGGATCATATCATCACCTGCGTGGCCCTGTAGCAGGTTGGCCTGTGTGTCGCCCCGCAACTCGTCGTCAAAAGCAGAGCCAATGATCGCTTCGACATCTGCGTAGAGATCGCCCTCGGCGTCGCCCCCTGCGGCTGTCGTCAGAAAAAGATCGACCTGTACTGACGCCAGCGATGTTGCGAAATCCACGACGTCGAATCCAGCGCCACCAAAGAGACTGTCCCCTCCCGCGCCACCATTGAGGGTGTCCGCACCGGCGCCACCCTCAAGACTGTCATCGCCCGCACCGCCCGAGAGCAGGTTATCGCCCGTGTTGCCCACCAGCGTGTCATTGCCTGCGTCTGCGGTAGCGTTTTCGATCAGCGTACCGTGGGCGATGTTATAGCCACCATGAATGCCTGCTGCTTTCGATACAATCCCACCGGCCAACATGCCATCCGCAGTGTCCAGCGTCGCAGCGCGCAGGTCGATGCGCGTGTCAAGCGCGCCACTGTAACGAAATTCGTCGATGCCGCCTGCGTCCCAGATCGCCTTGTAATGCGTGCCCGCAGCATTTTCGCCGACAATGGTATATACGTTGTCTTCGGTCGCGTGACTGTCATTGGCGCCATACAGCATCTGCAAAAAAGCAATATCCAAAGTTCCCAAGACGCCAAAGCTGCGATCCACAGTTCCGTAAGTGAAAGGATACCCGGTGGTTTCGTCGCCGTTGGCGTCCACCTGCCGCACGCTGTTGTAAGACAGCACAGAGTAGATGTTCTGGTTCAAGGCAAAGTCGCCTGTGTCGCCGGCGCCGGTGACGCCAGGTAGCACGGCGTGGCCGTCGTGCGGATGGCCAAGCCCAAGGTTATGCAGGATTTCATGGATCACCGTACGGTGGTTGATGCCGCCATATTCGAGACCGTCGCCGGTATAGGAATTCGGCGCGAAAACATCGGCCATATCCATGAAGACACCCGCGCCGTCGACCCCGTAGGAATATCCGGCAACGTTGTCTCCAGGGTTGGAGTAAGCCCAGTAATCGATATCAGCGCCATCAGAACCGTTCACCTGATCCGCCACTTCGGAAAAAATGACATTCGCAACGGATGAAATGTCAGCGTGCGCACGCTCAATACTTTGCGTCAGTGCATCGGTCCAAGTTGCGACGGCCCGTCCGTCAGGATTGTTGTCGCCGATGTTAAGTGTGTAGGTCAGATTGTTGTCATTCCATTTCACGTACCCGCCCGAATACCGAAACCCGAAAGCGGTCAAAATGGAGTTTGAATCTATTTCTGCGGTCGTCTGATAGTCGGTGAAAGCCCAAGTCGCCATTTCATTCCCACTCGTTGCCTGTACGAAACGGGAATGGCGTGATTGATCAGTGCGGCATGAGCCGTGCCCAAAATGCGGTTACAGCAGGGCAAGTTGCTAGAATTAATAGAAGTTTTTAGTGATTGGGGCTTTGGAATCGCGTCGCGCAGGACACCTGAAGGCGTACCTGTGGATTGCGAATACAGCGTGTCGCAAATGGATGTTTAGGCTACCGGCACATTGGCGGTGACGACAGAGATATCCGTCTCGACCCCGAGAGTGGCCAATGCATTGCCGCCGCCATCGCTGAATTCATAAACGTTCAGAGTATTTCCAGCGCCGTCATTCACTTGCCCTGTAAGCGAAATGTCGTAGGTGTCGCCACCATCGAGCGTCAGCGTGTCGGTACCATCACCGTACAAACTGAGACTATTGCTTTGCGCCTCACCGAGGTAGGCGTTCAGAACATCATCACCCGTATCCGACAAGGCAAACACGTCCTCAAAACCAAGTGTCAGGCTGTCAGATTGCGCGTTCGTAACATCAACTGCCTCGACGCCGGACAGATCCAAGGACGACAATATCGCCGTAATGTCCGCAATGGCATCAACCGCAAGCGTGTCACGACCACCCCCGCCGTCGATATCATCGCCCGATGTATCGCCGTCTGATATGACGATGCGATCGTCACCATCGCCAGCACGTATGCTGTCGCTGCCAGATCCACCATCGATAGTGTCTGCACCGCCAAATCCAATAAGGACGTCATTTCCGCCGTTGCCGCTGATGACATCAGCCAAATCACTGCCAAACATCAGATCGTCTCCGGCCCGACCGGAGGCGGTCTGCGCGCTGTCAGCTTTGCCAATGACATCGGAAGAGAAAAGCTCGATCTCGGCATCCGATGGATCGTTGTTCACATCGAACTGGGCCGTAATGTTGATCCGGTTGCTTTCCCCCAACAGATCAAGAATGTTGTCGATGCTGGCCAACGGCAGTTCAAAGTCAGTCCCCTCAACCACCAGCGCATCGCTGGTTTCATCGGCAATCTGCACTGCCGCGCCATCATCCGCTTCCAGTTCGACCCGAAGCGAGATCAATTCGGGATTGAAGATCGGCGTGGTCTGGAAGGCGGCGGTCAACTGCGAAGAGTCGCTCAGGAATGTTGCGTTTGTATCCACCAGCAGCAGGTCGTCTTCCTCATAAGCCGCACCGAACCCAAAAGCGTTGATCGTTACGTCAAACGCATCCGTCGTGTCACGCAATTCGTTCAGCGGTTCAGTAAAGGTTCCGGATGTCGGCACACCGTCCGTGACAAAGAACAAGACGTTCGACTCGGCCGGATCCTGCGAGAAAAAGAAATTGCCCGCTTCGACGAACGCCAGTTCCCATGAGGTTGCGCCGCCCCGATAGGGCAGGTTCGCGTTGTTGATGATGTCGAGCAGTTCAGGATCAGACAACTGATAGTCTGTGCCGTCCGGCTTTTGCGTGACATCCACGTCAGACGCAAAGGTGATGATTTTGACATCAACTGTCGTATCCGACCCCTCAAATTGCAGCGCCAGTTCTGACAATGCGTCGCGAACAGAAGCCAGCAATTCCTGCCACTGCAAGAACCCGATACTCGTTGATCTGTCCAACGCAATAGCAAGATTGACCGATGTCACCGGCGTCGTATCGATGCCGATTTCAACGGCGCCTGCCGCTGTGTCATTGTTAGCCTCGGTATTCAAACCGATTGAGACATTCTCATTGTCTGGGTCGTCCGGATCGCTTTCAACTTCGATCGTGATCCGTCCGGTCGACACGCCGCCATCGGCATCTTCGACTTGATATTCGATCCGTTCAATACCGAGAAAACCAGCATCAGGCGTATAATCGAACGTGCCGTCGGGATTGATGACCAAAGTGCCATTTTCCGCACCCGTACCGGAGACGGAGAATATGAGGTCTTCTTCCGCACCATCCACATCCGAAGCTGAAAGCGCGCCGGAGATCATCTGGGCCTCAATGGTCTCAAAGACTGTATTCGTTGTGACGATCGGGCGGTCATTTGTCCCGATGATTGTGACTTCGACAACTATCTCTGTCGTGCCACCCAAGCCGTCACTTGCCACCGCGGTCAGGCTTTCCACCCGCGTGTCGCCCACGGCCAACACGTCCGCCGCCGCGTTGTCGAGTTCGTAAGTCCACGACCCCGTTTCCGAAAGCTCAAACTCACCGTAGAGCACATCCGACGTCCCGGACCACACGGGTGTTTGCCCAGCATCTGCGTCTGTCGCGGCCAAGACCCCGCTGGCAACGATGGTTTCCTCGCCTTCGATCAGTACAGCTTGCGCCTGCGAGGCGTCCGACGTAATAACGGGTGCATCGTTTGTGCCCGTGATTGTGACAGTGACCGTCTCAACCACAGGCGCACCGACGCCATCCGTTACAGAAGCGTCGAAGGTTTCGGTGAGCTGTTGGCCTTGCGCCAGAAACTGAACCGTTGCCGGATCGACTGTGTAAGTCCACGCACCGGTTGTCTGTATGACGAAGGCACCGTAAATGCCCGTTGTAGACCCGCTCCAGCTGGCCGTGCCATCTACATCTGCCGCTGCCAACGTACCGGATGCGACAAGCGGACCGATATCTTCTGTCAAATCGCCTTCAGCGTCGGCGGTAGTTGACGTAATAACCGGCAAATCATCCGTGCCAGTGATCGTAACACTAACGGTTTGAATGACCCCTTCCCCAACACCTTCAGTGACCACAGCGTCAAAGGTTTCGACCACTTGCTGATCTTGCGCCAGAAACTGAAC
This sequence comes from Roseobacter sp. YIN89, assembly GCF_057219365.1. Classification (NCBI taxonomy): domain Bacteria; kingdom Pseudomonadati; phylum Pseudomonadota; class Alphaproteobacteria; order Rhodobacterales; family Roseobacteraceae; genus Roseobacter; species Roseobacter sp. YIN89. The sequence continues at coordinate 273,800 of NZ_JBXVVD010000003.1, read as the reverse complement.
GCTTGATGGCACCAGTGTATAGGTCCATGCTCCATTGGGATCGATCGCAAAGGTGCCATAGTCACCTGTCGCAGACCCGCTCCAGCTTGCGGCGCCATCGACATCAGTGGCCGCGAGGGCACCAGATGCAACCACAGCCGCCGCATCTTCAATCAGCGAGCCCGTGGCATCCGCCGCCGAAGACGTCACAACCGGCAAGTCATCAGTGCCGGTAATTGTCACAGAGACGTCCTGCGTCACCGGTGCGCCTGCGCCGTCCGTTACGCTTGCCGTGAATGTCTCGGTAACTTCTTGCCCCAGAGCAAGAAACTGCACCGTTTCAGGATCAAGCGTATAGGTCCAGGCACCATCGGGATCGATGGAGAAGGCTCCATACGCGCCGTCGGTGGAACCGCTCCAACTGGCGTCGCCGTCGACATCTGTTGCCGAGAGCACGCCTGAGGCAGCGATTGGACCCACATCTTCTGTCAGCCCGCCCGTTGCGTCTGCGGCATCAGAAGTAATGACGGGCAAATCATCCGTGCCCGTGATCGTCACCGTCACTACCTGTTCCACCGGGCTGCTCAGCCCGTCGGTGACAGCCGCGACGAAGCTGTCTGTGACCTCTTGACCCTCCGCGAGGAACTGAATTGCATCGGGATCAACCGTATACGTCCATTCGCCGGTCGTCTGGATAACGAACGCGCCGAAATTGCCATCTGCAGAGCCGCTCCAACTTACCGCGCTGTCGGCATCGGTCGCGCTCAATGTGCCGGCGGCTGAGAGCGGCCCGCTGTCTTCGATCAGGGCGCCGGCGTCTTCACCGACTTCGGTGGTGATTACCGGCCCGTCGTTATCCCCGTTGATGGTGACGGTGATTACCTGAGAAACACTGGCACCGAACTGATCTTGCGCCGTTGCATCGAAAGTTTCCTGAACCACGTCGCCTTCCGCCAATGCGTCGGCCAGATCAGGATCGAGCGTATAAGTCCATGCACCGTTTTCAGACACATCAAACGTGCCGTAAATAGCTGACGAGACGCCACCCCAAGTCACCACAGCACCATTGTCGACGTCACTCGCGCTGAGTTGACCACTGGCGGATGCGCTGCCCCCGCCTTCGACGACAATACCACTATTTGCGCCGGCCGCTGTCGTAAGAACTGGCACATCATTTGTGCCGGTAATGCGAACTGTTACCGCTTGGAACAGCGGCGCGCCAATCCCATCCGATACAGAAACCGACAGCAGCTCATCAAATGTCTCGCCTATTGCCAGTTGTTGTGCAGCTTCGGCATCAAGCGTGTACGTCCACTGCCCTCCCGGTGTCACCGTAAAGGTTCCCATGCTGGGAACTGCGCTGGTGGACCACGACAATTCAGCATCGCCGTCCACGTCGGTTGCAGACAACGTTCCAGTGGCGGCGATCGGGCCTGAATCTTCGGTCAAAGCGCCTTCAAGGTTGGCGGCTGTGGTGGTCAAAACCGGTTGGTCGTTGGTGCCAGTCAAAGTCACAGTGACGTCGATGCTATCCGACACGCCATCGGCATCGGTTACGGTTGCTGTAAAGACTTCCTCGACCGTCTCACCCGCATCCAAAGTATCTGCTGATGTAGGGTCGAGAGTATACGACCACACGCCGCTTTCTGAGATGTCAAAGCTGCCGAATGCCCCGCTGGCAGAACCGGACCATTCCGGCAACGCGCCAGGATCGGGGTCTTCTGCTTCAAGCGTACCGCCAATGCTGGTGGGGCCTGCGTCTTCGGTCAATGCACCTGTCGCGTCGGTGACTGACGTCACAATGACCGGTGGATCATTCTCGCCCAGTACCGTCACCGAAATCGTCGCCAAAGACGCTGCGCCCTCCACGTCGGAGACGAGAACACTGAAACTGTCTGTGCCCTCAAAGTCGGGATCAGGAGTGTAGGTGTATGTGCCGTTTTGCAGCACTAGCACCTCACCATCCGTTGGCAAATCCTGCAGGTTGTAGGACAGTTCGTCGCCGTCGATGTCAACCGCCTCGATTGTACCCGAAACGATGCCATCCTCGACCATGCTCAGGTCGGCACCTTGTGCGACCGGTGCATCGTTGACCGGCAGTACCTCCACCACCACGGTGCCTTGGGCTAATTCGCCTTCGGGCCCATTTGCCGTAAAGGTAAAGCTGTCAATCCCGTTAAAATCGGGTTCTGGCACGAATGAAAACGTACCATCGGCGTTTACGGTTGCAGTCCCGTTGGCCGGTGCCTGGCCCAGGCCGAATACGATGGGAATCTCATCGGGGTTCTGAACAACCGCCTGCCCGGCGATCGCGCTGTCCTCGGTTGCGTCTTCAAAACCCTGCACGGCGATCAGCGTGGGAACCTGCACCTCGTCTTCGAGCAGGTTACTTTCGTCCAAAGGACCAATGTCATCACTTTCGACTTCGTTCTCGATCTCGTCCAGCGGGTCGAGGGCATCCTGATCGTCAACGCCGTTCACATCCAGATCGGTATCGACACCTTGGTTTTGCTGCAGGTTCTGCTGAGTGGTTGTTGAATCAGAGAGCGAAACAAACGTGTCGCCTGCTTCGACACGGGACGTGGCCGCGCGGAACGCCGCAAAGGCTTCGGCGATCAGAACGCTGTCTTCAAGATCATCCTCGGGCGTGCGGGCCAACTCGCGGGTGCTGTCATCTGCAGCTGAAACAACCCATTTGGTGTCAGTCTCGGTGATGTTGGCGATGAGATTGCCATCAAGATCAAAGAGCGCAACAGTTCCAACGTCACCATCGGGGTCATTCGTCAGCGTTACCTCTGTGGTCACCACACCGGCATCCGTACCGATTTGCACCAGAACGGTGGTGCCACGGATCCCCATTGTCGAGGCGGGTGTGCCCACATCCATACCACCGGTTTTCGCAACCTGGCCGGCGATAAAGACGAAGCCACCCTGAATGAGGCTGAAGCCTGCACTGTTGTCGTTTGCGTCCGGATCAAAAACCAGTTCGTCGATGACCATGCGCGATTCAGAGGAAAGCGTGAAAATTGTACCATCCACAAAGGTGACGGAAACCGTGCCATCCTCACTGGTCTGGATCAAATCCTGCTGAAAAATTTTCATGCCGATCTGCAGTGTCTCTACGACACCGTCGGCGCGCTGCACTGAAGCACCACCTTCCAGCGTTTCGACTTGCCCAATGGGGCTCGCGCCCGGTTGTGCGCCGACCTGCGTGTATTGAGCAGGTGCGATAGGGCCAGCCAGAAGCTCGACCAGATCGCCACGCAACACAGCACCGTTTGTGTCAAAAATGTCTGCTGGTGTTTCGGTCGCAAAATATCCAGGCAGGTGCAGACTGGCCGCACCGTCGCCGGAGATTATCAGGTCAGAACCGCTTCGTTCGAAATCACCACTAAACAGTTGCTTGCTGTTCGGGGCGACGAAATTGCCCGCCTCATCAGCAACCAAAGTAATAAACTCTACAAGCGTTTCGTCGTGTTCAGAAAACTTAATAGACACGCCACACCTCAAAATAAGAAGTTGACGTTACTGTACCTTAATCCGACGCTGGTTATGTGAACCAAGACACATTTCGATGAAAATTAGCCACAAAAATGCCATATTTCCGCCAATCGAGAAGAAAAAGGTTGAAAAAACTTGCCAGCTTTTCGCGTAAAAGTGGAATTCGGTTCACGAATCGGCAAGTGATTCGCACTAAACGCCGGAAACTGTTTCGAGATTCGGTTCAAAATATCCAGACGGCTTGTCCGTCAGCGATGCCAATCGTGCGACCCGTTGCATGAAGGCTTGGTTCAGCAAATGGATCGGGCTGGTGCGCATCGTCGCTCTTCTGGGGCTTTTCTTTGGTATCGTGATCCGCATCGGCGATCCGTTGCCACTGCAAACGCTTCGAAACGCGACGTTTGATTTTTACCACCAAACCAAACCGCGCGATGTGGTACCGATGCCCGTTACCATACTGGACGTTGATGACCGCAGCATCGAAGCTTTGGGGCAGTGGCCATGGCCCCGCACCCGCATTGCGGAAATGGTCGACAAGGCAACGGCCGACGGCGCGGTTGCAATTGCCTTCGATATTATCTTCGCGGAGCCAGACCGTTTGTCGCCCGAACAGTTTGTGGCCGATAATCCGACAGTGCCCCCAACCCTGTTAAAACAGATGTCTGACTTGCCAGACAATGATGCGGTTTTGGCGGAATCTTTTGCCCGGTCTCGAGTCATTCTTGGCCAGACCAGTGTGCGGTCGGTCGCCGGAAACCGGATCCAAAAACGGGAAATGGCACCAGTACAACATGCCCTGATCGGCCCCAATCCCCTGCCCTACATGCTGACCTTTCCAGACATTGTGCAGAACTTGCCCGAACTGGAAGCAGCAGCGGCGGGTCGCGGAATGTTCAACGCAAGACCAGACGCGGATGGTGTCTACCGACGTGTGCCTTTGGTGATGAGTGTGCAAGGCCAAATCAGGTTGGGGCTGACACCCGAACTTTTGCGGGTTGCCACCGGAGGCCAACCTTTCGCTGTGCGCACAAACGAAGCAGGTATCGAAGGGGTCATATTGGCCCGGCAGCTCATCCCGACCGCCCGCGATGGCACCGTATGGCCATATCTGAGCCCCTCGTCACCGGCGCGTTATGTGTCAATTGTCGATCTGATTGATGGCACAATGCCAAAAGGAAGGCTTGCCGGGCATCTTCTGCTTGTCGGCACTTCTGCCATCGGGCTGGAGGACTTTCGGGCGACACCGCTTGGCGTATCCATGGCAGGAGTGGAAATCCACGCGCAGGTGCTGGAAAACATTATGGCCAAAACCCTTCTGGTCCGGCCGAACTACACCATAGCAATCGAACTGGTTACGACCGCAGTTCTTTGCCTGCTGGTGATTATCTTTGCCCCAATGCTCAGCGCGCGCGCACTTATATCTTCGTCCTTGGTATTGCTGTCAGGCTATGTCGGCACCTCATACTACTTGTTTGCTGACAAACGCATCCTTCTGGACCCATCCTTTCCGGTGCTGGCGACGGCCACAGCCATCATGCTGATCTCTACGGTGAATTACCTGCGCGAAGAGCGTCAGCGGCGTCAGATCCGCGGCGCATTTGGCCAATACGTCTCGCCTGATCTGGTCGATCAGTTGTCGCGTAATCAGGGGCAACTGACATTGGGCGGCGAATCCCGGCAACTCACGCTGCTGTTCAGCGATGTGCGCGGCTTTACGGCCATCGCTGAAGAGTTTCGCGACGATCCCGAAGCGCTGACATTGCTCATGAACCAATTTTTGACCATCCTGTCGAATGCCATCATGGATCACCGCGGTACCATCGACAAATTTATGGGCGATGCGGTTATGGCCTTTTGGAACGCACCCCTCGATCACGAGGATCACGTCCGCTCTGCCTGCCGTGCCGCTCTTCGCATGATCGCCGATATTGAAGTGTTCAATATCAACAGGATGTCAGGCGTTGTTGATAGTACAGATGAAGCGGATGGGAGCAATGAAACAAAGGCCGATGCTCCAAAAGTGCATAAGCTGAATGTCGGTATCGGGATAAACACAGGCCAATGCGTTGTGGGCAACATGGGGAGCGACACCCGATTTGACTATACGGCGTTGGGCGATCCGGTGAACGTCGCATCTCGTCTTGAGGGGCAATCACGGTATTATGGTGCACCGATCATCCTCGGCCAAAATACCGCACATGAAGTGCTGGACGAGTTTGCCCTGATGGAACTCGACCTGATCCGTGTCGTCGGCAAGGACGTCCCGGAAAACATCTTCGCCTTGCTCGGCGATGAGACGCTTTTTGCGCATCCTGACTATGCCACCGCATTCGAGTTGAATGGCGCAATGCTTGCAGCATACCGGCGGCGGGACTGGGAGACAGTCGAGCAGACGTTGCCCAAGCTGAGACCGCTTTTCGACGCATTGGGCGTCGATCTCGAAGACTATTTGCAGATGTACCGTGATCGCTTGGCAGAATTGCGTGAAAACCCGCCCGCTCCGGAGTGGGACGGTGTTTATGCCTCTACCAAGAAATAATCAGCGTTCGCGCAACGCTTCTGACTGGGCGCGCAAGATCGGTTTGGCAAGATATGACAGCACTGTTTTTTCTCCGGTCTGAATATCAACAGAGGCAATCATGCCCGGTGTTATCGGCAATGGGGCGTCTTCGCTGCCAAGAAAAGACTTATCGGTGCGAACGATGACGCGAAAGAACTCCAGACCTTCCTGTGTTGTGATGGTATCGGCCCCAATACGCACCACCTCTCCTTCCAGCGCGCCGTAGACCACGTAGTCATAAGCGGAGATTTTCACTGAAGCCGGCTCGCCTGTGCGGACGAAAGCGATGTCGCGCGGTCCGAGATCGGCTTCGATAAGCAAACTGTCATCTATTGGAACGATTTCGATCAATTCCGCGCCGGGTTGTACAACGGCACCGATCGATTTGGCATTTATCCTGTTCACAGTTCCGCGCACAGGTGCGCGCAACTGAGCGCGGGTAACACGGTCATTCGCGCTGCGTAGTGTTTCCTGCACCACGGCGACCTCTGCCTGCAGTTTGGCCAATCGCTGCCGCGCGGACAAAACATACGCCGAACGGGCGGCGTCCATTTGTGTTGTGGCTTCTTCGATTGCGGCCTCGAGCCTTTTCTGACTCGCTTCGCTGACGGCCACATCACCACTCAACTCAGCCATACGCGATTGCAGTCGAAGCAATTCGATCTGGGGAACCAACCCACGGTCGAACATGTCCTGCGTAAGATCGATCTCATTTTGCAGTGGCGTCATCACGGCGCGGGTTCGCGCGCGCATTGCCAGTAATTCAGCCAGTTCGCTTTGACGCTGCGCCAGTTGTGAGCCAAGCACACGTGTTTCACGTTGCAACTGGTCCCGTCGTGACGCGAACACCTGCTCTTCGGCGGCGACAGCCAAGGGATTGCGCGTCTGCAATCCCGCCGGGAAAGTCACGCTGTCCGCAAAATTCGCTTCGGCTTCGAGGCGCGCGATCTCGGCGCGCATGGCGGTCTCCCGCTCCAGTAATTCGCCGCGCTGTGCGTCAAAACGGGTGTCATCGATCTGCATCAAGACGGTGCCCGCATCAACGATATCGCCCTCACGGACAGCAACCTCACGGACGATCCCGCCTTCGAGGCTTTGTACAACCTGAACTTCCTGTGACGGGATCACACGACCAACGGCACGTGACGTCTCTTCGATTTTGAATACGGCGGCCCATCCAATGAAACCCGCCATGCCCAGAGCAACGACAAGCAGTAGCTTCCATGGGCCACGATCGCGAACCACGGCATCAGCACCGGTTACATTGTTGGCGAACTCATCCTCGATGCGGTTACCAAACATGCCCTACCCCTTGCCTCCGGCGGATACCATACCGCGTAACTTCTCAAGGATATCGTCTCTCGCGCCGTCCAGAACCACGCGTCCCTGATCCATCACAATAAGGCGTTCCGCCATCGCCGCCAGAGATTGCCTGTGCGTCGATATGATCAGGCCTGTACCCTCGCGGTTCAATTCAGCCATCCGCGCGATGATCTGGCCTTGCATCTTTTGGTCCATGGCGTTGGTCGGCTCATCCAAGAACAAGGTCTTTGGCCTGCGCAGCAATAGCCGCGCCAGTGCGATACCCTGCCGCTGTCCACCAGACAGCCGTGCCCCTTGCTCGCCAAGGTAAAGATCTAGCCCCTCAGGTACACTGGCCATGAAATCATCCATGGCAGCAAAGTACAAAGCGCGCTTGATATCATCGTCGCTGGCCTGCGCGTTTCCGATTGTCAGGTTTTCGCGCAACGACCCGGTAAAAAGCTCGGGCGTCTGCGGCAGGTAGCCGATGCCTCTGCGCAACTCCGCGGAATCATATTGGTTTAGCGCAACGCCATCGATCAGAATGGAGCCTTCGTCGGCTGGCATAAGTCCGGCAATCACCTTACCTGCCGTCGTCTTGCCCGACCCCACGCGCCCCAGAAGGGCCACACATTCTCCGGCCGCAATGTCAAAGCTCAGATCCTTCAGCGCAGGTACATTCGATTGTGGGTAGGTAAAGTTGACTGCCTTCAGGCTTAGCGCGCCTTTTTCGATCTGAGCGTCAGATGTGACCCAGTCGGACTGTTCAACAGGTAACGCCATAAAACGGTTAAGTGCACCAAGCGACTTAAACGCATATTGCGCGCGAAAGATCGTCTGCGCGATCGTTCCCAGCGGTGAAAGTACACGTCCTGCCAAAATATTTGCCGCGATCAAACCACCGATCGTGATCAGACCATCTGCGACAAGGAACACGCCCCAAACGATGATCAGCACGCTGACAGCTTGCTGAACCGCCATTGTGCCGTTTGTCGCTATACCCGACCAAAACTTCGTCCGCCCATTCACTTGCGAAGAGGCGGCTACGGCATTTTCCCATTCACGCTGCATCAACGGCTCGGCGTTCAGTGACTTGATCGTTTCGATCCCACCCAGCGCTTCGATCAATACGGTATGCCGCTTGGTGGCCATTTGCTGCGCTCGACCGGCTGCGCGGCCAAGGGGAAGTTGCGCGAGTATCGCCAACAAAAGAACAATCGGCACAGCGCAAAGAGGCACCAATGCGATGGGCCCGACGATAAAGAACAAGGCCGCTACAAAAATTCCGATAAACGCCAGATCAATTACCGCGACAAACGTGGCAGAGGCGAAAAATTCCCTAACCACTTCAAAGTCGCGGATGGTGCTTGCGATGCCGGCAGCACCACCGGGTCGATCCAAAAGCCGGGCGCGCATGGCTTGGTCAAACAACTTGGACGCAACTTTCAGATCCACGCGCCGCCCGATGTTTTCGAGGATGTTTCCTCGAATTGTGCGCATCAGCAAATCCAGACCCAGCGCTATGCCAACGCCCACGGCAAGTGTCCACAGCGTGACATAAGCCAGATTTGGGATCACCTTGTCGTAGACGTTCATGACAAACAGCGGCAACGCCAGCGTCAGCAGATTGAGCATCAGGGCAGCGACCATGATCTGTACCCAGTTGCCCCAGTTGGCACGTACCGGTGCCCAGAACCAGTGACCTTTATTCCCGGCGGCACGTGCCGTATCCGGCGACAGCATGGCATGTGTTTTGTCCGCTGTAGGAGTCACCAGCAATACACCCGGAGAGACTGCGCAGCGCAGTTCCTTTAGCGAAACTTCGGCGCTCAGGTCCGGAGTCTGAGGGTCAACCGTGGTCGCGACCTTACGCTTGCGGTCGAGTTGCGTCACAACAAGCGGCCCTGCGCTTTTGCGAAAGACCACTACCGGCAATGCGACCGGATCGATGCCCGCGACGTCGCGTAGCACAAGCCGAGAGGTCAGGCCAATTGCTCCAAATGCCCGAGAAACACCGGTGGCTGTGCTCAGGTCGGTGCCCCTTGGCAACCGTGCCGCCACAGATGGCTCTGTGTATGGGCGGTTGAAATGCGCAGCGATCCATTCGATCAAGGCATAATCTTGCGCGAGAGCATTTTCTCGTGTCGGGGTATTCTCTGGTCCGCCATGCGGCATCATCTCTGAAGGGCGCTTGCCCTCGAGCAGAGTCATTGCAGAGGCTCGATCTTTACATTGAAGACGTTGTTGACGTTTTTCTGCGCCTGTTCCCTGAATGCAGGTTCAAGCGCCAAGTCGGCGCTTGCGAGACCGAAATGTGCTGCAAGCTGACTTTGCGTGGCTAAAGTGCGATATGTGCTAAATGCCAATCCGGCTTGTGCACCAACGGCTTCGAACTCGACGTTAAAGCGCGCCCGTTCAACATCCAAAAGATCAAGCAAGGTCCGTTTTGCCGCTTCAAATTCATCGCCGTATACCTCGACGAGTAGGCGGTTGATGCGCAGTTGTTCTTGTAGCTGCGAAGACCTCTGACGATTGGTCTGGTAGCTGTTCCAGGTGCGCGCGGCCAACTCGGTAATGTCGCGCACCGCTACTGCCTGCTCGGCAAGCGCGCGGCTGCTTTGTTCGGCAAGTGCGTTGCGTTCAGCCACGCGTCCGCCTTGGTAAAGCGTCCAGTTCAGGCTCAGACCAACTGTTTCATCCATCCGGTTGCCCGAAACACCATTTCTGTTGATGTCCCTTACAGCGCCCGCATGTAGCGAAACGCGAGGCGAGCGATCGGCAAGGATCGCTTCGGCCTGAAACCGTGTTTGGTCGATTTGGGTCTTTGCGAATTGTACGCGGTAGCTGTTTTGAACTGCGTTATTGGTAAATGTTTCCAAAGACGACGGCACGGGTGCACGGGGCACATTCATACCGCTGCCGGGCGCGCGCCCGATAATCCGTTCATAGCGCGCGTTTGCATCACGCAAAGACCGCCCGACTTCTAACCGCGCCAACCGCGCAGAGCGGATGCGGTCGTCGATAGTCAACTCGTCGCTGTAAGGCAGCCGCCCCCCCTGCACCAGATCACGGACGCGGCGGCCAATTTCTTCGTGCTTACGGACGTTGCGATCAGCCACTTCGACCAGCGTGCGGTGGCGCATGACGTCGATATAGGCCTCTGTCGCGTTGAGCGCCATCGTCTCTGAAGCGTCAAGCAGGCGAAAAATGCTGCCGTCTACCCGCGCTGCATTCGCGTACACAAGGTTCGATCTGCGAAACCCGTCAAACAACACAAGCTCGGCGCGCAGACCCAACTGATGTCGGTCTTTAGTTGAATCATTGTCAGAGATCGACAAGGACTGGGGATCGTCGACCCGTTGATAGCCGGTTTCTGCATTCAACGTCAGGATCGGAAGATACTCGCCGCGCAACTGCATCAATTCATACGCAGCGCCACGCATCTCGGCTTGAGATGCCTTGATGGCAGGGTTCGTTGTGACCGCAAATCTTACGGCGTCTTTCAAGCTCTCGGCAGAGGCACCAAAACCAACTGAACTAATAACTATAGTTGCCGCGAGATATTTTTGCAGCAAATTCAACATCTTACCCCCTCAACAGCTTGGCTGCTGGACTATCGGTTACGAAACCACGTTAATTCACTTAATCAAAAATGCAAATCGCGCTGAATTGCGCGACGTGCGATACCCCTTATTAAAGCGCATGCGCCCAAAATCACGCCCTACGCAAAAGAACTACTCCCCCACATCAGCCAGATCCAGATCATGGCAACATAGGTAAGTTGGTGCAAAGCCTGATCGATCCCGGTTGTCCGCCAATATGCGGCATCTGCGGGGGTCAAATTGTGCTCATCAGTCAATCGTCCCTTCCACCAATCGATGTGAAAGTGGACAAATAGCTCGGCGATCACCAAAGCGAGAATAAACGCAACGGGTGCGCCCATAACGACAAAAACGATGAAAGACAGTCCGGCATGAACACTGGCGTGCATGAGGCGTCCAAAGTGCAGATACTGACCACGGCCGTTCAACATGGTCCGTGTTTGCAGAAAAAAGTCGCCGAACATGTGCTTTATCTGAAGCAAACACAACAATATCAGCAGAGCGCCATACGTCTCGCCCAAATCGCGTCCTTTCACCCTACTTGGTGCTATTCGTTACGTTAATGCGTTCTTTACCGATGTGTAAATTACAATTTCTCGATACAATTCAATAATTTCTGATCGTGTCCTGCAGCCTATAGCGCGGTGGGGCGGTTTGGCAAGAATTAACCTCGACCGCCCCGCGCAGGCTTTAACGGTAAAGCAGCGATTGTTCGTCGTGAAACAAGTGAATTTTAGATGGATCGGCGGTCATTTTCATATCAGTGCCCCGTACATTGGCATGAATACCCTGCAGCTTGCCAATCACAGCGGTTTCTCGACCATCGCGTTTTTCAAAGTAGAGTTGGGTTACTTCGCCCAAGGCTTCAACGATTTCGACACGACCTTCGAATGCATAACTCTCGCCGTCTGTTGCAACCATATCTTCCGGTCGAATACCGATATTGACGCTCAGCCCCTTGTCCGCATCGATTGTCGGAATGTTGGCCTGAATGGTGCCGTTACCCGTTTCTACACGCACGGTAGTTACCTGCCCCGTTTCAACAATCTCGCCTGGGAGCAGGTTCATAGCGGGCGATCCGATGAATTGCGCCACAAACTCATTCTGTGGTGTTTCGTAAAGCTCAAGCGGGCTGCCCACCTGCGCAATACCCTTGTTGGCCAGAACAACGATACGGCTGGCAAGCGTCATTGCTTCGACCTGATCATGCGTCACGTAGATCATGGTCGAGTTCGGCATGCTCTCTTTCAGCTGTGCAATTTCGATCCGTGTTGCCACGCGCAGACTGGCGTCTAGGTTCGACAGGGGTTCGTCAAAAAGATAGACCTTCGGATCGCGTACGATCGATCGCCCAATCGCGACGCGCTGCCGTTGCCCACCAGAAAGGGCTTTGGGCAATCGGTCCAGGTATTGGTCGAGTTGCAAAACCTTGGCTGCTTTGGATACGGCCGCGTCGATTTCCTCGTTCGACTTCTTGGCCAGCTTGAGTGCAAATGCCATGTTGTCCCGCACCGTCATGTGCGGATAGAGCGCGTAGGATTGGAAAACCATCGCAATGCCACGCTGCGCGGGTGGTACGTCGTTCATACGTTGGCCGTCGATCTGCAATTCGCCGGAGGTGATCTGCTCCAATCCGGCGATCATACGCAGCAAGGTGGATTTGCCACAGCCAGACGGCCCGACGAAGACGATCAATTCGCCGGTTTCGATGTCGAGATCGATATTCTTGAGGACCTCGACATTGCCGCCATAGGCTTTGCCCACGTCTGTCAGCTTCAGGTTGGCCATTGTACTTCCCTCCCTCAGGTCTCTTGGTTTGCCGGAATGGCGAACAGCGCCTGATATGGCGGCAGGTCTATTCCTGCGGCCGTTTCCTTGAAATCGAACGGGGCACCGCGGTCAATGTGCCAGTCCCCCTCAGGCAGTTGCACCACCATCGGCTCTTCCGACAGATTGAACATGCAGAACATTTCACGATTTTCGTACCGCCGCATGAAGGTGATTTGCATGTCGTCCGCAGCCAGCACTTCGATATCGCCCTTCAACAACAAAGGATGCGCTTTGCGAAAGCCCAGCATGTTACGGTAGAAGTTCAGCATCGACGTCGGATCGTCTTCCTGATGACGCGCCGCGCGTTGAATATGCTCTACAGCCACCGGCAACCACGGCTTGCCGTCAGAAAAACCGCCGTTTTGGGTCTCGTCACTCCATGGAAACGGCGTGCGCGCACCATCCCGGCCCTTGAACTTGGGCCAGAATTGCTTGCCGTAAGGATCCTGGAGATCTTCGAACGGCACATAGGCTTCTGTCAGGCCAAGCTCTTCGCCCTGATAAAGACAGATCGACCCCTTAATGCTCATCAACAAGCCGGCGTACAGTTTTTGCTGATCCTCATTGAGGTTCCAGCGCGACGGATGACGCATCACATCGTGGTTCGAATATGCCCAGCACGCCCAGCCGTCCGAGACAACCTCGTTGAACTTGTCGAGGATCGAGGCGACGTGATGACCTGTTGGATATTCGTTGGCTAAAAACGCAAAATCATAGCACATGTGCATCAGGTCATCGCCGCGTGTGTAATCCGCCTGCACTTCCATACCGCGCTGACTTTCGCCAACTTCGCCGACGGATGCGGTATCCGGATATTCATCCAAAAGCGAACGAAAACGCTTTAGAAAGGCGATGTTTTCGGGCTGTGTTTTGTCATAGAGGTGATCCTGGAAATTGTAGGGATTCACCTTGGGTGCTGTTTTGTCGTTTCGCTCGGATTCGGGCAACGGCGGGTTGTCACGCAATTCCTTGTCGTGGAAGTAGAAGTTGACGGTATCAAGCCTGAAGCCATCAACGCCACGTTCCAGCCAATATCGGGTAACGTCCAACAACTCGTTCTTTACGTCGTCGTTGTGAAAATTCAGGTCTGGCTGCGACGTCAGGAAGTTGTGCAGATAGTACTGCATCCGCTCTCCGTCCCATTGCCATGCCGACCCGCCAAAGATCGACAGCCAGTTATTCGGCGGTGAACCGTCAGGCTTCGCATCGGCCCAGACGTACCAATCGTGTTTCGGATTGTCGCGGGATGACCGGCTTTCCTTGAACCATGGATGTTCAGAGCTGGTATGGCTCAGCACCAGATCAATCATGACCTTGATGCCAAGATCATGCGCGCGTTCGATCAACGCGTCGAAATCACCCAGCGTGCCGAACATCGGATCAACGTCTCGGTAATCCGAAACATCGTATCCGAAATCAAGCATGGGCGACCGAAAGAATGGCGAGATCCAGATAGCATCCACCCCAAGGCTCGCCACATAAGGCAGCCTGTGAATGATGCCGGACAAGTCGCCGATGCCATCACCATTACTGTCTTGAAAGCTACGCGGGTAGATTTGATAGATCGCACCTCCGCGCCACCAGTCCGGGTCGGTCCCGGAACTCGATTTCTGCACCTGTTCCATAATCGTCATGTCAGAGCCTATTTTACTTGACGGAGCCAGCCAGCAGGCCGCGCACCAGATAGCGTTGCATTGTGAAGAACACGATCAGCGGCACTGCGATCGAAATGAATGCCGCCCCAGCGAGAATACCCCAGTCGCCTCCGCGTGACCCCAGAAGGTCGTCTGCGATCTTGACCGTCATCACCCAGCTTTCAGAATTCGATGGCAGGAAGACTTTGGCCACCAACAGGTCATTCCACGTCCACAGGAACTGAAAGATCGCAAACGAGGCGAGTGCCGGGAAACTCAGAGGCAGCACGATTTTCGTGAACACCTGAAAATCCGTTGCGCCGTCGACTTTGGCGCTTTCGATGATATCGCGCGGTAGCCCCACCATGTAGTTGCGCAGCAGGTAAATCGCGAGCGGCAAGCCAAACCCTGTATGCGCAAGCCAGATACCCAGAAAGCTCTGACCGATGCCCACTTTGTTATGCAGTTGCAAAAGCGGCACCAAAGCCAGTTGCAGCGGCACAACCAAAAGGCCAACCACCATCGCAATGAGAAGCCCCCTGCCCTTGAAATCCATCCACGCCAGCGCGTAGGCCGCAAAAGCAGCGATCAAGATCGGAATGATTGTCGCGGGGATTGTTACTGTGAACGTGTTGATGAAGGCTACGTCCATCCCATTCGAAAACAGGATTGTCCGATAGTTGTCCAATGAGAAACTCGCTGGTGTTGCGCTAGAGTAGTAGACGCGCGGGTCGCGGCTGATCTCTTTCGGGTTTTTGTAGACGAAATCGCCATTGGCCTCGACCGTCAAAGTCCGGTCACGGCGCAAGTCGGCGATTTCGCCGGGTGCGAACGCTGTGGGTTCGCGGCTTGTGCCGCCAAAGCGCAGAACTTCGCCTTCGCCTCCGTTAAAGATATTTCCGTCGATAACGAAAAAATCGCCCTCTTTGCGGGCCTCTTCGGCGGAAATGCTGGTTTGGAAATTCTGTTCAACAGCGAAAGGCGATAGCCACCATCCGGTTGCCGTGATCTGATCCCGATCACGAAAAGATGACACCAAGAGCCCGACCGTTGGGATTAACCACAAAAATACCAGCACAATGACCGATAGGTTGACCGCCCAGCTGAGGGCGGATTTTTGACCGGCAATATTGTCCATGTCTCTCTCCTGACTCTCAGCGCATTTCGGCGCGGGCTTGGCGGATGTTCCAGATCATCACTGGAAGCACCACAATCATGATGACGAAGGCAACGGCCGTTGCGCGCCCATCATCGCGGAACATGTAAGACATCATGTAACTTGGCAGGATCTCTGTGCCGAAGTTGCCGCCCGTCATCGTATAAACAATGTCGAAAACCTTGAGCACAAGAATGGTAATCGTTGTCCACACAACAACGATCGTCCCCATGATCTGCGGTACCTTGATCTTGAAAAACACCTGAAACGGGTTTGCACCGTCGATGATTGCGGCCTCGATCGTTTCTTCCGGGATGCCACGCAGCGCGGCCGACAAGATCACCATCGCAAACCCGGTCTGGATCCAGACAAGGATTACCATCAGAAAGAAGTTGTTCCAGAACTGCACCTGCAAGACATCAAGTGGCTCTTCAGCCCCGAAAAAATCGCGCAGCGCGTTGATCAGACCAATGTCGGCGTTATTGGCGTACACGAATTTCCAGATCAGCGAGGCGCCCACAAAGGAGATCGCCATCGGCATGAAAATCAGCGATTTTGCAATGTTGCCCCAGCTCAAACGGTCGGTCAGTTGCGCAACCAGCAACCCTAGAAAAGTCGCTGCCGCGGGTACGAAGAGCACCCACAGAAAGTTGTTAAAGAACGCGACTTGAAATCCATCGTCGGAGAACATTGTCGCATAGTTGCCAAACCCGATGAATTCGTCGCCTGCGCGATTGAAAAGGGACCGATAAAAGGACCCAACCACCGGATAGAGCAGATAAAGCCCCAAAAGGAACATGGCCGGGAACAGAAACAACCAGGGTCGGACCAGATTGGCCCGGTTGATGTTCCGACCGATGTCTTCTCCGCGGGCGGGAAAGATTACTTTGTCGAGGATCAGATTAGATAGAAAGAAGTAGCCTACGCATCCACCGACACCGATTAGAATGGTGAGCGCGCCCTGCAAAAGCGGTGACATGCCGATCCCTCCCTTGATCTACCTGCCTATGATCCCGGCGGCGCGCATGCACGCCGCCGGGGATATCTTTTTCAGGCGATTACTGGATGGCGTCCCAGCGTTCCTGAACACCTTTGGCCACGTCTTCCGCAGACGCGCCGGTAACGTAGTCTACCATGCCTGTCCAGAAAGCACCCGCGCCGATCTCGCCAGGCATCAGGTCTGAGCCATCAAAGCGGAATGTCGTCGCGTTTTGCAGGATTTCGCCCTGTGCCCGCAGCGTATCAGAGGCGTAGACCGCCGGGTTCACACCAGAGTGCGGTGTCAAGAAGCCCCCCTGCGCCATCCAAAGTTCGTGGCTGATCGGCGCTTGCAGGAACTCGATCATCGCGTTGGTCGCCTCAGATGGGTTCGTGATGGCAAACAGCGCGCCCGCACCAAGAACCGGCTTGCCAAGGTCCTTGCTTGCATAGGCAGGGAAGTAGAAGAAATCTACATCCTCGCCTGCTTCGGTACCTTCAGGGAAGAAGTTCGGAATGAACGACGCCTGACGGTGCATGTAGCACTTTGGCGGGATCGAGAAGAGACCGGCTGGGCTATCACGGAAATCGGTGTTTGCAACCGCTTCGGTACCACCGTCAACGTAATCGTCGTTGCGTGCAAAATAGCCGAATTCGTCCATCGCGGCGATGATCGCAGGGTCGTCGAATTTCAGCTCGTTTGTGACCCATTGGTCATAAACCGATGGCGGCTGCGTGCGCAGCAGCATTTCTTCGACCCAGTCGGTTGCCGGCCAGCCGGTCGCAGCACCGGAACCCAGACCAATGCACCATGGCGTACCTCCGTCCTCGACGATCAGGTCGGTCAGCTCTTTCAGCTCTTCCATGGTTTCTGGAATGTCATAACCAGCTTCATCGAAGGCAACCGGCGAATACCAAACCAGCGATTTCACGTCAGCACGATAAAACAGCCCGTAGAACTGGCTGTTTCCATCCGCATCCGGATAGGTACCAAGGTCAACCCACGACTGACCCGCCGCAAAGTTGGAAGCGACCCATTCCGCTGCGCCGTCCGGCATTGGCGTCAGAAACCCGCGGCTCGCCATATCCGCTGCCAGACCAGGCTGCGGGAACGCGGCGAGGTTCGGTGCTGAGCCGGATTGCGCCGAGATTACGATATCTTGTTCAAAGCTGTCTGAGCCCGAATAGTTGACCGTGGCGCCAGTGGCCGCTTCAAAATAGTCAAATACCGCGTCAACCTGCTCTTTTTCGTTACCGGTCCACGCACCGGTGATTTCGACCGTTTGGCCGGACAGATCATATTTGTCCGCGAAAGCAGTGTAGCTATCCCAAGTGAAGTCACCCTCTCCTACTGGAAAGATAAGGTGCCCATCCGCATAAGCTGAACCTGCAAAAAGAGCCAGCGCTGCTGCGCCGGCATAAAGACGTGCCGTCATGATTTCCTCCCGTTCACCCTCTTGAAGAGGGTATTTATCCGACAATTTGAACGCTCAGAATCAGATTCAAAGCGCTTTGGATGCCCGAAAAGTGGCCGATGCGTGAACCACTGTCAACCAATGCTGTTAGCGTTCACATTTTTCTCCAAAGCGCTTTGAAAATGAAACGAACTGTGTCAATAATCCCAACTGGAATACCAGATCAGACGGAAAAAGCGCCCGGAACGTGGCTGACACGACATGAACCTAAGAGAACTCTCCGAAAGACTGAACTTATCCCAGACAACAGTCAGTCGTGCGCTCAATGGATACCCGGAGGTCAACGCGAAAACCCGTGCGCGGGTGCACGCGGCGGCGGCCGAGTACAACTATGAACCAAACATGCGGGCCCGTACGCTGGCCACTGGCAGATCCATGTCGGTTGGCCATGTGATCCCGTTGTCCCGGCAAGAAGATATTGTAAACATCGTCTTTGCAGATTTCATCGCCGGTGCGGGCGCTGTTTATGGCCAGCATGGATATCATCTCGCCCTGTCTATCGTGCAGGATGAAGACGAGCTGGCAGCGTACCGACGTATCGCAGAGCGGGGTGCGGTGGATGGCGTGATCGTACAGTCGCCGACCAGCAATGACCAAAGGATCACATATCTGTCCAATCTCGAGATCCCGTTTGTTGTCCATGGGCGTGCGTCGGATATCAATACCGACTACGCTTGGCTTGACGTAAACAACAGGCGCGCCATTGAAACTGCCACCACACATATCACCGATCTGGGCCATCGGCGCATTGCGTTACTGAACGGGCTGGCGCATATGGATTACGCCGTCAGACGCAAGGCTGGTTTTGTCGATGCGTTGCAGAAAGCCGGGGTGACGCCTGAACAATCCCTGATGCGATCCGGTGAAATGTCAGAACCCAACGGCTACGCCGCTGCGATGGAGTTGCTGCAAGACGACAACCCACCAACAGCGTTTGTAGCGTCATCCATCGTGCTTGCGCTTGGGGTCAAGCGCGCGGCGGGCCAACTTGGCCTTACGATCGGGCGTGACGTGTCTGTCGTGTGCTATGATGATGACATTTCTTATTTGCCCAACGCTGGAGACGTCCCCTTCTTCACCGCTGTCAGATCATCGGTCCGCGCAGCGGGTGCGCGATGTGCCGACTTGCTCATGGACCAAATCAACAACCCGGGCGCCCCGCTGCCCGGCGAACTATGGGAAGCCGAACTGGTCATCGGGTCGTCAACCGGCCCCCTCCATTCCTGAATAAGGATCGCAATTATATGCAGTTTAAACGTTCGGATTTTCCGGCAGGCTTTCAGTTTGCAGCAGCCACATCAAGCTATCAGATCGAGGGGCACAAATTCGGTGGCGCAGGCTCGACCCATTGGGACACGTTCGCCGCGACCCCCGGCAATGTAGTGCGCGGCGAAGACGGTGCCTTGGCCTGTGATCATTACCACCGCTGGGAAGAAGACCTCGACCTGATGCAAGCAATGGGTCTTGATGCCTACAGGTTTTCTACCAGCTGGGCGCGCGTCTTGCCTGAGGGACGTGGCACGCCCAATGCCGAAGGGCTCGATTATTATGACCGTCTGGTGGACGGTATGCTGGCCCGTGGGATCAAGCCCATGGCCACCCTCTATCACTGGGAAATGCCGTCTGCATTGGCTGACAAGGGCGGTTGGGCAAATCCGGATGTTTCGCACTGGCTGGCAGAGTTTGCCGAGGTCGTCATGGCGCGTATCGGCGACAGGATCTACAGCGCCGCGCCAATCAATGAACCTTGGTGCGTGGCATGGCTATCGCACTTTCTTGGTCTGCAAGCCCCTGGACTTTGCGATATTCGTGCCGCAGCCCATGCCATGCACCATGTACTGACCGCGCATGGCCGTTGCGTTCAGGCGATGCGCGCAATGGATGTGAAAAACCTCGGCGCTGTTTGCAATTTCGAACATGTTCACGCAGTCGACGACGACCCGGAGAACATCCGCGCTGCAAGTCTTTACGAAGGTATATACAACCGATTTTTCGTTGGCGGCCTGTTCAAAGGCGCCTACCCGGAGGATGTGATGGAGGGCCTCGAGCCGCACATGCCAAAAGGGTGGGAAAACGATTTTGATCTGATCCAAGAACCGATCGATTGGTTCGGTATTAATTACTACACATGCAAAAGGCTTGCCCGAACCGAAGGACCGTGGCCCGCAACGAAAGAGATAGAGGGGCCTCTGCCCAAAACCCAAATGGGGTGGGAAATCGAACCGGATGGCTTGGAGCATATTCTGAAGTGGCTGCATCAGAATTACACCGGCGAGTTACCACTGTTCATTACGGAAAATGGTATGGCCAACCCAGATGAGGTGGAGGTTCCCGACACAGCGCGAATGGAATACCTCGACGCACACCTTGCCGCAGCCCGTCGCGCGATAGACCGGGGTGTTCCTTTGGCGGGCTACACCTTTTGGTCCCTATTGGACAATTACGAATGGTCCCTAGGCTATGAAAAGAGGTTCGGTCTGGTGCATGTCGATTTCGAGACGCTCGAACGTACGCCAAAAGCCTCTTACCATGCGCTTGCGCATGGTTTGGCGCGCTAGTCTTCCACGAACCAATCCGGCACGCCGAACGGCGGGTCAGTCACGCTTTTTGTGCCGGTCAGCGCATGCAAAAAGGCGACAACATCGTCGATTTCACGATCCGTCAGGCGCACCGGTTCAATGCTGACGGCACTTGCCTGACGTGCCATTTCGAAGCGGTCGCTTTGCACCAAGAAGTCGGCGCGCTGCAGCCAAGGCACTTTGGGCAAACGCGCGTCTTCGCGGCGCCACGCAGCGGCACTTGCCGCCGGACCAAGATGATGTTGCACGATCCCTTTCAAGGTCGGGAATGCGCCGTTGTGACCATAGGGTGCTGTTAAGGCCACGTTGCGCAGCATAGGCGTCCGGAAGGCATAGGCGTCTTCAAGCCGGTCACTTTCGCTCATACGACCTACGTCGCGGGCGTAAGGGTCAAATCGGCGGGTCCGGCCCGGCCCAAACGCCGGAAGGCCAAGCGCATGAAATTCCTGATCCGTCATTAGCGATCCAGCGTGGCAACTGCTACAGTTCGCCTTGCCATAAAACAACTTCATCCCCCGCTCTTGCGCGGGGTCCAATGCAGCGTTGTCACCCGCGAGGTATTGATCAAACGCGCTGTCATAGCTTGTCCATTCCAACGCCATGAAGGCTGCCAGAGCATTCGCAATTTCAACAATGCTGACGTCTTCGGGCTTGGCGATGTGATCAAAGGCTTCGACAAAACGCCGCCCGTACCGATCAGCAACCCGTACACGCTTTGCCAAAATGGGCCACGCATTGTCTATCCGGTCATGAACAGCCCCAATCACTTCGTTCTCGCCCGGGTTTCCCGCCATCTCGAACTGTGCAACCAACGGAAACAGCGCTTGCGCCGCCAAGAGCGTCTCAAGCCCCTCGGGCAGCCACTCTTCCGCCGGCGAATTGAAACCGTTGCCGTATAACGACGAGGTGCTCAACCGGCCATCGTGAAACATCGTATGCAGATCGCGTGCGCCGAGATTCCACAGACCCGGCGCATTGCGGGGAATCCGCTTTGCGATCCTGTTTGCCCCTTCGCCGGGGGTTCGATCCGGCCCGATGCCTCGCCCACCCTCGCCGATCCCCAAGGACAAACCATCGCCTGTGCCAAATTTGGGGTGGTGACAATGCGCGCAGGATATATTCTGGTTGCCCGAAAGGATCGGATCGTAGAACAAGGATTGACCCAGTGCTGCCTGCACAGGATCAAATTTCAAAAAGTCTTCGCCTGTCAGAGGCGCCGGCAAGTCACCCGCCATTGACGTTGAGGCCCAAAAGGAGAGCATAACCCCATGCGCGCAGCGTTTCTTGCCCTGGCCTTTGTCGCCAGCCCCGTGTTTGCCGAAATCGAAGAGGCGCGCGACATGATGGAAGCCGGGCAATTTGAAGAAGCTTACGAGGCGCTTTGGCCGGCGGCCCGGTCGGGCAACGCCGATGCTGAAGAACTTATTGGTGTCATGTACGCGATGGGACTTGGCGTCGCCCGCGACGATGAGCGCGCGTTCGAGTGGTATCTGCGTTCGGCGATGAAAGGACACCCGGGTGCGCAATCTGGTGTGGGCTGGTATTACGAAATCGGCCGCGGCATGCCCGCGCCAGATCTGGTCCGCGCGTATATGTGGTATACACTGTCGGCGATTGGCGGCGATCCTGATGCCGCCATAAGCCTTGAGGAAGTGGTCAAGAAGATGACTACTGATGAGATTGAAAGAGCGCATATTCTCGTGGCTGACTACAAAGTTTGGATGTATCCGTTTCGTTGAGCTTGAAGCTCGTATCTAGCGTTTAGGCGGTATACCGAGTTCGGCAACAACAAATAGTGGCGCATCGCCACCCAGACCCGGCGCTCGGCTTCCATCGAAATCAAAATCCGTCGCGCGTGGCAAGATACCTTGCGCTTCCTGCCGGTTTACCCGTGCGACAATATCTTTGATGCGTTGGTCATCTTCGGGATTGGCACAAGCCCCCTTCTCGTTCCAGAGCCGAAAGCTGACCGGTCCTGCTGTCACAGGCGCAATCACGGCCCCTGCGTCACCGGTACGTCTTTTCAGGTCATATTGCACAGTCACGGTTTTTATTATTTCTGCCATCACATCAGCGGTTTCACCAAAGCTCATATCCGATATGGGGTTTTCCGTGCCCCATGGGTCGCCGTCGTTTGCGCATTTGCGCACCACGAACAACCAGTCGTGCACGATGTATGCCGGGCCAAACGCCCACGCATTGAAACCTTGGACCCACTGCACAGCCCGCGGAATTGATCCCCCGTCGGTGTAGAACGCACCGGGTGTGATCACCGAGTTGCCTTCGGACGCGCCCGATTGCGGATCACGCAAAAATGTCAATTCATTGCCATCAAGCGGAACGTAGACGAACTCGGCATCGCCAGAGCTGCTGTCGTCCCCCGGTCCGGCCCAGACTACCAATGCTGTACCCTGAAACTCGCCGACCGGTGCCGCATCGAAATTCACCCGGGCACAAGCGGAAAGCAGCACAAGACACAACACAGCGGTGAGGCAGCGCATTGAAACATCCCCGGACAAAATGCGAGAGGCGAACTGTCCGCCTCTCGCGAGAACCAAGCAGTCTTAGTTCAGATCGGCTGCCCGTGCTGCGCCAACTTGCTCTTCGGCTTGGGCAACGGCTGCGTTCAGCGCATCAAAGATTTCTTCGCCACGACCTACATTCGCCTTGAACCAGTCAAACACAGGTGCCGCACCTTCTTTGAAAGCGGCTTTCTGTTCTGGTGTGGGCACATAAAGATCGCCACCCTCTTCGACGAACTGCTCATATGCAGCGATCGACTTGCGTTTTGGCGACGCAAATGTCGCTTGCTGAAGGGCGTAGAAGCCATCGACAACAACGCGGCGCATGTCCTCCGGCATGGACTGGAACTTTTCGTTGTTCATCCACCACAGCGCGCCCATATAGGCGTGGCCGTCAAGGGTCACGTACTTCAGACCGGCGTCAGGGAACTTCATACCCATGATGTCGGTAATGCCGTTCTTGGACCCTTCAACAACGCCGGTTTGGAAAGACGTGAACAGCTCTGGCCACGGGATCGGCGTAGGCGCAGCGCCAAGTGCCTTGACCAGCTCTTGCGGCAGATCGGCGACAACCGTGCGGATTTTCAGACCTTCCATATCGGATGGCTCAGCCACGCGGCGTTTTGTATTTGCAAAGTTGCGCCAGCCGCCAGTGTTGCCAATGGTCATGAGGCGAATAGCACCGCCGGAATCCTCCAGCGCCATGTCACGCATTTTGCGGGTAAAGTCACCCGATAGAACCGTTTCCGCAATCCGGTCGTCTGCCATCAGATACGGCAGATCGAGTACCTGTACGTAAGGGAAGATACCCGAAGCACCGCCTGATGTGGAAACGTAGACATCGATTGTGCCGTCGGCCACGCCCTGCAAGCATTCAGCGCCGTTACCGCAAAGCTGCGTACCGATGAAAAGCTCAACAGCAATCGCACCGTTCGAGGCAGACTCGACGTAGTTCTTGAAAACGACGAGACCGTCATAGTCCTCATCGTTTTCATTCGAGTTAGCCGTCGCGCGGATTGTGAAATCCTGTGCAGCAGCAGCCATGGCTGTACCGGCCAGCATGGCCGCGACAGTCAGGGTCCGTAAGGTAGTTTTGAGCATTAGTTTCCTCCCATTTGGATTTGTTTTTACTCAGTTAGCAAAGCCCGTCAGACGCGGGATTGTCATGGATAATTCAGGAATGTAGGTGATCAGGAATATCACCAGAATTTCTACCGCAAGAAACGGCAGGATGGCTTTAGAGATCGCTTCGACCCGTTCGCCTGATACTGATGAGGCCACAAACAGAACCAGGCCCATTGGCGGAGTCGCAAGGCCGACCGTTAGATTGACGCTCATGATGATGGCAAAGTGGATCGGGTCAACGCCCAAGCTGACAAATATGGGGCCCAGGATCGGACCCAGAATGATGATCGCCGGGCCGGCATCAAGGAACATACCAACCACGAAAAGCAGCAGGTTGATCAGCAGCAAAAGCAGCAAAGGGTTAGACGTAAGTGACAAAACGAAGTCTGCCATCGCTTCGGGCGCATGGCTCAGGCTGACCACGGTTTTGAATGCCATCGCGGCCCCCACCAGCAAAAGCACAACCGCCGATGTCAGCCCTGCGCGACCAAGAACATCTGGCAAATCGCTCAATTTCAGCGAGCGCATGACAAATAATCCGATAAAGAGCGCGTAAGCAACCGCAACCGCCGCCGCTTCGGTGGGCGTAAAGACGCCAGCAAGAATGCCGCCCAGAATAATGACCGGTGTCAGCAACGGAAAGAAAGCTTTGAGGCTGGCCTGCCCACGTTCGCCCCACGTGTGTTTGCGGGTCGCAACCGGAAAGTCGTATTTGTCTGCCTGCAATTTGACCATCAGCATCAGCCCGAGGCCGACCATGATGCCCGGCACGATACCGGCCAGAAACAGGGCAGCGACGCTTTCACCCATGACATAGGCATAGATGATCATGATCCCCGAAGGTGGAATGATCGGCCCGATCACAGAACTTGCCGCCGTAATCGCGGCCGCAAACTTACGCGTGTAGCCCTGTTTCTCCATGGCGGGGATCAGCATGGAGCCAAGCGCAGAAGTATCCGCGACAGCTGAGCCGGACAGCCCTGCAAATAGCATCGAGGAAAGGATGTTTACATGCGCCAAACCACCACGAAAATGACCCATCATCGCTTGGCTGAACTCCACCAGACGCATGGTGATACCGCCCCGGTTCATCAATTCGCCTGCCAGCATGAAGAACGGGATCGCCATGAGCGGAAAGCTGTCCATCCCGTTGTAAAGGTTACGATACAGCAGGGTAATGTCTTTCTCTTGGCCATTCAGCCAAAGCAGAATGCCCGGCGCGGCCAGCAGACCAAAAAACACCGGCAAACCGATCATCAGGAAAACGAGGAAAAGCGGTAGGAACCAAACCAGCATTACTCGGCTCCCAATTCTTCTTCGAGGGTAATGGGCGGCAACTGATCAGCGCCTCCCATCATTTTAACTATCGCCCGCAAGATCAATTCGATGTTTACCGAGATCAGGAGCACAAGCCCGACGAGAAGCGACGCCATCATCCAACTGCGTGGCACACGCATCCAGTTTTCAAAGCTGAGATCGGTCGGGATGTAGAGCGACGCAGTAGCAAACCTTCCGGCAAAACCGGTGACTTCGGACCAGCCGATCTGCACCGCCACCAGCATGACCCCAAGACTGAGAAGCAACAGCGCAATGGATAAAATGGCACCCAAAGCGCGAGGCAGAAACTGTATCACGGTGTCGATGGCCACAAACCCGCCGCGCCGGAATGCCGTTGGTGCCATAAGGCCCGTCATCCACAGCATGCAAAATCGGGCCGCTTCATCCGGCCAAGGCAATGCATTGTTCAGCGCGTAGCGAAAGAACACCTGTATCAGGATAGCCACGACCATGGCCGCAACAGCCAAGATCCCGATTGCCCGACCAATGGCCAACAATGCCTCATTGACCAGCCGGAGCGGTGTCATAACCGCCAGCAGTGCCCCCATGCGCGGGCCTCCCTCCCTGTCGCCCGGGTTCTCCCCGGGTCATGATGCGACGTTTGCGCCGCACCTACATTGGTTGGCGTTTTACGCCTTTTTGTCAAACCTTCTGAACGTGCCTTGCGAAAAAATCAAAGCCTCTCCTTCGCGGAAGGCCGCAGATGTCACCCGGCCAAGAATAATCGCGTGGTCACCCGCCTCGTGAAGCTGATGCATTGTGCATTCAAACCGTGCCAGACAGCGGTTTAACAGCGGCACGCCGTGGCTGTTCTCGCTCACGTCCAGCCCTGCGAAGGCTTGACCCGAGCGGGCAAAATTCATCGCGATAGCTTCATCGTCTTCGCCCAACACATGGATCGCGAAATGGCTCGCATTGGCAAAAGAAGCAAATCTGCTGGATGCCTTTGCAGGGCACCACATGACCAACGGCGGATCCATGGACACGCTTGAAAACGAATTTGCTGTCATCCCGATCGGACCTTGAGGTGTCTTCGCGGTCACAACGGTTACGCCAGTTGCGAACCGGCCAAGCGCGTTCCGGAACGGGCGCCCGGAGTTGTCGGTGAAATCTACCCTGCGCAGCGCATTCAACGTTTGCATCGATCCGTCAGGCATCACGGCACCTCGTATCCATTGGCGGCTTCCAAAAGCTCAAACCAGGTCTGGCGGTCCATATCGACCTTGAATGCATCACTGAACGCAGCGATGCGTGAAAGTGTGTTGGTCCCCATCACAGGCATGATGCGCGCGGGATGCGCCAGCAGCCAAGCTACTGCGACAGCCGCCCGGTCAACACCCTGAGCCTGTGCGATCGCATCCATTTTGGTCGCAACAGCGCTGCTTTGTGTCATTAGCGCCCCACCGCCAAGCGGCGACCACGCCATGGGCGCAATCCGGTGCCGCTGCAAATGCGCAAGATCGCCGTTGGTATAAGCGTCTCTGGCCGCCAAACTAAGTTCGATCTGGTTGGTAACCAGCGGATGGCTCATGCTGGCCTGCAACAAATCCCAGTCCCATGGCCGAAAGTTTGACACGCCCGCGGCTTTGATCTTGCCGGCATTGATCAACGCATCAAGGGCAGCACCGGTCTCGGCCGCATCCATCATAGGATCAGGACGGTGAATGAGCAAAAGATCGATCTGCTCTATGCCCATGTATCCCAATGACGCATCAACTGACGCATTTATGTGAGCAGCCGACGTGTCGTAGTATTTGACCCGGCGGTCAGCATATTTTCCAATCGGCGCGATGATGTCGCACTTGGTGACAATTTCCAGTTCATCGCGCAACCCAGGACTTTGCTTTAACGCAGCGCCCATTACCTCTTCGGCCACATACCCGCCGTATATGTCCGCTTGGTCCATGGTCGTGATGCCTTGCTCAAGACAGGCATCAATTTTTGCGCGCACATGGGCAGCCGAGGTATCCTTGTCATCCGCAAGGCGCCACATGCCATAGACGATGCGGCTGAACTCGAGATCTTCAGAAAGGCTGATCCGCTCCATCACCGACGCTCCCCTGCTGCAAGTGGTGTTGCGGGCGCTTGATCCGGCACGCGCCCGTACATGTGAGGCAGCGAGCATGTTTTAAGGTGCGGCATCACCAAACGACCAAAATGCTCTGCCTCGTCTATGTGCGGATAGCCCGAAAAGATAAATGCGCGCATACCCATCTTCTGATAGCTCTCAATCTCGCTCAGCACCTGATCAGCAGACCCGACAAGTGCGGCACCGCATCCCGACCGTGCGCGCCCTACCCCTGTCCAAAGATGCGGCTCGACGTAGCCAAACTCATCGGCAATGTCTCGGTTCTTGGACTGGTGCGATACTCCAAGTGATGTGGCATCCAATGCGCGTTCGCGGATCTTGCGGCCATATTCATCATCAAGCTTTGAGACGATGTATTCAGCGTATTCCTTGGCCTCTGCCTCTGTGTCGCGAACGATCATGTGAACACGCAGACCATAATCCAGTGTCCGGCCTTTTTCTGCCGCGCGTTCATGCACCGCTTTCATGCGTCCTTCGAGCGCCTCTTTCGGCTCGGGCCACATCAGGTAGACGTCACAGTGTTCCGCGCACAGATCCAAGGCGTCGGGAGAGTAGCCGCCAAAATAAAGCAGCGGCCCACCGGTTTGATAGGGTTTGACTGGGTCAGTGGTCAGCCCTGAAAAATTGTAAACTTCGCCCTCGTAGTTGATTTCATCGCGGGTCCACGCCTGCTTGAGGATTTCGACCACTTCGCGTGAGCGCTGGTAGCGATAGGGCGACGGTTCTTTCTGACCCGGAAAATCTGAACTGATGATATTTACCGTCAGTCGGCCTTCGAGCATATGGTCCAGCGTCGCGAGCGTACGGGCCAGCATAATTGGTTGCATCTCTCCACATCGTACGGCGGCCAGCAAGTTGATCTTGTCTGTGATCGGGGCGCACCCTGCAACAAAGCTCAGCGTGTCTTGCCCTACTTGGTAGGACGAAGGGCAAAGAATATTGCGAAACCCCTGCGC
This sequence comes from Roseobacter sp. YIN89, assembly GCF_057219365.1. NCBI lineage: Bacteria > Pseudomonadati > Pseudomonadota > Alphaproteobacteria > Rhodobacterales > Roseobacteraceae > Roseobacter > Roseobacter sp. YIN89. The sequence goes on along the minus strand of NZ_JBXVVD010000003.1, from coordinate 245,174 downwards.
CTCGGCTGTCTTTACAATGTCAGAGCAATGCGCCCAGCTCGACCGCAGATCACCGTCCGGCACGCCGAGAAATTGATAATCGTCCGAACACAGCGCAGAAAACCAGGAAACTTCTGCGGCGTCCAGATCGGCTGAAGTGACAGGTACTACCGTCATGAGAACTCCAAAGAAGATCAGGTGTTGTTTTGTCTTGAATAGCACCGCCAAACATGTAGATCAATGGTGTATCAATTTTGAATTTTGTCTGAGTCGCATGTCCACCTCCGCCCGCAATACTGGCGCCTTGCCGAAATACATCCAGCTCAGCGAACTGATTATTCGCGACATTGATGCCGGGCGTCTGCTGGATGGTGAACGGCTGCCCCCCGAACGAGAGATGGCGCAAAGTCACGGCACCTCTATCGGTACGCTGCGCAAAGCCTTGGCGGATCTTGAAAAGAAAGGTCTGTTGAGGCGCGTTCACGGTTCTGGAAACTACGTTCAAAAATCAGCTACGCCGTCCGGGCTTTACGCGATGTTCCGGTTGGAATTGCTTGACGGCGGCGGCTTGCCCACTGCGCAAGTGCTTGATGTTGCCGTACTCGACAAACCAGACGATCTGCCCAGTTTCGGCACATCGACTTTTGCGACACGTATTCGGCGCCACAGGTTTCTGAACGATGTAGCAATTGCCGTGGAGGAAATCTGGCTTGATGCATCCGTAGGTACGCTGAACCGCTCGATGCTTTCTGATTCCCTTTATCAAACCTATCTCAAGCGGCTCAATTTTTGGATCATGCGCGCAGAAGATCGCGTCAGTCTGGCCCAAATGCCCTCTTGGACACCACCCGGTTTTGTAGCGCCCGGGTCGGTCTGCGGCTATATCGAACGACTAAGCTGGTCATCCGATGCGCAACCCATCGAATTTTCCCGTACATGGTACGACCCAAATCGCGCTGTCTATGTGCAGCGGCTGAAATAAGGACCAAATCAATGGCCAGCAAAACTCGCTATGGCATCATCGGGTGCGGAATGATGGGACAGGAGCACATCAAAAACATATCGCTGCTGGACGATACAATCGTCACCGCAATCTTTGAGCCGGATAGCGAAATGCGCGCCATTGCCGCAACGCTCGCACCGGACGCGACATTCGAGGCATCGCTTGATGCGCTTCTGGATCGTCGAGATGTCGATTGCCTTGTTATTGCCAGCCCAAACTACTGCCACGCAGATCAATTGGCAGAAATTGCCGGGAAACGCCCCCTTCCCCTGCTTATCGAAAAACCGCTGCTGACCAGCCCGAACGATATCGACAGGGTAAAGGCGGTTGCGTCAAGCTACCCCGCGCCCATCTGGGTCGCGATGGAATACCGGTATATGCCACCGATTGCAGCTTTGCTGTCACAGGCACAGGCAGTCACCGGTGGCGTTCGTATGCTCACCATCCGCGAGCATCGTTTTCCATTTCTGGAGAAAGTCGGCGACTGGAACAGGTTCAATGCAAAGACAGGTGGCACATTGGTCGAAAAGTGCTGTCACTTTTTTGATCTGATGCGTTTGGTGGTTGGTACCCGTCCTGTCCGCGTGATGGCCAGTGCTGCTCAGTCTGTGAACCACTTGCGCGAAAGCTACAATGGCGAGACCCCCGACATCATCGACAACGCCTATGTGATTGTCGACTTCGAGGGTGGTGTGCGCGCGATGCTTGAACTGTGCATGTTCGCCGAAGGGGCACGTTATCAGGAAGTGATTTCAGCTATGGGCCAGAACGGCAAGATCGAGGCATTTGTGCCGGGGCCCACCCGTTTCTGGCCCGAGGATCTGGGGGCGCCACCCGTTCCCCTGCTGGAAATCAGCCCGCGCGCGCCAAAACGCCCAGAAGTACGTGAAATACCCGTGGATCCGCTATTGCTCGAAGCGGGAGACCACAACGGTTCGACTTTTTTTCAGCATCAGAGATTTCTTGAATTGGTCCGCGGAGAGCGCGAATACGCCGAGGTCACGTTTGAAGATGGACTTTGGGCGGTTCAGATCGGCATGGCTGCTCAACTGTCCGCGGCGACAGGTCAAGCAGTCTCACTTTGACATCAGCACTGTTGCAACCAGGCAGATGTGATTTTTTGCAAGGCCTTGGTATCCTGTTCCGAAACCAAATGCGCTAGGGAGAAAGCAGCGTAATGCCCGGAATGCGTTCGATTGCAACTACATCATCGTCATAGGCTTCGGTCATCTCATCTACCAGTTCTGCAGACCAACCGGGCATATCAATCTCTTCTTCGATGGCTTCTTCAATAGCGAATTTATCCAGAAAGGCGACCATGACCCGTCGGACCTGAATCTCGGTCAGAGCCGGTTTTGATTTGATGTATGCAGCGAACCGGTTCATTCCGTCTTTCGAGATGATGTCGCCAAACAGATCAAACCCGCCGACAACCGGTTCGCCATGGTCCATACCGCCCATTTCGCGCACGATCTGAGACCACAGGAAAGGTGCATCCTCGTTACACCAGATGGTGATGGGAATTTCCGGTGCTGCTTCGCGCATACGCACAAAACTATCCGACCAACGCACTGCGCGCGGATCCACCCCGCCCATAAAATCCGCAGTGTCCTCGCGCGGCGATTTATGAAAGCAGGCAGGCAGGAATGTCGCCGGATTCCGGATTGCCATGAAGAGTTCAATCTCGTCGCCTTGGAAAAGTTGCGCAAGGTTGGCAAGGCGTTCCGCTGCATTGGGGTATATCAGCCCCTTTCGGAGCGCCGCACGCGGAGCGCCGAAGAAATGCGCATTTGAAAGCAGCACGCGTTCTGCGCGATCGTCATCCAGAATAGCATCCAGCACCACGTCTCTTGCGTCATGTGCCGCCGCATTCTCTGACATCGCTACTACGGTTTGACGCAACAGTTTACGGTACTTCCCGGGCCCCGGCACACTGACCCCGCGCTCACGCAACCGTTCCTGATTGCGCAAAAGACACTTCATCAGACGTTCTTCTTCGGTGAAATGAGCACCGGCATGAAAGACCAGTTGCATGTGTCCCTGCTGCGCAATTGCCTGTCTCTCCACGCTAACTTGAGCAGCACGAAGGTTCAAACGCTATCGTAAACGAAAATCTTGCAAAAACCCTCTTGCACGTAACGGTCAAACTGACTAAACGCTCGCCCAACGCCCCTATAGCTCAGCTGGTAGAGCAACTGATTTGTAATCAGTAGGTCCGCGGTTCGAGTCCGTGTGGGGGCACCATTTAACAAATAAAAACAATGACTTACGGCGTATCGAGTTTGATCTGCTTGTGGCAGTGCGTTTTTGACCTGAAAAAGACCTGACGGCAGAACTTATTGGCTTGATTTCACTTTTTGCTGCATGAACCGATGCCTGATTGCCAGGCCGTCCAAATTTGATCCTCACTACACTGGACCCTCTCCCCGACGGTTCTGCAAGGCGCCAGTCCGCTCAAGACCATTTGCTCCATTTCGTAGGCTGCCAACTCACTGCCCCATCTTTGAGAGTACCGAAGCTGCCATAAGGACTTGATCACTTCAGTCGGAATGTGCTCGTTCAACTGGCTAACTCGTTTTTTGACATCTGTGGCATAACCAATTTTCCATATGTCACTTTCACCAAATTGCATGGCATAAGTGGACGCTGGCTGGACAACATTCCTTAAAATTTGTTTGGACCAAGATGCTGGAACAGGCCCGGTCGTTGGACCATTTTTTGCCATCGGTTCTTCAAGGATACCTTCTGTTTGCAACCCTTCGATTTCAGGTAGAACCACCTCCTCCAAGGCAAGCTGAAGAATTTTTGATTTATCGTATTCAGAGAATAGTACAGCTTGGGAAGTCGCTTGGTACGGAAGCTGTTCTTCAACGATGTCAAGAAGCAAAGGCTTCGATTTTACACGCCAAGCTCTAACCATATGGAGAGCTTGAGGCCAGCGAAACTGAAGGTTCAAGGCGTGATCCCAGGATTTTCCTGCACCATCTGGCACAACGTCTATTGTATTCACTGGAGTACGCCCAATTTCGGCAATCCCCAATAATCTGCCTCTATCTCCAACTATTGTTGGATTCCGCAGCGTACCAACAAAAGCGATCATGTCGCCGGGTGCAGACTTTCTAAGTAATCTGTCTCTGCTTGCCTCGGCATTAAACGTAATTACGGGCCATTTTTCGGGATTAAAGCCCCGAACTCGCGTTACAAACAACTTCATGCACCCATCGCCACCTCCTGATGGTTTGCGTTTGCAGACTTTGCGATAGCATCAAGTGTGCGCAGGTTTTCAATGTCGCTCATTCTAGCCCCTTTCGATTTTACGGTTAGACGGCCTTTCAATTCTCCGGCCAGTGTTTGGTTCTGCCTTTCCAACTCTTGGATTGTTCCCGCATCAAGTTCGGCTCTGTCCAAAGCACCCAGTTGAGCGAGCATCCGCGAGTTCATGAACCGAGGTGTGACGATCAAGACCGTGATCAACGGCATGGTCTTCGACGGGACGACCGCAGACCCCACTCAGAAGGCTATCAGGGACGCGCTGATTGGCTTCATGGCGGCGATGGCGGAAGCACAGGCAGAGGCCAACAAAGAGGCTCAGAGGGCCGGTATAGCGCACCATAAGGCCACCTCTCCGGAGAAGTTCAAAGGGCGCAAGCCAAACTTCGATAGAGCCAGCTTTGAAGCTGTGAAAGCGATGCTGAATGCAGGACAAGGTCACTCGGCTATTGCCAAAGCCACAGGCGTCAACCGGAACGCCGTGATCAGGATTGCCCAAGACCCTTCGAAGGCAGATGCGGCACTGGAGAAGTGGGGGTTGTGACGCCGCACCCCACATACATGCCCAAGACACCGATAACAGTTGAGGACAGGACCAAGCCGATGGCACTTAGTTGTTGATCGTGCATGGCAACTTGTAACCCACACCTTAGGCATAAACAGTAGCAGTTGGCGGCAATCTGGGCGAGAGCAATTCACACACATACTAGACCCAAACTCGCTTGATGCGCCTCCATCGGACTTACCCCAGCATTGGACTACCAGTGGCCTGTTTAATGGCGAACCTATTAACACCCATACTAGAGGCAAACGCCGAAAGCCGACGGGCACTTCAAACGTGGTTTATTGAGAGCTAACAGAGGTCAAAGCTTTTGCAGACGCTTGAACAAACTGGATGTGTCCCAGCGTCCGCCACCCATCTTCTGAACGTCTTTGTAAAACTGGTCAACAAGCGCTGTAACAGGCAGGCTCGCGCCATTTTCATTCGCCGTATTTAGACAAATGCCAAGATCTTTTCGCATCCAGTCCACGGCAAACCCATGTTCAAAGTGGTCGTCAAGCATCGTCTCATAGCGGTTGCTCATCTGCCAGCTTCCGGCAGCCCCCTGACTGATAACCTCGACGACATCGCGTCCATCCAGACCTGCTTTACTAGAGAAGTGCAGCGCTTCCGACAGGCCTTGGACTAGGCCTGCGATCGCAATCTGGTTGGCCATTTTTGTCAACTGTCCTGCACCGCTTGCACCAAGGCGCCGGCACAGTTTCGCATAAGCGGTGATCACCGGCTCGGCACGCGCATAGTCAGCTTCATCGCCCCCGCACATGATCGAAAGTTGCCCGTTTTCAGCCCCTGCTTGTCCGCCCGAGACAGGCGCATCGATGAAACCCACACCTTTCGATTTGGCCACAGTGTAAAGTTCCGACGTTACTTTGGCTGATACGGTTGTGTGATCCACGAACAAGGCGCCTGCGGTCATCGTTGCGAATGCACCAGAGTCGCCAAGGCAAACGGCGCGCAGATCGTTGTCATTTCCGACGCAAGCCATCACCATGTCCGCGCCATCGGCGGCTTCGGCCGGTGTTTTGGCAGCTGATCCGCCATGTTCCGACACCCATTTCTTAGCTTTGGCAAAAGTACGGTTGAAAACCGTCACATCATGTCCCGCGGACTTGAGGTGTCCAGCCATTGGATATCCCATTACACCGAGGCCTAGAAAAGCTATTTTTGTCATCTGTTTGATCCTTCTAAATCAGAGGAGATCCCGTGGTGTCTGCCCGGCAAAATAGGCGTCCAGATTGTCGAGCGCTCGAAAACCCATCGCGTCACGAGTGCGCGTCGTCGCACTGCCAATATGCGGGAGCATGAAGATGTTTTCATGTGCAGCAAAAGCGGGGTTGCCGCCTGGTTCCACCTGAAAACAGTCCAGTCCGGCAGCACTGACTTGCCCCGCCTCCAGCGCCTGCAACAGCGCGGTTTCGTCTACCAGTGCACCACGCGCCGCGTTAACCATAACCGCACCTTTCGGCAAAAGCGCAAACCTGTCCTTGTTCATTAAGTTCATTGTATCAGGAGTTGCCGGGCAGTGCAGTGAGAGGAAGTCCGACACGGCCAACAGATCTTCAATGCTGTTGTGATATGTTGCACCGAACGATTGGTCCGAAGGCAGTTCAGAGCGGTTGTAGTAATGGATTTCCATGTCGAAACCGTTTGCCTTGGCCGCAAATGCGCGGCCAACACGGCCCATGCCGACAATACCCAATCGGGCTCCTGTCACCTGCTTCCCGACCATGAAGGACGGCGACCAGAAATCCCAAGAGCCTGTGCGCACAATCCTGTCACCGGCAACAGCATGTCTTGCAGCACCGAGCATTAACAACATTGCGAGTTCGGCTGTTGCGTCTGACAGCACATCGGGCGTGTTGGTAACAATGATCCCACGTGCCGCTAGGGCGGCAAGGTCACAATGGTCTACACCGACGGAATGGTTCGCAACGATCTTGAGGCGCGGTGCAAACTGCGAAACAACCTCCGCGCTAAAATGTTCGGAATGACAAGGAATAATCGCGTCGTACTCCGCGCTTGCTGCAATCAGATCATCTGCGCTGCCGGGCGTGTCTGCATGGTTTACAACAGTATCGTAGTCCCTCATCGCGCGTTCGATCGTGGCATCGGACAGGCGACGGGTAATCCAAAGACGGGGTTTGGACATGATCAATCCTTCTTGCGGATACACTCATCCCAGTAATCGTAGATCGCGAGCGCGCAGACAATGATCACAATAACCATGAAGGGAAAGCCGCCCCAAAACCCGGCAAAGCCGGTGGAAATGCTGTGAGAGAGTTCGCCCACAAAGATCACAAGCAATGCAGTGCCGATGAAGCCAACGATCATCTTTGTAATGTAAGACATAGAACTGTCCTTCTGATTACGCGGCTTCTGCCGCGATATAGTTTTGAACCCACCGCGCTGTACGCAAGAGACGATCATCTTTTTGCGCGGCGCCAATCAATTGCACACCGATCGGCAATCCGGTTTCACCGACCAAAAGCGGAAGCGTGACACATGGCAAACCCGCCAGCGTCCATAAAGTACAGAAAATAGGGTCGCCGGTGTTGGTGCCAAAGGCGACAGCTTCGCCAGAAGCAGATGGCGCAAGAATTGCGTCATAGTCCTGAAAGAAGTCCGCAAAGAACTTCTCGGCCGAAGCTTTGACTGCCAGAGCGTCCTGATACTCCGCCTCACCAATTTTGCGTGCACGCTCAATGATCGGCTTCAGTGTATCGCTGATTTGCCCCCAATGCGCGTCGAATACTTGGGCTTGGTGTCGAGCGATTTCATATTCATGGATGCGCGCCTGCACTGCAACCAATTCACCCAGTTGGCTGGCCGGATCCATCCGTGTCACGCGCTCTCCAAGCACATCCATAACAGTTTCGAGCCCTTCCGACGCAGCCTCAGACAGCCGGTCATTGAAAGGCAGGTTCAACCACGCAATTTCCGGTTCAACAGGAACTTCTGCGCGCGCGCCGGCGAGCAAATCGGGCCGTGCGTCTTGATAACTTTCGGTGTCGCGCTGGTCATACCCGCTTATCGCGTCGGCAAGCAGGGCCACGTCGTCTAACGTGCGCCCGAAGGTGCCTATCTGGTCCAGCGAATTCGACGTTTGCAACACACCGGTCCGCGGAATCGCACCGCGCGTCGGCTTGAAACCAAAAGTTCCGCAAAACGATGCCGGCCGGATTACCGATCCGTTTGTTTGCGTGCCCACTGCCAATGGCACATGCCCCGCTGCAACCGCCGCGGCTGAGCCACTCGACGAGCCTCCGGGGGTTCGATCTGCGTCATGCGGGTTGCGCGTTTCGTTCGCATGGACAAAAGCGAGCTCCGTCGTCACAGTTTTACCCATAATAACGGCACCTGCCTCGCGCAGCTTTTCGACAATGCGCGCATCTTCCTCGGTTTTGCGGCCCTTAAATACGGGCGTTCCACGCTCGGTCGGCATGTCTTTCGTATCGACAATGTCCTTCAATCCAACCGGCAATCCATGGAGCGGGCCTGTCGCGAAACCGGCCTGACGGCGACGATCGAGGGCGGCGGCCTGCTCCAAGGCATATTCCGCGTCGAGATACGCCCATGCTTTTGTCGCCTGATCTGTCTCGGCAATCCTGTCGAGACAGGATTGCACCAACTGTACGGACTTCAATTGACCCGATGCGATAAAGGCTGAAGCCTCTGTCGCACTGAGTTCGTGGGGTTTTATCTTCATGGAATGTAAGGCCCGAAGAGATAGTCAGGGAACCAAAGCGCAATAGCCGGAAACTGATACATCAAGACCATCGTCAGAATGACAATTCCGAGATAGGGCATGATCCCGCGGAAAATTTGCATCAGCTCGATTTGTTTCTTCAACACCCCTTTTAGGTAATAGGCCGACATAGCCATTGGCGGTGTCAGGAATGACGTCTGAAGATTAAGTGCCACCAACATTGCAAAGAAGTATGGGTTCACGCCGAAGACCTCGAGCAGAGGCAAGAAAATAGGCACAAAGATGATGAGAATTTCAGACCACTCCAAGGGCCAGCCCAGCAGGAAGATGATGACCTGAGCCAAAACGAGGAACTGCCACGGTTCAAGCGCCATCCCGCCAACCCAGTCGGCAATGATGTCATGCCCGCCCAGATACGAGAATACTGACGCGAACGTCCATGATCCGACAAAGAGCCAACACACCATGGCCGTCGCCTTCGCCGTTAGAAACACGCTCTCTTTCAGCTTCTTCCAGGTCATGGACCGGTAGAGCACCGCAAGTACCATACCGCCAAGGGCTCCCATCGCCGCAGCTTCTGCCGGCGTCGCGAGACCACCAAGGATAGACCCCAGAACCAGCATAATCAGAACGGTGAGCGGCACAAAACTCACCAGCAAGTTCCAGTAAATCTCGCGTGGCGGAGGTACATCATCCATGCTGGGTTTCGGCGCAAGCGCAGGGTTAAAGTACACCCGAACGATTACGTAAACGATGTACAACCCGGCCAGCAACAAGCCCGGAAAGACGGCGGCTGCGTAAAGCCTTAGCGGAGAAAGGTCCGCGATTGCAGAATACACGATCAGCATGATCGAAGGCGGGATCAGGATACCCAGCGTGCCGCCTGCGCAAATCACACCGGCAGCGAAGCTTTTGTTGTAATTGGCGTTTGCCATCGCGGGAAAAGCCAGAAGGCCCATCAAAGTCACCACCGCGCCCACAATACCGGAGGCGGTTGAGAAGACCGCGCAAGTGATCAAAGCGGCAATCGCCAAACTGCCGGGCAGATTTCGCGCAGCTTGATACAGCGAAAAAAACAGCTTATCGACAATGTTCGCGCGCTCAACAACATATCCCATGAACAAAAACAGCGGGATAGCGACCAAGGTCGGGTTTTCCATCACCGAGTAGGTGTTCTGGTTCAGCAGATAAAAGATGTTGTTGTTGAAAATATCGCCAAAACTGTCGATCGGGCCGCGGAAGTATGCGTAGTATCCAAAGGCTACGCCCATGGCGAGCAGTGTGAACGCGATCGGAAAACCGAGCAATACGAGTACAATAAACAGGCCCAGCATCAAAAGGGCGACTTCGGGGTTTGTCATCTCTTGGTCTTTCTTGGTGCGTCAGCGTGATTATTTTTCATCACGGTGAATGGCGGCGATCTCTTCGAGGTCAGTTTCCGAAAGTAAGTCTTCTGTCTCTTTCACATCGGCCAGTCGTTCCGGCCAAACGCCTGTGCGCATGGTTGTGACACAGCGCACAAGCTCGGCCGCTCCCTGGATAAGCAACAAGGCGCCTGCCACGGGGATCAGCGATTTGAAAAAGTATATCTGAATACTTGCCGGACTGTTGAAGCTCACTTCCTTATAGCGCCAGCTGTCCGCGGCAATCTCGTACCCAAACCAGACCAGAGCCAAAACGCCCGGGAAAAAGAAAAGAAAATACAGCAGAAAATCAAGCCCTGCCTGAACTTTCGTCGGGAGTAAGCGGTAAATGACGTCAGCCCTCACGTGCGTGTCTTGCGCCAAGGCGTAAGCCCCGCACATCAAGAACAGGGCACCGTACATTTGAATCATCATGTCAAATGCCCAGACCGTTGGGGCATTCAGCACGTAACGCACAAATACTTCGTAGGACACTGACAGCGTCAATATCAGTATGCACCATCCGAAGGCCCGTCCAACCCAAAGGCTCAGACCTTCTATAGCGTGTACAAATTTCATCTTGTCGTCTTCCTTGTGGCCCTGAGATCTCTGGCCAGGTGCGCCTTGGATGGCGGATGTAACTCGGGCACCGTGACGGTGCCCGAATTCATAACAATATTTCTGCTATCAACCGAAGTAGTGATTATACGCCAGTTTATAGTCGGGCTGGTTCAGGTTGAGGTAGTTCATCACGTCTTTGGCGTAGGCCTTCTGCGACTCCATAACCTTAGCAAAGAACGGATCTTCTTCAGAGATCCGCGCCGTGACCACATCCCACGCTTCCAGCTGCGCGGCCATCACGGAATCCGGCGTACGGTAGACGTTTACGCCGTCAGATTCCTGCAGTTTGACAAGGTCGTCCGAGTAACGCTTTGTATTACCCCAATAAAAACCAGAGTTTTCAGCCATGGATGCATTTTTGATGATCGCTTTGTGCTCATCGCTCAGCGCATTATAGCGGTCTTTATTGATCGTAACTTCAAAGAACTCCTGGCTCTGGTGGAACGACGCGAGGTGGTAGTGCTTGGACACGTCCTGCATACCAAAGTCGCGGTCAGAGGTTGGATTGTTGAACTCCGCCGCGTCGATCAGACCTGATTTCATTGCAGGTTGAATTTCGCCGCCTGGCAGCTGTACCACCGACATGCCCATCTCAAGCAGAACGTCTGCCGCAAGACCAACTGTCCGGTATTTCAATCCGTCCATCTGGCTGGCGTCGGTGATCTGCTCTTGGAACCAGCCCATTGGCTGTGCTGGCATCGGCGAGTTAAAGAATGAAACAACGTTGAGGCGCAAGCTGTCCATCAACTCGTCAAACAGTTCTTGGCCGCCGCCTGCATAAACCCATCCGAGTACTTCCTGGCTCGACCAGCCAAAGCATGGACCCGTTCCGAAGAGCGATGCCGCTTTGGACTTGCCGTACCAATAAGCCGGCACGTAGTGTGCCGCATCAAGAACGCCTCTGTGTACGGCATCCTGCATTTGGCTGGTTTTGACGACAGCGTCCACCGACAGCACTTCAATCGTGAGCGAGCCGCCGGACATTTCGTTTACACGTGCTGCAAAGGACTGCGCGTTTTCCAGAAAGATGCCGCCGCCCCAGGCCGCTTGCATCTTAAGTGTTTCACCGTGGCCGTCGGCGATCGCCGGCGTTGCAAGTGCGGCTGCGCCTGCGACAGCAGAGCCACGCAGGAATTTTCTGCGGTTAAGATTTTCGGTCATTTTTCCTCCCCGAAATTATTTTGGTCAGGCTACGCGAGAGCGATCCCAGGCAACGTGACGAACAGTATTTAAGGAGTATGAACGTGACAAAACACGCAAGCTGACGCCTGCTGCGATCCACACGTTTCTTCCTCCCCCCGCATAGCGTAGTTCATAACTATTTTATGACAAGTATCAAATTGACGGAATTTTCCACTTCGCGCCAAAGTAGGGAAAGGAGTTCAAAATATTGTTTTCATTATGAAAAATTAATCGCTCAAGATCGAATGGGCTGCAATCCCACGGGCGATGGCAAATCCGACCAAGAAAACTGCGGGCACAGTTATCGATACTCTGGCGTTCCAAAAGCCGCCAAAACCCGTCAAAATAATGGAATTGGTCCTGAGTAATGCAAATGCCACGCAACAAGCAGGTTGAGATACCAACCTGCTTGTTGCGTCTTAGCCGTCCATAAATTGACGCAGCGTGGCGCGCGTTCCCTGCTGCCACAAAAGATCCAGCCATCCCGCAAACTTTTCTGCAAAACGCGGTTCTGCGCCAAGCGTGCCGTATATTGCGTGTTGAGCCAGCCACCTTGAAGGATCGGTTCGCGCGATAAGGGCCGCTTCGTTCAGCGCAGGCCAGTCCGGATCATTCGGCTCAATTTCTGTCTCATCGTCACGCAACCCAGCACACATCCGCGCCCAAAGCGCCTCGGTCAGTGCCAACCCGTCAATCGACCCCTCTGCATGCAAGGCGTCTTTTAGAATCGGCAACACAAAGCCGGGGTGCCGTGACGATCCGTCAAATGCCACACGACGCGTTGTGTCGTGAATCTTCGGGTTCGCGAAACGTTCAGAAATCAGGTCGAGGTAGTCCACGGGTGTCATGCCCGGGACCGGCGCCACATAAGGCGCAATCTCATATTCTTCGACGCGACGGAAAAACCCTGAAATCTCCGGATCAGCCATACAGGCGGCAATCGTTGGCACGCCAAGCAATTCGCCTGCATTCGCCAACACCTGATGGCCCGCATTCAACATGCGGATTTTCATGGTTTCATAGGGCGCCACATTGTCGGTGAGGGTCGCGCCGACATCTTCCCACGGTGGCCGGCCTGCACAAAACTTGTCCTCAATTACCCATTGGCGAAAGGCCTCATGTGTCACGGGCGCTGCATCGTCGATACCAAGCGATTTGACCTGTGCAATTTCATTGGGGCCGGTCGCCGGCACGATGCAGTCAACCATCGAGTTTGGGAAGGAGGCGTTCTGAGTTATCCATTGCGCCAGATCCGGGTCGCTGAGCATAGCCAGATCGACAACTGTCTGCCGCAGGACGTCGCCATTGTGCTGCAGGTTGTCACAGCACAAACCGGTAAACGGGCCGACATTTGCCGCGCGCCGCGCGCCATAGGCTGCAACCATTGCACCAAACGCTGTTCGTGGAGATGCCGGGTTAGCCGCATCATGCACGATGTCAGGATGCGATGTGTTCAACGTGCCATCGACGTTCCGGTAATATCCGCCTTCGGTCACAGTCATAGCAACGATGCGGATGGCCGGAACGCTCATCGCCTTGATAAGCGCGGCGTTGTTTTCTTCGACAGGTAAAAAGTCGATCATTGACCCGGTGATTTCGATCGAAGTCTTTTGCGGATCAAGCTCGATCAGCGTTGTCAGGCAGTCCTGCGCCAAAAGCCGTTCGCGCATAGCTGCATCGTTGTGACGAACACCAGCCCCCAGAATTGCCCAGTCCCGCGCTTTTCCCTGCTGCATCAACCGGTGCAGATACCATGCCTGATGACCTCGGTGAAAATTCCCAAGGCCGATGTGTATGATCCCCGCTGTCAGCTTGGATCGATCATAATTGGGTACCGACACACTTGACGGCATCTGATCCAGCGTCTCATTGCTGAGTTTCATGGGTCCCTCCCCCCGATTTTGAATATTCATCAGCTCATCCAGTTGCCGCCATCGACGTTGTAGGTTTGCGCGACAATGTAATCGGCATCATTGGATGCCAGAAACACCGCCATGCCTGTCAGGTCTTCGGCCGTGCCCATCCTCCCGAAAGGAACGGCCGCACCCACTTCTTCTTTTTTCTGCCCGGGAGCCTTGCCTTCATACTTTGCAAAAAATGCGTCCACACCTTCCCAGTGCTCGCCATCGACGACACCGGGTGCAATCGCATTCACGTTGATACCGTGTTCGATTAGATTGAGACCGGCCGATTGCGTAAGACTGATGACTGCAGCCTTGCTCGCGCAGTAGACTGCGACAAGACTTTCACCTCGCCGTCCCGCTTGGCTGGCCATGTTGATTATCTTGCCTTTGATGCCACGTTCGATCATGTGGCGCGCAACGGCTTGCATCGTGAACAATGCACCAGCGACATTGATATCGAACACGCGGGAGTAGTCCTCGCGGTCGATCTCCACGATCGGCGCGGCCGTAAAAATAGCCGCGTTGTTGATCAGGATGTCAATTTGCCCGAACTGACCGACGGTTTCCGCGACCGCTGCGTCGATACTTGATTGATCGGTCACATCCATACGTACTGCAATCGCATTGCCGCCGATGTCCAGTGCTGCAAGTCTGGCACGGTCGATGTCGATATCCGCGATGGCAACACGCGCGCCCTCGGCGACATAGGCCTTGGCAAAAGCAAGGCCTATGCCGCGTGCGGCACCCGTGATCAGCGCAGACTTTCCAGCCAGTCGCATCACCCCATCCTGAGCCCTTGAGCGTCGAACCGGTGAATTTCATCAGCTCTCGGCGTGAGGTGGATGGTGTCACCGTGCCGCAAGCTCACGTCACCGATGGCACGTACGGTCATGGTCTCAGTCAATCCGGTATTGTGGATGTGGAAGAACGTGTCCGATCCCAGGTGCTCGGCCACACCGACCGTGCCCGTCCACATACCGCCGCTTTCGACCACGTCGATGTGCTCAGGCCGAATGCCGATTGTGGTTGCGTCATGCTTTGCCGCCTCTTCCCCTTCGATGAAGTTCATCTTGGGGGAACCGATAAAGCCAGCCACGAATTTGTTGCGTGGTGTCCGGTAGAGTTCAAGCGGAGAGCCTACCTGCTCAATGACGCCGGCCTGCAAGACAACGATCTTGTCCGCCATGGTCATCGCTTCGACCTGATCGTGGGTCACATAGATCATCGTGGTGTCGAGCTTCTTGTGCAGCTCCGAAATCTCCATCCGCATTCCAACGCGCAGAGCCGCATCAAGGTTCGACAGTGGTTCGTCGAACAAGAAGGCTGCCGGTTCGCGTACAATGGCACGGCCAATGGCAACCCGCTGGCGCTGACCACCCGAGAGCTGGCCCGGCCGGCGGTCGATGTAGTCGGCTAGGTTCAATACGCTTGCGGCTGCTTCAACACGTTTGTCGATCTCGGCCTGATCCATCTTGGCCATTCTCAACGGAAAGGCGATGTTCTTACGCACCGACATATGCGGATAAAGCGCGTAAGACTGGAATACCATTGCGAGACCGCGTTTTGCAGGCACCAGATCGGTGGCGTCTTTGCCGTCGATCTCGATGTGGCCGGTGGTGATGTCTTCCAGTCCAGCGATCAGGCGCAAGAGGGTGGACTTACCGCAGCCCGAAGGCCCAACAAAGACCGTAAATTCGCCGTCGTGAATAGTCAGGTCCAAAGGTGGAATGACCTGCGTTTCGCCAAAAGACTTCGTTACCTGTTTGAGTTCAATCTGTCCCATAGTTCAGGTTCCTTATTTCACCGCGCCGAAAGTGAGGCCGCGGACAAGTTGTTTCTGGCTGAACCAGCCAAGGATGAGGATCGGTGCAATTGCCATGGTGGAGGCCGCACTGAGTTTCGCGAAAAACAGACCTTCTGGACTGGAGTAACTTGCAATGAAGGCTGTCAGGGGTGCGGCGTTGACCGCAGTGAGGTTTAGCGTCCAGAAGGCTTCGTTCCATGCGAGGATGAAGTTCAGGAGCATGGTCGATGCGATGCCGGGAATGGCCATCGGTGTGAGGATATAGAGCACCTCTTCCTTCAGGGTTGCCCCGTCCATCCGTGCCGCCTCAAGTATTTCAACAGGAATTTCGCGGAAGTACGTGTAGAGCATCCAGACGATGATCGGCAGATTGATCAGCATCATGACGATGACCAGACCGGCGCGGCTGTCGAGAAGCCCCAGCTGAATGAACAGCAGGTAGATTGGGTAGAGCACACCGACAGCGGGCAGCATCTTGGTGGACAACATCCAAAGCAGGATGTCCTTGGTCCGCTTGGAGGGCACAAAGGCCATGGACCAGGCAGCCGGAACGGCGACGATCAGGCCGAGGATCGTTGAGCCCCCAGCGATCAGGATCGAGTTCCAAAGGAAGCGCGCGTAGTTGGAGCGCTCCATCACGACGCCGTAGTTCTCTAGTGTCCAGTCAAAATTTAGGAACAACGGCGGGGCGGCGATCGCCTGCGCCTCGGTCTTGAAGGAGGTCAGGATGGTCCAGAGGATCGGAAAGAAGATGAGCAAACCAATCGCCCAGGCGACGCCTGTATTGAACAGCTTGCGGCGGGGTGTAACAGAACGTGCCATAATCAGTTATCCAGGTTCTTGCCGACGATCCGCATCAGGAAGATCGCGACGATGTTTGCAAGGATGATGGCGTAGACACCACCGGCGGAGCCGAGGCCGATATTTTGACTTTCCAAGACCCGCTGGAAGATCAGGTACGACAAGGTTCTGGTGCCGAATGCGCCGCCTGTTGTTACGAAGATCTCGGCGAAGATGGCCAAAAGGAAAATCGTCTGGATCAGGATCACGATCGTGATCGCGCGGCTGAGGTGCGGCAGAATAATGAACCAGAACCGCTTAAGCGTTGGGGCGCCGTCCATTTCAGCTGCCTCTAACTGTTCACTATCAAGTGACTGGATAGCAGTCAGCAGGATCAGCGTGGCAAAGGGCAGCCATTGCCAGCTTACGATCATGATGATCGCGGGCATGGCAGCATCCGATAGCCAACTGATGGGTTCGGCTCCGAAAAAGCGCCACAGGTGTGCAAAAAGTCCGTTCACGGGATCCATGAACATGTTTTTCCATACCAGCGCGGAAACAGTCGGCATCACGAAGAAGGGCGCGATAACAAGGATACGCACAACCCCCTGCCCGAACATCGGCTTGTCGAGCAGAAGCGCCAGCAGAACACCAAGCACCACGGTTATCACCAGAACACTCAGAACGATGGTCAGCGTTGTCAGGACCGCCGGCCAGAATGCGCTTGAAGTAACAAAACGAACGTAGTTATCAAAACCGGTCCAGCCCTGATCACCGCCGCGCAGCGGCAGATAAGTCCTGAACGAGAACCAAAGGGTCATGATCAGGGGCACTAACATCCAGCCCAGAAGCAAGATCACTGCTGGGGCCATCATCAGTCGAGCGGCTGATCGGGAAGCTTTCGTCGCCATTGGATGCATCTCCTCCGTTGACAGACCGCCATAATTGAGCGCTGTCAGGTTGCGACACCTAGAATGAATTGAAACTTTTTGGGGGTCAAAGGGCGGCGAGCGGGCCGCCCTTTGAGATAATCAGGAGGCGCGGCTTATTTGTAGCCTGCTGCTTCCATGGTTTCGTTGGCAATTGCCTGTGCTTTCTCGAGCGCTTCATCGACGGACTGCTGTCCGGCGTAAGCGGCAGAGAATTCCTGGCTTACCTCGGTTGCCATACCCGCAAACTCGGGGATCGCGACAAACTGGATGCCAACGTAGGGAACCGGCTTGACCGTCGGGTTGGTCGGGTCGGCTGCGTTAATGGAGTCCAGCGTCATCTTGGCAAAGGGCACTTCCTGATACTCTGGTGTCGCGTAAAGAGATGTGCGAGCGCCCGGAGGAACGTTAGCCCAGCCTTCGTTGGCAGCAACGGTCTCGATGTAGGATTTGCCTGTTGCCCATTCGATGAATTGCTTGGCTTCGGCTTCCTGCTGAGTACCGGCAGGAATGGCCAGAGCCCATGCCCAGAGCCAGTTAGCACGCTTTTCAACGCCTTCGGCATTCGGCGCAAGAGCAAAGCCTACGCTGTCTGCAACGGTAGAGTCGTCACCCGTGACAAACGATGCCGCAACCGTGGCGTCAATCCACATACCGCACTTACCTTGGTTGAACAGCGACAGGTTTTCGTTGAACCCGTTTGTCGCGTAGCCCTCGGGGCCGTAGTCGTTCATCAGGCTGACATAGAAGTCGAGCGCAGCTTTCCATTCTGGCTGGTCAAACTGAGGGTTCCAGTTTTCATCGAACCAGCGTGCACCGAAGGAGTTGCCTGTAACGGTGATGAAAGCACCACCTTCACCCCAACCGGCCTTGCCGCGCAGGCAAATGCCGTTGATGTCATTTTCCGGATCGTCCATGGCGGCCGCTGCTTCACGGATGAATTGCCATGTCGGGGCATCGGGCATTTCCAGACCGGCTTTTTCCATCAGGTCCGTGCGATACATGACCATGGAGCTTTCACCGTAAAACGGTGCGGCATAGAGTGTGCCGTCGTGGGACAGACCACCGCGCATCGCGGGCAGGATGTCATCCACGTCATATTCGGCAGACAGATCGTCCAGCGGCACAAGCCAGCCGTTCGCACCCCAGATCGGCGTTTCGTACATGCCGATTGTCATGATGTCGAACTGACCGCCTTTTGTAGTGATGTCCGTTGTGACGCGCTGACGCAAAACGTTTTCTTCGAGTGTGACCCACTCAACGGCAATGCCGGTGTCTTCGGTGAACTGGTCTGTGTAACCCTGCATGCGGATCATGTCGCCGTTGTTCACAGTGGCAATGGTGATTGTCGCAGAATGGCCGTCGGCGAATACTGCGGTGCCCGCAGTGACAGCGATTGCGCTCACCGCACAAAGTGCAGCTTTCTTAAACATCCCGGTTCCTCCCTTAGATTTGGATGTGGTGACAGCAAGCTAGGAAATCAGTAACGCGCAGTCAACTAAAATTTTACGCGCGTAAAGAATTTTGATTTCAGGCGGAATCACGCAGGACAAGCTTGCCCTCAATTCGGGTGCTTTTCCAAGGCTCTACGTGCCCATCAAGCGCCGCGAACAACCGGTCCGCCGCAGTTTTCGATACTGCATCATAGTCATGAGAGATCGTCGTCAGCGGAGGACAGGTGTAACGCGATTGCGGATGACCATCCTGACCGGCCACGCGAATCGAGGCAGAATCGTTTCGTCCAACGCTGATGCCCCGTTCATAACATGCCGTCAAAAGCCCGATGGCCAGACGGTCGTTACTGCACAGGATCGTGTTGGTATTGAACAGCCCGCGCGAGAGCGCATCATGTCCACCAACGCGCCCGATCTCTTCAAAGTCCCACCCTTCGCCGTCTACAGACACAACCTGTGGCGTGTGTCCGAATTCGTTCATCGCATCAATGTAGCTTTGACGCCGCCGATGTGCGTTCGGGTTGGCCGGGGTTTTCATCTCGAAAAAGCATGGGGGCTCACCCGTGCGGCACAGGTAGTCGGTGATGTGCGTCGTAAACTGTCGATTGTCCGACCCAACGAAGGAAAGGCCAAATTCCTCAACGCTGCTGTCAAATATCAGCGTCGGGACATCGTCGCAAAACCCTTTGAGCACCTCCCGGCTAGACGCGCGCCCCAAAGGCGCAATCAAAACGCCGGCAGGCTTGATCAAGCGCAGGTTTTCCAGAACCTCTACCTCGTGCTCGGGACTGCCATGCGCACTAAAAAGGGTCGGACGGTACCCTGCGTCGATGCAACGTTGTTCAAGATTGCGGGCAATTTCGGCAAAGTACGGGTCCACCAGAAGTGGCACGACAATACCCACATTCTTTGTCAATTTTCGGTTTTGGTTCACCGCATAAATATTCGGGCGATAGTCATGTTCTTTCAGCGCCTCCTCGATGCGCGCGCGGGTCTTGGGACGGACGCTTTCGGGGTCGTTGAAGTATTTTGATACGGTTGGCCGTGAGATACCGCTCAGCGCGGCAAACTCTTCCATATTCCTGATGCGCGCACCTTTCACGCCACGCCTCCCGCGGTAGATTACATACTTATTTTAAAAGTTATCGCGCGGAAAGAATCAACTTTTATCTGTGCGAAGATGTAAAATTTCTGCGGAATAAACCTCGGCGTGCTTCGATCAGTATCGCTGCAGAAGCAGGCAGCACCAATAGGTTGTATACGGAGCACTACGCTTGCAGGGAGGGCAATCAGCGCATTAACCGCGCGCCTCGACCGCTATGATCTAGACACCCTCTGCACAGCTACTTACGCTACACGTCAAAGATCCAACAAGAGGTGTCACCCATGTCGAAGATTTTAACGTCAGCCGTTGCAGCACTTGCGCTGACAGCGTCTCTCGCCCAGGCGGGCGGGCACTGTGCCTCGGGCAAAACACTGACCGAAGGCAAGCTCACAATCGCCACAGGCAACCCTGCGTATTACCCGTGGGTGTTGAATGACGCTCCCGAGAGCGGTGAAGGATTTGAAGCCGCCGTCGCCTTTGCTGTGGCAGAAGAAATGGGGTTTGCCGCTGAAGACGTGGTTTGGGTCCGCTCGTCTTTTGACGAGGCTATCCAGCCGGGCGCAAAGAACTTCGATATGAACATGCAGCAATATTCAATCACCGCCGAGCGCGATCAGGTCGTAGACTTCTCCGCGCCCTACTATACGGCGCCGATGGCGGTGCTGGTCAGCCCGGGCGCAGTCGATACCGCGCCGACGCTTGAGGCTCTGAAAGGGCTTAAATGGGGAGCGGTCGGGTCAACGACAGCAGTGCCGAAGCTGACCAATACAATCCAGCCGGATGCAGACCCGCTGCTTTATGGCGACAACGCTGACGTCAATGCAGCGATGAGCGCCAACCAGATCGACGCCGCGCTTTTTGATTTGCCCACCGCGCTGTTTCTCAGCGCCGTTATGATCGAAGGTTCGAAAGTCATCGGCCAGTTCGCGCCGGATGCAAGCGACAATCCGGATCAGTTCGGCATGCTAATGGAAGAAGGAAACCCGCTGAAAGCCTGTGTTGACGAAGCGCTCGCCGCGCTGACCGAAAGCGGGGCGTTGGCCGATATCGAAGCGACGTGGCTGCAGGACACGACCGGCGTTCCACTGATCAAATAATATGTCCAAAAGCAAAGCGGCGGGTCTGACCCGCCGCGAAATCTATGAGGCACGGCAACGGCGTCGATCTGTAACCGTCGCAACGGTCAGCACCGTATTGGCGCTTGTCGCCGTTGTTACACTTGTTCCCCTGACACCGGGGTGGTCAAAGGTCAAAAAGAGCTTTTTCAATTGGGATACACTGGTAAAGACCTTTCCCGATCTGCTCGATGCCTTTCTCATTAATGTAATGATCTTTGCATGGTGCGCCCCCGCAATTGCGGTTCTGGGGTTGCTCATCGCGCTCGCAAGAGACGCAAAGTCGCCCGCGCTCTTTCCTCTCCGGATTTTCGGTGCCGCCTTTACCGACATCTTTCGCGGTGTGCCGGTTATTCTGACGGTATATCTGATCGGCTTTGGCATCCCCGGCCTTGGCCTGCCGAGACCGTGGAACTCGCCTTACATTTGGGGTTCACTCGCACTTGTTCTGACCTATTCCGCTTACGTGGCCGAAATATTCAGGTCCGGCATAGACAGCGTGCACCACAGCCAGCGCTCCGCTGCCTTGTCCTTAGGTTTGACCGAGCAGCAGGTCATGCGCGATGTAGTTTTGCCTCAGGCTGTCCGCAACGTCGTTCCGGCACAAATGAACATGTTGATCGCCCTGCAGAAAGACGTCTCTCTGCTCAGCTTTATCGGGCCGGTAGAAATTTTCCGACAGGCAGGCGTTTTTAAGTCGCTTCTGGCCAACTTCACCCCCTATGTGGGGGCCGCGATCATCTTTCTGGCCGTAACAATCCCGGCGACACGATACGCAGACTATCTGATGGCCCGGCAAATGCGGGAGAGGCGCTGATGGCCAAGCTGGAACTGCGAGGCGTCGTAAAACGCTTTGGCCAAAATACCGTCTGCGACGGTATAGATCTGGATGTGGAAGCCGGCCAGATGGTGTGTTTGATCGGGTCATCCGGAGCAGGAAAATCCACGCTTTTGCGCTGCGTCAACCTTCTGGAGCCCATTGAAGACGGAGAGATATTCCTCGACGGCGACGACATCGCGGTTCCTGGGCTGGACCCGCAATTGGTGCGCTCGCGCATTGGCATGGTGTTTCAAAGCTACAACCTGTTTCCCCATATGACGGCCTTGGAGAATGCGATGTTGGCGCCGCGGCGAGTGCGCGGCGCGTCGCGCGCGGAAATTCAGCCGGAGGTCGAGGCCCTGTTTGAGCGGTTCGCGCTCGCTGACCGCATGGGAAACTACCCCGACCAGCTATCTGGCGGGCAACAACAGCGCGTCGCGATCGTTCGTGCCTTGGCTATGAGGCCAGAGGTGATGCTTTTTGACGAAATTACCTCTGCGCTGGACCCTCAACTGGTCGGTGACGTTCTGAACGTTTTACTGATGCTCAAGAACGAAGGCATGACGATGGTGCTTGCAACGCACGAAATGGGCTTTGCCCGCGAAGCGGCGGACAAAGTCTGTTTTTTAAAGGACGGGCGCATCTTGGAGGAAGGTCCGCCCGCCAAACTGTTCGACACGCCCGAAAGGGAAGAAACCCGCGCCTTTCTGGCACGCGCTCTCAAGTAACCGCGCCTCGGACATCACTCGGCGCGCAAACCGTCAGCATCAAAAAAGCTCAGCTTATCGGGATTGAAAGAAAGGCCGACAGTGTCGTCGGGCTTGACCGTCGTATCACCGTCTGTGCGCAGCATAAGCTGTCCAAGTGGCCCGCAGTCTACCACGACAAAACAGTCAGCGCCGAGATACTCGACCACTTCGACACAGCCCGTGGCCTGCCCCTGCCCTGCTTGGGCAAGCGTGATATGCTCTGGTCGGATACCGAGCGAAACTGCAGGGGTCGACGCGTGATAGGCACCGCGACCGCCCCCTTCCAGATTGTATTCTCCACCGCTTGTTGAACACGGAATAATATTCATTTTCGGGCTGCCGATGAACTGCGCCACAAAAAGGTTTGCCGGCTTTTCGTACAGTTCCTTCGGCGTACCAACTTGAGCTATCTTACCGAACTCGAGCACCACAATGCGGTCAGCAAGCGTCATGGCCTCGACCTGATCGTGGGTCACATAAATCATGGTCGATTTGAGACGGTGGTGCAGCTTAGCAATTTCAAGCCGCATCTCCACGCGAAGGGCAGCGTCCAGATTTGACAGAGGCTCGTCAAACAGAAAAGCCGTGGGGTCGCGCACAATACAACGCCCGATGGCGACACGCTGCCTTTGCCCGCCAGAAAGATCTTTTGGCCGCCGATCAAGGTAGCTGTCCAGTTTGAGCACATCGGCAGCCGCATTTACTTTCTCGGTGATTTCGGCTTTCGAAGCCCCCGCCGTTTTCAACGAGAAACCCATATTGTCGCGCACCGACATGTGCGGATAAAGCGCATAGGACTGGAATACCATCGCCAGTCCGCGTTTCGAAGGAGGCTCTGCGGTCACATCCTGTCCGTTGATATCGAGCGTGCCCCGGCTGATGTCTTCGAGCCCCCCGATCATGCGCAGCAGAGTTGACTTGCCGCACCCGGAAGGCCCCACGAAGACAACGAACTCACCGTCATTAATCTCAAGGTCAATGCCTTTGATGACCTGAGCTTCACCGTACCATTTTTCAACTGCGTTGAGTTTGATCGCGCCCATTACGCCTCTCCCGCTGAAGGCGACGCCCAGGTAAGCCAGACGGCCGCCGTCCATGTAAATGTGCTTCCGCCCGCCGGCGCGCCGGAAAGCGGATCGTAATATTCCGCAAAGCCCTGCTCTGACATCAAAAGCCGCGTCCGCTCCTTGAGTATGCGGGCTTCCTCGAGATGCCCCATGTCAGCCAAGCCCATGCCAATCAGGGTGTTCAGCATTCCCCACGTTGGGCCCCGCCAGTAGCGGCGAGAATCAAACCACTCGCTGCCAACCTTCTGGCTTGGAACCGGATAGGGACAAGCGTCAAAGGCCGCGTGCAATTCGCGCATCATCACGTCGCTTTCGACCCCCGCGTACCAGCACAGGAAGGACGCACTGGATACAGAGCCGGTATGCGAACCCAAAGTGAGGTTCACCCCGTCAAAAACGCCGTCCTCGTTGCGCAGGCTTTGCGCACCCTTTTCGATCTCTGCAGCCCATGCGTCGATTTCGGCGCGATCCTCGCCAAGCGTCTTGGCAATCGCGGCGAGGTCGCGGTGCGCACGCAGCAGAACGAAGGTCATAAGCGGGTCCGCAACGCGGAACGGCGCATTCTCCGCCATTTTTGCATCATCCCATCCGAGCCTGCGGCCGCGTTGCACCAACCAAATATAGCGGTCGTAATCTTCCTTGGTTGGGCGCATTGAGCTGTCTACATGGGTCGTGTCGCGCCGGGTGTATTCCCCAACACCAACCGGATTGATGGATTGCATTGCGCTGTCCCAATCCGGCGCATTGTCCCGCCCCCCTTCCCACGGGTGGGTAATGAAAATCGCGCCACCTTCATTGCGCCACTTCATGAACCAACGGTGCCATTCTTTGAGCTTGGGGAAAATTGCCGCCAGACGTGCCTTGCCGGTGGCCGGATCTGCATCATAGACCGCACGCGCGAATGTTGCCGCAACCGGTGGCTGCGATATCCCGGAAGACGCAACAGGACCAATCCCGTCGGTCCCCCAGACATCCGGTCCCGGAAAATACCCCGGATCTGGTTCGTGAAACAGGATATGAGGCACCATGCCGTTCGGCCACTGGCCGGAAAACAGTGTTTCCAGTTCCTGCCATGCTCGCGGGATATCAAAGTTGGTGAACCCCCATGCAGCAAAGGCGCTGTCCCAGTTCCACTGGTATGGGTAAAGCCCCGCCGTCGGTAGCGTATAACCGCCCCGGTCATTGCCTCTCAGAATGTCGCGTGCCCGATCATCGAGTGCTGTAGTCGTCATTTCAGTCATCCTTTCACCGAGCCTGCAGTCAGGCCCTTGGTCATGAACCGCTCCAGTCCCAGAAACAGTGCGAGGATTGGCACCGTGGCCACCACGGCGCCTGCCATCAGGTGCTGGCGCGGTATTTCTGAAGAGTTCAACGAGGCAATGCCGCGTGTGAGCGTGAATTTGGAGGGATCGTCCAGCAACATGAACGCGAGCAGGAATTCATTCCACGCGATCATGAAGACATAAAGACTAACCGAGGCGATCGCTGGCAGCGCAAGGGGCAGCGTAATTTTCCAGATTACTGCAAGCCGGCTCAGCCCATCCATTAACCCGGCTTCTTCCACCTCGTGCGGCAGTCCACGGAAGTACCCTTGCAGCATGTACAACGCCACAGGAATCGTCGTGACAGGGTAGATAAGCAGGATACCTACGATCGTATTGCGCAGGCCGGTCATTGAAAAGGCAATGTAGATGGGCAGCGCCAAAACGATCACCGGCACCATATAGATCATCAGGATCGAACGGGAGAACACCGCCTGCCCCTTGAACCGAAGGCGAGCGACCGCATAAGCGCCCGGAATGGAGAAGGCGAGCGTAATGAAAACCGTGAGCACCGATATGAGCAGCGAGTTGAACATATAGGTGCCAAAGTTAAAGTCCTGAAACAGTTCAAGATAGGACCGGAACAGCCCCCACCCCTGACTCAGGTCGACTGAGAAATCCAAGGGGTTCGCCACCAGTTGCTGCTGGTTTTTCAGGCTGGTCATCACCATCACGTAGAATGGGATGGCGACAATCGCGGTGAAGAACACATAGCCAAAGCCCGTCAGAAACCGGATGACAGCTTCTTCGAATTCATGCCGGCTCAGCGGGCCTGCGTGAGTGTCTTTAAGCATCGCGTAGATGGGCCAAAGCGTGCCAACCCCGGCCAGTATCGCAGCAATGACAATTGCGCCAGTTCCAACTTCTCCGGTCAGGATCGGACCGAAACCGGCAAAAAGCATAACAAGAAAGGCGACACATCCCATCCCAAGCGCCGCAATAAGAGAGGGTAAATACAAACAGGCAAGTCCGAAGAGAATGCCAATACCGAGGCTCCACAGAAGTGAGGGGCGGAACGCTTCCCCAGTTGCAAGGCTCATAGCCACGGCCACCGTAACGCAGGCGACGAATGTCCACAGCGCGCCCAATAAAGGTGCCGTGATGTATCCAAACCGCAGAAAGCTCATAGCCCTTCCTCCTTGCTCATAAATTTGAAGAAGAAGATCGAAAACGACAGCAGGCATAGGAAGATCACAACAGCGACCGCTGCACCTGCACCGATATTCGACACGGCAAATGCCTGCTCGTAGACATTCACTGTCAGCGTACGTGTGCCTGCGTTACCGCCGGTGAGCAGGAAAATGTCGTCGAACTTGTTAAACGTCCAGATAAATCGCAGCAAGAACAACACGCTGAGAATACCCAGAAGCTGCGGCAGGCTGAGATACCAGAACTGCTGGAACGGCGATGCGCCGTCCATGTCTGCGGCCTCGTACATGTCAGTATCGATCGACTGCATCCGTGCAAGGATGAACAGGAATGACAAAGGGAAATACCGCCAGATCTCGAACACCGTCACCATGATCAGCGCGAGCGGGCGTTCCCCGAAAAAGTTAATGCTTTCGTTTGTGACCCCCATCTGCACTAACAGCGCGTTAGCCGACCCCGAAAACGGGTCAAACAGGATAAGCCACGAAAAGGCTACGGCAATGATCGGCGCGACGTAAGGAAAGAGGTAAAGACCCCGCAAGATCCCCTGCCCGCGAAACGACTTGTTGAGCAATAATGCGGCAAACAGGCCCACGAGAAGCGCCCCGACAGTGCCGAACACTGTGTAGAACATGGTAACACCAAATACGCCCCAGAATTCGTCGCCGTCAAAGACACGCGCGAAATTTTCCGTGGTGAAGGTCATGTTGGTCAGGACACTTTCACCTTTACCCCGCACTGCCGGCTCAGACCCTTCGACAGCATCTTCCGTCGCATCATCGTCAGGGGCCGAGACCGGAATGCGCAGCCGCTCGTTGAACCCGCCCTCTAGCGTGCCAAATTCGCAGGTGAGGTCCTGTCCTTCGAGGCGGCACGCCTCCGGCAGATCGCCTGTAACCGATACGTTGGGCGGCAAGGTGTCGGTAAATCCGACACCCGTCAGTTCCACATCCTGCGACGAGTTTCGCACGCGATACTCAACCCGCATTTCATCGCCGGATCCGCGCAGGCTTTCGCGCACCACAGCCACAGGCGGACGCAGTTCAGCCAAACCTATCGGTTTGAAGCTTATCCAGAAAATTGCAAGGAGCGGCAGCACCACGACCAATGCGACACTGATCAAAGTGGGTGCCAGCAAGCCCCAGGCAAGGCGCGCTTCGCGCCGCGCCAGCGGCGTAGTACCGATGGGGGGAAGACTTTGCATGATGATGTCCGTTGTCTGGTTGGCCGCCCCGAAAAACCGAGCGGGGCGGCCGGTAAAAGGGTCGGGCCTTTATTGCAGGCCGGACAGCTCTTTGTTCATTTCGGCGATTGCGCCGGCAGCATCGAGTTCACCATCGATGTACTGACGCACAACGCGGTTGATCACCTGACTGTTGATCATCTTGGACGCGAGGCCAAGTTGACCTTCGGCGACGCCCCAACGCTGAGCAACGTCAAGACCACCAACGATCTCGTCGATCATTGACGCTTCGTAAAGATCACCCAGCGGTGCCTTGCGGTCTACACCTACAGGAAGTGTGGCCCACAACTCTTTGAACTTGTTGGGTTCGTCCGATGTGCCCGCCCGTACCGGGAACTTGCCCTCAGGAGCGATCGACAGCGTCGCACCGTATCCGTCATCAACCGAGAACTTAACAAATTCCATGGCCGCGTCGGTATCCGCATCCGACGTGATACCAAAGTAGCGAATGTCACCCCAAGCTGCGCCATCTGGATTTGAAGGCCCTGCAAAGTTCGTCACAACACCCGTTTTGGACGCCAGTTCCGATGATGTTGGATCGTCGGTGATCGTTGGTGGCGCACTGTCGCGCAGTCCCGCCAGTTCATCGAGAATAAAGGGCGACCAGATGATCATTGCCGCATTACCAGAGAAATACAACGTGCGGGACTGGTCCCAGTACAGATCACCAGGAGGGGATGCTTCGGCGATGGCTTTGTAGAACTCAAGCACTTCGGTGGTTTTTGCAACGTCCAGTTCTTGGAAACCGTCCGCGCCAACAGGTGACACGCCATTGGCAAGGAACACATGCTCGAGAACTTGGCTCATAAAGTTCTCGTCCACTTTTGTAGCCGCAACAAACCCGTACATTTCCGGCGGGTTATGCAGTTTTTCTACAGCAGCAAGCACGTTGGCATAAGTTGTCGGGGCTTCGAGACCATTCGCATCGAACAAATCCTTGCGATAGACCAGCATCTGGGTCCAACCATCCACCGGAACTGACGCGGTGTCGCCGTCATAAGCGGCCATAGCCAGAGCGCCCGGCGCGAATGTACCAGCGCCCAGTTCATCGATGACTTCAGTCGCAGCTTCGGTATCGAGGATACCAGCCTCGGCCCAAGGCAGGGCGTACTGCAGCGTATGGTAGATGACGTCTGGCAGATCACCCGCCGCGAAAGCGGCTGTCGCACGAGTGCCCAAATCGCTCTCAGTAACAGGGATTACTTCCACCGCCGTTCCGGTCATTTTTTCGAATTCAGCCGCCATTGCTTCTTGCTTTGCAAGACGTTCCGGCTGCTCCTCCGTTGTCCAGAAACGGATCGTATCCGCCGATACCGCCAACGCGGATAGCGCAAGCGCGACGGCCGATCCTGTCATTAACTTGGTCATCTGTGACATAGTTTGTCTCTCCCTTTACAGACTTGGTTCTTGATAGTTCCCAGGCGCAGGTCCGTGAGACCCGCCGCTCCTGAAGGTGGCACGCACCAAAGCACGCAACTCCTCTGGCGCCGCACCGCGACACCGTTCGATTAGCATCTGAGCAAGCTTTTCGCCCGCTGCCCTGATGTCCACAGAAAACGTAGACAAGGGCGGGTCGAGCAAGTTGCCCTCTGGAATGCCGTCATATGAAATTACAGAAAGGTCTCGCCCGACCCGCAATGAACGGGCGCGCGCCGCATCGAATACACCAAGAGCAGCCCCATCTACAGCACAGACAATCGCGGTCGGCGGATGTGCCAAATCAAGCAACCCGCCTGCGACCTCAGCGCCGTCTGAACGGGCCACGGCTGGCGTTGAGATCAATTCGGGGTCATGTGGCAGGTTTGAAGCCGCCAAACCCTGATGGTATCCTTCAAGCCGCAACTTTGCGTATGTGTAGTCCGGAGCACCGGGAACAAAGGCAATTCTTTTGTGCCCCAGCGCCGCGCATTTTTGCACCGCTTCACACATGGCTGTCTCACCTTCGATATCAAACCACGCGCAACCCGCGTCGTCCAACGTCCGGCCATAAAGCACAAAGGGAATATCCCTACCGCGCAGATATTTCGCGCGCGGGTCGTCCAACTTTGTCCGTGGCAGAATAAATCCATCTGCCTTTTGCTCTTCTGTCAGTCTTTCCAACAAAGCGAGCGTATCTGCCTCGCTTGACGAGGTCGCGACGGTCAGCGTCCAGTGCTCGATCGATGCGGCAACAGACAGGCCTGCGAGAAACTCGGCCACAAAGGGGCGGTGCCCGTCATGCTCGTTCATTTCCAAAACAAGCCCGATTGAGCGGACCCTGCCTGTGCGGATGGCCTGCGCGTGGCTCAGCGGCCTGTAACCAAGCTGATCCGCCGCATAGCGCACGCGGTTCCGCGTGGATTCCGAGATGTCGGGATACCCGTTTAGTGCACGGCTAACGGTACCTTTTGCCAACCCCAAATGATCCGCCAGATCGACGATACGCACGCGCTTTGGCACACGATTCATTTCTGCTGAAAACTTGCGCTCTACGCCCATCGCGAATCGTCCTCCCACGGTCAAAATCGCCTCCGAAACCGGTTTCGGCAAGCGTTTCGTTGCCAAAATTACCGTTTCTGCTCAATTATGCGGTTGCTGGTGTGGTGAGTGTTTGCCCAAAAAATACCCTGAACTGCCAGTAAATCTGGGCTAACCGCAAACATGTTACTGCTTAGAAATCACCCAGTGCTCCCCTGTCAGTTTACTGGCTGACTCACGCTTTTATTGGACCGTAGCAATAATTTTTCCTACGCTTGGCGCAGACATCCAAGTCGGCACGCTTCGCGTCGTCGGTTTATTTTGAAACGGGGCGAACGATCCCGGTTAATGAGCAGGCAAGTCAGAAGAATGACTCAGATCGTGATCCATATCGGGACGCCAAAAACCGGGACAACCGCGATTCAGAACGCGTTGTTTGCTCATGAGGAAGCGCTGGTTGACCGTGGCATACTATTCCTGAAATCCGGCCGCCACCGCGCGGCGCATAACGATCTGAGCACCGCGATCGCGCGCCACGGCCAAGAACACGGTTTTGCCGCGGCATTATCCGAAGAAATTGAACGCGTCCAATCCGAGCATCCCGCCGCGCGATTGTTGTTAAGCAGCGAAATGTTCACTCTATTGCCACCAGAGCATTTCAGAGATGCCTTACCGCAGATCGCGCCAATGCAAAAACGTGTGGTGGTATACCTGCGCCGCCAAGATGCGTACGCCGAAGCCTTTTACAAACAACGGCTAAAGAATGGACGGATATCCTTACCCTTCCACGCGTTTCTCGACAGCGAGGAATGCCAGATCATCACGAATTATCCGGCCCTGCTCAGGGGTTGGCAAAAGTGTTTTCCCGACGCGGACATAGTGCCTAGGGTATATGACAGGTCACTGTTTCCCGGCGGCAACATTACCAGCGATTTTGCACAGGTTCTGGGTTTGGAGGCGGATGGTCTCGACCACAACAACCGTGACACAAACACTTCTCCGGGCGCAGAGGCCATAATGGTGATGCAGGCTTTGGCACCTCATTTCAAACCCGCCGAACGCCGCCGTATTTTCAAGTCCGTGAAATCCATGAATATCAAAGGCTTTCTAGGCAAGGCTGATCTTTTTTCGCAAGAAGAAAGACGCCTCTACCTTAGTCGTTTTGCGAAAGACAATGAAGAACTGCGTGCCGAATTCTTTCCCCACCGCGAAGCTGTTTTTCCTCAACTCACGGCTCCGACCTCCGGTGCTGCGGACACGCTGACCATGTCGGAACGGCAGGCCATTGTTTCGGCAATGATTGATGCGGCGCAAAAGCTGCGCTCTTAGCGAGACAAAACTAATCTGGACCCGCGGGGATCGCCTCGCCCAATTCAGGATCAAACCCGTAAGCCCGGGCTGTTTCGATCAATTTCTGATATGCGGTTGCATACTCCGGATGCGACGACCCCAGATTTTTTAACTGCCAAGGGTCATTGTTGATGTCGAAAAATTCCGTGCTGCCGTCGCAGTAGCGAATGATGCGAAATGCACCCACGCGCGCAGAGACGTCACCGTGGTGAAATGTGGGTATCACGCGGTCAGCGCCGCTATGACCATCGACCAAGCTGCGCAACGACTGCCCCATATGCTGCGCGTCTGGCGATACGCCTGCATAATCAAGAACGGTCTTGCCGACATCGAGCAATGCCACCGGGTCTTCTACATCACGCGCGCCCTTTTGAAGCGGATCAAAGATCATCAAGGGAACACTCGCCACTTGCTCCCACATGGTTGTTTTCTTGAACCGCTCACGATTGCCCAGATGAAACCCGTGATCGGACAGGACGATGACCACGGTGTTGGCTGCGTGTTTAGATTTGCACAGCGCCGATATGATGCGGCCAAAATGATAGTCGCCATGGCTCAGCGCGGAGTAGTAATTGCGTACGCTCATCTGCCACCACTTGTCCGGATAACCGGCGATATTTGCCGGATACCGTTTTGCCGCATAATCGGTCTCGTCATATCCCGACGCCCAAGCTGCAGGTTTTGTGAACGCGCGCCTGTTGTACATTTCCTTAAAGCGCGCCGGCGTGTAATGCGGTCCGTGCGGGCTGTAGAACCCGATCTCACGATAAAACGGCGCATCATCGTCGTAGTTTTCAATAAAAGAAATAGCTGAGTCCGCCGACTTGTGATCATAGTATTCAGCATCATAGTCAGTGTCCGTCGTGCCGTAGCCGCGCCGGTGTCCGCCGTACGCGCGCTTTTGCACAACGCCGGGTAAACGCATATCAGCACGCCAGCGCTTTTGTTCGTCTGAATAGAGAACTCGGTGATGTCTGCGCCGCAAAGGTCTGTAGTAATGGTGCACCTTCCCGCCGGATGAGCAGAAATAGCCGTTTTGCTTCAATAAGTATGGCCACATATCTCGGGCATTTATGCGATCAAAAACACTGTCATCATTTTGAAACACACCCAACTGATGCGGCGTGCGCGCCGACATGAGACTGGCGCGCGAGGGGCCGCAAATAGGCGATTGACAGTAGGCTTTATGAAAAACCGTCGATTGTTTACGAAAAGCATCGAGGTTGGGGATCTGCAGCGGTTCTTTGAACACGTTGGCGTAGTGGTAGAACGTGACCGCATCATCAAAGCTGAAAAGAATGATGTTTTTGCGTGCGCCGCTCATCAGCCTGTTGCCCCCAAAGTACCTGTCTGTTGCTGCCAGCGCACTTACGGCAGTTGGTCAGACTTTCTTTTGCTTGAGTAAACAGTTTGCGCCGCGGATCGCCAAGTGTGAATAGTTTATCACCCCGATCTGGCGGTTCTAGCCTTCTGTGACCCCAAAACAGCGATCCAGAATGGTAGAGGCAAAACTAATCGCGCCTTCGGCATTTAGGTGATCCACATCGCGGAAGAGAGACAAGTCTGATACGTCATTTCGCATGTCGACCATCCGCGCCCCTGTGCGACGCGCTTCACCGGCAAAAAAAGTCATCATTTCCGGATGACCGACAGAGGCAACCTCGTCTGTGTAATAACTTGACACGGGCAAACTGACCAAACAAACATCTGCGCCCCGCGCCTTCAGGTCGTCCAGCATCTGTGCATAACGCTTTTGTGCGGGTTTAACGCGGACGGGGTGGTCAATGCGATGCCAGTTACGCCTTGATCTCGCTTCCAGAACGCGTCGACGCGGAGCGACCTCTGCCAGATTACCGCCAGACAAAAGCGCACCGGCCTCTGTGATACGCACCTTTGATTTCAGCTGCCCTCCGTCGCGCAGGAAGGCCTCCCAATAAGCAAGCATTCGAGGTCTGTGGCGCGTTGAAGTCAGCAGCACATTGGGCGGCGGCGCATAAAGTTTTGGCGCGGCACGCAATCTGTAAGGGGCAAACATATGAGGGTCGGCCTGAAGTATAACGCGTCCTGGGTCACGCGCTTCGAAATAGAGCTCAATTTTGGCCGCTATGTCATCAATGCTTTCCGAAGGATACGCGAGATTGACAAACCCGTCGCGGGCATCAAACCCCCGTGCGACATGGCTGTCCCCAAAAGAAACATCTGTCCGCGCGTCTGTGCTCAACAAGAGCACGTGCGCCGCTTGGGTATCTTGTGGCTGCACTTGCGTCCGCAGCAACCATTCGCTGGCCACGGCCATCAAAACGCAGGCCGCAACAAACATCGCAGCAAACCCCGTAAGCGCCGCGCGCGCACCTGCCCGCTGGGGGGCGCTAGAACTGGAAGTAGATGAAAGCATTGCTACCACCTGAATAAGTTTTGAAAAGCGCCGCAGCGGCCAGCACGCCCACGACACGCAGCGCCATCACCGATTGCGCATCAGCGAACTGCATCCGTTGCAGCCGTGCGGTCAGTTCCAGTGCATTTGGAGAGAACCACGAAATCAGGGCCGCCAGCGCAACGATGGCCAAAGTCGCGTCAAGTTTTTCGAAGATATGCAGTTCCGTAGGCGCAGGTGATGCGAAAGCGGCCATGGACAACAGGATGTCAAAGGCCTGCGTGAAATCACTCGCCCGGAAGAACACCCACGCTACCACCACGCATAGGAAAGTTAGTGCCACACTGACAGGCGCCGGCATACGGAAAAGCCCCGATTTGGTCCACAGGTGACTGATCGTCAGATAAAACCCGTGCAGGCCACCCCACACCACAAACTGCCAGCCTGCACCGTGCCACAAGCCGCCCAGAAGCATCACAATCCAAAGGTTTGCATATCGGCGGACAGGGCCGCGCCGATTGCCGCCCAAAGGCAAATACAGGTAATCACGCAAAAACGTCGACAAGGTGATGTTCCAGCGCCGCCAGAAATCCACGATGTTCAACGCCTTGTAAGGTGAGCGGAAATTCACCGGCAACTGAAGCCCAAACACAAGCCCCAATCCCAAAGCCATGTCAGAGTAACCAGAAAAATCAAAATAAATCTGGAAGGAATAGCAAAGCATGCCGAGCCATGCTTCAGCCATGCTGATGTCTAGCCCTTGAGCCTGCGCGTAAAAGAGCGTGTCTGCCCCAACCGCCAGATTGTCTGCAATCAGCACCTTCTTGGCCAGACCGATCGAGAACAGGAACACGCCAGCGGCCACATCTTCGGCGCGGAAAGTAGCAAAGCGACCCTGCCGCAGCTGGGGAATGACCTCTTTGTGGTGTACGATTGGTCCTGCAATCAACTGCGGGAAAAAACTGATGAGGAACACGTAATCCAGCAAAGCGCCCTGTTTGGCTTTGCGCTGGTAGATATCGATCAGGTAGGCAATCTGCTGAAATGTGAAAAACGAAATGCCCAGAGGCAGCAAGATGGCAGGCAGGCCGGTTCGAACGCCGGTCACGGCAAACACCATCTCGGCCAGAAACCCTGCGTATTTGAACCAACCCAATAGGCCAAGGTTCAATGCTACGGCCATCGCCGTGATCGACTTGCTTGCGGTTGCCTCGATCCGGCCAGCGAGCCAGTAATTTACAGCAATGGTCAGCGCCAGCAGCACGACATAGGGCGGGTAATGCCAGCCGTAGAAAACGAACGAAGACGCTGCAAGGAAAGCGACGGCCCCGCGCGTACCCGCGATACGAGCAGCAAGCATGGCCCCGGCGACAACCAAGGGCAAAAAGCCCAGCAGGAAAGGTAAGGATGAAAATAGCATCAGCAAACATCCTCGCGACGGGGCGCCGATGGGCGACTGCAACCACGGCCAGCCGCTAGCCAAAACGGCCAGTGGGCGCGCGCGCGCGCCTCAACACGGCTTTGCCCGTCCAACGGCGTGGCCGCACAATCTGCTGTTCTGAATGGCGTTTGCTCGACCACCATATTTTTGCGCTTTCGAAAGTCACCTGTTCCACTACATAGATTGCAGGAATGTGGCACTGTTATGTCCACGAAGCGGATAATCGTAGGTCAATCAACCGATTGTTTCGCCAAATCGTATAACCGCAGCACCCGGCGCTTGGCTTTGGTTGTGTGCTATTTTGAAAAAATCTCGGAACCATTGCACGAGCGGATTGTTGTTTAGGTAGACAGGCGCTCAGGCGCTACTCTAGGCGCGCAAAGGTATCCGTTTTGACCCGAGCTACGGTCATTCCGAGCCGTATCTATCCATTGTCGGATCGCGCTTTTTGCGAAACGCGAAAGGCTAAAAAGGGACGGTTCATGCCACCTATAAAATATCTCGACACGATATGCGGATCATCCGACACTCCTTTTACCCTCTTTTCGCTGTATCCGGACTGCAAACATCAAAGGCTTGTCGCCGTTGATTTTGAAGCTGTCAGTTCATCCGCGCGTATCGGTGACGCCGCTTACTCGTTAAAGTCTATCGACGAAGCCCTCGGAATCTACGCCTGTAAATCACCTGCTCATGGCAGGTAAACATTGCAAAAAAACCAACAGAGGCCACAGCATGACAGACAAAGACCCAAATAACACTGGGACTGTACTGGGCGAAATGGACGAGTACCTGCTGGGCGAAGGCACGCACGAAAGGCTTTGGCAAGTTCTTGGCGCACATGTCACGGAACACCAAGGAACCAAGGGCACACATTTTGCAGTTTGGGCCCCCAACGCCAGCCGCGTCTCTGTAGTCGGCGACTTCAATGACTGGGACGGACGTCATCACGTCATGCGCCGCCGCGGCGCATCCGATGTATGGGAATTATTTTTGCCGGATATTGGTGATGGGGCAATCTACAAGTACGAATTGCTTGACCACAGTGGCGCGTCATTGCCGCTCAAGGCCGACCCGGTTGGCTTTGGCGCCCAACACCCGCCGGAAAATGCAAGCATTGTGCGCGACATTTCAGGATATGGCTGGAAAGATAGCGCGTGGATGACGTCGCGCGGCGCCCGCAACACCACCGCTGCACCGATCTCGATCTACGAGGTGCATCTTGGTTCTTGGAAGCGCGACCCTTCACAGAATGGCCGGCCGATTTCCTACAAAGAAGCGGCCGAAGAGCTGGTCAATTACGCAGCTGACATGGGGTTTACGCATATCGAGCTTTTGCCGCTTTCTGAGTACCCTTTCGACGGCTCTTGGGGATACCAGCCTGTCGGGCTTTTTGCACCAACCGTCCGGCACGGCCCACCGCATGAATTCCGTGATCTCATAGGCGCAGCACACCAAAAGGGCTTGGGCGTCATCCTTGATTGGGTACCTGCGCATTTCCCCTCTGACGCGCATGGGCTGGGCAACTTCGATGGAACGGCACTCTACGAGCATGCCGATCCAAAAGAAGGGTTTCATCAGGACTGGAATACGCTGATCTACAACTTCGGGCGCACCGAAGTCGCAAACTTTCTTGTTTCCAACGCGCGCTACTGGATCAGCGAGTATCACGTCGATGGCCT
The DNA here is from genome assembly GCF_057219365.1 of Roseobacter sp. YIN89. Classification (NCBI taxonomy): domain Bacteria; kingdom Pseudomonadati; phylum Pseudomonadota; class Alphaproteobacteria; order Rhodobacterales; family Roseobacteraceae; genus Roseobacter; species Roseobacter sp. YIN89. The sequence continues at coordinate 208,706 of NZ_JBXVVD010000003.1, read as the reverse complement.
GCGGGTCGATGCCGTGGCCTCAATGCTTTATCGCGACTATTCCCGTAACGAAGGCGAATGGGTTCCAAATAAGGATGGTGGCCGCGAAAATTACGAGGCGATTGACTTGCTGCGCCGGATGAACACCGCAGTTTATGGAGAAGATGCAAGCATCATGACTATTGCCGAGGAAAGCACGGCTTTTCCCGGCGTATCCAAACCTGTTGACGCTGGCGGCCTCGGCTTTGGCTTCAAGTGGAACATGGGCTGGATGAATGACACGCTCAGCTACATAAGCGAGGACCCGATCAACCGAAAGTATCACCATCACAAGATGACCTTTGGGCTGGTGTACGCTTTCTCAGAGAACTTTGTTCTGCCAATCAGCCATGACGAAGTGGTCCACGGCAAAGGATCAATGCTAGACAAGATGCCCGGTGACCGTTGGCAGAAGTTTGCAAACTTGCGCGCCTACTACGGATTTATGTGGGGACACCCCGGTAAAAAGCTATTGTTCATGGGGCAGGAATTTGGACAAGCGGGAGAATGGAACCACAACGAAATGCTGCCGTGGCACAGCCTTGAGGACGCCGCTCACAAGGGCATGCAGTCGTTTGTGCGCGATCTGAATATTACGTATCAAAACACCCCGGCTCTGCACAAGCGAGATGCGGACCCAGAAGGTTTCGAATGGATATTGACGGACGAAGCAGCGACATCCGTTTACGCTTGGGGGCGGCACGGCGAGACCGGCGATGCTCCAGTCGTGGTCATCTGCAACTTTACACCCGTTGTGCGGCACGACTTTACCATTGGTCTGCCCAGCGCTGGCAAATGGCTCGAGATTTTGAACAGCGACAACGACGCATACGGCGGCTCAGGCATGGGCAATGTTCGCGAAATCAATGCCACAACAACGGGTGCCCACGGCAAACCTGCCTCAGCACAAATCACGATCCCGCCCCTTTCCACCATTATGCTGCAACTCGACACCTAAGGCTCCGTCCAACCAATAACGCACAGGACACCCCACTCTATGCTCAATCAACAGCAAGTCATCGAATTTGACGCCAGCGAAAGCCAACTTCTGGCCGCGTGGTGCGATGAGAAACTGACCATTTCGGAGGATCGATTCGATGCCGGGCGCGCAATCGCAAAGCGGCTTGGCGCACATGTCGATGGCGATAGCGTCAGTTTCGGTTTCTGGGCGCCCGAGTTGTTGGACAACAACGTTTCGGATGCTGATATCTTTGTAGAGCTTTTGCGCCCCACAAAGGCATTGGACATAACCCAAGCGCATGCTGAGATGCAGTTTGAAAGAAGACTGCTGCCTGTCACCCGCTGTGACGCTTTTGTTTTTTCCGTGGTTCGCGGTGTTTTGGCCGGGCACAGGGATCGTGTGGGCGACTTTTACGCGCTGGTTTGGCGTGACACAGAAGGCGCATTTCACCGCATTCTCGACCCGTTGGCCATGTCCCTGCCCTATGGCGCTTTTGCTCCGGCAGAAGTTTATGACGTGACAGCAATGCAAGAGGCTCGCGAGGACAAGGCATATTTCCACGCGCTGAAGGGCGAAAAACCTCACAAGTTTGCCCCTCCCGTCAGCATCTTGCAGTTGCACATCCCTTCCTCTACCGCCGCCGGCACCCTTGCCAGCCTCACGCGTCGTTTCCAGCGCCTCGCAGAGCGCGTCGAACGCGGATTGCCGCTTGAGCCGCAGGATGAGTTATTTATTGGCTACGATGCCGTTCAGCCCCTGCCTGTGGAACCGACCACGGTCTACGAAGCGGGCCCTGCCTTTTGGACAGAAGAGGGTGAGACAGATGACCAAGAAAAGCTGACTGTCAGCCTCATGCGCCCCAATACGACAAACTGGGGCTATGACGTTGTTATTGCAGGGATGGGCACCGTAAACCCGGTGTTGCTGGAAACCGGGCGACCGGATGAACTGGTGGATTTCGCCGCGGTTTTGCACAATTTTCCGGGCAAACCGAAAAAGTTGATTCTGGACGTCGTCTTTGGTCACTCGGACAATCAGGGCCTTAACGCCTTGAATACACACTACTTTGCCGGCCCAAATATGTATGGCCAGAACCTCGATTACAAAAACCCTTTTGTACGGGCCATTTTGCTGGAAATGCAACGCCGCAAAGTAAATTTTGGCGCTGATGGCGTTCGGGTCGATGGCGCACAGGATTTCAAATGGTGGGATCCACACAGCCAGACGCTGCAGCATGATGACGAGTTTCTGGACGAAATGGGCAGCCTCGTTCAGCACGTGGCCGGCACCGACTACCTTCCTTGGTTCGTCTTTGAAGATGGCCGCCCCTGGCCCGACGAAGACTGGGAACTCAGCTCGACCTACCGAGCGGTCACTGAAAATCAAAAAGAACGCGACGCAGATGTATTTCAGTGGGGCCCACTGACTTTTGCGCACAACACACCCTTTATCTATACTTTCTGGCTGTCCAAGTACTGGCGCATTCAAGAGGTCTTGCACCACGGCGAAAACTGGATTTCCGGAACTGCCAACCACGATACGCTCAGACGCGGCACACAAGTCAGCCCAAAGCTGAATATCAACACGCGACTTGGCGAAACACGCATGGAAATTCTCGACAAGGCTTACGACAATCCCGCTGTTTCCATGTTGAGTTATGCCGTCTTCCCTGGTGTCCCGATGGACTTTTTAAATGCGACAGCCCGCGCCAGTTGGGGCTTTATCCGCAATCAGGACGATAAATACGGTGTCAAAGTAGTAGCCGAAGAGGCGATTAGCCTGAAATGGCAGGTGGATGAATACAGTTATTCGCGACCCGGAAATTTCACGCGCCTCAAAGAGCTGGGGTACGAAACCCGCGAAGACCTCGCGCGCTTCTTCGAGTTTCTGCCAGCCTTGGTGGAGGTGACAGATTACAACCTTGATACCATTGCCGGCTTGCTCAACGCGGTTGAACCTCCACTTGCGGGACCAACCAGATACACCGTGCAAAAGCTCAAGGAAGTTGCGCGCGCTTGGATGGACGACATGCACGGGTACTGCAATGTCTATGATTCACTGTCGCATCTGGACCCGGTGCAAACCGGCTTCATGCGGCGGCTGCGCGAATTGCGGCAGGAGAACCCTTGGCTACGGCGCAACTTCACCGATCGAGATCGCTTCACATACCTTCAACCTATTGACGGGCGCACGGTGTTTGCCTCGGTGCGACATGCGCCCGACGGTCAAGCCATGTTCGCACTGTGCCATATGGAAGGTGGCGACACCGGACAGATCGATCCGCTTGACTACCTTCCAAGGGGCGTCGCACCGCGTGACAGTTGGCACCTTGCGCTGCGCAGCCCCGGTATCGGAGGAGATTACTCAGGCGGGCCGATCGTGCTCAAGGATTCCGACGCGTTGCTGTTTCTGTCCAAAGGCTGAGGGCACCAAGGGTATCGAAAAAACGCAGCGCTCTGAACGAGCCGCTGCGTCTTCTCTATCTTGCGGAAAATTGACGTGGCTTTACGCGGCTCGATCAGCTTTCGGCGACCGTATGTCTAACCGACCGGGGCGCCACTTGCGCACGTCGGTTTCCGCCACCGCCTTGCGCAACCGCTCCATGCGGTAGCGACGCTCCGCCTCTGACATATCAAGTGCCTCGCTGATCGCACGATCCATCGAACGATGCGAAAACGGATTGGCGATGACTGCATCCCCAAGTTCGACTGCGGCCCCGGCGAACTCAGAAAGGACAAGAACACCGTCACCATCAGTGCGTGCTGCGACAAACTCCTTGCAAACAAGGTTCATGCCATCCGCCAACGGCGTGATCCATGCAATGTCTGCTGCCTGATAGTAAGCAATCAATTCTTCAAACGGGATCGCGCGCGAAACGAGCGCTACCGGCTGCCAGTCCAGAGTACCGAAACGGCCATTGATCCGGCCAACTGTCTGCTCAATCTCATTTTGGATTTCGCCATATGCCGCCATGTTGCGATTGGCCGAGACAGAGACATGCATCAGACGCAGCTTGCCGCGTTGGTCCGGACTCGCCTCTAACACGCGTTCGAAGCTTTCGAGCTGTTGGACACCGCCTTTGGTGTAATCGGTCCGTCCGACAGATAAGATAAGCTGCGCATCCCCCATTTCTCCGCGGATTTCACGGGCGCGGTCTGCGGTCGCTTCGGATTTTGCCCGTTCATCGACAAAGTCGACGTCAACACCGACCGGCGTCACGCTAACGGACACTTGGCGCCCGTCAAAGGTGACATATTCTGAGATCACCCGCTCGGTCAGCGCGGTGCCTTCTGTGATCCACTTCTCGGGCACCTTGACCGGATGCGAAACGTCCACATCAAAAAGACTGCGGGCCACCGAAATGAAATTCGCGGCGTAACGCGGAACATGAAAACCGACATCATCACAGGCCAAGAGGCTTTTGACGATTTCTTTGCGCCACGGCAGCGCGTTAAAAATGTCGGCCGACGGAAACGGGGTGTGGTGGAAAAAGGCGATGCGCACATCTGGACGCATTTCCCGCAGATATCCGGGCACCAGCCAAAGGTTATAGTCATGCACCCAAACAAGCGCGCCCTGCGCTGCCTCTTCTGCAGCGGCTTCTGCAAAGCGTTTGTTCACATCGCGGAAATTATCCCAGTCCACAGGGTCATAATTGTACCGTTCTTTGAATGCATGGAGGATCGGCCAAAAGGCCTCCTTGGAGGTAATGTGATAGAACTCTCGCACCTGATCAGCAGACAAGGGCAAACGGGAGACCGAGTAGTCTCCGTAGGCGTCGTTGATCTCAACTTTCTGCTCAAAGTCTGGGTTCTCGACGTCTTCCGCCAGCTTCCAGGCGATCCATGCGCCATGATCGACACTGCCAAAGAAACTTTTGAGTGTCGGCACGATCCCGTTCGGGCTCTTGTTTTCCTTGAAAACAATTTTGCCGTTTTCCTCAACTTCCTCATAGGGTTGCCGGTGATAAACGATTACAAGTTCTGAGGCCATGTTACGCCGCCTTTCTGTTCTGGCCGAAAAGCCGGTGATGAATGATCGCCTCGGCGATGCCAGCAACGCCGATACCGTTCGCCTGATACACTGTATCGGTGGCATCCAGTTGATCGATCAGCGCTTGCTCCGACCCACCGACCGCCACTGCCGGCAGACCGGTCTGTAGCATCGACAGATCATTCAGCGTATCGCCGGCCACCAAGGTGCGGCCATGCGCGATATCAAGATGGTCCAGCAAGCGCAGTAGCGACGGCCCTTTGCTCACGCCTTTTGGCAAGACGTCAAAATACTGATTGTCAGACACCAGCACATCGAGACCAAGGCTCTCGATCGCGGTCACGGCTTCCGGGTCAAATGTTGCTGGATCCAGATCGTAGCTCATGCGGTACCGAAAGCCGCTGGACTGCAACCGCAGTCCGGGAAATCGATGCAAGGTTGCCTGAACCATGGCTGTGGCGTTGTCCCAACTATCGGCAATGAGCTGCTCTAAAGTGTCGATCGGAGACAGCAGGTGATCAGCGCCCATCTTGGCAATCGTCGTGCCGACATCACCCACCACATAATCCGGGCGCGGCACGCCCTCCTTGCGGGTTAAATGGCTGACATGACCAGGATCCCGACCGGTCACGAATATCAGCCCGATACGATCACGATTCGTCTCAATCCATTTGTAAAAGCGGGCGCGGTCTTCATCCGAGCCTCCAAGAAACGTACCGTCCAGGTCCGTCGCTAGGACAAATTCCTTCTCTGAGATTGTAGGGGTCGCAAATTTTTCGTGCCGGGTCATGATATCCTTTCTGCAAGTGTTGCTATCGCTTGGTCAGTTGCGGGGTGGCTGAATTCAAGATCCATTGTGCGCGGCTCAGCCTCGATCGGTCGCGCCCAGAGCGCAGCAAATGCTGTCCCCAGATCTTGGTCATCGTGCAAGATCGCCCGCACGGTTTCACAAATTGGAAGCGCTACGCCCACCGTGCGCGCAAGGTCGGTCACAGATTTGGCGTTTGCCTCGCCTTCGACGACCACTGGCGCACCATCGAAACAGTCTTTCCGTGCGGTGCCCTGCCCCAGTTGCAGGCCGAGCGACATATTGCGCGACGTGCTGCTGGAACAGGTCAAAGACAGATCACCTATTCCCGAAAGTCCGGTTACTGTTTCGCGGCGGCCACCAAGCGCTTCGGCGAGCGCCTTCATTTCGTCAACGCCACGGGTAATCAAAGCGGCGCGGGTATTCTCGGCAAATCCAGCGCCAGTCATCATACCGCACGCAATCGCAATGACGTTTTTCAGGGCGCCCCCGATCTCGACACCGACCAAATCGTCCGACACATATGCACGAAAGCTCTCGGTCGTGAGGGACACCGCTAGTTGGGCGGCAAAGCTTTCCGCCGGTTTCAGACGGTCCGCGTAGGCAAACGGGAAAGCGACTGTTGCAGCGGTCGGGTGGCCCAGTGCTGCTTCTCGGGCAAAGGTCGGACCGGAAACGCATCCGACTGGGTGTCCGGGCAATTCTTCTTCGGCGACTTGCGTCATCAGCAGGCCGCTGTTTTCCTCAATGCCCTTTGCGCAGACCGCCACAGGAATTGCATCCGGGATAGACGATGACATCCGGCGCGCTACCGCACGAATGCTGCGTGAGGGCACGACGATCAGGGCTGCCTGCACGTTTTCCAATGCAGCATCCAAATCTGCAAAAGCTCTCAAAGACACTGGCAGCGGCACGTCAGGCAGATAAGAATTGTTGCACTGAGACGTGTTGATCTCGTCTACTACATATGTGCGCCGCCCCCAAAGATTCACCTGAACCCCCGAGGATGCCAGAATAGCCGCAAGCGCCGTCCCCCAAGAACCCGCGCCAATCACGGCGACACGGTCGTATTTCTTGGCAAAAATGGGAACGAGCGCGCCGTTGACTGGTGTGTGTTTCATTCGGACCTCTGGAAACGTGAAAACAAACGTGGGAGCGGCTGAAAAGGAGCCGGCAGACGAAGAAGATTTCGCACTACGTGTTTATCGATGTGTTAAGAATGGCGGCCTCTCTCCTGTCGTCAATGCTGCACACGCGAAATGCGTCAATGTGATAACGCGCACCTCCGACGAACGGTTCCCGAACGCTGCATTTGCATAATTTTTAATCGCATCGACGCCCAATTAGGCGTCAAATAATCTTTTAGCGACACCAAAATGTCGTTTTTTGACTTCTCCCACCAAGCGACCTAGGTTCTGCAGTGCAGCAGGCAAACAGGAGTCCACGTAATGACATCATCGGTTCGTACAGCCATCTTCCCAGTCGCAGGTATGGGGACACGGTTTTTGCCAGCAACCAAAGCAATGCCGAAAGAGCTTTTGCCAGTAATCGACACGCCGCTGATCCAATATGCCATCGATGAAGTGCAGGCTGCAGGCATTGAACGGATGGTCTTTGTCAGCCACCCGAGCAAATCCGCGATCGAACGGCATGTCATGGACGACGTGCGTTTGCGCCGGCAACTTCGCGACAAGGGCAAAGAGCGGATTGCCGCAAAGCTGAAAGAAGCTGCACTGTGCGAAGAAGAGGACGACGCGGTTTTCACGATGCAACACGAACCGCTCGGTCTGGGCCACGCTGTTTTATGTGCCAAAGAATTCGCTCTACCCGGCGCGGTGGCTGTTATCCTGCCGGATGATCTAATTATCGGCGGCAGCTGCATTGCCGAAATGATCGAGGCCTACAGCGCACAAGACGCCGGACATATGGTAGCGACTATGACGGTCGCACCGGAAGATACTAAAAAGTATGGCATTTTGGATGTCACCGGGCAATCCGGCAACCTGTTGACTGCGCGCGGCATGGTCGAAAAGCCCAGCACCGAAAATGCCCCCTCGCGCGAGGCCGTAGTCGGAAGATACGTGCTTGACGGATCTATTTTCTCTGACCTGTCCGCTCAAACACCCGGCGCTGGTGGCGAAATCCAACTGACCGACGCGATTGCCGCAAGCACGCCGCGCATTGGACTGAGCGGATGGCGTTTTTCCGGCACCCGTTTCGATTGCGGCTCCAAATCAGGAATGCTACGCGCGACGCTGAGTCTTGCGGCGGATGATCCCGAATATGCTGAGGTCATAGCTGAATTCGCAGGCGTCGCCCCACCCTCACGTGCTGCATGAACCTTGCCGCATAACATGTTGTAAGAGATTATATTTAGCATCCGCTCTAATGGCCTGTGAAAGCCATATAGATGCCCAATGCCCCTACCAGGACGAGGCTGATTGCCCAAACCCGATCAAGATTGAACCAGGTTTTGGACAGAAACTTTAGCCCCAGCCAGTGATAGATCACGACGGCGATGATCCCCCCCGCCATCGTCATGGCAGCAGTATGGGCAAAAGCAACAGCCAGTGCGATCGGCACATTGCCGCTCATCAGTGTTTCAGCAGCGGCATGCCCCCCCTCGTTCTCGCCTATGGCGCAGATACCCAAGTAGATCGGCACCAGCATCAACCCCGCCCCATGCGCGACTGCCGCCAGAAAGGACCAGAGCGCCAACCTTGCGGGGTGCACGCGCGCAAGATAGCGTGGGTGTCTGGGATTGATCAGCAGATACATCCCCATCGCCATAACCAGCAGACCTGCACCGATGCGGATGTGCTTTTCCCAATCCACCAGGAAAATCATAATGGAGAACGGCAATAGAATTGCCAACATCGCCAATAGATGCCCTGCCGACAATAGCCCCAACGCACGCCAAAGATCGCGGCGTTTTTGCGTCATCAGAGCCGCCGACACTGCAAGAGGCCACCCCATGCCGGGGTTTACACCATGATAGAAGCCCGAAAAAATGACGGCCCACCAAAGGGCCGTCACTGACAATGCATCGTCCATTCAGGTGTCAGACTGAAGGATAACAGAAACTGTCGGTGGAACAGTCTCCTCCCTCAAGCCGGATCTGGTGGCTGCGATACCCTTTAGGGAAATCGATGTAGAAATCGGGATCCAGAGCAAAGCTCCCGTCATCTCCAACGCGGGCCATTACCATCTGACCACCCTCATCGTTGGGGTAGAACTGGTCATCCCACGTTGAATAGAGAGAGTTGGTCCAATAGACCCGTTTGCCGTCACGGCTGACTTCGACCATTTGCGGACCGAAAGCAAAATCGCCACCGCTTGGGTGTTTTGTGTCGGCGACAATTCCGCCAATCTCCACCTTGCCAGCGAGAACAGGATTCATCGGGTCAGATACGTCATACTGGTGCATTTCGCCCAACCCCCAGCACGCCACGTAGAGGTATTTGTCATCCAGACTGAGATCGATGTCTGTTACCAGTGGCGGAACTGCCGAGAAGCCTTTTAGCAAGTCAGGCAGATCATCCGGATCAGCAGGAACCGGATCAATCGTGATGGTCTTTTTCGCCTGCCACTTGCCGTCGTCATCGCGCCACCACGTAAAGATAGAACCTTGCAGGTTGGTTGTGTCGACAACGACACCACAGAAACCATAGGATTTGGTCGGATCGTGCGCGGGGCGAATTTCCAGCGCCATCTGGTGGTTCTCTCCCAGATCGATGGTCTGGATATTCTTGCGCGCGCGCAAATCCCAGAAATGGATTTTGTGCCCGTACTTGTTGCTCAGCAGGTCCTCGGCGACGATGCCGTTTTCAAACTGTGGCGGCAGGGCCCATTCAGAACTGACCATGTAATCCTGTGGAAGGTTCCACCAAAAGTCATAGTGTTTGTCCTGCTCTCCGCGGTCTATTTCGTAACGCCCGACGATATCGAAGGTTTCACAGTCCAGAATGAATATCCCGGGAGGGCCATCGGTGCCATCTTCGCCGCCGCCGCCAAGGGTGGAAACGTAGATGCCTTCGGGTCCGCAGTGGATTGTGTGCGGACGCGAATACCCGGTTTTTTCAAAAATTTCCTCAGGTTCAATGACCTTGTGGATTTTGGCTTCCAAGGGTTCTTTTACGTCGATGATATACACGCGCGAAGACCGGATGCCCGGCACGATCAGGTATCGACGTTCGAGAAAAGCGTGACCAGACAATGGTGACAATGAAGATGAGCACGCGTTCCAGCCAAAGTGATGGAACTCATCGCCTTTGTTCGGCATGATTACCTGATGCACAATCTGCCCGTATTTGTCAGATTTCGGATTCAGGTCAATGACCGCAATGCCATCAGGTTGCGACGCATCGGGGCTCAGCATCACGGTGAATGCGTAGTTCTCGACCGGTGCTTGCATCGCAAGCTTTGGTGACGCGTGAAACGTCGGATCTGGCCTAAGGTTCATTTCTTTCCTCCTTGTTGAAACGAACACCGTGCAACGCGGAAATTACGGCACGGCCATCGGACACCGCTTTTGGACACTTGTGTACTGGTGCCATTTGGATTGTCCTGCAGTCATGCGCGCTCGTAATTGCCAGCCTGCCTGCAAAGAAGCAGCCATTTTGAGCCGGAAATTGGTATGGTCGAAACGGCGCATGAGCGGACGGTAGCATAGGGAAAACAATTTCCCTAATCCGAAATTCACCCTGAACAATTGCACCTGTATCGCAAAGAAAAAGCGTTTGGTCGGGCCAATCGCCGCAGTTTGTATACCATGGTAGACCTTTGTTGTATGACGCGATAGTGACAGGGCAACTGGCAAGAAAGGCACAGACATGACCGATAGCAATTCTCCTGACATCATCTACACAAAAGTCGACGAAGCGCCGCAGTTGGCCTCCGCTTCCTTGCTTCCGATCATTCGGCGTTTTGCCGCAGCCGCAGGGGTGTCGGTTGGCGAGAAAGACATTTCGCTGGCCGGGCGGATCATTGCCGCCTTCCCCGAAAAGCTGACCGACGCTCAGCGGCAACCGGATGACCTTGCTGCCTTGGGAAAACTGGTAAAAACACCGGAAGCGAACGTGATCAAGCTGCCGAACATCTCGGCCTCGGTGCCGCAGCTTGTTGCAGCAGTCAAGGAGTTGCAGGGACAAGGGTACGATCTGCCCGACTACCCGGAAAGCCCCTCCACCGACGAAGAAAAAGACGTGCGCGCGCGCTACGACGCGATCAAGGGCTCGGCGGTCAACCCTGTCTTGCGGGAAGGCAATTCCGACCGTCGCGCCGCCGCCGCCGTGAAAAAATTTGCCCAATCCAATCCGCATTCGATGGGCACATGGTCCTCTGACAGCAAAACCGTTGTCAGCACGATGGGCGCCAACGACTTCAGGTCGAATGAAACTTCCGTGACCCTGAGCGAAGCACAGGCAGGACCCGCCCGCATCGAGCACGTTGCAGCCGATGGCTCTGTTACAGTGCTGAAAGACGGCGTCGACTTCCCTGACGGTACGGTCGTGGATGCTACCTTTATGTCCGCGTCTGCGCTAAGCGCATTTTTGCTGGACCAGATCGCGGCAACGAAAGAAGCCGGGACACTATTTTCGCTGCACATGAAAGCGACGATGATGAAAGTGTCCGATCCGATTATCTTCGGACACGCGGTCAAAGCGTATCTCAAACCTGTTTTCGACGTATGGGGCGACGAAATGTCGGCGCTCGGTGTTAACCCGAATTCAGGGCTTGGTGACCTGCTTGATCGCGTTTCAGGCAATGCTGAAATCATGGCAGACATTGAAAAGACCATGGCCGAACGTCCGCCCATGTATATGGTCAATTCCGACAAGGGCATCTCGAACCTGCACGTTCCCTCGGACGTGATTATCGACGCCTCAATGCCTGCTTTGATCCGGGCTGGCGGCAAGGGCTGGGGCCCGGATGGAAAAGAAGCAGACAGCAACTGCGTCATTCCCGACAGCTCTTATGCGCCGGTTTATGAGGAATCGATCAACTACTTCAAGCAGACCGGTGCGCTCGACCCGACCACATCCGGCACTGTACAAAACATCGGCCTGATGGCGCAAAAGGCCGAAGAGTACGGCTCCCACCCGACAACCTTCGAGATGGAGTCCGCCGGCACGGTGCGCATGATCGCGGCGAATGGCGATGTATTGCACACGCATGAGGTCGAGGCCGGCGATATCTGGCGCTCCGCGTCAACACGCAAAGCACCGATTGAAGACTGGGCGCAACTGGCCATTGACCGTCAGCGCGCTGAAGGTTGTCAGGCGATTTTCTGGCTTGATGAAACACGGGCACACGACGCCGAGCTGATTGCATACGTAAAGCCGATCCTCGAAGCCAAGGGCGTGGCTGACAAGTTTCAGATCATGTCGCCGCGCGAGGCTACTCGCGTCACGCTCGAAACGATCCGCACAGGGGCAACGTCAATTGCCGTTACCGGCAACGTGCTGCGTGACTACCTGACGGATTTGTTTCCGATCCTCGAACTCGGCACATCGGCCAAAATGCTGTCCATCGTAAAGCTGATGCAAGGCGGAGGTCTGTTTGAAACTGGTGCCGGCGGATCGGCCCCCAAGCACGTCCAGCAGCTGATGGAAGAGAACCATTTGCGCTGGGATAGCCTTGGCGAGTTCTGTGCGCTTGGCGAAAGCCTGAAATTCCTTGCGGATGCACGCGGCAACGAGAAAGCGCGCGTTCTGGGCAAGGCCGTTGATGCCGCGACCCAAGGGGTTCTGGATAATGACCGCTCCCCCAGCCGTCGTGTCGGACAGCCCGACAATCGCGACAGCCATTACTATTTTGCGCTCTATTGGGCTCAGGCACTGGCCGAGCAAACAGACGACGCCGAGTTGGCTGCGTATTTTGCCCCGATTGCCAAAGCGCTGGCCGAAAACGAGGATAAGGTTGTCGCCGACTTTGCCGCAGTACAGGGCAGCCCGGTGGACACAGGTGGCTATTACCACACCAATGACGACAAGACGGCTCAGGTCATGCGGCCCTCCCAGACGCTGAATGACATCATCGACTAAGCGGCTTCCCGGCGCGGCAACAGGCTGCGCCGGGTCTCTTTCCGGTATCAGGCAAAAAGCTTCGTGAACGGCCCCACGCATTGCCGGAAACCAGATTCAAAGTCACCGTTGCCGGGGTGATAAACACTTTCCAGTGAAATCGCCCCATCGTACCCGTCGGACTTTAGAGCCTGCGCAATATCCTCGTAGGATTTGGCCAGTTGCCCTTCGCCCAAAGGCGTAACGGTCAGCGTGGCACGCGGCGTATCAACAATGACGTCCTTGATATGGATATGTCCAAGGTAGCCACCGCGCAGCACATCGTACCCGTCCGGCCATGCGACTTCGTGGCACCAGCAGTTGTTGGCCGGATCCCACAAAACCTTCAGCACGTCCAGCGCATCCAGATCATCGATCAGTTTGCGCGCCGTGTAGCTTGAATTCACCATTGTCCCGTTACCGGTTTCGACAACAAGCGTTATGCCGGCATCACGTGCAACGTCCAACGCCGGCGCGATCAGCGTCAGCGCCTTGTCCCATGCGCCATGCGCCACGTTCCATTTTTCAGCACCGTTGTGCCCCCACAATATCTGCTCTTTTTTTGAGGTCATGATCCTCACCAAGGGTGCGCCTACGACATGGGCCATATCGATCACCCGGCGCAATGCCTCCATGTGTGTTCGGTGCTGCGCATCTCCGGGCTGGTTGCTTCCTGTGAGACCCGCAAAGATGTGGCGCGAGAGGCATGAGACCGGCTTACCTCGGGCCCGAAGCAAATGATCCATATCACGGATTTCCTGCGCCGTGTGATCCCCGACCTCTTTGTCACCAACAAATTGCAGCTCTGCATGCGTGAGCGAAAACGCGTCCATGACGTCAATCGCATGCGCGAGATCCCGGCTGATGCCGTCACAGATAACACCCAGCTTCATGACGGCTTGACCCGGTGAAGTTGCGCGCCAACGATTTCTTCGATCACGCGCGTGCACACCCAGTTATCGCCATCCGGATACTTGCTGCGCCCGGCATGAAAAATCTGCATGGCCGCAGCGGCGGTGTGCAGGGGCACGCCGAGCTGCTCGCCCAAGTTCATCGAAATCGTCAGATCTTTGTGCATCGTATTGATGTGACTGCCGGTTCCCTCGAACTGCCGGTCGATGATCTTTTCCAGCGCGTTGTTCACCACGCCGCACCCTGCAGAGGATGTCGAGAACACGTCCAGCAGCACCTGCCCCGGCACCCCAGCTTTGGCCGCGAGCGCAGCCGCTTCGAAAGTTGCGGAGAATTGCGCACCGATAAGCGATTGCAGGCAGGCCTTGACGGTCTGACCCGCGCCCGGCGTGCTGCCGACGCGATGAATATTCGCCGAAACGGCCTGCATTACCGGTGCATACTGATCAAGAATTGCATCAGGTGCTGCCGCCATCATGGTCAGCGTGCCGGATTGCGCGCCGGGGTACCCGCCAGAAACAGGCGTATCGATCAGCGCAATGCCGCTCTCAGCCATCTCAGCGCCAATCGCTTCTGCCTCATGCGGCTTGATTGTAGCGGTAAGAAGAATTGCCGCGCCGGGTTTCATATTTGCGACAAGACCGTCGGGGCCCAAAATGACGCTACGCGCTTCGGCCCCAGTCATGACCATGACAAAAACCGCATCGGCAAAGGTGCCAACTGCTGCGGTACTTTGTGCGGGTTGCCCTCCCATCGCCTCAAAGGCTGCCATCCTGTCAGATTTTATGTCCCGCCCTGTGACTTGGAAACCGGCGGCCAAAAGGTTCTTAGCCAAACCGCTTCCCATGTCGCCGATGCCGATCACGCCTGCTTTCATCATTTTCAATATATCCTCCCTTGTCGCACCAGTGCGTCCTCACATTGCGCGTCTTGCGCAGTTGCCATGGTGGGGTTTCACGCGTCGCGGTGCATGCGACGTCGGGCGCGTCCAAAAGACACCCTCTGCCCGGTTACGTATACCCAGCCTAGCGCCCACGAAGCGCAGGCGGCAATCTCTAAATTGCGATATCAGCTTTCGTAGCGGGTGGATCCGCGCCGGTTCGCATCTAGCGGCAAGTTCACGTGCAACGGTTCATGCGCCCGTTCCGAGCAGGCTTGCCGCGGGCAAATATGACAGTTGATCCCAATTTTCGCGATGGCAGTACTGTCATCGAGGTTAAACGGGTTGGCGTATCCGATATCGCGCACATGCGAGCGTTCACAACCAAGGGTCACGACAAGCTTGCGATCCGGCGAATGGCGGCTGAATACAGGGCGATCAGTGGTCCGGCTGATGGTAAAAAACTGTCCTGCATCCGGCAGCTCGACGAACTGAGGCACGATCCTGCCTGGGACCGAAAACGCCCCGTGAATATTCCATACCGGGCATGCGCCCCCCTGCTCTGCCAAGGTAAAAGAGGTCGCATTAAAACGCTTGGTCACATTGCCCGACTTGTCGATGCGCAAAAAGAAGAACGGCACCCCTTGAGCGCCCTTGCGCTGCAAAGTGGTCAGACGCTGGGCCGCCTGTTCAAATGAGACGCCGAAACTGAGCGCAATGCGGTCGATGTCATATGCGCTCGCGCGGGCGCTGGCGAGAATCCGGTCATAGGGCATCAAGAATGCAGCGGCGAAATAATTCGCCAGTTCTACACGACAGCGCGCCATGCCCGCTTCAGAGGAAATTTCGGCGTCCGCCACAAGCGCTTCGAGCAGGCTACCGCAGCTCACCAGGCCCAGAACGTGCGCGAGCTGAAAGTTTCGGTTGATCTGGTCAAGCGCTTCAGACAATCGCACCCGGCATGCGTCTGCATCGAAAATGCGCAGTGTTTCAGGCATCTCTTCCAAGGCGACAACCTCTGCGTCGATGCCGTAGGCATTTTTCAGATGACGTTTGAGACTACCATAAATGTCGTCTTGGGTACCACCAACAGCGGCGCGCCCGGCTTCGGCAGCCTGTTCCAGCGCGTCAAAATAGTTCGAGTGGTTGCGAAAATAATCGTAGATTGCCGTTTCCGGTGACTTGGCGAGCATATCTACCGACGCACCCGCATGCGTTATATTGCGCAAATTTTCACGCAATTTGCCGTGGTGCTGGTATAGCTGGAGAAACAAATCAACGAGCTTTGGTGCATGATCGGCGGCCCCGCGAAGTTCATGCAGGTCAGGTATATCGCTGGAAAAGATCGGATCGCGCACAGCGCTTCGCAGATCGGCAAGCTGGGTTATCTCGCTGTCCTTAACCAAGCTACGCCAGTCAACTCCGTAACTTTCCGTCAATGCCATCAAGACTTTAACCGACAAGCTGCGCTGATTGTTTTCCAGCAGGTTCACATAAGCGGGCGATACTCCCAGCTGACGCGCCATTTCCACCTGCGTGTGGTTAAACGAGTTGCGCAGTTGCCTTAGCTGAGGACCGATAAGTGTTTTCTCCATGTTTACAAATTTACAAATATTTTTTCTGTAAAAGCAACAATTAACACGCATACCCTAATTTTCGTGAAATTTTATTACTCCTGCCCTAGCTGTTCGGTCAGGTTGTGAGGGTGTGTGCGCCATCCGGCAACAATTATACGGGTTTTTCTGCCCGATGTTCCTAGGGAGGATGCTACATGACTAACAACTTTACACGCCGGGTCGCTTTGGGCCTCGCAGCAACCGCAGCCATGATGACAGCGTTGCCCGCAGTCGCGGGTGACTGGAAACCGACTAAACCGGTGGAAATGGTCATTATGGCCGGCCAAGGCGGCGGCGCAGATCGTTTGGCCCGTCTTTTCCAGTCGATCATTCAAAAGGAAAAGCTGGCGAATATGCCTGTCATGCCAATCAACAAAGGCGGTGGTTCTGGTGCCGAGGCACTGCGTTACCTGAAGGACAAAGAGGGCGAGAACCATGTGATCATGGCAACGCTGAACAGCTATTATACCACACCATTGCGCACTGACATTGGCGTCGACATCGAGGAATTTACCCCTGTGGCCCGGATGGCATTGGACACATTTGTACTTTGGGTGAACGCAGACAGTGACATCAAGACACTGGACGATTACGTCGAAGCGGTAAAAGCGTCAGGCGGCACGTGGAAAATGGGCGGAACAGGCACCGGTCAGGAAGACAGCCTCGTCACATCCATGCTTGAGAACGAGTTCGGCATTCAGGTGACATATGTGCCCTTCAAAGGGGGCGGAGACGTGGCCAAGAATCTCGTCGGCGGTCACATCGACAGTTCGGTGAACAACCCGTCCGAAGCACTCGGGTTTTACAATGCTGGAAAAGTTCGCCCCATTGCGGCCTTCACACCCGAGCGGATCGAAGTTTTCCCTGATACACCCACAATGGGCGAACTGGGTCACGATCTGGTCTACTGGATGCAGCGTTCGTTTGTGGCACCAAAGGGCATGGCTCCGGAAGCGGTGGCTTATTACACCGAGATGTTCGAAAAGCTGAACGCATCGGAAGAGTGGCAGACGTACACGCAGGAAAAGGCGCTCATGGCCGACTTCCTCACAGGGGACGAACTGCAGACATATTTCCTTGACGAACGCGCCAAGCACGCGGACCTGCTGGGATCGTCCAACGAAGGGTCCTGATCTTACAGATCGGTCATGAAACAGCGTGGGGCGTGCCAATCGCCCTGCGTGCATGAATTTCCTTTAAGTGAGAGACGGGCAATGCTGACTGCAGATCGTGTGATCGCGGCATCCATCATGCTGATGTCGTTGTATTTTATGTGGCACGCCATGGCGCTGCCAATCGGATGGAACGGTATGACCGGCGGACCTGGCGGGGGTGCTTTCCCATTCTGGCTCTCGGCGATCATGTTCTGTGCCGCTGGTGCCATCTTGTGGCGCAGCTGTCGCGGGCCGCACACGGAGCAAGGGCCGTTTTTTGACCCCGAAACCATACGTTCTGTCCTGAGCGTGTCGATCGCGGTTGTGGCCACCATCGCGATGATCCCTTTGCTTGGCGCGTATATCGCGCTGCCGTTGTTTTTGGTGTGGTACTTGCGCATATTCGGTGGGCACAGCTGGACGCTGACCGCCTCGTTGGTCATCGCGACACCTGTATTTGTCTTTTTCTTTTTCGAAGTCACGCTGAAGATCCTGCTGCCAAAAGGCGTGACCGAGGCGCTCTTCATCCCGCTTTACGCGGCATTTTTCTAAGGGACGTCGTCGATGGATCTGATTGCACATCTCTCGGACGGCTTTGCGACCTCGCTGTCCCCTCTCAACCTTATGATCGTCATTCTGGGTGTGACTGCCGGCCTGTTTATCGGCGCGATGCCGGGACTTGGTTCTGTCAACGGTGTTGCCATCGTCCTGCCGATGACATTTATCGTACCTCCTTCCTCCGCCATTATCCTGCTGGCAGCAATCTACTACGGGGCGATGTATGGCGGTGCGATCAGTTCGATCCTTCTTGGCATACCCGGCGCTTCGACAGCCGTCGCAACCACGTTTGACGGCAGACCGATGGCGCAACAGGGCAAGGCCGGCCTTGCATTGATTGCTGCAGCGACCGCCTCCTTTGTGGGGGGGACTGTCTCCGTCATTCTGTTCACCCTGTTTGCAGTACCTCTTGCGGATATCGCTCTGGCTTTCGGGCCGGCGGAAGAGTTTGCGCTGGTCTTGCTTGCCTTCACGACTTTTGTAGGTCTCGGCGGGGACGACGTTCTCAAAACGATCATCATGATTTGTCTTGGTCTGGCCCTGTCGACGGTTGGGCTCGACCTGATCTCGGGTCAACCGCGCCTGATCTTCTTCGATCAACCTGGTTTTTACTCTGGCATAAGCTTTTTGGTACTCGCGATCGGAATCTACGGTATCGGGGAGATACTGCACACCATTGAAACGTCCAAAAGCGCGCCCTCAATCACCCCTGCCAAACTGACCATCAAGGAACTGTGGCTGGGCCTGAAAGAGGTTAGCAAACTTTGGAAAACGCTGTCCTTCGGGTCGTTTATCGGGTTTTTCGTTGGGATGCTGCCGGCTGCTGGCGCAACACCCGCCGCGCTGATGTCGTATGGCCTGTCAAAACTGATGTCGAAAAATCCCGAAACCTTTGGCAAGGGCAATATTGAAGGGGTGGCATCGCCCGAAACTGCAAACAATGCAGCATCAACCGGATCTTTGCTGCCAATGCTGACCTTGGGTATTCCGGGCTCCCCGACGACGGCCCTTTTGCTTGGTGGGATGGTAATGTGGGGATTGGTCCCCGGCCCGATGCTGTTTATCGAACAGCCGGATTTCGTCTGGGGATTGATCTCTTCGCTCTACACGGCAAATGTCGCGGCGGTACTTATCAATCTGGCACTGATCCCGATCTTTGTTTGGGCTTTGCGCATGCCGTTTACCGTCTTATGCGCCCTTGTTATCGTCCTTTGCATCGTTGGCGGCTATGCGCCGAGCCAGAAGATGCACGATGTGTGGCTAATCGCAGGCTTTGGCGTCGTCGGATATCTTTTGCGGAAAGCCGACTACCCGATGGCACCGCTGGTTCTGGCGCTCGTTCTGGGCCCGTTGATGGAAAAAAGCTTCCGTCAGACGCTTATCGCGGAGCAAGGAGACGTTATGGCATTTGTCGAACGGCCATTGTCCGCTACCTTTATCGGCATAAGCGTGGTGTTTTTCTTGATGCCACTGATGAAATACCTCAAGAAACCGGCGCGCGGCCCCGAGCTTCGCGAACCGGCCGAATAAATAACCAAGGACACGATCCATGCATACGAAGGTTTCCGACCTGCTTGCCGCGCACGACGCCGAGGCAATCGCCTTTGGCGCGCCGGGCGCTGAATTTCTTACATATGGCGGCCTGCGCAGCCTGACAGAAGAAGTGCGCAGCGCGCTGAACAGTTTCGGGGTCGGACGCGGGGATCGGGTGGCGATCGTCCTCCCAAACGGGCCTCAGATGGCCGCAGCATTTGTGACCATTGCACAAGTTGCGACCACGGCACCGCTCAACCCGGCGTACCGCGAGGAAGAATATGACTTTTACCTCGGAGACTTGAAGGCAAAAGCGCTTGTTGTGAAAGAAGGCGATGACGGGCCTGCTGTCGCTGCAGCGCAAAAGGCAGGTATCGCGCTGATCCGTCTGTCTGTTCCGGAAGGGTCAGCAGCGGGATATTTTACGCTGAGCAGCGATACACAGGGGACAGCAGACACAACTGCACCGACTGCCGATGACGTCGCCCTCATCCTGCATACATCGGGTACGACTTCTCGCCCCAAGATCGTGCCTTTGTTGCAATCAAACGTCGCGGCATCTGCTGAGCATATTCGTGTGTCGTTGGACCTGACACCGGCGGACCGCTGTATGAACGTTATGCCGCTCTTTCACATTCACGGGCTGGTGGCCGCGGTTTCTGCGTCTTTGGCCGCGGGCGCATCAGTTTGGTGCGCACCGGGATTTGACGCGATGAAGTTCTTCGGCTGGATGAAAGAGGCGCGACCCACTTGGTACACCGCTGTGCCAACCATGCATCAGGCGATCCTGACCCGCGCCAGTCGTAACGCCGACACGATCAAGGAGGTACCGCTGCGGTTCCTGCGGTCTTCATCGGCATCGCTGCCTGCCGTCGTCATGGAAGCATTGAGCGAGACCTTTAGTGCGCCGGTGGTCGAAGGCTACGGGATGACCGAGGCTGCGCACCAGATGGCATCGAACCCGCTACCGCCGCGTGCTCAGAAACCTGGTGCAGTTGGCGTTGAAGCGGGGCCAAAAGTGCGCATCGCACATGAAATCGAAGACCGCCTGGTTGAAGGTACGGGCGAAGTGGTGATTTCCGGGCCAAATGTAACCCCCGGTTACGAAGGCAACCCGGAGGCCAACGCCAAGAGTTTCTTTGAGGCGGATGGAGCCCGCTGGTTCAGGACCGGCGATCAGGGTGCCTTTGATGACGAAGGGTACTTGCGGCTGACAGGGCGGTTGAAGGAAATCATCAACCGTGGTGGCGAAAAGATTAGCCCGCTCGAAGTGGATGACGTTTTGCTGGATCATCCGGCGGTCGCGCAGGTGGTTACGTTTGCACTGCCACACCCGAAACTGGGCGAGGAAGTGGCCGCGGCTGTTGTGTTGAAATCCGAAGCTACCGAGCGTGAAATCCGCGAATTCGCCGCAACGCGCGTCGCCGATTTCAAAGTGCCGCGCAAAATAATCATTCTTGACGAAATTCCCAAAGGAGCCACCGGCAAGATGCAGCGGATTGGCATGGCGGAAAAGCTGGGCCTTGTAGAAACGGCCTGACCGCTGGGCCCAGCCCCCTCCCTGACTGCCCCTTGCGTACAAAAGCAACGGGCGATGCAATATACATGACCCGTCGGAACGACAGGTATTGAAGGACGACCAGCATGAAGATCTGTATTTTTGGCGCAGGCGCTATTGGCGGCTACATGGGCGTGAAACTGGCGCAGGCAGGCGCAGACGTCAGCCTTGTGGCCCGCGGCCCACATCTGGCTGCCATGAAAGCAAACGGGCTCACACTGATTGAGGAAGGCGAGAGGCACACAGTAGCTGTCACAGCCTCTGACGATCCCTCCGATCTTGGCGTGCAGGACTACGTCATCGTCACGCTGAAAGCGCATTCTGTGCCGCCCGTGGTGTCAAAGATGCAGCCACTTATCGGGCCAGACACTACGATCGTCAGCGGCGTAAACGGTGTGCCGTGGTGGTACTTCCACAAGCTTAATGGTCCCCTCGAAGGAACACGACTGGAAACGGTCGATCCGGGCCATGCGCAATGGAATGGTTTTGGCCCGGACCGTGTTCTTGGCTGCGTCGTCTACCCTGCCGCCGAAGTTTCAGAACCCGGCGTCATCAAGCATATCGAGGGCAACCGGTTTTCACTGGGAGAGCCAGACGGTTCAAAATCAGAACGGGCCATGGCACTTTCAAAGGCGTTGGGGGCAGCCGGACTAAAAGCGCCGGTGCGCCCAAGGTTACGCGATGAAATTTGGGTCAAACTCTGGGGGAACCTATCGTTCAACCCGATCTCGTCCCTCACCACTGCCACGTTGGACGTGCTGTGCACGGATCCCGGCACACGGGCGGTTGCCCGCAATATGATGGTCGAAGCACAGACAGTTGCCGAAAGACTCGGTGTGAAGTTTCCGATTGATGTCGACCGGCGCATTGATGGTGGCGCGGCAGTGGGCGCGCACCGTACTTCGATGCTGCAAGACCTCGAAGCAGGCCGCCCAATGGAGATCGACGCGCTTTTGGGGTCGGTTCAGGAACTGGGGGTTTTGACGGAAACCGCAACACCAACAATCGATACCGTCTTGGCCCTGACCAAGTTGCGCGCGCGGGTTGCAGGTCTTTACGACGGCTGACACCGATCCGGCACGAAAAAAGCGCAGCACTTCTCAGCGCTGCGCTTTGTCTTTTCATTAATGCTCGTTACGCCATATCGAACCGGTCAAGATCCATCACTTTCGACCATGCGGCGACAAAATCCGTGACAAATTTCGACGATGCGTCGGACGCGCCATAGACTTCGGAAATTGCCCGCAACTGAGAGTTCGAGCCAAAGAGCAGATCGACAGCCGTCGCGGTGCCTTTGATCGCGCCACTGCTCAGATCACGCCCTTCATACACGCCGTTACCAGTCGCTTTCCATTCAGTCTGCTGATCCAGCAGATTGACGAAAAACTCGTTGGTCAGCGTGCCCGGTGCGTCCGTAAATACGCCGTGTGCACTTCCATCTGCATTCGCGCCGAGCGCGCGCATGCCACCGACAAGAACCGTCAATTCAGGCGCGGTCAGTGTCATCAAGCAGGCTTTCTCGATCAACATTTCAGGTGCCGAGCGTGCCTGCCCTTCCGCGTGATAATTGCGGAAACCGTCCGAACGCGGCTCGAGCACGTCAAAGCTGTCTGCATCGGTTTGTTCTTCCGTCGCATCCGTGCGACCCGGCGTGAAAGGCACCGTTAGGTCGTGGCCTGCCGCTTTCGCCGCTGCTTCAACCGCCGCGGTGCCGCCCAACACGATGACATCGGCCAGAGAGACTTTCTTGCCCCCCGACTGCGCATCGTTGAACGCTGTTTGCACCGCTTCGAGTTTCGACAAGGCATCTGCAAGCTGGGATGGCTGATTGACTTCCCAGTCCTTCTGAGGTGCCAAACGGATGCGTGCACCGTTTGCGCCGCCGCGCATATCCGTACCGCGATAGGTCGCCGCCGAAGCCCAAGCCGTTGTGACCAGTTGCGCAACTGACAACCCGCACCCAAGCAGTTTGCTTTTCAGCTCGGCAATGTCAGCATCATCAACAAGAGCGTGATCGACCGCTGGCACAGGATCTTGCCAGATAAACGCCTCTGCCGGAACTTCCGCGCCAAGACCGCGCACGTGCGGGCCCATGTCGCGGTGTGTCAGCTTGTACCACGCTTTGGCAAAAGCGTCGGCAAACTCTGCCGGGTTTTCGTAAAACCGCTTTGAGATGTCGTGATAGATCGGGTCCATCTTGAGCGCGAGGTCAGACGTGAACATCACCGGTGCGTGGCGTTTGTTTGGATCATGGGCATCCGGTACTGTGCCATCCGCTTCAGCGTTGACAGGTTTCCACTGCGTTGCACCTGCCGGGCTTTTGGTCTTTTCCCAATCGTAATTGAACAGGTTTTCGAAGTAGTTGTTGTCCCAGGCGATCGGGTTGGTCGTCCACGCGCCTTCCAGACCGGATGTAATGGTGTGGACACCCTTGCCGCTCTCATATGTGCTGAGCCACCCGCGGCCCATGGCTTCCAGTCCTTCACCTTCGGGCTCCGGACCTACGTATTTCTCCGGATCAGCAGCACCGTGGCCCTTGCCGAAAGTATGCCCACCCGCGATGAGTGCGACGGTTTCTTCGTCGTTCATTGCCATACGGCCAAAGGTTTCGCGAATATCACGCGCAGACGCCAGAGGGTCGGGTGTGCCGTTGGGACCTTCTGGGTTTACATAAATGAGACCCATCTGGACGGCGCCCAAGTGACCTTCCAACTCACGATCGCCGCTATAACGTTCATCTGCCAGCCATTCACCCTCAGGGCCCCAGTAGATGTCTTCTTCGGGTTCCCAGATGTCGGCGCGACCTCCGGCAAAACCAGCTGTTTCGAAACCCATGGATTCCAGCGCGACGTTACCGGTCAACACCAAGAGGTCCGCCCATGAAATCTTGCGACCGTATTTCTGTTTGATCGGCCACAGCAACTGACGCGCTTTATCAAGGTTCGCGTTGTCCGGCCAGCTGTTCAGCGGCGCAAAGCGTTGCGAACCGGAACCCGCGCCGCCACGCCCGTCACCGATCCGGTAGGTGCCGGCAGCATGCCACGCCATCCGAATGAAGAAAGGGCCATAGTGACCATAATCGGCTGGCCACCAATCCTGGCTGTCTGTCATCAGCGCATGCAGGTCCTGCTTGAGCGCTTTCAGATCCAGCGTTTTGAATTCTTCACGGTAATCGAAATCTTCGCCCATGGGGTCGGCCATTGGCGAGTTCTGCGCGAGGACTTTCAGGTTAAGCTGATTGGGCCACCAGCGCTGGTTGGCGCTTGTCCCAACCGAACCATGAGGTTGTGCGCCATGCATCACTGGGCATTTGCTTTGGTTTTCAACGTCGTTTCCGTCCATGGGTTTCTCCGATAAGCGTGAGGTGAATAACTGTGAGGATTTGCAGCGATGGCGGGCTTGCGCACGGACCCTTTCCAACTGAAGCATTTGGTATCGACTGCGGCGTGAGACGGCCATCAGACGCTCGAATGTGCAGTTCCTCCCGAGCAAGGTTGGCCAATAACGGACACTGGCCCTCTCCTGTTTCTAGAATTGTTCTAACTGATTCGAGCAATTAGTTTTAGTTGTATTTTCTGATTGAAACGATAGTTTTTTCTTATGACCAATATCACCTTGAAACAGCTTCGTTATGTCGATGCGCTGGCGCGGCATGGTCACTTTGGACAAGCTGCTGAGGCCAGTGCAATATCTCAACCCGCACTATCTATGCAGATCAAAGAATTGGAGGCTTCCTTGGGCCTGCGCCTGTTTGAGCGCAGCGCGCGTCAGGTCAGGCCGACAGCGTTCGGCGAAGCTTTTGTGGTGCGGACAAGGGAGATTTTGCGATCAGTTGACGAGTTGCAGGAATTGGCAACAACGGCACGCGACGGCGTGATGGGCCGGTTGCGCCTTGGCGTGATCCCGACCATCGCCCCATATCTGCTGCCGGCGCTGATCGGCGGCTTGGCCCAAAAGTACCCCGGGCTTGATTTGCACGTGCGAGAAACGCTGACAGAGAAGCTGATCGCGGAGTTAAAGGATGGACGGCTCGACGCGGCGATCGTCGCTTTGCCCGTATCGGAAAGCAGCCTCAAAGAGGTGGCGCTTTTTGATGAGACCTTTGTACTGGTTCGCCCACGGGCGGACGCAGACAAGCCGGTACCTGACCCCGATGCCTTGCGCGAAATGCGGTTACTTTTGCTTGAAGAGGGGCATTGTTTTCGCGATCAAGCGCTCAGTTTTTGTGACATCCGTGCATCCCTGCCAGCCGAAGGTCTCGAAGGCAGTTCTCTATCTACACTGGTGCAAATGGTAAGTGCCGGCATCGGCGTGACACTGATCCCCCAAATGGCAGTTCCGGTTGAAACACGCTCCGCCGACGTTGACGTCGCAAAATTTAGTGGCGTCCAGCCGCGCCGCACAATTGGCATGATCTGGCGCAATTCCAGCGTCATGGGCGCACAGCTGACCGAGGTGTCTGATCTGGTGCGACAAACCGCGACAGCCCCCGCAAACTGAACGTCAGGACATGCCCAGCGCTTCTTTGTACATTTCCAGAACGGCTTCTTCTTCAGCGATCTCGTCTGCGTCCCGTTTGCGCAACGCAATTACCTTGCGCAGCACCTTGGTGTCGTATCCGCGCGCCTTGGCTTCTGCCATGACTTCTTTTTGTTGCTCGGCGATGTCTTTTTTCTCTGCATCCAAACGCTCAATACGTTCAACGAACTGACGCAACTCGCCCGAGGTGGCGCGATAGGTGGCATCGCCTTCTGCTTGGACGGTTTCGGTCATGTCTGTATCGGTCATGCGGGCATCCCTTTGCGCGAGTATGGTGGTACACGCCGCCTGCCTACCTTTCCCAACTTGCCGCTGCAAGCGGCTTTGCATGCGCGGTTCTACTTCTGCCGGAGCAAATGCTGCACGTGCTTGAGCTTGCAAAAGATCCCTGCATTCAGTAGCCCACAGTCACTGTAACGGAGCATACCATGAGCATTTTTGATCTGTTGATCTGGAGCGGTGTATTCTTGTCGCTTGCAGGCCTTGCGGGGCTGATCTGGTGCATTGTCTTCGTCGCGCGTGCGCGCAAACAGGCGCAATCAGACGATGAACTGAAGGCCACGCTGCAAAAGGCCTTGCCGCTCAACCTGGGCGCCTTGTTTTTGTCGGTAATCGGCTTGATGCTCGTGGTTCTGGGGATTTTCTTTGGCTGACCGGTGCACCATCCCGGGCCACATTTGACGAGGGGTAGATCATGCACGACTGGTTGCTTGGTTTGGCAGGAGGATTGATGATCGGAACGGCAGGCGCGATTTTCCTGTTGGGAAACGGGCGCATCATGGGCGCAAGTGGCTTGCTCGGCGGCTTGTTGGAAAGGCACGCTTCATTTCGCGGTGAAAGACTGGCGTTTCTGGCGGGTCTTATTGGCACCCCGGCGTTGATTTTGGCGCTCTTTGATCTGGAGCTTTCAACGCGGGCCACTCAGAACCTGCCGTTGCTTATTGCAGCCGGCCTTCTGGTCGGGTTTGGTACGCGTCTGGGTAACGGCTGCACCTCCGGGCATGGGGTTTGCGGCATTTCACGTCTCAGCGTTCGTGGCATCGTCGCAACCTGCACTTTCATCGCGGTCGGTGTTGGAACTGTTGCCGTGCTGCGTGCCACCGGAGGGATGGGATAATGCGGTTTGTGATTGCCCTTATCACAGGGGCGTTTTTTGGTGTGGGACTGATCGTGTCCGGCATGACCGACACGCAAAAGGTGCAAGGTTTTCTGGACATATTTGGCGCATGGGATCCGACGCTTGCCTTTGTCATGGGCGGTGCACTGGTCCCGATGGCAATAGCGTGGCGAATGACCGCCCGTCGCACGCCACTGTGTGGCGGCGAGTTTCCAGCAGCACCAGAAGCGCGCATTGACCCTTCTTTGGTCGGCGGCGCTGCTATATTCGGTGCAGGATGGGGTTTGGCCGGCCTGTGCCCCGGCCCTGCCCTCGCATCCCTGAGCTTCGGAGGCGTTTCGGGCATCGTGTTCTTGGTCGCGATGCTGGCTGGCATGTGGTGTGCCGCACCGGTTCGTCGGCGACTAGACAGGCCAGCGGTGGTATCGTAACTCTGCGCTATGGATATCCGCCAGATCACACCCCGCTTTTTTGCCGCCCCGCAGATCTCGCCGCAGGACATGCCTGTGCTTGCCGAAGAGGGGTTCGTTCGCGTTTTGTGTAACCGACCGGATATGGAGGTACCACCAAGCCACCAAGCCGCCGCGATGGAAGTGGCCGCACAAGAAGCTGGTATTGAATTTTTCGTAATGCCGCTCACCCATCAGAGCATGACACCCGAGATCATCGCGCAAAACAAAGCCATAATAGACGGGTGCGACGGCAAGGTTCTGGCCTATTGTGCCTCAGGCACCCGCACGACGATCGCTTGGGCACTAGGGTCTGCAACCGAGATGGATGCCGACGAAATTATTGCGGCCGCGCGCGCAGGTGGTTACGAGCTTGAAGGTCTGCGTCCAACCCTCCAAGCGAACGCAAAACGCTAACTAATAAAGACCGTCAGGCGATATTTAGCTTTGGCAGGTCATCCAGCGCTGGGAATTCTTCATCAAGGTCCGGAAGATCCGGTATGTCGGACAAATCTGGCAAGTCAGGCAGGTCTTCCAAGGCCGTAACTGCGGCATCGGAATCATCAAAACCCGGCAGGTCTGGCAAATCCGGTACGTCCTCGACGGACGGTTCGTCAAGAGACAGTGGAGTGGTGGTTTCAAGCGCGATCTCTGGGCTGGAGGGTACAGGCAGGTCGGACGCATCAGCGCCGGTGTCGTTTAGCGATACAGCGTGCGCGCCCACGACCCCCTGCAGCATTAGAGCACGGACGCCATCTATCTGCCCCATGGCCCCCTTCGCGATCTTGCGATGCTCGTTTGTCAACAATTCCACTTCATCAAAGGCTTCTGCGTGGACGGGAATTGTGACACCAACCGCAAGTGACGTGATCTGAGAAATCGGCATTGTGAAGCGGCACAGCACGGCGGTCAGTTCAGTTTCGAGGGCAAGGACGGTTTTTGCCAAATTGCGCGGATGCGGTGCTTCCTCATCATTTTTGGGGTCATCTGAGACTTCAGGCCGTGCCTCAGGCTCTGGTAAAATGAGGGTCATTGTTGATTGTGAAATGCCCGCAGCGATATCAACCGTCAACCGGAGTACGTGGTATTCGGGCGCGTCTAGTGCCAACGCGAAAAGACGCGCGTTTTCGCAGTGTGCGCCAAAGGCAAAAGGCGCAAGCAAACGACGGTCATCTTCCTCTTCAAGCAAGCTGTTTGCAGTTTTGAACAGTTGATCGAGAAGCGGGGCACAAAGTGCCGCATCGGTGGCCGTCAGGCGGCGCTCACTCTCTTGGGCGGCAAACACCTTGCCCATCGTTTGTTGCTGCACCAATGCCTGTACCAACGCCGCATCGATAATTGCGCCGCCAATTGACCCATGCGGGCCATCTAGCAAAACCAGCAAAGGCCCATCTTCTACCTGCTGTGAAACACCATCGCCTGACCATGTTTCCCTCGAAACACCGATGACTGCCAAAGCCAGATCAAACAAGTCATCCGCGACCTTTGCCAGACCAATGCGCAGCGATTTTGGAACGGTCATGGACCGGGCCTGACGCTCCTCATTTCCTGCCCGCGCTTTGCGCTGCAACACTGACATCGATTAATCCCATACAGACGCCTTGCGTCAAAATACGCCAAGCCCGTGCGTGATCAGAAATAATCAGGAATGGTTACCATAGCCTTTAAGCGATCAAGGTTGTTCCAAGGGCTCGCTTACTGGGCAGCCAACGCCGCAACCTGCGGCACCACAACACGAAAGCCGGTTCCCTCGACATCAGCAAGATAGCTGATGTCTCCGCCCAAACGGTGCATGATCTCGCGACAAATCGCTAGTCCGAGACCAGCCCCGTTGCTGTCCTGGCTTCCGATGCGGCTGAATTTCTCAAACATCAAGTCCCGTTTGTCCGCAGGGATCCCAGCCCCATTGTCTATGAAGTCAATCGCGACCACACCATCCATTTGCGTTACTTTGATCTGTAATTTGGGCGATTCAGCCGCGCAGTATTTCTGCGCGTTGGTGATCAGGTTGATAAATACCTGCGCCAGTCGGTCGAGGTCTGTATTGAGCGTGATCGTCTCTGAAAGATGCCGCCTTACAATCTTGATCGGCTTCGAAGAACTCGCCTGCGCCGTGGCAGTCGATTGATCCAGCAACTCATTCAGGCTCCCTGTCTGGATGTTCAAGGTGACCTGACCGTTTTCAAGCACGCTGAGATCCAAAAGATCATTCAACAGCCGGGTCAAGCGGATGGCTTCAGAGTGGATGATGTTTGCGTATTTGGTCTTTTCAATCGTCCCGATACCTTCACCATCTCGCAGAATTTCCGAGAACGCCCGGATCGATGTCATGGGCGTGCGTAATTCATGGCTAATCTGACTGAGAAAGGCGTCTTTTTGCGCACTAAGCTGCATTAACTTGGTATTGGCCTCGCGTAGCTGTGCCGCGGTCTGGCTGAGCTCTCGCGATTTTTCCTCCAATTGGTTGGAATACTCCAGCATCTGCGCCGACTCGTCCGCCACCGCCAGCAAATCCTGCACCGAAACCGCCGTACCTCCGACAATCTGGCTGATCATTGCATGGGCAGTGGCAGCACCGACAGCTGCCGCCAGTTCGCGTTCGAGTAATTGCAAAAAGTCCGGAGTGGGTTCGGGCAAATGCCCAGACATCCCTTGCGCACGCGCTTGCCCGGCAAACAATGCGCGCGCTTCGGACGAACCCAAGATCCGTTGCGCCATGATCATCAGGTCTTCGCTTTCGGCAACCGACGCGTTCCAGCCGCGGCGTTGTGCGGAATGATCAAAAACGTTGACGAATTGTGCCCCCTGCAAACGTTCCAGCGGGTTTGGAAAAGAAAACAAGGACACGACAATAAAGGCCGTTGTGTTCAACAAAAGGCTCCAAAACACAGCGTGCACCATAGGGTCGAGGCCATCGATGCCAAACAACGCCTGCGGCCTGAGCCAGCCAAGCCCCCAAAGACCGCTGTCAAACGTCGACTGACTGAGCACCGCATCAGGCCCGAAACTGGGCAGAAGCATTGTGAACACCCACAACAGAAAGCCGACCGCAAGTCCGGACAACGCGCCAAGCCGCGTCGCACCACGCCAGAAAATGCCGCCAAGCATCGCGGGCAGGAACTGCGCAACACCCGCAAAGGATATCAACCCGATTGCGGCAAGGGCGCTGGAACCACCGGAAACCTGATAATAAACGTAGCCCAACCCGATGATACCGAGGATCGACAACCGCCGCGACAGGATAACAACGTCGCGCACGTCGCCCGACTGGCTGGCCCCGCCCTGCCGCAGATAGAGAAATACTGGCATTACCATGTGGTTCGACACCATTGTCGACAATGCCAGCGTCGCGACGATCACCATGGATGTTGCCGAAGAAAAGCCGCCAAGAAAACTGAGCATGGCCAAGCCATCCCGCCCCTGACTAAGCGGCAAGCTGAGCACGAACAAATCCGGGTTGGAACCTTCGGGCAGAACTTCCAAGCCGATGACCGCAATCGGGACGACGAAAAGGCTCATCAACATCAGGTAAAGCGGAAAAGCCCATGAAGCGACGCGCAGGTGGTTTTCGTCATCGTTTTCTACCACCATCACCTGAAACATTCGCGGCAGGCATAAGAAGGCGGCAGCCGACAAGAAGGTCAGCGTCGCCCAGCGACTGCCATCGGTATTCCACTCCCCAAGGTCGGAGGCGTCAATGCGCGCCATGGTCTCGGGCAGACCACCCGCTATGCCCCAGACGACGAAGATGCCGACAGCCAAAAGCGCTACGAGTTTGACCACGGCTTCTGCCGCGACCGCGATGACAACACCGTGGTGGCGTTCGTTAACGTTAAGATTTCGCGTGCCGAAAAGCACAGTAAAGATCGCCAAACCCATGGCGATCCACAGACCACTCAGGCCGGTGTCGGCGTCAGGCACCGAAGTGCCCTGCTCTGCCGCGGCAAAGATAGCCAAGGACAGACTGACAGATTGCAGTTGCAGCGCGATGTAAGGTGTGACGCCGATCACAGCCATTAGTGTCACCACGATCGCAAGAGTGTTTGACTTGCCGAAACGAGACGAGATCAGATCCGCAATCGATGTTACCTTATGGCTGCGCCCGATCCTGACCAGACGCCGCAAAATCCACCACCATCCAAGAATGACGAGACTGGGGCCCAGGTAGATGGTCACATACTCCAACCCCGAACGGGCCGCATTGCCCACCGCTCCATAAAAAGTCCATGCCGTGCAATAGATCGACAGAGAAAGCGTGTAGACCAAAGGTGAACGCAACAACCATTGAGCCCGCCCCTGCACGCCCGCCCGTTCAGCCGCAAAAGCAATGGCGAACAGCAAAACCACGTAGCACAGACAAACGGCAATCAGTGCGTTGAGTGCGGTCACGGCTGGCGGTCCGTATCGGCGCTGTCAGAGGTCTGAGGTGTCTGATCTGCAGGTGTTGCCAGCGACCGCACCAGCCAGGCTGACAAAATAATCAGCAGCACCCATATACCGAAGATAAAAAACACCGCTCGGGACATCGGGACTGATGCGCTCTGCCCCGCATCACCATGCGGCCACAGAACAGGCACCATCCAAAGCCCTGCCCCCAGAAAAGCAATGAGCTTGACCGCATCCATCATACGTCGGCGCCGGTACGTGCCTCTTTCGAGAAACAGGGGGCCCTGCGCGTCTGCCATCAGTTTCAGGTCTTTTGTGCGTGCACGTAAACCAGATCGCGCACAGCGGTGAGCACTTCCGCATTGGAAAACGGCTTGGTCATAAAGCGACTGACACCGGCCTTCTCTGCCATTTCACGGTCTTTGCTCTGACCCCGTGCTGTGAGCATCAATACCGGTAAATCCGCTGTTTCGCTGTGACCGCGCAACTCTTCGAGAATATCAAAGCCATTCTTTCCGGGCAGCATAACATCCAGTACGACAAGGTCCGGCGACAACTCACGCACCACTTCCGCGGCGTCTTCGCCGTTACTGTGCGTGTCAACTTTCCAGCCCTCGCGGCTGAGCAGAAACCTGATCGCCTCGATGATATTAAGCTCGTCTTCGACCAAAAGTACATGCTTGCCCATGCACCCTCCTCCCAAAGGGTTATGACGCTGCCCAATGCGCACAGCCATGGCGCAGTAGCGGTACCGTTATCAACAGTTTTTCGCCTGCTGTCAAAACCTTGCTCTGACAAAGCATGCGTGTGCGGGCCATGCATCTCATTTGCTTAGAACTCGTCTGCCAGCAACGACGGCTCGCGGCGGCCCGGACATTGGGTGCGCGGACACACCCCACAGGTCGATCCAATCTCGAGAGCATCAGCAGGTGCCGAGGCCGCGTCTGGCAACAAAAGCATGCTGGCTTGAATCAACGGCGGCGTATTGTAATCGGCCTCTGCCACGACCTCGGCCACCGCATAGCAGTCGAAATGCGCACGTGCCCGCCCCAACTGCACAACCGGAGTTCGAATTACCTGACCGGGTTGCGACAAGGCCGAAAACAACGGCCAGAGCGCACAAGCAGCCCCGAAACGCGGAATGACAAACTGGCCGATGGACTTGCGGAACAGGATGCTCCCGGCACGATCGGCAACCACAAGCCCCGCCTCCACACCGGGCTGCGACGCCAATCGGCGCAGGATACACGCAACAGATACTGAAAAATGGCGCGACAGTTTTATCGGGTCAGCCCCTTTGGACTGGATCACTTCGGTCAAAGCCTCGACCGGAACTGCAGAAATATCTTCATGCGCGCGCCGAACAACTTGACGGGCCAAACCTTTGGCGGACTTGCTTCGCAGGACTTCGGCTTTTTCTATTGCGCGATCCAGCGCGCCCGCCTCGTCTGCCAGCGTGTCAAATCGGTAGTCGATCTGAGACAGAAATGCCTCGACCTCTTCTTGCGGGCTCGACGCACTGTCATTTTCTGTTTGCCCTGCCTCGAAATATGTCACCAGCGCGCGTGAGCTTTCGGCCAAACGAGCACTGTCCTGATTCAGGTTCGCGTGGAACCGGTCGCGCCACTCCGCCTCCAGATCCTTTTCATCCGCAAGGATCGACGCGGTGGAACGGATCGCCGCCGCTGTAGACAGCAATTCGTGCACGGACGCGGCGAGCTGCGGGTCATGCGTCAACCGGTCGCTCAATGTCTCTACCGTACGTTCCAAGGTGGCGATGCGTCTGTGACTGTTGGCGATCGCTTCGGCCCATCCGGGAAATCGGCCGGCCAATTCATCTGCACGCTCTGCCTCGCTGGCGACAAGGTTGGCCGAGGTCGCGGCTTCTCGCAGGGTCGAGATCAGCGCGGCTTCGGCCCCTTCGGTTAGCATGGACGGCTCGACCTTCAGCACTTCCGCGATGTCCAGAAGCAGTTTGCCTCCGATTCTGCGGCGGTTGTGCTCAATCAAATTGAGGTATGACGCAGAAATTCCGAGTGATCTGGCCAAGTCGGCCTGACGCAAGCCCATCACCGAGCGGCGTTCTCTGATCCGGCTTCCGGTTAATCCTTCTCTGGGCATTTCACCCCCTCCTGCAAAGCTGCACGTTTTCAACGACTTTCTGCACCGCAACATCACTTAATTTACAAAATGCCGCAAAGCAATGTGGATTTATTTACAAAATAATCGTGCATTTCAAGGCACTTGTTGCGAAATTTTCCGTCGACCTGCACAACGGAATTTGCACCTTCGTGCTTCATGCCAGCGTCGGGGAGAGGTTCAGACGTCGGCTTGAGTAAACCAAATGGGAGGATTTTCATGTCCAATTCTAACTTTACCCGTCGCGGCCTGATCAAAACAGGTGCCGTGGCTGGTGCAGCCGGATTGTCGCTGCCCACGTACCTGCGTGCGGACGGTCACACTGGCTTTACCAACGCACCGACTGGCAGCACGGTTACGTTGGGTTTCAACGTACCTCAATCCGGCCCCTACGCCGATGAGGGCGCGGATGAACTGCGCGCCTACGAGCTCGCGGTCGAGCACCTGAATGGTGGCGGCGACGGCGGCCTGATGAACACGTTCTCGTCCAAAGCTCTGCAAGGTAACGGTATTCTCGGCAAAAAAGTCGAATACGTCACCGGCGACACGCAGACCAAGTCTGACGCCGCACGCGCGTCGGCCCGCTCCATGATCGAGAAAGACGGCGCTGTGATGATCACCGGTGGCTCGTCTTCTGGTGTGGCTGTGGCCGTACAAGCGCTTTGCCAAGAAGCAGGCGTCATCTTTATGGCGGGTCTGACCCACTCCAACGACACCACAGGTAAGGACAAGAAGGCCAACGGCTTCCGTCACTTCTTCAACTCCTACATGTCCGGTGCCGCCCTCGCGCCGATCCTGGCCAACAACTACGGCAAGGACCGCAAGGCCTATCACCTGACGGCTGATTACAACTGGGGTTACACCACAGAAGAAGCTGTTCGGACATCGACCGAAGCCATGGGTTGGGAAACTGTTGCAGCTGTGAAAACGCCGCTGACACAAACAGACTTCTCGTCCTACATCGCACCCGTTCTGCAATCCGGTGCTGACGTGCTGGTTCTGAACCACTACGGCGGTAACATGGTCAACTCGCTGACAAACGCAGTTCAGTTCGGCCTGCGTGACAAGCAAGTGAACGGCAAGAACTTCGAAATCGTCGTTCCGCTCTACTCCCGCCTGATGGCGAAGGGTGCTGGTGCCAACGTTAAGGGCATCTTCGGGTCGACAAACTGGCACTGGTCGCTGCAGGACGAAGGCTCCAAGGCATTCGTCAAATCCTTCGGCACCAAGTACGGCTTCCCGCCATCGCAGGCGGCGCATACGTGCTACGTACAGGCGCTGCTTTATGCGGATGCTGTCGAGCGCGCTGGTTCGTTCAACCCATGTGCGGTTGGCGAAGCTCTGAAGGACTTCGAATTCGACGGTATGGGCAATGGCCCAACGCTGTATCGCGGCGAAGACCACCAGTGCTTCAAAGACGTTCTGGTCGTGAAAGGGAAAGAGAACCCGACATCCGAGTTCGACCTTCTCGAAATCGTCGAGATCACGCCTGTCGGCCAGGTGACCTATGACGCCTCCATCTTCGGTGGCAATCTGGGTACCTGCAACCCAGGCGCATAAGCGACACGTAAAACGGGGCGGCGCGATGCCGCCGCCCCTGCTTTCTCAACCAGAGTTTCCAATGCAGAACGCCGCTGCGCGCGCTGCTCCCCGGACTAGGGGCCACAATCGTTTCATGAAGGTGGGACCATGGACGCAATCATCCTGCAAGTACTTAACGGCCTCGATAAGGGCTCAGCCTACGCGCTGATCGCTCTCGGCCTGACCCTGATCTTCGGCACCTTGGGCGTTGTCAACTTCGCGCACGGCGCTCTGTTTATGATCGGGGCTTTCTGCGCGGTCACACTCAGCCGCATTCTGACGATCAGCCATACGGTCATCGACGAAACCCAAAAAGACTTTCTCGGAAATCCGCTGAAAGTCGAAGTCCCCTACATCTACGACATTTTCGGTCAGGCCACGGGGGACGCCATCATCGACTGGGCGGTACCGCTGTCGATCCTGTTTGCGATCCCTGTAATGGTCGGCATTGGCTTTTTGATGGAACGCGGGCTGATCAAGCACTTCTACAAGCGCCCCCATGCCGATCAGATCCTCGTGACCTTCGGCCTTGCGATCGTGCTTCAGGAAATCATCAAGTACTTCTACGGTGCTAACCCGATCCCGACACCTGCCCCGGCAGCCTTTACCGGCTCGTTCGATTTTGGCGCAATGCTGGGATTTGACCCGAACACCATCATCTACCCCTACTGGCGCCTTGTCTACTTTGCCTTTGCTGCCTTAATCGTCGGGGCCGTGTTTGCTTTCCTGCAGTTCACCACCTTTGGTATGGTTGTCCGGGCCGGCATGGCAGATCGCGAGACTGTCGGCTTGCTTGGCATCAATATCGACAAGCGCTTCACAATCATGTTCGGCATCGCGGCCGCTGTCGCGGGCCTTGCCGGCGTGATGTACACGCCCATCAACTCGCCAAACTATCACATGGGCATGGACTTCCTTGTCTTGAGCTTTGTTGTGGTTGTTGTCGGCGGCATGGGTTCCCTGCCCGGTGCTGTGCTCGCCGGCTTTCTGTTGGGCATCTTGGAGAGTTTTGCGTCAATGGGCGCTGTTCTCGAAGTACTGCCCGGGATCAATCAGATCATCATCTATCTCGTTGCAATCGTCATCCTGCTCACACGGCCACGTGGCCTGATGGGGCGCAAAGGCGTGATGGAGGAATAAGGCAATGTTCGGACTTACAAAAAAAGATACAACGCTGCTGGTTGTCGTCGCTCTTCTGACGATGCTGGCGCCCTTCATCCTCAACCCTTTCCCGGAAGGGTCTGCAATGGCCCAGTTTAACGCGGGTTATCCAGACCTTATGCAACGGCTGGTGATCTTTGGCATCTTTGCCATCGGGTTCAACATTCTGT
Source organism: Roseobacter sp. YIN89 (assembly GCF_057219365.1). Lineage (NCBI taxonomy): Bacteria > Pseudomonadati > Pseudomonadota > Alphaproteobacteria > Rhodobacterales > Roseobacteraceae > Roseobacter > Roseobacter sp. YIN89. The sequence continues at coordinate 172,109 of NZ_JBXVVD010000003.1, read as the reverse complement.
TCGGACTGACCGGATACCTGTCCTTCGGGCACGCAGCCTTTCTGGGTGTGGGTTCTTACGCGGCGATCTGGATGATGAAGCTGCTGACAATGAATGTGATCCCGGCAATCGCAATCTCCGTTCTGGTCGCAGGTCTCTTTTCGCTACTGGTCGGCTGGATCAGCTTGCGTCGATCGGGCATCTACTTCTCGATCCTGACGCTGGCTTTTGCCCAGATGTCTTATTCACTGGCCTATTCGGTTCTGACACCGATTACTGGCGGTGAGACAGGGTTGCAGCCCAAAGTTGACGACCCACGCATTCTGGATGGCGCACTAGAAGTAGGCCAGACCCCGCGCGCCAATCTGTTTGGCCTAGAAATGGGTGCGAGCTATGAAATGACCTTCGGCAACTGGGTCTTTACCTTTAACGCGGGATACTACATCGCAGCCATCGTGATGCTGCTGGCGTTCTACATGTCGATCCGTATTTTCCGGTCGCCGTTTGGTATGATGCTTCGGGCCGTGAAATCAAACCAGCAACGGGTCAACTACACCGGCCTGAACTCCAAGCCCTACACACTTGCTGCATTCGTCATCTCCGGCATGTATGCCGGTCTGGCTGGCGGATTGCTGGTGGCCATGGATACACAGGTCGGTGCGGAGCGTATGTTCTGGACAGCCTCTGGCGAAGTGGTTCTGATGACCATCCTTGGCGGTGCCGGCACACTTATCGGACCGGTTCTGGGCGCAGGTTTCATCAAATACATGGAAAACATCGTCTCCAAGATCAACAAGTCTGTGCTGGAACAATGGTTCGCCTTCATGCCCGACGGGATCGAGGATTTCCTCATCACAATCGTTTACCCCTTCGTCGGTAAAGGGTGGCACCTCACGCTTGGTCTGCTGTTCATGCTGGTCGTAATCTTCCTGCCCGGTGGACTTGTGCAAGGTGGCCAAAAGCTTGCAGCCGTGTTCCGCCGCAAGGATCAAAAAAGCGCGGATGCTGAACTTGACGCGGCCAAGCAACGCAATACGCCGCCGGCGGAATAAGGAGAAACGACAATGGGAATTCTCGAAGTCAAAAATGTCGGCAAACGGTTTGGCGGATTGCAAGCCTTGGGGGATGTTAACCTCAGCATCAAGGAAAATTCGGTACACGCCATTATCGGCCCGAACGGCGCTGGCAAATCGACCCTGCTCAATTGCCTCGTTGGCAAGCTGATCCCCGATACCGGATCGGTCATGTTCGACGGGCAATCAGTTCTGGGGCGCAAGCCGCACCAGATCAATCAGATGGGCATCAGCCGCGTTTTCCAGACACCAGAGATTTTTGGTGATCTGACTGTTCTGGAAAACATGATGATCCCCTGCTTTGCCAAGCGGGACGGTGCTTTCGGGTTGAATGCCATCAGCTCCGTGATGTCGCAAAAGGACATCGTGGAACGCGCGGAACACGTGCTGACAGATCTCAACATGGCAGACAAGCGCCACATGACCGCCAGTTCCATGTCGCGCGGCGACAAACGGCGACTGGAGATCGGTATGTGTCTTAGCCAAGAACCGCGCCTTTTGCTGCTGGACGAGCCGACCGCAGGCATGGCGCGCGCCGACACCAACAACACGATCGACCTGCTGAAACAGATCAGTGACGAACGGGATATCACGATTGCTATTATCGAGCACGATATGCACGTGGTTTTCAGTCTTGCGCAGCGCATCACCGTGCTGGCTCAGGGCACGCCGCTGGTGGAGGACACGCCCGACAACATCAAGGGTCACCCGAAAGTACGCGAAGCCTATCTGGGCGAAACGCAGACGGCTGCATAAGGAGGCGCGCAGATGAATGTCAAACCTGATTTCTCGAAGAACTCAAACAAGGCGGCAACTGCCCCCGCTTTCCTGTCAGTATGGGATCTCGAAGCCTATTACGGGGAAAGCTACATCGTCCAAGGCATAAGCTTTAATGTGCACGAAGGCGAAATCCTCGCGCTTCTGGGCCGGAACGGTGCGGGCAAAACATCGACGCTACGCGCGATCGCCCGACTTGCCAGTCCCGAGGTACGCCACGGCGAGGTCTGGCTGGACCATCAGCCACTGCACAAGATGACCAGCTATGAGGCAAGTCAGGTTGGTCTGGGCCTCGTACCCGAGGACCGTCGCATTATCGCGGGTCTGACGGTTGAGGAAAATCTCAAGCTTGCTCAGATCGCACCACCGATCGGATGGTCTATTGATCGGGTCTATGATCTGTTTCCGCGTCTGCGTGAGCGACGCAATCAAGAGGGTGTTACCCTGTCGGGCGGCGAACAACAGATGCTGGCGATTGCCCGCGCGCTTTGTCGTGACATCAAGGTTCTTTTGCTGGACGAACCCTACGAGGGCCTCGCACCCGTGATCGTGGATGAGATCGAAAAAACACTGCGCATCATCAAAGAGCAGGGCATCACGACCATTCTGGTTGAGCAGAACGCTGTGCGTGCGCTCGAGCTTGCTGATCGCGCGGTGATCCTTGATACCGGCGGCATCGTTTTTGACGGTACGGCCGCGGAAGTGCTGGAAAACAAAGAGTTACGCGAAGAATATCTCGCCATCTGAGAGAGCGCCCCCCCTGTACGCTCTCTTTGCAAAACCATCCACTGCCACAGTGGGTGGTTTTCTTTTTGTTTAACTGTTTTTCGTGAATCGTGCCCGAAGTTCTGTTTTCAGTACTTTGCCATAATTGTTCTTTGGCAAACCGCTTACCGAAATGTAGTCTTTGGGGCGTTTGAACCGCGCAATGTTGTCGAGGCACAACTTGTCCAGCGCCGCGCGATCAAAGTCCCCCACAACAAAGGCAACAACCTCTTCGCCCCAATCGTCATGTGGTCGTCCCACGACGGACACTTCGACAACAGCAGGGTCCATCAGCAAGACCTCTTCGACCTCGCGCGGGTAAACGTTAGAACCACCTGTAATGATCATGTCTTTGGACCGGTCCTGCATGGTGACGTAACCGGCTTCATCCATGAAACCCATATCACCGGTCATCAACCAGCCGTTCACAAGTGTTTTGGCAGTTGCGGCCTCGTTTTGCCAGTAGCCGGGCATGACTATGTCCCCGCGCACCATGATCTCACCGTGCGTGCCGATCGGCTGTGGTGCGCCATCCGCGTCACCGATGGCCACTTCGACAGCAGACTGCGCGCGCCCCACCGACTGCAGGCGTGCCTGCCACCCGTCAAGTTCACGTTCGCAAACATCTTCGCGCGACAGAACCGTGATGCCCATCGGACATTCCCCCTGCCCGTAGATTTGCACGAAAATCGGACCAAAATGGTCAACAGCCGCGATAATGTCCGCGTTATACATCGGCCCCCCGGCATAGACGACTGTTCGCAGGCCTGCGCCCGTGCGACCCTCTTCACGCGCGACCTGGGTCATGCGCGTTACCATTGTGGGTGCGGCAAAAATCTGAACATTGTCAAAGTGCTCGGCCAGATCGTAAATTTCGACAGGATCAAAGCCGCCTGACGGCGGACAAACGTGGCGCGCCCCTGCCCGAACATGCAGCATGTTGTAGATGCCTGCACCATGGCTCATCGGCGCGGCATAAAGCGTCGTATCATCGCCGCTGACAGGATCAGCGTCAGACACGTAGCACAGGCTCATCGTCATCAGCATGCGATGGGTTATCATGACACCTTTGGGTTTGCCGGTGGTACCCGATGTATAAAAAAGCCACGCCAAATCATCCGGCGCCCTGTGCACGACCTCTGGCATTGGCGGGTTGGTCAGCATTTGCGAATAGGTCTTGCCTGCCAGGTCTATGATCTTTTCATCAGAAATGCCTACATCGCGCAAAGCCGCGGCCTCGGACGGCGTGGCAAAAACAACCTCTGCACCTGCGTTCTCGATAATGAACGCGGCTTCTTTTCCGTGCAACTTGGCATTGATCGGGACGACGGCCGCGCCCAAAATCCAGATACCGTAAAAGGCGACAAGGTATTCTGGGCGGTTCTTCATGAAAATGGCAACGCGGTCACCAGAGCGTACCCCGCGCGATTTCAGTGCCGTGGCGACGGCCCCCGCCTCTGCCCAGAAACGTCCATAATCCGCGACACATTCCTCTCCCAGAAACAGCGCCGGACGGGTGGGCGCTTTCTCGGCTTGCCGTTGCAGCCAAACTGCGAGGTTCAAAGCGTTTCTCCTCCAAATGTTCGCCAAGAGAGTACCGACATGAGGTGCCTGCGCAAGAGGCGGGTTTCCATGGCGTCACCCTTGGCCTATAACTGGCCCGCAGGAACAGGGGCGCATCAGAACAAAGCCCCGGCCAAGAACGGTTTGAGGACATACATGACAAAGAAGACCCATGACGCTGACGTGGCCTTTATTCAGGCCTTGGCGGAATTGCTGCGCGAAAACGATCTGACCGAATTGCAGGTCAAAAGAGATTACGGTGCCGATGACAGTTTGAACGTCCGGGTCAGCCGTCACCTGCAACAAACTGCGGCACAAACTGTTGCGGTGGCCCCCCCGGCCGCGCCCGTAGCCGCCTCTGCGGCAGCACCCGCTCCCGCTGCGCCCGCGCAGACGTCAGGCGCCGCTGATCCAGCAGACGATCCTGGCGCGGTTACTTCTCCGATGGTCGGCACCGTCTACATGCAGCCAGAACCCGGCGCAGCGGCGTTTATATCGGTCGGCGCGAAAGTCGAAGAAGGCGATACGCTGCTGATCGTCGAAGCCATGAAAACGATGAACCACATCCCTGCCCCACGCGCAGGCACCGTTAAGCGTATAGTTGTCGAAGACGGCGCAGCGGTCGAATTCGGTACGCCTCTCGTTATCCTCGAATAGGAGCGGTGTGATGTTCAAAAAAATTCTGATTGCCAACAGGGGCGAGATTGCCCTGCGGGTGGTCCGTGCCGCGCGGGAAATGGGTATTTCCACCGTCGCTGTTCACTCGACCGCAGACGCAGATGCCATGCACGTCCGCATGGCCGACGAAAGCGTGTGCATTGGTCCTCCGCCAAGCCCGTCAAGCTATCTGTCGGTTCCCGCAATCATCTCGGCGTGTGAAATCACCGGTGCCGAGGCGATACACCCCGGCTATGGGTTTTTATCTGAAAACGCGGGCTTTGTTCAGGTTGTCGAAGACCATGGCCTGACCTTTATCGGCCCCACAGCCGAACACATCCGCATCATGGGCGACAAAATTACGGCCAAGGACACGATGAAGAAACTTGGTGTCCCTTGCGTACCGGGATCAGAGGGCGGCGTTGCCAGTCTCGATGACGCCAAGCGGATCGGCGAAGAAATCGGATACCCTGTCATTATCAAGGCGACCGCAGGTGGCGGTGGACGCGGCATGAAAGTTGCGGCATCGGCCGCAGAAATGGAAAAAGCCTTCATGACCGCGCGCGCCGAGGGCAAATCAAACTTTGGCAACGACGAGGTATATATCGAGAAATACCTCACGACCCCGCGCCATATCGAAATTCAGGTCTTTGGCGATGGCAAGGGAAACGCCGTTCACCTTGGCGAGCGTGACTGTTCTTTGCAGCGGCGGCATCAGAAGGTGTTCGAAGAGGCCCCCGGTCCGGCAATTTCGCCTGAAGAGCGCGCCGCAATTGGCAAAACCTGCGCTGACGCGGTGGCGCGCATCAATTACATCGGAGCCGGTACAATCGAGTTCCTGTATGAAAACGGCGAGTTCTACTTTATCGAGATGAATACCCGTCTTCAGGTCGAACACCCTGTGACCGAGGCCATTTTTGGCGTCGATCTGGTGCGTGAACAGATCCGGGTTGCGGCGGGTATGGATATGTCATTTGGCCAAGACGACCTCGACATCAACGGCCATGCCATCGAGGTCAGGATCAATGCCGAGAAACTGCCAAAATTCTCGCCTTGCCCGGGTCGCATTACGCAGTATCACGCGCCGGGCGGGCTTGGTGTGCGGATGGATTCCGCGCTTTACGACGGCTACTCGATCCCGCCGTATTATGACAGCCTCATCGGCAAACTCATCGTGCATGGCAGAGACAGGCCTGAAGCACTGGCACGGCTCAAACGGGCACTGGGCGAGCTGATTGTGGACGGCGTCGACACAACCGTACCTCTCTTTCACGCGCTGCTCGAAGAAGATGCTGTGCTTTCAGGCGGCTATAACATCCATTGGCTAGAGCACTGGCTCGAAACCAATCTTGGCGATGGATAACGCCGCACCACGATGGAGCTGACACCGGATTTGCTGATGCGCGGCTATGCAACGGGTATTTTTCCCATGGCCGAGCATCGCGATGATCCTGAAATCTTCTGGGTGGATCCACAGCGCCGGGGCGTTATGCCGCTTTACGGGTTTCATGTCTCTCGGTCGCTGCGGCGGGCGATGCGCACAACCGCGTTCTCTGTATCGGTCAACACAGCCTTCGACGCGGTCGTTGAGGGTTGTGCTGATCGATCAGACACTTGGATCAACGACAAGATTCGCAGTCTTTACAATGCGCTACACCAAGGCGGAGCTGCGCATTCGCTCGAGATATGGGAAGGGCAGAACCTCGTCGGTGGTGTCTACGGTGTGACGCTGGGGGCGGCATATTTCGGCGAAAGCATGTTTTCCCGGCGAGACAACGCCTCCAAAATGGCGCTCGCCTGCCTCGTCGACCGTCTGCGCGAGGGGGGCTTCACCCTGTTCGACACACAGTTTCTGACACCGCATCTGGCATCATTAGGCGCGATAGAGATCGATAGGGCAGCGTTTCGAAAAGCACTGGATGACGCGACCGCACGCGCGGCGAGTTTTACGTCGCCTATCGTGCGCACCCCTCAGGAAGTGGTGCAGCGCATCACCCAAACATCATAGCGCGGATGCTCCAATGCAGACAGCGCGGGTGACGAGGCAATCATCCATCCCGAAAAGACGACGTCCTGACTGCGCGCTTCGGTAATCTCCAGAGCGGCAAAAGCATCCCCTGCAGGGTTACCGACTGGATAACGACACGAAATCAATTTGATCTTGATGAATTCCAACTGCACCTCACCGCCTTTGGGCAGGGTCACGTTGAAAATTTCGCCGTTAATCTTGTCGATCGCGCGTAGCTGAACGCCGGGTGCTTCCGAGACCTGTTGCGCACCCGCAGACCCGGCGCCCGCACAGAGTGCGGCTAGGACAGCCGCCCAACGGATCATTCCGCGGCGCCGCCCACGAATTTCATCAAAAGAGAAACCAAACTGACCGCGCCTTGGGTGTCTTCAATGGTTGCGCCAGCTTCAAAGAAGAAAGGCGAGCCCCCGGGCACAATCTCGACAAAGCTGCCGCCAAGCAGGCCTTCTGAAGAGATGATAATCGCACTGTCATCGGGTATCTCGATGCCTGACTGCACCGAAACCGTCGTATCCGCCCGGTAGGTTTCGGGGTTCAGCGTTACGTCTGACACAGTACCGATCTTGACCCCTGCGAGGCGCACGTCAGACCCGACTGCGACGCCTTCTAGGCTGCGAAAGCTGGCTTGCAGCGGGTAATCCGAACCGGTGCCCGAAAATCCGGAAACCTGCCCTGCGTAGACAACGAATGCGATAGCTGCGGCCAAAACGCCCGCGCCGACAAGAACTTCGGTGGTATTTTCTGACATCTCGGTTACTCCGGCGTCCATGCCTCGTAGTCACTGCGCGGCGCAGGTTCTGCACGGCGAATAGACCCTGTGGGCGCATAAGCGAGTGCCGTGCCGGTCAGATTTTCCAGATGCGGCTTTTCCCAAGATTTGTGCGGCAATGGATTGTCCGTTGGCGGCGCATCCCATGTATGGTGCAGCCATCCATGCCAGTCCGGGTCGACACGGCTCGCCTCCGCTTCGCCATTGTAAATGACCCAACGGCGCTTTTTGTCCTTGGTCTCATAAAAGATATTACCTTGACTGTCTTCGCCGACCTTGACCCCGTGACGCGAAGTCCAGAACTGGGTGTTGAGCGTTTGCCCGTTCCACCAAGTCACTGCGCGCAGCAATGTATTCAATATACCCATGGCCTGCATCTCCAGTCGCACTGTTGGTCAACATATGCCGTATTGCTTATCAAACGTCCAGCAGGATGCCGCGTTCCGCGACACTAAATCCGCGTGATGCACAGTTGTCGCAGGCGTTGCGTGGATGACAGGCAAAAGTGTTGCGTTGGACTTGCCAGCCAGTGGCATCCAAACCGAGCAATCCAGATGCCGGACAGCAGGTTTACTGGCGGCACAACCGCGCGCGCCGCCAGTCCTGCCAGTTTCATAAAATGACTAACTTGCCTCAGGCGCCCAGCAAAAAAGGCGGGCTCGATGCCCGCCTTTTTTGCATTTGGTCAGATGGCCGGCCTTTTACCCGGCAGATGCAGGCTCTTTTTCGGCGTCCGCATAAATCATAAGTGGCGCGGCATCGGATGTCACAGCCTCTTCGTTCACAACAACCTCGGTGACGCTGTCGAGACCTGGAAGATCGAACATGGTGTCCAACAAGATGTCTTCAAGGATCGACCGCAGACCGCGTGCCCCGGTTTTGCGTTCAATCGCCCGTTTTGCGATGGCAGACAAAGCATCATCGGTAAATGTCAGCTCAGTCTCTTCCAACTCGAACAGCCGCTGGTACTGCTTTACCAGCGCGTTTTTGGGCTGGGTGAGAATAGTTACAAGCGCATCCTCGTCCAAGTCTTCCAGCGTTGCCAAGACAGGTAAACGGCCGACAAACTCCGGGATCAGCCCGAATTTCAACAGGTCTTCGGGTTCGAGGTCTGTAAAGATTTCGCCAACGCCACGCTCGTCATTCTCGCGTACGTCCGCACCGAAACCCATCGCCGACCCTTTGCCGCGCGCCGCGATGATCTTGTCCAGACCCGCAAAGGCGCCACCACAAATGAACAGGATATTGGTTGTATCAACCTGCAAAAATTCTTGCTGCGGATGCTTGCGCCCACCTTGCGGCGGCACAGAGGCAACTGTGCCTTCCATCAGCTTCAGCAGCGCCTGCTGAACGCCTTCGCCAGACACATCACGCGTGATCGAGGGGTTCTCGGACTTTCGCGTAATCTTGTCGACTTCATCGATGTAAACAATGCCGCGTTGCGCCCGCTCTACATTGTACTCCGATGCCTGCAACAGCTTGAGAATGATATTTTCAACGTCCTCGCCCACATAACCGGCTTCGGTCAGCGTGGTCGCATCCGCCATTGTGAAGGGCACGTCGAGAATACGTGCAAGCGTCTGCGCCAAAAGTGTCTTACCGCACCCCGTCGGGCCGATGAGCAGAATGTTGGATTTGGCCAATTCAATCTCACCGCCCTTTTGCGCGTGATTGAGACGCTTGTAGTGGTTATGAACCGCGACCGACAAAACCCGCTTTGCCATCGCCTGTCCGATCACATAATCATCCAGAACCGCACAGATGTCCTTGGGGGTCGGCACACCGTCTGTTGCCTTCAGACCGGACGCTTTGGTTTCCTCTCGGATGATGTCCATGCACAGTTCAACGCACTCGTCGCAGATGAAAACCGTCGGTCCCGCGATAAGCTTGCGTACCTCGTGCTGGCTCTTGCCGCAAAAGCTGCAATATAGCGTATTCTTGCTGTCGCCGCTTGAATTCGTTGCCATAACTGGCCTTTCAAAACTTGCGTGTCACGTTTGCCGCCCGGCGGTCCGGGCAGCGTCCTAAATCCCTGTATGCCAGCTTAAGACACCTACTGCAGGTCCACAATCGCAAAATGGTAAACTCTGCAACAGGCAAAGCAGTGTGTCTTAACTTTCATCTTCCGCCTTGCCACGGTTCTCAACGATCTCATCAATCAGACCGAAATCCTTGGCTTCTTCGGGGGACATGAAGTTGTCACGCTCCAGCGCATTCTCAACCTTTTTAAGGGTTTGGCCCGTGTGCTTGACGTAAATCTCGTTCAACCGGTCCTTCAGCTTCTGAGTTTCCTGCGCGTGGATCATGATGTCAGTTGCCTGTCCCTGATAACCACCCGAAGGCTGGTGCACCATGACCCGGCTGTTAGGCAGAGAAAAGCGCATGCCCGCCTCACCTGCGGTAAGCAGCAACGACCCCATCGATGCGGCCTGACCAATCACCAGCGTGGAAACCTTCGGCTTGATGTATTGCATCGTGTCATAGATCGACAGCCCGCTGGTCACCACGCCCCCTGGCGAGTTGATATACATCGAAATTTCTTTAGAGGGATTTTCCGCCTCAAGGTGCAGCAACTGCGCGACGATCAGCGATGACATGCCGTCGTGCACCGGGCCGTTGAGAAAGATGATGCGCTCCTTCAAAAGGCGCGAGAAAATGTCATAAGCGCGCTCGCCACGGCTGGTCTGCTCAACCACCATGGGCACGAGATTCATGTATGTTTCGATAGGATCTTTCATGTGGGCTGCCTGCTTGCTGTTGTCCGGCAGGACCATACCCGCCAGACCGTTGAAGAAACATTAGTCTTGCCACAGGGGGGCTGCAAGGGGGGGCATTCAACTTTGGATTTAACGGTTGAACCGTGCCGCTTTCCGACTAGCTCGCCGGATATGAGCGAATATTTTGAACCAACCAAAGCAGCCGCACTTGAGCGCCTTGCCGGATTTGTCACCAAGGCGGGACATTCGTATGCGGCCCGAAGAAATTACGATCTCGGGCCCGGCAATCATGCATCGGTTTCCCAACTTTCTCCCTATCTGCGCAGCCGTGCCGTAACCGAAGAGGAAATCATCAAAGCTGTTCTGGAACATCATTCGTTCAGTGCTGCTGAAAAATTCATCCAAGAGGTATTCTGGCGCACATACTGGAAAGGTTGGCTAGAGCTGCGTCCTGCGGTTTGGGAACAGTACCTCTCGGCGCTTGGACGCGCTTGGGATGATGTGCAAACCCAAAGCGGTTTGCGTCAACTTTGGGAAACCGCTTGCAGGGGGGAAACCGAGATTGGCTGCTTTAACGCATGGGCAAAGGAACTCGTCGAGACGGGTTATTTGCACAACCACGCGCGGATGTGGTTTGCCTCGATCTGGATATTTACTCTGAAACTACCTTGGGAATTGGGCGCAGATTTCTTTCTGCGGCATCTGCTTGACGGTGATCCCGCATCAAACACACTGAGCTGGCGCTGGGTGGCGGGCATTCAGACGCCTGGAAAGACTTACCTCGCGCGCACCAGCAATATCTCCAAATTCACCGAAGGGCGGTTTCACCCCAAATGGCAGCTTGCTGGCGACGCACCTGCCATGGCGGGGCCCGATGCGCCATCGCCGCGCGCCCTGCCCCAACCCACCCCGGTCAACATGGACAAGCGCTCCGGCTGGTTGGTACATGAAGATGACCTCAGCATAGGCCATGTTTGCGTGACACCACCCTCCGTGGCCAATGCAATCCTCGCACCACAAACAAAGATCGGGCCGTTGCTTCCCGCTCCTGCGATTGGCGAATTTCGCCTGAACCTGATGAAAGACGCAGTTGCGCGTCACCACGGCCAGCCGGACGACGTTGTCGTGCTGCAAAACGCCGCTGATCTCGTCCAATGGAGCCGCGAGCAAGGTTTGGAACAAGTCGTCACGCCACATGCCCCCGTGGGTCCAGTAGCCCAAACGCTGCATCAGGCGTCGACACTGCAGGACATGCCACCTATTGTTGCTTTGATGAGAGACTACGACCGCATCGCGTGGCCGCACGCAACCAGAGGCTTTTTTCCGTTCAAAAAGCACATCCCCGACTTCATTCGCACGCTGGGTCTGAGCCGGACGGACACCGCATGAACGCAAATAAGAAAATTAAACATTCTCGTCACGCGTGCGTTACAATTCCCCGTCACTGATCGATCTGCTGTGCAGCGTAAAACTCATACACGCCGCAAGCTTTAAAAAATGCTGACACCAAAAAAAGGGGGCCACCATGGACCGCAAGCAGATCATCAATGATCCAGATTATGGAAACAAGGCGGAAGCCTTTGAAGCCTTTGATGATATTCCCACGAATCCTAATTTGAGCCGTACAATCGGCGACGTCATCAATGCGCGCTATGGTCGACGTGACGTACTGCGCGGTGTACTGGGCGTGACAGCGACAACTGCTCTGTTCGGAACAACAGCAATGATCGCACCCAAGCAAGCAGCCGCGGCATCCGCGAGCCGCTACAGTTTTGACGAGTTGACTTGGGGCAATGACGAAACGCACCACATCGCCGAAGGTTACAACGCTGACGTACTGTTGCGCTGGGGCGACCCGATCACTGCCGACGCACCCGAATTCGACGTCATGAACCAGACCGTTGACGCACAACTCAAACAGTTTGGTTACAATAATGATTACGTCGGCTTCACCTCGCTGAACGAAGACGGAACGCGCGGTTTGCTCTGCGTTAACCACGAATATACCAACGAAGAAGTAATGTTCCCCGGCCTTGGTCGTCAGGACCGCGACGGGTTCAAGGGCATGACGAAAGACATTGTGGATATCGAGATGGCCGCCCACGGCGGTACAGTGGTCGAGATTGCCCAAGGTGCTGACGGCAAGTGGTCTTTGGTCAAGGACAGCGCGTACAACCGACGCATTACACCTTACAACACCGAAATGGTGCTTGACGGTCCCGCTGCCGGTCACGACCGGATGAAAACAAATGACGATCCGACAGGTTTGTCAGTCATTGGCACGATCAACAACTGTGCTGGCGGTATGACCCCATGGGGCACATATCTGATGGCCGAAGAAAACTTCCACGGCTATTTCTGGACCGACGTCAGAGATTCTGACGACAAAGCAGATGTCTCGGCGCATTCCGATGCTGCCAGCAAGAAAAGATATGGCGTTCCCGGTGGCTGGTATGCCTGGGGCAAATACTATGACCGCTGGAACATCGACAAAGAACCAAACATGCCAAACAAATACGGCTGGGTGGTCGAAGTTGACCCGCGCAATCCGGATGCCAAGCCGATCAAACACACAGCTCTGGGTCGTTTCCGTCACGAAGGCGCCGAAACAACCGTCTCCAAGGACGGGCACCTCGTTGTCTATTCGGGAGACGACAACCGGTTTGACTACCAGTACAAGTATGTCTCTGGCGGTACGATCAAAGATGAAACGGCAGTCTTCGGGTCATCCCTGTTCTCGGACGGCACGTTGTATGTGGCGCGTTTTGACGAGGACGGCACCGTTGAATGGATGCCGCTGGTCTATGGCCAAGGTCCACTGACAGCCGAGAATGGCTTTAACAGTCAGGCAGATGTTCTGATCGACACACGTCTGGCAGCCGACCTGCTGGGTGCCACACCAATGGACCGGCCCGAGGATGCGCAACCTGGTCCGAACGGCACGGCATATCTGATGTTGACCAACAATACCCGTCGCAAACCCGATCAGGTCAACGCTGCCAACCCCCGCCCTGAAAGCTCCTTTGGTCACATCATTGAGATCAAAGAGGACAATCAGGACCACGCGTCTACCAAGGGCACATGGTCGATCCTTGTGAAATGTGGCGACCCCGCAATTGCCGAAGTCGGCGCACAGTGGAACCCGGAAACATCTGAAAACGGCTGGTTTGGTTCCCCTGATAACGCTGCGATGGATGCAGATGGTCGCCTGTGGATTTCTACTGACCAAGGCTCGGGCTGGGGCAAAACCGGAAAATCTGACGGTCTCTACAGCCTTGAGACTGAAGGGGATCTGCGCGGCCATTCGAAACTGTTCTTCCGTTGTCCGGTCGGGGGCGAACTTTGTGGTCCCTATTTCCACGACAGCGGCGAGACGCTGTTTCTTGCCGTACAGCACCCTGGCACCGACGGCACCAAAGATTTCAAAGGGTTCGAGCGCAATTCGACCTTTGAAGACCCGGCCACACGTTGGCCGGATTTCGACGCGGCCATGCCGCCGCGTCCGTCGGTCGTTGTTGTGACAAAGCGGGGCGGCGGAAAAATCGCGATCTGACCGCCAGCTATCCCATGTTAAAAAAGGATGTCCCCGTGCAAGCACGGGGACAATCTCACTTTAGCCTTTGGCCGCAAAGCAGTTGGTCAAAGCATCCGCAATCTGGTGCAAGAGCGCTCCATAAAGCTCTGTTCCCAAGGGCAGCTTCACCCCGATCGCGTCAGCAACTTCGATAGAAAGACTATCTGACGCGTCCACTGCGGCGACCAAACCCTGATTTGCGCCCGGTTCAGTCAGCGCGCAGGCGGCGTTGGAGTCTGTCACGACCTCGCGCACTTCCGCCAGTTGCGCCGCGCTTGCCGCAGAAGCATCGCTGAATGTGATCGCCGCACGCGCCTCAACGTTAAACCGTGCTTCGAAATAGTGATAAGAGTCGTGAAACACGATAAAAGATTTCGACGCGTATCCATCAAGTTTCGCGGAAATCTCCTTTTCAAGCGTTTCAAGTTCGGCCTGTGCCTTGCTTGCATTCGCACGGTATGTTTCGGCATTTTCCGGATCCATCGCAGAGAGGGTATCGGCAAATTCTGCGACCCAGAGCGAGGCGTTACGCGGGTCTAGCCAGACATGCGGGTCTATCTCTGCGGCCGTATCTTCGTCGGCATGTTCAGCGTGGCCGTGATCATCATGATCAGCCTCTTTCTCGTGGCCGTGGTCATCGTGATCCGCATGGTCATCGTGGCCATGGTCATCGTTATCTGCCTGCTTGACGTCGTCGTCATGCTCTTTGTGACCGTCGTCGTGATCGGCATGACCATGATCGTCGTGACCATGCGCATGATCGTGCGCCTCAAAAGCCGCGTTGCGGCGTACAGGGATGAGACCTGTACCCTCCAAGGCCATGACCGAAAGGTGCTGTGCGTCACCCGCAAGTGTCTCAAGTGGCTCGGTCAGCCAAGGCGTCAGGCCCGGGCCCACCCACACAACCAAGTCAGCCGAAGACAGCGCGCGCGCCTCTGAAGGGCGCATGGCGTAGCCGTGTGGCGACGCTCCTTGCGGGATGACAAGATCAGGCTTTCCCACACCGTCCATGACTTGGCTGACCAGACCGTGCAATGGAGCAATATCCACAGCGACTCGCGGGGCGTCTGCCTGCGCTGTGGCCGTCGTGGCCAGCAATGCGGGGATTATGAACGAACGCATACACTCTCCTTGTCATTCGCTTCAACTTGCGATAGCCTTGTATGTTATAACATATCACTGTCAAGCCCCTTATGACCCAAACTCACGCCTCAGGATTCTCTTGTCACGACCATGCGACGTGCGTTGCACAGACCATGGCGCACGCCGACTCATATTGCGCGCGCAAAGGGTTGAAACTGACACCTGTACGTCGCCGGGCGCTGGAAATACTGTTGCGAGAGCATCGTGCCCTTGGAGCGTATGAGTTACTGGCGCATCTTGCTGAGGAAGGCCTCGGCTCGCAGCCGCCCGTGGCATACAGAGCGCTTGATTTTCTCACAAAGGCTGGCTTTGCCCACAAGATTGAGGCGCTGAACGCCTATATCGCCTGCGTACATGCGGATGAAGATCATACACCGGCATTTCTCATTTGCCGTGGTTGCAAAGCAGTGGCAGAGACGCGCACAATGCCCGCCGACGGGCATTTGGGCAAAGCCGCACAGGAGATGGGTTTTGCCATCGAACGCACGGTCGTCGAAGCCCAGGGCCTGTGCCCGGAGTGTCAGTAAGTCAAAAATGACCATGTTAATTGAAACACTAGGGCTGACACTGGCCTATCGCGACCGTCGGGTTCTTACCGATGTAAACCTGCGCGTCACGCGGGGCGAGATCGTCACAATCGTCGGGCCGAACGGGTCGGGCAAATCCAGTCTTATCCGCGCGCTTATTGGTGCCGTGAAACCAGCCGGCGGGTCAGTCAAGCGTGCCCGCGGATTGAAGATCGGATATGTTCCGCAAAAACTGGCAGTGGATGGTACGCTGCCGCTGACCGTTACGCGTTTTCTGAACCTGCCACGCCGCAGGTCCGCCGCCCAAGTGGAAAGCGCGCTGGCCGACGCAGGCGTGCCTTCTTTGGCCGACCGTCAAATGACTGATCTGTCGGGAGGTCAATTCCAACGCGTGCTACTGGCGCGCGCGCTGATGGACGCGCCGGACCTGCTGATCCTCGACGAACCCACGCAAGGCCTCGACCAACCGGGGGCGGCTAGCTTTTATCACCAGATCGAAGAGGTAAAACAGAAAACCGGATGCGCGGTCATCATGGTGAGCCACGATTTGCATGTGGTCATGGCAGCCTCTGACCGTGTGCTCTGCATCAACGGACACATCTGTTGCGAAGGTACGCCAGAGATTGTGGCCAGCGCCCCGGAATACAGGGCATTGTTCGGCACCGGCACGAAAGGTGCGCTCGCGCTCTATCGCCATGAGCACAGCCACAGCCACGATCACACGGATCACAATCACCACGATCATGAGCAAAAACATGCCGCACGCGATAGCGCATCAGAGGCGCTGTAATGCTCGATGATTTTCTGGTTCGCGCGGCACTTGCCGGATTAGGCGTCGCGGTGGCAGCGGCCCCTTTGGGATGCTTTGTCGTATGGCGCAGGCTGGCTTACATCGGGGACGCAACAGCACACGCGGCGTTGCTTGGCGTGGCAGGAGCCCTCGCATTCGAGGTGCCGGTCTTTGCAGCCGTGCTTTTGGTTGCCGTGGCGTTTGCCCTGTTGCTAACTGCGCTCAGCGGGCGCGGTCTGGGCAGCGATGCCCTTTTAGGGGTTATCGCGCACTCAGCGCTGGCGATGGGACTTGTGGCCGTATCTTTTCTACCAACGGTGCGTGTAGACCTGATGAGCTACCTTGTCGGAGACATTCTTGCGGTGAGACGTGGCGATCTTGCCGTAATCTGGCTAGGGGCCACGCTGGTTTGTACGCTCGTTTATCTTCGGTGGTCTTCTCTCTTGGCCAGTACGCTGAGCCCTGATCTGGCACAAGCTGCCGGTTTGCGGCCGGAGCGCGAACAGTTGATCCTTACGCTTGGTCTGGCGGTGATCATCGCGGTCGCGATAAAAGTGGTCGGTGCCTTGCTGATTGCCTCGATGCTCATCATACCAGCTGCGGCGGCGCGACCGCTTTCGAAAACGCCGGAGGCTATGGCCCTTTGGGCGCTTGCCGTGGCCTCTTGTTCAGCCATCGGCGGATTGGTGATATCCTTTGCCATGGACACGCCAACAGGTCCGACAATCGTCTGCACGGCAGCGGCGTTTTTTGCGCTGACGCAAAGCATTGGGTCGTTTCAGCGCCGCTGACAGCTGTTTTTATGCGATATTTTTGGCGCCCATAACGCCAAATTTCACTCCAAAGTTACACATATGCGACAATTTTTGCCATCGAGGTCATGTCACTCGATTTCGAGTTTGAAACCTTGGGTCTTTCCACATTTCGTCCCGCATGACTTGGCACATTCGATCCACTGCTTCGACCACGTCGTCCGCATCAAGATAAAGCGGTGTGAAGCCAAACCGCATAATATCGGGCGCTCTGAAATCGCCGATGACATTGCTATGAATGAGTGCTTGCATCGCTGCGTAACCGTGCTCGAACCGGAACGATACCTGACTACCGCGCAACGCAGGATCGCGCGGGCTGGCAAGTGCAAGCTGAGGTATGCGATTTTCGACCTCTGAGATGAATAGTTCCTGCAAGCGAACTGATGCCGCACGCAGCTCCGCCATATCGACGTCATCCCAAAGCGCCAGTGCCGTCTCGAGAACTGACATCTGCAATACTGGGGGCGTGCCGACCCGCATCCGCTCTATCCCGCGGCCCGGCTCGTAACGCTCCAGAAAATCGAACGGGGCACGATGCCCTAACCAACCTGCCAAAGCTGGCTGTGCGTCGTCGGACAGATCAGGCCGCACATAGATGAACCCCGGGGCACCCGGCCCGCCATTCAGGTATTTGTAGGTACAGCCGACGGCAAATTCCGCACCCGATCCGGCCATATCGACAGCAAAAGCCCCTGCAGAATGCGCCAGATCCCACACCATGACACAGCCATTTTCATGCGCGACCTTGGTCAGCGCATTCATGTCGTGCATCCGCCCGGTACGGTAATCTACCTGTGTCAGCATGACCACGGCCACGCTATCGTCGATTGACTCTGCAACAGCTTCCGGCGCAACGGTTTGCAGTCTGTATCCCTGCCCCAAAAGCTCGGCCAGACCCTCGACCATATACAGATCGGAAGGAAAATTGCCTGTATCGGACAGGACAACTCGACGATCCGGGTTCATCTTCAAGCCAGCCGCAACTGCCTGAAAAACCTTGATCGACAGAGTGTCACCGACCACAACCGATGCTGACGGTGCACCGATAAGGCGCGCGATCTGATCCCCCACTCGTGACGGCTGCTCCATCCAGCCGGCGGCATTCCACCCTTTGATAAGCTGCGTGCCCCACTCTGCGTGCACCACCTCGCTTAACCGCGCGGCGGCAGTTTTGGGCAATGGCCCCAACGAATTGCCGTCGAGGTAAATCACCCCAGGGGGCAGGTCAAAGGCGTCCTTGCGCAGAACAGGTGGCATCGCGTTTCCTTTCAGCAGAGCCTTGATGGATGAGGTATCTCAACCATCCGCGTGTTCCACAACGGTTTTGTCGCATACGCTGGCCAAATTCACGTCACGGCAAAAAAACGCCCTGCAAGCTGGGAGGGCGATTGCAGGGCGGTACAGATCAAACCGTAGGGCCGAGCCCCCGATTTCAAATGTCAGCGCAGGCGCTTTTCGGTTTCCACGTCGAAGACCATGACGCGGCGCTGTTCAAAGCTGATGTCGACCGTATCGCCTTCAGAGGCGCGGTCATCGCCACGCTCTTCCACAATGATCCGTTCGCCGGTTGGGCAATCAAGGTGCAGATAAGAGACCCCGCCCAATGCTTCGGACAATTCAGCCTTGAGTGCGCCTGTCCCGGGGGTCACGTCGATATGCTCGGGGCGGATGCCTACAATGACCTTGGCCCCTGCCCCGGGCAACGCGGCGTCAACGGCCACAGTCCGGCCAAGACCTGGCACATCAACACCGCCATCCACGACCGTACCCTCGAGGAAATTCATTGCGGGCGAGCCGATGAAACCTGCGACAAACTTGTTGTCGGGATCACGATACAACTCCAGCGGCGCGCCCACCTGTTCAATGTAACCTGCCCGCAACACGACGATCTTGTCCGCGAGCGTCATGGCTTCGACCTGATCGTGCGTCACATAAATCATCGTCGCGCCGATATCCTTGTGCAGGCGGGCGATTTCAACGCGCATCTCAACGCGCAGTTCTGCATCCAGATTGGACAGCGGTTCGTCGAACAAAAACACCTCGGGACCACGGACAATCGCACGCCCGATTGCCACCCGCTGCCGTTGACCACCGGACAGCGCTTTGGGCTTGCGCTTGAGATATTGGTCAAGCTTGAGGATATCAGACGCGCCCTTCACCTTTTCCTTGATCTCGGCGGTGGGAACGCCATTCATTTTGAGGCCGAAGCCCATGTTCTCCTCGACCGTCATATGCGGATAAAGCGCATAGGTCTGGAACACCATCGCCACCCCCCGTTCGGACGGATCCATCTTGGTGACATCACGCGGCCCGATATGAATCTGCCCGTCAGATGTTTCTTCCAGACCGGCAATCATCCGCAACAACGTGGACTTGCCGCACCCAGACGGGCCCACAAACACGCAGAACTCGCCATCATCGATCTGCAGATCGATACCATGGATGACCTGAGTTTCTCCGTAGCGCTTGATTGCCTTGTTGAGCGTAACACCTGTCATTTGATCAAGTCCCTGTTCTTTGGAGTGTGTAATCGGGGAAGCGCCATGCTTCCGCCTCTGATGCGATGGCTTGCGCTGTCTCGGACAGGCGCGGCGCGAGCGCTTCAAGCTGTTCTAGTGAAATGGTTTGTTTGGAGCCTGTGATCGACAGCCCGCCCAGTACGCGCCCGCCAGATGACAAGATCGGCACAGCGATGCATATGATCTGTGGCTCGTGCTCTTCACGATCAAAAGCGTAGCCGCGCGCTCGGATAGCATCGAGTTCGGCACACAACTCCTTTGGCGTGGTATACGTATGTTCGGTAAAAACGTGAAACGACTGTTGTCCGATGGCATTATTCAGATCAGCTTCGGGCAAGAAAGCCAGCATCGCCTTTCCTACGCCTGTGCAATAGGCTGGCCCGACTTTGCCTGCATCACTGAACATCTCAACGGGCTGCGCGGCATTTCTCTTGTCCACGTAAAGCACTTGTGCGTTATCGAGTTGTGCGAGGTGCACCGTATGTCCAACCTCGGCGCTTAACTTATCAAGGTGGTTCCGCGCAATCGGGGCAAGAGAGCTTTGCGTCCACGCAGCATGCGCCAGCCGCACAAGGCGCACGCCTGGACTATAGGTTTGGCGTTCCGGATCGTAAGCCAACATGCCCTGATTACTCAGCGTTTGCAGCAAGCGGTACAGTGTTGCCTTGGGATAAGGACTGTCCGTCAGCAGCGTGCCGAATCGAACCGGGTGCCCGTAGGCGGCTACCTGATCGAGCACATCGAGCGCTTTTCCAACTGTTCCGTCGCTGGTCATGCCAGCGGCCCTCCCTATCGTTGCCCCTTTGAAAACAACACTTTGTAGAGCTGTTTCTCTCCTCGGCGGGGCCATCCTGCCGTGGTTTGCCACAACAAAGACTGTTGACAGTCTAGGCAGATTGCGCTGTAGTTTTCAATATATAAAACTTGGTTTCAAATAATGAGACCAGCTAGGCGTCCGAAAAGGCGCCCACATATCGAAAACGCTTCAGGGAGGACACCATGCGTTTTACCACCAAATCAATGCTCATGGCATTGGCAGGATCAACCATGCTTGCCGGCGCTGCATCCGCAGAACTGACAGGTGAGTTGAAAATCTTCCTCGACACATCGAACCCGGCGCCACGTGCGACCATGGAAGCGATGATCGCGGATTTTCAGGCAGAGCACCCCGATCTGGAAATCTCAACAACTGTGATCGACCGCGAAGCTTATAAAACGCAGATTCGCAACTTTCTGACGGCAGACAGCCCAGACGTGGCAACTTGGTACGCGGCAAACAGGATGACGCCCTACGTGAAAGCGGGCCTGTTCGAAGATGTCTCCGACTTGTGGCAAGAGCCTGCAATCGCTGAAAACCTCGCATCGACCAAAGGTGCGATGACCATCGATGGCAAGCAGTGGGGCGTGCCTTACACATACTACCAGTGGGGGATTTACTACCGGAAGGACATCTACGAAGAGCTGGGGCTGAACGAGCCTGCAAACTTCGACGAAATGAAGTCGAACTGCCAGGCGGTCATCGATTCCGGCCGTAAATGCTACACCATCGGCACCAAGTTCCTTTGGACCGCAGGTGGCTGGTTCGACTATCTCAACATGCGGACGCATGGCTTTGATTTCCACATGGAACTTGCGCAGGGCAACGTGAAGTGGACCGATGACCGTGTGCGCGAAACTTTCGCCAACTGGCGTGAGCTGATCGATATGGGTGCCTTCGTCGACAACCACCAGAACTACTCCTGGCAGGAATCGCTCCCCTTCATCGTAAACGGTGAAGCCGCTGCGATCCTGAAAGGCAACTTTGCCGTGGCACCGCTGCGCGAAGCAGGTCTGGACGACAGCAAATTGGATTTCTTCCAGTTCCCGGCGATCAATCCGGATGTTGAACTGGCGGAAGATGCGCCAACCGACACGTTCCACATCCCGGCAAACGCGTCCAACAAGGAAGCGGCACGCGAATTCCTGCGTTTTGTTGTCTCTGCCAACGTGCAGACTGAGATCAACAATGGTTCTAACCTCGGCCAGCTGCCGGTGAATGCCCAGTCCGCTGTTGATAACGACAAGTTCCTCAACGAAGGTTTTGAGATGCTGAGTTCCAACAGCCCGGGTGGTGTTGCACAGTTCTTTGACCGTGACTTCCCAGCAGAAATGGCTGCAGAAGCGATGCAGGGCCTGCAGGAATTCATGGTCTTCCCTGACAACCTGGACGACATCCTGAACCGCCTCGATAAGGTCCAGGAGCGGGTTTACCAATAATCTGACCTGTCTGGCCGGGCGCGTTCACGCGCCCGGCCCCCCTTTCTTTTCACAGTGACCCGTTCGCCAACACAAAGGTTTGTGTTGCCGTGCGTGCCGCGCGACGAAAGGACATTTTCATGACCAACGCCCCAGCCGTTCCCGTCACATCTGCTCCACGCAGGAGCTGGTACAAGCGCAATGAGATTGCCGTTACACCGTGGTTGTTCCTCGCGCCTGCAATCTTGTTTTTTGCTTTTTATGTGATCTGGCCGATCTACCAATCCATCGCGATCTCATTTTACGACTGGGACGGGTTGGGTGAAGCGCGCTACGTCGGTATGGCAAATTATGCCGAGTTAATGGATGACAGCGCTTTTGAAGTGTCCCTGTGGAACAACCTCAAATGGCTGTTGTTTTACTTGCTGGCGATCCCCGGCGGCTTGTTCATCGCGTTGTTCCTGAACCAGACCGTAACCGGAATTCGGATTTACAAGTCCTTGTTTTTCTTTCCATTTGTGCTGAGTCAGGTGGTTGTTGGGCTGGTTTTCTCGTGGTTCTACCTGCCAAACGAAGGCTTGCTGAATGGTGTGCTTGGGCTTGTCGGGCTGGGCCCTGTCAACGTACTGGGTGATCCGACCTGGGCCACCTACGGGATCATCGCGGCGGGCCTGTGGCCGCAGACAGCCTATTGCATGATACTATATCTGACGGGACTGAACGCTGTTGATCCCGAGCAAATCGAAGCGGGCCGCCTTGATAATGCCAAAGGGTGGAAAATGCTTTGGTACATCATCATTCCACAGCTCAAGCCAGCAACTTTCATCGCGTTCGTTGTCACGATCATCGGCGCTTTGCGCTCGTTCGACCTGATCTCGATCATGACCAACGGCGGACCGTTCGGCCAAACGCGCGTTCTGTCTTTCTACATGTTCGAGAAAGCCCTCTCCGAATACGGGTTCCGCATGGGCTACGGCGCGGCGATTGCTGTCGTACTTTTCCTTATCATGCTGGTCTTCATTGCATACTTCCTGTGGTCCATGTGGTCAGAGGAGCGCGGCCGATGACAAATTGTATAAGATTTTGTGCCTCCGGCGGGAGTTTATTCTGCAAAGTGAAAGAGCATCTATCATGACACGGCAGGAATTTGATGCCATGTGCAAAATGCACTCTGGCGCTGTGTTGTCGGGGCCCGGTGAACTGGACGCCTGGAAGGTCGGGGGAAAGATGTTCGCCTGCTTTGGTCACGAGGAAAAACGCGCGGTCAACACGGAACATGTGGCAGTCAAATGTCCGGATGTGGACACAGCCGCAATGCTTATCGACGCCGGCGCCGCACAGAAGGCCCCCTATTTTCATAAATCCTGGGTGCAACTCGATCTGGCTTCGCTGGAGACAGATGAAGCGCGCCATCGTATATCGGTTAGCTACGACGTGATCCGTCGCGGGCTGCCAAAGTCAGTCCGGGAGGCGCTTTGACATGTTTCCAACTCCTATCGAAAAAACACCCCGTAGCTGGCAACTGACGTACCAATCGCTTTTGCCGCTGGCGCTCATCATGTGGTTGTTGCCGCTCATCGCGGTTGCGATCTTTTCGATCAAACCTGCCGAGGATTTCACCCAAGGCAACTACTGGGGCCTGCCGTCTTCGTTTGAGATGTTCAACAATTACGGGCAGGTATTCTTTAACTCCGACATGCCGCGATACATGCTGAATTCAGTGATGATCACGGTACCGACGGTGGTCGGGGCTGTGGCCCTGTCATGCCTGGCTGGATTTGCGCTGGGTGTCTACAAGTTCAAATCGAACATCTGGATATTTTTCATGTTCGTGGCCGGCAACTTCGTGCCCTTCCAGATACTCATGGTGCCTGTCCGCGACCTGACGCTGGATATGGGGCTCTATAACACCAAGACGGGGCTTGTCCTGTTTCACATCGCATTCCAAACCGGCTTCTGTACGCTCTTTATGCGGAATTTCATACGGGCCCTGCCCCATGAGTTGATCGAGGCCGCGCGTGTCGAAGGCATCGCGGAGTGGAAAATTTTCTGGTATGTGGTGATCCCTCTTATGAAGCCGGCAATCGCGGCGCTGTCCGTGCTGATCTTCACCTTTATCTGGAATGACTATTTCTGGGCGGTCGTGCTGACGCAGGGTCCGGAAAGTCAACCGGTTACTGCGGGTATCACCAGCTTTAACGCACAGTTCCGGGCCGCGTATCACCTGATGAGTGCAGGCTCGATCGTTGCGGCGCTGCCGCCTGTGCTGATGTTCTTTCTGATGCAGAAACACTTCATTGCAGGTCTGACGCTCGGAGCCGTAAAGTGACAAGAAACTGGCGGTTGGACGACGGGCGTCAAACTCTGGCGCTCGCCTCCGTGAACGGGCGCTGCCCGCAGATTGTTTATTGGGGGCCTCCGCTGCCCGCATCCGAAGATCTGTCGTCGTTGGTGCAGACCGCGACGCTGGACGTCACCGGGGGCATGCTGGATGAAAACCCGGACTTGTCGATCTGCCCTGAAGCCTCAAGAAGCTTTCCGGGCCAACCGGGTATCGTCGTGCGCGATCAGGACGGCACGCCACTGTTGCCCAAGTTCAAGCTCAAGCAAGTCGAGCAAAACGACCTCCACTTGTCAGTCACCTGCGTCGATGTCGCAAACCGGCTGACCTATGTTGCGCGCTTTGATCTTGACCCTGAAAGCCACGTAATTGTGGCCACCGCAGAGTTGCAGGCGGACAGACCATTGCACCTGCACTGGCTTGCGGCGCCGGTTTTTCCAGCGCCGCAACATAGCGACGAAATGATTGATTTCGCCGGACGCTGGTGTGGCGAATTTCAACTCAACCGCACCGCGTGGTCGCCTGGAATTCGCTACCGTGAAAACCGCACCGGGCGCACGGGTCACGAACACTTCCCTGGCCTGATGATCCCTTCGCGTGGCGCGACGAACGCAACCGGCGAAACCTTTGCGTTTCACTACGGCTGGTCGGGCGGCCATCGCATGATTGCCGAGGAACTGCCAGACGGGCGACGCCAGATACAATTTGGACATGCGGCACGGATGGAAACGGCGGCGGCGACCCGTTTCGCGACAGCGCCGCTTTATGCCGTATATTCGTCCGACGGGCTCAACGGTGCCGCCGTGTCATACCAGCGCCACCTCCGAGACCGTATCATCACGTGGACGAAAGGTGGGCGCCCCCGGCCGGTCCACTACAATTGCTGGGAAGCGGTGTATTTTGACCATGATCTGCCGAAGCTAAAGGAGATTGCCACGCGCGCGGCGTCACTTGGTGCAGAGCGGTTCGTTCTTGACGATGGCTGGTTTGGCCAACGCGACGATGACACATCCAGCCTGTCGGACTGGGAAGTGGACCCTCGAAAATACCCCGACGGGTTGGGCCCGCTGATAGAACATGTCCATGCTGAGGGTATGACCTTTGGCATCTGGTTTGAGCCGGAGATGATAAACCCCAACAGCAATATTCACCGCGCGCACCCTGACTGGGCGCTCGGTGCCGAAGACCAGATCCTAGGGCGCCAGCAAAAAGCACTGAACATGGCGCTGCCTGAGGTAAGAGCGTTTTTGTACGACCGGATTGCCAGTCTCCTCGCCGCACATCCCATCGATTACATCAAATGGGACCATAATCGTGTGCTGCCCTATCCGGACGCGGCTCAAACACATGGCTCTTACGCTCTGATCGACAAACTGCGCGCTGATTTTCCGGATGTAGAAATCGAAAGCTGTGCGTCGGGCGGGGGCAGGATCGACTTTGGCATACTCAAGCGGACACAGCGGGTCTGGTTGTCGGACAGCAATGATGCGCACGAGCGCTTGCTGATGCAGCACAACGCAGCGCTGTTTCTGCCTTCCGTTGTTACCGGCAGCCATGTCGGACCTCGGCGGTGCCACACCTCCGGGCGCGTGCTGGATATCGAGTTTCGCGCGTGGGTCGCGGCGCAACGGCACATGGGTTTCGAGATGGACCCGCGGGAGTTGACCGAACATGAAACCGCCGTACTGCGTGAAGTCACGGGCTGGTGGAAGGACAACCGTGATTGGATGTATGATGCCGACATACTGCGGCTCGACAGTTCCGATCCGTGCGTTGTCGCCGAACAGCAGATGGCGCGCGATGCCAGTCGCTTTGTTGTATTTGCAGGGCGCGCGGGCACGTCTACCCAGATCGCACCGCGACCGCTGCGGCTGACACGGCTCGATCCCGCTGCGCACTACCGCGTAAACCTACGCAATCGCGATTCAGTCAGTGCGCTTTCACGTGCATCAATGGCTCTGAAAGACGGGCCGGTAAAGCTGACGGGTACGGCCCTGATGCACAATGGCATTTGCCTGCCGTGGAGCTTTCCCCACAGCATGTGGATACTGGAAGGGGAAAGACTGTGACCAGAACCGGGAGATACGGAAATGACAGTTAAAACAGCCACTTTCCACGATCTGGAAGGCAAATCCGTCTATATCACCGGCGGCGGGTCAGGCATTGGTGCGGACATCACGGACGCGTTCATGGCTCAGGGTGCAAAGGTTGCTTTCATCGGCAGGTCGGATGCGCGTGACTTCGTCGCGGAAATGGAAGCGAAACACGGGGTCGCCCCGCTGTTTTTTCAAGGTGACATTACTGACACGGCGCGCCTGAAAGAGACCATCGAGGCCGCTGCCGCTGCCCACGGCCCGGTACAGACGCTGGTGTCGAATGCTGCGAATGACAAACGCCACAATTGGCTGGAGCTGAGCCCGAATGAATGGGACAGCCTGTTGGCGGTGAACCTCAAGGCCTATTTCTTTGCCGCCCAGATGGTAGCACCCGGCATGATCGAAAAGCAGGCCGGGTCTATCATCAACTTCAGCTCTATCAGCTATATGATGGGCAACGCCGGTTACCCGGCTTATACTGCGGCGAATGGCGGGATCACAGCGATGACGCGTAGCCTTGCGCGAGAGCTTGGCCCCGATAACATTCGTGTAAACGCCTTGGCACCGGGGTGGGTCCTGACACAAAAGCAGCTGGACAAATGGGCGACGCCGGAAGGGCTTGCTGCCCATCTGGACCGGCAGTGCATGAAAACCCACCTTGAGCCTCGGGACATCGCGGATGCAGTGCTGTTTCTGGCGTCAGACACCAGCCGGATGATGACGGGTCAGTGCATGGTAGTGGATGGTGGTGTTGTCACCACCGGTTAGTGAAACGGACGTAGCATGGTAGATCAGACCAAACTGGATTGGATCGCACTCGACTGGGGCACATCAAACCTGCGCGCTTATGCCATGCAGGGTGCGACAGTTTTGGAGCGCGCCGCGTCCGATGATGGCATGGCAAAGCTGAGCCCGGAGGCGTTCGAGCCGGCAATGCGCCGTTTGATTGATCCCTGGCTTGATGGTTCAGACACGATCCCCGTCGTGGCTTGTGGTATGGTCGGATCACGGCAAGGCTGGGTGGAGGCGCCATACCGCACTGTGCCCTGCACGCCGCTTTCCGAAGATTTGACCCGCGCGCCTACGCAAACGGGGCTGCGGGTATTTGTCGTCTCAGGCCTGTCTCAGGCCGACCCCGCCGATGTCATGCGTGGCGAAGAAACCCAGATCGCAGGCTTTCTCAGCTTGAACCCCGGATGGGACGGCGTTTTGTGCTTGCCCGGAACACATACCAAATGGGTACATTTAAGTGCCGGAGAGGTCGTTAGCTTCCAGACTTTCATGACCGGTGAGCTGTTCAACCTGCTTGGCACCGCGTCTGTGTTGCGACACTCCGTGACTTTGACGAGCACATGGGAAGACGCCGCCTTTGCAGAAGCCGTTTCCGATGCCATGGCAAGACCGGAAAAGCTCGCCGCGCGCCTTTTCGGTCTGCGCGCGGGCGACCTTTTGCACAATAAAAACAAAGCCGACACATCGGCGGCCTTGTCAGGGTATCTGATCGGTGCAGAACTGGCTGCTGCCCGTCCGTATTGGCTGGGTCAGAACCTCGCAATACTGGGAACCGGAACACAGGCAAAAGCCTATCAATCCGCCCTCTTCCAACAGGGTGTTCCGGCGATGCTGGTAGACACCGAACGCGCAACACTCGCCGGGTTGACCGCGGCGCACCGCTCTTTGAAAGAACGCATATGACACTTCCCCTGATTGCTATCCTGCGCGGCATCAGCCCCGCCGAAGCGGTGCCAATGGCCGATGTCCTGATGGACGCCGGGATCACACAATTCGAAGTCCCGATGAATTCGCCAGACCCGCTGGATAGTATCGGGCAAATGGTGCGCGCCTATGGAGACGCAGCCCTGATCGGTGCGGGCACAGTGCTGAGCACTGCCGAGGTCGCAGCGGTTGCCGATGTCGGCGGGCGGTTGATCGTATCGCCCAACTGCAACCCCGAGGTCATTCAGGCGACCAAGGCTCTGGATATGCAAAGTTGGCCCGGTGTTTTCACACCGACAGAAGCTTTCGCCGCGCTCGACGCAGGTGCTGACGGGCTCAAACTTTTTCCCGGCTCGATGGCAGGGCCTGCAGGGCTCGCCGCGATGCGCGCCATTCTTCCAAAGGACACACGTGTTTTTGCCGTTGGCGGGGCGGGGCCCGAAAACTTTTCGGAATGGATCGCTGCAAGCGCAGATGGCTTTGGCATCGGTTCAGCGATCTACAAGCCCGGCATGTCACCTGAGGATGTCGCCGCGCGTGCCGCTGATATCGTTGCTGCATACAAGTCCGCAATCGCATGACTGCAACCGTTTTCGATGCACGGGTCTGCGCCTTGGGCGAAGGAGCGTTGTGGCATCCGCAGCGACAACAACTCTTCTGGTTCGACATCATCGAACAAAAACTGATGACACAAGAAGAAAGTGGCCAGGTCGAGTGGACATTCGACGAGCCTGTCAGTGCCGCTGGATGGGTCAGCGACACCGAGTTGCTCATTGCTTCCGCAACAGGGTTGTGGCGGTTCGATCTGGGTGATGGCAGCCGCACAATCCTGTGCCCGGTAGAAGCAAAAAACAGTGTAACTCGTTCCAATGACGGGCGCGCTGACCCGTGGGGCGGCTTTTGGATCGGCACAATGGGACGCCAAGCGCAACCCGAAGCTGGCGCAATCTACCGCTACTATCAGGGCACGCTAAAGACGCTTTTTACGGATATTTCTATATCAAATGCGATCTGTTTTGCGCCGGACCGGTCAGTGGCCTATTACACCGATACAAGTACCAGTCGGATCATGTCGGTCGCGCTGGACCGCAACGGCTGGCCGGCGGGCACGCCGCAAGTCTTTGTTGATCTGATGCCGCTCGGTCTGAACCCGGATGGCGCAGTAACGGACGCCAGCGGAACACTATGGGTGGCCCTGTGGGGCGCATCGAAAGTGGCAGCTTTTGATCGCAACGGCGCGGCGGCAGGTGACGTGGCGATGCCCGCTTCGCAGGTGACCTGCCCGGCGTTTGGTGGCCCGGATCTTGAAACGCTCTTTGTCACCTCGGCAGCATCGGGGCTCAGCGCCGGCGAAACTGCATATCCGTCAGAACATGGCAAGGTTTTTGCCAGCGCAGGCGTGGCACGCGGCCTGCCTGAACCACGGGTTCTGCTATGAAACGAACACTCGGCGTTTGCTACTATCCGGAACACTGGCCCGAAGAGCAATGGCCCCGCGATGCCGCGAAAATGGTTGCTGCCGGCATCACTTGGGTGCGGATCGGTGAGTTCGCATGGAGCCGGCTGGAGGCATCGCCCGGTCAATTTACGTTCGAATGGTTGGATCGCGCGATCGCCGTGCTGGCCGGTGCAGGACTCAGGGTCATTCTCGGCACGCCCACGTGTACACCGCCCCGCTGGATGATTTCGCGCTACCCCGACATGCTCGCGGTTGATGCTGATGGAAAGCCGCGCAAGTTCGGATCACGACGCCACTATTGTTTCAGTCACACAGGTTACCGCGAAGCCTCCGGACGCATCGCCACTGTTCTTGCCGAGCGCTACGGCGCGGACAGCCGCATTCATGCGTGGCAAATCGACAATGAATATGGTTGCCATGACACAACCCATTCCTATTCCAACGCCGCGCGCGATGCCTTTCGCGTCTGGCTTGCCGCGCGCTACGAGAGCATTCATGCGCTGAATTCGGCATGGGGTAACGTCTTCTGGTCCATGGAGTATGCCAGTTTTGACGAGATTGATCTGCCAAACCTGACCGTCACTCAGCCCAATCCCAGCCACGAATTGGCATTCCGCAGATTTAGCTCGGATCAGGTGGTTGCATACCACGAAGTGCAGGTGAGCGCGCTGCGGGAGCACACCGGTGCACCTTTGATACATAACTACATGGGCCGCGTGCTGGATTTTGACCACTTCGAAGTTGGACGCAGCATCGATATCGCCAGTTGGGACAGTTACCCGATCGGGTTTTTGTCAGATCGGCTCGAAGCCTCAACCGCGC
Organism: Roseobacter sp. YIN89; assembly: GCF_057219365.1. NCBI lineage: Bacteria > Pseudomonadati > Pseudomonadota > Alphaproteobacteria > Rhodobacterales > Roseobacteraceae > Roseobacter > Roseobacter sp. YIN89. The sequence continues at coordinate 141,746 of NZ_JBXVVD010000003.1, read as the reverse complement.
GAAAGGCACGGTATCTGCAGCAGGGCGATCCCGATATGCAGGCGTTTCACCACGACCTTTATCGCGCCGTCGGCCAAAACGGGCGCTGGTGGGTGATGGAACAGCAACCGGGACCGGTAAACTGGGCACCTTATAATACCGCCCCCCTACCTGGCATGGTCCGCCTCTGGACCTGGGAGGCGTTTGCCCATGGCGCCGAGGTGGTAAGCTATTTTCGCTGGCGGCAAGCGCCTTTCGCACAGGAGCAAATGCACGCCGGATTGCGTCGCCCCGACGATGCCCCGGCGCCTGGACTGGCGGAAGCGCGCACCGTGGCCGCCGAACTTGCCGAGATGCCAGATGTCGAACTTGCTCAAGCGCGCGTGGCAATGGTTTTCGACTACCCTTCTGAATGGGCGTGGAACGTCTTGCCGCAAGGGGCCGATTTTAGCTATTTCCGCTTGATGCTGGACGCCTATCGCGCTTTGCGGCGCCGGGGTCTGTCGATCGATATTGTACCCTCTGATACCGAGGATTTGTCAGGCTATGATCTTGTACTCGCGCCGGGGCTCGCATGTATCCCGGACGGTCTGCAGCGCGCCGCATCGCAGGCGGTTTCACTCTATGGCCCGCGTGCGGGTGCTGTCACGGAGGAGTTAACGATACCCGTGCCGATGGGGCCTGCGCTCGACGGGCTCGATACCACAGTAACGCGCGTCGAAAGCCTGCCACCCGGGACCGAAAGGCCCGCGGCAGGCGGTGGCGTTGTGCGTCATTGGTTCGAAACTTTGGAAGGGACAGCAGATACGCTGATCCAAACCACGGATGACAGTCCGGTTTTGGTGGCTTCGGACACGACACATTACCTCGGTGGCTGGCCGGATGACATGCTGTGGGACCGTATCGTCGTCATGCTGGCCGACAAGGCCGGGATTGACGTTCTCGATCTGCCGCCAGGCGTGCGGGTCCGAGACACCGGAACACATCGCTTCTATTTCAATTACGGACCTGAAGCCGTTGAGGTAGAGGGAAATACACTCGCCCCTGCGGGCGTCAGGTGGGCGCCCCGGTCAGACTGACAAAACTTCCATCAACCTGTCTTTGGTCAGCGTTGATTTCGCGCCATGCAGGTCAATCTTGCCACGCTTCATCACGTATATGCTGTCCGCAAGATCAAAACCAAAGTCGAAGTACTGCTCGACCAACAGGATCGCCATGTCCCCCTGATCCCTGAGGTACGAGATGACCCTACCAATCTGCTGGATGATGTTGGGCTGGATACCCTCTGTGGGCTCGTCCAGCAAAAGCAGTTTCGGCTGTGTCACCAATGCACGACCGATTGCAAGTTGTTGCTGCTGCCCCCCGGACAAATCTCCGCCTCGTCGGTTCTTCATCTCTTTGAGCACGGGAAACAGTTCGAAGATTTCATCAGGTACATGATGCTCGGACGTCGGCAGGCACGCAAAACCGGTCTCAAGGTTTTCCTGAACTGTCATCAACGGAAATATCTCGCGCCCCTGAGGAACATACGCGATGCCTTTCTGTGCCAGCGCATGCGCAGGTAAGACACCTAGTGCCTCATCGCGAAACACAACCTCACCGCCTGCGCGTGGATGCGTACCCGCAATCGCATTGAGCAAAGAGGTCTTGCCAACACCGTTCGTGCCCATCAGGCAGCTAACCTCACCGGCGCGCGCCTCCAGATCAACACCGTTCAGAATCTGGCTCTGACCATACTTCAACGTCAGATTATTCACCGCCAGCATTGCTTACCGCCCCAAATAGACATCAATAACTTCCTGATTGCTCGTGACGTGATCCAGGCTGCCTTCGGCAAGGACCGCGCCCTCATGCAGAACCGTGACCTTGCAGTCCAGCCGCCGCACAAACTCCATGTCATGTTCGACCACCACCACGGCGCGGGTCTTGGCCGCCTCTACCAAAATCGCGGTTGTGTGGTCGCGCTCGGCTGCGGTCATGCCAGCGGCCGGTTCGTCGACAAGAAGCAAACGCGGGTCTTGCGCCAGCAACATTCCTATCTCCAGCCATTGCTTTTGCCCGTGGCTCAACTCTCCTGCAACCCGCGGCAACTGCTGCGTCAATCCGATTTCTTCGGCGAGTTCTTCGATCTTTGTCGCGCCCGCCACTGTCTTTTTGTAAAACAACACGTCAAAGGGGCCGCGGCGGTTACTCAGCGCCATTGCGAGATTCTCGCGCACGGTCTGCGCCTCGAACACCGTGGGGCGCTGGAACTTCCGACCGATGCCGGCGCGGGCGATCTGGCTTTCAGACATTTTCAGCAGACTGCGGTTGCGTTCGCCCCAGATGACCCTGCCCTCATCGGGCCGTGTTTTGCCGGTGACGATGTCCATAAAGGTCGTTTTGCCCGCGCCATTCGGGCCAATGATGGCACGAAGTTCGGCCGGGCCGATCTGAAAGCTCAGGTTGTTTATTGCCTTGAAACCGTCAAAGGAAACAGAGACGCCGGACACTTCAAGTAAGGTCGTGCTGTTCATTGTTTTCGCACCACATAGTCAACCAGCCCGCCGATGCCTTTCGGCGCAAAAAGCGTCACCGCCACAAAGGAAAGCCCAAGCAGAACAAGCCACCAGTCGGTCCACTGGACAACATAAAAGCCAAGGTTCACATCCGGCGCGCCACCGCCTGTGAACCAACTCGACAGCAGGGAAACAAAGGCTGCACCGATGACCGCGCCGTAAAGTCTTCCACGCCCCCCGATTGCCACCCAAACCGCAAGGTAGATCGACGCAATCGGCGCAATTTCTGCCGGATTGATTATGCCCGCCTGCGGGTAGTAGAGCGCGCCCGCAATGGCCGCGATAATTGCAGTGCCTGTAAAGACGGTCAGCTTGTATGCCTCGACATCATATCCCAAAAACCGCACGCGCGCCTCGTCGTCCCGGATGCCGCGTAGCACCGAGCCGAATTTCCCTGAAACCACCCAAGCGCACAGCAGATACCCCACACCAAGCGCGAAGGCGGATGCCCAGAAGAACCAGATCGAAATCGTGGCTTGAGGCAATTCGGTCAAACCCGGTATGTTTTGCAGGCCCGAAAGGCCATTGTTGCCGCGCAGGCCGCTGTCGTTCTGGAAAAGGTACAACGCCAGTGCCAACGTCATCGCTTGTGTCAGGATCGACAAGTAGACACCTGTCACACGGCTTCTGAAAGCGAGCCAGCCGAAGATCAAAGCCAGTAGACCGGGAACAAGAACGACCAGCGCAAGTTGCGCCAGCAAGCTGTCGGCAAACATCCAGATTGCCGGAATTTCAGACCCGCCAACAACGCCGAATATCTGCACGCCGATAGCATCCTGCACCTCTTGTGGCGTAGGTGGCAATGCCGCGTTTGCCAGTGATCCGGTCACAATGTCTTTGGTGCGCTCATACATCAGCCACATGCCAATCATGTAGCCGCCAAGCCCGAAGAACGCGAAATGGCCCAAAGAAAGGATGCCGCAATATCCCCAGACCAGATCCATCGCGAGCGCGATCAGGCACAGGCATAGCGTCTTGCCCAGCGTCTTTACAAAGGATGTCGAGATCACCCCTGTACCTGTTGCTTCGGACAACAAGGTCACAGCAAGCGTAAACAGGGCCAGACACGCCATGAACACAAGCACAGACGGATGGCGCATAATGAACGGTTTGCGACGCGGCGACGAAGACGTTGGGGTGTCAGTGAGTACGGACATCGTATCAGTCTCCTGCCGCGCGGCCCTTGAGCGCAATAATGCCGCGCGGCCTGAATTGGATGAAGAGGATGATGAAAAGGATCATGTAGGTTTGCGCGGCGAGCGTATTGGACGGGTTGAACCACTCGATTGCCTTTTGCAGATTACCGATCATTGTCGCGCCCAGCAAAGCGCCCCAGATGTTGCCAACGCCGCCCACCACAACGGTCATAAAGCTTTGGACAATATAGTCAGACCCCAGTTCTGACGTGACCTTGGCATAAAGACCAATGGCCACGCCCGCGATGCCCGCAATTCCCGATCCTAGTCCAAAGGTCAGCATGTTGATCCGCGCCGGGTTGATGCCCATTGACGCGGCCATCTTGGGGTTTTGCGTCACCGCGCGCACCTCCAGACCAAGCCGGGTCCGGTTGAGAATGAAGAGCAGCAACAGCAAAAAAGCGACGCCCAGCACGAAAATGGCGATACGGATGTAGCTGATAGAAACCACGTCATTCATGACCCATGCACCATCCAACCAACCGGGCGCGGTTAGCGGTCGCGCCTGGGTGCCAAAGATGTTTTTAGCCAACTGCTGCAGCGCGATAGAAATGCCAAAGGTTGCTAGCAGTGTCTCTAGCGGCCGTTTGTATAGGTGTCTGATCACCAGTCGTTCCATCGCGACGCCCGCGGCAAAGGTCACTGCAAACGCCAAAGGCAGGGCCACGATCAGCGACACGGTGTAATCGGTAATGAACAGTTGCACGACATAGCCGGTATAAGCGCCCATCATGATGAACTCGCCATGTGCCATGTTGATCACGCGCATCACCCCGAACGTGATGGCGAGGCCGATGGCCGCGAGAAAATAAATCGACGCCAGCGAGATGCCGTCCAGCAAGAGATCGGCGGTCTGATAAAAACCCACACGGTTTTCGATCTCGTCAAGCGTTTCGCGTGCGGCATTGGTGACCTCTGCACTCGGCTCTTGGTAGACCGCAAAGAAAAGATGGTCGGCGACGACCGCTGCAGCAGTCAGTCCAGGTGACCAGTCTGGGATGTCAGCAACCGCTGCGAGCGCGACGTAGGCAGCATCTCGGGCTTCTTGAGTATCCAGTTCTGCCACTGGCACATCAGCCACCTGCCCCGCGTCGATATTTTCGATCAGGATATCGCGCCGCGCGTCGGCATTGGGAAAGTCAGGCGCAGCACCGGCGCGGACCAGCATCTGAAATGCATCTTCAATCGAAAGCTCAGGGCCTCCGGGTTCCACTTCACCGGCGATATTCGCGTTTTCGCTCAGATCATCTTCAACCAGAATGCGTGTCGTCAAAATCGGGTTCAAGGCGGCGCGGGTTTCGACGCTCAAACTTCCTGACAGCTCTCTGATCGCCTCGACACGCTTGGAAGTGTCTTCGTCGAAACGGGCAAGTAATAATCGGGCCAATGTCTGCTTTCGCGCCTTTAGCGCTTCATCCGGCTCCGCTTCGATTGATTTCATCAAGGGTTCCAACTGCGATGCTTCCGGGTCGCGTTCAATGGCTTGCAGGGCAGCGGTACGCCGCTCTGGATCTGGATCGGACAGTTGGAATTGGACAAGCGCGACAGCCATGACTGACCGCACGCCAGAATTTGGTTTGAGCTGCTTGATCGCCTTCTTTTCAACCGTGCCGACAATCTCGCCGGTATCGATGTCAGTAAGGGTAAAGGACTTGTCTGCGCCTTCTTCGGCGTAAAAAAACGTCTTGTCGTCCTTGAGCATCCAGACGTTTTTATTCTGCCAGTTTTCTATGAATTCAGGCACTTGGGGCAAACCGCTCGCCACAAGGTCGGCAATGACCGGGTCAATCGTCTTGCGCGAGGCCCGCTCCACTTCTTTTTGGTGAACGCTCAGCACGTCTTGCAGCGTCTGTGCCCCCGCTGGCGCGCCAAACATAAGTAACGCCGCGACGAGCGCGCGCAAAATGGCAGCAAAAACCGGCATTTGGATAAGCCCCACCCCAAGGTTTGGCAGCGCCCGGTTCTTATGCCAGGCGCCGCCGATTTCAGGTCTTAGTAGTTGGATTTGATCTGAACGCAGCTTTCGGTTTCGGTGTTGTACATACCGCAACCCAGTTCTTTCCAGTCAGAGACCAGCACGGCGCTGTCTGGCAGAAAGTCTGTCCAAGCATCACCAGGGACCTCTTCAGTTTGGCTAATGATGTCAAACTGACCGTCATCCTGAATTTCACCGATCAGGACTGGTTTGGCGAGGTGATGGTTCGGCAGCATGATAGCCGTACCGCCTGTAAGGTTCGGGAATTCCTGACCGTACATAGCTTCGCGCACTGCATCCACATCAGTGGTGCCGGCCTGCTCAACCGCGTTCACCCACATGTTGAAGCCGATGTAATGCGCTTCCATTGGGTCGTTGGTGACACGCTCGTCACCCATTTTTGCTTTCCAAGCGTCGATGAAGTCGGTGTTGGCGTCAGATTCTGCGGATTGGAAGTAGTTCCACGCTGCCAAATGCCCAACAAGGTTAGATGTGTCGAGACCAGACAGTTCCTCTTCACCAACTGAGAAAGCAACAACCGGAATGTCGTCGGCAGAAATACCTGCTGCGGCCAGTTCCTTGTAAAAGCCGATGTTCGCGTCGCCGTTGATTGTCGAGATGACACCAACCTTTTTGCCGTCGGCCCCCAAGGCCACCACGTCGGCAACGATTTTGGACCAGTCAGAGTGGCCAAACGGCGTGTAGTTTACAAAGATATCCTCTTCCGCGATGCCTTTGTCCTTGAGGTAGCTCTCAAGAATGTTGTTTGTGGTCCGCGGGTAGACATAGTCAGTGCCCAGCAGCGCAAACTTTTCAACTTCGAGCTCTTCAAGAAAATAATCCGTTGCAGGGATCGCCTGCTGGTTCGGAGCAGCACCGGTATAGAATACGTTTTTCGAGCTTTCTTCGCCTTCGTACTGCACCGGATAGAACATCAGACCGTTCAGTTCTTCCAGCACGGGCAGCGCTGATTTCCGGCTTACAGATGTCCAAGAGCCAAAGATCACGTCGACTTCGCTGACGGTCAGCAATTCGCGCGCCTTTTCGGCAAAGAGCGGCCAGTCAGAGGCTGGGTCGACCACGACGGCTTCGATCTGCTTGCCCAGAAGGCCGCCTTTGGCATTCTGCTCTTCGATGAGAAGAAGCATTGTGTCTTTCAGCGTTGTTTCAGAGATTGCCATCGTTCCCGACAGCGAGTGCAGCACCCCGACCTTGATCGTTTCGTCATCGGCCCAAGAAGCCGTAACAAGTGCGCATGTGGCCACGGATGCGGCAAGAGTGGATTTGAGAATGTTCATGTGGATCAGTTCCCCCGCGAGACGCACGTCTTGTCCTGCAGAGCACGAGACATTACGTTGCATCCCGCAACTTAGTTGAGTTGCGTTGAGTGCGGTGGCTAAAGTGACGTCCAATCCTGATGCCGCCGCACGCTTCGCTCCAGCCCCGTTTGGGGCCGGCGCACGGGTAGCTTGGCTATTCAGAGAAACCAGTAAAGGGCTGCCGGAAAAACAGCTGCAACACCCCTAGCAGTGCTGCAGAAATAGGCAGAACAATTCACCACTGCCAAAAAATTAGACGGCGGAATAAGTGTGCCGCGGCCGCGAGGCGCCCCGCAGCCAGCCATTTGGTCTCAATAATTCAACCACTGGCAGCACTATTCGACATGTTCAGGTTTTCACGTCGGGATCGGTCCGGCCAATATGGTGCGCCATGTCAGTCAGTTCGATAACGGCATTGCGTACTTCGGCCAGCGCCTCTTCTACGGGCGTGTCGTGGCTGGCATCCGCCGGGGCGTATTGCTCAAGATAGACACGCAAGGTTGCCCCTTCTGTTCCAGTGCCCGACAGGCGCAACACACCGCGCGCTCCACCCTCAAATGACAGCCGGAGGCCCTGATTTTCGCTGACGGACCCGTCGATCGGGTCATGATAAGAAAAACTATCCGCTTCGGTGACCTGCAAACCACCCACTGTTGTACCTGGCAGATCAGGCAAACGCGCACGCAACCCTTCCATCAGGGCGTTCGCCTGTTCCGTCGGCACCGCCTCATAGTCATGCCGCGAATAGTAGTTGCGCCCGAACTGTTGCCAATGGTCCGACAATATCTCTGCCACCGGCTGTGCACGCTCGGCCAGAATGTTGAGCCAAAGCAAAACCGCCCAAAGCCCGTCTTTTTCGCGCACGTGGTCCGACCCGGTACCAGCACTCTCTTCACCGCATAGCGTTACTTTGCCGGCATCCAGAAGGTTGCCAAAGAATTTCCACCCGGTCGGTGTCTCATAGCAGCCGATCCCAAGCTTTTCCGCGACGCGGTCACAAGCGGCACTGGTGGGCATAGAGCGAGCGACCCCAGCCAGACCTTTCTTGTACCCCGGCGCGAGATGCGCATTTGCAGCGAGCACCGCCAGACTATCGGATGGGGTGACATAGGTGCCACGTCCGACGATCATGTTGCGATCCCCATCGCCATCAGAAGCAGCACCAAAGTCCGGCGCAGTGTCAGACATCATCTCGTCCATCAGCGTTTTGGCCCAAACCGGGTTCGGATCAGGGTGACCGCCACCAAAGTCTTCGCTGGGCTCTGCATTTATGACAGTCCCTTCAGGAGCGCCCAGCCGGTTTTCCAGTATCGCTTTTGCATAGGGGCCTGTGACCGCATGCATTGCGTCAAACCGCAAGGTGAACCCGTCCTTGATCATCGCTGCGATCTTGTCGAAGTCGAAAAGCGTTTCCATCAGTGCCTGATAGTCTTCCACCGGATCGACTACCTCTACCGTCATATCGCCGACCTTGTGCGCGCCTAGGCTCGACAGGTCCGTGTCCGAGGCATCTGCAATCATGTGACTGGTGATCGTCTTGGTCTGGTCGAACATGGCAGCGGTGATGTGCTCTGGGGCGGGGCCGCCATTGGACACGTTATACTTGATGCCAAAGTCTTCATCGATCCCGCCCGGATTATGGCTGGCAGACAAAACAAGCCCACCATCGGTGCCGCGTTGCCGGATCAAATTGGACACGGCTGGCGTGGACATAAGGCCATTTTGGCCCACGATGGCGCGCGCAGCGCCATTGGCAGCCGCCATTTTCAGAATTGTCTGAATCGCCTCACGATTAAAATATCGCCCATCTCCACCGACAACAAAGGTCTTGCCAGCGGCACCCCCAATCGCATTGAAGGTCGATTGCACAAAGCATTCCAGATACCCGGGCTGCATAAAGACGCGGGTTTTCTTGCGCAGACCCGATGTGCCCGGTTTCTGGCCCTCGAACGGGCCCTTCTTCACGATCAAATGGGTCATGTGCTTTCCTTTATGATGTCTGTGGCTCGGGCTGAGCGGCCGGCGTCGGCCATGATGCGCGCAGTCTGTTGCAGTGCCGCGCCCTGTCCAATTTCGTCTATCGTCTGGGGGTATCGTCGTTGCCAGTTGGGGTGACTATCGATGGTGCCCGGCAGGTTTTGTGCCTCGGTCAGGGTCAAAACATCATCAAGTTGCACCGCAACAATAGCCGCCGGAGATACCGCCAGTTTTTCGTGTACCACGTCGCGCAACACATCTGGCTCAATCGAACCGATGGAGGACGAAGTACCGCCGCCTACCAGCTGGCGCTTTTCTTGCGCCCTCTCACTCTGAACATTGCGTCGTTGCACGTCGTCGATCCAGTCAAGCTTGCGCCACCACTCGATATCGCGCCCTTCCCAATAGCCGCGCAGTGTGGGGGTGTCATGCGTGCCAAAGCAGGCAAGTGACCGGGGCCGAATACTGCTTGTGGGTTTCAACACACCCGGTCCCTTTTTTTCGTATTGCATGACAGTGTAGCCGTAGAGCCCTGATCGCGCCATCTGTTCGCGAAAGCCTTTGGGTACAAGTCCGAGGTCCTCGCCGACAATCAGCGCCTGAGCGCGTGTTGCCTCGATGGCGATAATCGCCAGCAAGACGTCGAATGGCTGGCGGATATATCCTCCGGGACTGCCATCTTCGGGGATCCAGTAGCTCCGGTTGAGGCCAAGTGCATGGTCAATCCTGAGCAGACTGCAGTGTTGCAGGTTGCTGGCAATAATCTGGCGAAAGGCGCGGTATCCGGATTTTTGCAGTTTTCGCGGCGACAGTGCCGCCAGTTGCCAGTTCTGCCCAGCAGGGCTGAGCTGATCAGGTGGCGCGCCCAAGGATACGCCAGAGGCGTCCGCGGCTTTCGCGCCCCAGCTTTCGGCGCCGCCCAGACGCGCGCCCACGGCCAAATCCAGATAAAGTCCTAGATCCATACCGCTGGACCGGGCCTTGCCCTGCGCCGCCGCAAGCTGTTCCGCTGCGCGCCACTGGAGCCACTTGTGAAACCGGACCCGCTTCGGCGGCTCTAATCCGTCTGGGCCGTTTTGCAGTTCGCGTGGCCAGTCTCGCCAATCAGGCCCATGAGTTTCGCTGAGTGTCTCGAACCGGCCGAAAGTATCGAGTGCTTCGCCACCTGATGCGCAAAATGCGTTGAAACGGGCAAATTCTGAAGTCGCCTTGCTACCGGCGTCAAAGGCTTCGAACTCCGCCTCTAGCGCCGGTCGCAGCATTGAGTTGTGTCTGTTGTAATCAAGGAAACTCGCGTTGGTTGCAGATGCCAGAGCCCTGTCTCTCGGGGCAATATGAGACGTATTAAGAAACCCTCGATGCGTCGGAGAATACGGGCTGATGGTGTCGGGTGCGGCCCAACCAATCGCATGTACCGGGTTGAACCCCAAAAAAGACGCCCCCTGTCGCCCGACCAGCTCGGATAGTTGCGCCAGATCTGTGTAATCTCCGATCTCGTTATCGCGGCTGCCGACGAGCCCATAAAGCGAAATAATCATGCCCCAGATCAGCGACCGCCCGGTCAGCGCCTTGAGATCCGGCGCACTTTCAGGTGCGACAATCAAATTTGTCACCTGAACACCGTGCGCCGTCTGCACCGCCAATTTGTGTACACCCATGGGCAGTGGCGGCAAATCAAGCTTACCTGTTGCTTTGCCCTCGGCGAAGGTGACGGCGCTGTCTTCGGCCTCGACATGCCACTGGGCTGTGCCATCAATCGGACAGGAGAATGCCATTTGGGGTGCGATTATCAGATCGGCAGGAACGACCCTTTGTGCCTTTTTCGCCTTCAGTTCAGACAGCGTTTCGGACACGGCAGCAGGTGTGGTCACGTCCATACCGTTTGCGCGCAGCAGCGCACGCATTGTGTCAGGTGACGTGGTTCTGCGCTGCCGGTCCATATCGGTGAATTCGGCGAAAACACCAACCTGTTCGGCAAGTGCTGCAAGGCGTGCGTCTGCTGACATCACGCCTCGCCTTTGCGGGATTTGTAAAACGCCACGACGGTCTCTGCGCCAATACTGGCCGCGCCAGTACGCAGGGGCGTGCCGTTCAGGACCTCTCCGCTGGTGTCGATCCCGCGCACCCACACGTAATCTCGCGGCAGGTCAGGCAGGGTTACGGTTGCTGGCGCATTTGCGCGGTTAAAAACGGAAAAGACGGCGTCATCGCTGTCGGCGGCCGCCGGAGCCTCTGCCGAACAGCGGAAAAGGACCGCAACGCGCGACAAGCCCGGATCACGCCAGTTAAGCGCATTGCCATTGAACGCCCGCCACTCAACGTCTGGCAACCCATCAGCCGGACGCTCCGCTGCGTGCAGAAACAGTGTCTGGCGCAAAGCCGCATGCGCCCGACGAAACGCCGAAAGCTGCGCCACAAAATCGGCCATCTCTGTGTCGGCTTGCGACCAGTCAAGCCAGGAAATCTCGTTGTCCTGACAATAAGCGTTGTTATTGCCCGATTGCGTATTGCCGATCTCGTCACCAGCAAGCAGCATCGGCGTTCCTTGCGACAAAAACAACGTGGCCAGCATGTTGCGTTGGCGCCGCTTGCGTTTCGCATTGATTTTTGCACTGCGTGTGGAGCCTTCGGCACCGCAGTTGTCCGAATAGTTGCTGTTGTGACCGTCCTGATTGTTTTCTTGGTTCGCTTCGTTGTGGCGCTGGTTATAACTGGTGATGTCCGCCAGCGTGAAACCGTCGTGTGCCGCCAGAAAGTTGACCGATGACCACGCGCGTCGTCCTTTGCGATCGAACTCGCCCGCTGACCCCAAAAGCCGCGTACCGAGTTCCTGCGCGGCATGGGTTTCGCCCTTCCAAAACCGGCGCACAGTATCACGATAAGCGTCGTTCCATTCGGCAAACTCTGGTGTGAATTCGCCCAATCGGTAGCCGCCCGGGCCAATGTCCCACGGCTCGGCAATAAGCTTTACACCAGCAAGCACCGGATCTTGCCGCAGCGCATCAAAGAACCCGCCACGGGTATCAAAACCGTGCTCCTCGCGCCCCAAAGTGGTCGCCAAATCAAAACGAAATCCGTCAACACCCATGCAGGTGACCCAGAACCGCAAACTGTCCAGTACAAGACGCAGTACCTGCGGATGTGACACATTCACCGTATTTCCGGTGCCCGTGTCGTTTACGTAGTAGCGCGGCTGTCCATGCACCAAACGGTAATAAGAGGCATTGTCCAAACCGCGAAAACTCAGTGTCGGGCCCCTCTGGTCGCCTTCGGCAGTGTGATTGTAGACAACATCCAGAATGACTTCGATCCCGGCAGCGTGGAACTTTCGCACCATGTCACGAAAGCCGAGTATCCCCGCAGGCCCGAAGTAGCGCGGCTCGGGTGCGAAAAACCCTATGGTGTTATAACCCCAGTAGTTGGTCAGCTTTTTGTCGAGCAGGAACCCGTCGTTGATAAAGGCATGAACAGGCAGCAACTCGACCGCAGTGACACCGAGATTTTGCAAATGATCAAGGATCGGGTCCGCGGCCATCGCCTCGTAAGTGCCCCGTATCGCTGCAGGAATTTCGGGATGCCGCTGTGTCAGCCCTTTGACATGTGCCTCATAGATAAGCGTTTCGTCCCACGCGCGGGACAGGCGTGGCTCGTTGTTTGCAAACAACGATGGTGCGCTTATGACAGACTTGGCCACATAAGGCGCGCTGTCGGTCTTGGAAAATGACAGATCGGCCTCGGTCGCCGTCTTGTCATACCCCAGAACCGCCTTGTGATTGGCGAAATTGCCGCGCACCTCGCGCGTGTAGGGGTCCAAGAGCAGCTTGTTGGCATTAAATCTGTGACCTTGCTCAGGCGCGTAGGTGCCATGCGCTCTGAACCCGTAAAGCGCCCCGACCGGCAAATCAGGCACATACCCGTGCCAGACATCGCCAGTGCGTTCCGGCAGAACAAGACGTTGAACTTCGGTGTTTCCGTCCTCCGAAAAGAGGCAAAGCTCGATCTTGTCGGCATGCGCTGAAAAGACGGCGAAATTCACACCGTCTCCGTCATGGTGCGCCCCCATTTGATGAGGCGTTCCGGACAGGATTTGGAAACTCATAGTGGCAGCCCTCAGCCCTGCGAAAGCGTATTGTAAATCGCGGCGTAAGCAGATGCTGATGTCTCCCATCCCACCGGATGACGCATCGCCCGCCGCATCATGCCAGACCATTGTTTCGGTTCGGCAAACAGATCACAGGTATGTGCTATCGCATGGGTAAGTGCCTGCGCCGTGACCGGCGCAAACTGCACACCGGTGGCGCAGTCTGCTACCAGTGCCGCCTCGTTTGCATCGATCACCGTGTCAGCAAGCCCGCCTGTGCGCGCAACGACTGGCAACGTGCCATACCGCAGACCATATAGCTGGGTCAGCCCACAAGGTTCAAATCGCGACGGGATCAGAATGGCATCGCTGCCGCCCTGCATCAGATGCGACAGAGGCTCGTCATAGCCGATGATCACTCCCACCGCACCGGGATAGCGGTGGGCCGCAGCCACATATTCGCTTTCCATTCCCTTGTCGCCGCTGCCCAGAACGGCCAGTCGCGCGCCGCGCTCGACCAGCGTGGGCAGCGCTTCAAGCAGCAGGTCGAGGCCCTTTTGCGTGGTCAACCGACTGATCACACAAAACAACGGTGCATGCTGGGGCGCATCGAGCCCGAACCGCGTCAGCAACCGGTCGCGGTTCTTGGCCTTGGCTGCAAGCCGTTTGGCCGAATAGCCACTGACAAGCGCCGGGTCATTCTCCGGATCCCACACGTCCAGATCAATTCCGTTGAGAATGCCGCTCACGTCTGCGCGACGCGCAGTCAACAGCCCCTCCAAACCCATTCCGAACTCAGGCTGCATAATCTCGCGGGCATAGGTCGGGCTCACGGTTGTGATTTTGTCAGCATACACGAGCCCTGCCTTGAGAAACCCCAAACGACCGTAAAACTCAAGCCCTTCAGGGGCATAGAGCGCATTGCTCAACTCAAGAACACCCATCAGTTCGGGTGCGAAAAGCCCCTGAAACGCAATATTGTGAATCGTCATGACGCAGGGCGGCGTTTGGCGGTCCATCTGATGCAAATATGCCGGCACCAGCCCTGCCTGCCAATCATGCGCGTGCACAACATCAGGTTTCCATCCGCCGATGCCGTCGGCAGCCACCAGTGCCGCGACGCGCGAGAGCGCGCCAAACCTCAGTGCGTTGTCTTTCCAGTCTATGCCGTCTGCATCCAGATAAATGTTGCCGGGACGGTCAAACAGATGCGACGCCTCCAACAGCAGCAGGTCGATCCCTTGCGCACGGGCCGCTATCAGACGCGCCGGACCACCGTGCAGGCTTTCTATTGACCAGATCTCTTCGCCGGTTTCGGAAATCTCCTGCAGAGCGGGGTAGCAGGGCAGCATAACCCGCGCTTCGATGCCCAGCGGCCGCAATGATTTTGGCACCGCCCCGATAACGTCCGCCAAACCGCCTGTCTTGATGAAGGGCGCGCATTCCGAGGCGACAAAGAGTACTTTCACGTTAGCCGCCCAACTTGTCGATCATTGGTTGTGTAATCAGGCAAATGCCATTGTCTGTCCGCCGGAAGCGTTGCGCATCCAGTTCCGCGTCTTCACCGACGACCAGCCCCTGCGGGATGACAACGCCTCGGTCAATCACCACATTGGTCAGACGGGCGTTGCGGTTGATTTCAACATACGGCATTGCGACAACGCCCCTCAGCTCGGAATAGGAGTGAGTGCGAACACCGGTAAACAGAAAGCACTTGTCCAGTTGCGAACCGGAAATGATGCAGCCCCCCGAAACCATCGAAGACACCGCATGGCCGCGTCGTCCTTCCTCGTTGTGAATGAACTTTGCAGGCGGGACCAGTTCGGAATACGTCCAGATCGGCCACTCGGTATCGTAAAGATCGAGATCGGGGTCAAAATCGGTCAGGTCGATGTTCGCCTGCCAGAATGCGTCCACCGTCCCCACATCCCGCCAGTAAGACCCCTCTTCGTTTTCCGTACGCACGCACGAGCGGCTGAACGGATGGGCAACTGCCTTGCCATCGCGCACGATCGCAGGGATCACATCCCCGCCGAAGTCATGGTTGTAATCGGGGTTGGAGGCGCATTCCTCCATGACTTTGAACAGATATTCCGTCTCAAAAACATAAATCCCCATGCTTGCCAACGCATGGTCGGGATCGTTGGGCATGGCAGGCGGGTCAGCCGGTTTTTCCACAAATTCGAGGATATTGTCCTCTGTGTCTACGTGCATCACACCAAAGGCACTCGCCTCGTGACGCGGCACTTCGATACACCCTACCGTAACATCGGCACCGCTTTCGACGTGGTGCTTGATCATCAACGAATAGTCCTGCTTGTAGATGTGATCTCCGGCAAGGATCACGATGTATTTCGGGCCGTACCCAAGGATGATGTCCTTGTTCTGCGCTACCGCGTCAGCGGTGCCCTTGTACCAGTTTTCATCATCCATCTGCTGGGATGCCGGCAGGATGTCGAGGCTCTCGTTGCGCTCGGCGCGAAAAAAGCTCCACCCGCGTTGCAAGTGGCGGATCAGCGAATGCGCCTTGTATTGCGTTGCCACACCGATGCGGCGGATGCCCGAGTTGACCGCGTTGGACAGGGGAAAGTCGATAATGCGGCTCTTGCCGCCAAAGTACATGGCCGGTTTTGCGCGCCTGTCCGTAAGCTCATAGAGGCGACTACCGCGTCCGCCCGCCAGAACGAAAGCCATTGTTTGCGCTGCTAGGCGCTGAGATTCTGTATTCATTGGTCGTCCTCCCCTTGGTATTTCCGGCAGTCAGAGTCCTGACCCTACTCCACCCTGTCTAATTCAAAGAACAGTGTTGTCAGTGGCGGTACTGTAATCATGATGGATTGTGCCCGGCCGTGCGACGCGATCTCTTCGCTTTTGACACCGCCCAGATTTCCGCGCCCCCCACCGTCATATTCTTGTGCATCGGTGTTCAAACGTTCCACCCAGTGTCCTTGTTCCGAAACACCAATACGGCGGTTTGTCCGCTCTACAGGTGTGAAATTGGAAACCACAAGGACAGGTGCCGATCCGCTGCTACCGTGGCGTATCCACGCAAATATGGATTCGTCACCGTTGTTCTCTTCCACCCACTCAAAGCCGTCAGGTGACGCATCCTTTTCGAAAAGAGCCGGGGCGCTTGTGTAAAAGGCGTTGAGGTCGGCAATGAGGCGTTGCATGCCCTTGTGCTGCGGGTGATCCAACAGGTGCCAGTCAAGGCTTTGGTTGTGGTTCCATTCCGCCCCTTGCGCGAACTCGCCCCCCATGAACAGCAGTTTCTTTCCCGGATGCCCCCACATAAAGCCGAAGTATGCGCGCAGGTTGGCGAATTTCTCACTGCCCTGCCCCGGCATCTTGTCCAGCAGAGACCCCTTGCCATGCACCACCTCATCGTGGCTCAGCGGCAGTATAAAATTTTCAGTGAAGGCGTAATGAAGCCCGAACGTCATTTTGGAATGATGATACTTTCGATGTACCGGGTCTTCTTCCATGTAGCTGAGCGTGTCGTTCATCCAGCCCATGTTCCACTTAAAGCCGAACCCCAGTCCACCACTGTCGACAGGAGCGCTCACACCCGGGAAAGCTGTCGACTCTTCGGCAACGGTTACGATGCCAGGGACTTCGCCATAGGCATCCACGTTCATCTGCTGAAGAAATCCAATTGCTTCGTAGTTTTCTCTGCCACCGTCGCGATTGGGTATCCATTCGCCATCTTTGCGGCTGTAATCCCTGTAAAGCATGGACGCGACCGCGTCGACGCGCAGGCCGTCTATGTGATGCTCCTGCAGCCAGTACAACGCGTTGGCCACGAGGTAATTGGATACTTCCGCACGCCCATAGTTGTACACCAGCGTGTTCCAGTCGGGGTGAAACCCTTCGCGCCGGTCCGCGTGCTCGTAGAGTGCTGTGCCGTCAAACCGGCCGAGGCCGTGCGCGTCTTCGGGAAAGTGACCGGGAACCCAATCGAGGATCAGCCCGATGTCTTCGCCGTGACAGGCCTCGACAAAAGCGCGAAATTCTTCTGGCGTGCCGTGGCGGATGGTGGGTGCATATAGGCCCACCGGCTGATACCCCCAAGACCCGTCAAAGGGGAATTCGGAAATCGGCATGAGTTCAATATGGGTAAAGCCCAATTCCTTGACGTAGCGCACCAGATCACGTGCCAGTTCCGTATAACTTAATGGACGGTTGGCTTCGTCAGGGACACGGCGCCAAGATCCCAGATGCACCTCGTAGATGGACATCGGCTTGTCGAACCGTTGCTTGTCCGCACGGCGTCCCATCCAATCTGCGTCTTTCCAGTCAAATCCGGAGAGGTCGCGCACAACCGACCCCGTTGCAGGCGGATGTTCCGCGCCGAACCCGACCGGATCAGCCTTTTGCGGCAATAAGACACCTGAACCGTCCAGTATTTCGTATTTGTAGACTTCGCCCGCGCCAATACCGGGTACGAAAATCTCCCACACTCCGGTTTGACCACGCCGTCGCATTATGGTGCGGCGGCCGTCCCACGCGTTAAAGCTCCCAACCACAGAGACACGCGACGCATTCGGGGCCCAAACCGCAAAATGGGTGCCCGGCACGCCCTGATGCTGCATGACATGCGCACCAAGAACCTGCCACAGTTGCCTGTGCGCGCCCTCACCGATGAGATGTTCGTCAAGATCGCCCATCACCGGGCCAAACCGGTACGGATCATCCGCGACCCAGTTGTGATCGGCCGTCTTTATGTCGAGCCGATAGGCAAAAGGCTTTTTGCGGCGCGCCGCAGTGCCGGCAAAGAGGCCCTTGTGCCCTTCTACAGGTGCAAGTTCGACGATCTTCCGCCCGTTTTCCGGATCGACCGCGACGATGGACACGGCCTCCGGAACAAAGGCCCGGACAACCAGTTTGCCCGCAACTTCGTGCAATCCCAAAACCGAAAAAGGGTCACCGTGACGACCACCAACGATCGCCTCTGCCTCCTGTGCATTCAGGGTCAAGCGGTTCCTCCCTAAGCCACGTCGCGGCTTGTTTTTGTGCCACGCGTCAGGCTTTTCACATTCCAAATCTCATTCGCATAGCCGCTAATCGTGCGGTCTGAAGAGAACCAACCCACCCGTGCCGTGTTCAACGCGGCCATACGTGTCCAGCTTCGCGTATCGAGGAAGGCTGCGTCAACCTCGCGCTGTTTTGCGAAGTAGCTGTCAAAATCACAGGACACGAGGAAATAGTCGTGGTTGAACAACCCATCGACAAGTCCGACGTACCGGTCTTTGTCCTTAGCGGAAAACGCGCCCGACCTAATTTGTTGCAGCACACGCTGCAATCGCGGGCTCGCCATGATGGCGGTGCGCGCGTAATCAGGCTCTGCCCGGCGTGCGGTCACCTCGGCGGCCGTGAGGCCAAACAAAAAGAAGTTCTCCGCCCCGACGCAATCTCTGATTTCGACATTTGCACCATCCAGCGTGCCAATAGTCGGCGCACCGTTAAGTGCAAATTTCATGTTGCCCGTGCCTGACGCCTCTTTGCCAGCGGTCGAAATCTGCTCTGACAGATCGGCCGCGGGGATTAGCACTTCTGCCATAGAGACATTGTAGTTCTCAGGGTAAACGATCTGTAACCAATCACGCGTCACCGGATCTTTGTTGATCGTTTTTGCGACGTCATTGATCAGGTGAATAATCTCCTTCGCAACGACGTAACCCGGCGCGGCCTTACCACCGAATATCTTGACGCGCGGCGTCCAATCTGCCTGAGGGTTGTCGCGCATGTCGTTCCACAGCGCCACCGTCTCCAGCAGATTCATCAACTGGCGTTTGTACTCGTGGATGCGTTTGATCTGCACGTCGAACATGGCCTTTGGGTCAATGCTCACGTCGTCCCGCGCGGCCAGCCAGTTCGACAGCGCCACCTTGTTTGCGTCCTT
Source organism: Roseobacter sp. YIN89 (assembly GCF_057219365.1). Classification (NCBI taxonomy): domain Bacteria; kingdom Pseudomonadati; phylum Pseudomonadota; class Alphaproteobacteria; order Rhodobacterales; family Roseobacteraceae; genus Roseobacter; species Roseobacter sp. YIN89. Next base: position 122,759 of record NZ_JBXVVD010000003.1, on the reverse strand, counting down.
CGCGGCTTGGAATTTGTCAAGAAAGCCCGCGTCTTCGGTATAGGGCACCAGACCGGACAACTGATCCAGATTGTCAGGCCAGTTGCTGCCAATCGTTTCATTTATCAAAGAGCGCAGAGGGCGGTTGCAGGAATACAGCCAGCGCCGAGGCGTAATGCCATTGGTCTGATTAACGATCCGCTCGGGATACGCCGCGTGCAAATCGGCAAATACAGTTTGCTTTACCAGATCAGAGTGCAGCGCAGAGACACCGTTGACGTGATGCGCCATGATAAAGGCCAGCTCGCCCATCTTGATTTCACCGTTTTCGAGGATGCGGACATCCTCACCTGCGGTCGCAAAATGTGCCGCTTCGATCAGTTGTACGATGCGGTGATGGCGCGGCAGAATGCGCGCAAAAAGGTCTTCGGGCCAGCGTTCAAGCGCCTCGGGCAGCAGTGTGTGATTGGTATAGGCCAGACATCCCCGCGCGGTTTTGATCGCTTCGGCAACTTCAAAACCATGGTCGTCAATCAGCAGACGCACAAGTTCCGGACCGGCAATCGCCGGGTGCGTGTCGTTAAGCTGGATCGCAACGTGGTCAGGCAACTCGCGCAGGTCGCCGCCTTCGCTCAGGAAACGCCGCAGCAGGTCCTGCAAAGAGGCCGACGTAAAAAAATACTCCTGCTTGAGACGCAATTCCTTACCGACATCCGTTGTGTCATCGGGATAAAGAACGCGGCTGATCGTCCGGGCGAGCGCTTCGGGCGCAGAGGCCGCGATGTAATCGCCGCGATTAAAGCTCTCAAGATCGAAATTCGTGGTCGGCTTGGCCGCCCACAGCCGCAAGGTGTTCGCCCAGCGCCCTTTCCATCCGACCACAGGCGTGTCGTAGGCAGACGCCATAACCGTCTCTCCGGCGTGCCAGACAGATTTGCCGCCTTCGTCGGCAACATGACCGCCAAAATGGATAGGGTAGCACACTTCGGGGCGTTCAAACTCCCACACGTGGTTCTGCGCCAGCCACGTTTCTGCCGTTTCGATCTGTGCACCGTCCTCAAAGTGTTGCTGAAAAAGACCGTGCTCGTAGCGAATGCCGTACCCGTAGGCCGGAATACCAAGGGTCGAAAGCGAATCCATAAAGCAGGCCGCCAAACGCCCCAGCCCGCCGTTGCCCAGCGCTGCATCCGGTTCATCCGCAACGACTGCTGCGTATTCCTGCCCCAACGCGGTGATCGCCTGTTCCGCGATCTCTTCCAGCCCCAGATTGACCGCAACATCCTCAACCAGACGGCCGATCAGAAACTCCATCGACAAGTAGTACACGCGTTTGCCGCGCGCCTCGTATGTTTTGCGCGTGCTCTCGAACCACGGGTCCACCACGTGATCGCGCAGGCTCAGCGCCAGAGACATCCGCCAGTCATAAAGCGATGCATGCTGCGGGTCCTTGCCCAGAGACAGCTTGAGATGACGCAGGATCGCGTCTTGGAAATCGGTCGTAGTGATAGTCGAAATGCTCTGATCAGGCATGATATCTTTTCACTCTTCGGGGCGCTTGGGTGGCGCCGGTAGCAGTCGTCTTATTTGGTTCAATCACCTCTGCAGACACTCAAGGCCTGCTGTCAGTTTGAAGTTCGTCACGCCATGGCGGGTTGGCCCCGGCGCGCGACACTGTCACGGCAGCCACGGATGCCCCAAGCGACAGAGCCGCTGCAAGCGCGTCTTGCGACATAGACAGAACAGCCGATTTGTCGAGCAGATTAGCGTCGCTTAGTGATGCCAGAACGCCCGCATTGAATGTGTCGCCCGCTCCAACCGTATCGACCACTTCGACTTTGGGCGCGCGGGCCTCTGCCACGGTACCATTTGCGCAGTAGGCGACTGCACCGTCGCTGCCGCGTGTAACAATCACAACAGAAAGATGCCCGGACAACAGCGCCTTTGCCTGTTCTTCGTAGCCCAGATCATTGCCGGCGATCCAAGCAAGATCCTCGTCAGAGACTTTAAGGATATCGGCATTTGCCATCATCCGATCCAGCCGCGCGCGGTAGCGCGCCTCGTCACGGATAAAACCGGGCCGGATATTGGGATCAAGCATAATAACCCGATGTGGCGCTTCACGCTCTGCCAATGCGGCGTAAAACTCCGCGCAAGGCTCAGAAATAAGGCTGATGCCGCCGAAATAGAGCGCGCGTGTTTCATCAGGAACCTGCGGCAACCAGTCTGGCGTCAAACTGCGGCCAGCCGTGTTCTCATCGTAAAACGTGTAGGTTGCATGGCCATTGTCAAGCTTCACAAATGCAAGCGTCGTCGGCAGGTCCGAACGCACCGCGTGGCTGGCATCCACATTGCTTTTCGCCAGATCCTCTACCAGTTGCTGCCCGAACAGATCATTGGACAGGCCACTCACAAAACCAGTCGGGACAGACAGCCGCCCCAAGGCAATCGCGGTATTGAAAATCGCACCGCCGGAATGGGGTACAAACCCGCTTTCGCCAGTATCAACCGGGCGGGGGATCATATCGATCAGTGCTTCTCCGCAACAAAGGATCATCTCATTTACTCCCGGTCGATATACGGCCAAATCCGCGAAGGGTTACGGCGCGCAGGCAGGCCAGTCAAAGGCATCACGCTCTCGGGGCATTCTGCCCGTGCCATCGTGGGCCTCACGGCAGCCTCGCAGCAAAGCCGACTGGCGTATCTGCTCACAAAATAACACATCAGACAGCAAGCTTGCGCGCGTCTTTGGCAAGCGCCTCGATACCAGCCCAGTCGCCTTGTTCCACCAGATCAGCCGGCGCAACCCAACTGCCGCCAGCGCAAACCACATTCGGCAGTGACAGATAGCTGTGCGCGTTCTGCGGGCTGACGCCTCCGGTTGGGCAAAAGGATATCTGTGGCAGCGGAGCACCGATGGCTTTCAGCGCAGGTGCCCCCCCCGACGCCTCGGCCGGAAAGAACTTTAACATGTCATAGCCGCGTGCCAGCAGGCGCATCGCCTCCGTCGCGGTCGCGGCACCGGCCAAAAGGGGCAAACCTTCGGCTTCGCAGGCGGCGATCAATTCGTCTGTCGCGCCGGGCGAAACCCCAAAAGTCGCCCCCGCGGCTTTCGCAGCCTTGACGTCATTGGGCGTCACGAGTGTCCCTGCCCCAACGACCCCGCCGGGCACCTTGGCCATCTCTGCGATCGCGTCCAGTGCAGCGGGTGTGCGCAAGGTGACTTCCAATGCCGGCAGACCCCCCGCAACCAAGGCTTCGGCCAAGGGACGCGCAGCGGCGGCATCCTTGACCACCAGCACAGGCACGATGGGCGCCATTTCGCATATCTCTCTGGCGCGTTTGCTTGCGTCTTGTGGTGTCATAGTCATATCCCCTTCGTCAAAAGAGCGCACAGGCCCCGGTGTCGGCGCTACCGACATCGCGACGGAAACCGGCGAACAACTCGCGCCCCAGCCCAAACGCGCTCACGCTCGTATCGGCTTCTGCGTTTGGCCTGTCGAGAACGCCCTCTGTCACGATTTCAAGCGTGCCGTTATTGGCATCAACCCGCATGACGTCGCCATCACGAAGCTTGGCGATCGCGCCACCATCCAGCGCCTCGGGACTGACATGGATCGCAGCAGGTACCGACCCCGATGCCCCGGACATGCGCCCATCGGTTACAAGGGCCACATTGATCCCCTTGGCCTGAATGTTTTTGAGCAACGGCGTCAGGCTGTGCAACTCCGGCATCCCGTTGGCCTTTGGCCCCTGAAAACGGACAACCACAACAGTGTCCTGCGTGATTTCCTGCGCACGACACGCTGCTTTGACGGATTCCTGATCGTGGAAGACGCGCACGGGCGCTTCGATATACTGATGCTCCGGCTTGACCGCAGAGACCTTCATGACCGCATTGCCCAGCGAACCGCCCAACCGTTTCAGGCCGCCGGTCGTCTGGAACGGCTCGCTTGCAGGGCGCACAATCTTTTCGTTCAGGCTCTTGGTAGTGCCTGCTTCCCACACAACCTCGCCGTCCTTCAGCTTTGGCTCTTGCGTGTAAAGCCCAAGCCCGCCGCCCGCGACTGTCATCGTGTCGTCGTGCAACAGACCGGCTCCCAGCAATTCATGGATCATGTAGCCCAGTCCGCCAGCCGCATGGAAATGATTCACATCTGCAAGCCCGTTGGGATAGACCCGAGCCAGCAGCGGAGTCACCTCGGAGATATCCGAGAAGTCCTGCCAGTCGAGAATAATGCCCCCGGCGCGCGCCATCGCAACAAGGTGAATGAGAAGGTTCGTCGAACCGCCGGTGGCATTCAGCCCAACGATCCCGTTCACAAAGGCCTTTTCTGTCAGGATATCGCAGACCGGTGTGTAGTGGTTGCCTAGATCAGACAATTCAAGCGCCCGTTTTGCGCCCGCCTTGGTCAGCGCATCGCGCAAGCCGGTATTCGGCGTCACAAAACTTGTGCCGGGCAGGTGAAGCCCCATGAACTCCATCAGCATCTGATTGGTGTTCGCAGTGCCATAGAACGTGCAGGTACCGGGGCCGTGATAAGCCCCCATCTCTGCTGCCATCAACTCTTCGCGCCCGACTTCGCCTGCGGCAAACTTCTGACGGACTTGGCTTTTTTCTTCGTTGCCGAGGCCCGAAGTCATCGGGCCGGCCGGCAGAAAGACGGTGGGCACATGGCCAAAGGTCTGCGCCGCGATCACCAATCCGGGGACGATTTTGTCGCACACACCGAGATAGACAGCGGCGTCAAAGGTATTGTGGCTCATCGCAACCGCTGTCGCCATCGCGATGACATCGCGCGAAAACAGGCTCAACTCCATGCCCGGCTCGCCTTGCGTGACCCCGTCACACATCGCCGGCACCCCGCCTGCAACTTGCGCGGTACCACCCGCATCGCGCGCGGCCTCCTTGATCAGTTCGGGGAACCGTTCGAACGGCTGGTGCGCCGAAAGCATGTCGTTGTAGGTTGTAATGATGCCAAGATTGCCCGCACTTTCGCGGGCCATCTTCATCTGGTCCTGTCCGGCGCCTGCATAGGCATGTGCCTGCCCCGAGCAGCTAAGATGCGCGCGCGCAGGGCCTTTGACCCGCGCCGCCTGCATCCGGTCGAGGTAATCACGCCGAGGTCCTGCACTGCGTTCGATAATGCGCTGCGTGACCCGATCAATGGTTTCATTCAGTGACATATCATTTCTCCAATGCAGGGCGGCACGCGCCCGTTCAGCTTTTCGAAAGTTCGGCCAGTTTCCGGCCTGTGTCGATCATCCGGTTGGCAAAGCCCCATTCGTTATCGTACCAGCTGACCACACGGATCATGCCTTCTGCGGTCACCGCTGTTTGCGCCGGGGCGAATGTGGATGAATGCGGATCGTGGTTGAAATCCATCGACACCAGCGGCTCTGGCGCGTAGCCCAAAATACCTTTGAGCGGCCCGCTCTCAGACGCGGCCTTCATCGCGCTGTTGATCTCTTCTTTTGTTGCCGGCTTTTCCGGCATGATCTTGAGATCGACCAACGAGACATTCGGCGTTGGCACCCGCACCGCAGACCCCTCCAGCCGCCCTTCCAGATGCGGCAGCACAAGCGAGATCGCCTTTGCCGCGCCCGTGGATGTAGGTACCATCGAAAGCGCAGCGGCACGACCGCGATACGGGTCCTTGTGCGGACTGTCGTGGCTAGGCTGGTCACCGGTATAGGCGTGGATCGTCGTCATGTAGCCGGTCTTGATGCCAACAAGCTCGTCCAGCACATGCGCCACCGGCGCAAGGCAGTTTGTTGTGCACGAGGCATTTGAAATTACGATGTCGTCCTTCGTCATTTCGCCGTCATTCACCCCGAACACGATGGTACGGTCCGCCCCGGCGCCAGGCGCCGAAATCAGGACGCGGCTCGATCCGTTCTTGAGATGCTTTGCGGCATCCTCGCGCTTGGTGAAAAAGCCGGTACATTCCATGGCAACATCAACATCGCTCCATGGCAGTTCTTCGGGGTTGCGGATCGCCGTGATCCGGATTTCCTTGCCGTTAACCACCATCGTTTCGCCGCTGACCGACACCTCACCGGGGAACCGGCCATGCACGGAATCATATTTCAATAGATGTGCGAGCGTCTCTGGCGACGTCAGATCGTTGATGGCAACGACTTCGACATCATCGACCTTGTTCTCGACGATGGCGCGCAGCACCCCGCGGCCAATACGGCCAAATCCGTTGATTGCAACTGTATGAGACATTTCCATCCTCCTTCAAGAGACGCCGCAACGCGGCAATTTCGGGTTCTGCTAAGATCGCCACGCCTTCGTTAGCGCTAACGATCACATTTTGGTGCGAGTTTCAATGACGTTTTTGAAAATGCGGCAATGCGTCCTGCGCATATCTGACTGAAACCGGTTCGGATCATGGGCACATCTGCCTTCTTTGCTGCAAAGCTAGGGCACACTGTTCACTTTTGCAGGGTTTACGCCGCCGCGCGCATGATCCGCACAAGCGCGGCTTGCGAAAGCACGCACGGATTGGCTTTCATTGACGAGGCAGCAGCGGCCTCTTCTGCAATAGCCGCAAGATCAGTCTGCTGCGTCATCCATTGTGACAGGCGCGGAACCTCCCAGCGGTCCAAGAGCACAGAGAGGTCGCCAAACGGCGCCGCCTGCGACACCTCCCATGCTGCGGACATCCAGCCGCCAAGCTCGGCAAACCTGTGCACCGGCGCGCCTTCGTCCAAAAGCGCTTGGTGATTTTCGACAAGCACCGGCCCCAGCAGCCGACCGCATATCAACCCGTGGGGCGCTCCCAGGCGCCCGCCGATAACGCCTGCCAATCCATGCACCGCCCCCAATCCGGCATTTGCCAGCGCCATGCCCCCACACAGGCTGACAAAGCACATGTCATCGCGCGCAGAGGCATCTTCGCCTGCGGCCAGACGTTGTAACGCACGCAAGGCCATCGGGATCGCGGCCTGACATAAGGCATCGGTCAGCGGGTTTGCTCTTGGTGTCAGGTAAGGCTCAACCACCTGCGTGAGCGCATCCAGACCGGATGCGAGGGTTACCTCGCGAGGCGCGTTATCTGTAAGTGCAGGGTCAACGATAGCCAGATCAGGCAACATGCGCTGATCTCTCAGGCTGACCTTACGGCCCGCGTCAGGAACGGCAATCACCGCGTTCTTGGTCACCTCTGCACCCGTGCCTGCCGTGGTCGGGATGGCCACGAAGGGCAACGGATCGGCAACAAGCGGTCGACCGTCGCCAACGCCTTCCAGATGGGTCAGCGCGGCCCATTCGCTTGGCACCAAAGCGGCAATCGCTTTGCCAAGGTCAATTGCAGCACCACCCCCGACGGCAACCACGACCTCAACGCCCGCGTCACGTGCCACGATGCGCCCTTGCTCCACCGCACCCAATGTGGGCTCGCCAATGGACAGATGCTCTTGTACGTCGCAGCCCGCGGCGCCCAGTTCGTTGGCAAAACGGCTGGCCCAGCCAACCGAGCGGCCACGCACCAAAAGCACGCGACGCCCCAACTGTGCCACCGCTGCCACTGCAGCGTCCGCCTGCCCGCGACCAAAGCGGATGTGGCCCGCTGTGAGAAAATCAAATTTTGTCATGGCCTGTGCCCGACTGTCAAAAACTCAGGGTCGCGCTAACGGCACGTTTCCACGCCGCATATTTTGCGTCTCGCGCATCCTCGCCCATCTGCGGATCAAACGTCTTTTCCAGCGCCCAGCTCTGAGAAAAACCAGCCTGATCGGGGTAGATGCCCGCGCGCTGGCCCGCCAGCCACGCCACACCCAAGGCGGTGGTTTCCAGAACTTCGGGACGGTCTACCGACGCGCCGATGATGTCTGACAGAAACTGCATCGCCCAGTCCGACGCAGACATGCCGCCGTCGACCCGCAGCGTGGCGCTGCCCGCGTCGCTCTGCCAGTCCGCCTGCATCGCTTCCAAAAGGTCACGTGTCTGATAGCCTACGCTTTCCAGTGCGGCCTTGGCGAACTCCTCGGGTCCGGAATTGCGCGTCAACCCGAAAACAGCGCCTCGGCACTCGGCATTCCAATATGGCGCCCCAAGACCGACAAATGCCGGCACCAGAACCACATTCTGGTTCGGGTCAGCTTTTTCAGCCATAGGCTGCGTCTCTGAGGCCTGACGGATGATTTTCAGCCCGTCGCGCAGCCACTGCACGACCGCGCCCGCAATAAAAATCGACCCTTCCAGCGCGTAGGTGGGCTTGCCGTCAAATTGATAGGCAATCGTTGTGAGCAAACGGTTTTGCGAAGACACGGCCGCGTCGCCAGTGTTTAAGAGCGCAAAACATCCCGTCCCATAGGTCGATTTCAGCATGCCGGGTTCAAAACAGGCCTGACCGATTGTGGCGGCTTGCTGATCGCCCGCGACACCAAGGATCGGTATGGGGCGACCAAACAGATCAGGTCGTGTCACGCCAAAGTCGGCGGCACAATCCTTGACCTCTGGGAGCATCTCGATGGGGATGTCGAACAATGCACAGATCGTTGTGCTCCACCGTCCTTTGTGAATGTCATACAGCGAAGTTCTTGCCGCATTCGTCGCATCCGTGACATGTTCCGCGCCGCCCGTCAGTTTCCAGATCAGGAAACAGTCTACGGTTCCAAAGAGCAATTCGCCTTTGGCCGCACGGTCGCGCGCACCGTCCACGTGGTCCAGAATCCATTTCAGCTTTGTCGCAGAAAAATACGGATCCGCCAGCAGCCCGGTCCGGGCCGTGATCATCTTGTCGTGGCCCGCGTCGCGCAGTTCGCGGCAGAAATCGGCGGTGCGTCGGTCTTGCCAGACAATCGCCTTATACACCGGCTGGCCGGTTTTCTTGTCCCAGACCACCACGGTTTCACGTTGGTTGGTAATGCCGATAGCGGCGATATCGTCCGGGCCCAGACCTGCTTTTTCAATCGCTGCGCGGCACGTGCCGGCTGTGGTCGACCACAGATCACCCGGATCATGCTCAACCCAGCCGCTGTCAGGAAAATGCTGCGGAAACTCTTCCTGTGCTGTCGCTTTGATCTTCATGTCAGCGTCAAAAACAATGGCGCGCGATGATGTGGTGCCCTGATCGATGGCGAGAATATGGGTCATGGTGCCCTCGCGGTTTAGTCTTGAATTTCGTGCGGCTTTCCAGACCGCAAAAGATCGGGGCGCTTTCGCTGCGCCCCGACCATTCTTGTCATCTAAGGATCAGTTTTCCCAGGATTTGATCAGCTCGTCATAGCTGACTGTCTTGGGCTCTTCGTCCTCGTTGTCCAGCTTGGCATAGGGCGCACCGGGCTGGTCGAACCAGTACTGCGCATCCTGCTCGTCGTTCATGACAGGGCCGAGATCGCCTTGGACACCGGCACGTTCCAGACGCTCAAGCACGCGTTCTTGGTCTGCGCAAAGCGCATCAAGTGCTTCCTGAGGTGTCTTCGCACCGGACATGGCGTCACCGATGTTCTGCCACCACAGCTGCGCGAGCTTTGGATAGTCAGGCACGTTCGTGCCAGTTGGCGACCAAGCCACACGCGCAGGCGAGCGGTAGAATTCGACCAGACCACCCAGCTTGTCTGCACGATCCGTGAAGTGCTGACTGTCAATGGTGGACTCGCGGATGAACGTCAGACCAACGTCAGACTTTTTCAGGTCGACCGTCTTGGACACGACGAACTGCGCATAAAGCCACGCCGCTTTCGCACGATCCACAGGCGTGGACTGCATCAGCGTCCACGAACCGGCGTCCTGATAGCCGATCTTCTGGCCTTCTTTCCAGTACACACCGTGCGGGGATGGTGCCATCCGCCATTTCGGTGTGCCGTCCTCGTTCATCACCGGCAGGTCAGGCTCGACCGTGGCGGCTGTAAACGCGGTGTACCAGAACATCTGCTGCGCCACGTTGCCCTGCGCCGGGATGGGACCCGCTTCAGAGAACGTCATACCGGCCGCCGCAGGGGGCGAGTACTTTTGCAGCCATTCAATCGCCTTGGTCACGGCATATACAGCCGCAGGCGAGTTGGTCGCACCACCGCGCGCCACGCAGGAACCGGTTGGTTGCGAGTTTTCGTTTACACGAATGCCCCACTCATCGACCGGCAGACCGTTTGGCTCGCCAACGTCGCCCATACCTGCCATGGACATCCACGCGTCAGTGTAGCGCCAGCCAAGCGACGGGTCTTTCTTGCCGTAATCCATGTTGCCAAAGATTTCGCCATCGACACCCATGTGGCTCAGATCGCGGCCTGTGAAGAACTCGGCGATGTCCTCATATGCCGTCCAGTTCACCGGAACGCCAAGGTCATAACCATAAGCCGCTTTGAAGTCGGCCTTGTTCTTTTCATCGTTGAACCAGTCATAACGGAACCAGTAAAGGTTCGCGAACTGCTGGCTTGGCAGCTGGTAGAGCTTGCCATCAGGACCCGTGGTGAAGGATGTCCCGATGAAGTCTTCCACGTCGAGCGTAGGCAACGTCACGTCAGAGCCCTCGCCCGCCATCCAATCGGTCAGGTTGCGCACCTGCTGGTAGCGCCAGTGCGTGCCGATAAGATCAGAGTCGTTGATGTAGGCGTCATAGATGTTTTCGCCCGACTGCATTTGCGTCTGCAGCTTCTCAACAACATCACCCTCACCGATCAGGTCATGCGTCACCTTAATGCCGGTGATCGCAGTAAACGCTGGTGCAAGTACCTGGCTTTCGTACTCGTGCGTCGTGATCGTTTCCGAGACAACCTTGATCTCCATGCCTTCAAAAGGCTGGGCCGCGTCAACGAAGAATTGCATCTCCGCTTCCTGCTCATCTCGGCTCAGAACGCTCAGGCCGTTGATCTCATTGTCAAGAAACTCCATCGCGGCGTCCATGTCCGCCCAGGCCGGCACCGCCAGAAGCGATGCGACCAAGGCGCCCATCGCCGTGGTTGATTTCAGTGAATAGTTCATTGATGTCCTCCCAGACTTTTATACGAACTGTTTGTTGCGGCCGCCCGAGTGATCCCGGGCGCACCCTTCTCTTCGCTCACACCCAGCGAAACACTGCTGCTGCGTAAACCAGACACGCAAGCAGCGCATAAGGCTGTGGTGCGACCTCCAGACCCAGCCAGATCAGGTTGATAAAGGCCGAGCCCAACAGCGTGATGAACAGACGGTCCCCACGCGTTGTTTCAATCCGCAAGATGCCGACGCGCGGCGTCTCGGGAAATTTTATTGCAAGAATTGTAAATGTGATCAGCAGCGCCGCGATGACCCCGAAAAAGGCAGCAGTCGGCCACGTCCATGCCATCCAAGCCATTGGAAATCCTCCCTTATACCCGCCCGAGGGCAAAGCCCTTGGCGATGTAGTTGCGCACGAAATAGATGACCAAGGCTCCTGGTACGATTGTCAGGACACCTGCCGCGGCCAAAACACCCCAGTCGATGCCCGCCGCGCCTTGGGTCCGCGTCATGATCGCCGCGATTGGCTTTGCATCCACCGTTGTGAGTGTACGGCTCAACAACAATTCAACCCATGAGAACATAAAGCAGAAGAAAGCCGCAACCCCAATTCCCGAGGCAATCAGCGGCGTAAAGATCTGCACAAAGAAACGAGGGAAGGAATACCCGTCGAGGTAAGCCGTCTCATCTATTTCCTTGGGCACGCCCCGCATGAAGCCTTCGAGGATCCAGACCGCCAGTGGCACGTTGAAAAGGCAATGCGCCAACGCCACGGCGATGTGTGTGTCAAACAAACCCACCGACGAATAAAGTTGGAAAAACGGCAGCGCAAATACCGCCGGCGGCGCCATCCGGTTGGTCAGCAGCCAGAAGAAAAGGTGCTTGTCGCCCATAAAGCTGTAGCGCGAAAACGCATAAGCGGCCGGCAACGCAACGGCGAGGCTGATAACCGTATTCATCACGACGTAGATCAGCGAGTTGACGTAACCGATGTACCAACTCTCGTCCGTCAGGATCTTGATATAATTCGCAAAAGTCAGATCCCGCGGAAACAGAGAGAACTCCCCCAGAATTTCCGTGTTCGTCTTGAGGCTCATGTTGACCAGCCAGTAGATGGGCAACAGCAGGAAAAGCAGGTAAAGCCCCATCACAATAGCCGAGCGGTTGATGCGCGGCTCCTTGCGGCGCGCAGCCTTCGGTGCGCTCTCAGTGATCTTGCCGGGAATACTGCCCGCGCCCGGCGCCTGAATGGTTGTGTCGCTCATTTATACACCATCCCTTTTGTCGAGATTTGTCATCACTGTGTAGAACACCCAAGAGATCAGCAGGATGACGAGGAAGTACATGATCGAGAAGGCCGCGGCCGGTCCCAGATCAAACTGCCCAAGCGCCATCTTCACAAGGTCAATGGACAGGAAGGTCGTGGCATTGCCCGGACCGCCGCCAGTGACCACAAACGGCTCGGTATAGATCATAAAGCTGTCCATGAACCGCAACAGGATCGCGATCATCAAAACACCGGCCATCTTGGGCAGTTCGATGTAACGGAACACGGCCCAGCGGCTGGCCTGATCGATCTTTGCGGCTTGGTAGTACGCATTCGGAATAGACTGCAGACCGGCGTAGGCCAGTAGCGCGACCAGAGAGGTCCAATGCCAGACATCCATGACGATAACCGTCACCCATGCGGCAAAGACATCCTGCGTGTAGTTGTAGGAAACCCCTATTTTATCAAGCGTATAGCCCAAAAGCCCGATGTCGACGCGGCCAAAAATCTGCCAGATCGTGCCAACCACGTTCCAAGGGATCAACAACGGCAATGACATCAGCACGAGGCAGAAAGACGCCCAGAAGCCTTTCTTTGGCATGTTCAGCGCCACGAAAATTCCCAAAGGGATTTCAATGGCAAGAATGATGGCCGAAAAGGTCATCTGCCGCCAAAGTGCGTCCCACATGCGGTCGTCCTGCAGCATCTCGCGGAACCATTCCAGACCTGCCCAGAAGAACTGGTTATTTCCGAACGTGTCCTGCACAGAATAGTTCACCACCGTCATCAGCGGGATCACAGCGGAAAACGCCACCAGCACAAGAACGGGCAAAACAAGGAACCACGCCTTTTGGTTGACTGTCTTGTTCATCAGGCGGCCTCCCCTGCCGGTGCGATACGCCAATCGTCGGCATACACATTGATGCCTTTGGGATCGAAAGTGATGCGCTGTGCGCCTTCGGATATCGTTGTCGTCTCGTCCGCGATCGCGTTGATCTGCCGACCTTCCACATCCAGCCGCACGATCTTGTGCCGCCCCACATCCTCGACCCGCGTGATCCGGGCCGGAACGCCGTTTTCGGATTGGCCAAGCTTGATGAATTCCGGGCGGATGCCGACCTGCAGTTTGCCGCCTGTCGGCGCATATCCCGCCCCAAGTGGCACCTTGGTGCCCGCGATCTGCGCGACAGCGCCATCGATTTTTGCATCAAAGAGGTTCATGCCGGGCGAGCCGATGAAATAACCGACAAATGTGTGCGCAGGCCGCTCAAAGAGTTCTTGCGGCGTGCCGATCTGCACCACGCGACCATCGTACATCACCACGACCTTATCCGCGAAGGTCAGCGCCTCGGTCTGGTCATGGGTCACGTAAATCATCGTGTGACCAAACTCGTGGTGCAAGGATTTCAACTGCGTGCGCAACTCCCATTTCATATGCGGGTCGATCACGGTTAACGGTTCGTCAAACAACAGTGCGTTGACATCCTCGCGCACCATACCACGGCCAAGCGAAATCTTCTGCTTGGCATCTGCCGTGAGACCCCGCGCCTTGCGGTCCAGTTCAGCCTCCATGCCGATCATCTTGCCAATTTGTTGAACGCGTTCAGCGATATAGGCCGTATCTGCGCCTCTGTTGCGCAGCGGGAAGGCAAGGTTGTCGCGCACTGTCATCGTGTCGTAGACCACTGGAAACTGGAACACCTGCGCGATGTTGCGGTCCGCAGTCGGGGCGTTTGTTACGTCCTCGTCGTCAAACAGGATGCGCCCCTGGCTCGGGTGCAACAGCCCCGAGATGATATTGAGCAACGTCGATTTTCCGCAGCCGGATGCGCCAAGCAAGGCATAGGCCTCGCCGTCGACCCAATCGTGGTTCAATTCCTTGAGCGCATAGTCATCCTCTGACGCGGGAGACGGCAGATAAGAATGCGCAAGGTTATCAAGCGTGATTTTAGCCATTATGCCGCCTCCGCATAGGGTGCTGCGGCCACAAGCTGACCGTCTTTTGCGAACAGGTAGACATGCGCCGGATCAAGATGGACGGTCAGAGATTGCCCCGGTGTCAGGTTTTGGACACCATGCACAAGACCGACCCACCGCTCGCCATGATGCTCAAGGTGGATAAAGGTCTCGGACCCGGTGATTTCAGTCACCGCCAGCGTGGTATTGAAACTCATGGTTCCCGCGACATGCGGCGTCAACTCAAGGTGGTTGGGCCTGAAGCCCGCGGTATATGCCCCGTCACTCAGCCCTTCTGTCCCCGCGGGGACAGGCGCACGCTGCCCGTCACCGAAGGAAAGCTCGTTTCCGCTCTTGGTGACTTGCAGGAAGTTCATCGGCGGATCAGAGAAAACGCGCGCCGTCGTTGCATTCACGGGCTTTCGATAGACTGAAGGGGTGCGGTCAAACTGGGTGACCCTGCCTTCCCACAGTGTCGCGGTGTTCCCTCCGAGCAGCAGCGCCTCTTCCGGCTCGGTCGTGGCGTAAACAAAGATCGACCCGGATGCTTCGAAGATCTTGGGGATTTCCGCGCGCAACTCCTCACGCAACTTGTAATCAAGGTTGGCGAGCGGCTCGTCAAGCAGCACAAGACCCGCATTTTTAACAAGCGCACGCGCAAGTGCGCAGCGCTGCTGCTGACCGCCCGACAACTCGAGCGGTTTGCGGTCCAGCATCGGCGACAACTGCATCAACTCGGCGGTTTCGCGCACGGCCTTGTCAATTTCGGCCCGCGATTTGCCCACAAGCTTCATAGGCGAGGCGATGTTGTCGTAAACGGTCATCGACGGGTAATTGATGAATTGCTGATACACCATTGCCACCTTGCGGTCCTGCACCCGCATACCGGTGACATCTTCCCCGTTCCAAATGACCCGCCCCTGTACTGGCACATCCAAGCCGGCCATCAGCCGCATCAAAGATGTCTTGCCCGACAACGTCGGACCAAGCAGTACGTTCATCGACCCCTTTTGTAGCTCAAGATCCGTCGGATAAATGTGGGTTTCCCCACCAACGGTTTTTGACACACCTTCCAGAACCAAGGTCATGCCACCCCCCCTTTTGTTTTTCTATTCCGCTGCGCGCGCCCTGCGCTCCGACATTCTGTCGGACATGTACGTTTGCAGCGCTGCGATCTCACTTTCAGTGAGCCGCAAGCCAAGTTTGTTTCTGCGCCAGACGACGTCTTCGGCTGTTTGCGCGTATTCTTTAGACATTAGCCAATCGATCTCGCGCGCGGTAAGTGTCGCGCCGAAATCCTGTCCCAGAGCGGCCACATCGGTAACCCCGGCGAGAATCTTCCAACTGTCCGTACCATAGGCACGCACCAGACGATGCGCCCAAAAGGGGGACAGAAAACTGTAGTCATCTTGCAAGCGGTTAACCAACGTCTCGAAAGCGTTGACGGCAAAGTCCCCGCCGGGAAGGGCAACACCTGCCGTCCAATGCCCTGATGTGCCGGGAAAAAACGGGACAATCTTGTCCATCGCGTCCTCGGCCAGTTTGCGATAGGTCGTGATCTTGCCGCCGAAGACATTCAGGATCGGCGCGCCGCCTGTGCTTTCAACTTTCAGCGTGTAGTCACGGGTGGCGGCTGTCGCACTGCTCTGACCGTCATCGTACAACGGGCGCACACCGGAATAGGACCAGACAACGTCTTTTGAAGTGATGTCTGCCTTGAGATATTGATTAATGAAATCAACAAGGTAATCGCGCTCTTCATCTGTACAGGTCGGCTTAACATCCGGATCGGAATGCTCGGCATCCGTTGTGCCGATCAGCGTAAAATCCGTCTCATAAGGAATGGCAAAAATGATACGCCCGTCGGTACCTTGGAAAAAGTAGCACTTGTCGTGATCGTAAAGCTTGCGCGTGACAATATGGCTGCCACGAACAAGACGCACCCCTTCCGTCGAGTTGATGCGTACCTTTTGCTGGATGATGTCGCCAACCCAAGGGCCGCCAGCGTTGACCAGCATGCGTGCGCGCACCGCATGCTTTTCGCCCGTGGCAGTGTTCTCCAAAGAAATGTCCCAATGGTCGCCGTCGCGCGCCGCAGAAACGACCTTGGTGCGCACCATGATGTCGGCACCCCGCATGTCAGCGTCGCGTGCGTTCAACACGACCAGCCGCGAATCCTCTATCCAGCAATCGGAATACTCGAACGCTTTCTCAAAACGATCCTCAAGGGGCTCGCCTTCTGGCGTATCCTGCAGAGAAAGGGTTTTGGTGGCAGGCAGGATCTTTCGACCGCCGAGGTTATCGTAGAGCATCAACCCAAACCGGATCAGCCACGCTGGGCGCCGCCCCTTCATCCAAGGCATCACTGTATTGAGGATGCGCGATGTGGGCGTCGCCCCCTCAAAGCGCATGTCAGGATGGTATGGCAGCACAAATCGCATGGGCCAGCTGATGTGTGGCATCGCGGTCAGCAGCGTCTCGCGTTCGGCCAGCGCGTGACGCACTAGATTGACCTCGAAATACTCCAGATAGCGAAGCCCGCCATGAAAAAGCTTGGTCGAAGCTGAGGAAGTCGCCGAGGCCAGATCGTTCATCTCTGCCAGACCGACGGACAGCCCTCGCCCGGCTGCGTCGCGCGCGATGCCACATCCATTGATGCCGCCACCTACGATAAAAATGTCGTACGTATCCGCGCGCTGCTCTGTCACATCCCCTCCTCGAACTGACAGGCAAGTGGTAGCTTAGCACCATGGCGCGTACAAGCGATTTTTTTCGTTAATGTTCGTTTTTACTTGGCAAACGAAAAGCCGAACGCCAGATTAAATGAAACTAACGCATGGAAAACCGGAGAAATTCTTGGGTTTGGAAACACTAACCACACGTCCGGCGCACGCATACAAGGGCTGCCCCATGCCCGGAGCCACGCGCGGCGAAATAATTGCAAATCACTGAAAATATTAAAATTTTGATACCTCATGTCTCAAACCTTTCGCCATCCTGATATTCTTGAAATCGCCAAACGCGAAGGCAAGGTAACCGTCGAACAACTGGCGGAACATTTCGGTGTGACCTTGCAAACGATTCGCCGCGACCTCACCGAACTGGCCGAAGCGAACAAACTGGAACGCGTACACGGCGGCGCCATTTTGCCTTCTGGCACAACCAACATCGAGTATGAGGAACGGCGCAACCTCAATGAAGCGGCCAAGCTTGCCATTGCGCGTGCTTGTGCAGAGCAGATACCGGATGGCAGTTCTGTTTTCCTCAACATCGGGACAAGCACAGAAGCGGTTGCGCGGCAATTACTGCACCACCGTGATCTGATGGTCGTCACCAACAATATGAATGTTGCCAGTATTCTTGCCGAAAACACTGAATGCGAAACCATTCTGACGGGTGGCAAGTTGCGTCGGGCCGATAACGGTCTGGTCGGCCACGTCGCGGTCGAGGCGATCCGGCAGTTCAAGTTCGACATCGCGGTAATCGGATGTTCGGCGCTAGATCAGGACGGCGACATGATGGACTTCGACATAGAAGAGGTCGGGGTAAGTCAGACCATCTTGGCGCGCGCGCGCAAGCCCTTTCTGGTGGCGGATGTGTCGAAATTCAACCGTTCTGCGCCAGCGCGCATCGCCTCGTTGCAGGTGCTTGATACGGTTTTTACCGATCAACCCTTTTCAAAAGACCTGTCCGCGAGATGCGCGGATTGGGACACGCGCGTGGTGGTCGTCGGGCGCTGAATTTCATCGGAGCGCGGATCAGTCGAGCAGTGCTGCTTTCCAGGCTTGGAATACATCCTCAAGCTGATCTGCCTGCCCCTTAACCCAGACATACATCGACGCCTTTTGCCCCATAATGATTGCGGCGTCACCAAGGTACCAAAGCCGAAGGGAATGCTCTTGCGCGGCGACAGTAGCAACGGACTGAATGCGCGTTAACGCTTGGCAAGCGGCCTCTTCACCCCAGCGGATGGCGACCTGACCACCGTTGGTCACGACAAGCGCCCGCGCATGTTTCTTGGAAGCCTCAATTGCCGAGATGATCCGTGGTTCGATCTTTGTTGCGGGCTGCGGATCTTGCACAAATTGCAACAAATCGTGGCATGACACACCGTCAAGCGCGCCGTCATGTGGATCATCCGGCAGGTGCGACACAACACGGATCTGCCGCGCCTTGTCACTGAACGCCTGTAGCAATGACATCACGGCTGGCGCGTCGTCAGATGTCAGCGTGCGATGGGTGATCGGTTCCCCCTCTGGCTGGGCGCATGCCCCATCGGGCAAAGTCAGGATCTGAATGATCCGCCGTTCTGCAACCTCTAGTGCCAGACTTTGGCCGTTGTCATCTTGGAAAACCAAGGTACGGCGCAACACAGTTTCGGTGATTTCAATGAGAATGAGATCCAAAACTGTCTGGCTGTTTGCCACCTCGGGCTTTAACAACCGCCCGCTGGCATCGATGTCTTCGGAAATGGAAGACAGCGCGCCGATCACCCGCATCAACCTTGTCGTATCGCTCAGGACGTCGCCGGCCATGTTCAGGTATCTGCCATGATCTGATCGAGCAGGCTGGCCCCGGCATCTATCACGCCCGCCAGATCGAACGGCGCGTCAAAGACAAGGCAGAGTGCCTCTTGCGCCGGTGCGGGCGCGCGAATGAAACATTGGGTCGCCTCTCTATGCGCGACCACACTCGTGTTCAGGCTCAATTGCCCATCTTGCGAGAATTCCTGCAAGATCGCGGTTGGCACACGGCCCGTTAGCCCCTGGAAAGCCGCCTCACACAGCGCATCGAGTTTTTCCTGGGTGACTTTAGAACGGGTTTCAGAGGCCAGAACCATACCGGTGGACAAATCGGCAAACGCCACGATGCCGCACGCCGGAAAGCGTTTTCGGAAGTCTGCAAGTTCTTTGCCTACGGACACTCGACCACCGTTCAGAAAGGTGCCGCGGGCCTGCACCCCGCAGCATTATCCAATTTTACCGTGACTTCATTTGGTTTTGGTTAACGTCTCACGAAAACTTTGGCGTGAATTTGGAAAGGTCTGGTGGGCTATTCTGATCGTCATTCGCAGCCTTGCGCTGCGATGTTTTTGCGACCGGGCGCCGCGGGACCACCTTGCTTTCGCCGGCGGCCTCGTCATCGGGTGATACAGCCCCCTTATCTGCGGCCGGCGCAAGGGGCGAATGAAAAGCATGATCCGCGCCATTGATCGCTTTCTGTAACCGGTCAAGCAGGTCCAAAAAGGTTTGTACAAACTCATCCGCACCGCTGCGATGGAGCACTTCCGCGTCGTCTTGAGCATCACGCGCCTGCAGCAGGGAGATCAATTGCACGTGCGAAAACAATCCCTCTGTTTCATTTCGAACCCGTTTGAGAACCTTTGCTTTGTCACGCTCCGTCAAGAGCATGTCTGAGCGGGTCAAAAGCAGCATGGAGTTGCCGTGTACGCGTGCGTCCATACCCTCCCAGACTGCAGCTTCGCTTTGCCGCCATGCCTGTGTTGACGGGCTGCACCAGATTACGGCATCGGCCGCCGGCATGATACGCTCCCAAACATCTGGCGACATATTGGGGTCAGAGATTCCGGGCATATCGATAATGTCGCACATCTGCAGAATTTCTTCGTCGCATTGGAACCGGATATACGCCACATCGTCTGGAACGAGATTTCGCACGGATTTCAGATCGCAGGGGGTTTCATTGCCCTCAAGATCGACAATGACGGTCTCTCCCTGCCCATGGCTGATCCAGACCGGCGGCAACTGCGTCGCCACGACCTGCATCGGCAGCGGATCGGTACCGATCATCAGGTTGGCCAGCGTGCTTTTCCCTGCGCTGAATTCGCCCATCAACGCGACGCGGGGGCGTCTGGGGGCCTCATCCGGCGGCAGGTATGCCGGGCGTTGGATTTCAGGTTCAAAACTCATGTCTGTTGAAAACCGCTGATGATCTTGCGAGCCTCGCGGATTTGTTCAAGGCGGTCATGGGAAGTCTTTGCGGCGACCTGTCTGAGCATCTCATCGGCACCGGCGCTTTTCGACTGCTCAAGCGTTTCAAAGACGGAAAACTGTTCGCTCAGGAACGCATCGAACACAGCGCAGGCTTCATCGCGCACACTGTTTGCCACATCATCACGCAGTTCGGAAATTACGGGGCTGGTTTCAGATTTGATGAGGTCATAGAAACTTGCCGCATAGGCCTCGTACCCGCGCCGTTGCAGCCACCATCTTTTCCACCAACTGCCATTGAGATCCAATGCGATGGTACGACCCAGCGTAACCGGTGCGGGTGTTTGCGGGGCGCGCGGCGGCGTGATGTCAATCTCCCGAGCACCAAGACCGAAGGCGCCGCAATAAATCGCGGCAATTTCTTCGCGTGCCGACAGGGTTGCTGCGTTAAAGGCCTGTCCGCTTTTTCGGGCCAGCACCTTGTGGGAGGCGCTGAGCAGAACCCGCAGACCTGCTGGATCGTAAGTCCAGGGTGTCAGTTCACCATTTTTCTCAAGATGCACAACAAGCGAAGCCGTCGCGCGGTCAAGAAAGCTGTCTTGAACCCGTTCCATCCTTGACGAAAACTCTGCAAGGATGTCATCAAACGTGGCCCGCAAAGCCGTTTTCTGTGTCACGACGAGGCGTTCCATCGCTTTTCGTGCCTCTTGTGCGTTCATGATCGGCCGCTGGTTTTCATCGCTGGCACTTGCACTGATGCGATCGGCAGCGGCCAAGCCATCCAAAAGGTTGCTCGCACTTTGCGCGACGCGCTCCAGAAACGCAGCACCAATCCCTTCCGCAACCCGTTTGCCAATCGCAGCCTGTAGTTTCGGCAAACCGGAGAGTGCCCATACTTCGGCGTGGCCTAAATGCGCTGGTGCCTCCCCTGACGCGTCAACCGCCCATTTTTCCAAGGAAGCACGGCTCGGAGCAGGCAAATCCTCTGTCCGCATTTGCAAGGCGAATGACGCCCAAAGCGCCGAGCCGAACAGGATTTCTGCGTTTTCAGGCCCCTTATGGACAAGCAGTGTTTCTTCAATGCTTTCGCGGATTTGCTCCACCTGTGTTGCGGGATCCGACAATTCGTCAATGCGGTTGACAAAGATGATCACGTCACGGGATTTGACGTGCGTAATCAAGCGAATGAGCGCCATATCGGTCGAAGTCAGCGCCTGATGCGCCGAGAGGACAACGACGCAAATGCGGCTGTCGCGAATGGCGCGGATCGTGATCTGTTCGCGCATCATGAATGTGTCATTTACGCCGGGCGTGTCGCGTATACACAACCTGATTGGCAGGGCTGGCCGCTCCATGTTGAGGTCTGCGGATTTTGTGATGTCGGCAAACCGGCCTTGCGCATCGGGCATCGGGGCGTCCTGCGCGTCCGGCTCTTCGCCAAGGCAAACGTAGCGTTCAATCAAAGCTTTATCGAAATAACCGTAGTCGCGTTTTTGCCCCAGCAGCATTTCAAATTTACGGCCCAAGCGCGCGCGGGATTTCTCACGCATGCGCGCCACTTGCTGCTTGATTTTTTCCAACTCGTCGTCGGCGCCGGCGCGGCTGGCGAGTTCACCGATACGTCCGCCGCCGGAAACGAGTTTGTCCCACTCATCCCGATCAAAGAAAGAAAACGAAGCGCTGTTTTCAAACCCTTCTTGTTCGGGGTGTAAGTGCAGTGAGGTAACCACAGACGTCCACGGGTTTACATCCGCAGGAAGCAAATCCGGCGTACCGACCAACATATTGACCAACGAGGTCTTGCCCGACTTGATCTGACCGATCATCGTCACCGACGGCTCAAAAACCTCAAATTGCCACCGCATCTTTTCAGCACGTCGGTCCATGTTTTCGTCGCCCAGAGATGTCATCATGTCGAGGGCCGAACGCAAGCGGGCCGCTTGCGTCGCGAAATGGCGCAAATCCTCCAATCCCTCACCCAGCATCTTTTCTTGTGTGGCAGCGAGGAACGAGCTGTCATCGGATGAATTCAGGACGTTCATGCCTCTGGTCTAACGGCAATTCGTTAACATTCTGCGCAACGCAGCCAGATATCTATCCCTATGGGAAATTGTTGAAAATCGCGGTTCGTTGGTGCCAACCGCGCTGGCCCCGAGAGCCCGCGACGCGCGGAAAAGAGCGAATCTCATGCCGCCTGCGTGGCAAGGAAATCAAGATCGCGCCGGAGTTGCAGCAGGATTGATACCGCGTCCGCCGCCGAACGCTGATCGTTTTCCATCGACATCAGAACAACTTTGTCAGAAGCCTCTTCAAAGGCTGATTGCCATTTCTGCTCTTCCCGCCCGTTGTGGGCCGTATCGGCAACGATTTCGACCAGTTCCTCGGAGATCGTGCCGCACAATTCCAACACGTCGGACAAATCAGACTGATCGGCGTCAAAGGTCAGTTCGGCCAGATCGAGCGCGCGCTCGGTGAGATGGGCGCGCGCGCATCCCAGAACAACCGGGAGGACAGATTTGTCCGTATTCTGCGCCGCGGATACCACTTGCTGATCTGATGCACCGACCATTGACGCGGAGAGGCCGTAACGCTCAATGAATAACAACGCGCTGTCGAGATCGGCGCGTTGTCCGGACGCCGCAATGGACATCACCGCCTCCGCCAGTGCCTTGACGCCGCTTGCGGCAAACTGCGCTTCGGAGACACTACCCGCTTGCGCCCGCGCCGCGCTGAGTTGCGCCGTGGACGTCGGAAAAAAGCCGTGGAATTCGTCTGACGCAATATCCTGAAGAGCAGCCATGCGGCTCGCCAATGTCCCACGTGCCGCCAGCTCATCGGCCTTGGTCAGAACAAGAAAGCTATGGTCTTTTAGGGCGTCGGGAACCGCCGCCCAGATGCCTGCTTCCTGTTGCGTGAACTCTTCCGTACACCACAGGACGATGTCGATATGTGCGAGCACCTGTTGCGTATGCTGCGGCCAATGCTCAGCGGGCGTTGAGGTGTCCAACAACTGGGCATGACCGAGACGATCCGACCGCATAACGTCAAAAGCAAATTGGTCAGGCAAAGCGTTCTGCGCAACCGGGGTAATGTCGCAGGCGTCGGGAACAAAGCATCGCGCTTTACCCGTCTGTTGCGCATCCACCCCCATGAGCGCATTGCACAACTGGGATTTGCCGACACCGGACGGCCCGAGCAGCGCAATGCGCACGCCGCCCGCCAGACGTTCAGCCAGCGTCCGGGCCTGCTTTTGCAGCGCATGCGGCACCGTATCGGCCGACATTGCGCGGCGCAATAGAGCAAGCGTGTCCACTGCCGAAGGGCTATCCAACACAGCGAATATCCTGCTTGGCTGGCGTGTCGCCCAGTCGCGCTCCCGTCTCGGTGCCACCCATCTTGATGATCGAAAATGACACGTTGTCGAGATCAGGGTCTCCCAGCGCGGATAACTCGGCGAGCAAAAGGTCGGCAATCTGGCCACTGGACCGATGCCGGTTTTGCAACAGCACGGCGGCGATCTGTTCATCGCTGAGAAATTGCAGCCCGTCGCTGGCAACGATCAGGATATCACCGTCGGCCAACTGAACCGGCTCAACCGGGCAGTCTATTTTAGGGATGGTTTCGCCGAACAGGACCGAGGTCAAAGTGTTTCGGTCAGGGTGCCGCGCGCCCTCTTCCTGATCCATCAGTCCGGATTTGACCATGAAATCAATCTGGGGTGCCATTGAGTGATCTTCGTTCAGTTGTGTGAGCACACCCTTGCGAAACAGGAACAAGGGTGAATCGCCAATTGAAATCCAGTAGAGATTGCGCCCGATAATGATCGGCGCGACGAGGGTGGCGCCCATCCCACGTGTATCGGGAAATGCATCGACGTGTTCACGAAGACAGGCGTTTGCCGATTTGGCTGCGTTGGTCAGGATCGCTGCGATGTTCTTTTCGAACTGTGCCGGATCGCCGCGCTGAAACACCAGTTCGCTAAAGACTTCCGTGACCACAATCTTGCTGGCCACGTCACCGGCTGCATGCCCGCCCATACCGTCAGCCAGTACCGCCAGCCCCGTTTCCGAGCCCCGCGCGAAATCCGCAATAATTGCGTCTTCCTGGTAACTGCGTTGTCCTTTGCTCAGGGCGCAGGACACGTCAAAGTCAAACCCCGGTTGCATCGCTGCCTCCGGTCCGGTTCCATTGGAAATCAGAGCCGCACAGCGCGACAAAGCGCAAAGTGGTCTCTCCGATCCGCAACAGGTCCGCATGGTGGAGTTCTTCCGTGCTCAGCACCGGACGGGCGTTTCGGCGAATGATGTTGGATTTGCCACCATGCCCCACGTAGAACTTGTTGGCCTCTTCGTCATAGGCAATGGCGGCGTGGTTATGGCGTGAAATACTGTTGTCGCCAAAATCGAGCCGGATCACCTGATCTTCGCCGCGGCCAATCATCGACGCGCCGGTGAAGATGCTGAACGCGTGGCCAACGCCCGGACCTTCGACGACGACCAGCCAACCAACCGGGAATTTTTCGCGCTGGGGGATCGCGGTGCTCTCGGCGACCTGCCCCAAGGGATCGGTTGCTTCTTCTTCGCGGTTAAAGCCAAGCAGCCGTGTCTTGACCCTTCCGGCGCGGCGCCCGGCGCGCCCGGCAGACGGTACCGGCGCAAGACCACCGGACAGGTCCAGTTCCGGCGCGGCGGCGCCCTCGTCGGAGGATGGCACCGCGTCGTCGTCGTGGGCATCAGGTGTATCTTCTGCGACCGGCGCGTCTGCGACATTGGTGGCCTGTGACGGCTGTGTCTCGGCAATGCCGACCATCTGTTGTCGTGCAAAACTGCTCACATCGGTCTCTGCCGCGGCGGCGACCGCCGGTTTCAGCGCTGCCTCCCGCAGCATGTCGCCAGAAAGGTCCGGTTCATCCGCAGTATCTTGCTGCGTGCCGGTAGCGTCTGATGGGGCGCCCGCGTGACGATCCACTGCTGGGTTGGACGGATGGGGGTCATTTGACAGCGCCGCATCAAGATCATCCAGAATGTCCTCTGCGGCATTATCGTGCCGGACGTCAGCCTGGTCGCTTTCTGTGGAGCCGCCCGCGGTACTGGGGAGCGAAAACTCCAGTTCGTCCGCAAGCCCACCATCCATCACAGCGTCAGAATCTTCATCAGTGGAGGCAGTTTCTGCCGCAATGGTACGATCCTTAAAGGCGGCAATTTCTTGGTCAGTCTGCGGCACGTTCGAGATGGGCGCGCTGGCCTGTGATGTGACCTCTCCTGCGACCTCGTCTGGCGGATTAAGAGTTTCCAAGAGCCCGGCCACTTCAGGTTTTTCGGGGTCTGTGGCGGTATCGTCGAGTTGCGCGTCTTCAAAATCGTCTGAACCGTCATCCGGCGCACCTGAGCCGTCGGATGGCCGGGTCAATTCCGCAGCATCTGTATTCCGTTCGGGGACTGCATGGGCGTCCTGTTCGAGAACGAACGGATCAGCCCCTTGCCGGACCGCATCAAAGGCTGACGCCATCGCGTCCTCGTCAATCGCTTTGGATTTGTCGATCGGGCGCGCCTGGTTCTGAAAAACTTTCCTGAAGAGCGTCATTGTTCTGCCTTTCCTCGTTATAGAGCTGCGGTTTATCGGACCGCTGCGGTATCAATTAATCAGACTTTTTACTGTTACTTTGCCGCCGTTCGCATCAGACCACCCCGCCAGCCCTTCGGTAAAAGCGCGCAAAGGCTCGACCGTGGCGGCCTGCACCTGATCAAATTGCAACGCTGTATGCGCGTAAAAGAAATACGCGCAGAACACGACAGGTACGGTGGCGAACCGGCTCATTCGGCGTGTGGTAGGGATACGAAGCCTGCGCCTGCTTTGCTCTTGCAGCTTTTTCTGCCGCTCAATGGCCTTGGACTTGACCCGTATATAAGGTGTCTCGGCAATCTGTTCGGCATCACCCGTTGCGTCAGATACGGCGCTCTCTTCATTATGCACGAAACTTTCGATCAAAATCGAATCGAGGTCTTCCAAGGTATCCTCGGTTGGTGCCGGTTTTTGCGGTTTGGCAATCTCAGTCGCAGGGGCGGCGACACTCGGGCCTGCCTTGTCCTGCTGTTGTTCGTCCTTGGGTAAGGCTGGTCCTTGCTGCTGCGCGGATTTGACAAGGTTCATCACCGTTTGGTCGATGGTCCGGTCTTTCTGCGCCTTGGCGCGCGCAATTTCCACCCGTTTGGTGTGGTCTATCATCAAGACCCATTCCTCAGCCGATTGCAGGCGGTCCGAGGGCACAATGTTCATCGCCTTGTCGATTGCTTCGAGAAATGCGGTGTCATACTCGGGATACCGCCCGACAAGCGGCACGTAGAGGTCAGGCTGGTTGCTGGCCAGCGCCGCCAGTCGTGCCTGACTGTTAGGGGGCGCTTTGCCGGTAATGAGATGCGACAGCGAGGCCGCCAAGGCATACAAGTCACTGCACGGCAGTTGCTGGCTGCCTGCAACGTAGAATTCCTGAGGCGAGTAGCCGTCCTTGACCACCAGAACTGCGGAAAGCACTCGGCTTTTGCGGCTGGCTTCTTCCCGCGCCGCGCCAAAGTCGATCAGAACAGGCCGGCCGGCGTGATCGACCAAGATATTGTCGGGTGAGATATCCCGGTGCAACAAATCCTGCGCATGCACGTGGCTGATCGCGTCCAGCAAATCCAGTGTCAGCTTGCGCACCTGATGCGGGGCCAGTTTTGGCTCTCCACTTTCAATGACATCGAGCAGGTCTTTGCCATCCACAAGGTCAAGCGCCATATAGGCCGTTTCGTTGTCTTCAAAGACCTGATGGACACCAACGACACTGGAGTGGCTGAGCCGAGAAAGCGCGTGCGCTTCGCGGATGAACAATTGCACGATTGACCTGAAATCATCGACGTAGTTCTGGGTGCGCGCACGCACCGTTTTGTTGACCCGGGCACAAAAGGCTTCTGGAAAACACTCCTTGATGACCACGGTGCGATTAAGGCTGTCGCGCGCCAGATAAGTGATGCCGAAACCACCGCTGCTGAGATACCGCAAAATCTCGTACTGGCCGCTCAGCAACTTGCTGCCCGGCGCCAACGCCTCGTTTGGCGCTGCCTGTTGGAGTTCTGCCGATTGGTTGCTCATCGATTCCTTGGCCATATGAGTTGCACACCACAACACGCGCCGGACTTTCCGGCCCGCCGCCACAACGCGGTACTACTGGATGACAAAGGCTAAAATGCTGTGACGAAAACATGGCCGGAGCGGGGAAGACCCGTGCCTTGATCGTCTGATTTATTTCAATTTTTCAGTAACTTGGCTTGAGCACACAAAAAACCCTCGCGCAGCTTTTGGCTACACGAGGGCAAAATCCCGTGATCTCGAAGATCAAAGCGAGACGCGCTGGACCCTACCTTCTGCTTCTGCCAGACGTGCTGCCACCGAAGCGACGGCCAAATCCTGTAGCCCTACACCAGTACCGTCAAAAAGCGTGATTTCGTCGTCTGAACGGCGGCCCGGGTGGTCGGCGTTGATGACATCACCGATTGGGGTGATGTCCGCTTCTGCAATCAGACCGGAGGCCACGGCATGTTGTGCCTCTCCAATGGTGATGGATTGCGCCACCTCGTCGGTAAACACCGATGCCTTGCCGACAAGGTCCGCGTCCACTTCCTGCTTGCCTTTTGTATCCGTACCCATGCAAGCGATGTGCGTGCCGGGCCGAACCCAAGAGGCCAGCAAAAGCGGCTCAAACGCGGACGTGATGGTGATGATGACATCCGCCTGTGCACAAAGCTCTTCTGCGCTGACAGCTTCGAAGGCCAGACCGAGATCTTCGGCCACAGCCGCCAGACGCGGCAACATCTCTGGGTGCGGGTTCCAGGCCACCACTTTTTCAAAGTCACGCTGTTCGGCGGCGGCCCTCAGTTGGAAAGTGGACTGGTGCCCTGCTCCGACCATACCCAACACTTTGGCGTCCTGTCGTGCCAGATGCGCGATGGATACCGAAGACGATGCGGCAGTGCGCACGGCGGTCAGGTAATTACCGCCCACCAAGGCATCGAGCATGCCAGTATCCGGATCAAACAAGAAAATGGTCGACTGGTGATTGGTCAGCCCTTTGTCGGCATTGCCCGGCCAGTAACCGCCGGATTTTACCCCGAGGCTTTTGCCGGAGCGGTCGAAACCTGATTTAAACCCGTAGAGCGCATCGGCATAACCGATTGCCTCGCGTACCACCGGAAAGTTATACGCATCACCGCGCGCCATTGCGCCAAACACCTGTTCAACGGCGCTGAATGCCTCTTTTCGCCCGACCAGATCAGCGCAGAGTTCTTCTCCGACGATCAACAGGCCTTTTGCCTCGGTGGCTGCATCCAACATGGTATGCTCCTTCATTGATGTAATGGGATTACCCCGCGCGCATCACAGCACAGCGCGCGAGGAGATCGGGATCAGTAAGCTTTGCCGCGCGCAGACACCGGCCACAGCGTTTCGACCTTGCCGTTGCGGACACCAACATACCAGTCGTGTACGTTGCACGTCGGATCACAGTGACCGGGCACCAGCTTGAGCTTGTCATTGACCTTCAGCTTGCCCTGCGGGTCTGCAACAACACCATGCTCGTCCGAGCATTTGACATACTCCACGTCATCGCGGCCAAAGATCGTCGGCAAGCCGCTGTCTACAGATTGCGCCTTGAGACCGGCATCCACGATGGCCTTTTCCGGCTTTGCGTGGCTCATGACGGAAGTCAGGATGAACAGGGCGTTTTCCCATTCGCCGTCATCGATACGGTTACCGTCCTTGTCCAGAATGCGCCCGTAGTCCGCGTCCATGAACGCGTAAGACCCGCACTGAAGTTCATTGTAAACGCCAGACGTGCCCTCGAAATAATAAGAGCCCGTGCCACCGCCACCAACGATATCACACTCCAGCCCTTCAGCTTTCAGACCGTCAACCGCATCGCGCACCTGCGCCACCGCTACTTCAATCTTGGCTTTGCGGTCGTCGTAGCTGTCCATGTGCTGCATCGCACCCTGATAGGCCTGAATCCCGGCAAACTTGAGCCCTGATGCAGCGTCGATCGCCTTGGCGATTTCGACGACTGCTTCGGTAGTTGTCACACCGCACCGCCCCGCACCGCAGTCGATCTCGACCAGACACTCGACCTGAGTGCCGTGGCGGGTCGCCGCTTCGGAAAGATCGGCCACGTTTTCCAGATCATCTACGCAGCAAATTGTCCGCGCGCCGAGCTTTGGCATCCGCGCCAACCGGTCAATCTTGGAAGGTTGGCGCACTTGATTGGACACCAGCACGTCCTTGATACCACCGCGGGCGAAGACCTCTGCCTCGGACACCTTCTGGCAGCACACACCACAAGACCCGCCGAGACTTTCCTGCAGCAAAGCCACATCAATCGACTTGTGCATCTTGCCGTGGACGCGGTGACGCATGCCGTTCGCTTTCGCCCAATCGCCCATCTTTTTGATGTTGCGTTCCAGTGCATCCAGATCGAGCACAAGGCAGGGCGTTTCAATTTCGCTTTCGTCCATGCCAATCGCAGCAGGGATGTCGTACCCTACTTCCAACGCGTCGAAGTTCACCTGTTTGTTCATCTTGCTTACTCCTTAACCCTGCATCCAGGGCAGTTTGTCCATGTCTACATTGCCGCCTGTGATCACCACACCTACACGCTTGCCCCGAAACACCTCGGGGTTGCGCAGGATGGTCGCCAGCGGGACGGCACAGCTTGGTTCCATGACGATTTTCATCCGCTGCCACGTGAGTTTCATCGCGTCGATGATCTCTTGTTCAGATGCGGTCAGAACGTCGGTGACGAAGTTCGATACGAAATGCCACGTGTTCTCTTTCAACGGCACCTTCAGACCATCCGCGATGGTGTTTGGCGCGTCATCGGCGATGATATGCCCTGCCCGAAATGACCGCGCGGCGTCATCTGCCTGATCAGGCTCGGCCGCGTATATCTTGAGTTGCGGCGCGAGATTGGAAAGCGTCAGGCATGTGCCCGAAATCATGCCACCGCCGCCGATGGGTGCAATGACCGCATCCATATCCTCAACCTGGCTCAGCATTTCCAGCGAACAGGTCGCCTGACCACAGATAACCCGCGGGTCGTTGTAGGGATGGACAAATTCCGCGCCTGTCTGTGCCTGTACATCGGCAAAGACCGCCTCGCGGCTGGTTGTGGACGGCTCACACTCTGTGATGATGCCGCCATAGCCACGAACAGCTGCTTTTTTCGCCTCTGGCGCCGTGCGCGGCATCACCACGTGGCACGGAATGCCACGTCTGCCTGCCGCATAGGACAACGACAGCGCGTGATTGCCCGACGAATGCGTTGCAACCCCCTGACGGGCCATCTCGTCATCAAGCCCGAACACGGCATTTGAGGCACCGCGCACCTTGAACGCGCCGGCCTTTTGAAAGTTTTCGCATTTGAAGAACAATTCTGCGCCGGTCAGTTCGTTCAAGAACCGCGAGGTCAGGATCGGCGTTTCATGGATGTACGGCTTTATCCGCGCGTGGGCCGCGCGAACATCGTCAATCGTCAGACCGGTAACCTGATTTCCATCGAGCATTTTGTGCCTCCTTATTCTGCCGCTGCCTGTAACGTCGCGTTTTCACCCGCGCGGTAGTGTTCTTGCGCGGCCGCAACGCCGCTGCCAAGCGTGATCGGGTAGCCCAAATCGACCATTGCCATTTCGATCGTTGCCAGACCGGACAAGACCATGACTTCGGTCAAGCTCCCCAGATGCCCAATGCGGAAAGCCTTGCCGTCAAGTGCGCCCAATCCGACGCCAAACGACACGCCATAGCGGTCGAACGCGTGGTTCGTCAGCGCGTTGCTGTCAAATCCCTGAGGCACGTAGATCGCGCTGACGGTATCCGAGTAGAGCTCAGGCCGCTCTGCAACGAGGTCAAACCCCCACGCGCCCGCTGCCTTGCGCACCCCTTCGGCGAGTCTAGTGTGTCGGGCATAAACGTTTTCCAAACCTTCCTCGAACAGCATGTTGAGGCTTTCGCGCATCCCGAAGATCAGTTGCAGCGGAGGTGTGTAGGGAAATCCGCCTGTTGCATTGGCGTTCATCATATCCCGGAAATCGAAAAATGTGCGTGGGAGCTTTGCTGTTTCCATGGCTGCAATCGCCTTTGGGCTGACCCCAAGGATTGCCATTCCCGTTGTCAGCATAAAGCCTTTCTGAGAGCCGGACACAGCGATGTCGACGCCCCATGCATCCATCTCGAACGGCATGGAGGCCAAAGAACTTACCGCATCGACAAACAGCAACGCGGGGTGGTCCGCTGCATCCATGGCAGCGCGCACCGCGGCCACGTCCGATTTAACCCCTGTCGCGGTCTCATTGTGCGTCACCAGAACGGCCTTGATCTGATGCTGGGAATCCTGAGACAAAATCTCTTCAAATTGGTCAGCAGGTGCGCCTGTTCCCCAAACGCAATCCACCACATGCACGTCCAGCCCGTGACGCTCGCAAAGATCAATCCACTTGTGGCTGAAAACGCCATAACGCGCGATCAGAACCTTGTCGCCGGGGCTGAGCGTGTTGCACACCGCAGCTTCCCAGCCACCGGTGCCGCTGGCTGGAAAGGTGATGATCGTGCCCTCGGATGTCCCGAAGACTTTTTTGGTGTCTTCAAGAACCGGCGCAAAGGTTTCCACAAAGTCGGGTGCGCGGTGATCGCGGGTCTGCACTTGCATCGCGCGGCGCAGCCTGTCGGGAATATTTGTCGGCCCGGGAATAAAGATTGGATTTTGATCTGACATGCGGAAACCTCCTCGATTTCCACATTTATATCGGCAGAGTTTCTATTTTTCAATTTTCTCGAAAACATTTTTCATTTTTATATTTTAATACCTATACTTCTGTAAAATATAGGTTTATCATTTTTCACAATGGAAATGAGTGTTTGTTTGAAAAACTTTTTTACAAACAACTATGAATGAGATTCTGTCATCATGACACCGCAGAAACGCCCAAGAGGTCGCCCAAAGTCGCAATTCAAGGAAAGCTCGGCTGGAACGCTGCAATCCCTTGATCGGGCTTTGAGCGTGCTAAAATCCGTATCCCGTAGCGGCCGTGCCACACTGACAGACCTGTCTTTGTCCATCGGTGTGCCAACGGCCACGACCCATCGCATCCTGACAACATTGCAAAAACACGGCTTCGTCGCCTTCAACGAAGACCGTCAGGACTGGAGCATCGGCATAGAAGCCTATCGCACCGGCGCTGCCTTTATGAACCGCACGAACCTAACCGAAGTCAGCAGACCGGTCATGCGCGCCCTGATGGAAAAAACCGGTGAAACAGCCAATCTGGCCATTCCGGATGGCCCCGAGGTCGTCTTTGTCGGACAGGTCGAAACCCGCCACCCGATCCGCGCTTTCTTTGCTCGCGGCACCCGAACATCAATGCATGCCTCGGGCACCGGTAAGGCGATCCTGTCGCGCTATAACGAAGAACATCTTCGAAAACTGCTGCTTTCCTCAGGATTGACCGCCTTTACAGACAATACGCTAACCTCGCCCAAAGCCTTGTTCGATGATCTGGAACAGACGCGTGCGCGCGGATATTCTTTCGACCGCGAGGAACGGTTCAGCGGTATGTCGTGTATTGGCAGCGTCATTTTTGACGAGCATGGCGAGCCCTGCGCGGGTGTGTCAATCTCTGGACCCAGTACGCGGTTTGATCCACGCCGTGTGCCAGAGCTTGGCGCAACGGTAATGGAAGCCGCGCGGGAGATCACCGCGCTCATCGGCGGCAAGCAGCCCGATCAGGCACAAGGCTGACCGGGTTTGGGTCACCGTCTTGCCTGCAACGCCCACGACCCTAATTCCTGACACACAACAATATCGTAGAAAAAAACAAACGCTTATGGATATCAGGCAAGCAGACCGAATTGCGGATTCATTGGAAGAGATGGTTTTCACGGGCCACTTCGAGCAGGGGCAGCGCCTAGATGAAACCAGCTTGGCGCAGTTGTTCGGAGTATCCCGCACCCCGGTGCGAGAGGCGTTGCAGCGGCTTGTTGGTGTCGACCTGGCAGAGCAGCGACCACGGCGCGGCGTCTTTGTAAAGCAACCCTTGTCGAGGCGCATTGAGGAAATGTTCGAAGCAATGGCAGAAATCGAAGCCGTGTGCGGCAGGCTTGCCGCCGAGCGCATGACCAAATCCGATCTGCGCGTGCTTTCCGACATTAACGAGGAGTGCAAAGCTGCCATCGATTCCGACGACCCTGATGCCTACTCACGCCACAACGAAGCATTTCACCTCGCCATTTATGCCATGGCGGGCAACGCTTTTCTGGCCGAAGAGGCAGGACGGCTCTACCGGAGGCTAAAACCGTTCCGGCGTGTTAAGTTCAGACTGACCGAGCGTATGCGCCAATCCGTGCGCGAACATGATGCCTTTCTAAACGCCATATCCAGCCGTGACCCAGAGACAGCCGCTTACGAATTGCGGCGCCATATCAGCACACAAGGGCCGCGATTTCCGCAGCAGATGGAGAAGCTGCGCGAAACAGCCGCAAAACCAAACGTCGAAAACAACGGCTTTTAGTCGCCCAGACGCACTGCGTCTCCTGCCGTGCGATCCGCGGCGGAAAAGCCAGCTTCGTTCAGCGCGAAATAAGATCCGACCGCAATAACAGCGATGGCGGCGAAGGCGAGCATCATGGCTTTCATGTCGCACCCCCTTTGGCTTGCGCCTCTTTGGCTTTGACCTCTTCAACCCAAAGGCTGTGGTGTTCGCGCGCCCACTGCTCTTCGACTTCGCCGTCGCCCATGGCAGCATAGGCGCCTTCCATACCAACCGATCCGATGTAGATGTGCGCGATGATAATCGCCATCAACACAAAGCTTACAATCGCGTGCCAAAGCTGTGCGTATTGCATTTCCTCGTGCGGAGCGAGATCGGTCGGCAGCGTACCGAGCCCGAACAATTCAGAGATACCAAAGGCATTCAGCTTTTCGAAGGTCGCGGCAAACATTGGCAGTTCAAACGGAAAGAGCAGCGACAGGCCAGAGGCAGAGATCGAACCGCCAAGGATTATCACCGACCAAAAGATCAGTTTCTGGCCTGCGTTAAACTTGCGCGCCGGCGGGTGACCACCGCCAAAGATGCCACCACCCTTCAGAATCCAGTTAATGTCCGTCCTGTGTGGCAGGTTGTGGACGACCCACAATACAAAGACAAAGACGAGCGCCAGCATAAACGCCCAAGAGACGTTGTTGTGTATCCACTTTGACCCAATCGCAATCGTCGAGAAAGCGTCGTGGCCAAATGCCGGGATCAGGTATTTGCGGCCGATCAGCGTGATGATTCCGGTAAGCCCCAGCAAGATGAAAGACCCCGCGAGAAGCCAATGGGAAAACCGTTCGAATGCTTTGAAACGCGTAATCGTGCGGCCGGTTTTTTCCCCGTCGATGCGAATGCGGCCACGGACCACATAAAACAGCACGAGCAATCCGATTGTGACGAGCAACAAGCCGGGCCCATAGGTCAACAACGGACCTTCGCGGAATTGCAGCCACCACATACCACGATCCTGTATCAGCACATTTGAAGCCGGACCGCGGGCCTGCGTGGTAATGTCCGCGCTGTCAAAGCGCAGCCCGCGCCACAGATCAGGGTCCGACGCGCCACCACGGGTGCCAAGCTGATCGCTGATCGCGGGAGCTCCCTCGGGGTTCCCGGTTACCGAACTGCGGAAGGAGTTATCAACATCGAGCCCTTCCTGCCGGCGCATGATGTCTTCCAGTGT
This sequence comes from Roseobacter sp. YIN89, assembly GCF_057219365.1. NCBI lineage: Bacteria > Pseudomonadati > Pseudomonadota > Alphaproteobacteria > Rhodobacterales > Roseobacteraceae > Roseobacter > Roseobacter sp. YIN89. Next base: position 87,898 of record NZ_JBXVVD010000003.1, on the reverse strand, counting down.
TTGCGCACCACCCGTTGCCGAGCGGTCCGTTTGCGGAGCATCGGCCTCCTGCGCGGAGACAGGCAATGCACAACAGAAAACGAGCAGAAGTGTGTGTAGCAGACGCAGCATGAATTTGGCCTCAGTCTTGTAAATAAGGGGCGGCTCTTTGTCAGAGCCGCCCCGAAGTGCTTTTTAGTTCACCTTGGGGCGTTAGCCGCCCTTTTGGTCGTAGGCTGTGCCCCATCCCCATGCACCGGAACCGAAGCCACGTGCAACCACGCGTTCGCGGTAGATGCCCGAGACGACGTCCCCGTCACCAGCCAGCAGCGCCTTGGTTGCGCACATCTCGGCGCAGATTGGCAGCTTGCCTTCGGCGATACGGTTCCTGCCGTATTTGGCGAACTCGGCTGTGGAGTTGTTCTCTTCAGGACCACCGGCACAGAAGGTACATTTGTCCATCTTGCCGCGGCTGCCAAAGTTGCCGGCTTGCGGGAACTGTGGCGCACCGAACGGACACGCGTAGAAGCAGTATCCGCAACCGATGCACAAGTCCTTGGAGTGCAGGACCACGCCTTCTTCGTTCTGGTAGAAACAATCCACCGGACAGACGGCCATGCAGGGCGCGTCTGAACAGTGCATGCATGCCACCGAAATGGACCGTTCGCCGGGTTGGCCGTCATTCAGCGTGACGACCTTGCGGCGGTTGATGCCCCACGGCACTTCGTGCTCGTTCTTACAGGCTGTGACACAGGCGTTGCATTCAATGCAGCGTTCAGCGTCGACGAGAAATTTTGCTCTTGCGGCCATTGTTATAACCTCCCTTACGCTGACCAGATTTTGCAAAGAGTCGCTTTGGTCTCTTGCATCTGGGTTACGCTGTCATAGCCATATGTCTGAGCGGTGTTTGTGGATTCGCCAAGCACGTAAGGGTCAGCGCCCTCAGGATACTTGTGGCGCAAATCCTCGCCCTCGAGGTGCCCGCCAAAGTGGAAGGGCATAAAGGCAACGCCGCTGGCGACCCGTTCGGTGACCATGGCCATCACTTTGACCTTGCCGCCTTCTGGGCCTTCGACCCACACCTGCGCGCCATCCCGGATACCGAGGTTGTTGGCGTCGCGTGTGTTGATCTCGACGAACATGTCCTGCTGAAGTTCAGCCAGCCATGGGTTCGACCGTGTCTCGTCCCCACCGCCTTCATATTCGACCAAGCGACCAGAGGTCAGGATGATCGGATAATCGGCTGAGAAGTCGTTTTCCTGAATCGACTTGTACATTGTCGGCAGGCGCCAGAACTTCTTGTCCTCGTAAGTCGGATAGTCGGCCACGAGGTCGCGACGGTTGGTGTAGAGAGGCTCGCGGTGCAGCGGTACCGGATCCGGGAAGGTCCAGACGACTGCGCGTGCCTTGGCGTTGCCGAACGGTGCGCAGCCATGCTTGATCGCGACGCGTTGGATGCCGCCGGAAAGGTCGGTTTTCCAATTCGTCTTTGGACCCGCCACTGCATCGATTGCAGCGCGTTCTTCGCCGGTCAGGTCACCGTCCCAGCCAAGGTCCATGAGCATCTGCATGGTAAATTCAGGATATCCGTCCTGAATTTCCGCACCCGGGTTTGACACGCCTTCAGCGAGCAGGTTGTCGCCATCCCGCTCGACGCCAAAGCGCGCACGGAATGCCAATCCACCTTCTGCCACCGGCAGCGACATATCATAAAGATTTGCCGTACCCGGGTGGTTCATGTCGGCAGTACCCCAGCATGGCCACGGCATACCGTAGTAGTCGCCATCCGCCGGGCCACCAACCGCACGCAAGGTTGTCTTGTCGAACGTGTGCTGGTTGGCCATGTGCGTCTTGATGCGTTCAGGGCTTTGACCGGTGTAGCCGACCGTCCACATACCGCGGTTGAACTCGCGGGTGATGTCTTCGATCACCGGTGTCACGCCGTCCTCTTCCATCGCGATATTGCGGAAGATTTGTTCGTGGAAACCGAACTTCTGCGCCAGCAGGCCGATGATCGCATGATCCGGCTTGCTCTCGAACAGTGGATCGACCACCTGATCACGCCATTGCAGAGAGCGGTTCGATGCCGTGACCGACCCGCGTGTTTCGAACTGTGTCGAACACGGCAGCAGGTACACGCCGTCGGTGCGGTCATGCAGCACGGCAGAGACGGTTGGGAACGGATCGACAACGACGAGCATGTCGAGCTTTTCCATTGCCGTTTTCATCTCTTTCTGACGGGTTTGCGAGTTTGGCGCATGCCCCCACAGAACCATGGCGCGGGTGTTATCCGGCTGGTCCATGTTGGCGGGGTCTTCGAGAACCCCGTCGATCCAGCGGCTGACCGGAATACCGGTCTGGTTCATCATCTTCTTGCCGTCGAATTCGGCGTCAGAGAACCGTCCCTTGAGCCAGTCGAGGTCTTCTTCCCAGACCCGCGCCCAGTGTGCCCACGACCCGTCGGACAAGCCGTAGTATCCGGGCAATGTATTGGCCAGAACACCAAGGTCGGTCGCGCCTTGTACGTTGTCGTGACCGCGGAAGATGTTCGTACCGCCGCCGGCTGTACCCATGTTGCCCAAGGCCAACTGCAAAATGCAGTAAGCGCGGGTATTGTTGTTACCGTTGGTGTGCTGCGTTCCGCCCATGCACCAGATCACAGTGCCCGGACGGTTGTTCGCCAGTGTACGCGCTACACGCTTGAGCTGACTGCCGGGTGTGCCGGTGACACGCTCGACTTCTTCGGGGTTCCACTTTTTCACTTCTTCTTTGATCTGATCCATGCCCCAGACACGGGTGCGGATGAACTCTTTGTCCTCCCAACCGTTTTCGAAGATGTGATAGAGAATGCCCCAGACCAGCGCCACGTCCGTACCCGGACGGAAGCGCACGTACTCGTCGGCATGCGCGGCCGTGCGCGTGAAACGCGGGTCGCAGACGATGAAAGGCGCGTTGTTCTGTTCCTTGGCTCTCAGCATATGCAGCAGCGACACAGGGTGCGCTTCGGCAGGGTTGCCGCCGATGAGGAACATGGCTTTGGAGTTGTGGATGTCGTTGTAGCTGTTGGTCATGGCGCCGTAGCCCCATGTGTTGGCCACACCCGCAACCGTTGTTGAGTGACAAATCCGCGCCTGGTGGTCGACGTTGTTCGTACCCCAGTAGGCCGCAAACTTGCGGTAGAGATAGGCCTGTTCGTTGTTGGACTTGGCCGATCCCAGCCAATACACCGAATCCGGGCCGCTCTCTTCGCGGATTTTCATCATGCCGTCGCCGATCTCGTTGATCGCCTGCTCCCAGCTGATGCGCTTCCACTCGCCGCCTTCCTTTTTCATCGGATACTTCAGGCGGCGCTCGCCGTGGGCGTGCTCGCGTACGGCTGCCCCTTTTGCGCAATGAGCACCAAGGTTGAACGGGCTGTCCCAGCCGGGCTCTTGCCCCGTCCAGACACCGTTGGAGACTTCGGCAATCACCGTGCACCCGACCGAGCAGTGTGTGCAAACGGTTTTAACCGTGTCGACAGCGCCGCTGACCGCTGCTGCTGCAGAGGCTTTGGTGACCGTACCCCCGGTGGCAGCAATCGCCGTCAGCCCACCAATGGCAAGACCCGAACCGCGCAAGAATGCGCGCCGGTCTACGGATTTGTTCGCAACGTCCGCCAGGATGCCGGAGCGTCCTGCGCGTTGTGCGACCCTGTTGGTCTTTTTCCTTAACATGTGTTCCTCCTTTTGTGCGGTCGAGGGTCCCCTCCCGGACCTGCCGCAGGATTGTTTTGCCCGCGCGGGGCGGGTTCAGATCAGAAGCGAGTGCTATCCAGATACGCGCGTGTGTGCGCGGTATCCTGCATCTTATCGGACGAAAGGTCTGGCTCTGCAGCCTCGGCGACCCCGCCCGTCGCCGCAACAGCGGCCACCGCAGCGGGCGCGGCTGTCCCGGCCAATTTCAGAAAATTCCGGCGACTGGTGTCGCTTTCGGTTTTCTTTGTCATGTTTCTCTCCCTTTCGACTGTCAGAGGCGGCGTCCCGCCCGATTTTGCAGGCTACCCTGCGGTCATGCGAAATGCTTCGCGTTCTATATTCATGAATTCGCGCCCTACAGTGCCAACTGACGCGTAGAGGACAGATGACTTCGCCGCTTCGAGGTCACTGAAAAAATGCGACGCCCAAGGTGCTATGTGGTTGTTGAAAAACGTGCGCTGCTTTTCGAGACCGACCGGCTCTCCAAAGCGTCCGACGATCAGCGCCCCCATGGTTTCCATCAATGACGCGATGCTGTCCTCCGGCTCGAACACGTCGTCCGCACGTGCGACTTGCAGCGCAGACATATCCTGACGCAAGCGCGCAAGCGGCTTTTCATTTAGAAAGCCAGTCAGATAATAGCTGGCATATGGCAACAATTCGCCGCGCCCAAGGCCAATGAAAAGTGCGTTAAACTCGCGCTCTACTGCTTTGACTTTGCTCGCCTTTGCCACGCGAGCCAGCCCTGAGATGGCCTGCCCGATGTCACTGTCGTCGCCGCTCAGGCCCGCTGTCTGGTCAAGCAGCATTTGATCAGCAGGTCGTGCAAGGATCAGGCCTAGGAAATTGTACAAATCCGCGCGCAAGCGGTCTTCTGGAGAAATATCGGTCATCAGGTCCGTCTGCGCGCTCATGCTGTTGTTTCCTCAAATCGAAATCGCATCCGGCGGGGCATGACATCGTCGGGTTGCGCCCCCTCCACTTCTGTTTCGCTGTCCGGCGTGATCGAAGCGACCTCTTGGGGCTCGAAGGCCTGAGAAGGTGCCTCAACCTCAGCGGTTTGCATATCCTCCGCTTCGGCCTCGGGCGCCGTGTCTTCTTGTCGTTCGCGCGCCTCGGCTTGCCGCGCCATTTCGTCAATATGGGCCTTCATGCCCTTGCCAACCTGATATGCGGTTTTGATTGGCTTCTGCAGCAACATGGCAGCGCGGTAGTCATCGTCGTATTCGTTCAGCCCATCAACATTCGCCAGCACCGGATTGCTGCGCCACAAGCTGCGCAAAGCACGTTTGCGCAAATGCTCTGGCACGTCGCGGGACATGAACGCAGCAAAATCGTCGCCCTGCTGCATCTCATCCGGATCCTTCAACCCCATCTCCGCAAGCACTTCATGATCTTCTTTGCCTGCAATCTCTTCTGTGCGCTTTTCGGTGTCGACCGCGCATTTCTCGGCTTCGGCCTCAGCAGCCACGGCAGCCTTGCGGCGCTCCCAGAATGAGCCAGCTTGCCTCACTCTGCGGCCTCCTGACTACGTTTGCGCGGCGCACGATAAACGTCAGTTGCCTGCGCGATGCGCGCATCGCCCACACCGTCCTCGCGCCGATCCGTACGCGCCTTGTCGCGGCGGCGCTTAACGAACGGCTCCTCCACATGAAACTGCGCGACAAAATCTTCGACCCAAGCCAGAACAGCTGGCGGCATGGCCACCTTCTCAACGATTTCCTCGCCACTGTCGGCATAGTCCTGCGCCTCGTAGGGCGACGCGGTGACATGCACCACTTCAAGCGGATGCTCGGAAGCCTCAGGGCTTTCCCGTAAAACAACATAGACTGAAGGCTGCTGCGTACCCAACTCGTGGACGTACGCTTCGGTATCCGAGACGTAGAGCGTCACATCGCGCGTTGCCGCGTGAAATTCGGCTGCGCCGTCTTCTTCACGCATCAGTTTCCAGTCCGCATCGGAAGCGCCGGGCAATACGGCGACCGCATGCCACGTCCACGCTGCCCACCGGGTACTACCAGGAGAGCGGCGCATGACGACGCCTACGCGAAGCGTCTGCGAATTCCGATACAATACAGTCAATGAAAGTCCTCGCACTGAACCTTTCGACACCAGACTATCAAATAGCGACCGATATCCTAGGAAAAATTGCATATCTCCGTATACAAACTGCGAGGTCACCCGGCGCCGCATCGCATTGTTTTGAGCAAATATCTGAAATCGCTTAATATTTCAGCTATTGCACTATTAAATTCTTGTTATGAAAGGCAAAAGAAGCGCGTTGCGATATCGTGCATCCTCTAAAAACTCGTACGAATCCGGTTTACCTGCCGCCAAAATACTGAATAGCTATGCATCCGCGCGCAGCAGGAATTGCGCCCAAGGGGGATGACATGACCAAAAAGCTTTTGCTTTGCGACTGCCTTGGCTCTCAAACGATTGAGCCCGGGGCCCTGACCGAAGCGACTGGCACCACGAGTGGCCGCGTTCTGACAGAAGCCTGCGGCGCCCAAGTTGAACAGGCAGCGCAAGCCATACGCGAAGGTGATGTACTTATCGCATGCCAGCAACAAGCAAATTTTTTCAGAGAGTTGTCTGAAGAGCTTGATGTCAGCGTTGCAGGGTTTGTCGATATTCGCGACCGTGCAGGGTGGAGTGATGACACACACTCGAAGACACCCAAACAAGCAGCGCTGATCGCCGAGGCACTGCTGCCTGAACCGACTGAAAAATCCGTGGATATCGTGTCGCACGGAAGCTGCCTCATCCTTGGCGATACCCCTGCGGCAGAAGAGGCCGCCAGCGCACTGAGTGGCGCATTGGCTGTCACGCGTTTGATCAGCGCGCCTGCGCCGGTTGACCATCCCGCCAAGCATGAGGTCATCGCGGGCGTCCTGAACAGAGCCAAAGGTACCTTGGGCCAGTTCGAAATACGCGTTGATAATTTTCAGCAGGTGATCGCAGGCGGGCGTGGCGACGCGACCTGGACCCCACCCCGGGACGGCGCGCTTAGCGAATGCGATATCATCCTCGATCTGACCGGCGCACAAAGCCTGTTTCCAGCGCCAGAGAAAAGAGACGGGTATCTGCGCGCCGATCCCGGTAGCCAGCCGGCAGTTGCACAGGCTGTGCTGGAAGCGTCGCAACTGGTAGGGACGTTTGAAAAACCGCTGTATGTCCGACTGGAAGAGCCACTTTGCGCGCATTCGCGTGCCGAAAAGCCTGCATGTTCAAAATGTCTCGATATTTGCCCAACGGGCGCGATTACTTCTGCCGGAGAGCATGTCGCCATCGACCCCATGATCTGCGCCGGATGCGGTGCTTGCTCGGCTTTGTGCCCGTCGGGTGCTATCAGTTACGACGCGCCGCCGGTCGCAACGGTTTTTTCCCGTCTCCATACGCTGGCGTCAACTTTCCGAAAAACAGGTGGCAGCGCGCCGCGCCTCTTGGTGCATGACGACAGCTTTGGCGCGGAAATGATCTCGCTAGCCGCGCGTCACGGCCGCGGCCTCCCTGCCGATGTGATCCCCTTGAGCGTCGCCGCGCTGGCCGGATTTGGTCATGCGGAGATGCTGGCCGCGCTGGCGGCAGGCTTCGCGTCTGTCGACATTCTTTTGTCGCCCAAAACCGAACGTGCGGTTCTGGAAAACGAATGTGCGCTCGTCTCAGCGCTTTCCGGCCAGAAGCCGTTGCGTCTGTTGGATGTGCAGGATCCCGACGCGCTTTCGGACAGCTTTGGCACTTCTGGCAACCACGCAGCACTTGCCGACCCGATACTGCCAATTGGCACCCGCCGTCAGGTCACCCGAGTGGCAGCCAAGGCCCTGATGCCTGAAGCTGAAGTCATTTCCCTGCCGCAAGGCGCTCCTTACGGCGCTGTCTTGGTCGATCAGGATGCGTGCACGCTGTGCCTGTCTTGTGTGTCGCTCTGCCCGTCCGGTGCGCTGGTCGATAATCCGGACAATCCACAGCTCAGGTTTCAGGAAGATGCCTGCCTCCAGTGTGGTCTGTGCGCGAATATCTGTCCGGAGAAGGCAATCACTCTGGAACCACAACTCAACCTGACGGATGCAGCCCTGAGCCAAAAGGTGCTGCATGAGGAAGAGCCGTTTGCCTGCATTGAATGCGGCGTGCTGTTTGGCGTGAAGTCGACGGTGGAACGGATAACCGAAAAGCTGGCAAACAACCACGCCATGTTCTCAAAGCCTGAGACCATACGTATGATTCAGATGTGTGATAACTGCCGTATTCAGGCCCAGTACCACTCGGCTGACAACCCGTTTGCAGCGGGGGAACGCCCACGTGTACGCACCACTGACGACTATCTCAGCAAACGCCGGGATCACTGAAATTGGATTGGTGCGCCCAAATCAGCTGCCTCGATTTTCGAGACGAAGGCCAGTATCGCCTCAAGGTCATCCAGCGTCATTTCCAACGGCACGATGGGTGGAGGCAGCGTCGGGTCAAACGGCTCTGTGACGTCCGCAATCTGGGTAAAGCTGGGATGTGGATTCAGCAGGTGGAATGTGGCAAAGCGTGTGTCCCAGTTGGGCAATCCGCGCAGCACGGCAAAAGACGGCGTCGAGCCAACGCCGTTCATTCGATTTTTCTTGTTGATCACATGGCATCGGCCACACATCGAAAGCGAGACCTCCTCGCCTCTTGCGGCATCACCTTCATAAACCGGTGTATCGCTTTGTTTTACAAACGCAAATTCCGAACTGAAAGTGTCTCCGTCCGCGCTGGAAAAGCTTTCGATGGTACGTTTGCCAACATCGGACCGCAACCAGTCAAGAAATCGGACAGCACGGGGATCCCCGTTGTGGTCAAAGCCCCATTGGGTATCCAGCCCAACGAATACAACGTCACCGCCGCCGGGGACAAATTGCATTTGGGCTTCGGCATCGGGACCAACACGTTCAATGCGAACGGACGTCTTAAGCGAGAAGCGCGGCACCAGAAATTGCGCAAAGCCAGAGGTTTCCAGCACTTCGGGCACGGCCAGTTTCAGAGGGTCGTCCTGAGCGTGCGCGGCCTCTGCAAACAACATGCCAATCACGATAAACCGCCAAAGCTTCTTCATATCGCCTCGCCTTTCGTGCTGCTGTTTCAGCAGCCTAGGAGCGGGAGCAAGCAACCGTCAAGACCGAGCCAGATTAAGGGAGATACCGGATGAGCGATGATTTCAACATGTCGATGCGCAAATTCCTCAAGCAAGTAGGCGTCACTTCACAGCAGGCCATAGAAGAGGCCATGCGCAACGCGCCCGAGGCCGCGGGCAAATCCTTTGAAGCACGCGTCGTGCTAACAGTCGACGGGTTGGACCTGATACATGAGGTCACCGGCACCATTACAGGTGCATCTGACGAATGAGCATGACGCGCGATGCGGCCCTTGCCGCGCTTAAGAGTATATCTGACCCGGTGAGCGGCAGTGATCTGGTGTCTGCCGGACTGGTCAAGGCTTTGACCGTTGCCGAAGACGGTGCCGTACGGTTTGTGATGGAGATCGCTCCTGCACAGGCCGAGCTTTATGCGCCGGTCAAAGAGGCGGCAGAAGCGGCGATTTCCGGCGCTGGGGCGCCGAGTGTTCTGGTGGTCATGACCGCGCACAGCACGCCAGCGCCGCCACCTGACCTCAAACCACAACGCGCCTCGACGCCCAGCGGCCCGCAAAAGGTACCCGGCGTCGATCGTATTCTTGCCATTGCATCGGGCAAGGGCGGCGTGGGCAAGTCGACGATCTCGTCCAACATAGCCTGTGCGCTTGCCGCAGAGGGCCGACGTGTCGGCCTGTTGGATGCGGATGTTTACGGCCCGTCACAACCGCGCATGCTTGGCGTGTCAGGGCGGCCTGCGTCCCCTGATGGCAAGACAATTCTACCCATGCGCAATTTTGGTGTCACGATGATGTCGATCGGTCTGATGACCAACGATGATCAGGCCACGGTGTGGCGTGGCCCGATGCTGATGGGGGCGTTGCAACAAATGATGACGCAGGTTCAGTGGGGCGCGTTGGACGTGCTGATTGTGGATCTGCCGCCCGGCACCGGCGACGTGCAGATGACACTGACCCAGAAGTTTCATGTTGATGGGGCTGTGGTGGTCTCAACCCCGCAGGACGTGGCCCTTCTTGATGCGCGCAAGGGCATCGATATGTTCAATCAACTGGGCACGCCCATTCTAGGAATGATCGAAAACATGTCGACGCATATCTGCTCCAACTGCGGGCACGAAGAACATGTCTTTGGTCATGGCGGCGTTGCAGCCGAAGCGGAAAAGCTTGGCGTGCCGCTTTTGGCGGAAATTCCACTGCATCTGGATATCCGGATGGCTGCCGATGGCGGTGCGCCCATCGTGGTGTCCAAGCCCGACAGTCCGCAAGCTGATGCGTTCCGGGCCGTGGCGCGGCGTCTGATTTCAGACGGAAAAGCATGAGCGCGCTGCAGTTTCCACCGCTTTTCAGCGCCATGGCGACTGCGGGCGTGGATCCTTTTATTGCGGCATGTGAACAGGCGAAAACCGGTTGCGATGCTGGTCTTGTCACATATGACATACAGCCAGATACATTGCGGGCAGCGATCGTTTTTGCCCCAGAAGTCGCACTGAGCGAAGCTGTGATCATGCTGCCGCTCTGCGGGGTGGGATTTCAAAATGCTTTTGGTGCCATAGCCCCACCAGAGGTGAGCGTGCATCTCGACTGGAATGGCGCGATCCGCGTCAATGGCGCCGTGTGCGGCACCCTGACCATGGCTGCGGCGCCGCACGACCCGGAAGAAATACCTGACTGGTTGGTCGTCGGCCTGAACCTGTCGCTATGGACAGATGCTGAAGACACCGGCCTGACGCCTGATGTCACCTCGCTGTTTGCGGAAGGGTGTTCAGAAATCGACCCCGCGCATTTGCTGGAAGCCTGGGTGCGTCATACGCTCGTCTGGATAAATCGCTGGAATGACGACGGGGTGCGCCCCTTGCACAACGAGTGGACCCCTTTGGCACACGGTTTGAAAGACACTTGCACCGCAGGCAGTACCCAAGGCCTCTTTTTGGGTGTCGATGAAAACTTCGGAATGATCTTGAAGTCCGGCGACGAGACAAGGATCATCCCGCTTACACAGACCTTGTTGGAAACACCATGAAACTAGCACGTGCCATTCATTTCGACGAAAGCGACATGCGCGTCTTTCACAGCCCTGCGCGCACTGGAGAGTGGTGTATCTCTGGCGGATTTGAGTTTTCGAACTGGACCGAAGGCGATCTGGTGGGAAAGGCAAAGCAGGCTTTTTCCACGGGCTGGCTGGGCCTTGAAACCTTTGGCCGTTCCAGCCTTGTGGCGGTCGCACAAATTGAACCGTTTGAACGCGAGGCCCTGGCGCGGTCTCTCGCCCAGCATTTCGTCGACATTTATGGTGCGCCGTCTGTCGAGGCCGCCATGGGTACGGCGCTGCAGGAAATCGACAGCATGATTGATCTGTGCGAGGAACAGCCACCTAACACGCTGCTTACCGTTGCCAGAGAACTGACCGACGCTGGCGTCAAGGAAAGCTACGGCATGATCGAGCCTCAGGATGCCGGCCTTGACCAGTTCGCGATTCACGGCTCACTCGACGACGAACCGCATCAGCACTGAGCACTATTTTTCTGTGGCGTTGAAGGTGAACAGGGTTTCACCGTCAATGGTGTAGCCGTTGATCAATTCACCAGCGCGTGCGCTGGTCAGCCATGTTTCCAATGCCAGTGCGCTTTCGTATTTGACGTGGTCGTGCCTGTCTGGGTTTACCGGCAAGTAGGCGTATTGGTTAAACAGGGCGGGATCACCGGCGTACAATAGCGCAAGCGCTGATTTGTTACCGAAATTCAGCCAGCTTGCCCGGTCTGCAAGGATGTACGCATTCAGACCAGCGGCTGTGTTGAGGCTGGCCCCCATTCCTGCTCCGACTGCGCGGTACCATGGACCAAAGTCGCTTGGGGACAACCCCGCCGATTGCCAGAGGGAAAACTCTTTCTTGTGTGTCCCGCTGTCGTCCCCTCTGCTGACGAAAGCAGGTTCGGCGCTGGCGATGCGGGCCAACGCATCTGCAGCGCTGTCTGAAGGTGCAATAGCAGCCGGATCTTCAACTGGCCCGATCAGCACAAAATCGTTGTACATGATCTCGCGTCGGTGGGTGCCATATCCACCCGCAACAAATTCTTCTTCTGCTGCTTTGGAATGGACGAGGATCGCGTCCACATCACCCGCCTGCCCAAGCCTCAGCGCCTGACCGGTGCCAACGACCAAAAGCTGTACGTCCAGACCAATATCCTTCTTGATTGCGGGCAAGAGAACCGCGCTCAACCCTGAATTCTCGAACGATGTAGTGACAGCCAGCCGCAAGGTTTCCGCCGTCACCGATGTCGCCAGAAACAATGCCGTTACGGCTGTCAGAACGCCTCGCATCATGTGATGATGTCTCCTCGGTAAAATGCTTGTAATTCGGTCGTTTGCGGTGCGTCGAAAACTGTCGTTGCGAGCCCGCTTTCGTGTATTTTGCCATGCAGCATGAAAATGACATCGGTGGCAAGTCGCCGCGCCTGCCCGATATCGTGCGTTGTCATAATCAGGCGTGTGCCTTCGGCGCGCGCATCGGCCAGCAAGGTTTCGATATCGCGCGTCGATGCACCGTCCAGATTGGCGCAGGGCTCATCAAGGAACAGCACCTGTGGCTTGCGGATGAGCGCCCGTGCCAGCGCAAGCTTTTGCTTCTCTCCCCCGGACAGACGTGTTGCCGAAAGGCCGGCGGCATCTTGCAACCCGATCCGGGCACACCACTCTCTGACCCGCGCACTAGTTTCGCCACGCTCCAGCCCGATCAACTGCAACGGATAGGCAAGGTTCTCCGTCACTGTGCGCCGCAGCATGATCGGCGTCTGGAACACATAAGCCTGATGATGCTGCGCTTCGCTGTCTTCAACGGCCCAGCGCACGATGCCCTCGCTTATCCGCTCCACGCCGTGCATGACGCGCAACAGCGTGGTCTTGCCGCTCCCATTGGGCCCCAGAATGATGGTTGTCCCTTCTGAGCTCAGATCAAGGCTAACAGGCCCGATCAGACGTTTACCGCGCCGGTGGACGCTTACATTCTCCACGGTCAGGGGAAGGATTGTGCTCACCAACGACCCTCCCGCTCCGTGCGCGACAACGAGTGAATAGCAATGTTGATCCCGATTGCCATGGCGATCAACACGAACCCAAGCGCCAGTGCCAGCGCGAAATCGCCCTTGCCGGTTTCAAGCGCAATGGCAGTGGTCAGAACGCGGGTCGCGTTGTCGATGTTGCCGCCAACAATCATGATGGCGCCGACTTCTCCGATTCCGCGCCCGAACCCGGCCAGCGCTGCTGTCAGAAGGTTTCGCCGCCCGTCCCAGATAAGCGTTTTGATGCGCTGCCGCTGCGACGTGTTCAGCGAAATCAGAAGATCATGATACTCCGCCCAGAGTTCACGCATGGCCTGATGGGTGATGGATGCGATCAGCGGCGTGATGATTACGACCTGCGCGATGACCATGGCGGTCGGGGTAAACAACAGCCCAAGAACGCCAAAGGGGCCGGACCGCGACAGTAGAATGTAGACGATCAGCCCAACCACCACCGGCGGCAAGCCCATCAATGCATTCAAAATCGAAATCGTCAGACGCCGGTAGCGAAATCGCCGGATCGCGAGAAAAGTGCCCAATGGCAGGGCAATTGCACAGGCCACGAGCAAAGCGGTCAGGCTGACCTGCAGCGACCGCAGAGATATTTCAATAAGATCGGGATCGAGTGTGGCCACCAGCCAAAATGCTGCGATCAACCCGTCAACAATGTCATTCATGCCAGCTGGCTACCTGCTCCCCCACCTTGCGGAAAACACTAGATTAACGCCGCTACGGGCGCAATCAGATCGCCGCGCAAATTTGCCGCGCGGGCAAATCTCCGTTGCAAAGACACCGTGATTGACCACGCTATGGAATGGCCGGAGGCCTGTGTGCGCCAAAGAGCTTCTTGACCCCTAAAGCCAAATCAAACGCTGACTGCTTGCGCCCGGTTGGTCACTGCGCCCATAGTCCGTTCATGTTTCGTAACCCTCTCTTCTGTGCGGCCATCGTGGCCCAAATGACGGCTAACGTGGTTGTCGCGTCGCCGCAGACGATTGATGTCTTTGCGGCGGCAAGTCTGAAAGAGGCTCTAGATGATGCGGCAGCAGCCTTCTCAACCTCGACCGGGTCAGAGGTTGTGGTTTCCTATGCCGGGACGTCGGCGCTCTCCCGGCAGATCGCCGCAGGCGCACCGGTCGATGTTTTTATTTCGGCAAGCGTGGACTGGATGGACACCTTGGAAGGCAGTGGAAACATCAACCCAGCAACACGCGTCGATCTGATCGGAAACAGCCTCGTTATGATCGGGGGGCCGACAACACGAGGTGATTTTGATCTTACCGACCCTGTGCCCATTCTCAGGGAGTTGCAGCGCGGACCGCTGGCGATGGCCTTGGTCGATGCCGTGCCTGCCGGTATTTATGGCCGTCAGGCGTTGGAAACAGCCGGATTGTGGGAGGCGGTCGTGCCTCATGTGGCGCAAACTGATAACGTCAGGGCCGCACTGACGCTCGTGAGCATCGGCGCTGCACCATTGGGAATTGTCTATGCTTCAGATGCACAGGCCGATCCGCGCGTGTCAATCAAGGTTACTTTCCCTGCGGATAGCCATAGCGAGATCGTCTACCCCGGCGCCATCACACATCAGAGCGACACTCCGGACGCGAAGGCTTTTCTTGACTATCTGCAAAGTGACGCGGCACATAAGATATTCAGCAAGCATGGTTTTTCCATCCCGTAGGAAGCACGCAAGATGACTTGGCTCAGTCCAGAGGAATGGAGCGCGGTGGCGCTTTCTTTGCGTGTCGCGTTTTGGGCCACGCTGGTCAGCCTGCCATTTGCTCTCGCTACTGCGCATCTGCTGGCACGCAAAACCTTTTTCGGCAAACAACTTTTCAACGGATTGGTGCATCTGCCTCTGATCCTGCCACCGGTCGTTACCGGCTACCTATTGCTGCTCACCTTCGGCATTCAGGCTCCTTTGGGGCGTGCTTTGGCCGAGATTGGCATCATTTTCGCATTTCGATGGACAGGTGCGGCTCTGGCAGCGGGCATCATGGCCTTTCCTTTGATGGTACGGGCGATCCGTCTGTCCATCGAAGCGATTGATCCAAAGCTGGAGGAAGCAGCTTCCACGCTGGGTGCCCCGCGGTACTGGGTGTACCTGACCATCACCCTTCCTCTCGCGCTACCCGGAGTTTTGGCGGGCAGTATACTGGCTTTTGCAAAAGCGATGGGAGAGTTCGGCGCGACAATTACTTTTGTGTCGAACATCCCCGGCCAAACGCAGACCCTTCCTTCGGCGGTCTATGCCTTTTTGCAGGTGCCCGGTGCTGAAGGGTCCGCCATTCGGCTGGTCATCATATCTGTCGTGATCGCAATGGCGGCTCTGCTTGGATCAGAGGTCTTGTCGCGGCGTATGGCGCGCCGACTGGAGGCCGCATGAGCCTCAGCGTCGACATCGAATACACCCAAGGCAGCTTTGCGCTGAAAGCCGCCTTTGAGGCGCCGCACGGAATCACGGTGCTCTTTGGGCGATCAGGCTCTGGCAAGACCACCATCGTGAATGCTGTTGCGGGCCTGCTTCGCCCAAACCGCGGCCGGATCGCGTTGGATGGGCAAGTCGTTTTCGACAGCGCAAAAGGCATCAACGCGCCGCCGGCCACGCGGCGCATCGGGTATATTTTTCAGGATAGCCGCCTGTTCCCGCATATGTCGGTTCAGCAAAACCTGAAATACGGCAGCCGCTTTGCAAGACAAAAGCCGTCGGCACGGGAAACTGACAGAGTTGTAGAACTCTTGGGAATAAACCATCTGCTGGCACGCCGACCCGCTGGCCTGTCTGGCGGCGAACGACAGCGCGTAGCCATCGGGCGCGCCTTGCTGTCTGGGCCCCGGTTACTTTTGGCTGATGAGCCGCTCGCCAATCTGGACTCGCAGAGAAAACAAGAAATATTACCATATTTCGAACTCTTGCGCGACGAAGTTGATGTTCCAATCCTCTATGTCAGCCACGCACCAGAAGAGGTGGCGCGGCTGGCCAATACGGTGGTTAGTCTGCAAGACGGCGCTGTGCAAAAGATCGGCTCGGCCAGCGACATGCTGAGTGATCCCGCCGTCACTCCCTTGGGAGCGCAAGCGGCAGGCGCGCTACTGGAGGGTGTGGTTCGCGCGCATCATGATGATGGCATCAGCGCCGTGTCGGCAGGCGGCATCGAATTATTGCTGCCAAAGGTTCCCCATCCTGTCGGTACCGCATTACGCCTGCGGATCAATGCGCAGGATGTCATGCTTGCCACATCCCGCCCCGAAGGCATATCGGCCCTTAACGTCGTGCCCTCAACCATTACGGAAATTCGGCACGGCGACGGGCCTGGCGTACTTGTGCAGCTTCAAGCTGGAGACGCGTTGTTTCTGGCGCGGCTCACCCGCCGGTCAGCCCAGACTTTGTCACTGCAAAAAGGGCTCTCCGTCTATGCTGTTTTGAAGGCCGTCTCTTTTGCACGTGTTGGCCTTGCAGACGCAGGCCGATCGTGACGCCGGAGTAGCCTGCGCATCAAAGGCGTGTGCGATCTTCCGCGCGCCCCATGGACAGAATGACAGGGTCGCTTTTCTGGCGTTCCTGAAAGGCAGCTTTGCTGTCCAACCCGCGCCACCCGGCGGATATCAGGCTTTGTGCAACCGCGCCGCCCAGTGTTGTCCCAGGACCGGCCAGGACAAAGACATCCGGTGCAAAACTGCGGGCCACAACGGTCACCGCCTTGGTAAAATCATAGGCTGTCACGACCTGTGTCCCCAGCGTGTAATCACGCAAAGCTTCCGCAGTGCAGCTTTTTGGATACCAAACCGCACCCTGCCCATCCACCAGAGGAATTTCAGGCGGTTCAAAGAGATCCGTTGCCAATAGAGCGCGGCCCTGCTGTGCAACCGGCTTTTGAAGCGGAGTGTGGAAAGCTGCATGATTGGGAAGGCGCATCGGGTATCGCCCCTGAACAGGCGGCAAATCCGCCTCAAAGGCGTCCAGCCCCCGCGTATTCCCCGCAACGACCAACATACCGCCAAGCTTGATCGAAACGTGCAAATCATGGCCGTCTCGTGCATTGATCAGCGTGACCAATTCCAGCAGCTTTGCGCGCAACCCGGGTATTTCGATCCATGCCTCGTCGACGACGGGGTAAAGTGTTTGCCCACCGATCAGACTTTGCTGCATCAGTGTTCCCATTGTGTTGACGATGGTGAAGGCGTGCTCGGGGCTTGCGGCACCTGCGACAGCCAGTGCCGTGTACCAGCCCATAGAGTTGCCCGTGACAGCAACCACGTCAAAACGATCCATCAGACTGCGTGCATCGAACAGCGACGCCGCGTAGATCAGGGGTGACGCGTTCTCACCGGTTGTATGGACGCTTGGGGAAAACCGTTGCGCACCATCCAAAGCCGAAATTGATGTCTGATCCGCCTTGCCACGCGCAAGATCGAAGACGTCGAGCAAAGCACGCTCAGAAGCGTGATGCGCCGCGATATAACCAAGCTCGGTCCTGTTGTATGTGCCACGCCCGGGACAGATGATAACGGCAGTTTTTTTAACCATCTTGCTCCACCAGCTTGCGCGCAGCTTTTACGATCCCTTCGGCAGATGGCAAGGTTGCCGCATAGGCCGGCCCAGTTGCGATAAAGCAGTCTTCGGCGGTGACACGCGCCAGCTTTTTGCGCCCCGCTTCACAAAAAAGCGCCATCAAAGCTTCGGACTGACTTCCCGTGCGACGGCACTCATCCACAATGAGCACCGCATCGCAGGCAGTCGTCGCCTCAAGCAAAGCTTCGTCCGGCTGCGGGTTTAACCAGCGCATATCAATGACGCGCGCCTCAATTCCGTGCGAAGCCAGCGCATTCGCTGCCTGACGGGAAAGGAAATGACCGTTACCGTAGGTAACAATGGAAATATCCTTTCCGTCCCCGTAAACACCAACCTTGCCGAAAGTCAGCTTTTCTCCCGGATCCGGGTACCGGCACATCCACGCAGCATCCCCCGGCTCTAACAAGTCGCGCATGGGATAAAGTGCGATAGGCTCTACGATGACGACCACCCGTTGCTCTTCGCGCGCCAGCCGGACGGCCTCGCGCAGCATCATCGCCGCGTCCGCCCCGGTAGACGGACACCCCAAAATAATCCCGGGAATATCCCGCAGCACGGCGAGGCTGTTGTCGTTGTGAAAATGCCCACCAAACCCGCGTTGATACCCAAGCCCCGCAATCCGAAGAACCATAGGGTTTGTGAACTGCCCGTCTGAGAAAAAGCTGAGGGTTGCGGCCTCGCCACGCAGCTGGTCTTCGGCGTTGTGAAGATAGGCAAGAAACTGAATTTCCGGCATCGGCAGCAGGTCGTTGTGCGCCAATCCGATACCAAGCCCAAGAATGGACTGTTCATCGAGAAGCGTGTCGATGACCCGGTCCGGGCCGAAACGTGCCTGCAGTTTTTGGGTTGCACCATAGACACCTCCCTTACGCCCGACGTCCTCGCCCGCGAGGACAATTTCGCGATGTTCCAGCATCAGATCCGTCAGGGCCCATGATATCAGACGGCTCATGGGCTGCGGCTCCGACATACCACGCAGGTCGCTCCCGAAAGCATTGGCGCGCGCCTCAGCGGACGGACCATTGGTGGCAGCCCGATCCCGAGGTGGCGGGACGAGACTTGCCGCGACCTGCCGCGCTGTGCTTAGGCGCGGGCGGGTTACCGTCTCGGTCGCGATCCGGGTGCATTCAGCACCAGTCGTCTCGTAAATCTGCAGTACCTCCTGCGGCGAAAGCACATTGCGTGTGACCAGAAGGGAAGCGGTGTGCAACAGCGGATCGTCCCCCTCATCGCGGTCAATCGCCGCCTGCGCGCGGTATGACGCCTCGACATCAGAACCTGCATGCCCATAAAGCCGCACACAGGTCAGGTGAAGAAATGCGGGTTTGCGGTGTTGCCGGACATACCGCGCGGCAGCCGTAGCAACCTTCAGGGTTTCCGCCACATCCAAGCCATCACAGTGAAAGTATTTCAACCCGGGACGATTGGAAAAACTGGCTGCGACCCAACCCTGCGGCGTTGGTGTCGAAATCCCGATACCGTTGTCTTCGCACACGAATAGCAAAGGCATCGGCGCGGACTGAAAACTACTCCAGCAGGCGGCATTGATGGCCCCCTGTGCCGTCGAGTGATTGGCCGAGGCATCCCCGAAAGAGCACATTACAATTGCGTCCTTGGGGTGCGCCTGCCCATCTGGAAGGAGGCGGTGCGCAAGGCCAATGCCATAAGCTGCACCCACTGCTTTGGGCAAGTGGCTGGCAATCGTCGATGTTTGCGGGGGGATGTTTAGCGCTTTGGAGCCGAGCACCTTGTGCCGCCCGCCCGAAATCGGGTCCTCGCTGCTGGCCGCAAAGCTGAGCAAGATGTCCCACGCAGGGGTCTGACCCGGCACCTGCCCGGCGCGATGGATTTGAAATGCGGCATCCCGATAATGCAGAAAAGCCATATCCGTCGGCAACAGGCTTTCAGCGACGGCAGCCATACCCTCGTGCCCGCTTGAGCCTATGGTGTAGTACCCCTGCCCGGCTTTCTGCATCGCCCTGCTTGTACGATCAAGTTGGCGCGACAGGCACTGAGAACGGAACAAGCGGACCAGCAACGGATCAGGCAGCGCAGGCGACGGCTGACATTTCTGCGGGAAATCTCGCGCAGCGACCCGATTGAGAAATTTCTCATGGACGATGGCGGCTCGATCCATGTCGTAGTCCTTCTTTCTTTGCCTTGTTGCCCGGCGTTAAGCGCACCGGCGCGACGTTGATTGGATTCGCGGAAAAAGTCCATGAACTGCGGCAAACCAAAGCAGCAATGCCTTCAAGGCCGGATGCTTATGCGCTTGACCGCACTGGGTTGGCTCCATAACCATTTACGGGAAAGGTCGGGCTTGATTGCCGCGTCTGGTGTGACGGGTGCGGGGCGCTTTGGCAAAAAACATGTCAGTTCTGCCGTCACCGATCCGGAAAGACTGGCGACCCGGCCTGACTTTGTGAAATAAAAACAGGGAGTAAATCATGAAAATCAAAATCTTGACGGCGGGCCTGTGCCTTGCATCGGGTATGACAGCGTCTGCGGCCTATGCTGATTGCGGCGAAGTCTCAATCACTGAAATGGACTGGGCGTCTTCGGCGGTCGTGACTTCTGTTGCGAAGTTCCTCATGACGCAAGGCTACGGCTGCGAGGTCGCAGTTGTACCGACCACGACTGTGCCGGCTATGACATCGGTGGCGGAAACGGGGCAACCGGACATTCTGACCGAATTGTGGACAAGCTATACAGAGGTCTACGACGACCTTGTGGCAGAGGGAAAACTGGTAGAGTTGTCAAAAGTGCTTTCGGACGGTGGCGTCGAAGCGTGGTGGATTCCGCAGTATCTGGCAGATGAGCATCCGGAACTGACAACCCTCGAAGGCATCAAGGCAAACCCCGAGCTTGTCGGTGGCCTGTTCCACGATTGCCCATCGGGTTGGGGATGCGATGTCACCAACTTCAACAACTTCAAGGCCGCCGAACTTGCCGAAGCTGGTGTAGAGCGTTTCCAACACGGATCCGGCGAGACACTCGCAACGGCCATCGCCGCCGCCTACGAGGCCAAAGAGCCGTGGTTTGGCTACTATTGGGCGCCGACGTCTGTGCTGGGCAAGTATCCGATGGCACAAGTCCAGATGCCCGCCTACGATGAGGCGACGCACACATGCAACGGGCTTGAAGACTGCGCCACTCCGGGTTTGTCCGCCTACCCCACATCAAATGTCGTCACTGCCGCGACAACCACTTTCTCCGAGCGCGAGCCAGAAGTGGCCGAGATGCTAGGCAAGATGAGCTTTACAAACGCTCAGATGGGCGAAGTGCTTGCATGGCAGGAAGGCAATAATGCCTCTTACGAAGAAGCAGCCGTCTATTTCCTGACCAACTTTAAGGACACATGGTCGGCCTGGCTGAATGACGCGGCGAAGGAAAACCTCAGCGCTTTGCTGAAGTAACCGACAGATCACGAAAGCCGAGCGCCGCCCATCGAGAATGGGCGGCGCTTTACGACGCGGGGGTGGGACAATGGCATATTACGACGGTGTTTTCGATGCGCTGGGGTTGCGCGACTGGTGCGATCAAAATGTCGAAGACGCGCCAACCTCGATGGCCGCCCTTTTGGGACAGCTCAGCGGTGACGGAGAAGAAAACACCGAGGGCACGTTACCCTTTCCTTCATTGGATGCTCTGCATGAATCCTGCGCGCAAATCCCGCAGACGCGGGATATGACAGCAGGTGTGGAAAATGCCTTTCTTGCGGCCCGCGAGAGTTTGAAACTGGTTCTTGATCCCATCACACAACCGCTGTCATGGATGCTGGACGGGGCGCTGTGGCTGTTTACGACCACGCCTTGGTTTATCATTGTCCCACTACTGATCGCACTGACATGGCTGGTTTCGCGATCCAAGGGCGTCACTGTGTTTGTGGCGGGATCATTTTTGTTTCTCGGCGTCATTGACCATCTCGACGTGGCTTTGCAAACCTTGTCGATCATTTTTGTTTGTACAGGCTTGTCCGTGGCACTGGGCGTTCCGATCGGTATCGCAATGTCACGATCCAACGCATTGCAGCGTATGATTGTGCCGGTGCTCGATCTGCTGCAGACGTTGCCGACGTTTGTGTATCTGATCCCGCTGATCTTTCTGTTTTCCGTCACCGAGTCCAAGTTGTATGGCATCGCGATCATCTTGTACGCAATCGTGCCAGTTATTCGTCTGACGGACCTCGGCATCCGCTTGGTAGACCGGGACGTGATCGAAGCGGCGGATGCTTTCGGGATGACAAAACGGCAAAAGCTCTGGGGGGTTCAGCTTCCACTGGCGCTGCCGAACATCATGGCAGGCGTCAACCAGACGATCATGATGAGCCTTGCAATGGTCGTCATCGCCAGCCTCGTTTCGGCACCCGGTCTGGGCGTTCTGGTACTGCGTGGCATTCGAAATCTTGAATTGGGCGTGGGCATTGTGGCGGGGGTCGGCATCGTGCTGTTGGCGGTGATCCTCGACCGGGCGTCCAAGGCCGCGCTGGGGCGTATCGACAAGAACACCAAGGCGCATTGAGGAATTCGAATGAACGATATGCCCAAAGTTCGACTGCGCGGCGTCTACAAGATATTTGGCCCGCGCGACAAGCAAATGATGCAGCATGTCAATGCAGGCATGGGCAAGGATCAACTGCTCGCGGATCACAGCCATGTACTTGGCCTGCAAGACATCAATGTGGATATGCAGGCCGGCGAAATCACCGTCGTCATGGGGCTGTCAGGGTCTGGCAAGTCGACGCTGATCCGACATCTCAACCGGCTAATTGAACCTACCGCAGGCGAAATCCTCCTTGATGGTGAAGATGTCACTGCGCTGTCAGAAGATGCATTGCGGCGTATGCGGCAGACAAAGATGGCAATGGTGTTTCAGAAGTTCGCTCTGTTGCCCCACCGTACTGTGTTACAGAACGCGGCAACCGCGCTCGCCGTTCAGGGGGCGGACAGGGCCACTCAGGATGCTGAAGCGCGCAGGTGGCTGGAGCGGGTCGGGCTTAAGGGATACGAAGACCGTTATCCCGCACAACTTTCGGGTGGCATGCAACAGCGCGTTGGCATCGCGCGCGCGCTAACCGCCGGCACCGACATCATGCTGATGGACGAAGCATTTTCGGCGCTCGATCCCCTGATCCGGACAGATATGCAGGATTTGCTGCTTGAACTGCAGGTCGAGTTGCAAAAAACAATTATCTTTATCACCCACGACCTCGACGAAGCGTTGAAACTGGCGGACCACCTCGTGATCCTGAAAGACGGGGCGGTGATACAGCAAGGCGAGCCGCAAGGCATTTTGCTCAATCCCGCAGATCCTTACATCGAAGACTTTGTCAGCGACATCAATCGCGCCCGCGTGCTGAGAGTGAGGTCTGTCATGCGTCCTTTGTCTGACGTCGAAACCGAGGGCAGCGTAGAAGCAAACGACACCTTAGAGCGTTTGATTGCAATCTCGGGCGGGGATACCAACCATTGTTACCGCGTTCTGGACCAAGGAACGCCGGTTGGCATCCTGCAGATGACCGATCTGGTCAAAGCGTTGGTTCCGCGTGTGTCCAGCACAGTGGTCAAATAGCTAGCGCGCGACTGCGCGCGTCACAGTCTCCAGCGCCCCATATGCTTCAAGTTCGAGATAGGCGTCTGTCACTGCGGCACGGAAGGTCGTGTTCTGCGCAAGCTCGGTGGGAAAGATGTCGGAGAAGCCAAGCAACGTGGCAACTGCAGCTTCGGAAGTTGCCGCGCCCTCGTGCGCGTGTCGCAACTGATCAGCCATCGGGTCTCGTACATCGATCGGCGAGCCCTTCTCGTCCTGCCCGCTGACATAGCGCATCCATCCCGCCACTGCGAGGCACAGCAAACCGGGCACACGGCCCTGCGACAGGTTATCCGAAATCGTCCCAAGCAGCCTTTGCGGAAGCTTTTGTGAGCCATCCATCGCGATCTGCCACGTCCTGTGCCGTATGGCCGGGTTCTGATAGCGGGCCAGCAAAGCTGCAACATATGCCTTGAGATTCTCACCTTCGGGTTGCTCAATTGTGGGCAGTATTTCTTGGTGCCACATCCGGCGGCACAGTTCCGCAAACGCAGGTTTCGAAACCGCGTCCGCGATGGTTTCGAAACCCGCGAGAAACCCGAGGTATGCAAGCGTTGAATGGGTTCCGTTCAGACAGCGCAGCTTCATCGCTTCATGGGCCTCTACCGAACGCACAAATTGCGCGCCAGCACATGACCAGTCCGGCCGCTGGCCATCGACAAAATCATCTTCGATCACCCACTGACGAAACGGTTCGTGCTGGACACACCCCATATCTGTGTAACCTTCGGTCTGCCTGAGCTTGTCGATCAGGTCCTCCGTTGTGGCCGGTGTAATCCGATCCACCATGCTGGACGGGAAACGGCACGCATGCGCAATCCATTCCGCCAAGTCCGGCGACCTTGCCCGTGCGAAATCGAGGATCACCCGACGGGTGGTGTCACCATTGGACGGCAGGTTATCGCAACTCAAAACCGTGAATGGCCGAAGGCCCGCCGCCTGCCTTTGTGCCAGCGCTTCGACAATCAACCCCGGCATCGTTTTTGGGCACGCAGGGTTGGCCAGATCGCCTTGAATTTCAGGCGCGTCCAGCCGTAGTGCGCCAGTCGCAGGAGAGTGGCAGTATCCTTTTTCAGTAACAGTCATCGTGACAACCCTGATCTGTGGGCTGGCCATCACTTGCACCACCGCTTTGGGGTCGTCGGGTAGCACCATGACATCTGTTATTGCTTCGACCACCCGTTTGATGTCGCGGCCCGGTTCGAGACTGACCGAGGTGTAAGCCCCCTCCTGATCACCAAGCTCCCGACGCGCACGATCGCTTTGCATGCTGACCGCAATGATGCCCCAGTCGCCGCCTTGGTTCAGAATGACGTCATCGGTATAAATCGCGTTAAAGGCACGAAAGAATGCCCCCGGCCCCAGATGCACGATGCCCGCCGTTGTTCGTTCCTTGCGGCGTTTCAGGCGCGGCGCGTCGGTCATAACTTGTACGCCTCTTTCGCCAACCGATACGCCAAGTCATAAGCCAGCTCGAAGGCTTCGGTTTCACCAAGCCTCCCCGTCGCCACGAGTTCAGCCAAATAAGCGCAATCACTGCGGCGCGCTACGTCATGACGTGCAGGTATCGAGCAGAATGCGCGCGTATCGTCGTTAAATCCGACCGTATTGTAAAAGCCGCAAGTTTCTGTGGTCGTCTCACGAAAGCGCTTGATGCCTTCATAGCTGTCAAAGAACCACCATGGCGGTCCCAGTCGCAGTGCTGGATAAGCCCCTGCTAACGGCGCCAATTCACGCCCATAGGTCGTCTCATCGAGCGTAAAAAGAATAATCGTCAGCCCCGGTGTCAGACCGACTTCGTCCAGCAAGGGTTTCAAAGCTGCAACGAAATCTGTGCGCCCGGGGATGTCAAAGCCCTTGTCTCGCCCGTGGCTGGCAAACATCCGGGCAGAATGGTTGCGCCTTGATCCAGCGTGGATTTGCATGACCATGCCATCGTCCACGCTCATCCGCGCCATCTCGGTCAACATTTGGCCGCGGAACATCTCTTGTTCAGCTTCGGATGCCGATCCAGCCAGAACTTTGGCGAACAATGCAGCGGCCGCTTCCGGTTTCAGGTTTGCCGTATGGGCGCTTGGGTGTCCGTGATCACTTGCAGTAGCGCCCAACTCGCGGAAAAACGCGCGCCTGCTGCGGTGCGCCGCGAGGTATCCCTCCCAGCTTTGGGTATCCTCACCGGTGATCTCGCCAAGACGGGCAACATTATCGATAAACCCCTCAAAGACCGGGTCGACGACAGCATCAGGCCGGTAGGTCGTGACAACCCGGCCGTCCCAGCCACTATCCGCGATAGCCTGATGGGCCGTCAGTTCGTCCAACGCGCTTTCTGTCGTGGCCAAAGCTTCGATGCCAAACCGGTCGAACAGAGCACGCGGGCGGTATTCCGGCTGGGCAAGTCTCGATTCAATGCGGTCGAAATAAAACGCTGCGGTGTCAGGCCCGAACGCCACGTCGAGATCAAACACATGCTCAAACGCGTGGTTGAGCCACATGGCCGAGGGGGTACCACGAAAGAGGTGGAAATTCTCTGCGAAGATTTGCCAGATCTTTGCCGGATCCTGCTCGACCTTGCCACTGTCTACGCGCGGAATACCCAAAGCGTCTGGATCTACACCCTGACTGATCAACATGCGGAACACGTAGTGGTCCGGTGTCACGAAAAGGGCAGCGGGGTTGTCGAACCGGTCATTCTTGGCAAACCAATTCGGATCGCAGTGACCATGCGGGCTGATGATGGGCAGGTCAGCAACCGTCTGGTACAAAGCGCGGGCGATGTCTCGGGTTCGTGGATCGGCCGGGAAAAGGCGGTCCGGATCGTTCAACGGCATTGTGTTCCTCACAGTTAGTCAGGTGACACGATAGGTGAGTTGGTACAGCAGGCAAAGCCTCACTGACCATCACGTTGCGTGACGAGTTCCTGAAAGAAATAGCGCTGAAAGATCACAACAAGCAGCAAAGGTGGCAGCAGGGTCAAAACCGCCAGCGCCATGCCCGGACCACTTTGCAGACCAATAAGTTCGAGACCGCGCAAAACCGTGTAGTGCGTTTCGTCCGTGCTAAGCATCAGCGGCCAGAGGTATTGATGCCACCCGATCATGAATGCCACCACAAAAATCGCCCCGGCACGACGCCATGAGAGTGGCAGAATAAAATCGACAAAAACCGCCAAGGCCCGGCGCCATCAAGCTTTGCTGCTTCAAGGTACTGATCGGGAAACGTCAAAAAGAGCTGGCGAAAAAAAAGAGTTCCCAGCGCAATGGCCAGCGCGGGAAGGATCATACCGCCATAGGTGTTTACCAAACCGAGGGTGGCAGCGACCTCGAATGTCGTGACAAACCGGCCTTCGAGCGGCAGCAAAAGCGTCATCATCGACAACCAGAAAAGAAAACCAGCCAGCGGCAGCCGAAAATAGACGATTGCGTAAGCAGCAGCCAGAGATACGCTGGTCGACAACACGGCAATACCGGTGGCAAGGATCATCGAATTCTTCAGCATCTGAAGCGCCGTGATCGATCCGGTAAAACCTGCCTCCAGATCACCGACGGCACGATAGTTCTGCACCGCCGCCTGAGGGCTTAAGGCCCAACCATTTCCGATAGACGGAATAGCCCCCGAAGCATGCATCGACGCAAGCAGCAGCAGTACCAGTGGCGCGGCAACAAATGTCGTCCCGACGCATAGGATGGCATGGTTGATCAGCGTCCGAACAACCGCGCGAAACCGCTTCACGGACACATCACTTCAACCGCTCTCCAGTTTTTTGGTTGAATACGAAAGCATCGTTCGGCTCGAAGCTGAGCGTCAGCGTGTCGTCTATCGCGGGCAACAGCGACTGCGGTGCCTTGAGACACAATTCCTGCGCCTCTCCGTCGTCACCGAGGGTGCCACTGACCGAACCGTAGATCAGGTTTTCTCCGCCGTGTTGCTCGACCAGATCGACGGTCATCGTGAACTGGCCTGCCGGGTCTACACGCAACACATCCGGGCGGATGCCCAGCATCAGATCAGTATCCCGCGGCAGATCGGAAAACCCCTGCAACTTAACATCACCGTTGACCAACACGGTTCCATCAAAGCGCACCTGCATCAGGTTGATCTGCGGCGCACCAATAAACGACGCGACAAACAGCGTTGCAGGATTGGAATAAAGCTCCATCGGTGCGCCCATCTGTTCGACCTGCCCGTCGTTAATTACGGCAAGCCTGTCCGCCAGCGTCATTGCTTCCGTCTGGTCGTGGGTCACGTAAATGGAGGTTACATTCATGCGGCGCTGCAGCTTCTTGATCTCGATCCGCATCTGCACACGCAGTTTGGCGTCGAGGTTCGACAGAGGTTCGTCGAAAAGAAAGACCTGCGGTTCACGCACGATCGCCCGGCCCATCGCCACGCGCTGTCGTTGACCACCGGAAAGCTGGTTCGGCTGGCGATCAAGGAACTGGTCTATCTTGAGCATCCGCGCCGCATCAGTGATGCGTTTTTCAATCTCATCGGCTGGCATTTTACGGTTCTTCAGACCGTAGGACAGGTTACCGCGGACAGTCATATGCGGGTAAAGCGCATAGTTCTGAAATACCATCGCCACATCGCGCTGCGACGGTGAAACATCGTTAATGACATTTCCACCGATCAGGATTTCACCTGACGTAACAGACTCCAACCCTGCCACCATCCGAAGCAGCGTGGACTTGCCACACCCCGATGGACCGACAAAGACGATCATCTCGCCATCCTGAATATCCATATCCACGCCAAAGATCGCCTCGGCCCCGTTCGGATAGGTTTTGCGGACTTGTTTGAGCTCAACGCGCGCCATTATTTCTCACTTTCGACGAGGCCCTTGACGAACCATTTTTGGAAGATCAACACGACAAGTACCGGCGGCAGTGTTGCCAGAATGGTCAATGCAAAGGCCTTTTGGAACTGCGGTAACTCACCGCCTTCGTTCAGCACCTGATAGATTTGCTTGATGCCAATGACGAGGGTGTAGTTTTCCTCTTTCGTTGTCATGATCAGAGGCCACAGATACTGGTTCCAGCCCACAACGAACATGATAATCAGGATGGCCGCAATCATCGTCTTGCTTAGCGGCACCAGAATATCAACGAAAAAACCCCAAGCATTTGCGCCGTCAAGTTTCGCCGCTTCCAGCAATTCATCCGGAACGGATTTAAAGAATTGCCGGAAGAAAAACGTCCCCGTAGCCGACGCGATCAAGGGTATGATCAGCCCCGCCCGCGTGTCGAGCATCCCCAAGTTCGCAACCACCTCGTATGAGGGTATGATCCGCACTTCCAAAGGCAGCAACAGCGTCATGAAGATGATCCAGAAGAGCGGCACGCCAAGACGGAAACGGAAATAAACAATCGCATAGGCAGCCAGCATGGAGATGATCACCTTGCCAACAGCAAACCCGATACCAAGGATCATTGAGTTTTTGAGCATCGTGGTGGCGGTGACCTTCTTCATCACGCCGCCTTCAACGAACAGCACCTCGTTGTAGGTCTCCAAAAGATGCGGCCCCGGCCAAAACTGCAAACCCTCGCGCAAGATCGTCTCTGGCGCGTGGGTCGACGTGGCAAATGCGATCCAGACTGGCAACGTCATGAACAACGCACCGAGGATCAGGATGACATGGGTCGAGATCGGGTGCTTTTCCATCAGTAATGCACCTTTTTCTCAATGAACCGGAATTGGATCACCGTCAGCGCAAGAACCATGATCATCAGCACAACGGACTGGGCCGATGACCCACCGATATCCGCGCCTCGGAAACCGTCTTGAAAGACTTTGAAGACCAGCGTCGTCGTTGCCCCACCCGGCGCGCCTTGCGTGGTCGTGTCAATAATGCCGAAGGTTTCAAAGAAGGCGTAGGTAATGTTGATGACCATCAAAAAGAAAGTCGTGGGGGCCAGCAGAGGAAATGTAATCGTCCAGAACCGCCGAGTCGACGAGTTGCAGTCCATCGTTGCGGCTTCCTGCACCGATTTGGGAATACCCTGCAGCCCGGACAGGAAAAAGATGAAATTCACGCTCACCTGCTTCCAGACGGAAATCAGGACAACAACGAAACCGGCATCAACCGCGTCGAGCTTGTGGTCAAAGTCAAAGCCGATCGCATTCATCAGCTTGTAAAGGTCACCGATCAGCGGGTTGAACATGAGGTTACCCATCAGCCCGGCGACCGGCGGTGCAATGGCGTAAGCCCACATCAGCAGCGTTTTGTACGTGCTCGCGCCGCGGATTACCTCATTGGCCTTCACCGCCAGCAGCAGGGCAATCGCTAGCGACAAAAAGGTCACCAGCGTCGAGAAAAGGATCGTAAAGCCAGCTGCTTGCAGCCACGCGTCACTAAAAATCGTGTCTTCGTAGTTGCGGAACCACACAAACTGAGACGACAGACCAAACGCGTCCTCCAGCAGAAACGACTGGTAAATCGCTTGCGCAGCGGGCCAGAGAAAGAAGATCACGATGATGATGATCTGAGGCGCGATGAACATGTATGGGATGGCGCTGTGTTCGAATTGAACGCGCTTCATGCAGCTTGTCCCCTTGGTCTTTTGTTCTTGTTTTTGATCTGACCGGCAGCACAAAAATGCTGCCGGTCCAGGCTCAATCGCCTTAGTTGAACGTTGCGTCGAAACGCTCAAGCAGTTCGTTGCTTTCTTTTTCGATCGCAGCAAATGCCTCATCTACAGATGCGCTGCCCGAGAAGATGTCGTCGTAGTGCTTGTACATCACTTCGCGGATCTGAACATAGTAGCCAAGACGGTAGCCCTTGGTCCACTCACCTGCCGGCTGTGTCAGCTGCAGAATACCGATCTCTGCGTCTGGCGTGGATTCGTAGTAACCGTCGTCTTTTGCCACGTCATAGGCTGCATTGGTGATCGGCACATAGCCGGTTTCCTTGTGCCAGAAATACTGGATGTCAGGGCTGGACAGGAACTCAAGGAAGTCCGCAGTCGCAGCATTTTCCTCGTCGCTTTTGCCGGACATGGCAAACAGCGCCGCGCCACCGATAAACGTGCTCTTTGGCTCGGACGTGATGCTCTCCCAATACGGCAGATACGTTGTGCCGAAATCAAAGTCGGTGGAGGCTTTCAGACCACCAAAGGAACCGGAGGAGCCCAGCCACATCGCTGTTTTCTTCTGAACAAAGGCATCCTGATTGTCGCCCCAGCCACGGCCGTAAAAGCCGTAGTAGCCCGCATCCAGCCATTCCTTGACCTTCGACCAGTGCATCTTCATGTGGTCGTTGTTGTACAGAATTTCCACGTCGGTGCTGTCATAGCCGTTGTTGCCGGTTGCCAGCTGAATGTTGTGGCGGCTGTGGAAGTTTTCCGAGAAAATCCATGGGCTATGGCTTTGTGCCAACGCCTGATAACCGGCCTCCTTGATCTTCGGGGCCATGGCTTCGAACTCCTCCCATGTGGAGGGTGGTGCGTCGATGCCTGCTTCTGCAAGGATGTCCTTGTTGTAATACAACAGAGGCGTGGAAGAGTTGAACGGCATGCCGATCATCTTGCCGTCACTATCGGCATAGAAATACCGAACACCTTCGATAAAGCCGTCACCGTCAAATCCGCCTTTGACTTCGGTCATCAGGTCCTCGACCGGGATGGTCGCGCCGGGGGCGTTGATGATTGTCGCGGCGCCCGCGTCAAAAATCTGGATCAGGTTCGGCTGCTGACCAGCACGGAACGCAGCGATGCCCGCAGTCATCGTGTCTTCGTAGCCACCCTTGTAAGTCGGAACCAGAACGTATTCCTCTTGGCTAGCATTGTACTTTTCGGCAATCTCTTCGACCACCTCACCCAAGCGGCCGCCCATCGCATGCCAGAACTGAATCTCAGTTTGCGCGAATGATGCGGATGCAAAAGTAGTGATACCTGCCGTGAGCAGAACCAGGCTTCTCATTGAGTTGTCTCCCATATGTAAGAACTGTGAATGTTCACAGTTCCGGCTTTTAGGATTGCTGCATGACGTTCCCGTGACAGGCTCAGCAGATTATCGCAATCCATACCAGTACGAGCAGAATTCACAGAAGTGCCAACGCTGTCAACCTAAGCGCGCGCGCGCCACGGAAAGGTCAACCAAGCTGCACCATTCTGCAATTGGAATGGACCGAGAGGAAGAAACAATGGACAAAGCCGCAATCGGCGCGCGGAGATTTTCAAATTGGCTCCGCAAGGCTGCTTCTACCTCCTGCGTCAATGATCCGGAATCCTCGCCGTAGGCCAAACTGACATGCGGATCGAACCGAGGCGGGCGCACTTGCAAGCCCGCACTTATGTCACGCCGCAACTTCACCACGAGCGCAGGCAGTGAAACTGCAAAATAGAGAGACATGAAAAAAGCATCGCCACGCTCTAGCGCGGTGAACGTTGCTGTGACGGGCGCTAACGTCGCAATCACACGTTGGCACTGGTCCAGAGTTGCTGCTGGGGGCCCTTTCAGATCACCCAACAAGGTAATGTGTGGCACGAATGCCGGGCTTTGGCGCGCTGAGGCCAATTCCTTCACATAGTTGCCGAGACTGCTTTCCACTGGCCTCGCGAAGCGAAGCCAAACAGAATGGTCTTGTGGGCAGTCAAGATCGTGCATCGCTTTTCCCTACACACCTATTGCTGCAGCTGATCTCCGCTCTGGCCCAATGTTGCAAAAAGCACAGAATATGCCAAGCTGCCGCCATTGATCCGGCACATGCGAATTTATGAGGGCCAGCCGGTATACCCTGCCTTCCCGCCAGAAAGCAGGGCAAAGCAGGCCCCCGACTAGGGAGTTTTCAAATGGCATCTGACAGTATCCGAACCACTTCCGGCCGTGGTCGCCTCTACGACAGCATTTTGGACACCATCGGCAACACACCGGCGATCCGGATCAACAACCTCGCGCCGGATGGGGTCACCATTTACGTCAAGGCGGAATTCTTCAATCCGGCCGCATCGGTAAAGGATCGGCTGGCCGTAAACATTATCGAAGCCGCCGAACGTGACGGCACGCTCAAACCCGGCCAAACGGTTGTAGAAGCGACCAGCGGCAACACGGGTATCGGGCTGGCCATGGTGTGTGCTCAAAAGGGATACCCCTTGGTCATTACGATGGCGGACAGTTTTTCGATTGAACGCCGACGCCTGATGCGAATGCTCGGCGCCAAGGTCGTGCTGACGCCACGCGCCGAAAAGGGCATCGGCATGTATCGCAAGGCCGCAGAGCTGGCCGAGAAACACGGCTGGTTTCTTGCACGTCAATTCGAAACCGAAGCGAATGCCGACATTCACGAAACGACGACCGCACGCGAGATCCTTGCGGATTTTGACGGGCAACAGTTGGACTATGTCGTCACTGGCTACGGCACCGGCGGCACTGTCACCGGCCTGGGGCGTGTGCTGCGGCGGGACAGACCCGACATCAAGATCATCATGACCGAGCCTGCAAACGCGCAGCTTGTCGGCAGCGGCACCGCGCAAGAACGGGAAGCTTCCGGTGCCCCGGCACAAAGTCACCCGTCATGGGAGCCCCACCCTATTCAGGGCTGGACGCCCGACTTCATTCCAAATGTGCTGCAGGAAACGCTCGATAAGAAGTTTTACGACGAACTGATACCGGTCGCGGGCCCCGACGGCATCAAGTGCGCGCAGATGCTCGCGCAAAAGGAAGGGATCTTTACCGGCGTTTCCGGCGGATCGACCTTTTCCGTCTCGTTGGAAGTGGCCAAATCAGCGCCAAAAGGGTCGGTCATTCTCTGCATGCTTCCCGATACCGGAGAGCGTTACCTCAGCACACCTTTGTTTGAGGCAATCGAAGAGGAAATGAACGACGAAGAGCTGGAAATTTCTCGCTCGACGCCGGGCTGTCAGATGCCGTAGCGGGCGCGCGCGTTTTAGCCTTTGGTGTCGAAATCCACGTGGATGTGATTACCGTCCGGATCCCAAATATTGTAGGCAACCGTTCCAGCCGACGGGACCTCATTTTTGCGGTAATCGACACCAAGGCGCTGCAACGTAGCCTCAAAATTTGGGGCGTCTGTGGCGGTGAAGGCAAAATGCTCAAGTTTCAGGGCCGCCTCTGACCCGACAGCTGGCGCGCTATCAATTTCAACCAGGTGGATCACCGCATGCTCGCCTGCATAAAGCCACGCGCCCGGAAAGCCGAAATCCGGACGCCACCCTTCATGCAAACCCAGAACATCGCGGTACCAAGCAACCAGTTCCGACAACTGCGTCGTGCGCAGATTTACATGATCAAGGCGATTGATGGGCATGGCGTTTACTCCTGCGTGTCTGGGTAGGCCTTTTTAAGGTAGTCCGTCATTGCCGGACGATAGGCGTCAATTTCCTTTGCCACGGCGGCAAAACGCCCAAGTGATGCGCGGTAGGACAACACGTTTTCCGGCCAGACGACCTCTAACCCCATTGCCGTCTCAAATGCTTCAATCCATTCGAAAGTTACTGCAAATCCGCAATCGCACAACCACAGCTTTTCACCATCCAGCGGGTCGTTCAGCAGCAACAGGGACAAGGCCGCAAGATGCTTGCTGATCGCATCGCCACCCAGCCGGACAGCGCCCTGATCCCGTGATTGGTGGGCCACTTGCGGATAAAGCGCGCGCACAGCCGGCTCAAGACGCGTGTCGTGCAGGCGGCTCTTTTCGCGCGCCTTGGCGCGCAACTGCACTGTGTCCGGCAGCATTGGTACTTTTGGGAAGGCCTCGTCGAGGTATTCCGCAATTGCTTCTGAATCTGCCAGCATAAACCCGTCATGGATCATCGCAGGCAGGTTACCGGAAGGCACGATTGCCTTGTATTCCGCTGATCCATAGCCACCCGGGGGTGGCAATTCCTGCCAGGAAATACCCTTGTGTCGCATCAGAATCCGCAATTTCGCGCAATAAAGGGCAACTGGCACAGTGTAAATTGTCAGCATCGCACCGCTTTCGTCATAAAAAAGGCCGACCGGGGGGCACCGGCCGGCCTACTATCATCTTACCAGCCGTCGCTTATTCAGCCAGCAACTGCCACTTTTTGCCAAGCTCGTCGAAAAAGCCCTGTTCCTGCTTCAAGGTGATCCAGGTGTTGACGTAGTTGATCCAGACTTGATCCGCTTGCGGGAGCAGCATGGCAATCGGCGTTGGCGCGCGGCCCGCTGCCACCGGAACGATCATCAACTGGTCGTATTGTGCCACGAGCTTGTTGGCCTCGACGTTCGAAGTGATATTGGCGTCCGCACGGCCTGCAAGAACTTCTTGAAAATCACGTGCAGGTGCTTCGACGATGCGGTGCTCTGCGTCGGGAAAGAACTGCTTGACCTGCTGTTCTTGGGTTGTACCCAGTGTGGCTGCGACAGAGACGTCGCCCTTGTTCAGATCATCCCAGCTGCTGAAGCGCCCTTCGTTCTTCTTGAGCGTCAGCGGCACGGTCACCAATGAAAAGTAGCTGTCGGAATATCCGGCGGCTTTTGCGCGGCTGGGCGATACCGACGCAGACCCTGTGATGTGATACTGGCCCGAAGTCACACCGCTGACCAGCGTCTTCCAGTCAGTTGGTACAAATTCGACTTCTACACCGAGATCCGCCGCAAGCGCGGTCATAACGTCAATGTCGTAGCCCGTGTAGCTGTTGGTGGCGACGTCGCGCATGGTCATCGGGTTCCAGTCGCCAGTTGTGCCAACTTTCAACACACCTTCGGACAGGATTTCGTTCAATGCAGACTGCGCGGAAGCTTGTGTTCCAGCCAAGGCGATCACTGCCACGGCTGCCAAAGATTTAAGAAATTTCATGAGTTTCCCTTTTCGTGTGTACTTGAAACATAGTTTGACAGACCGCCCAGTGAATGCAAAGCAGGTCGTGCCGGTTTTCCCGGTTTCGGGGTAATGTCTCCGTGATTTGAGGATTTCACCCATGACACCTGCCGACACATTGATCAGCATGACAAATGTGTCGAAGTATTTCGGGGATTTTCAGGCTCTCAAAGACGTTTCTCTCAGCGTTTCACTCGGCGAACGGGTTGTCGTATGTGGCCCGTCCGGTTCAGGTAAATCCACGCTTATCCGCTGTATCAACCGACTTGAAGCACATGAAAGTGGCGACATTCGTGTGGACGGCACGCTATTAACCGGGGACGCCAGGACACTTGAACAGATCCGCGGAAAAGTCGGAATGGTGTTTCAGCAGTTTAACCTGTTTCCTCACCTGACCGTTCTCGAAAACCTCACGCTGGGTCCACAGCGGGTTTTGGGTTTGTCAGCGCGCGACGCAGAGGCCCGGGCAATGAAATACCTTGAGCGCGTCCGCATCCCCGATCAAGCCGCAAAGCTGCCACGCCAACTCTCAGGCGGACAACAACAGCGCGTCGCCATTGCACGTTCGCTGTGCATGGAGCCCAGTATCATGCTCTTCGACGAACCGACCTCGGCGCTGGACCCCGAGATGATTGCCGAAGTGCTGGACGTGATGGCCGAACTTGCCCAGAGCGGTATGACCATGGTTGTCGTGACCCACGAGATGGGCTTTGCCCGGCGCGTAGCAGACCGCATGGTTTTCATGGATCAAGGCGAGATCGTTGAAGTCGGTCGGACAGAAGACGTGTTCACCTCGCCCAAGTCCGAACGGTTCGCCACGTTCATCAAGCAAATTCTGAACCACTGAGGCACTGCAATGAGACCCATCCTCTTGTTGGTAACATCGCTTCTGTTTTTGACCGGTTGTTCCGGCAACTGGGGATGGTACGTCGTCGACCCGACCACAACGGGCGGCATGAACAACCTGCGTTTCATGGCAACCGGTGCCTACTATACGATCCTGCTATCGGTTACAGCGATTTCAATTTCGGTCATCGTCGGTTTGCTTGTCGCCCTGCCCGGTTTGTCGCGCAAGAAGGGATGGCGCACCTTCAACCGCACCTATGTCGAAGTTGTTCGCGCGGTACCCATTCTGGTACTGATCCTCTGGGTCTACTATGGCCTGCCAACACTGACCGGTCTGACCTTAAGCGTGTTCTGGGCCGGGGTGCTGGCACTGGCCTTGTCCGACAGCGCTTTTCAGGCTGAGATTTTCCGCGCGGGCATTCAATCGATTGCCAAGGGACAGTACGAGGCGGCGCAGTCAATCTCGCTCAATTACCGGGATACGATGCGCTTTATTATCCTGCCACAAGCCATTCGTCGCATTCTTCCCGCCTTGGGCAACCAACTGGTTTATATGTTGAAAATGTCGTCCCTAGTTTCAGTGATCGGAATGCAGGAACTGACCCGCAAAGCCAATGAACTGGTGGTGTCAGAATACCGTCCGCTAGAAATCTACACTATACTCGTCCTTGAATATCTCGTCCTGATCCTGATCGTATCCGCGGGGGTCCGCTGGCTGGAACGTCGCATGCAAAGCAGCGAGATATGAAACAGACAAACGAAGACCTCACCAAAGGCCCGATGCGCCAGCATTTCATTACGCTGGCAATTCCTGCAGCCTTGGGGATGCTGTTTGCCACGCTCTACAACGTCGTGGACACGTTTTTTGCCGGTCGCATCTCGACTGAAGCACAGGCAGGGCTGGCCATTGGCTTTCAGGCGTTCTTCATTCTGATGGCTGTTGGCTTCGGCCTGCAATCCGCGCTCAGCGCGCTGGTTTCCAACGAAAAAGGCGGCGGCAACCAGCGGGCGGCCCGTGGTCTCGCGGCGCAAGGCATCAGCTACGGTGCGCTTGCAACACTGGCGCTGATGGCAGTGGGCTTTGTTGCCGGACCGATGCTCATTAATCTGGTATCCGAACCCGGCGGCTACCGAGATGCGGCGCAACGGTACTTTAAATGGCTGATCTTTGCGTTGCCCGGTTTTTTGATGGCCTACGGTGCCAACGGCATCCTACAAGCCCACGGCGACACCAGATCGATGCAGCGTGCGCTGATGGCCGCTTTCATTGCAAACGTCGGGCTCAACCCTTTGTTTATATTTGGCATTCCTGGCTATTGGAGCGGCATGGGGTTTAACGGCATTGCCCTTGCAACTATCGTCAGCCAGACCGGCGTCATGCTTTTCATTCTCTACCGCGTGTTCGCGCTGGGGACGATGGAAAACGTTCGACCGACCGAATTCTGGCCCGATACCGGGTGCTTTCAGGCCATTACCGGTCAACTTCTACCGGCAAGCGCTGCGATCATGGTCATGTTCATATCAGGGTTTGTGGTGCAGTTCGCGCTTAAGGGTTTTGGCGAACACGCGATAGCGGCCTATGGCGTCGCGCTGCGGATCGAGCAAATTCTCCTGCTGCCTGTTCTGGGGATGACGGGTGCACTTTTGCCCATCGCAGGACAGAACTATGGTGCACAAGCCTACGACCGCGTGCGTGATGCGTTATTGTTTTGTTGGAAAGTCGGCTTTGCCATGAGCATGATAGCCACCCCAGCCCTTTGGTTCTTTGGCAAATATGCAATGGCGCTCTTTACCGCTGACGATCAGGTGATCGCGGTCGGCGCCAGCTATCTGAAGGTCGATGGCTTTCTGTTTCCTGTCTACCTGATGCTGTTTTCCATCAATTCGATTTTGCAGGCACTAAAGAAGCCTGTCTGGACTCTCTGGATCAGCATCTACCGCCAAGGGTTTGGCGTCGCGTTCTTTATCTGGGTCTTTGTCGGGCTGCTTGACTTTGACGTCTGGGGCGTCTGGTTTGGGATTGGCACAGCAGTCTTTTCCGGCTGGGTCATCGCGATGGTCATCGTGCACCACGTCGCACGTCAGAATGACGTTTTCCTGTTCAGCAAAACACCACGCGCAACTCAACCGTCAAGCTAAGGCAGCCACTTACGCGACCTGATTGACGGCGACGTCTTCGTCTACGGCAATGACAGCGGCGTTGACCCCGTCAGAATAGGAATACACGTTTACATTTCGGCCCGCGTTATCCACATCCGTGCCTTCAAAACTGTAGTTGGAGCCCGAGGTCAGGTTTAGCTGGTCGCTCCCCTGTCCGGTGACCAGCAATGCATTCCCGAAGATCGTGTTCAGCAGGCTGTCGGCTGACGCCGTCAGATCAAGCAGGTTTTGCGCGGAAAGGGTGACGCTATCAAAGTCCGATCCGTTCTCGGTGCTGATTTCTTCCAGCCCTGTCACATTGCCGTTGAAGTCCACTCCCGATAGATCAAAGCTGCCTGCGTCGGCCAAGAACAGTCGGTCGA
This sequence comes from Roseobacter sp. YIN89, assembly GCF_057219365.1. Lineage (NCBI taxonomy): Bacteria > Pseudomonadati > Pseudomonadota > Alphaproteobacteria > Rhodobacterales > Roseobacteraceae > Roseobacter > Roseobacter sp. YIN89. The sequence goes on along the minus strand of NZ_JBXVVD010000003.1, from coordinate 49,685 downwards.
AGCCCGCCCCGCCCGACACAGTAGAAGACGCCGCGATATCCCAGTATAGCTCGTCGTCGCCAATACCACCTTGCAGATCATTCAAGCCAGAACCGCCATCAATAAAGTCACTACCGGCACCGCCAATGATCACATCATTGTCGTTACCTCCGATCAGTGTGTCGTCATTCAAACCACCATTCAGCGTGTCATCTCCACCGCGCCCATCAAGTTGACTACCTTCAACACCGCTGTTGACCGCCGTCAGGGAGTCACCGTCGTTGCGCGATCCGTCGACGCGGTCGATGTCGATGAGAGTATGTGTAAAGAACTGGCCATCCCATGTCCCCGTCGCAACGCCGGTTTCCAGATTGACATCGACCGCATCGACCCCATTGCTGTTGTAACGGACACTATCAAAACCGCCCCCGCCATTGATCGTGTCACTGCCCGCGCCGGGAATGAATTGTTCGTTGTTGATGCTGCCTGTCAGCGTGTCCGTGCCATTGTTGCTCTCGATGCTCAGCCGGAAACTGTTTGTGACATTCGAAATATTCAGGTTGAAAACCTCGCCGTTATTCGACGAAATCACATTCCCGGCGATATTTGCGTTGACACCACTGCTGTCGTTATCGATGCGCAGCCGCAGAGTTCCGTCGCCGGCGGTGAAGTTCACCTGATCTGTGCCACCATCGTGGTAAATCCCGAACCACGAAAACTGTGACGTGCCTTGTGTGATGTTGAACGTGTCGTCGCCTTGGGATCCGACAATGGCCAAGCCCTCATCGTTGAAGGCGTTATTGACGCCGACCAGCGTGTCAGTACCACCAATAGCGCCCGGCCCTTTTACGATTGTTCCGTTGGCCTGTCCCGCGTCGATTGTCACATCAATGCCGATCACACCCAACCCGCCGTAATCCAATTCAGTAAAAGTCGAGGGCGTTGCATTGGTCAGGATCAAACTATCATCGCCGAACGATCCCCAGATGCGGTCAAACCCGAAATTATTCGAACCGACATCAATCGTGTCGTTGCCCAGCGTCCCGAACCCTTCGTCGTCGCCCGACCCGCCTGTGAAGCTGGTACCTGTCGTCGAAATGCCGTTGATAATACCCGCTGCTTCGACGTTACTGACGCCAAACAGATCAAGGCCAAAGAAAGCGCCCTGACCGTCATTGAAGTCGATACGGGTTTGGGTTGTGCCGTCTACGTCAAACTCGAAAAGGTTGATCCGCCCGGTATTGGCCGCAGCCGCGCCAGCGAGTTGCAGCGTATCTTCAATTGGATCGAAATCAGGAACAAAATCATTACCAGCCGTATACACAAGCGTGTCATTGCCACCGTCCAGTCGCGCGAAGTCATTGCCGATGCCGGTGACGATGCTGTCATTTCCCCCGCGGCCTTCCAGGTCGCTGTCAAAATCGCCAGCAGTTAAGGTATCGGCAAAGTCTGACCCTCGGACGGCTTCGATACTGGTAAAGGTATGCGTGAAAGCCTGACCTTCGAATTGCCCCGTGACCACACCATCACCTAATGTCACGCTTACGCCAGTATCCATGCCATTGCGGTCATAGCGCAGCTGATCACGACCGCCTCCGCCGTTGACAGTGTCATTGCCCGCTTCAAGAATGAACTGATCGTTCAGACCACTCCCCTCAATGCTATCATTGCCATTGCGAGTGCGAATATTCAGCTCAGTCTGCGACAGATCTCCATTGAATGTGTAATCGACACGGTCACCTATGGCGGTCGTTGAAAAGGCTGTGCCGTCGACCAGAATATTTGCCAATTCAACCGAGACATCCACATCGTCGTACGTCGGGTTCAACCGGATAAGCCCATTGCCACCAGTAATCGTCGCAATATCTTGCCCACCGACAAAGCCGATGTCCAAGTAGCTGCCGTCGATGAAATTAGCCAGAACTAAGGTAAAGCTATCGTCACCTCTGGTCCCAGCCATGCCAAATTCGTCGTTCACCGCGACAATAGTGTCAGTGCCGTAGGTACTTTTCTGGATCGTGCTGTTCAATGCGTTCTGGTCGATGTTGACCACAAGTCCGATCGGGCCGAGGTTACTATAGTCCATGAACACAAAATTCGTGTCACCAAAATTCGTAAAATCATAGGTGTCACTGCCAAAAGAAGCATCAATGTCAATATCCTGAAAGCCTGTGCCATCAAACAAGACAATCGTATCATCCCCGATCGTCCCACTTACTCGTGGATCTCCGGCGGTGGCGTTAATGGTCTCACCAGTGATGCCGAACCCCGCCAAAAGCTGTAATCCGTCGTCGACCGTTAAGTCTCGGAATCTCAGTTGGAAATCGTTGCCAAATTCGTCCGTGAATTCGAAATTCAGGCGCGTTTGGTTATCGAACGAACCATCTCTTACTTGAACGGTATTGATGTTTGCCAGAGCAGCCCCAGTAAATTCTAGTGAGTCTTCTGCCATGTTGAAATCTTCAACAAAGTCAAACCCGGCATTGAAGACAAGCGTGTCTGCACCGGAGCCCAATTCGATGTAGTTGTCGCCAATACCTGACGTGAGGCTGTCATTACCCTCGTTGCCGACGAGTTCGGCGGACGCATCGCCCAAGGTCAGGACATCGTCAAAGCGAGAGCCACGCACCCCTTCGATATCGATAAGCGTATGGGAAAACGCCTGCCCGTCCCAAAAGCCGGTGACGACCGCGGTCGCGAGGCTGAGATTAACGGTAACACCTGTTTCAACACCCCTACGGTCGTACTTGATGATATCACGGTCCAGCCCATTGCCGCCGCCGTCTACGGTGTCGGAACCCGCGCGGAGGATGAACCGTTCGTCAAACACCGACCCCAGAATATCGTCATTGCCGTCACCAGTTGCCAACTCCAGGCGACCCAAGTTCCGGTCTCCGCCATTATAGTTGATCTGCCAGGTGTCACCGCTGATGGTATCGCTCACGGTACCGGCGGCAAGATCTGCCACCACGTCGCTCGCGTTAAAGCCCATATTTACCTGCAAAGTGCCTCGCCCCGAGATCAGGTTGAGCACATCGGCACCACCGAAGTTGTAAATCGCAAGGAAACCGTTATCGATCGATGACTGTGTGACGTTCCAGACATCATCACCAATGGTCCCGAATATTCCGATCCCACTGTCCGCCGCGTCCAACAGACCTGTCAAAGTGTCAGTGCCAATAAAGATCGAACGCCCTTTGGTGATCGTGCTTTGTGCCGCATCAATGTCGAGGTTCGCTTCAATACCGATGTCGCCAAGACTACGGTAATCGATCTCGTGATAATTATCGGGCACGAAGTTGACCAACCTGTATATGTCGTCGCCAACCGAGGCACGCGCAGTTTCAAAGTTGCCGGTGTTCCGCCCCTGCAGCGTAACATCATCGTCACCAGGTGAACCGTAAACAAAACCGTCACCATTGCTCAGTCCGATCGTAACGCCCGTCGTGAAGGTGTCGAATGTAGCCTGTAAGATGCCGTAGGCTTCTTGGTTTGTGACATTGTCCAGATTGATGCCAAAGAACGTCGTGTCGTCGATGTCAAATTGCAACCGCGTGGCAGTACCGCCACCCGCGATGTCCTCATCTTCGATCCGTATCTGCAGCGAGCCGATGTTCGTCAGCGCAACACCCGCGATCTCAAGACTGTCCTCCAGCGGGTTGAAGTCCAAAACGAAGTCATTGCCGTTGCTATAGATGACGCTGTCTGCGCCTTCGCCGATGCGCATGCCAGTCCTAGCTTGACCACCAATGATCGTATCGTTACCGGCGTTGCCTTCCAAACGTACTTCAAAAGTGTCGGACCCGATCAGAACATCGCCGAAGGACGACCCGCGAACCTCTTCGATGCTGGTCAGCGAGTGACTGAACGCGAGGCTATCCCACTCGCCTGAAGCAGTTCCAGCCTCAAGATTGGCCGTGACGCTGCCGGTGACCGCACTCCGGTCATATCGGAGTGTATCAAAGCCAAGTCCGCCATCCAGTGTGTCGTTCCCCGCTCCAAGAATAAAGCGGTCGTTAAACGCGGTGCCAAGAACGCTGTCGTTGCCGTTGCCGGTATTCAACTCAACCCGGTTGTTTGAGACGTCACCGTTGTAGACGATGGTGTAGGTGTCACCGTTTGCCGAAGTGACGGTACCGTTGCCCGTTCCGTCGTTGAGCGTGGCATTGATATTGGGGCCCGCGTTCGCCTCAAGGCGCAAGAAGCCGTCGCCTCCCCCATTCATCGTGACGGTGTCTTGCCCCCCGGCCCCACCGATCAGAACAAAGCTAAAGGCATTCGGATCGTAATTGACCACGAAAGTATCGTTGAACTGGGTCCCGATGACGCCAAAACCCCAGTTTGCCGAGGACTGCACGTCAACCAGCGTATCGTTTCCTGCGGCCCCCTTGTTGACCGTGCTATCAGACCCATCAAGGTTGATATTGACAACTATCGGGTCGCTATTGAGCGAATTGTAGTTGATTTCGTTGTAAATTTGAAAGGTGTTCAGGGTGAAATCAATGGTGTCATTGCCCAGTGACCCCTCGATTGAACGGAAGTTATCTGGCGGATTACCGCTTTGGATCAGGAAGTTATCATCGCCCGAGGTTCCGGATATATCATTGCTTGAATTGTCGACAATGATATCGCCGCCGCCCAGCCCAAGGTCATTCACGATCTGTTGTGCCTGAGACAAGGTCAGATCGGAAACCGTCAGGCTGAAGATGTTGGTCAGATCGTCGGTGAACTGAAAGATGACCGAGTCGACAATGGTTGGCACCGAGTTATCGATCAGTTGCAGACTGTTGATGAAGGTCAGCGCATCGCCGTCGAAATCCAATGTGTCTTCGCCAAAGACGAAGTTCTGCACAAAATCCTCACCGGCCGTATAGACCACCGTGTCATTGCCGGCACCAAGCGAAAAGTTATCATCACCCGCGCCCGACGTCAGACTGTCATTCCCTCCGACATCAATAAAGAAGATGCCGCTGTCGTTCGCCGTGAGTGTATCGTTAAACTCCGTGTCCAAGACCCCTTCAAACCCGGAAATAACATCAGTATTGCCGAAAAGGTCGGTCGCCAGACCCAGTGCAAGATTGACGACGACACCGGTGGTGTTCGTCGTGAACCGCGAGTCCCGGCTATAGTCCAGAATATCCGTGCTGAAGGCACCGCCGATAAGAGTGTCATTGCCCGCTAGACCAAGAACTATGTTCGTTTCGGCGTTGTCGTCTAACTGGACGGTGTCGGCAAAGGCGGATCCGATAATGCCGTTGATCTCTGTCAGGCTGTCGGTGGTTCCGTCGGTTTTGATGGCGGTACCCGAATTCAGATTGACGTCAACCGGACCAGAGGCCGCCTCATAGCTGACAAAATCGAATTCGCCCGTACCACCGTTGAAGCTGTTGTTGCCCTCGGCATCAAGGAAGAAGTCATCGCCCGAGCCGCCAAAGTACGTATCGTCACCCAAGCCGCCCCAGAACTCATCATCACCACCGTTCCCGAAATAGGTATCGCCAAATTGGCTGAAATTGCTGAAGTCCACTTCGTCCCGGCCTTCGGAACCGTTGAAAGTAATTGCATACTGCCCAAACAGGCCGTTGAAAGGTGCCTCGTCCAATCCCCCGGGAATGATTGTATCTGCAATGATCTGCTTAATTTCCGAAAGCGTGTTGGACAGACCTGAAACGGCGTAAAAATCGGGATCCGTTGGCGAGCCAATCTGCAGCCCTGTCACGACACCCGTTCCAACATCGTAGTTCAGACCTGTGCCCGTGAAAGCAAAGGTTCGGCCGTCATCCGCTGTCCAGCGGATTTCGGTGCCGCTGTCGATCGTAAGGGCGCGTTCGACGAAAGTATTGGCGTCAATCTCGTCAAAAACAGCGTCGTACGGCATTCCACTGATATTGAAGTCGCCCGGATTTTGAGGGAATTCAAAGTTGGATATGGGGCCCGCCACATTGATCGTCGCTGCGGAGCTGGGTTGGTCAATCGCGACAAGGCGGGAGTTAGACCCGCCCGCATTGCCTAATTCATCGGTCGCGTCCACCGTCACCAGAACAGAGGTGGCATCCGGGATAACATCGGCACTGAAGGTGGTGCTGAAATTCCCGTTGGCATCTGTTGCCACTGTCTGCTGTTCTGCACCAAAGGAGATGAGAACCGACCCGTTTACTTCAGCCGTCCCAGAAATCTGAACAGGGGTGGTTTGCTCTTGCAAATCAAGCTGGTCGTCACCTGTAACCGCGTTGATGGTCACCGGATCGTTCACCGGTGTGACAGTGATCTCGACGCTGCCCGAAACCGTGTCGGTCCCGTCCGTGAGTGTGTAAGTGAAACTGTCCGTACCGTTGAAATCAGGGTTCGGATCATAGTCAAAGCTGCCATTTGCGTTGAGCGTCAGGCTGCCATTTGACACGTCGGTCAAAAGTGACACCGTCAGCCCGTCGCCGTCAGCGTCGTCGTCATTAGTCAAAACACCGGCCCCTACAGGCACCAGCAGCAAACCGTCTTCGGCGACATTATAGGCGTCGTCTTGCGCAACCGGCGGCACGTTCACATCGCTGACGTTAATCGTCGCGACCGCTGTGATAGATCCACCGTCACCGTCGATGATCGTGTAGCTAAACGTATCGGTTGCCGCAAAATTATTGTTCGGGGTGTAGGTCAGCGTGCCGTCAAACTGAAGCTGCACCGTGCCGTTGGCAGGTTGGGTGAAACTGTCGAATGCCAGTGTCGTGCTGTCCGGGTCTGTGGCGAGATCTGCGGCTTCGATGGTCAGCGGCGTGTTTTCCGGCGTCACCAGTGGATCGCCGATCGCAACCGGATCGCTGTTCAGGCCAGAGATCAAGATGCTCACATCACCGATCGAGCTTGCACCGTTTACATCCGTGACTGTGTATTGGAAGTCTTCGGATGTCAGCGGGGTCGATGACCCGACACCACCCAGATCGTCGTAAGCGCCGGCTGTATCGAATGTGAACGCGCCGTCTGCGAAAATTGTCAGCTGGCCGCCGCCACTCAGCGCAACCTGAGTGCCGTCGAGTGCTCCGTTTTCGTCAATATCCGCCAGCAACTGTCCGTTGATGCCAGTGATCTCAAAGAAATCATCTTCGGGATCAAAGTCAGCCCCACCGGCGGTTGTCGTATCCGTTAGGACATTTCCCGAAACAGATTCGTCTTCATTGATATTGTATTGATCAAGCCCTGTAACAGGAGCGTCGTTTGATCCTGCCACCAATATCGAAATCGTGCCTGTACTGCTCAGGCCTGTGTCATCTTCGACAGTGTAGGTGAAAACTTCGGTGATGGTTTCGCCATCTCCCAGCGCTTCCAACTCTGTTACGACCCCGCCCAGACCCGCAGGATTATATTCAAAGGTGCCGTCTGGATTCATTTCAAACAGCGCACCATTGCTTAAAAACACGGTGACCCCGTCAATGCGAATGACACCCGATGATGGGCTGGTGAGAGACACAAGTGTCAGACCTGACCCTTCCGGATCGACGTCAACACCGCTGCCATTATCCGCAAAAATGTCGCCCAGTACCACATCGTCTTCTGTTGTGGTGAACGCATCATCCTGTGTAACAGGCGGAAGGTTATCAGGCCGGGACATGACGACATTGTCGAGCCGTGTAGTTTCCTCCAGCGCATTGAAATACTCGCCACGAATTTGCAGCGACGTCAGGTCGGCCAGCACCTGATCAATCTGAGCCTGTGACGCAACCGCTCCGCCCTCGGTGTCGATCCGCCAATCGGTGCGCGTATCTAGGAAAACGGAAATATTCGTGAATTCAACCTCAGATGGCCTGCCGAAGTTGGCCGCAATGGTAAGCCCGCCACCGGTCAGCAGCAGATCAGGGGCGCCGTTGTTATTTGCCTCCGTCGAGAATGCCTGAAGGTCAAAGCTCAAAGCCCCGCCGGAGAACGACGATTTGTCGCCAAGGTAGGCCGATGGCGCGACGAAATAGTAGAAATCATTTGTCGTCCCGTCGTCTGCCTCGATGAATTGGCCCGTCGCATCCCACGTCAGTTCAGACAGCGGATCCGACACGGTCCAGCCGTCGAGATTGCTGTCAAAGGTGGAAATGATATTGGCATCCAGAGCTTCAACGCGGATGGAGATCGTTCCGGTGTCGGAACCGGCTACGCCATCTGCCACCGTGTAGGTGAATGTTTCTGTCCCTGTGAATCCATTATCAGGCGTGTAGGTGATCGTCCCGTCAGCTTCGATCAACGCGGTGCCATTTGTCGGATTATCAACCAAGGTGACTGAAAGTGGATCAAGGTCGATATCGCTGTCATTCGCCAGCACGTCGATGTTCAGGCTGGTACCGGCAAGAATATAACCCGCATCATCAGTGGCCACCGGCGGCTGGTTGGGCACCGGCAGCGCCAGCACCACGTTGTCGAGGAAGCCGACATCAAAGCCGTCCTGATACTCCCCTCGGATCTCGATAGACGTCAGGTCGGCCAGAACCTGATCGATCTGCGCCTCGGTGGCAGCAGCGCCGTTTTCGCCATTGAGGCGCCAGTCACTGCGGAAATCGAGAAACGCGGTATAATCAGTGAATTCCGTATCCGACGGCCGCCCGATGTCCAAAGCGATTGTCAGACCACCACCGCGCAAGATCAGGTCAGGCTGGTTGTCGACATTGAACCCGCTGCCGTTGGCCAGCAGATCAAAGCTCAGCGTACCGCCCGAATAGGCGGATTTGTCGCCAAGATAGGCTGTGGGCGCGACCCAGTAGTATAGCGTTTGCAGTTCCTGATCATCGGCGCGCGCCGCTCCCCCCGGGTTACCACCAACCGAGCTCCATGACGCAATGCCGTCGTTGTTGACCGTCCACCCCTGCAACCCGTCAGAGAAGTCGCTGACAATGTCACCATTTGGAAACCCTACATCGACGGACACCGAGCCTGTCGAGACGCCGCCGCGACCGTCCGAAATGTCGTAGGTGAATGTGGCGGTTCCGGCAAAGCCATCGTCCGGTGTAAAGTCAATCAGACCGTTGTTCAGAGCAACGGTGCCGCCAGTTCCTGCTGTCACCCCGGTGACAGTCAGTGGATCATCATTGGTGTCTGTGTCATTGGCCAAGAGAGTGACGGGGTCTATCTGCAATGCAGACTCAAAACCGGTGGACAGACCGCTGTCATCGTTGGCGACGGGGGCAACATTTGCTGCTTCCAGAACGTTGACGGTAACAAATGCACCGGCTACCGAATTTGCTTCGTCGGCGGCCTGATAGATAAAACTTGCCAGACCGATGAAATCCGTGTCGGGCGTAAAGGTGATTGTACCGTTCTGATTGTCCGTCACTTGCCCGTTCACCGCGTTGAACACGGTGAACAGGGTAAGCGTAGTGCCGTCTACATCGGTGTCGTTTGCAAAGAGATCCGCCACATCAATCACAAGCGGCACGTTTTCGACGGTATCAACCGTGTCAGGGTTGATCACCGGTCCGTCATTCCGCCCTTCGACAATAACCCGTGCAACCGCATTTGAAGTCGCGCCGCCTTCATCGGCGATCGTGTAGTTGATGTCGAACTCGAAAGTCTCTGTGTTTTGCACCGTTGTCTGGGTTAGCGCATCGTATTGACCATCGGCATCAAAGGATACATCCCCGGTGTCCGCGATCGTCAGGAAACCACCGCTTTCCAGGGCGTTGGCCGCACCAATTGTCAGTGCCACACCCCCTATACTTGCCGCCGTCACGCTCAACGTGCCGCCTTCGGGGTCGGTATCTGAACCACCATTGCCGCCCGGGTCGATGACATTGCCGACAAGTTGGCCGCTGAATTCCTCATTCGCAGTCAACGTGTCATTTGCGGCAACCGGGTTTTGGTTGGCACCAACGTTCAATAAGACTGTGGCGCTGGCCTGACTGTTGGCCGTTCCGGTCCCGTCATCGACGGTATAACCAAACTCGGCCTGACCCGTGAAGCCTGCATCCGGTGTAAAGACGATATTGCCGCTTCCGTCGAAACCAACAGTACCGTTCAAGGCGTTTTGGACGCTGGCAATCGTCAGCGTCTCACCATCAATGTCCACATCGTTGGCGAGCAAAGCCGCCGGATTGATCGTCAACACCGTATTGAATGGCGTCGCAAACCCGGTGTCGTCCGCTGGCACGGGGAAATCGTTCTCTGCGCTGACAACTATTTCAACCTGCGCCAGATCAGTTCCACCGTTGCCGTCGGATATTTCGTAAGTGAAACCATCAGTCCCGTTGAAATCCGCATCCGGTGTATAGGTAAAGTTACCGTCCGATTGGAATTCCAACGTACCGTTCGACACCTGGTCGATCACGGTCGCTGTTAGCGGGTCATCTTCGGGGTCGCTATCATTGTTCAACACGCCGACGATATCGACGTCCGTCTGCAAAACGCCGTCTTCAGAGACGCTATAGGCATCATCCTGCGCGACAGGCGGCAGATTGATAACCGCCAGCACATCCACTGTTACTGTCGCAGTTGATGTCGCACCTTGAGCATCAACCACTGTGTAAGTGAAGAACGCCTCGCCTTCTGAAAAACCGTCTGCCGGCGTAAAGGTGATGGTGCCATCGCCGTTGTCGACGGCTGTGCCATTGGCCCCGTCTGTTACGCTTTGAATTGTCGGCGTCGGGCCATCCACGTCAGTGTCATTGCTTAGCACACTGATGATGATCGGGGTGCCTTGGTTCGTTGTCGCGCTATCGTCCACCGCGACCGGGGCATCATTGACGCCGCTGACCAAGAAACGCAGAGACTGCGAGGCGCTGGCACCATTGATATCCGTGACTGTGTATTCGACCGTCTGCAAGCGAGAAGTCAGTTGGCCGGCACCGTCCCCGAGGTCTTCGTAAGCGCCAGCCGTGTCAAAGCTGAACGTGCCATCGGCGGCGATTGTGAGCTGGCCACCAAACCCGACAGTGATCTGAGCACCCGCCGTGCCAGGGTCTTCGTCTATTTCTGCAAGTGCAACACCGTTGATCGCGGTGATCTCGAAAGGGTCGCCCTCGGGGTCAAAATCCTGCGACAGGGTGGTGGTGTCTGTGATCGCGTTTCCGCTGACAACACCGTCCTCGGTGACGTCATACTGGTCAAGGCTGGGCACTGGCGCGTCGTTCTCGCCGTTTACGGTAATCGAAACTGTCCCGGTTGCCTGTGCGCCAGCCGGATCCTCGATCACATAGGTGAACACCTCGGCGTCAACCTCGTTGTCGCCCAGCGCCTCGAACCTTGTTGTTGTGTTGAAAAACCCGCCGGGATCATAAGTGAACGTGCCGTCCGGGAAAAACCGTATGGTCGCGCCAGAGGGCAGAATGATATTGACCCCATCAATCCGGATGTTGCCGCCTTGCCCGTCTGAGGCTGACACCAATGTCAGTTCATCACCATCAGGGTCAAAATCGGCGCCCAGCGACACATCGCCGTTCACCGCAAAAACGTCCCCCTGAACCACACCGTTCTCGGTTGTTGTGAAATCATCGTTTCGCGCGACCGGCGTATCATTCTCGCCTTGTATCTCTACAAAAACAGTGCCGGTACCGATCCGGCCCTGACCATCACTGATCTCGTATCCAAAGCTGTCTGAACCAGAATAGTTCTGGTCAGGCGTGTAGGTTATCGTTCCATTGGCATTGATAACGACCGCACCGTTCTGACCTTGGGTTGCGTTGATGATTGTGAGCGGATCGCCATCGGGGTCGCTGTCGTTTTCAAGAACGTTTATGACAACTGGTATGTCTTCCAACGTTTCGGCTGTGTCTGTAGTCGCAATTGGATCATCCGGTACGCCCGACACCGTGATATTCACGGTCGCTGTGGCGGTGCCGCCCTGATCGTCAACCACATCGTAGGTAAAAGAGTCCCTGCCTGCGTAATTCAGATTGGGCGTATAGAGGATAGTACCGTCCTGCTGCACCGCAGTCGCACCGTTGCTTGCCGCGCCCACTGCCGCGACGCGCAAGCTGTCGCCATCCACATCACGATCATTGGTCAGAACATTGATCGCCGTAGGCGTGTCCTCGATCACAATATCCGTGTCATCCGTCCCTACGGGCAGGTCATTGACGGGGGTGACTGTGACAAAGACGGTAGCGGTGGCCGTTTCGCCCCGCGCGTCCTGAACCACATAGGTAAAGCTGTCGCTGCCGTTGAAATCGGCATCTGGCGTGTAAAGAACCGTACCGTCCTGCTGCAGCACGACGGTTCCGTTATCAGCCGCGCCAACGCTTTGTACGGAAAGCTCGTCGTCCTCCGGATCGCTGTCATTGGCCAATACGGCGAAAACGGTCGCGGTATCTTCTACCGCCTGCACTATGTCATCATTGCCGACCGGTGGCGTGTTAGGCTCTTCATCAACTGTGATTGTTACCGTGGCCTGAGCCGTTTCACCGCTGGTGTCTTCAATCGTGTATGTGAAACTGTCGGAACCCAAAAAGCCTGCATTCGGGGTGTAAACAACAGTGCCATCGGGTTGCTGTTCCAAATCTCCAAATTCGGGTGCCCCCAACGAAACGATGCTCAGCGTGTCGCCGTCAACATCTCTGTCGTTCCCCAGCAAATCCAGCGTAACAGGCGTATCAAGAACCGTCGAGGCGCTGTCCTGCGTCGCTATTGGCGCATCGTTTATTGGGTTGATAGTGAAGGTCACGGTTGCCTGAGCCGCCGCACCCGCGCCGTCAGATACGGTGTATGTCAGCGTGTCACTGCCATTGAAATCAGCATCCGGCGTAAAGGTGATCGTACCGTTGGGGTTGAGGATGGCCACACCGTTGGACGGCTGTGAAATTGCGGTGACGGTTGGCGTTTCGCCATCAGGGTCCAGATCATTCTGAACCGGATCAAAGGTGACGGTCCCGTCTTCGTCCACTGTTACATCGTCATCGAAGGCCAGCGGGCCGTCATTGATCGGATTGACCACAACAGTGGCGGTACCCTGCGCCGTTCCGCCGAACCCGTCAGAAATGATATAGGTAAAGCTGTCCTGCCCCGAAAAATCTGCGTCGGGCGTGTAAAGCACTGTGGCGTCCGGTTGCAGAACCGCCGTACCGTTTGCGGGTTGCGTTATGCTCTGCACCGTCAAGGTGGCGCCCTCGGGGTCGCTGTCGCCGCCCAAAATCGTGACCACCACCGCGTTGTCTTCATCTACAGACGCAGTATCATCCCCTGCAACGGGTGGCAGGTTGGTCTCATTGTACGAAACGGTAACCACCCCGACGGTCGAGGTCGCGCCAAAGGCATCCGTAACGGTGTACCCAAAAGTGTCCTCACCGAAAAAGCCCGGATCAGCCGTATATTCAAAGACACCTGTTTCTTCTTCAATACTCACGGAACCGTTGCTCGGTTCCTGTGCCAAGGCGAAAGTCAGCGGGGTGCCTTCCGGATCTACTCCCGGCAGGACACCTTCGCGCCCGGCCTGATCATCAAAGAATATGACCTGCCCCCCCGTGGCCTGAGGCGGTGCATTCTGCGGGGTGCTCGGCTCATCTGCCAATGGGTCGTTTGTAGGGCCTTCTACGGGCGGCGCTGGGTCCACCTCTGTCTCTGCCTGAAGCTCCGAGCTGACCTCCGTCAGCGCCGCAGTGCCAGAGACGTCACCCAATTCGGGGTCGCTACCGGTTGTCGTTCCGGGTTCGGCAAAGCTGCCCAAATCCCCAACGTCCGAACCGAAATCAAGCGAACTGTCAAATCCGGAGCTGAACTCTTGCGTATCTCCAAAAGCAAAGGACGGGCTGGTGTCAAAGCTGGCAGCCTGCACAGTTGCGGGTTCTGCTGATGGTTCCTGAGCAGGCGCGGCCCCCGGAACGACAGGTGCCTCTGACTGGATGGGACCTGCGGCAATGCTGCCGTCGGCATTTAACTGGATTGTCTCGACCTGTTCGGCGTCTGGTGCGTCCGGGTCTTGCGCGTCGGCAGCCTCAATGGTGCCGCTTTGATCGAGTTGGACGGTTTCGACGACACCGTCTTCTCCCGGCGCCGGTGCCTCCAGCGCGCCGCTGTCTTCGCCTTCCGGTGCTGTCGGCTCGCCGTCAGGCAAAGGTGCACCGGGAACACCTTCAGCGTCGGCGTCATCCTGCGCAGGCGCGTCACCATCCTGTTGCAACACCTCTTCATCGCCAGTGTCACCAACTGGCGCGTCTTCGGCCTCGCCCTCCTCGGCCTCGCCTTCTTCGCCGTCGTCCTCGGCGCTCCCACCGCCACCTTCTGGGTCACCTTCCGGAGAATCCTCTGGCGCGACGTCCTCTTCGGCCTCCTCTTCGGCATCATCGTCATCCGGCTGTCCGGCGTTCGTGCGCGCCTGACTGACATAGGTATCGCCGCTGTCCACTCGGGCGTTTGCCGTTCGGAATGCGGCAATCGCCTGTTGCAACAAACCGGTATCGCTTGCCTGCGAATCCGCTCTCGGTATTTCTCGGGTCTCCCCTTCAGCGGACGAGATCACCCATGTGCTTTCAGTGTCAGTGATAACAGCGATCAGATCACCGCTCAGATCTCGGATTTCGACCTGACCTATTCCACCGTCGGGGTCGACCTCCAGTTCGACCTGCACTTCAATGACACCGTTTTCGGCGCGGATTCGCACCTCGACCGTGGTACCGCGAATGCCAAGCACACCAGTGGGCGTCTCAACGCGCATATCTCCCGTCGGGGCGACCTCGCCGGCGATAAAGACAAACCCGCCTTGGACCAGATTGAAAACAGAAGAGTTGTTGCCGCCATTGGGGTCGTAAATCAACTCGTCCAGCACCATGCGCGACTCGGCGGACAACGAAAAGATCGTACCATCCACAAAGGTCAGCGATACCGAGGAATTGGCGCCGGTTGCCACAACATCGTTTTGAAAGACCAGATCGCCGTCGCTCAGTGTCACAACACTGCCGTCTGCGCGGGTGACGGTTACTGTGCCGTTAATGCTTTCCACTTGGCCGATTGCATTGGCAAGCTCTTGGGCCGCGTCATTGGCCTGCGCCAATCGGTTGTCCACGGCACCAGCCAGCCGGACGACCGTATCGCCCTGTAACTGTGCACCATTCGGAGACACAAGCGTGGGCGGAAAGCCTGTGCTGAAATAGTCGATGATACGGATCGCCGGCCCATCACCATAGGTGATCGTGAGGTCCTGCCCATCCTTGGCATAGGTCCCTCTGAACATGGTCGCAGCATCCGGCAAGGTTGCCGTGCCGTTTTCGACCACAATCGCCAATTCATTTTGCGACGCAACGGATGCGCCAATATTACCACCAATCATGCCAAGCCCCCAACCAAGGCGCGATGCCAGCTCTCGGTGCGGTTAAAATATTTCCACAGAGCCCGGCATCTGACTATTGAGACAGGCTACATCACAAAGCACATGCGCCTATGTGAAATCGGCACATTTCGGCGATTTTCCCGCTAAGACGTGGACAATAGTACAGTTTTTGCAAAATTCTCCACGTGCGCCGCGCCCAAATTCAACCAAAGGTAGAGAACCGCAGGCAGTCTGGCCACACGTGCAGCCCGCCCTGATGAGGCACAGAATCACTCACATCCGCAGCGGTGCTTGGTGGGGCTGCGAAGATCACTTGCATCGTTGGGCCGTTAGCGTTCGCGCAGAGCCTCGTGCTGCGCGCGTAGCACCGGTTGCACCAGATATTCCAGCACAGTTTTGCGCCCGCTTTGTATGTCGATGCTCGCCACCATTCCGGGCGAGATACTCAGTGCCTCCCCGCCTTCTCCGGTCAGCCCAGTTTCCTGAGTACGCAGCATGACCTGAAAATATGGAGCGCCCTCACTTGTCTGCAACGTATCCGCACCGATCCGCTCCACCTCTGCGGGCAGATCGCCGTAGCGCAGATAGTCATAGGCGGTGATCTTGACGGACGCCGGTGCCCCGACACGCACAAAGGCAACATCGCGGGGGTTCACTTCAGCTTCAATGAGCAGCGATCCATCCAGAGGAACAATCTCGGCAACCAGCGCGCCCGGCTGAACCACACTACCCACATTGGTCACGTTGATGCGGTTCACGGTCCCGCGTACCGGCGCGCGCAGTGCGGTCTGAGACACCCGGTCCCGCGCCGCGCGCAGCGTCTCTTCGACAACTGCCAACTCTCCTAGAACGACCGAAATGCGCTCCTGCGCGGCAAGACCATAGGCTGATCGGGCAGAGCTGATCTGCGTCTGTACTTCGTTGATGCTCGCCTGCGCCCGGTCTTCCGAAGCCGCAAGAACCATCAGGTCGCCGTCGATCTCGGCCAGCGACCCGCGCAGCCGCAAAATCTCGATCTCTGAAAATGTACCTTCGTCAAACAGCCCTTCGGAAATTTCCACCTCGCGCCGCAACGGCGCTGCGACCGCTTCAAGCCGCGCGCGTTTTGCGACCAGTTCCTCGCGCTCGGCCCGGCGTTGCGCGAGCCGGTCGCGCAGAACTGTAAGTTCCAGCTCTAACTGCTTGCGCCGCGTATCAAAAACCGCCTGTTGAGCCGCCACGGCGCGCGGGTTGAGACCGGCGTCTTCGGGAAAGTTCAGTCTGTCTTGACCTAAAGCCTCTGCGCGGAGCCGCACAAGTTCCGCCGACAGCGCCTGAAACCGTTGTTCTAGTTCGCCAAGGCTGGATTGCACCCGGGTATCGTCAATGCGGAACAATACCTGTCCCGGCTCCACCACGTCGCCTTCCGAGGCTTCTATGGCCACAACGACACCGCCTTCGGGAGACTGTACCGATTGCACCTGAGAGCTGGGTACCACGCGACCTGTAGCGCGGGTAACCTCTTCGATTTCAAAGATCGACGCCCAGACAACAAAGCCCCCGATCAATGACAGGATTGCCAGCAAAAGCAGCCAGAGCCCCGCGCCCGCATCGCGCCCGCCGGGGCGGTTGACGTATTCCTCATCGGCGATCCGCAGCGAAAACATCAGCCCTCTCCCCGAAGCGCGGTCGGCGCAGCGCCGGTAAGCTGGCGCATGACATGTTCGCGCGGGCCGTTCATTGCCACCTGCCCTTTTTCCAACACCACAAATCGCTCGGCTATTGCTGCCAGCGACATGCGGTGTGTCGACAGGACCATGCCAACCCCTTCGCGTTGCAGACGCTGAAGCCGCTCGATCACCACTGCTTCGGTCTGGTGGTCCATCGCGTTTGTCGGTTCGTCCAGAAACATGAATGACGGACGCCGCAGCAACAGCCGCGCCAGCGAAATCGACTGGCGCTGCCCACCGGACAGCCGTTCACCCCGCTCGCCGACGAAAAAATTCGTGCCCTCCGGCAATTGCGCCACAAAGTCACCGATACCCGCCAGATCAAGCGCACGCAGAATATCGTCTTCACTTGCGTCAGGAATGCCCATGACAAGGTTTTCCCGGATCGTCCCTGTAAACAAAACAGGATCCTGAGGCAGATAACCGATGCCCGCGCGTAACTCTGCCGGGTCGTACTGGGCAATTTCATACCCATCGACCAGCACCGTGCCCTCAGTCGCCAGATAGATACCGTTGAGCACTTTGCCCAACGTGGACTTGCCCGACCCGATCCGACCCAAGAGTGCGGTCGTCGTGCCAGGCTCAAACTCCAGCGAGATATCACGAAGCGCGTGTACCTTGGCCTCTGGGTAGGCAAAACTGATATTTTGCAGCCGCACACGCCCCTGATTGACGCGCAAGCCACTGCGCTGCGTGCTGGACTGCTCCATTTCGGTCTCGACAAAATTGTTGATGGACCGCATCGACCAAATGGCGAAATTCGCCCTGAAGATCGTTTGTGCGATCCCTGCCAGCGGGGCGAGAATACGGCCTGCCAGAATATTAGCCGCAACAAGCGCACCGAGGCTCACCGCGCCTTCGGACACAAGAAAAACACCCCAGCAAATGATACCGGCACTGACCAGTTGCTGCACCAGCGCCGTGGCCGACCCGGTAAAGGTCGACCAGTTGCGCGTCTGTGCGGTGACCCGCGAAGACGCGGCGACGGCGTTTTCCCACTCGCGTTGCACGACAGGCTCTGCGCCGATGCTTTTGATGGTTTCCAGACCGGACAACGTTTCGATCAGTACGACGTTGCGCTTGACGTTCATCTGCTGGGTCTGGCGCGCCGCACGCGAGATCGGGATCTGCGCCAATACCGCGATCACAATCATCACCGGGATAGCAGCCATGGGCACCCAGGCAAGCGGACCTACGATGACCCAAAGAACAAAAAGGAAGAGCCCGATAAAGACCAGATCAATCAGCGCCACCAGCGTTGACGAGGTAAAGAAATCGCGCACGATCTCAAAATCGCGCAGGTTGGTGATCGCGCCCGCAGCGCCACCGCTGCGCGCCAGAATACGCTGACGCAGGGCGTAACCGAACAGCTTTGAGGCGATCGACAGATCGGCACGGCGCGACACCCGCTGGATAATCGCGCTGCGCAGCATTCGAAGGAAAAGGTCCAGAACCATGGCAAGTACGACGCCAATAGCCAGCGTCATGAGCGTGACGAAAGCAAGGTTCGGGATCACCCGGTCAAAGACGTTCATTACAAAAATAGGCAGGGCCAACCCGGCGAGGTTTACACCCAGCGCCGCAAGTGCGACCTGCGCCCACGCACCCTTGTGACGGCGCAACTCGGACCACAACCAATGGCTCTGCTCGGGGTCGATGGCCACCGCATCCGGGCTTAGACGTGACGTGACCACAGCCTCTTTCGGTGCTACGAGCAGGCTTTGCTTCGTCTCGGCGCGCAATTGCGCAACGCTTAAGGTCTTGGCATCCCGGGAGACCGGATCATAGACTTCTGCGGTGTCGGCGCGGGTATCCAGCGCCAGCAAAAGACGTACCCTGCCATCTGTGTCAAAAATCAGCGCTGGCAGGCTGCCGGTGTCGATCCGCGTCACTGGTCGGTCGAGGGCGCGCGCCTTGAGCCCGGTGGCATCCAACGCGCGCACCGCTGCGTCGGGTCCGGCCATTTCGAACCCTTGCGGCAACCTGGCCTTTAACGCAGTCTCTGTGAAAGGTTGCCCATGATGGGCTGCCAACCAGCCAACTGCCGCAATCAAACTTGGGGGGGCCGTATCGGTGGTGTCGTTTTGCACGGGCCTATTCGAGCGGCGGCAGCGTTATGTCAAAGCCTTCGCGCGGCGCGGCAATGACACGCGTTTCAAAGCTCGGATCGAGCACACCACCGAAGGATGACAGGCCGAAATGACGCGCCAGCCGGCTTTGCGCCGCCAGAATGCGATACCGTTGGAAGGCAACGGACGAATTCGCATTGGCACGCCTGACCTTGAGGTTAAAGAGAGCGCGTTCCGCATCCAGCACCTGCAAGAGCGGCCGCTTGGCCGCCTCGAATTCACGTCGGAACGCATCACGGATCTTTTCGTTGTTTGCCACCGTACGATCAAGCAACTGTTTACGCTCTACTGCCGCTGCGTAAGCGTTCCAGGCTTTGCGGGCAAGGTTGCGCACCTCGTCCTCGACCTGCTTCTTGCGGTAATAGGCGCGCATTTCCAGATCGCGTGCACGCGCGATCGTCTCTTCTTTCGTTCCGCCCTTGTAGAGCGTCCAATTCAGGCGAACACCGGCTGACAGGGTAGATTCAGTGCCGGGCGAGCCTTCTACGTCCTCTTCAAACGCGCCCCGCAGAAACAGATCAAGTTGCGGCTGCCACTGCGCCAGTTCCGCGGCACTTTGATACTTCAGCGCATCGATATCTTTCTGGGCAATCTTAACCAGATTGCTGTTTTGCAAAGCGACCTGTGTTGCGTTCGACTGGCTGCCGGGCGACGGCACAGAACCGCCAAGCGACAGCGCCCCGCGTGGCTGCGAACCAATAACAAACTGGTATGTCGAGAGCGCGTCGCTCAGAGATGCCTTTGCATCTGCATGCGCCAGACGCGCTGCAAGCAGCTTGTCGCTCGCCTGAAACCGGTCCGGCTCAGACAGTTTGCCCGCATCCACTTGCGAGTCCACCTGTTCCGCGATCTTGCGGTGCACAGCGATATTTTCTCGCGAAATCTGAACAATCTGCTGACGACGGTACACGTCGACATACGCCTGCACCGCATTCAGCGCGATGGTTTCCGCAGCATCCGCCAGCCTGATGATCTCGGCATCCAAAAGCGTCGCTTCGCGGTAAAGAGTATTAAGAGAGCGCATGCCGTCCAGCAACGGGTAGCTTGCAGTGATCGAAATCTGCCGGGCAAAATCGGTGTCATCGTTATCGGGCGATCCCGACAGTGTTGAATCGTCGATATTCTCGATTGCCGCTTCGGCAGACAGGTCGACTGTCACCCCCCGCTCGCCCTGCGCGATGGCGACGCTCCGGTTTTGTGCGGAAATCGACGCGATGGCAACTTTGCGCGCGTCGCTGTTGTCAAAGGAACGCTGCACCGCATCCCTTATGTTTTCCGCGAACGCGTCCTGCGGCAATACTGCTGTCAGCACCAAAACAGAAAGAGCTGCTGCTCCTTGCAAAAAGTCTTTCTTGTTAATTGGCACGTCAAACCTCGCGTACTGTCCAGTAAATGCGGCTCGTTAAAATAGGAATGCTAGACGGTTTTCTTCACGGCGCAAAATGGTTTACGCGCTTTCACCCTTACGTTGTGGCTGGAAAAACACGAAAGCATGCACATTTCGCGCTATGGTAGTACCCGCCTTGTTGGCCAGTGACGCTGTTTGCGCCCGCCGGACGGATTGAGTAGACCGGTGGAACGCATTCAATCGAAAGACTGACCATGACAGATTACGTCATAGCTCCTCCCCGTGTTCCTGCGCTCCCCGTAGCAGGAGGCGGCTATTTTCCCGTCCGTCGCGTCTATTGTATTGGGCGCAACTACGCCGCGCATGCGATTGAAATGGGCCATGATCCGGATCGCGAGCCCCCTTTTTTCTTTCAGAAGAACCCCGACGACCTCAACACAACTGGACGGTTTCCCTATCCGGCGCAAAGCAGTGATGTGCACCACGAGGCCGAGGTGGCTGTGTGCCTGAAATCCGGCGGCAAAGATATTGCGCAAGACGATGCCTTGTCTCATGTGTTCGGCTATGCGCTGGCGCTGGACATGACGCGGCGCGACCTGCAGGCAAATGCCAAAAAAATGGGCCGCCCGTGGGAGATTGGCAAAGCTTTCGAAGCCTCGGCGCCGGTAGGCCCGGTGCATCCGGTGGTCGACGTCGGTCACCCCAACGCAGGCCCCATCACGCTGACGGTCAACGGCGAGACGCGGCAAGAAGGCGATCTGAACCAGATGATCTGGAAAGTGCCGGAGATGATCGCCTATTTGTCCTGTTACTTCACCCTTGCCGCAGGTGACGTGATCCTGTCCGGCACACCGGCGGGCGTCGGGCCTGTCAAGCGCGGCGACACTATGCAGATCAGCGCCGCAGGACTGGGCAGCATGACCGTTCGGGTTATCTGACCAGCCAACATCTGAAATCAGAAAGTAGTCACATGGACCTAAGAGCCTCGCACCATTATCCGTCCCGCCGCTCGGCGGTGGCCGCCGACAACATGGTGGCCACGTCGCACCCCCTCGCCGCGCAAGCGGGCCTGTCAATGCTGGCGCAGGGCGGCAACGCAGTGGACGCAGCACTGGCGACTGCAATTACGCTCACAGTGGTTGAACCCACCGGCAACGGGCTGGGCTCGGACGCTTTTGCAATCCTGTGGGATGGGCAGCAGTTGCACGGTCTGAACGCTTCGGGCCGCTCCCCCGCCGGATGGAGCGCGAACCGCTTTGCGGGACAGGACGAAATGCCGTTTCGGGGCTGGGAAAGCGTGACCGTACCGGGCGCTGTCTCTTCGTGGGTAGCACTGTCAGAAAAATTCGGGAAACTGCCGTTTGCAAGGCTCTTTGAGCCCGCTGTGAAATACGCCGAGACTGGATTTCCTGTCTCGCCCATCATAGCGAGCCTGTGGCACATTGCAGGTCAGCAACTCGGCGCTCAGCCCGGGTTCGCCGACACGTTTCTGCCCGACGGACGTGCGCCCGTCGCGGGCGAATATTTCACAAGCCCCGGCCATGCGCGCACGCTTAAATTGATTGCCGAGACAAAAGGCAAGGCGTTTTACGAAGGTGAAATAGCCGAGGAAATCGCTGCCTTTGCCGCACGACACAACGCGGCATTGACAGTCGATGATATGGCCGCGCACACCTTTGACTGGTGCGGCACCATCAGCCGCAGCTTTGATACCGTTACACTACACGAAATCCCGCCGAACGGTCAGGGTATCGCGGCGCTGATGGTGCTGGGCATCCTGTCCCATACCGCGATACGAGATCTTGATGCCGACGACCCGCAAGCGTTGCACCTGCAAATCGAGGCGATGAAGCTGGCGCTGCGCGATGCAGAAACCTACGTCGCCGATCCTCGGGCGATGAGCGATACGACCATCGATGCAATGCTGGATGACGGTTATCTGGCGGCTCGCGCCCGCCAGATCGACCCGGACCGCGCCACCGACACGCAGGCCGGCGCGCCAAAACATGGCGGCACCGTCTATCTCAGCGCCGCCGATGCCTCGGGCATGATGGTGTCGTTCATCCAATCAAACTATGCGGGCTTCGGCTCAGGCGTTGTTGTGCCGGGAACCGGGGTCGCTTTACAAAACCGCGGCGCGGGCTTCTCGCTCGATCCCGCCAGCCAGAACCATGTCGGCCCCGGCAAGCGCCCGTTCCACACCATCATCCCCGGCTTCCTCATAAAAGACGATGCTCCGCTGATGAGTTTTGGCGTGATGGGCGGGTCGATGCAGGCGCAGGGCCATGTGCAAATGACCCTGCGCACCGAGCTTTTCGGACAGGACCCGCAGATGGCAGTCGATGCGCCGCGCTGGCGCATCACGCAGGGCCTTGGCGTTTCCTGCGAAAGCTCGATGCCCGAGGCGACAACCGACCGGCTGCGCGCCATGGGGCATGCGGTCAGCCTTGATGCATTTGACGACGCGTTCGGGTTTGGCGGCGCACAACTGATCCGCCGCCTGCCCGATCGTGGCTACGTCGCCGGGTCCGATCCGCGCAAAGATGGCGCTGCAATGGGCTTTTGACCACGTCAGGTTGACAATAGCTGCCCGAAATCGCCTCTGCCACAATTTTGCCTTATTTGGGCCGCTCTCTCACGCTCGGGGAATTTAAACGAGTAAAGCAGCGCCGGCATACGCGCGGCTAATGGTTAGAGGTTATTTGAATGGCGAACATCAATGGCAACAAGCGTGACAACACGCTTACCGGCACCCAAAACGCAGACATGATGAAAGGCCGCAACGGCAACGACACCCTTTTCGGGCTTGGCGGCGACGACACGTTGCAGGGCGGTCGCGGTAACGACACACTTGATGGCGGTGCCGGAGACGATGTCATCAAGGGCGGCAGCGGGACAGACACGGTTGTCTACGCGGGCAACCGCCGCGACTACGACATTACCGAGATCAGCGCCGGTGTCTTTTCGATCAGCGGTCCTGATGGCACCGACACCGTCTCTGGCGTCGAAGTCTTTCAATTCGCCGATTTGACTCTTTCGGCTGCCGAAGTAGCGATACCGCTTCAGGCCAATCTTGCTGCGGGCGCGCTCAGCGTGGCGGATACGTCTCTCGCCCCCGGCGAAGGCACGGCTGTCAGCTTTACCCTGTCCTCGGACGGCGCGGCGGATGCAGACACCTCAAGCTACGAACTGCTGATTGCCACTGCACCTGACGCCGGCGCGGTACTTAGCATTGCCGATACGCAAACCGCTGCTGCCTTGCAGTCCGGCGACAGCGCAGTGCTCACCGCCAATATTTCAGCAGATACACTTGCACCCGGCACCTACTGGGTCGCGGTGCGGGTCGACGCGGGCAACGCAATCGACGAAGAGAACGAAGCGGACAACCTGACAGACTGGATCCAGATCACGGTGGATGCACCGTTGACCGATCTGCGCCTGAATGCTGCCTCAGTCCGCAGTGACAGCGACTTCGAACTTGGTGGGGGCGCTACGATCTCTGTCGACTATACCATTGAAAATACAAGCAATACGGCAGGGTCCGACTACCGCGTTGTGGCGTTTTTGTCGCGTGACGGCACGATCTCGGCCGATGACGCGCAAATCGCCGAGGAGATCGGAGAGACCGCGCCCGGTGTTAGCACCAGTGGCACACTGACCGGCACACTCGCCGAAGCTACAGATGACGGCGACTGGCAAGTGCTTACCCGCGTTGAATGGACAGGCAGTGAAACAGACGCCACACCCGAAAACAACACTGCGTCAGAGGCGATCACGCTGAATGCGCCGCGCGCTGATCTGGCACTGAACGCCGCAACGCTGGCGGCCCGCACTGATCTTGATCTCAATGGCGGTGGCGAAATCCAGATGACCTACGACTATGCGAACGTCGGCACATCGACGCCCTCGTATTTCAAGATACGATCTTATCTTTCCACTGATAATCAAGTGTCTGCCGACGATCAGTCGATCCTCGGTATCACCGGCGGCACCTTTACCGGCCAAATCGGTTCGGTGACCACCTCTTACTATTTTCAAGCCGATTTCACGCCCGGCACATACTATGTCATCAGCGAGATATCCTGGGGCGACGGCAGCACCGACGCGGATACGTCCAACAACGTGATTACTCAGCAAGTCACGTTCACAGGCCCAACCCGCGATCTGGCCATTGATGCGGTCACACTTGATCCGGGGTCGGACCTGCTCATCGACGAGGATGGGGTCACCCTGCAATATACGGTGGATGTGACTAATGTCGGCGGTATCGAGAGCACCAGCACGGTTACCGCATGGCTCTCGACCGACACGAGCATCAGCGGTGATGACATTCAAGTCAATCTCGGCTCGATCACGGTATCGGCCGGCGGCAGTGTCAGCCTGCCAGTTAGCTCCACCTTTATGGAGCAGATCGCTGCGGGCGATTATACGCTGATCGTCGCGCTCACCTCGCCCGATGACAACGCCAGCAACAGCATATTCTACGTTGATCTTGCGCTGGAAGCACCAGAAGGCCCGCCTGTCATTACCGGTACCGAAGGTGACGATCTGCTGGCCGGCACAGTCGAGGCCGACGTTATCTTGGGTCTGGGCGGCGATGACACCGTGACTGGTAGCGCAGGCTTTGACGACGTCGACGGCGGCGCCGGAATGGACACCGCAGATTTTTCTGCTTTTGATCAGGGCATCGCGCTCTTTGCCGACTTTGGTCAAGGGCCGGATGTTCTGGCACTCACGGATCCTTTGACCTACGGAACCGAGGCGTACTATCGCAACTTTGAAGGGGTTGTTGCGACCGACTTCGACGATCTGGTCAGCCTTTACGACACGCAGGTGCAACGGTTGGAGTTGGGCGCGGGAAATGACGTGGCCGAAGGCAGCGATTTTGACGACATTATCAACGGCGGTGCGGGGAACGACAGCATCGCAGGCTATGAAGGTGATGACATCATAACACTAGGCGAAGGTGCGGACTACGTCGGTGTAACGCGGTACGATGACAGCCCTTTCCCATCAGGGCACGGTAACGACACGATAACCGACTTCGATGTTACCGAAGACCTGATCGTCTTTCAGATCGAATATGGCGCGACCTATGATCCCTTTGCGGATATGACACAGACTGCCGCGGGCACGTTGATCTCTTATATCGATGGCTCGAGCATCCTGCTCGAAGGCGTCGACAGCTCCGATCTAAGCGCTGACAACTTCTCTTACGACGACTCCATCTACGTGTTTGCCTGATCCACACGACGCATCGGCGCTCCGAGCGTCGCCGCACAGTCAGTAATTGGCCCCGGTGTATAGCAGCACCGGGGCTTTTTGCTGCCAGCACCGAGCTCACAGCCTGTTTGTGCCTGTGCAGCGCGAAAAAAAAAGACGCTTGCCCACAATCGTCCGTTTGTTGCCACATTCTGACCGTATTTGCGCGACATCTTATGCATGTACCGGGCGCACCGGGTCGGAAAAGGGGTCTCCTAGCCTTGCCCGACCCGCGCCGCAGGTCAAAACAGAATCAGGCAGCTTGTCCGAATCGCGCCACATTTTCGCCACGAAAACCGCGCAACGGCGCCCGAATTGCTACCCTTACGTGTATAATTCCGCCACCAAACCCCTTTGGGGTGCAAAGTCACCCGTTTGGGGAGACGCTTAACCTCCTGCATTTAGTTAAAAAAGTGTTGTCAGGATCGTGTTGGTTCTGGCTGGCGCCGCATTTCAGCGCGGTTCCAACAACGCGTAATGTAACTAGGAGAATTTTCACATGCGCTCTACTTTCAAAGCTCTCACAGCCCGTTTTTCCCGTGACGAAAAGGGTGCGACACTCGTTGAATACGGTATCGCAGTTGTTCTGGCAGTTGTTGTCGGCACAGGCGGCCTGATCACCATGGCAAACCAGGTGGACAACAACATGGGTTCCGCACAAGGCGCCATGGTTCCTGCTGGCAACGGCAACTTCACCGACGCTGCCGGCGGCGCCGGCACCGACTAATACAGTCGCGGTTTCCCCTTCCCGACACCCTCGGGAAGGGGTCATCCCTCAAGGAGTTCAGAGATGATTTCAACATTGATTTCAAAACTCAGCACTGACGAGCGCGGCGCCACGATGGTCGAATATGGCATCGCCGTTGTCGTTGCTGTTCTGGTTGGGACCGCCGGCCTTATCACCATGGCCAACCAGATCGATAACAACATGAATGCAGCCGCCACTCAGATGGCTGACACAGATTCAGATTAATAGAGGATAGCCCCATGCGCCTAGGATCACTTCTTATGACCGTTGTCGGGCTCGGTGTTGCAGGGGGCGCAGTATTTTACGCCCAACAGCAACTGAATGCCGTGCCAGAACCGGTTCAAACCACCCAAGCACAGGTTGTAAGCGTTATTGCAACCGCGCAAGACATCGAGTTCGGACAAGCGATCGAAAGCCACATGCTGCGCACGATCGAATGGCCGGTTGGTTCCGTCCCTCCGGGCGCACTGACCAACATGGACGAGTTGATCCCGCAAACTGGCGGTCAACCGCGTCGCGCCAAGCGCCCATTGGCGCAAGGTGAACTGGTGCTGGCGTCCAAAGTGTCGGATTGGGGCGAGAAAGTCACAATCGTTCAGACCATTGGCGAGGGCAACCGCGCCATGTCGATCAAAGTGAATGCCCAGACGGGTGTTGGCGGCTTTGTGACACCCGGCGACGAGGTTGACATCGTGCTGACACGCGGCGCGAAAAACGACCTTCGTGCCCTGACCATTCTGCAAAAAATCCGCGTGATTGGTGTTGACCAACGCTCGGACGAGCAGAACGAGCAGGCCGCCGTTGCCCGCACCGTGACTGTCGAAGTCACACCTGAGCAAAGCCAGAAACTGGCTCTCGCACAACGCGCTGGCATTCTGAGCCTGTCGTTGCGGTCGCTCAACACAGTTGACGATGGGCCACTCGAGGCGGTTCGCCTGAGCGACCTGCTGCTTGACAAATCGCCTGTGCCAGACGGAGCACCCAAGCCGGTTATCCGCGTGCGCCGTGGCGCCAATGAAATCTCCGAACAAGTTGTAAACTAAGGAGTAGTAAAGTGTTGAAAGTAATGAGTAACTGGAAAAAGAGCGAAGACGGCGCGACGCTGGTATTCGTAGGTGTGTGCCTCGCCGTTCTCTTGGGACTTGCTGCTTTGACCTTTGATCTGGGTCGCGTTGCAGCGACCCAGAGTGATTTGCAGGCCTATGCCGACAACGTTGCACTGGCTGCCGCCGGTGAGTTGGACGGCCAGGCCGACTCGATCACCCGAGCGCTCGAAGCAGCGGCCAAGGTGATCGAAGACCGGCAGACCTTTGCGGATGGCGAGAACCAGTTGTTGGGTGCCGATGATTATTCGATCCGCTTTCTCAGCGGGCTTCCAAACTTGGACCGCGAGTATTTCGACCCTGATGACGACCTCACCGGCTTCGAAACCAACAGCGCGTTCGATGCAACGCTTGTCGAAGTGACTACGCAACAACGCTCTGTTTTCCTTCCGTTTTTCCGGGCCTTCGCTGTTCTGAACGGCTCAACTCCGACTGATGGTCTGGTGAGCGCACGTGCTGTCGCCGGGTTCACTCAATATGCGTGCGACATCGCAACCCTGATGTTCTGCCTGCCCGATGATTTTGACGTGGATGCTGAAGTTGGCGCGTCCTTGCAATTGCGCACCGGCGGCCAGAACGCGGCCTGGGGTCCAGGTGACTTTGGTTTCCTCGATCCTTCGCAAAACGCAGTCGATCCGAACGGTGATTGCGCCAGCCTAACTGGTGTACAGCAGGACGCGTGCCTGATCGCGTCAAGCGGCAATCGCACCCGCTGCTTTGCCCAGCGCGGTGTTGACCTCGAGCCGGGCCAGAAGGTGGGCATCGAAAACGCCGTCTTTAACACGCGCTTTGATATGTACAACGGCACCATGAGCAACAACAAAAACTCCACTGTTTTTGCCCCGTCGTTGCACAGCGTTACCGGCCTGCAAAGTGCAAGCGGCAACAGCAACGGCAACGGCAACGCCTGCCTTGGTAACAACACCGAGCTGACCGAAGCACCTGATCCAATGGCGTTCCCACCGGATGACTGCCATAGCGCAGGCACCTGCGGCCGCTTTGGCGACAAAGACTGGGATGTCGAGCAATATATGCTGCGCAACCACGGCTACGCTACTCTTACAGATGCTCAGGCTGGCACCTTTTCGGGTATGACATTGTCAGAAGCATCCCGTTTCGATGTCTATAACCGTGAAATCGAAAACGCCGTGGGTCCGGGTGGCAATGGCAAGATCCTGCCCTCGTCAAACCCGAACCAGACCTGCACCACTGTGACACCCGACCCCAACCCGAACCGTCGCGTGTTCATCGCAGCCGGCATCAATTGCGAAGAGCAAGGCATCAATGGCTCTGCTTCCGGCGTCGCGGTTGAAGAATACTACGAAGTGTTCCTGCTGCGTCCTGTCGGCGACGGTAGCGGCTCGAACGGCAATACCAACAACTTCGACCTGTGGGTTGAGTTTCTGGGCAGTGCCGGTGGCGACGGTTCCGGCAATGCAGATGACGGCGGTATCTTCCGCGACGTAGTGGAGTTGTACAGATGATCCATTCCCTGCTGACCAAATCCCGCGCGTTCAAGAAGGAGCAATCCGGCGCTGCGATGGTTGAATTCGCGATTGCCATACCTTGCTTGCTTCTGGTTCTGGCCATCATTATCGAAGGCACACGCTTTTCCTTCGCGCATCAGACAGCGGCATCAGGCCTGCGCGACGCAACGCGCTACGTTGCTCGGGTTGCCCCCGAAAATCCATGCAACACTGCGGATCAAAATGCCGCGAATACACAACTGCGCACGGATTTTGATGCTCGCGTCGACGAGATCGTACAATTCCGCATGGGGACACAGAATGAATCTGTTCTGCCTGGCGGTGTTACGGTCACCGACGTAACCCCCACCCTGCGCTGCAAGACTGTGGACTACAGCACCACGGGCATTTCAGTGGTCGAGGTGACTGCAACGCTCCAATACCAATTCATTTTCGGCGGCGCCTTTGGCTTCTTTAACGATCGCCGCGATGGTTTCGCCTTTTCCATTTCAGATCAAAGTCGGATTTTTGGACTATGAAACAAACATTTGAACATAAGCTGACGTCGCTGGCCCACGATGAAGACGGGGCCACGCTGACCGAACTGGCAATTGTTGTGTCATCCTTGCTGCTGATGGTGATGGGTGCAGTGGAATTCGGCCGCTTTGGATACAACGAGGTCTTGGCACAAAAGGCTACCGATCTGGCAGCGCGTACCGCTGCTGTCCGGCCTGCCGTCTGCGCGGGAGTTCCTGCTACATTCGCACCCGGAACTGGAGCCGCGCCTAGGTTTGGCACACTGTGCCGGGTTGGCGCTGCGGGCGAGACCTGCGCTGCCATTCCACAGTCGGACATGCCGACCTGCACACTTGCGTCACCAGCCGCGGGCGACGCCGCAGCAGCCGCGGCCGCAGACGAGAT
The DNA here is from genome assembly GCF_057219365.1 of Roseobacter sp. YIN89. Lineage (NCBI taxonomy): Bacteria > Pseudomonadati > Pseudomonadota > Alphaproteobacteria > Rhodobacterales > Roseobacteraceae > Roseobacter > Roseobacter sp. YIN89. Next base: position 19,797 of record NZ_JBXVVD010000003.1, on the reverse strand, counting down.
CTGGGAAACGATCTCGCCGCTTCTGCCCCGTCTGGCGGAGCGCAGCAACGTTGAAATTACCTACACGCATGACCCGAATATCGGATTTCTGGGGGGGCCCTATACACCGATTGTCACTGTCGAACTGACTGACATTCCATATGTAACTATAACCCCATTGGGCGAGCTTGCTCGTATTGCCACCGCGAACAGCACCGGCGGTGAAGCGCCCGATACATTTACCTTTCCGAACATGAGTGCCTCGATCCCGGGTGAAGACCTCGGGCAAGGTATCGGAAGCTGACCTAGGAGTAATGATTATGACTGATACACAGACACCACTTCTTTTGATTTCTTCTGATGCCGAGTTGCACAACACCATCCAGGCATCGCTGGCAGGCAAGGATTACCGCGTAACGGCCAAAGAGAATACGCTGACGTCTATGAACGGCACAGCACATCCTCTGGCTGCTTCGCACGATGTCGTCGTTTTCGATACCGACGTGGCCGATGAAAACGCCTTGGCTGCGGCCCGCGAGCTTTGCAGCCACCGTGCGCCGGGTGCGATCTTTATCGCGCTGGCGAGCGACGACCTGCCGCTGTCCAAGCAGCGCGAGTTGAAAAAGATCGGCGCGGACGAAGTTCTGCCTCGCGAAACCTGCGACAGCGAACTGGTAACCCAGCTGGAGGCGTGGAAATCGCGTCGCAGCCTGCAGATGCCAGCGATCTGGACCGGTCAGGCCACCGAGGGCAAGATCATCTCGATCGCTCAGGCCCGTGGCGGCGTTGGCGCCTCCACCCTCGCCGTCAATCTTGCGGATAGCCTGATCGGCAAGTCCGGCCTGCTGAAAAAGCGCTTAAAAAGCGAAGTTGTGATCGTCGACATGGATTTCCAGTTCGGCAGCATCGCAGCACAGCTTGACGTTGCTGAATCAGATGCGCTGTGGCGCATGGCAATGGACGGCACCGTGCCTGATGCCGCCTTTGTCGAGCAGGCGATTGCCAAAACGCCAAGCGGTCTGTCCGTTCTGACAGCGCCTTCGCGCTATGGCCCTCTGGGTGCCATCAAGCCGGAACAGATTGCCGCGCTGCTTGATGCGCTGCGCAAGACCCATGACTACATCATCGTCGATCTGCCGCATGCGCTGGTGGATTGGCTGGACCCAATTCTGTCCCGGTCGGATCGACTGCTACTGGCGACAGATGTCACTGTGCCTTCGGTTCGCGCAACCCGCAAACTGATGGACTTCTTCTTGGCCGAGCATCCGGATCTAGCGATCCAGCTGATCGCCACCCAGGAGAAAAAGCCGCTTGTTCTTGGTTCGCATCACCGTGCGGCGATGGAACTGCTGGAGCGCAAATTCGATCACTGGTTGCCTCGTGACATGAAGGCTGCCCGTGACGCGCTCGACCGCGGCAAACCCCTCAGCGAAGTATCTCCGCGTTCCTCGCTGGCTAAGGCCGTCACCAAGATCGCACAAGGTACGAAAGAGGCGCTGCCTCCCCGTGCTGGCACGCATCCTGTGGCCTACGCATCGTAAGTAACCAGTATTTCAGTATAAAAGACGAGGAACGTTCCAATGTTTCGTGAATTCATCCATTCCGGTGCAACGCCAGCAAAAGACAGCGCAAAGGTTGTCGCGCTCAACAAGAAAGAGGCTGCGGCCGCGGAAGACAGTGCTCAGCAGAAGGTAGAGCAACGCGCTCTTGAAGCCGCAGCAAATGACCGCCTCGAGCTCAAAGCGCGGTTGCACAACCGCCTGCTCGACACACTGAACCTTTCTGTCCTCGACAAGATCGAAAACGACGTGCTGCGCCGCGAAGTTGGCAATCTTGTCACTGAAGGCCTGCGCGAAGAGGGCCGTGCCCTGCGCGGCGACGGCCTGAAAGAGCTGGTGGACGAGTTGATGCATGAGGTCAAAGGCCTCGGTCCACTCGAGCCGCTGCTGTCAGACCCCACGATCAACGATATTCTCGTGAACGGTCATGATCAGGTTTACATCGAACGCGCAGGTGTTCTGGAGCGGTCAACCTGCCGTTTCCGCGATGAAAAGCACCTGCTGCGCATCATCGACAAAATCGTATCCCGCGTTGGCCGCCGCATCGACGAAAGCCAGCCTTGGGTGGATGCCCGTCTTGAAGACGGCAGCCGTGTCAACGCCATCATCCGCCCTTGTGCGGTAGACGGTCCTTCGGTTTCCATCCGGAAGTTTGCCAAGGTACCGCTGACCATGACCAAGCTGACAGAAGGTGGCGCGCTGAACGAAAGCGCCGCGGCCCTGCTGCAAGGTCTGGTGGATGCGCGCATGAACATCCTGATCTCGGGTGGTACCGGTTCTGGTAAAACGACAATGCTCAACGCGCTGTCATCTTACATCAGCGAAGCGGAGCGGATCGTTACCATCGAAGACGCGGCCGAACTTCAGTTGCAACAAGAGCACGTTCTGCGTCTGGAAACCCGCCCTGCCGGCCCGGATGGTACAGGTGCGATCCTGCAGCGCGATCTGGTAAAGAACGCCCTGCGGATGCGTCCAGACCGCATCATCGTTGGTGAGGTTCGTGGCTCGGAAGCGTTTGACATGCTTCAGGCGATGAACACCGGCCACGACGGATCGATGACCACTGTTCACGCCAACACGCCGCGCGACGCGCTGAGCCGTGTGGAGCAAATGGTTCAGATGGGCGGCATGGAGCTTCCACACTCGGCCATCCGCGCCACCATCGCTTCCGCTCTGCACTTTGTCGTACAACTTAACCGCCTGTCGGACGGTTCCCGTAAAGTGATGTCGATCTCCGAGATCACCGGGATGGAAGGCGACACGATCACCATGCAGGAAATCTTCGTCTTCGAACGTCAGGGCAAGGACGAAAATGGCCGCATTCTTGGTCAGTTCCGCTCCACCGGTATCCGTCCTCGCGCCTACGAGCAGCTGATCGCTGCCGGTGTCGATATGACGAACATCAGCTTTACACGGGGGGCCGCGTAATGCTTGCCGAATATTTCATCGCCACATGGCAGGAGTTCACTTCTGACGAGTTCCTCGCCTTCGACTTTCAGTACTTTGAATTCGATTTCCGCTATGCGGTCTACGCGCTGGTCTTTCTGGGCATCCTCATGGCCTACGAAGGACTGCGGCAGGTCCTGCAACGCGGTGAGAACCAGAACGAGGCGCGCAACCGTCGCATGAAGATGGTTGCCGCGGGCAAGACCGAGGCCGAAGTGCTCGACCTCTTCAAACCCAAAGTAAAGAAGGGGTTGCTGAGCAACCTGCCCTTCGTGGGCGACCTGCATCAGTCGCTGCGTGCCGCGGGCATGACCGTCTCCGCCGAAGCCTATGCAGGCGGGTGTGCCGCAGGTTTTGTCATCTCTGTGGCGGCAGCTTCGCAGATCACCAACCCGTTCCTGGCCTTTGGCTTGTCGGCGATCATGTTTCTGGTGCTGCCCCTGCTCATTATCGCGAACGCGCGTCAAAAGCGTGTTGAGCGGATGATCAGCCAGTTGCCCGACGCGTTGGATCTGATGGCACGCGGTCTCAAGGTCGGTCACCCGATCAACGCGACCCTTCAAAGTGTTGCCGAAGAGATGCCAGACCCGGTCGGTACCGAGTTCGGTATCGTGGTTGACCAGATCGCCTATGGTGACGATCTGACCGAGGCAATGCGCGATCTGGCCACACGGTTTCCAGAAGAAGACATCCAGTATCTCGCAGTTGCCGTGGGAATTCAGCACGGTACAGGTGGTGATCTGGGCCGTATCCTGTCCACACTTGCTCGCGTGATCCGGGGTCGCATGACCATGCGTCGCCGTATCAGGGCCATTTCGTCGGAGGGCCGCTTGTCTGCGATCTTCCTGTCACTGCTACCGGTTTTCATCGGCACGTTCACCTCGATCACGGCACCAAGCTACTACGGTGACGTGGCAGATCACTCGTTGTTCCTGCCAATCGCCTGCGTGGTCGTCTTCTTCGTCGTGTTGAACGCCATCGTTCTTCGCAAACTTGTGAACTTCCGGTTCTAAGAGGTATCTGTCATGGATTTTTCTGTATTTGCTTCCTACCTGACTACTCAAACGCTCTTGCTGGCTGCTGTCGGTGCGGGCACCATGTTGGGCGTCTTTGGCATAGGCCGGGCGATCAACGACAAAGGCGCTGCAGCTGAACGCATGTCGCCCAAGAACCGGGTAAGCGCGACTTCTGTATCCAGCGGTCTGCTTGCGGATGACGGAGAGCAGACCGGTTTGGCTAAATCCTTCGCTCCGAAATCCGACGAAGAACGTTTTGCCGTGCAACTTGCATTGGCAAAAGCGGGGTATCGCGGAACAGGCGCGGTTGCCGGTTTCTACCTGACGCGTTTGATCCTTGGTCTAGGCCTGCCGGTTGCGGTGTTGCTTCTGATCACCTACGCACGCATGCCCGCCGCTCCTGTCTGGCTGGCCGGCCCGGTTGCGGGTTTGTCCACGATGGGCATCGCACAGATCGTCTGCATACTTTGCGCGATCGGCTTCTTTGGCCCCAGCATGTGGCTGAAAGGCAAGATTGCCGAGCGCAAGCAAGCCATCGAAGAAGCCTTTCCGAATGCGCTGGACCTCATCCAGATCGCTGTCGAGGCGGGTTTGGGCTTTGACCAAGCCCTGATGAAAGTCTCTAGTGAGATCCGCCCCGTAGCCCCTGATCTGGCCGATGAAATCATCGCCGCTGAGAATGAGATTCAGGCGGGTCGTGATCGTCAGCGCGCGCTGATGAAGATGGCGCGGCGCACTGGCGTCGACGAGGTTGCTTCGTTTGTCAACGTGGTGCTGCAGTCGTCACGCTTCGGCACACCCATGTCAGAGGCACTGAGCACATACGCTGAAGAGATGCGCACCACGCGCGAACTGAAAGCGCAGGAAAAGGCTAACAAACTGCCCGTGCAGATGTCTGCCGTGATGGCTGCACTGATGCTGCCAGCGATCCTGATGCTTACACTCGGCCCGGTTGTGATTCGCTACATCGAGTACTTTGCGAATAACCCGGTAAACGGGTAATTCGCCATAATCGAGCGGACAGTAACCATAATCGGAGAAGGATAATTGCACACCAAGAGACAGTCGGCCCAGAAATTTGACTGACTCTCAACCAAAGGTAAAGATCGAAAGGTATTTACAAATACGCGTCATGTGGGGTGGCGCTTTGGTGAGAGTAAAAGTATGCCCCGCGCAAATATTTCTGGCGCACAGAGTGCGAGCCGCCCTGTCCCACGCAATTTCCTCGATACACTGCTCGTTTTCGTAAAGTGGAGTCAGGGTCGCGTTGACCTCGACTCCACTTTGCACCATCTCGCTGAGTTCATCGGTGCCGACGCGGTCGCGCTCGCCCGATGGGACAAATCCAAGGAAACAGCCCGGCTAGCCGGCGTGCATGACATGGTAAACGCGCCCATGGCGCCGCGTCTGTCGCAATCTTTCGCCGCAGCCGCACTTGGGTCTTATATCGACAGTATGAAACCCGGCACGTCCCTCACGCTGTCTGAAACGCACGACTACAAGTGCGTTGCAGACCCGGATCTAGAACGCTGGATGTTCAAACGGGGCGTGATTGAAGTGGCCTGTATCTGCCTGAATTCCGACAACGGCGTGCGCGACATTCTCGAAATTCACTTTGCTCGGTCCGTGCCAAAGCTGTGGGATGCGGAGCAAGAGAACATGAGCAAGATGCTGCATGACGTCTTTCAGGGACGCCAACGCGGGCTGATGATGAAAAGCCTGCTGCGCACCAACGCCACTGTGCGGCGCACTCTCGATACGGTCGAGGACCAGCCGCTGCTGGCCGCCGATAACCCAGCAGGCCTGACCCGTTCAGAGTGGCGCGTGTGCGCGCTGATCGCAAACGGGCTATCGCGGGACGGTGTCGCCGAAGAACTGGCGGTCAAACCAGGCACACTGCGGACGCATCTGCGCAATATCTACGCCAAAACAGGCTATGAACGGTTCCACGAACTGGCGCTGCGGCTGGTTACCACCAAAGAGCGGGCGAGCCTTGGCCTAATGGATCAGGAGAAAGCTGCGTGATCCAGCCAATTTCCGAGACCAGCCTCTATGTTGCGCTCGCCTTTTTGCCCATTCTGCTGACCACGGCGATATTCGATCTGCGCGAAATGCGTATTCCCAACTGGCTCTCATGGGCAGGGTTGGCCATATTTGCTGCAACCCTTCCGGTTTTGGGCCTCGAGGCGTGGTTCTTGCGCGTCGTGGTCGGAGCGGCCGCATTCGCGGTCTGCTTTGGGCTCTTTGCCATCGGCTGGCTGGGCGGTGGTGACGCAAAAATTCTCCCTGTCACGTTGCTGTTTGTTCCGCTGAACATCCTGTCTCTCTACATGTTCGCCTTTTCTGCAGCGATGCTGCTGGGCATGGTTGCGATCTGGCTTGCACGGCAGCGGTTTTCTCATGAAGATGCGATTTGGGTCTCGATGAAACCGGGTGCGGCTTTTCCGATGGGCATCTCGATTGCCGCCTCACTGCCTCTGGCTTTGGCTGTGTGTTTCATCATCACGGTGTAAATCGGCCCCTCTTCCGCGCGCGACCTATCTGAAAAAATCATTGCGCTCTGCGGCGTTGCGCGCAAGATGGGGTCGCAATGACCAGTCCTGCCTACACTGTCGATCATACCGACGGCGCCACGATCGTGCGTCTGTCCGGACGGCTGGTCACAGATGCGCTGCAACAGGTGGAACGCGGCCTCACCCAATTGACCACTGGCACATCTGCGGTTGCGATTGACCTCTCAGCGCTCGAAGCCTTTGATACAGGGGGCGCTTTCCTGATCGTTTCCTTGCGCCAGACACTCGCCCGGCAGGGGATCACAGTGGATATTCGCGGGGCGACGGCAGATCAGGCGCGCCTGCTGCAAACCGTTGAAAGCGCAGGCTTTGACACCAAAGACGATGGCCCCAAGCGGCGGCGTATAGCAGACCGGATCGAAGGCGTTGGACGCTCTGTTGTAACCGGGCTGCGCGACGGTGCGGCGCTTTTGTCGTTTCTTGGTCTCGTCATTGCGCGCCTGCTGCGTGCCCTCGTCCAGCCCTCCCGGTTCCGGCTGACTGCAACCTTTGCACAGGCGCAACAAACCGGGCTGAACGCGGTACCGATCATTGCGCTGATGGGGTTTCTTATCGGGGTCGTTCTGGCCTTTCAGGGGGCGGCACAGTTACGCCAGTTCGGGGCAGAGGTTTTTGTTGTTGATCTTATCGCCGTATCGGTGCTGCGCGAATTGGGCATCCTGCTGACCGCCGTCATCATTGCGGGCCGTTCGGGTTCGGCCTTTGCGGCGGCTATTGGTTCCATGAAGGTCAACGAGGAGATCGACGCGATGCAAACGCTCGGGCTGGATCCGATCGAGGTGTTGGTTTTGCCTCGTATTATTGCCCTGACGCTGATGCTGCCAGTTCTGGGGTTTGTCGCCAACCTGTGCGCCCTGACGGGCGGTGCACTGATGAGCTGGATCGAATTGGGCATAAGCCCCGGCATGTTTCTGACCCGGTTCTACGAGAGCACCGATGTCTGGCACCTGATCGTCGGTATGGTCAAGGCACCCTTTTTTGCGGTCATTATTGGTGTGATTGCCTGCTGGCAGGGGCTACAGGTTGGCGGATCGGCAGAGAGCGTCGGTCAACGCACCACCGCTTCTGTCGTGCAGGCCATTTTCATGGTGATCGTCGTGGACGCCATCTTTTCCGTCTTTTTTGCCGAGTTGGGCGTATGAGCGGTGCCGTTTTGCCTGCCGGAAACGCTGTGCCTTCTCCCTCGGCGGCACCGCGGGACGCCGTGATCACGGTCCGCGGGCTGGAAAACTGCTTTGGCAGCCATGTCGTACATCAGAATCTTGATCTGGATGTCTGGCGCGGCGAAGTGTTGGGCATCGTGGGCGGCTCGGGCACGGGCAAGTCTGTTTTGTTGCGTAGCATCGTGGGGCTGCAAAAACCTTCGGCGGGTTCAATCCATGTGCTTGGCACCGATGTGGTCAACGGACCCGAAGAAGCCCGCCGCGAGGTCGAAAAACGCTGGGGTGTGGCGTTTCAGGACGGCGCGCTTTTCTCGTCTCTCAGCGTGGTAGAGAACGTGATGGCACCGATGCGCGAGCATCTCGACCTGACCCCCGGTTTCATGCGCAAGCTGGCCGAGATGAAAATATCTCTTGTGGGCCTGCCGCAGGTGGCCTGTGACAAACTACCCTCTGAATTGTCGGGAGGCATGCGCAAACGCGCAGCACTGGCCAGAGCGCTGGCACTGGATCCCGAGATCGTTTTCCTCGATGAACCAACCGCGGGCCTAGACCCGATCGGAGCAGCCGCCTACGACACCCTTATTGGAGAATTGCAACAGACACTTGGGCTTACGGTGTTCATGGTCACACATGACCTCGACAGCTTGTACGCAATCTGCGACCGTATCGCCGTGCTGTCTGACAAGCGCGTGTTGGTTGAGGGGCCAATAGAAATCATGACCGGCGTCGATGACCCATGGGTACAAGACTATTTTACCGGGCCGCGTGCGCGCGCTGCGCGTGAAACTGGGTAGCGGGCGGTAACTGCATGGAAACCAAGGCAAATTACCTTGTCATCGGCATTTTCGCGCTGGTCGGACTGTTGGGCAGTCTGGTGTTCCTTTTGTGGCTGGCCAAAGTCGAAGTAGACAAGCAGTTTGCCTATTACGACGTGCTTTTCGACAACGTGTCGGGCCTGTCGGATGCCGGAGATGTGCGCTTTAACGGGCTGCCGGTGGGTCAGGTGATCAATCTCGCACTTGATCAGGATGACCCTTCCAAGGTGAGGGTGCGCATCGAGATTGCTGCGGATACTCCGGTCAAGACCGACACCGTGGCGATCCTGCAAGGGCTTGGGGTGACCGGTGTCAGCTTTGTATCGTTGACTGGCGGCTCGCCTGATGCCGCCCCCCTGCCCCAAAACGCGGTGATTAGCGCCGAGCCAAGTGCCTGGCAGTCGGTGCTTGAAGGAGCACCGGCTCTTTTGCAAAAAGCGGTGTCGTTGCTGGACGATATCAATGAGGTCGTCAACGACGAGAACAAGGCAGCGATCAGCGAGGTGCTGAGTAACCTTGCAAGTGCTTCAGGACGTCTGGACCGGACACTTGCGGATTTCGAACAGCTGTCGGGTGATCTCGGCAGTGCTGCCCGCGAGGTTGCGGGCTTCACCGACCGTCTCGAGGCGCTGGCAGACACCGCGGATGTCACGCTGCGCACCTCTACGGAAACCCTGACGATAGCGCAGGAGGCGATCCGGGAAGGGCAGCGTACATTGGAGAGCGCTGGCGCAACGCTGTCGCGTGTTGACGGCACGCTGGACAGCTTCGATCGCACCCTTGCCACAATAGACGGCGTCGCAGGCGCAGCGCGCACACTTCTCGATACAGATGTCACTGCCCTTGTCCGGCAAGGGACGCAGACCGCAAAAACCATCGATGACAGCATCATCACCTTCCTGCCCGAAGCGCGCACCACACTTGGCACCACGCAGGAAACTCTTTCGGTCATCAGCGATACCTTCTCTTCCGCCAACAGGATTCTGGACGAAGACGTGGGAGCAATCGTGACTGACCTGCGCGGCGCGGTGGGCGCATTCACCGTTACAATGGAAAATGCATCAGCCAATATCGATGTGGTTTCGGACGAAGTTCTGAGCGCGTCCAAGGCAATCGCTGCCTTTGCGTCGTCATTGGAAAGCATCGTTGTCAGCAATGAGCGACAGTTGACCAATTTCGTTCGTCTGGGGTTGCCAGAGTTCGTCCGGCTGACCGAAGATGCCCGCCAGTTGGTGAGCAATCTAGACCGTTTCGTAGACCGGGTAGAGCGTGATCCGGCCCGCTTCTTTCTTGGTACGCAAGGCTCGGAGTTCCGTCGATGAAACACCTTTTGATGCCCCTGACAGGTCTGTGCGCAGCTCTCGCCTTGGCGGGTTGCGCGGGGTTGACCAGCCTGAGCAACGCCGCCGAGCCGACCGATCTATACCTGCTTAGCCCAAAGAGCACGTTTGACCCCAGTTTGCCCAGGGTCCGCCAGCAGATCGTGGTATCGGAGCCGACCGCAACCGCGGTGGTCAGCAACGACCGCATTGCGGTTCAGCCGACCCCGTTGGAAGTCCGGTTTTTGCCCGGTGCGCGCTGGGTTGATCGCGCGCCAATTATCATCCAGTCCCTGCTGATCGAGAGCTATGAGAATTCCGGCAAGGTCGATGCGGTCGGTCGCTCGGCCATCGGGTTACGCGCGGACTATCTCATCGTGACAGACGTGCGGGAATTTCAAGCACAACTCCCGGTGGACAGCGCCCCTGATGCGCCGCTGGAGGTACACGTCCGGCTGAACATCAAGATCGTGGATGCCTTTACCGACAAGATCATTGCCTCCCGGTCCTTTACAGAAGTCTTTGCCGCCACAAGCGACGCGCCGCCGGACATCGTTCTGGCCTTTGATGAGGCCTTGGGTGACGCATTGAGGGATGCGGTTGAATGGAGCATCCGCCGCATGCACAGTGACAGCCTTCAGCCCGATCAGGGTTCTTAGCATTAACGAAATCCGGAACCCGCGACGCGTGGCTTGTCGGCACCAGTGGAGACCGCTGCACTGAGCTCAGATGCCGGATATCTGCCCAAAACCGTATTTGACCGCCTCTGCGGATACTTTTTCTTAACTTTATTTTTGGCGCAACAATCGCGTAAATTGCTGCATATTCCCTTCATTTGTTGAACAAATCGGCGCTTGTGCGGGAACGCTGCCCAAGTGGCTCCGGCACAGACACAGGCTTGCCAAAAGCCTGCCATGTTCTGCTCACAATCCAGCGAGATAACTAGAATTGTATCCTTCGGCTTTGGTCGAGGTGCGTTTTCGACAAGGGTTTTATCAGGGTAGCTCGCAGTGAGTCAGACGTTTGCAGATCAGGGATTTGAAGCCACCGACGGTATGTTGGTCGGCTCACAGTTGCTGCATGGACAGTTTCTGATACAGGCCTGTCTGCAGCAGGGTGGTTTTGGCATCGCCTATGTGGCTCGCGACAGTCTGGACCGTCAGGTCGTGGTCAAGGAATGCTTCCCCGCGCATATGTGCCGCCGTGTAAACGGACAGGTCGTGCCCCAGACAAAAGAACTGACCGCCCAGTTTTCTGCCATCAAAAAACAATTCGTTCGTGAAGCGCGGCAGATGGCACGGCTGACCCATCCGAATGTTCTGGGCGTGCATCAGGTCTTTGAGGAAAACAACACCGCTTACATGGCGCTGGATCATGTGGTCGGGGTCGATCTGATCAGCGTCTCGGAAGATCAGCCAGAGCGCCTGACCAACAGCTTCCTGTTGTCCGTGCTCGAACAGATGCTGGAAGCGATCACCTTTATTCACAAACACGGGGTGCTGCACCGCGATATCTCGCCGGACAACATCCTTGTTGATGACAATGACCATGTAACACTGATCGACTTTGGCGCCGCGCAAGAGCACACGCTGAACGGCGGTTCGAACTTTCCAACCATCATGGCGGTCAAGGACGGGTATTCGCCCCATGAATTCTATACCGCGCATGTCCCGCATGACTTTTCCAGCGACCTCTATTCAATGGGAGCAACGCTCTATCATCTGATAACCGGATACCCGCCGGTGTCGGGGCAAGATCGCTTGACCGCTGTATCGGACGGTGCGCCGGACCCCTATGTGCCGCTGGTGCGCGAGGACTGGGGATATGACTACAACATTCTGGCGACAGTCGATTCCGCGCTCGCCTTGTTGCAGGAGAACCGGTTCCAGTCAGCAGCGGCCTGGTTGCAGGCACTGCAACAGACACCTAAGGCGCGCCCAAGGAAAACGGCGAAGCCGACGTTTGACCCAAATCTGGACGAAAAGATCGCGCAGATCGTCGCGTTGACCAACACCGACCTGACACCGGCGACCCCGCTCAGCCTGTCGTCAGTGAAACGACGCAGTGCGCCGAGCACGCAGCCCGCCGAAGAGCAAAGCAAGGGTGTCGTCGACATCTTTGGCAATCCGATCGAAGACGTGGCCGCATGGCAAGCAGAACAGGAAGCCGAGATCGCAGCCTGGAATGCACAGCGCCAAGCCGAAGAGGAAGCGGCACGCATGCCGCCGCCGTCCGAACCTGAAAAAAAATCGAAATTCGCCCGCCTGATTTCACGCTGCTTGCCGGGACGAAGCAACAGGCCATCGTCCTGACAACGCCTAAGGAGACTTCTGATGAGACTTATTCGCGATATCCTGAACGAGAAACGAGCCGCTGCCGAACGGCCGCAAACGACGCCAGTCGACAGCGGCATCCAGTTGAGCAAGGCCAGCCCATACGTGTTGCGCACTCCGGCCGAGCCGGAAACCACGCCGCATATGGAGCATTCTACCCCTGCCCCACAGGCCGACGTGAATGATGCGGCGACACTGCAGGAAGATGATCCGCTGTTTGATGAGGCAAGCTCGGAGGAATTCTTTCGCAAGGTCTCCGAAGAGATGCAAAACCCAGACGTTTCAACCTACGAAGAAGAAACCATGGGTGCCGACACAACGGCGCATGGTCTTATGGACAACTTCGAGGACGACGACGACGAGGATTACGAGGACGATGATCCGGACTTTGACGCTGACGCCATGGAAGCCGAGTTTGATCTGGACGATTTCGCGCCAAGCGCAGTTGCACAAGAAGCTGCAGCCGCACTGAACGCGCCCGATCCGTTTGACCGTCTGGACAGCACAGCGCCTGCAGCGGCCGCCACCACGCCAAGCCCGCTGAAGTCTGCGATGTCACACCCACAGACCCGGCTACAAACACCAGCCACCGAAGAGTTTGCCAAAGTGCCCCCCGCCGCGCAGCAACCGATGCCGTCAGCACCGCAGGCGCCGGTGGATACCCTGTCACCGGTTGGCGCGGCCTCCGAGAACGCCCCCGTGGACATGCCCGCTCCTGCGGCTGGCCGCGGATCCAACCGGTCGGGCCGTGTCAAAACGCGCCTGTTGGGCTTTTCTGCAGAAGCTCTGCAAGAAGAAGACCCCTTCCAAAAAGCCGAGAGCAAAGCCGACGGCATGTTCCCCGTTGGATGGCTCGTCGTTGTGTCCGAGATGGGCCGAGGATCGTCCTATGCGCTTTATGACGGCGTATCGAAAGTAGGACGTGGTGAGGATCAGTCAGTGTCGCTGAACTTTGGCGATAATTCCATCTCACGCGAAAACCACATCTCGATCGCCTATGACGCCGAGCAGAACAAGTTCTTTGTCGGACACAGCGGCAAGACCAACCTTGTACGGATTAACAACACGCCCTTGCTGAGCACGCAGGAGCTCTTTTCCAAAGACCTGATCCGTCTGGGCGAAACGACACTGCGATTTGTCGCGCTTTGCCAGTCCGACTTTAGCTGGAATGCGCCTGAGGAGAAGGTCGCCCGCCATGCCTAAGCTTGCCCAATTCGTCTATGACGCGGCCCCCGCGATCAGCCAGGGTCAGCGCGATCAGCAGGAAGACACGATTGCCGTGGATTTCGCTGATGGTGCAGATCTGGGGTTCATCGTGCTGGCCGACGGCATGGGCGGTCATTTGGCAGGCGACATCGCCAGCAAGATCGTGGTCACCGAGATCTTTACCGAGTTGAAGATGTTTGCCGATGACCCCGAGCAACTGGAAGAGAACGTCGAGACGATTTTGCGCTCGGCACTGTCCTATGCCAACGACTGTGTCGGCCGTGCCGCGCGCGGCCGCCCGCACATGCAAGGCATGGGCTCCACCCTCGTGGCGCCGGTGGTCATCAGCAACCGTCTGTACTGGATCTCTGTCGGGGACAGCCCGCTCTATCTGTTCCGAGGCAGCCATCTGTTCCGCTTGAACGAGGAACACTCGCTTGCGCGGCGCATGCAGCGGCTGGTTGAAGCTGGAGAAATGGACGCGCAAGCGGCGAAGGATCATCCGGATCGTCATTGCCTGACGTCAGTTCTGATCGGGCAAACCATTCCCGAGATTGATTGCCGGACCGTACCGGTAGAATTGCGCGACAACGATATCCTGATCGTCGCCAGCGACGGTTTGCAATTCATCAGCGAACAGGAAATTGCACGCGTCATTTTTGACAATCGCTCGTTGCCCAGCGGTGAGATCGGCGCGCGTCTGCTCGACGCGATCAGCGCCTTGGATGACCCGGATCAGGACAATGTGTCGATGTGCATCATGAAGCTGCGCGACCGTAATGAAATGGCCAAGGGCGGGGATGATCCTGCGCCGGGCAAGACAGAAAAGATCAGTGATCTGGCCATGTCCGAGGAGCTTGATGCCGAAACCGGATGGAAGCGCCATCCTTTTAGACGGCAGGAAATCTGATCATGGCCTCTGATCTGCATACGCGCGCAACGCAACTGGAACGCGCCCTTGATGAAGGGTTGTTGCCGACCGAGATGATCTCGCTCGGCACTCGGCTTTTAACGGGCCTGCAACGCCCGACGCAGATCACCGCATTCGGCATGGCCGGATCGGGGAAGACAAGCATTCTCAATATGATAATCGGCCAGAATGCGATGCCGGACCTGTCAGATGTGTCTGCGGTCGAGGTGACATGGGGCGACTCCGAAGGGGGGTATTGCGAAAGCCGGACCGGGACAGAAACCGCCTTTGACGGGATTGCGCGCCAGGGCACAATACCCCCCGATACATTGCGGGTTGTCCAGCGGTTACCATTGGACGTTCTTAAGGACAAACGACTGGTCGAGATCAACTTTACTTCTCTGCTTGGGGCCGGATCGGAAATTATCGATTGGGCCACACAGGATGCAGATATCGCGATCTGGTGCTCGCAAGGGTTTGACGACCGCGAATGCGCGCTCTGGGCGCAGGTGCCGGACCGGCTGAAGGACAACGGTTTTCTCGCTCTCACTCATGCCGACCGTCTGCAGATGCAGGGCATATTGCGCAAACATGTTGATGCGTTTGCTGAAAGCTACGCAGACGAATTCAACGGCCTGTTCCCGGTTGCTACTCTGCAGGCCATGGCTGCACGCGCCGACGGCGAAGTGGTCGAACCAAAATTATGGAAGGCCAGCGGCTGCAAAGCGCTCAGCGAAGCGATCAACCGGGTTATTGATCAGGCAAAGCGTGCGGATGCGGATCATGCCGAGGTGCTGCTGGCACGCGCCAATGTGGATTTTTCTCCAGCGCAGTCAGAGCCAACTGGTCAAAGCGACATTCCTGACAACGCACACGCGCCGATGGGGCAGTGCGAAGCCGTGGAAACCGGTCTATCCATCTTGCAGCAAAGCGCAGATGAGCTTGCTGCGAAAAACGCGGAAACACTGTCACCGCAGGCGATCTTGGATCACTGCGCTCAGACGGCGCAGGCTCTCGCCGCGATGTTCATGGATACAGAATCCGATGATGCAGCGGTATGTGCCCTACGCGACGATGCGATCAATGCCGAACAGATGATCCAACTCTTTCAACTCGAGCGTAGCGACAAGGCAGCAGATGACGCGGTTGCCGTGCTGCTCCAACTAAAAAAAGAAATGGCGGAGGCAACCCAATGATCCTCGCTACCCCCTTTATAGATAATGAGCATATGCAGATTTGGCAGGCGAATAATGAATATTGAAAATCAAGAGCTTACTGAACCATCCGAAGTCGCACAGACGCCGGAATTCATGCATGCGGGCCTTGAGCCACTGGCCGATTTCGCAGCCCGTGTCGACGGGGTCGAACTGGCACTGGAGTCGTTGGAACAGATCACCGGCACATCGACCCAGCGGTCGGTCAAGAAACTGCGGCGCGATCTTGAAAACTTCGAACCTGCAGTGACATTCCTAGGGCAGGTCAAATCCGGAAAAACTTCGTTGGTCAATGCCATGGCGGGCTGGGCTGATCTTTTGCCGTCAGACGTAAACCCGTGGACGTCGGTCGTCACCTCTTTGCACCTCAAACCTGGGGCTGCTCGCCAAGAAATCGGCGCCAAATTCCAGTTGATGGAACAAAACGAGTGGGACAGGCTGGTGCACAAGGGCGGCCGGCTGGGAGAACTGGCCGGACGTGCCGGGTCTGAGAGTGAATTGGAAAATATCCGCGCCCAGATCGAAATGCTGCGCGAAAAATCAAAGCGCCGTCTGGGCCGGAAATTCGAGCTGCTGCTTGGGCAGGAGCACGAATACGGATATTTCGACAAAAACCTGCTGGAACGCTACATCTGCATCGGCGATGACTTCTACGAGGATGATGACGCAGAACCAGATGCCGAAAACCAGGGCCGTTTTGCAGACATCACCCGCACGGCTGACCTGTTTCTGACAACCAACAGCAAACCGTTTCGCATGTGTCTTCGCGACACGCCGGGGGTCAACGACACCTTCATGATGCGCGAGCAGGTGACCATCAATGCCGTACGCTCCAGCCGCATCTGCGTTGTCGTATTGTCTGCGCATCAGGCACTGACCTCGGTGGACATGGCGCTGATCCGCATGATCTCGAGCCTTGAATCGCGAGATGTGATGATTTTCGTCAACCGCATTGACGAACTGAGCGCTCCGGCAGAGCAGATCCCAGAGATCGAGACGAGCATTCGCAAGGTACTGGCGGATCATGAGGGCCCAGAGGATGCGCAGATTGTTTTTGGCAGCGCGTTTTGGGCCAATGCGGTGCTGGCGGACGACAAGGAAGTGCTGGACGGCATCGATATGGACGCGATGGCGGCGCTGGCCGAGCAGCAGATGGAAGGCGCGCCCCCCGCCCCGACCGTTGCTGAAACGGTCTGGCACATGTCTGGTCTGCCGATCCTGCACCGGGTTATGTCACAGCGCGTGGTCGCAAAGGTCGGCGATCCTATGCTGGAAAAGATCACCTCTGCTGCGATCACTATCGCCAGTGGTCAGCAAGCCGCAAACAAGATCCGGGTAGAGAAGCTGGACGATCAGCGCACCATGAGCATGAACGACGTACGCAACGAGGTGCGTGCTCTGGCGGATCGCCACGAAACCATGTTGGAAGGCAAAGTCGACGAGATCATCGCCGCCTACCAGACACGCGCGGACCGTGCGCATGTCAACTTTGTCGAACGTGCCACGCAATCGCTGATTTCGCATCTTGAAGACAATGGCGACGATCGGGTCTGGTCGTACAGCCCGACCGGATTGCGGATGTTGCTGAAGTCGGCGTATTCCGTCTTTGCCGTACGTGCGCAAAAAACAGCACATGCTCAGTATGAAATGGCCGTGGTCGACATTGCAGAGCTTTACTTTAACGCGTTTGGCAACGCTGTCGAAGGGATCGAACTGACCGTACCGGCGGTTGATGAGTTCCCCGCTCCGGTGTCTCTTGCGCAGACCATCGCGCTTGACTTCAACGACAGCTGGTGGGTCTCCTGGTGGCGACGCACACGCGGCTACAAGGCATTCGCAAAGCAGTTCAACAAGCTAGTGTCTGCCGAAACCGCAGACTTTATGGAGCAGTTGAAAGTAGATCAGACCGCGTTGATCCGCGCGCAGATCATGCAGACGCTCAGCAGCTTTTTCGAGCAGAACCGCGACATCATGATCGAGATCGGCAGCGGGTTTGAAAGTACCGAAAGCATCCAGCGCATTTGCATGGGCGACAGCGAATACGAGCTGCAGAACCAGATCGATTACATCATCGAAGATTTGAAGTACTGCGCCGCACCTGCATCAACAAAAGGAGTGTAACCATGACGGATCACGACTTTGACGTCGACATGACCGGTCAGAAACCGCGCCTCGTGCTTATGGGCGAATTCAGCGCGGGAAAAAGCACCTTGTCGAATATGTTGCTTGGAAGCCGCCCTTTGCCCATGCGGGTGACGGCGACACGGCTGCCGCCAGTCGAAATTACCTACGGGCCGCAAAATGCCTGTGCGGTTGGCATCGACGGAGAGCGGACACCGATCAATCTGGAAAAACTTGAGGACGTGTGCCTTGAAGAAACCCGATCAATCGAGTTGCAAATGGAGGCGGAGTTGCTGGAGCATTGTGCTTTGATCGACATGCCGGGCGTGTCTGATCCCAGCATGCAGCAGCAATACTGGCAGGATGTTGTACGCTCGGACGACCACGTGATCTGGTGCACCCATGCAACGCAGGCCTGGCGGCAGTCCGAAGCCGCTATCTGGAATGTGCTGCGCCCGTCGGCGCGCGGGACAAGCCTGTTGCTGATTACCCAATTCGACAAGCTGCGCAACGAACGCGATCAAAAACGCGTGGTGAAAAGGATTGAGCGCGAGACAGAAGGTCTTTTCGATGCGATTTATCCAGTATCATTGCTGGCCGCTTTGGAAGCAGGCGAGGATGAGGCTGCGTGGGAGGCCAGCGGTGCTGCGGCTCTGTCAGCCCATATCGCCCGCATTGTTGCGGCTGGGCCAACGTCGACCGATGCCGAAGAGATGGACGATGCCACAACCCCGCTCATGCTGACAGACCCTCTGAATGCGCCGGCTGATTTCGCCCCGCGCGGTAACGGTTCGGTGGTCCCGAGGCGCATCCGGATGAAATCAGGTTCCAGCGGACGCGATGGTGCCTTGGCGGGCTTGTCGCCCGGGCTGGGCCGTTAGACTGTTTCGCGCTTGCAGGAGGGCAATGAGATGACCATACAGGACGATCTCGATCAGTTACGGGCGCAAACGCCCGGATGTGAACTGAGCGCATTCGGCGACCTGTCGTCGTCGTTGATCCTGCGGTTCAGTGCAGAGAGCCGAATGCCCCGCGAGAAGCTTGATCAACTGTGCACCCGTGCCGAGCGCGGTTTTGGCGTTCTCGAGTTAGCAAAAGAGTTTCACACCGAACGCGTGATCAGCTTTTCGGAAAGCCACACTGAGGTCTTTGCACGTGCAATGGCATCGCCCGATGACATCGTCTGCATGGCGATGGAAGCTGGGCACGATATCGAAACCGCAGCGCAGGCTGCTCAAAAGCTGGTGCAACGCTACGCAGAGGGTGACGGGTCATGACCGCTGTTTTTCCCCGCGCGGTGTCAGGTCGACCCGGCTCGCCCGGTGACGTAACGCTGCTCAGCCGCTTTATGCAGTCGGCAGAGGCGCTGGCGACAGAGCGCAACATCGCGGTATCTGCCCCATCGGCGCGCCTTGGGAATATGCTGCGCGAAATTGACGAAACCGTTTTACCGCGAACGCTGGTTGTCGAAATAGACGGAGTGCCTCATGCTGCCATCCGGGTTTCTGGACGTCGGTTACGTCAGGTGACAGCTTTGGCGGTTTCAGTCGGTAAAGATGCCAGCGACATCGAAAGCGTTGCACGGTGCCTTTTGGACTTGGCGCTCATACCGGGTGCGATGACACTGCGCGGCACGCGCCATGCAGGATCAGATACATCTGACGACGCGAAGTATTCGGCTCAATCTTTGCGGAATGCCATAAAAGGGCGCGACCCTGTCGATCGCCTTTTGAGCATGCTTGCCAACCCGGCCATGAGCGCTTTGACCTGGCACGGCACCGTTGATGGCGCGCAAAAGGTCGGAGACCCCGCTTACCACGCGCTGCTCAGGGCCTGTGCCGACGGCTGCATGGCCTCTCCGTCTGAGACATTGCCGCAGACGGCACCGCTCGGCATGGCTTTCGAGCTAGACGGAAATCGTCTGGTCGTCATCTCCGGCACGCAGGCGCGCGGCGTTGCGATGGTTGCCGCGCGTGCCGACGGATTGCGCGCAATTGCACGCTGGCAGCTTGCCCACGGGTGCTGTCAGACCAATTCGAACTCGTCTCTGCAAGGACAGTAAGGCTGATCCTTATGCCGCGCCGAGTTGGCGCCATTCGGCAAGAGCGACGGCGCGGTTGAGTTTGAAATTTGTTCGAGTTGA